>JBMHDF010000019.1:0-73410 GCA_049889535.1 Parvibaculales bacterium | reverse complement strand
GCGCGTCTACGGCAGCTTGGAGTTGCGCATAAGGAACCGCGCCTGGAATAATCTGGTCGCCAATCACAAAACCTGGCGTGCCGTTAATACCAAGTTCGAGGGCAAGGCGGCGCGTGTCATCAAGATGTACCTTTATATCATTGCTTGCTCGCTTGGCTCTGTCTGCTGCGGTGTTAATCCCAAAACGCTGTGCAATCGCGTCAATATGGGCGGGCGAGAGGCTTCCTTTTTGGCTCAAAAGTTCAGTATGGATTGCCATATAGTCTTCATTAGATTTTGCTGTGAGTGCCATTTCTGCAGCTGTGCGTGAGGTTGGCCCAAGTATCGGCAGCTCCTTAAAAACCACACGCACATCGCTGTTTTTTTCAACCAGTTGCATAACATCACCCAATGCCTTTTTGCAGTAACCGCAAATATAATCAAAAAATTCAACGATAGTGACTTTGGCATTGGCTGGCCCTATCGAAAAATCACGGCTGTCATTGGTTAATTCGTCTGCCAACGATTTTATTTTTTCTGCCTGAAGTCGTTGGCTTTGTTCCGCCATATATTCCTGCGCATTATCAAGCGCTTTAATAAGAACATCTGGATTGGTTAATAAGTAATCAGCAATAAAGCTTTCCAATTCCGGTTTGTTTTGTGGAATTGCGGTTTCATTTGCGAAACTGTGCAAAGGAAACAGCGCGAATATGCATAGGCTTAACAAAGCTGCCCGCTTATTAAATGGTTTATTTTTTTGCATCATCATCTCGATTTATTTTCCTTCGCAGCGTTTAAAATATCTTTGGCACGCAACCATGCTGGCGAGCCTTTTTTCAATAACTTTTCTGCTCGTTTAGCATGAGTGCTGGCTTTGGCGCTAGCCCCATATAAGTAAAAACGCTCTGCTGTTGCGAGTTCAGCAAAGCCAGGATTATTGCTTAACCCATATGCCAATGAAAGTTGATAATAAGCGGTTGTGTTATCTGGGTCGAGTTTTATTGCTTCATTTAAAATTTGAATGGCCTCTGCAACATAATTGCTTTGCTCGGTTGCAATGAGCGAGGTGGCTAAACCTATTTGCAGCAGCGCTTCATCTGGATTAAGGGAAAGACTCATACGATATGGCGCGATGGCGGCCAATGGCTTACCCGCTTCGAATAAAACCTGTCCCTTTAATTCATAAAAATAAGGATTTTCTTTTTGACGGGCAATCAGCGTGTCAATTAACTCAAGAGATTCTGAAAGTTTGCTTTGTTTATGATAGGCAATGGCTTTGGCATAGAGGGCTGGGGTGTCGGTTTGGTTGCCATAACGGCGAAACGTATTGCGCGGATGGTCTAAAAACCCATAAATTTTAGCTTGCGCTAATTTATGTCGTCTTACGAGTGCAGGGTCATCTGCGGCGGTGCCATAGGGTGAGTTATTCAAAGCATTTTCATAAAAATTAGCACGGTCTCGCGAGATTGGGTGCGAGCGTATATAAGGGTCTTGATTGACTTCTGATAAGATTTCCTGATCCGCGAGATGGTCCATTAAATCGCGAATGCCTTTCGGGGATTGTTTTGTGCGCTCCAAAAGGTCAATTGCTACTTGGTCAGCAGCAGATTCTTGCGCGCGGCTATAAGTTAAAAAACTGCGTTGTGCAATTTGGGTGCCGCCCGATAAAATCGCCATACCCGCATCGGCTTGACCTGCAGCAATGGCGCCTATGCCTAAAATCGTAGCCAAAATGGCTGGTCTGCTTGCATTTTCCATTGCCTCGCGCATGCGCGCAAGGTGGCCACCTGTAATATGTCCGGTTTCATGAGCCATAACCCCAATCACCATATTTGGACTATCAGCCTCAAGGATAAGGCCAGTATGGACATAAATATTTTGTCCACCCGCGACAAAAGCATTTATGCGCCTGTCATCAATCAGGGCAATTTTTACTTTTTTGGGCGATAAACCCGCGGCAAGAAAAATAGGATTTGTGTAATCTCTAAGCAGGTTTTCAATCTCTGCATCACGAATATAGCCTCCCGCCATCACCTGTGTTGTCAGGTTGATGAAAAAGGCAGATATCAATAAAGCACGAGCAAAAAGTCTCATATCACCTATCCGGCTGGTTGATGGTCACAGCCTAGCAGATGCCAAAAATTTAGCAAATTAAGGAAATGTAAGAGACGATAACTGCGCTTATCGACTCCACCACCCAGATCGCTTCGGTTCATTGGCTTTTTCATCAGAAGATGAGGTTGCTGCCTCTTCCGTTGGTGTTTTATCAGAACTGCCAGCATCAGCGGTGTCAGTGTTTGTTTCTTTCTCCTCGCGTGATTTGGTTTTTCTGGTTCTTTTCGGCTTTTTTTCTGCTTCCGCATCTGTTTCGGAAACCGTCTCCACCTCTGCTTCTGCTTCTGCTTCTGATTTTTTCGTTCGGCGCTTGCGTTTCTTTTTCGGCGCGTCCTCATCAGAGGCAGTTTCTGTTTCCGCTTCTGTTTTCGACTTTTTAGAACGGCGTCTGCCGCGCTTTGGTTTTTCAGCATCAGCTTTTGAAGATGCTTCTAGTGTATCTTCAGGTGAAGTGTCTTGTGCGTCTGAATTTAACTCAGACAAATCAAGTTCAGGTACATGATGGGCCGCTTCTTGACCGGATTCGTCTGCCGGCGCATCTGAAGAGGGTGACGCTTCAACCTCTGGGCTATCATTGGGTTCTGCTTGGTCGCGGTCACGCCGACGTCTGCGTCCGCCGCGTCTTCCACGACGACGACGCCGCGGCTTATCCTCATCATCTTCAACACCAGCCTGATGGTCAGGCGTATTTTCTGAATCATCTTGGCTGTCACTGTCAGAGCCTCCTGCTTGCTGCTCAGCATGTGAGACGTCCTCTGTGTCGTTATTTTTACCCCCTCTACGGCGGCGGCGACGGCGTTTTTTATCGCGCCCATTTTCTTCAATTGCAGGGCTGCTTTCGCCGTCCATACGCACAAGAGTATTCTGCCCACCCATTTGGGTGTTATCAAACATCATCTGCATAGCGTTAAGCTCAGGGTCAATAATGATGGTTACTGTGATATTGTTATTTGCTTCAATCGCAGAAAGATTGGTGCGTTTTTGGTTCAAAATATAAGAAGCCACCTCTGCAGGTACCCGCACAGTTATTGCGTCTTGCCCATCATCTTTAATGGCCTCATCCTCGATAAGGCGTAAGACATGCAAAGCGCGGCTTTCAACCGAGCGCACCATGCCTGTGCCATTGCAATGGTCGCAAGCAATGCTGCTGCCTTCTAAGACACCTGAGCGCATACGCTGGCGTGACATTTCAAGCAAACCAAAGGGGCTGATTTTCCCTACCTGAATACGCGCACGGTCATTTTTCAAAGCTTCTTTCAGCTTGCGTTCCACCGCGCGGTTATTGCGATTTTCATCCATATCGATAAAGTCAATGACCAGCAAGCCAGCCAAATCGCGCAGGCGGGCTTGACGAGCAACTTCACGAGCGGCTTCAAGATTTGTCTGTAAAGCTGTTTGCTCAATGCTGTGTTCTTTGGTGGCACGGCCAGAATTAACATCAATCGCAACCAAGGCTTCTGTTTGGTTAATCACGAGATATCCGCCTGAGGGTAAATTCGCGACCGGATTGAACATTGAAGACAGCTGGGTCTCGATATTATTATTGTGAAAAATTGGCGTATCGTCTTTATATTGCTTAACCTTGCGGGCATGGCTTGGCATCAGCATTTTCATATAGTCTTTTGCGTCTTTATAGCCGTCATCACCCTGAATTAGGATTTCATCAAAATCTTTATTATATAAATCGCGAATGCTGCGTTTAATCAGGCTGCCTTCTTCATAAACCAAACTCGGGGCAGTGCTTTCCATAGTCAGGGTGCGAATATTTTCCCACATACGGGTCAAATATTGATAATCGCGCTTGATATCCGTTGAGGTGCGTTGCGCGCCAGCTGTACGGATAATCAGCCCCATGCCTTTGGCGACATCAAGTTTTTCAACGATTTTTCTTAATTTCTGGCGGTCAGAGGAATTGTTAATTTTCCGGGAAATACCCCCGCCGCGCGCTGTGTTGGGCATCAGCACACAATAGCGTCCGGCGAGTGAAAGATATGTTGTCAGTGCCGCACCTTTATTGCCGCGCTCTTCTTTCACCACCTGAATTAAAATGACTTGGCGCCTTTTAATCACTTCTTGAATTTTATATTTACGCAAGTGGCGTCTTGTGCGTCCGCTTGTCGACGCTTCTTCATGCGCATCGCCACCTATATCTTCAACCGATGGACCATTCTCAGTCTCCCCATCATCTTCATCCGCTGAAGATTTTTCAGGTTTGATATTTGACTCTTCAATGGTTGCTGTTTCGCGCTCTTCCTCATCTAATTCCATGAGAAGTTGTTCGCGGTCAGAAACCGGAATTTGATAATAATCAGGGTGAATTTCATTAAACGCCAAAAACCCATGACGATTGCCTCCATATTCAACAAAGGCGGCTTGTAGGCTTGGTTCAACGCGTGTGACTTGAGCCAGGTAAATATTACCCCGTAATGGGCGTTTGTTCTCCGATTCGAAGTCGAATTCTTCGACTTGATTGTCGCGCAAGACCACGACCCGTGTTTCTTCCGGGTGGCTTGCATCGATTAGCATTTTGTTTGTCATTGAAAGCTCCAAAAACATCTCTGGCAATTTGACGCAAAGACAAATCATTGTCCGTCAAAGCGGAGATGTTGTGATTAAAAATGTTAAAAATTTTGCAAAGAGCAGGCTTGCTTGAAGCGATGATATCAAGCTTCAAGGGTTTCATGTTTTGTAAGAGGGATTGTTTTTTTGAAAAAAACATCCGCTTTTTGCTCCTGCATGCCATTTGGCGTTAAAATCTGTAGCGAACTGTAAAGGTTACACCTCGCGATTCGGATGCGCGAGGCATCACAACTATATACTTACTCGCCATATTGTGAATTTGCAAGCTATCATAAAGATGTGTTTGTATCTGAATTTTGGGGCGTTTGAATATAGGCTGGTCTTTATTGCTGAATCATAGCTAATATTTGATTTTCAAGTTTCTTAAAAGGGGTAAGCGTGCATAAAATAAACAGCACATTTTTGAGCTTGTGCCTTTTTTGGCTGATGGCGCTGACAGGAGCAGAGAGTTTTATTTCTGCCGCCCAAGCGCTTGAGATTTTGGGCTTCCGAATTGGGGCTCATGAGGCGCGAACGCGCATCGTTTTAGATTTATCTGAGAAAACGCAATTTGATGTTAAAATTATAACGGCGCCGCATCGCGCTGTGATTGATTTGCCGATTGCACAATCTTTGACCGATATATCGGATATGGATAAAGGTCTTGTGCAAGGGGTTCGGTTTGGGACATTTGACCCCAATACCTCGCGCTTGGTATTAGATTTACGCGGGGCGGTCAAAGTGCAAAAAGAATTTATCCTCCCACCTTCTGCGAGCAGTCCTTATTATCGATTGGTGGTTGATTTAGTGCCGTCTTTGGAAGCACCAAAAGCGCCGCCGCAAAAACCATCGACACAAAATCTATCACGTGCCGAGGTGCAAAAACCACCGCCGCAATCCGCTCCGCCTTCTGTTTTATATACGCCAAAACCGCGTCCAAAAAATACGCGCAAAGTGATTGTGATTGACCCAGGTCATGGTGGCGTCGATCCGGGTGCGCTGGGTCGGAAAGTGTATGAAAAACAGGTGGTTTTGACTTTTGCTAAGGAGCTGGCTCGGCAATTGCGGTCTGCGGGCTATGAGGTGCATCTCACGCGCCAAACAGATATATATATCCCTTTGCGCCAACGCGTTCAGATAGCGCGCAACAAAAATGCGGATTTATTTATTTCAATTCATGCCGATGCAATTAAGAAGAAAAATGTGCGCGGCTTATCAATTTACACATTGTCTGAAAAAGCATCGGATAAAGAAGCGGCGGCTTTGGCGCGCAAAGAAAACCAGTCTGACATTATCGCTGGTATTGACTTTGCCGACCAGCCCGAAGATGTGGCAAATATTTTGATAGATTTAGCCCAGCGCGAAACAAAAAATCTATCGGTTAAATTTGCCAATAATGTTGTTGCGGAAGCAGGGAAAGAGACAAAACTGCTCGACCGCACACATCGGTTTGCGGGTTTTCGGGTTTTGAAAGCCCCTGATGTGCCTTCTGTTTTGATTGAGCTTGGCTTCTTGACCAACCGCAATGATGAAAAGCAGCTTGTTTCTTCAAAATGGCGGGCGCGGGTTGCCGGTAGTTTTGTCAGGGCGATTAACCAATATTTTAATCAAAAGCAGCAATCTATGCTCCAATAATCCAATTTGGTCACAGGCTTGCCATATTTCAGACCTATAATTTCTTCAAAGGAGAATATGCGTGTTAATTCGTCTGTTTGGATATTTTATGGGTTTTTGTCTGACGCTGGCTGCTATTGGCGGCTTTGTGGCGGGTGTTTATTTGTGGCGGTTGAATAAAGATTTACCCGACCATGACCATCTTGCCGATTACGCGCCGCCCATTATGACACGTATCCATGCTGGTGATGGCGATTTAATCGCTGAATTTGCGCAAGAACCTCGCATTTTTGTGCCGATAAATGTAATCCCGCAAGACCTTATCAATGCGTTTTTATCGGCTGAAGACAAAAATTTTTATAATCACAGCGGTATTGATATAACGGGCGTGATGCGGGCAGTCATCAATAATGTTTTTAATGTTATGCAAGGCCGACGGCTTGAAGGGGCTTCAACCATTACCCAGCAGGTCGCGAAAAACTTTCTGCTGACCAGTGATGTTACTTTTGAGCGTAAGCTTAAAGAGGCGGTGTTGGCTTTGCGTCTTGAGCGCACATTCAGCAAAGAAGAATTGCTTGAGCTTTATCTCAATGAAATTTATTTAGGCATGGGGACCTATGGTGTCGCGGCCGCTTCTTTGGTTTATTTTGACAAGCCGCTCAATGAGTTGACCATTGACGAAATGGCTTTTTTGGCGGCACTGCCAAAAGCGCCCAATAATTATCATCCAATACGTCGTAAAGAGCGTGCTATGGCGCGCCGAAATTGGGTGGTCGGGCGCATGGTTGATAATGGTTTCATTGAAACCGCGCAGGCTGAAATTGCCAAAAAACGTGATTTAATAACTGTGCCGCGTCGTTCCAATGTTAGTGGGGTTGATGCGCAATATTTTGTCGAAGCCGTGCGCCGCCAGCTTTATCAACAATATGGCGAAGATACACTTTACGGCGGCGGGCTTTCTGTACGCTCAACCATAAACACTAATTTTCAAGCTGCGGCGCATAAAGCCTTACGCAAAGGGCTTGTTGATTATGATCGTCGACATGGCTGGCGGGGACCCGTTGCCAAGGCAGAAGAGATTGGTGAGGATTGGGCTATCCCATTACAAGAAGTTGATATCCCAAGCGATTTAGCCCCATGGCGCTTAGCTATTGTTTTATCGGTTACGCCAGAAATGGCAGAAATTGGCTTGCGCCCCCGCCGAACTATTTCGGGCCAATTTGAAAGCAATCGAGAAACTGGCCGCATCGCTATGGCAGATTTAAAATGGGCGCGTAAAGCTTACAAAAAAGGCGTTGGGCCGCGCATCAACGCTGCCGATGAAGTTTTGTCGGTTGGTGATATGGTTTGGGTGGAGCAGCATAAAAGCGGTACGGCAGATTATAAATTGCAACAATTGCCGGAGGTGAATGGGGGGCTGGTCGCGGTTGACCCGCATACAGGGCGCATATTGGCCATGGTGGGCGGATTTAGTTTTCGTGATAGTGAGTTTAACCGCACCACGCAGGCCAGTCGTCAGCCCGGTTCGGCCTTTAAACCTTTTGTTTATGCGGCGGCGCTGGATCGCGGTTATACGCCGACTAGCCTTGTGCTTGATGCCCCATTTGTGATTGAGCAAGGTCGTGATATGGGGCTTTGGAAGCCAGAAAACTATGGTCGAAAATTTTATGGTCTTTCAACTTTACGATTAGGTATTGAGAAGTCCCGAAATTTGATGACTGTCCGTCTTGCCCAACAAATTGGCATGCGCCCGATTGTTGAAAATGCCAAACAATTTGGAATAACAGATCATATGCCACCCGTTTTATCTATGGCTTTGGGGGCTGGAGAAACAAACCTGCTCAAAATGACTATGGCCTATGCGATGCTGGTGAATGGCGGAAAATATGTGGAGCCAGTGATGATTGACCGCATACAGGACCGATATGGCAAAACAATTTTCAAAACAGATAACCGCTATTGCGAGGGGTGTTTGGCGCAATGGACAGGACAAGATGCGCCTGATTTACAAGACAATCGCCGCGAAGTGGTGAACCCACAAACCGCCTATCAGGTCGTATCCATGTTGGAAGGCGTTGTTATACGCGGAACCGGGCGCTCTATTCGCTCAGTGGGTAAACCACTGGCTGGCAAAACCGGCACAACTAATGATAGCCGAGATGCTTGGTTTATTGGGTTTTCGCCCGATTTAGCGGTTGGTGTTTATGTTGGCTATGACACGCCTAAAACGCTCGGAGAGGGTGAAACAGGCGGGCGCGTGGCGGCACCTATTTTTCGTAACTTTATGTCAGAGGCGCTCAAAAATGCGCCATCAACGCCATTTCGGATTCCGCCATCTGTGAAGCTGGTGCGCGTGAATGGCAAAACAGGTGAACTGGCCAAAGCGGGTGACCGTTCGGTTGTGTTAGAAGCTTTTAAACCTGGCACAGAGCCTGCGCCTGGCCGTAAACAGGCTGTGATTGGTATGCCAGACGCCAATCCGCAAAACCCCGCCCAAGACACGCCAGAACTGGGTGCTGGTACGGGTGGGTTATATTAATTTATCCTTTACACGCACGCGGCATCAGCCTAATTTCCATATCCAAATCACATATATAGAGGTTGAAGGTGAAAGCGGAAACACAATCATTGGTTGATAAAATCAAGCAATCTATTGAATTGCTTAGGAGGCATCTTTGACTGGGATGTTGCCTTGGCGCGTCTTGAGAAGTTAAACGCGGAAGCTGAAAATCCAGATTTGTGGAACGACCCTGAACAAGCCCAAAAACTCATGCAAGAGCGCACTCGGCTTGAGCAGTCCATTAACCTATGTCGGCAAATGGAAACCGACCTGCAAGATAATATTGATTTGATTGAACTTGCCGAGCTTGAAGGTGATGCTGATGTGTTGCAAGAAAGTGAGCAGCAGATTATTCAATTGGCGCAGCAAGCAGAAAAGCTCGAAGTGCAGACGCTTTTATCTGGCGAAGCGGATGCGAATAATAGCTTTTTAGAAGTGCATTCAGGAGCTGGCGGAACGGAAAGTCAGGATTGGGCATCTATGCTGTTGCGTATGTATATTCGTTGGGCAGAAAAAAAGGGTTTTAAAGTTGAAATTATCGACCAAACAGCGGGGGAAGAAGCGGGCATAAAATCGGCTAGTCTTAAAGTTTCAGGGCATAATAGCTATGGTCTTTGCAAAACGGAATCCGGTGTCCATAGATTGGTGCGGATTTCTCCTTTTGATAGCCAGTCACGCCGCCATACAAGTTTTGCTAGCGTTTGGTGTTACCCAGAAATTGACGACACCATTAATGTTGAGGTTTCTGAAGCCGATGTTCGGATTGATACATATCGTGCGAGTGGCGCGGGCGGACAACATGTCAATACAACCGATAGCGCGGTGCGCATTACTCATATTGAGACTGGTATTGTCGTGCAATGCCAGAATGAGCGTTCGCAGCATAAAAACCGAGCAACTGCGTGGAATATGTTGCGGGCACGTTTATATGAAATGGAATTGCAAAAGCGCGAAGAAGAAGCCAACGCCCAAGCTGAAAGCAAAACGGAGATCGGGTGGGGGCATCAAATCCGCTCTTATGTTTTGCAGCCCTATCAAATGGTGAAGGATTTGCGTACAGGGGTGGAAAGTGGCAACCCGCAAGCTGTGCTAGATGGTGAGCTGGATGCGTTTATTGAAGCGGCATTGGCGCAACGGGTTAACGGCGGTGGTGAAAAGGTCGATGATATAGACTAGCTGCCCGATTGTTGCGACTGCTGAGAATGGGGTGTGTTGTGATGCTGGTCTGAAAAATCGTCGCGCTCTTCACGGGCAATCGGCGCAGGCACGACATTATTTGTTGGTTGAGGGTCTTCAAATTGAATGCTGGCCAAAGCAAGTGGATCCTCAACACGGCTGACACTACCATTAAAAAATGATCCATTTTCTACAGCAAGGGCTTCATGGAAAATATCGCCCTCAACATGCGCGCTTTGACAAAGATGAACACGCTTGCCAATAATGGTGCCTGTGACTTTTCCTCTAATCACAATGTCCTCACCTGCAATTTCTCCTTGAACATAGGCTTTTTCACCAATGGTCAAAGAGTGAGAACGAATCTCGCCCTTAATTTGACTGTCGATTTGAATATCGCCAGATGAAGAAAGCTGACCCGTTACATTCAGGTCATTACTTAAAATAGATGGTGCTTCTTTAGAACGAGACATTAATTGCCTCCCATTGTGTTAGCGAGGTAGGTCGGAAAAATATGTTTTCCTGACCGAATAAAATGGATTGGGTCTTTAATTTTGCCATTGTGCCAAATTTCGTAATGTAAATGTGGGCCAGTGCTACGACCACTAGAGCCAACTTTACCAATTACTTCATGAAAAGCAACTTCTTGACCAACTGACACTGAAATAGATTGCATATGCGCATAACGAGTGCGCAACCCATTGCCATGATCAATTTCAACGAGCTTACCATAAGGGCCCTTGCGGCCAGCCTTAACAACTTTACCAGGCAGGGTAGCATGAATTTTAGACCCCGCAGGCGCCCCAAAATCTAGGCCAGAATGAAAGGCAACACGCTGATTAATAGGGTCAATGCGCGGGCCAAAATCGCTGGTTGTTTTATAATAATGAACAGGGCGCGCTAAAGGTAGGCTGGCAATTGACATATTTAAATTGGCGAGGGTTTCAAGATTATTCCCAATCCGCGTCAATTGTTTTTTCACAGCCTCTGGAATATTTGGGTCATTTGCCGCAAAAGGAATATAAGGCCCGCCAATCCCGCTTGGATTGCCTTCAGAAATTTGCGCGACAAAATTGTCAATCGGCCCAATTTTTGTTTCCGCAATAATCGCTTTTGCCTCGAGGATTTTTTTATCAGTGCTGACTTCCAAAGCGTCTAACAATTCCTGCTGGCGCACAAATAATCGGTTAATACGGTCATCAAGTTTGCCAGTTAAGACATCTAAATTTTCTGATTGATGGTTTTTACGATTGGAAATCTCTGGCACATCGGAAAGCGTGAATTGCGCAACATTATCGACACCCGTTGTTAATCGACTTTCAAAATGCAGGCTTTCGGATTTGCTGGCGCTGGCAACAATCTTTGTTTTGCCTTTTTGACGCGTGACTTTGCGAGACGCATCAACATATGTGTTACGCATTTGGTTTAGCTGATTGGTAATAGCGGCGTGTTTTTCAAAAACTTCTGTTAACTCATTATGGCGCGTTTCAATCGTATTGGTGACTTCTTCAAACCAGTTTTGGGTAATCTGGTTTTTATTTTCCATTGTCGTCAGCGCGGTTTCAAGCTCTGTGATTTGGGCTTGATATTTAGAAATCAAGTTTTCATTTTGTAATTTACGAAACGCGATAATTTGATCTTCAAAGAAAATCACTAAAGCGGTTGTGATGAGCGAGCCAACGATCAATATGGACATCATGAAAGCCATAAATTGCGCCTGTGGGGTTAGGGTGATAAAGCGCACTTGCCCATTGCTACGAATATATAATTCGCGCCTGGCAAAAACTCTTTTCATGACCCGTATCAGCGATGACATTTTATTCCCCAAAATCAGAACACTATTTTGTAACCTAACTTGGCGATTTCCTCAAAGCAAAAACATCATAGAGTTTATGAAATGGTGCTAAAAATGCTTAAAATTATCACAATAGTCAGGCTGATGGTGGCTAATTATTGGTTTGCTAAGAGCCTGAATTGGCGGCTTGAGGTAAGTCGGTATGATAAAAATGTCGCGGTAAGCCAGCTTCTTCGCGCGCGGGGATATTAAAAGGGGGTTTTAGGGCGCCGCGAAAATAGGTTTCAAGCTTGGTTTTAAAAGTTGTTTCAGGGTCAAGGTTTTCAGCCTGACAAACGGTATGAAACCATCTAACGCCTGCGTTTACATGTTTTTTTTCGTCTTCATAAATGACCGTCAACAGCGCCGCGCTCTCCTCATCATTTGATTTATGGAGTTTTTCAATCATGGGCGGGGTCACATCAAGTCCGCGCGCCTCCAACACCATTGGAACAACGGCCAGCCTTGCGGCAAAATCATGTTTGGTTTTGAGCGCAGCTTCCCACAAGCCATCATGCGCCGGCAAGGCGCCATAATATGAACCCAAATCTCGCAAGCGTTTTTCAATCATCAAAAAATGTTTGCTTTCATCAGCTGCAACTTGCATCCAATCCTGCACAAACGCATCGGGCAGGGCATAATGTGAAAAGCGGGCCAATAAATCGAGAGCCAAATCAATGGCATTCAGCTCAATATGAGCCAGTGCATGCAAAAGCGTGATACGCCATTTTAAGCCACTGCCGCGTCTTTTCGGCATGGCGTTGGGTGGGCGTAATTCTGGCTGTGCGGGACGGCCTGGGCGGTCTGGCCAATTTTGCGGCATCGCTTGCGGTCTGGGTAATTTATGATTTTGCCAATCGCGCACGAGTTGATGCGTCGCGTAGGCTTTTTCAACTGGGTCGCTCGCGTTAAAGGCACGTAAGATGGCTGAATGAAAATCTTCCACGCGACTAGTGCTTAACTTTGCTTAAGTGCGGTGAGAACATCTTCAATATGGGTTTTAACTTTCACCTTGCGCCAGATTTTTTGAACTTTACCAGTCGGGTCAATCAAAAAGGTTGAGCGCTCAATGCCCATATATTTGCGACCATACATATTTTTCTCAATCCAGCATTGATAGGCCTCAAGCATTGTGTGGTCTTCGTCACTGCCCAATGCGATTCCCAAATCATGTTTGTTGGCGAATTTTTCATGTTTGGTCAAAGGGTCAGCCGAAATACCTAAAATGCTGGCATTTAATTTTTCAAAATCTTTTAACTGTGCGGTGAAATTAATTGCCTGTGTCGTGCAGCCTGGCGTATCGTCTTTGGGATAAAAATAAAGCACCAGATAGCGCCCTTTATAATCAGAAAGCTTGGTTTTGCCGACGGAACCATCTGCATGGCGGCATTCTATGTTAAAATTTGGTGCTTTTTTGCCGATTTCTATGCTCATGACGAATTTGTAACTCCCAAATGATTATCTTTTATAGTATTTAATGCAGACAGGGTAATTTAGCAAATAAACCAATACTGGAAACAACATTGCTTTTAAAAACACGATATTGGGCTTTAGAAGTTTTAGGCGTCTTGCTGGCATTTTTTTTGATTGTCGCGATTAGCCTTGCTTATGCTTTATCGCGCGGGCCTGTATCGCTGAACGCAATAAACTCCTTTATCGGTGTTGTGGTTACATCTTCTTTTCAACTTGATGACATTGAGCTTGAGGCCTTGCAGCTTATCTATGATGAATCCCGCGGTGGCTTGATTGTGGAAGGCCAGCAGGTTTTGGTTAAGGATGGTGAAACCACATATAAAATTGATCAATTTACTGCGAGCATCAGCTCAAAAGCTTTTTTTAAATCGTTTTTATTGGTTCCAGAAACGCTGACAGCTGAAAATATCACAGCGATAATACCGGCTGAAAAAACCGCGCATCCAGATGGCTATGCCAATATCGGCCCTGAAGCGGTTGAGGGTTTTAACCCTTCTTCAGCGCTCAATGATGCGCGACAGGGGCTGTCTGAAACGGCCTCACTTAAAGCTTTTGATTATATTCAGGAGCTGAGTTTCCCAAGCATTATTTTTGTGTTTGAAGAAATTGATAGCCAGCGCGTTTGGCGTACAAATGATTCCTATGCAGTTTTTTGGCGCGACCAAGAAGGTTTGCATATTGATTTTAATATTGAGTTAAACGCTGAAAAACAAACTAGCCAAGTTGAGTTTAAACTTGACCAGCCGCCCAATCAAAATGGACAGGCGCAACTTAAAATTAAAAATGTGCGCCCGTCTGTCTTAGGGTCAATATTTCCTGAAATTCCCCTTTTGCTGGTTGCGGATATGCCGCTAGATGGTTTGATGAATTTTACCACAGATGCAGACGGGAATTTTGCACAAGCAGAAGCCAAAATGCAGCTTTCAGGTGGGCAGTTAAAATTAAAAGATGGCGCTTTACCCATTAAAAATGCGACGGCGCGGGCACAAATGAACTTCATTGACCGTGAGGTGGAGATAGAAGAGATTGATTTTTCAATTGGCCCCCATCGCGGTTTGTTTGCAGGCACTTTTGCTTATGATATTGACGCACAGGGTGTTGCCTCACACCTTGAAGGAAAAATGTCGGCCAAACAACTTTCTTTGGAATTGGGTAAGGGAGATATTTTCAATCCTGACAAACTGAATATTGAGTTTGATTTGGATTTGAACAAAGAACTATTGGCGCTTAGCCAAGTTGTTTTTGAAACAGGTGGTGGCGTGTTCCAGATTGGCGGTGAGTTTGGTTATACAAACCCCGATTTACCATTTCATCTAACAGGGTTTGTAAAAGACTTACCGATTGAGGGCTTAAAAAAAATCTGGCCGAGTAAATTATCACCGCGCACAAAAAAATGGTTTGATGAAAATGTCAGTCTGGGGACAATCAGCACTGGCCAAGTCAATATGAAAACATCAGTCGCTGATATTCGGAACCAGCGTAAGGGCATCGCGCTGGCTGATGAGGTGGTTGATATTAAGCTTGATATTGAAAATTCGCGTCTACGATATATTAAAAACATGCCAGAGATGGAAAACCTGTTTGGGCAATTGCATTTGCGTGGTGACTCTTTTGATGCCGTGATTGATAAAGCCATTATTCCGATTAATCAGGATAAAATTATCAATATTACACAAAGCCGCTATGTCGAGCCTGATATTCATATTCGCGGTAATAATGTTGATATTCAATTGCTGATGGATGGCGATATAAGCGCAATTTTTGACTTGTTTTCATATCCACAAATAGGGTTTCGACAAGAAAGCTTTACGGGCGACAATCGATTGTCTGGTGAAGGGCGGGTTGGGATTACTGTCTCGCTACCTGTTTCACGCACGGTCAGCCCTGAGGAGCGGCGAGCAAAAATGCAAGTCGTGCTTGATGCAACTGTTACAAATTTTTCCGTGATTGGGGGCGTGCAGGGATATGATGTTCGTTCGCCATTGGTGAGCCTTGCCTATCAGCAAGATAGGCTGGCGCTTGAAAGCCAAATTTTAGTGAATGGCGTTGCCTTTGATGTGTCTATCAATGAAGCCTATGAGCAATTTAAGCGGCGGCGGACTGAGGCGAGTCTGAGCGCGATACTTGATGAATATGATTTTGCCAATCTAGGATTAGATGCGGTGGCGAAAAGAGTTCGTGGCACGGTGCCTGTCCGGTTAGATATTGACCGTGATAGGGAAGGCAATCTCGACCTGACATTATTTTCTACCACCACTGAATCTGCGCTGCGATTATCGCCTTTGGGATATGAAAAACCTACAAATATAGCGGGTGAAGTTTTGGCCTATGCTGCCGTGAATAGCGATGGCGATTTTGAAAATGTTAATCTGATAATGAAGCAGGATGCATTAACGGTATTGAAAGCCTATGCGCATTTTACGCAAGGTCGCTTAGCCAGCCTCAATATACCAGAGATGAATTTGTCGCCGCAAGGAAGTGTCAGCCTGCTCCTTAATCGCGACCAGCAGGCTAGAAAATTATCTATAAAGGGTTCTTATTTTGATATGTCTGGATTCTTTAAGAACACAGATTTTGGACTGCCGATTTTTGATGACATAAATCCAGAATTTCAATCGGTGCTGGTTGATGAACAGGTCGATGAAGCGCCACAAACCAAATCTTCTTTTATCGACCGTGCCTCTGATTTGCTCCAAGATGATGCTTTAATCGAAATTGAAATTGATAAGCTTGCCGCTAACCATAATATTATGGTTTCGGATTTTCGGGCGCAATTAAGTGGTCGTGATGGTCTTATGCGCAAGGCCGATATGTCTGGCCGTTTTCAAGATGAGAGCGAGATTTTATTCTCGCTTTATCAGGCTGAGCAAAATATGCGGCGATATGTTTTGCGCGTGATGCGGGCGGAAAACCTGTTTAAAGCACTCAATGTTTCATCGACAATGGAAGACGGTACCTTATTGGTTTCTGGGCAATTGGAAGGTGTTGGGACAGGGCGTGGTACGGCCTATTTATATGACTTCACGATTCAGGACTTGCCCCCGCTTGCACAGCTTCTAACGCTTGGTTCTTTGAAGGGGATTTCAGATACCATCCAAAATGAAGGCCTGTATGTTGAAAATGCTGAATTAACTTTTCGCCATGAAAAACAATTATTGGATATTGAGTCATTTTTGGCAAAAGGGCCGGCGCTTGGTGTCACCTTGCAGGGCGTGGCAGATTTTGAAAATGAACAGGTTTTCTTAAATGGGTCACTGATACCTTCTTATCGCATTAATTCGCTTTTGGGGCGCATACCGCTTATTGGGTATTTATTTTCGGGCGGCGAGGGCGGCGGCCTGTTGGGTATTTCTTACAAAGTATCGGGGCCCATGAGCGAGCCAGAGGTCACCGTGAATCCGCTTTCCTTTTTTGCACCAGGCTTTATTCGAAATATCTTCAAGTTGAACATTTTTGGACCTGCCAAACCCGTCTTGGAAATGGCACCTTCAAAATAAAGCTATTCAGTTTTCAATAACACATGACGCTTTTTGCCAAATGATAGCTTGATAACGCCGTCATGCACATCGTCTTGATTTAATGTCAATTTGATATCTGAGACCGCCTTGTCATTTACTTTTGCGCCACCGCCCTGCACGAGGCGTCTGGCCTCACCATTTGATTTTGCTAAGCCCGCTAACACGAAGGCCTCAAGCAAACCCATGCCATTTGCAAGTTGGGTCATGGGTAAATCAATGCTTGGCAAATCTTCACTAGTGCCGGCCCCTTCAAAAGTATCTTTCGCAGTTTGAAGCGTTTTTTCTGCCGCTTCTCGACCATGAATAAGAGCGGTTGCCTCGGTCGCCAGAATTTTTTTGGCGTCATTTAATTCAGCGCCCTCAAGCTTTTCTAATTTAGCGATTTCGTCTAAAGGCAATTCTGTAAACAGTTTCAAGAAACGTCCCACATCAGCATCTTCAGTATTGCGCCAATATTGCCAATAATCCCATACGGATAAAGCTGCCTCATCAAGCCAAACCGCGCCTTGTGCTGTTTTGCCCATTTTCGCCCCTGAGGAAGTGGTCAAAAGGGGCGTGGTCAGCCCATAAAGCTGCGCTTGTTCTGTGCGCCGCCCCAGCTCAATCCCATTCACAATATTGCCCCATTGGTCAGACCCGCCAAGTTGTAAGATGCAGCCATGGCGGCGATGAAGTTCAACAAAATCATAAGCTTGCAAAATCATATAGTTGAATTCAAGAAAGCTCAGTGGCTGTTCGCGGTCGAGGCGCAGTTTCACAGAATCGAAGCTCAACATGCGGTTGATAGAGAAATGGCGGCCATAATCGCGCAAAAAATCAATGTAATTGAGCTGGCTTAGCCAGTCATCATTATCAACAAGAATGGCATCGGTTGGGCCATCGCCAAATGTAATGAGCTTTTCAAAAACTTTTCGAATGCCGGCTTTGTTTTTGTCAATTTGCTCCTGGTCGAGCAATTTGCGGGTTTCATCTTTACCAGACGGATCGCCTACTTTTGTAGTGCCGCCCCCAATCAAAACAATTGGGCGATGGCCTGTTTGTTGAAGCTTGCGCATCATCATAATCGACACAAGATTTCCAATATGCAGGCTGGAGGCTGTGCAATCATAGCCAGTATAGGCGGTGATAATGCCCTCTTGCGCGGCGGTGTCTAATGCGGCTTCGTCAGAACATTGTTGAATATATCCACGTTCTGATAATACTTGTAAAAAAGATGATTTGTAATTTGTCATACAGGCAGGGTTATGCCAAGAATGACGCGAGGTCAATATATGGAAAAAAAATTTCTTTCAATCGGGTTAATGAGCGGCACTTCTTTAGATGGTGTTGATGTCGCTATTTTGGAAACAAATGGAAAAAATGCGATTAGTTTTGGCCCCTTTCAGACTTTCCCATATAATGAAGAGGCGCGGCAAATTTTGACGCAATCCCTCGCAGAGGCCGCAGACTGGCCAAAGGGCGCGCCAATGCCCGATATGGTGAAAAAGGCCGAAGAGGTTGTGACGCATGCGCATATTCAGGCGCTGTTTCATTTCATGGAAAAATATCGGTTAGAACCTGCGCAGATTGACCTTATCGGGTTTCATGGGCAAACCGTTTTACATGCGCCCGATGAAAACCGCACAGTTCAGATAGGTGATGCGCAAGCTCTTGCTGATGCGTTGAAAATTAAAACAATTGCCGATTTTCGCTTGGCCGATATGCAGGCGGGCGGGCAAGGCGCGCCACTTGCGCCATTATATCATGCTTCGCTTGCGGCTCAGCTTGGTATCGATTTGCCGGTTGCGATTTTAAATATTGGCGGCGTTGCAAATGTCACTTTTCTTGGCTCACAAGGTGTTGTGCTTGGTTTTGATACGGGGCCCGGAAATGCTTTGATAGATGATTGGGTTCAACAAAAAACTGGAAAAAATTTTGATAAAGACGGCGCACTTGCCGCAAGCGGTGCAGTGGACCCGCTTGTTTTACAGCAACTCCTGAGTGATGATTATTTTTTAAAATCACCCCCCAAGTCGCTTGACCGATATGGTTTTTCATCTCAAGCCTGCGCGGCTTTAAGTGTTCAAGATGGCGCGGCGACACTCACAGCCTTTACCGCTCTCGCGGTTGCTTGTGCGATGCCTTATTTCTCTGAGCCGCCTAAAAATTGGATAATTTGTGGCGGGGGGCGTCATAATAAGACGCTGATGGACGCGATTTCAGAAGCCGTTGACGCGCCTGTAATATCAGCAGAGGCCTTGGGCTGGCCTGGCGATGAGTTGGAGGCGCAAGCTTTTGCATGGTTGGCTGTGCGCAGCCTTCTGGGTTTGCCATTGAGCCTGCCTGAGACAACTGGGTGTCACGCGCCAACCACTGGCGGCAAGCTTTACGCGCCTTCCTGATTTTCAGCGCTTAAGCGTACATCAAGATAATCATTAACGGATTTGTTCAGTCTGTCTATTTGGTCATCATAAAAATGATTGGCGCCTTTAATATTATCATATTGAATATCAATACCTTTTTGCGCTTGTAAACGCTCAACCATTTTTTCAATATCATCTTGCGGCACAATTTTATCTTCATCGCCATGTGTAATCAGGCCAGAGGCCGGGCAGGGTGCGAGAAAAGAAAAATCATATAAATTGGCCGGCGGTGAGACAGAAATAAACCCTGAAATCTCTGGGCGGCGCATCAATAATTGCATGCCAATCCAGGCGCCGAAAGAATAGCCTGCAATCCAGCATTGGCGGGCGTCTGGGTTGAAACTTTGCAACCAATCAAGTGCGGTGGCGGCATCTGATAGTTCGCCTATACCGTGATCAAAACTCCCTTGCGAACGCCCAACGCCGCGAAAGTTAAACCGCAAAACCGTAAACCCGCGATCTAAAAATGTTTGGTAGAGTTGATAGGTGACCGGATTGTTCATATTGCCACCCAATTGAGGGAGGGGATGTAAAATCATGGCGATGGGTGTGCCTTTTTCGCCTTTTTGCTGCACAAAACGGCCCTCAAGACGCCCTTCTGGGCCGTTAAAGATAATTTCTGGCATTTTTTCCCCTCATTTTTTAAAAAACCCCGAAAATAAGATGGTTTCGGGGTGAAAATCTATTCTTGACTATTTTGGTCAGGATTACTATATCCCTAGTGTAAAAAACTATCGGCGTCTTTTAGCACATAATAGGGGGGTCGATGCAAGTTTTTTTAAAAAACCCTATTAGGAACAAAGGTTTATGAAGATTTCTACACGTGGCCGATATGCCGTTATGGCGATGGCTGACATTGCGAAACAACAAATAGACGCCGACACATCTGCTGCGGTGGGGCTAAGCCCTGTTGTGCCTATGCTGGTGCCACCTGTTTCGCTCGCGGCTGTTTCAACCCGTCAGGAAATCCCATTGCCTTATTTGGAGCAGATTTTTCAGGATCTCAGAAAAGCGGGATTGGTGCAGAGCGTGCGTGGGCCAAAAGGCGGGTATAAGCTCGCGAAGCCTGCCAATCTGACATTTATTGGCGATATTATCAGCAGTGTAGACGAACAAGTTGAGGTCACACGCTGCGCTGGCACCAATGTATGTTTATCCAAAAATGCACGCTGCCTCACTCATGATTTGTGGGCAGAGCTGGAAAGCCAGATTTATAGCTTCTTAAACCGCGTCTCTTTAGCTGATGTGATTGGCGGCAAAGTGACACTTACTGGCCCCATCAATTTGGACGCAAACACGCCTTCGATAAAAGGGGACGCGTTTGGGGAGGGCATATCATGAGTACGCGCCTGTTTCTGGATTACAATGCGACCGCCCCAATACGCGCAGAAGTTGTGGAGGCGATGAATCAAGCCCTATTTGTGGGCGGCAATGCCTCGTCAATTCATCAGGAAGGTCGAAAGGCCCGCAGCTTGATTGAGACCGCGCGCCAGCAAGTGTGTGATTTGGTAGGCGGCGATATGGCGGGTCTGGTATTTACCAGTGGTGGCACTGAAGCCTGTAATTTGGCGATGCAAACCAAACAAGCGCCAGCTGGTGATATTCAACGCATTCTTGTGAGCGCGATTGAACATGCCGCCGTATTGGCCCCCGCGCAAGCCAGAGATTTGCCGATTGATTATATTGCGGTTAAGCCTGATGGCCAGATAGATATGCAAGCACTTGACACATTGCTTGCAGACCCAACGCCCGCTCTTGTGGCGGTGATGGCGGCAAATAATGAAACCGGTGTGATACAGCCTATTGCTGAAATTGGTGAAAAAGTTCGGGCGCATGGTTCTGTCTTTTTTTGCGATGGGGTGCAGGCGGCTGGCAAAATCTCGCTTCATATGTGGCGACAAAATATCGATTTGTTAAGCCTATCCGCGCACAAGATTGGCGGGCCTGCAGGAGTTGGTGCGTTAATAGCGGCGCCGCATATTGTGCCGCAAGAACTATTGCGCGGAGGTGGGCAGGAATTACGCCGTCGGGCAGGAACCGAAAACCTTGCTGGTATTGTTGGGTTTGGGGTGGCGGCGCAAGCAGCCGCGCAAGAGTTAACCCAAAACGCATCACTAAGCGCGCAGCGCGATGAAATGGAGAAAGCTTTGCGGGAAATGTTTCCTGAAATTGTTTTTTTTGGCGACCAAGCTGCGCGCCTGCCCAATACAAGTTGTTTTGCTCTGCCGCATAAAAATGCAGAAACTATGGTAATCGCGCTTGATTTAAATGGGGTTGCGGTAAGCTCGGGCGCGGCATGTTCCAGTGGCAAGGTGTCGCGCAGTCATGTGCTTGATGCCATGCAGATTGCCCCCTATTTATCTCAAGGTGCTATTCGGTGCAGTCTTGGCTGGCAGAGTGGCGCGCGTGATGGTGAAAAATTTGTGCAAGCTTTTGCAAAAATAGCAGGTGAAAAAATGCCCGTATAGTCGGCATATGGTGGAATGAAAAATGAGTGAAGCAAAAGATACAATTGAACAAGAAACTGTTGAGCAGGTCAAAAGCCTTGCAGGTGAAAACTACAAATATGGGTTTACAACCGATATTGAGAGTGAAAAAGCCCCCAAAGGCCTGAATGAAGATATTATTCGTTTTATTTCTGCCAAAAAAGATGAGCCAGCATGGTTGCTAGAATGGCGGCTTGATGCGTTTGAGCGCTGGCAAACCATGCAGGAACCTGAATGGGCGCATGTCGATTATCCACAAATCGATTATCAGGATTTATATTATTATGCTGCGCCTAAAAGTATGGAAGACCGCCCTGAAACGCTTGATGATGTTGATCCTGAGCTTTTGAAAACATATGAAAAGTTAGGTATTCCTCTGCAAGAGCAAGAGCTTTTAGCTGGCGTTAAAAACCGTGTGGCGGTTGATGCGGTGTTTGATAGCGTTTCGGTTGGAACGACTTTCCGCGAAGAATTGGCCAAAGCAGGTGTGATTTTCTGCTCGTTTTCAGAAGCTGTGAAGGAGCATCCAGAGCTGGTTAAAAAATATCTTGGCTCGGTTGTGCCAAAATCGGATAATTATTTTGCCGCTCTAAATTCAGCAGTGTTTTCGGACGGGTCATTTGTTTACATACCGCCCGGCGTGCGTTGCCCGATGGAATTATCAACTTATTTCCGAATAAATGAAGCCAATACAGGCCAGTTTGAGCGCACATTATTGATAGCAGATAAAGGGTCATATGTGAGCTATCTTGAAGGCTGCACCGCACCGATGCGTGACGAAAACCAATTGCATGCTGCTGTTGTTGAGCTGGTAGCATTGGAAGATGCTGAAATTAAATATTCCACAGTGCAGAACTGGTATCCGGGCGATGAAAACGGGGTGGGGGGTATTTATAATTTTGTGACCAAGCGCGGTGATTGTCGCGAGGCGCGTTCAAAAATTTCATGGACCCAAGTTGAAACAGGCTCTGCTGTTACTTGGAAATACCCAAGCTGTATTTTGCGCGGTAAAGATACTGTGGGTGAGTTTTACTCCATCGCGATTTCTAATAATTTGCAGCAGGTGGATAGCGGCACAAAAATGATTCACTTGGGCGAAAATTCGTCGAGCCGCATCATCTCTAAAGGAATTTCTGCCGGTCGGTCTTCAAATGCTTATCGGGGGCAGGTGAGTGTGCATCAAAAAGCTAAAGGGGCGCGCAATTTCACCCAATGTGACAGCCTGCTGATTGGCGATAAATGCGCGGCGCATACGGTGCCATATATTGATGTTAAGAACCCATCAGCCGTGATGGAGCATGAAGCAACCACCTCAAAAATTAGTGAGGATCAAATGTTTTATTGCCGGCAAAGAGGGTTAGATGCGGAGGAGTCAGTTGCCTTGATTGTCAACGGGTTTTGCCGTGATGTTTTACAACATTTACCAATGGAATTTGCGGTGGAAGCGCAAAAGCTGGTTGGTATTTCACTCGAAGGAAGTGTTGGATGAGTGCGTTATTAGAAATTGACAATTTGCATGCCGAGATAGACGGCACACAGATTCTTAACGGGCTGAGCCTGTCAATTAAGCCTGGTGAAGTGCATGCGATTATGGGGCCAAATGGGTCGGGCAAATCAACCTTGTCTTATGTGCTGGCTGGGCGTGAAAATTATCAGGCCACAAAGGGTGATGTGCGTTTAAATGGCCAAACTATTTTAGAGTTAGAGCCAGAAGAGCGTGCCGCCTTGGGGCTGTTTTTGGCGTTTCAATATCCGCTTGAAATACCTGGCGTGAATAACACAACTTTTTTAAAAACATCGGTGAATGCCTTGCGGCGTGCGCGCGGTGAAGAAGAAATGGACGCCGCGCAGTTTTTGCGTTTTATCCGAGAAAAAGCCAGCGCGCTGGGCATGAAAGACGAGATGCTACGCCGCCCGCTTAATGTTGGGTTTTCAGGTGGTGAGAAAAAACGCAATGAGATTTTGCAAATGTCAGCGCTTGAACCCGCAATGGCGATTTTAGATGAGACCGATTCAGGCTTGGATATTGATGCGCTTAAAACCGTTGCTGAAGGCGTGAATGCGCTGCGCAATGATCAGCGCGGTATGTTGGTTATCACCCATTACCAAAGACTATTGGATTATATTAAGCCCGATATTGTACATGTGATGGTGAAGGGCAAAATTGTCAAAACCGGCGGACCAGAATTGGCGCTTGAATTAGAAAACAAAGGCTATGCAGATTATTTAGGTGATACGCAAACACAATCGGAGGTTGTGGCGCATGGCTGATGCTCAAACGCTTGCTGCTATTAAAGAAAGCGCCCGTCAGCATGCGGGGGAGCTTGGTTTGCCCAAGCGCCATTTGGAACGCTGGCATTATACGGATTTGCAAAAATTCCTGCCGCAGGGTTTGCCCATGCCGACAGTTGCGAATGCCGATAAGGCAGAGATAGATGTACCTTCTGCGTTTTTTGCACCGGCTAATCCGTTGCGCCTTGTGTTTATGGACGGTGTTTTGCAAACCCAGCAAAGCTCATTTGAAACCATAAAGTCAGAATTAATGGCGGCTGGCATCACCTTATCTCGATTGGACGAAGCAAGTGATTTGACTGCATTGCAAGGTTTTGAGGCGGACGGGTTTTTGGCTGCCAATACCGCATATTTTATTGATGGTATTCATTTGAGTGTGGCCGGTGAAGTTGCGCGCCCGCTTGAGATTGTTTGGGCTGGCACAAAAAGTGAGCAGGCCGCCTATGGTCGAGTTGTTTTAAATCTTGCGCCGAACGCGCGGTTAACGCTTTTAGAAACGCATATTGGTTCAGGCCTTAACCATGTCGTGATGGATACGCAAATTTCGGCAGGCGCGACGTTAAATCTGGTTAAGACCCATTGTGCTGATGAGGACCAATTGGGCGTGGTGCAAAACCGCGTTACGCTGGCTCAAGCGGCGCACTATAAATCTATTTGTTTGGCGCTGAGCGGCAGCCTCGTGCGCCATGAAACAAATCTTAAATTATGCGAAGCCAATGCCGAAGCGCATATTGCCAGTGCGGTGATTGGGGCGCATACACAACATGTGGATATGACGACCTGTCTTGAACATTTACATGCAGATACGCAAAGCGAAACAGTGGCGCGAACGGTTTTATGTGATCAAGCCAGAGGCGTTTTTCAAGGTAAAGTAATTGTTGCTAAAGACGCGCAACGCGTGAATGCACTTCAAAAATCAGATGCGCTGATGTTGTCTGAAAAAGCTGAAATGAACGCCAAGCCTGAACTGGAAATTTACGCTGACGATGTCGCTTGTGCGCATGGTTCTGCGATTGGTGAAATTGATCGCGATGCATTATTTTTCTTGCGCAGTCGTGGTCTAACACTCGACCAGGCGCGGCTTTTGCTGATTGATGGTTTTTTGTCTGAAATTATTGAGCGTTTGGATGATGAGATGATTGTGATGAGTTTAAAAAACCTGATTGCTCAAAAGCTTCGCGCT
Organism: Parvibaculales bacterium; assembly: GCA_049889535.1. Classification (GTDB taxonomy): domain Bacteria; phylum Pseudomonadota; class Alphaproteobacteria; order RS24; family RS24; genus JAYQKL01. Next base: position 48,222 of record JBMHDF010000019.1, on the reverse strand, counting down.
GTTGGGTTTGATAGCGCCGCGGGGAGCCTGTCATGAGTGGTCACTATAATGTTGAAAATATTCGGGCTGATTTTCCGATTCTATCGACGGAGGTTTATGGCAAGCCGCTAGTTTATCTCGACAATGCCGCATCGGCACAAAAACCACGTCAGGTGATTGATAAAATGACATCTGTTTTGGAAACAGGCTATGCCAATGTGCATCGTGGGTTGCATTATTTGTCCAATAAAGCGACGGATGATTTTGAAGCGGCCCGCGAGTCGGCGCGTCAATTTTTAAACGCGCCTAAAGTCGAAGATATTATTTTCACCTCCGGAGCAACTGATGCGATAAATCTTGTTGCTTATTCCTATCTGGCGCCACGCATTGAACCTGGTGATGAAATTATTTTGTCCATTATGGAGCATCATTCAAATATTGTGCCTTGGCATTATTTGCGAGAAGAAAAAGGCGCGGTGCTTAAATGGGTGCCGGTTACTGATGACGGGACTTTGGATTTTGAGGCCTATTTGGCAATGCTGTCGCCGAAAACAAAAATGGTGGCGCTAACGCAAATGTCAAATGCGCTTGGCACCATCACACCCATGCAAGAGATTATTGCGGCGGCTCACAATATCGGCGCACCAGTTTTGGTTGATGGTTGTCAGGGCGCGGTTCACATTGTGACGGATGTGCAGGATTTGGACGCTGATTTTTATGTTTTCTCGGGTCATAAAGTCTATGGGCCAAGCGGTATTGGTGTTTTGTATGGCAAAACTGATTTGCTCGCACAAATGCGTCCTTATCGCGGCGGTGGTGAGATGATACGCGAAGTCACAACCGATAAAATCACTTATGGCGATGCGCCCCACCGCTTTGAGGCAGGCACGCCGCCTATTGTTGAAGCGATAGGGCTTGGCGCGGCGCTGGATTATATGATGGATATTGGTCGGGCAGATATGGTCGCGCATGAAAATGATTTACTGGCTTATGCTACGCAACAAATACTTGAAATTAATACGATTAAGCTTTTTGGCACTTCAGAAAACAAAGGCGGCATTTTGGCGTTTAATGCAGAAGGAATTCATGCGCATGATTTAGCAACCATGATTGACCGCTCAGGCGTGGCGGTCAGAGCTGGCCATCATTGCGCCCAGCCGCTCATGCAGCGCTATCAAGTGCCAGCAACGGCGCGCGCCTCATTTGCCTGTTATAACACGCATGCAGAAGTGGATCGTTTTGTTGAAGCGGTGCGCAAGGCACTCACATTTTTTGCTTAAGGACACATGTCATGGAAGATATGGAAAATCAAATACCGCAAGAAACACCCGATACACAAGCTGAGAATAAGCCTGATTTGGGTGAAAATCTGTCACCTGAAATGCAGGATCTGACGGATGATATTGTCGGCGCCTTGAAAAGTGTTTACGACCCTGAAATCCCCGTAGATATTTATGAGCTGGGTTTAATTTATCGCGTTGAGATTACCGATGACCGTGATGTTTTGATTGATATGACACTTACTGCACCTGGCTGTCCAGTGGCCGAACAAATGCCGGTTTGGGTACAAGATGCAGTTGGCGCGGTTGAGGGCGTTTGTGATGTCAAAGTAACAATGGTCTTTGACCCGCCATGGGATCCAAGCCGCATGACAGATGAAGCACGGGTTGCATTGGATATGTTCTAAGGATTAGAATAGAGATATGAGCGAAATTTTACCGATACCAAAAGCCATAAGCCTGACCGAGACAGCCGCCACGCGCTTGCAAGAGATTTTGGCGCGCCCGTCTGAAGATGGAAAACCTTATATTGGCCTGCGTTTAGGGCTGAAAAACGCTGGCTGTGCGGGCATGGAATATACAATGGAATATGCTACAGATGTGCAGGAGCATGATGAGGTGGTGGAAGATAAAGGCGTCAAAATCTTAATAGACCCCAAAGCGATTCTGTTTTTGCTCGGCACGGAGATGGATTATGAAACGACAAAGCTTTCATCTGGGTTTGTTTTCAACAATCCCAACCAAACCGATGCCTGCGGTTGTGGCGAAAGCGTCACCCTTGTGCCAGCCAAATTGCAAGAATAATAAAGAGTTAAAATGACATCAGACATTAATTTTATTGACCCCGTTAAGCTTGTTACTCTTGAACAAATTGACGAGACAATTTTTCGTGGCGTGACACCAGAAGCGCATTGGGGGCGTGTGTTTGGTGGGCAGGTAATCGCGCAAGGCTTAGCCAGTGCTTATAAAACGGTAGAGGATAGATTTTGTCATTCTTTACATGCATATTTTTTACGGCCAGGCGACCCTGAAATGCCAATTGTGTTTCATGTTGATGAAGCACGTGATGGTGGCAGTTTTACCAATAGACGTGTGGTGGCTATCCAAAAGGGAAAACAAATTTTAAACATGGCCGCGTCATTTAAAACACAAGAAAAAGGTCTGGAGCATAGCCGCACCATGCCTGACATCCCGCCGCCGGAAGAGTTGCTATCTGGGCGTGAGATACGCTCAAAAATCATGCATAAGGTAGAAGATGAGCGTAAAGATTTATTTATTGGAATTTTGCCAATTGAAACGCGCCCGTTTAACCCACCTGATATTTTCAATCCTGAACCCTCTCACGATACGGAAAAATTTTGGTTTCGTCTCAATTATGAAGGGGAGGTGTCAGGCAAGGTGATGAGCCATGTTCTTATGGCCTATATGTCTGATAATGATTTTCTTCAAGCCAGCGTGCGCCCGCATGGTGTGTCGGTTTATTCTGACAATATCCAAACTGCTAGCCTCGACCATGCGCTTTGGTTCCATCATGATTTTGAAATTAGTGATTGGTTTTTATATGAAACCAGAAGCCCCGCTGCTTCTAATGCCACAGGGCTGAATTTGGGCAATATTTTTGCCAGCAATGGCCGCCATATTTGCACAGTTGCGCAAGAAGGGCTTATTCGCTTGCGCGATTAAATTGCTTTAAGCTGAAATATTATGCCCTAAGTGTGCGGTCAGGGTTTGCAGCATTTCTTCTGCAGAATCTGGAATGACTGTGCCAGGTGGGAATATAGCTTTTGCACCTGCTTTTAACAATTCATCAAAATCCTGCGGAGGTATCACGCCGCCAACAATCATCATAATGTCTTCACGGCCTATAGCTTTTAACGCATCGCGTAATTCAGGCACGAGCGTCAAATGGCCAGCTGCTAAAGAACTCACACCAACCACATGCGCATTAGCATTTGCCGCATCACGCGCAGCTTCTTCTGGTGTTTGGAACAGCGGACCAACCACAACATCAAACCCCATATCAGCAAAAGCCGTAGCGACCACTTTTTGGCCGCGATCATGGCCATCTTGCCCCATTTTGGCGATATAAATACAAGGGGCGCGGCCTTCTCTTTCTTTAAAGCGGTCAATCATTTTATGCACATTTGTGATGTTTTCAGATGCGCCAAAATCTTTTTCATACACGCCAGATATCATTTCTGGTTTGGCTTCATGACGACCATAAATTTTTTCAAGCGCATCAGAAATCTCACCAACAGTTGCCTTAGCTCGCGCGGCGTTCACGGCCAATTCAAGCAAATTGCCTTTGCCGCTTTCAGCCGCTTGGGTAAGGGCGGCCAGCGCCGATTCAACGGCTTGTGTGTCGCGTTCGGCGCGCAGCTGGTCTAAGCGTGCAATTTGTGCCGCGCGGACAGTGCTATTATCAACTTTTAAAACTTCGACGGCGTCTTCCTGTTTAAGTCTGAATTTATTTACCCCGACCACAGTTTGCCGCCCGCTATCAATGCGTGCTTGGGTATGAGCTGCGGCTTCTTCAATCCGCAATTTGGGAATGCCTTGTTCAATTGCAGCCGCCATGCCGCCAAGTTTATTCACTTCAGTAATATGTTCGCGCGCACGGTTAGCCAAATCATGTGTCAGTTTTTCAACAAAATAGCTGCCGCCCCATGGGTCAATCACATTGGTTGTACGACTTTCCATTTGCAATAAAAGCTGGGTGTTACGCGCAATGCGTGCTGAGAAATCTGTTGGCAGGGCGAGAGCCTCATCAAAGCTGTTTGTATGAAGCGATTGTGTGTGACCCTGTGTGGCTGCCATAGCTTCAACACATGTGCGCACAATATTATTATAAATATCCTGCGCGGTGAGTGACCAGCCTGATGTTTGACAATGGGTTCGCAAAGCGAGTGATTTCGGGTTTTTTGCCCCAAGCTCTTGCATAAGCTCTGCCCAAAGCAAACGTCCGGCGCGCATTTTGGCAATCTCGGTAAAGAAATCCATGCCAATTGCCCAGAAAAAAGAAAGACGCGGCGCAAAAGCATCAATATCAAGACCCGCTTCCATGCCCGCTTTAGCATATTCGACACCATCGGCCAGCGTATAGGCCAGTTCCAAATCTGCTGTCGCTCCGGCTTCTTGCATGTGATAACCAGAAATTGAAATTGAATTAAATTTCGGCATTTTTTCTGCCGTATAAGCAAAAATATCTGAAATAATTTTCAAGGATGGTTTAGGCGGATAAATATAGGTATTGCGTACCATAAATTCTTTCAAAATATCATTTTGAATCGTGCCAGCCAGTTTTTCAGGGGCAACGCCTTGTTCTTCGGCGGCCACAATATAAAGCGCCAGAATGGGCAATACCGCACCATTCATCGTCATAGAAACACTCATTTGATCAAGCGGAATGCCAGCAAATAAAGTGCGCATATCATAAATTGAATCAATCGCGACGCCCGCCATCCCAACATCGCCCGCCACGCGCGGGTGGTCGCTGTCATAACCACGGTGCGTGGCTAAATCAAAAGCGACGGAAAGGCCTTTTTGTCCAGCTTTTAAATTACGGCGATAAAAGGCATTTGATTCCTCGGCAGTGGAAAAACCTGCATATTGGCGCACAGTCCAAGGTTTATTGACATACATTGTCGCATAAGGTCCGCGCAAATAAGGTGCAATACCAGGATAGCTTTCAATATGAGGCAATTCTGCGCGGTCTTTGGCCGTATAAAGCGGTTTAATGGTTAACCCTTCAGGGGTTTCGCGGTTAAGCCCGCCATTGGTTTGTGCGCTTATTTCTTGGCTGGCAGCTTCCCATGCGTCGAGATTGTTTTCAGCCTGAGTGAAATCAAGGTTAATTTTACTAAAATCAGGATGATTATTTGACATTATTTTTTCCCTTACGCGTTAAGCCCTAAAACATCATGTGCTGTTTGTAAAATACTCAAGGCATTACAACCTGTGAAAAGCGCATCAACATTTTCAATATCTTTTTTGCCGGCAATCCAGACATGGCTTGCGCCTGCACTGTGTAAATTCTTTGCAAGCTCTTTGGCATGTGCGTCATAGGCCTCATCTGTGCCGCAAATCACAACTATTTTGGCGCCGGAATCAAGAAACTCTTGCGTAACATTTTTAAGGTCATCTCCGCCTTCGCCTGTGAGCGCATCAATGCCGCCAGCAGCAAATAAATTGGCGGCGAAGTTGGCGCGCGCCGTAAATTGCGCTTGAGTGCCGAGTGTTGCCAAAAAGATTTTGGGTTTCACGGGCAGGGCTTTGAGGCGTAATTCTTCATATATGGCTGCGGGGCGATGTTCGGCCAATGCGCCATTGCCAAAAGCTGGGCGGGGTTCGAGAGGGGCCTCGCCCAAATTAGGAAATTCTGTAACGCCTAATATAGGAAGTTTTCGGTGTGCTGTCGCTTGGGTGGTTTCTGCGCGCAAGGTCTCAATATGCGCGGAAATTTTGCCTTGCGCCAATGCTGCCTCCATGCCGCCATCAGCCTCAATTTGCTGAACCATGCGCCATGCTTGATGTGCAAGGTCTTGCGATAATTGCTCAATATACCAGCTGCCGCCTGCAGGGTCTGTAACGCGCCCAATATGGCTTTCTTCTTGCAAAATAATTTGCGTATTACGCGCCACGCGTCGGGTTAGGCGGTTGTCACCTGAACTCACAGCGGTGCAGGGCGCGACGGAAACAAAATCCGCGCCGCCAATGCCTGCTCCTAATGTTGCAATCGTTGCGCGTAAAATATTCACCCATGGGTCGGCAACTGAATAATGATGCTCAGAACCCTCGGCATGAATTTGCGGTGCAAGAGACTCAGTGATTTCGTAGGCTTGTGCCAATTGCGACCAGAGCGCACGGGCGGCGCGAATTTTGGCAATATTGGCAAAAAAGTCTGTGTCTGTGGCGAGGGTGATGGTGATTTTGGCAAAAGCCTCCTGAGCAGAAAGTCCGTTATCAATCAGAGCTTTAAGATAGGCCACATATGTTGCAATCGCATAGGCCAGTTCAGTAATAGCATCCGCACCGCTATTGTGATAAGCCATGCCAGACGCCGTCATCAGGCGTGTATTTGGAAAATCTTGCTGACGCTCAATGAGTTTTGCTATGGGGCTGAAATCGGCTTGTGTGCCATGTGTCGCCGATATGCCAAGCGGGTCAAAATCAGCATAGGCATCAGCCTCTTGCGCTTGATTATCTGTCAGGATTTCGAAAAATAAATCCAAATGCGTTTGTGCTTCTTGCCCCGCACGCAACATAAGCGGGGCAATATTAAATTGCACATCAGAAAAAAGTGCTTTGAGTTGCGCGCTTGTCGGCGTAGAGGTTTGGCTTAAATCAAGCAAAACTGTTGAAACACCGCCCTGTAAATCTGTCAGCACATCTTCGGCATCGGCATTTTTCCGTGACGGAATGACCCGCGAGACTATTTGCCATGGCAAATAACGGTTATTGACGGCTTTTGTGCCACGCATAAAAGGTTGCGCGCCAGGCAAACCAGCGGGGTCGTGTTGTGTCTGAGTGCTTGTCTCTGTATAGAGTGGGTTGCGCTCAAGCCCGCCAATTTCTTGCGATACCAGCGTGTCAAAGGCTTTGCCTTTCAAAACACGGTCAACAGCATCGAGCCATGATTGTTCATCTGCTGTTGGAAAATTCGCCTTATCTGAAGCGTCGATTTTTGTCATTAATTTTCTCAATTACCTATTTATGTGGTCAAATTCTTAACCCAGCCCAACCTTACAGGCAAGCCTCTTCAGCGCGTTTTTAGCATTATCTTAAACAATATTAAAGGCTCGGTATTGCGCTTGAGCATTCGCAGATAAGTGATAAAAAGAGGCAGCAAAGGAAACCATATGTCAGCGCCACCAATTTTATATCTCCAAGATATTCATCTGACCTTTGGGGTGACGCCTTTATTAGAAGGCGCGGAGCTGGCTGTCGCGCCAGGTGATAGGCTATGTTTGGTTGGGCGCAATGGGTCGGGAAAGTCCACATTACTCAAAATTGCGGCAGGCCTTATCGAGGCTGATAAGGGCGAGGTTTTTGTGCAACCAGGGATTATGGTTGCTTATCTTGAGCAGGATCCTGATTTTTCTGGCTTTGAAACCGTTGAAGATTATGTGCTTGAAAATTTAATGGATAATGAAGACCAACAACGCGCTTTCCAGCTTATGGCTGACCTGAATATTTTACCAAAAGCGCGTATCGCCCCAATGTCAGGTGGAGAAAGGCGGCGGGTAGCGCTGGCAAAAATTATGGCGCCAGACCCTGATGTGCTTTTGCTTGATGAGCCTACCAATCATTTGGATTTACCCGCGATTGAGTGGCTGGAAACAGCTCTGCAGGGCTTGCGGGCGGCAATTGTTTTAATCAGTCATGACCGTCGGTTTATGAGCAATATTACCAAACAAACATTATGGCTTGATCGTGGGCAAACAAAAATTTTCCGCCGTAACTTTTCACAGTTTGAAAATTGGCGAGATGACTGCCTTGCGCAAGAAGAGGAGGCTGCGCATAAGCTCAATAAAAAAATTGAGCGCGAAGAGCATTGGGTGCGCTATGGGGTGACCGCAAGGCGCAAGCGAAATGTGCGTCGCATGGCTGAGTTATCTGCTTTGCGCCAGCAAAAACAAGACCGCCGCGCCCCAACTGGGCAAATGAAAGCAACAGTTTTAGAGGGTGAGCGCTCTGGCAAGCTGGTGGTGAAGGCGGATAAAATAAACAAAAAATATGGAGATAAAATCATTGTTAATGATTTTTCACTTCAAGTGAAGCGCGGTAGTCGTATCGGCTTGGTTGGTGCAAATGGGTCGGGAAAGACAACTTTGTTGAATATGTTAACAGGTCAGCTTGAGCCGGATTTGGGTAATGTGCGGTTAGGCAAAAACCTCACCCCTCTAACGCTTGACCAACAACGGGCTGGCATTAAAAAAGACTGGACCATTAAAGACGCTTTGACCGATGGGGCAGGGGAGCGTGTGTCTATTGGGGAAGAAACAGTTCATGTGATTGGATATATGAAAGACTTTTTGTTTCACCCCTCGCAAATGCGCACGCCTGTGACGGTGCTTTCCGGCGGTGAGCAAGCGCGTTTGTTTTTGGCACGCGGTTTGCGCCAGCCCTCAAATTTTCTGATTTTAGACGAGCCCACCAATGATTTGGATTTGGAGTCACTTGATTTATTACAAGAGTTGATAGCCAATTATTCAGGGACTGTTCTGCTTGTGAGCCATGACCGTGATTTTCTTGACCGGACGGTTGAGCGCGTCATTGTCTCTGAGGGAGATGGGCGTTGGGTGACTTATGCTGGCGGGTATTCAGATATGTTGACGCAAAAAAAACAAGCGCCGCAAAACGAAACGGGCAAGTCTGAAAAAAATGAAAAGCAGAATATGTCTGGGGATGCAGAAAAAGCGCCAATAAGCCCGCCCAAAAAACCCACCACAAAATTGAGTTACAAGCACAAATATGCTCTTGAAACCCTGCCAGATGAAATGGAAGCCCTAACTTTAAAAATTAGTGATATTCAAGAAAAGCTTGACGATAGTTCGCTCTTCACCAAAAATCCTGAGGAGTTTAAGGCATTGGCCAAAGAGCTTGAGGCAAGTCAAAATCGATTGCAGGAAGCTGAGTCGGAATGGTTGGAGCTTGAAATTTTGCGCGAGGAAATCGAAGGCGCAAATGAGGGGGAAAAATGAAAATTAAAGATAAGGTAATCATTGTCACAGGAGCTGCCAGCGGCATTGGTCGAGCCTTGTGCGAAGTGTTTGCGCGACAGGCGCCAAAAGCCTTGATTTGCGCCGATGTTAATATTAACGGAGCAAAAGAAACAGCCATTAATAACAATGGTATAGGGTATGTATGTGATGTATCAGATGAACAAAATATTCAACAAATGATTGACCATGTTGAGGCGGCATATGGGCCGATTGATTTGTTTTGTTCCAATGCTGGTATCCTGACATTGGGGGGTGCAGAAGTCTCGAATGAAGACTGGCAACGCATTTGGGAAATTAATGTGATGGCGCATGTATGGGCGGCGCGGCATTTGGTTCCAAAAATGCTCGCACGGGGCGGTGGCTATTTTTTAAATACCGCTTCGGCAGCTGGCTTGCTGACGCAAATTGGATCTGCTCCTTATAGTGTAACAAAGCATGCGGCAGTATCATTCGCCGAATGGCTGGTGATTACTTATGGCACGCGCGGCATTAAAGCTTCTGTGCTTTGTCCGCAAGCCGTTGAAACGGCAATGACAGCTGGTTTTGATGTTAGCTCCGCGCATGTTGACGGTATGAAAACAGCCGAGGAAGTGGCGCTTGCTTGTTTAAACGCTATTGAAAATGAAGAATTTATGGTTCTGCCGCATGAGGAGGTGCTTGAATATTCAAAAAGGCGCGTAATGGATAAAGAGCGCTGGCTTAAAGGCATGCAAAAGCTAAATGATTTATATGGTTTTGAACCAAGCTAAGGCTTGCAATTTAAGACATATATCTTAAAGAACATACAGGTTTTACAAATTACATCTCAAATATTCTGCATGGAGGATTAACAATGGAATTAAAAGATAAAATTGCTGTCATCACAGGTGGCGCATCTGGTTTAGGTGAAGCGACAGTGCGTCGGTTTGTAAACAATGGCGCCAAAGTTGCGATTTTTGACATGAATGAGGAGCGGGCCGCCAATATTATTTCTGAATTGGGCGATGATAATGTCAAATTCTTCAATGTTGATGTCACAAAAACAGAAATGATCCAAGCCGGTATTGATGGTACTGTTGCGGCCTTTGGCGCGATACATATTTGCTGTAACTTTGCCGGCATTGCATGGCCGACTAAAACCCTGAGCAAAGATGGCCCTGCCGATATTGATACGTTCAAAAAAGTTGTCGATATTAACCTTATCGGTTCGTTTGACACTTTGCGTTTGGCAGCCTTTGAAATGGCTAAAAATGAGCCGCTCAATGACTCAGGCTGTCGCGGTGTGATTTTGAACACGGCTTCAATTGCCGCTTATGAAGGCCAAATTGGTCAGGCAGCTTATTCAGCTTCAAAGGGTGGAATTGTTGGAATGACTTTGCCAATCGCCCGTGATTTGGCGCGTGATGGCATTCGGGTCAACACCATTGTGCCAGGCATTATTCACACACCATTATTTGAGCTGATGCCAGAAGAGCTTTATCAGTCTCTTGAGTCGCAAGCATTATTCCCACAACGTCTTGGTAAGCCTGAAGAGATTGCGCATTTAGCCCAATATTTGGTTGAAAATGATTATATGAATGCTGAATGTGTGCGCATGGATGCGGGTATTCGTATGCAGCCGCGCTAAATTCAAGCACATAAGAAAATAAAGGGAAGCGCGGGGAAGTGTGGACGGCGTTTCCCTTTTTTATGAGCTGTCCAATTATTAGGCTTCTAAATCCAGAATGATTTTTCCAATATGAGTGCTCGTTTCCATCAGGGCATGTGCTTTGCCAGCTTTTTCTAGCGGAAAACAGCTATGCACAATTGGTTTGATGGTATCTGGGACAAGTGGCCAAAATTTTGATTTCACCAAATCGGTCAGACGCGCTTTTTCTTCAATTGTGCGGGCGCGCAATGTTGAGCCAGTCAGGGTTAGATTTTTTAACATGATAGGCATGAAATTAAGCTCGACTTTATGACCTTTCATATAGGCGATGTTGACAATACGCCCGCCACGAGCCGCGCATTCAATATTGCGTTGGATATAATCACCGCCGACCATATCCAAAATGACATTCACCCCTTGCCCATTTGTGGCTTGCATCACAGCTTCAACAAAATCTTGTTCTTGATAATTAATCACCACATCCGCGCCAAGATTTGAGCAAAATGCAGCTTTTGCTGGCGACCCCACTGTGGTGATAACATGTGCGCCAATATGTTTGGCCATCTGAATGGCCATTGTGCCAATGCCGCTGGAGCCGCCATGCACCAAAATTGTTTCCGCTTTTTGGAGGCCGGCATGTTCCATTACATTGGCATAAACAGTCAGCATGGCCTCAGGCAAAGCAGCCGCGTCAATGAAAGACATGTTTTCTGGGATTGGGAGCAGATGGCTGTGATGGATATTAATATAATCGCCATATCCACCCCCCGCAATAATGGCGACAACGCGGCTCCCTATATCAATTTCTGTCACGGCGTCACCGCGAGCAATAACAGTGCCCGCAATCTCTAAGCCCATAATATTTGATGCCCCAGCTGGCGGCGGATAAAAACCAATACGTTGAATGCAATCACCGCGATTGACACCTGCTGCATGAATTTTAACTAAGACCTCATCATCTGCAAAACCGGGCGCAGGTGCTGTGTCCATGTAAAGACTGGCTGGTGTTTTATCCTCTCCAACAGCAATGATGCGCATGTTTGTTGGGATATTCATTTTCTGTGTCATTCAATGACCTTTTTAAATCCTTGACATGGTTAAAGCTCATTGTGATTATCATGGTGCTGGAAGACTACACCACCGCCCTGACCATCAATGATTTTGAGATTGTTTGAATTTTACCAAACTGGCTCAAACTGGCTCAAACTGGCAGAGAGGAAGGGATTCGAACCCTCGATGCGCTATTAACGCATACTCCCTTAGCAGGGGAGCGCCTTCAGCCACTCGGCCACCTCTCTCCAATTTGGCTATATCCAGCATGCTGAAACAAGCCTGTTTGTGATACATTATTTCAGGAAAAATGCAAATGTCAAAATGCCCGTTTTTGGGTTTTTTCCTAACACGCTTGAAGTCCGACTGTTTTACGATTATGTTGCCCATAATCAAATGATTTAACAGGATAAAACATGTTTAAAGGTTCTATCGTTGCCCTGATAACGCCCTTTCACGCTGGCGAGGTCGACGAAAAAGCATTAGCTGAGCTTGTGAACTGGCATATTGAGCAGGGCACGCATGGCATTGTCCCTTGTGGCACGACAGGGGAATCGCCAACCCTGTCGCATGCCGAACATAGACGTGTGATTGAGATTGTGATTGAAGCCGCCGCTGGGCGCGTGCCAATTATGGCGGGGGCGGGGTCCAATTCAACCGCCGAAGCTTTGGATTTTGTCGCCCATGCAGGAAAGGCTGGCGCAGATGCCGCGCTGATTGTGACGCCTTATTACAATAAGCCCACACAAGCAGGCTTGAAAGCGCATTTTGAAGCGCTGAATGCCGCCACTAATATTCCGTTGTTTATTTATAATATTCCTGGTCGCTCGGTGATTGATATGAGCGTGGGAACCATGGCCGAGCTGGCTCGTTTGCCCAATATTATTGGCGTTAAAGATGCGACTGGGGACCTGAATCGTGTCAGCCTGCAGCGCGAGGCTTGCGGGGAAGATTTCATTCAGCTTTCGGGTGAAGATGGAACCGCACTTGGGTTTAACGCGCATGGCGGGGTTGGTTGTATTTCGGTTACCGCCAATATTGCGCCAAAACTATGTGCAGAATTTCAGGCTGCAACCTTAGCAGGGGATTACGCTAAAGCATTGGAAATTCAAGATAAATTAATGCCTCTGCATATGAATCTCTTTATTGAGTCCAATCCTGCACCCGCCAAATTTGTCGCGGAGGAATTGGGGCTTTGCTCTGGTGATGTGCGCTTGCCATTAACCCGTTTGAGCGAAGAAAATAAATCTGTTCTGCGCGCCGCTATGCAACATGCGGGTCTGTAAGGGGCAGGGCAATGTCGTCAAAATCGGGTGGTCGAAAAAAAACAGCAGGCGATACGCTGATAGCTGAAAACCGCCGTGCTCGATTTGATTATGAGGTCAGCGAAACGCTCGAAGCCGGACTTGTTTTGCAAGGCACAGAGGTCAAAAGCTTGCGGCAGGGCAAGGCTAATATTGCGCAGTCATATGTGAGTGTTGAGGGCAGCGAGGCGTTTCTTATTAATGCAGATATACCTGAATATAAGCAGGCCAATCGCAATAATCATAAGCCGACGCAAAATCGCAAATTGCTTTTGAAACGCCGCGAGCTGAATAAGCTCGCAGCAGCCGTGCAGCGTGATGGGGTTACGATTGTGCCGCTCAAACTGTATTTTGCAGATAATGGTTATATCAAAATTCTTATTGGCATGGCGAAGGGGCGCAAAAAAGCGGATAAACGAGAAAACGAAAAACGCCGCGATTGGGCGCGCGATAAAGCGCGTCTGATGCGTGAGCGGGGTTGATTATCAGCTGCCCAATTCTGTACGAATTTGGTTAAACACGTCAAAGAACATTGCTTCTGTTAGCCGCCCCGTATTGGTGTTATAGCGCGAGCAATGATAGCTATCATAAATCACGTAATCTTCAATTTCATGGCGATGGCCATGTCCGAAAGGAAAATCTTTCTGTCGCCCGCCAAAGGCAGCAATTGTGCTGTCGTGCGCAATTTTTCCAAGACAAAGTATGATTTTTAAGTTTGGCAAAGCATCAATGCGCGATTTTAGAAATGGACGGCATTGTTTTATTTCTGCGCCAATCGGTTTGTTTTGCGGCGGCACACATCGCACAGCATTGGTAATCATGGAATTGACCAAGCGCAATCCATCTTCTGCATGTTGCGCATAAATGCCCGATGAGAACTCAAAATGCGCGAGGGTTTTATAAAGCAAATCACCTGCCCAGTCGCCTGTAAAGGGTCGCCCCGTCCGATTAGCACCAGTGACGCCTGGCGCAAGACCAATAATCAGAAACTGTGCTGTCTCATCACCAAATGACGGAACAGCACCATTGAACCAGCTCGGTTCTGCTTGTTGGTTTTCACTACGATAAGCCACAAGCCGCGGGCAAAGCTGACACTGTGGTTCCGCCTCTGGCGTGACAGCAGTCTCAGATGCTTTTTGGGTCTTGTTACTCATCACATTTACTCTTTAACCTATGATTAAGCCATCTTATGACTTTTATAGCTGGGCATTAAATCGGATGTTTGGTCGGGCTTGAACCATAAGAATGGGAGCCAACGCCAACGGGTCGTCCTACAATATCGCGAATGTCATTCAGGTCAATATACTCATCACCACTGCGGCGCAATTCATCAGATAAAATAGGCGGACTCGTTTGAGAGGTGGAAACAATAGTGATGCGTTTACCCCGCCTTTGCAGCGCTTTGACCAAAGAAATAAAATCACCATCACCTGAAAAAATAACATAATGGTCGAGATGGTCAGACAGCTCAAGGCAATCAACGGTCAGCTCAATATCCATATTGCCTTTTTGCTTTTTTTCACCTGTTTTGCTGGTGAAAGTGCGGACAGGCTTGGTAACCATTGTGTAGCCATTATAGTCAAGCCAATCCATGAGAGGTCGAAGCGGTGAATATTCATGCTCGTCATGCATTGCGGTATAATAATAAGCGCGCAATGGTGGGGTAGGTTTGGAAAAATAAGCGAGGAGTTCTTGATAATCGATTTCTATTTGAAGCAATCGCGCGGCGGCGTATAGGTTTGCGCCATCAATGAATAAAGCGTATTTTTCGTTTTCTTGTAATTTTAAGCGAGGTGGGTCGCTCATTGGTTTATCTATGGGTGCCGTTGTTGACATATTATTCCTTATTGTTTTGTCATTATGTTTGCCAAATCATCTTAGCAAGTGTAAGCCAAAAAGCAATTGACTATTGAGAGAAGCAAAAACCATGATTTTAATAGCTGTGGGTTCTAATTTGCCGAATAAAGACCACTCATCGAATGATATTATTGGTTTGGCACAGCAGGCTCTCGCGCGCAGAGGGGTGCGGGTTATTCAATCTTCCTCAATTTATCAAACTCCGCCAATGGGTCCACCTAACCAACCGGATTATCTCAATGCTGTTTGGCAGGTGTCCTCAGTTTTAACGCCTCAGGCGCTGTTGCAGCTTTTGCATCAAATTGAAGTTGAATTTGGCCGCTTGCGACAAGAAAAATGGGGGGCAAGGTCGCTGGATCTGGATTTGCTGGATTGGCATGGGCATATTCATGCACGCAATCCAAAATTGCCACATCCGGGTATTTTTCAACGCCCATTTGTCTTGGTGCCTTTGCGTGAAATTGCCCCACATTGGCGCCATCCTGTGTTCAATCTGACGGCTGATGCATTGTTGAGAAAATTACCCCTTGTAGAAAGGCTGGCCATAAAAAAGATAAATTGAGCTTTTTTAGCTCTAAATTCCTTTTTTACTTGTAAAAATTGCCGTTAAGCCCTAGTTAGAGCATAGAAATTTCTTTTTATAACCGTGAGGTGACATTATGGCTCGCGTAACTGTTGAAGATTGCGTCGATAAGGTTCCAAACCGTTTTGAACTGGTTTTATATTCTGCCCATCGTGCGCGGAACATGACAGCTGGTGCAGAAATTCTTGTGGACCGCGACAATGATAAAAACCCTGTGGTTGCATTGCGTGAAATCGCTGATGAGAAAATGAAGCCAGAAGATTTGCACGAAGATATTGTTGCATCATTGCAAAAGCAGGTTGAGGTTGATGAGCCAGAAGAAGAGATTTATCAGCATGCTACCGCGCAGCTGACAGATCAATCTGAAGCTGTATCATCAGATGAAGCTGAGTCTTCTGACGAGGTCGAGGCGGTTGTTGAAGAAGAACCGCTGAGCGAGGAAGATATCCTTGCTGCCCTTCAAGAGATGCAGGCATCGGCAAAAGGGTCAGGACGAGGTGGCGACAGGGATTAAATTTACTCTGATATTTGCATCGGAGGGCTAAAAAATGATGCGTCAATTTGAACTTGTCGATCGTGTAGCTGCTTATGTCCCTAATCTTGACGAAGATTTTCTGAACAGAGCTTATGTTTTTGCTGTCAATAAGCACGGCTCACAAAAACGTGCCTCTGGCGACCCTTATTTTTCACACCCCGTTGAAGTTGCTGGTATTTTAACCGAGCTTAAACTTGACCCTGAAACCATTGTGACAGGGCTTTTGCATGATACGCTTGAAGATACTGACGCCACGCCAGCTGAGATTACCGACTTATTTGGTGAGGAAGTCACGCAATTGGTTGATGGCGTGACCAAGCTTTCCTTGTTGGAAACAAAAACCAAAGGAAATAAGCAGGCTGAAAATTTTAGAAAATTTCTTATCGCAACAGCGAGTGATATTCGTATCCTCATTGTGAAGTTAGCCGACAGGCTTCACAATATGCGGACATTGCATTTTATCGACTCAGAAGAAAAGCGTAAGCGCATTGCGCGCGAAACAATGGATGTATTTGCCCCATTGGCAGGCCGTATGGGGATACATAGCTTTCGTGAAGAACTTGAGGATTTAGCGTTTCAGCATCTCAACCCTGAAGGCTATGCGCTTGTGAAAGCGCGCCTTGTTGATTTAGATAATGAAAATAGCGATATGCTCGAAAATATCGCTTATGATATTCACAATTTACTGGCCGAGCAGAGCATTTCATCAGAAGTGAAGGGGCGGCAAAAAAAACCATTTTCCATTTGGCGTAAAATGGAAAACAAATCTATTGCGCTTGAGCAATTATCCGATGTGTTTGGTATCCGGATTTTAACGCAATCCCAAGAGGATTGTTATCGCGTTTTAGGTGCTATTCATCAAAAATGGTCAATGGTTCCTGGTCGATTTAAAGATTATATTTCAGTGCCTAAAAGCAATAATTATCAATCTTTACATACAACCATTATTGGGCCTGGCCGACAGCGTGTTGAGGTGCAAATTCGAACCCACGATATGGACGCGGTTGCGGAAAAAGGTGTGGCGGCGCATTGGGTCTATAAAGAAAAACACGAATCTAGCACTCCAAATTTACAAGAAATTGAACCGTTTAAATGGTTGCAGGAATTGGTCGGGCAATTAAAAAATGAAAGCTCGGCTGAAGAGTTTATGGAAAATACCAAGCTTGAATTGTTTCATGATCGTGTTTTTTGCTTTACCCCTAAGGGGCGTCTGATTGCACTGCCTGATGGCGCGACGCCGATTGATTTTGCCTATGCTGTGCATACGGCGGTGGGGAATAAATGCGTGAGTGCAAAAATTAACGGTAATCCGATGCCTTTGCGCACACGGTTACGCAGTGGTGATGAAGTTGAAATCATCACAGATGAAAATGCGATTATTCCTGCTGGTTGGGAGCAAATAGCGGTGACGGGTAAAGCTCGCGCAGCGCTGCGCCATGAGCGTCGCGAGCGTGAGTTTTCTAAAAATATAAAACTCGGTGAAGAGATTATTGAAAGTGTGTTCCGAGCTGAAGAGGCAAAATATAGTAAAATTGTTCTCGAGCGCGCACTTGATTTTTATCAATGTGACACGGTTAATGATCTTTTTATGAAAGTCGGAGCGGGTGAAATCACGGGGTCTGAGGTTTTACGAAAAGTCTATCCCTCAAAATCCAGCATGAAATTAACATTTGATGCTGTTAAAGCTTTCGCGACTGGCGGTAAAGGGCGCAAGGATAAACTTCCAAAGCTGCCAGTTGTTGGGGTGTCTTCAACAAATGTGCTGCAAATTGCACCAGGTTGCTACCCCTTGCCAGGTGACGAGATAGTCGGGATTGCCAAGCCCGGTTTAGGGATTTTCATTTACCCAATTGAAGCAAAAATTTTATCTGAATATGAAGGTTATCCAGATCGTTGGATTGCGCTTCAATGGGATATAAAAGATAAAAATAAAAGTTTTTTCGCCTCTGTTTTAGACCTAACTATTGTCAATAAAATCGGTGCATTAGGTGAAGTTTGTGACACAATTGCGGCATTTCAGGCCAATATTAATAATCTCAAACTTACGCAAAAAGATGAGGATTTTTGTATTCTTCAGATTGAGGTTATGGTTAAAGATGTTGAGCATGTGAAAGATCTCATTTCTGCTCTGCGCGGCAGCCGGTCAGTCAGTCAGGTCAGTCGCCAAATTGGTTAAGCCATATTTAAACACGCATAGGATTAAGAATGTCACCTGAAAAAGTTTTTAAAGAGTTTCGTGCAGCTGGTGCATTGCTAGAAGGCCATTTCGTTTTGTCGTCAGGGCTTCATAGCCGCCAATATTTACAATGTGCGCGTGTTTTAATGGACCCAAAGCGCGCCGCACGCTTGTGCAAGGCGCTTGCAAAAAAGCTTGAGCAAGCAGGCAAAGGCGATATTGATTATGTCGTGTCGCCTGCCATGGGCGGGGTGATTGTTGGTTTTGAAATGGGGCGGCAATTAAATGTGCCAGCGATGTTTTTAGAGCGTGTTAAAGGCGTGTTTGAATTGCGTCGCGGTTTTGATTTACCCAAAGTAAATGGCAGAAAACCTCGTGTTTTAATGGTTGAAGATATTGTAACAACGGGCCTGTCGTCGCGCGAAGCGATTGCGGCTATCCGTGCCTGTGGCGGCAATGTGGTCGCTGGCGCTTGCCTGATTGACCGGTCAAATGGCAAAGCAAAAATAGGGGTAAAATTGTTCTCCTTAGCACAATTAAACATTGAAACTTTTGACAAAAAAAACTTGCCAGAGGATTTAAAAAAATTACCTGTAATTAAACCAGGTAGCCGCGCGCTGAAAAAATGAGACCATTTCATGTTCAAAAGACGAAAACCAAAGGCCATATTTGAAAATATTAGAGAGTGGATTTGGCCTAAATCTGGTTGGAAGCGCGCTACGCAATATGTTTTTCACCGTCTTATCAGACTTGATGATGGCCCACAAAAAATTGCTTTGGGTATGGCATGTGGCGCCTTTGCATCTGCCAGTCCGCTGGTGGGGACGCATTTTATCACAGCCGGTATTTTGGCCTTAATTTTTGGTGGTAATATTATCGCGTCAACCATTGGCACATGGGTGGGTAACCCGCTTACATTTCCCTTTATTTGGCTGTCGACACATCGTCTTGGTTTGTATTTTTTAGGCCAAGACACCAATGCTGAAACCCCGCAAATCACAGTTGAATTTTTGCTCGATGCACCCATTAGTGCGCTTAAGCCAATTCTTATTCCAATGTTTGTTGGGGCTTTACCTGTAGGTGTGTTTCTGGCTTTGGTGACATACTTTCCTTCCCTTTGGGCGGTAAAGGGGTATAAATTGGCCAAGCAGAAACGAAAATTGGCAAAAAAATCTGAAAACGGATAAAACAAGCTTATGAGCAAAAATGATAAATTGCGACTTGGCGTTAATATTGACCATGTGGCGACCATTAGAAATGCACGAGGCGGGCAACACCCTGAGCCCTTACGCGCGGCTGAGATCGCTGCTGCAGCTGGCGCTGACGGCATAACAGCTCATTTGCGGGAAGACCGACGACATATTTCAGACCGCGATATAGAGCTTTTATCCAACTCACTTGATATTCCACTTAATCTTGAAATGGCGGCAACCGATGAGATGCTTTCAATTGCCAAACGCCACGTGCCGCATGCTTGTTGCATTGTGCCTGAAAAACGGCAGGAGGTGACGACTGAAGGTGGATTAGATGTTGCGGCTGAGCATAAGAACCTTGCGCCTTTTGTTGACGCGCTTGTCGCGCAGGGCTCGCGGGTTTCGTTATTTATTGACCCAGATCCCGTGCAAATTGCTGTATCCAATGCGTTAGGCGCGCAAGTGGTTGAACTGCATACAGGCACCTATTGCGAAGCTTTTTTAAAGGGTGATAAAGCGCAGTTAGATGCAGAGCTCGCCCGTCTGCAAGAGGCGTCCGCTCAAGCCCATGAAATTGGTTTGGAGGTGCATGCTGGACATGGGCTTACTTTTGATTGTGTGCAACCAATTGCAAAAATCAAAGAAATTCGCGAACTGAATATTGGGCATTTTCTTATTGGGGAAGCCATTTTTATTGGTCTTGAAGCTGCAATTAAAGAAATGCGGCGTTTAATGGATAAGGCACGCGCTGCATGATTATCGGCATTGGCACGGATTTGGTTGATATAACGCGCATTCAAAAAGCTTTGTCGAAACATGGTGACAAGTTTGAAACGCGCATGTTTACACCCAATGAACGCGCTTATGCCATGAATCAAGCCAACCCCGCCGCCAGCTTTGCCAAAAGATTTGCAGCGAAAGAGGCTTTTTCTAAAGCTTTGGGGTTTGGTTTGAAAGGGTTGTCCAGTAATGGTAAATCTGAGGTTTCGTTTCAGGACTTTGAAATTATCAATGATGAATTGGGGAAGCCAGAATTTGTGTTTTCGCCTAAGCTGACTGAAAAGCTGCAAGCTTTAAAACGCTCAGTATCTGGCGAGCAAGAGGGGGCGATTAAGGTTCATCTTTCTTTATCAGATGAGTTACCTTTTGCGATGGCTTATGTCATGATAGAGCTTATTGAGTCTTAACTCTTTCAGGTCTTAATTTTTGAAAGTCTGGTATCTATGCCCAAAAAACAAAAAGATAAAAAAGAAGATAGTCTTGTCGATAATATTCGGTCTGTGATTTATGCGCTGATTATTGCGCTTATTATCAGAACTTTTTTCTTCCAGCCTTTTAGTATTCCATCTGGCTCTATGCTACCGACGCTGCTGGTTGGTGATTATCTATTTGTCTCTAAAATGTCTTATGGTTATTCCCGCCATACGATTGCTTTTGGTATACCCATTTTTGAGGGGCGGCTTTTTGCAGGTGAGGTCGAACGAGGTGATGTAGCTGTTTTCAAATTACCCAGTGATGGCCGCACAGATTATATTAAGCGTGTGATTGGCCTGCCAGGTGATAAAATTCAGATGAAAAATGGCCGCTTATTTATCAATGGTGAGGCTGTAAAACGCGAAGCAGTTGATTTGATAAATGAAGATTATCCGCGCGCAAAAATTTACCGCGAAACGCTTCCCAATGGCGTGCAGTATCACACATTTGATTATGGTTATAAAAATATAACGGATGACACTGGTGTCTATCATGTGCCGCAAGGGCATTATTTCATGATGGGTGATAATCGCGATAATTCTCAAGATAGTCGATTTGTTCGCGCTGTTGGGTTTGTCCCTTACGAGAATTTTGTTGGTAAGGCTCAAATTTTATTCCACTCTTTTGACCAAAATGCCCGTTTCTGGGAAATTTGGAAATACCCAACGGCCATTCGCTGGGAACGTCTGTTTGGAGCGATTGAGTGAGTGCGCCCAATCTTGAAGAGATAGCCAAAAAACTCGGATATGATTTTACCGATACCGAGCTGCTAGCACGGGCTTTAACGCATGCCAGTGTGACCAATCATGACCAGCATCTGAGCGATTACGAACAGTTTGAATTTTTGGGTGATCGCGTTTTAGGGCTGGTAATTGCTGATTATTTGCGGCTGACATATCCAGACGAGTCGGTTGGACATTGGGCAAAGCGTCTGGCTGTGTTAACCAGCCGTGAATCTTGCGCGCAGGTGACGCGATTAACATCGCTTGAAGAGGTCATCAATTTTGACCCCAAATCGCGCTCTCAAAGTCTTTCTGAAAATATTCTTGCAGATATTTGCGAAGCGGTGATTGCGGCTATTTATCTTGACGGCGGATATGATGCCGCGCGCCAATTTATCCTAAATGCCTGGTCAGATATTTTTGACACTCAAAAAAACATCAGCGTTCCGGCTAAATCAGCGCTACAAGAGTTCTGTTTGGCCGCTGGTTTAGGTTTGCCGAGCTATACAAAAATCGCCCAAACAGGTCCAGCACATGCGCCTGAGATTGTGGTGCAAGTGTCTTTGAACGATGGCCGACAAGAACAAGCTGTTGCTGGGTCAAAAAAGCAGGCAGAAACCAAAGCTGCTGAGAAATTATTAAACATATTGAAGGGGGCTGATAATGAGTAGCCGTTTTGGGTTTATTGCCGTGATTGGCCCGCCAAATGCCGGCAAGTCAACTTTGGCAAATGCGATGATTGGGCAAAAAGTTTCGATTGTGACGCATAAGGCGCAAACCACACGCGCGCGCTTGCGCGGTGTTGTTATCAAAGATGATGCGCAAATTGTGCTTGTTGACACGCCAGGTGTGTTTGCTGGTCAGAAAAAAATGGACAAAGCAATGGTGGATGAGGCGTGGGCAGGTGCAGATGATGCGGACGCGATTGCTTTGGTCTTAGACGCGAGCCGCCCCTTGCCAAAAGAAACCGAACTGGTGCTGGCTGGCTTAGAAAACCGTTCTAAGCCCGTAATATTGGTCTTGAATAAGGTTGATGCGGTGCGGCATGAAAAATTGCTCGAGCTCACCGAAAGTTTAAACAATCAATTTAATTTTTATGAAACTTTCATGGTGTCAGCTTTAAAAGAGGACGGACTAGATATGCTATTGGATAGGCTCGCGAGTCTCGTTCCAGAGGGCGTTTGGCATTATCCTGAAGATATGGCGGCTGATGTGCCGTCTTTATTGCTGGCGGCTGAGATTACCCGCGAAAAACTATTTTTACGCATGCATCAGGAGCTGCCTTATGCTTTGACAGTCGAGACTGAAAAATGGACGCGGCAAAAAAATGGCAGCGTTAAAATTGAACAGGTTATTTATGTACGGCGCGATACGCAAAAGGCGATTATTCTCGGTAAGGGTGGGCGCTCTATTAAGGAAATTGGCGCTCTGGCGCGTCAGGAAATGGAAGAGATTTTTGGACATCGTGTGCATTTATTTTTATTCGTAAAAGTGCGCGAAAACTGGATTGATGACCCGGAGCGGATTCGCATGATGGGCATTAATGCTTCCTCATAAAATAAAACTGAATTGAGGAGTGGAGAAACAGGTTGGAGTGGCAAGCCGAAGCGACAGTTTTAAGTGTGCGCCCGCATGGGGAAAGCTCGGCAATTGTTGATGTCTTAACCCGCGAGCAAGGTCGTTTTGTTGGTTTGGTGCGCGGCGGTGTAGGGCGTCGCATGCGGCCGGTTTTGCAAATCGGCAATCGGGTTGAAGTCGTCTGGCGCGCACGCCTTTCTGCGCATCTTGGCACAATGACGATTGAGCCTTTAATCATGCGTGCCGGCACCGCACTTCATGACAAACTGCATTTAACCGCTTTAATGGCCTTATGCGATTTGGCGCGAATTTTACCAGAGCGCAATGCTTATCCGCGTTTGGTGAATGCGTTTGAAACGTTAATTGACTGTCTGGATGATGTTGAGGTTTGGCCGGCGGTTTTTGTGCGCTTTGAGCTTGCTATGCTTGAAGAATTAGGTTTTGGGCTGGATTTGAAAAGCTGCGCAGCCACTGGGGCAAATGATAATTTAACACATGTTTCACCTAGAAGCGGTCGTGCCGTGTCTGCATCGGCAGCAGAGCCTTATTTGGATAAATTATTTTTGTTGCCGCGTTTTTTCACTGACTCAAAAGCCCCCATTACCCCACAGGATATTCAAAACGGCTTTAAAATTACTGAATATTTCTTAATGCGGCGGCTGTATATGTCGCTGGACCAAGAGCTTCCCGCAAGCCATGCGCGGATGTTGAGAAATCTAACGGATCATTATGCATTATCCGAATCTTGATATAAGCAATCATGACTGATTTAACACTGCCTTCAGGCGATAGCGCCGAAAATATTAACTTAAGAGAAGCATTAGAAACGCGCTATCTCGCTTATGCGCTATCAACCATCACAAATCGCGCCCTGCCAGATGCGCGTGATGGTCTCAAACCTGTGCATCGCCGGCTGCTTTTTGCGATGCGGCAGTTGAAACTCGACCCTGAAAACAGCTTTAAAAAATGCGCTCGCGTGGTGGGTGATGTGATTGGTCGTTATCACCCGCATGGAGACCAGGCCGTTTATGATGCTTTAGTGCGCTTGGCTCAAGATTTTGCTGTGCGATACCCGCTTGTTGATGGGCAGGGCAATTTTGGCAATATTGATGGCGATAGCGCGGCGGCCATGCGTTATACCGAGTCGCGTTTGACAGAAATTGCCAGCCTGCTTTTGAAAGATATTAATCAAGATACAGTTGATTTTAGAACAACATATGATGGCGAGGAATCCGAGCCGATTGTCCTGCCAGGCGCATTCCCAAATTTATTAGCCAATGGGGCATCAGGCATTGCCGTGGGCATGGCGACAAATATTCCGCCGCATAATATTGGTGAATTATGTGCCGCCGCATTGCATTTGATAAAAGCGCCTAATGCGCGGATTGATACATTGCTAGAACATGTCAAAGGGCCAGATTTTCCAACGGGTGGTATTATTATTGAATCGCCTGAAACCATTCGTAATTGTTACGCAACGGGGCGCGGCTCGATACGGGTGCGGGCGCGTTATGAGGTTGAGAATCTCGGGCGCGGCACATGGCAAATTATTGTTACAGAAATTCCGTATCAAGTTCAAAAGTCACGTCTGATTGAGAAAATTGCAGAGCTGATGCAGGCCAAAGCCTTGCCAATGCTTGATGATATTCGTGATGAAAGTGCTGAAGATATTCGTTTGGTAATTGTACCAAAAAGCAAGAATATGCAGCCAGACCAAGTGATGAATGTTTTGTTCCGACAGACAGATTTGGAAACACGCTATTCGGTTAATTTAAATGTGCTGAACACGCAAGGTGTGCCAGGTGTTCTGAATTTACGTGAATTATTGCTAGAGTGGCTCAATCACCGAAAGACTGTTTTGGTCCGCAAAAGCACATATCGGCTGGGCAAGATTGATGCGCGGCTGGAAATTCTTGAAGGTTATTTAATTGCCTATTTGAACTTAGATGAGGTGATACGCATTATTCGCGAGGAAGATGACCCGCAACAAGAGTTAATGGCCAGTTTCAAGCTGACACAAAACCAAGCCGAAGCAATTTTGAACATGCGGTTACGCGCTTTGCGCAAGCTTGAAGAAATGACGATTAAAACTGAGCATGAAAACCTCAAAAAAGAACGCAAAGAGTTAAAAGCATTGCTGGGGTCTGACGAGAAGCAATGGCAAGTGATTAGCGGTAAGGTCAAGGAGCTTAAAAAAACCTATGATGCAAAATCACCATTAGGTGCGCGTCGAACCACATTTGAAGAAGTTGCTGATAGTGATGTTATCATGCCCGAAATTTTAGTGGAGAAGGAGCCTATAACGGTCATTTGTTCGCAAAAAGGGTGGGTTCGTGCCATGAAGGGGCATTTAGAAAATGCCAAAGATGTCAAATATAAAACCGGTGATAAGGCGCGATTTGTCTTTCATGCGCAAACAACAGATAAGCTTGTCGTGATGGCGTCAAATGGGCGGGCTTATATTATTGAAGCAAGTAAATTGCCTGGCGGGCGCGGCAATGGAGAACCGCTTTCTTTGATGATTGACCTTGAGGCCAGCGATGAAATTATCCAGATTTTCACTTATGATGAGGTGCGCAAATTAATTGTTGCGACGCGTTCGGGTAATGGATTTGTGGTTGAAGAAAAAGAGCTGATGAGCAATCGCCGCGCGGGTAAGCAAATTGTAAATCTGAAAACACCAGATGAACTGGCCTGTTGTGTGCCTGTCAGTGGAGACCATATTGCTGTCTTGGGCGAAAATCGTAAATTGCTGGTTTTCCCATTAAGTGAGCTTCCGGTTATGGCGCGCGGCAAGGGTGTCAGATTGCAAAAATATGCTGATGGTGAATTGGCTGATATTCGTTGCTATGATGCGCAAACAGGGTTGACTGTGATTGATAAGGCAGGGCGCAGCCGGCTATTTGAGGAATTAAAAGAATGGGAAGGTGCGCGTGCGCAGGCAGGTCGTATTCGCCCGAAAGGTTTCCCAACAGATGGTCTGATGGGGCCAGCTTTTCCAAATATAAATTAATTTAGCGCGGCCTAGCGCGATTGAGCAAACTGCTCTGGCAACCATGTAATCAATTCCGGAAAGGCTATCAGTAAGGCGATGAGCCCAATTTGAATCAAGACAAAAGGAATAACGCCTTTATAAATCTCGACTGTTTTTAGACTTTCAGGCGCAATGCCGCGTAGATAAAAAAGCGCGAATCCAAAGGGTGGTGTCAGAAATGATGTTTGTAAATTCAGCGCCATCATAATACCCAGCCAAACAGGGTCAAAACCAAGCTGCAAGAGAATAGGCGCTACAATCGGTATCACAACAAAAGTAATTTCGATAAAATCAAGAAAGAAGCCAAGAATAAACATGACCAGCATGACGCTAAGCAATACAACCAAGGGCCCGCCAGGTAGGTTGG
This sequence comes from Parvibaculales bacterium, assembly GCA_049889535.1. GTDB lineage: Bacteria > Pseudomonadota > Alphaproteobacteria > RS24 > RS24 > JAYQKL01. Next base: position 21,959 of record JBMHDF010000019.1, on the reverse strand, counting down.
TCAGAAGTTCATGCACATATTCATCACCTTCAAGCCCACGAAAGACAAGTGAAAACAGCGCCGCGCCAAGCAGAATGACAAATACCATTGAGGTGATGCGGGTCGTGCTTTGCGTGACTTCGGTTAATATTTGAGCATCAAAAACCCGTTTCAGCGCTGTTGCGAGGCCGATTAAAAATAAGCCTGTTAAAAGAGCGGCAAAGACAAGTCCAATTTTTGTTGCCATTGGTGGGTTGTCTAGATTAATTCGCAAATCAATCAAGCGTGCGAGCACAATCAGAATGATGAGGCTCGCGGCAGCAATACGAATACGCCGTGAGCCGTTTTGCAATCTATCACCAGCCAATAAGACCGTGCCAATGGCGCCCACAGCAGCGGCTTCGGTTGGGGTGGCAATGCCAGTAAGGATTGACCCCAAAACGGCAATAATCAAAATTATCGGCGGCACCAGGCTGCCAAGTATTTGCTTCAGGCTAATCGGTTCAGCATCTGTGACCGCAGGTGAAGAGTCTGGTTTGAACACGGCCCAGCCAAATTGATAAAGAATATACAGCGCAACCAAAAGCAAGCCTGGAATTAACGCGCCAGCAAATAAATCGCCAACCGAAACAGTCTCAGGTGAAAAAACGCCCATTTCTAGCTGGGCCTGCTGGTAAGCATTGGCAATTACATCGCCCAGTAAAATTAAAACAATAGAAGGCGGGATGATTTGTCCAAGTGTGCCCGACGCGCTGATGGTGCCAGCAGCTAGCGCCGGATTATATCCGCGCTTCAGCATGGTCGGTAAAGACATAAGCCCCATTGTGACAACTGTGGCGCCAACAATGCCCGTAGAGGCGGCAAGTAATGCGCCCACTAAAATGACTGATATACCTAGTCCACCGCGAATTTTACCAAAAAGCCGACCCATATTTTCGAGCAATTCTTCAGCGATACGCGAGCGCTCCAACATAGTTCCCATAAAGATAAATAAGGGTACCGCAATCAATACCTCATTGGTCATGGTGCCATAAATGCGTTGCGGCAGAAAACCAAGAAAAGTGGTGTCGAACATATCCAGCGCAACACCAATAAAAGCAAAGACAATCGCCGTACCGCCCAAAGTAAAGGCGACTGGAAAGCCCAAAAGCAAGAATACAATGGCTGTTGCAAACATAGAAAGGGCTAAAATTTCCATCTCAAACCCCTTTTTCTTTTGTTTCATCATCACCCAAGAGCGTGTTCAATGCTTTGAGCAAGAGCGAAATAGCTTGCAAAAACAACAGGCCTGCCATGACCGGAATGATTGTTTTGAGAAGGTAAACAGCCTGAATGCCGCCCGTCTCTCGCGACCCTTCGCGTACCCGCCAGGCCAAAGATACATAATCTTGCGCGGTGTAGATAATTAATAAACAAAAGGGGATGAGAAAAACCAAACAGCCAAAAAGATTCACCACCGCCTGTTTTTTCCTACTCATGCTGCGATAAAATATGTCCACCCGCACATGGTCATCGGCTAATAATGTCCCTGCGGCGGCCAGCATAAATAATATGCCATGCATGTAAATGATGCTTTCTTGTAATTGAATAGACCCCGTGCCGAAAACATAGCGCATGATGACGACAAAAATCTGGACCAGCACCATAAACAGAGCTAACCACGAAACAAGGCGCAAAATGAGTTGGTTAAACTCGTCAATTCCACCTGCAATTTTTGCCAAAATTTTCATAGATTTTACAGACGATGTTTGAGATAGCCTTCTTCAGCATAAGGCGACCAATCGCGATAAAGCGACATGGCGTCCATCGCACTGTCATAAACGCGCTTGGCTAATGGGCTTTTTTGTGAAATTTCGAGCATGACTTCTTGCGATTTTTCGCGCAAGGCTGTCATCACCTCATCGGGAAAATTACGCGCTTCAATATTATGCTTGGCCTTTAAATCACGAAGCGCGCGGGCATTATTGTAAAAATATTGCGCATTTGTGCGGTGCGCTTCTGCCTGACAGGCATTTTTAATAATTTCCTGATGGGTTTTTGATAATGAGTTCCACACATCTAAGTTAATGCCGGTCGCCAATGCAGCATTCGGCTCGTGAAAGCCGGGTGAGTAAAAATATTTCCCAACCTGATGAAAACCAATCGCGAGATCATTCCAAGGGCCAACCCATTCAGAAGCGTCAATCGCGCCCGATTGCATGGCGGCATAGAGTTCGCTGCCCGGTAAAACAACAGGCAGAGCGCCAAGTCGTCGAATAACTTCACCGCCTAAACCTGGCATGCGCATTTTTAAACCTTTAAAATCTTCAACCGAGTTGATGGGTTTATTGAACCAACCACCAGATTGGGTGCCTGAGTCCGCGCTTAAAAATGACTTAATATTAAATTTGGCTGTGAGTTCATCCCATAATTCTTGGCCACCGCCAAAGTGAATCCAAGCCGCGAATTCAACTGCCGTCATCCCAAAAGGCCAAGTCGTGAAGAAAGCAAAGACCGGGTCTTTGCCCTGCCAGTAATATTCGGCGCCATTATACATATCCGCAACACCTGTGGCGACAGCATCAAACGCTTCAAGCGCGCCAACCAATTCGCCAGCGGCATAAATTTTAATTTTTAACTCACCATCTGACATGGCTGCGACACGTCTGGCGATATTTTCTGGAGCGGTACCTAAACCTGGAAAGTTTTTTGGCCAAGTTGTAACTTGCTTTAAACGCACACGGCCTTTGGCATAGGCTGGCGCAGCAGGTTTAAAAACGGCCCCTGTGGCAGCTGCACCAGCCGCCCCTGCTAAGAGATGACGTCGATTGATTTTTTGAGACATTTATTTAACCTTCAAAAGGCTCCCATCCAGTTTCCATAAGTTTTTCAAGCGGTTTAAAGCGTTCTTTATATACCATTTTTTTGCAGTCTTCTATCCAATAACCCAAGTAAAGATAGTCCAGCCCGATTTTTTGTGTGCGCGCAATTTGGTCTAAAATCATATAGGTCCCAAGACTTCTGGTTTCTAAATTTGGGTCAAAAAAAGAATAAACCATTGAGATACCGTCAGACAGACGGTCTAGCAAGCACATCGCTACCAGCTGGTTATCTGTATCGCGATATTCGACAATATGTGTGTCGACAAGCGTGTCTTCAACCATCGCCATATATTCAAAAATTGACATATTGTTCATGCCGCCATCTTGATGGCGTTGATCTAGATACCGGCTCAACAGAGCAAATTGGTCTTTATGTGTTTGTGCTGGTAAATGCGTAGCAATCAAATCTTTGTTTTTATTGATAATCCGTTTGAATGAGCTTGAGGGCGTGAAATCCTGTAAGCGCACGCGGACGGATATGCAAGCTTGGCAGCCTTCGCAAGAGGGCTTGTATAAAATATTCTGACTGCGACGAAAACCGGCATGGGTGAGGGCGTCATTAAGGGTTGGGGCAGAGCTTGAATTAAGATGGGTGAAAACCTTACGCTCTACTTTGCCCTCAAGATACGGACAAGGCGCAGGCGGCGTTAGATAAAATAAGGGGAATTGATTGTGCTGTAGTTCTTTCATATTTTTATCTTAGAGTGAAAAATAATAAGGCGCGAATAAAGAATAGCTAATCCAAATCAGGAAGATTAGCGGCAACCCACAGCGTATGAAATCTTTAAATTGATAATTACCTGGTGTCATAACCAAGAGATTGGTTTGATAGGCAATCGGTGTGGCAAAGGAGCAATTAGCCGCGAAAATCACAGCAAAAATAAAGCTTTCAGGCGGCATTGAAAGGTTCGCCGCTAAGCTCAGGGCGATGGGGGTAAAAAGCACGGCTGTGGCATTATTACTCAAAATATTGGTGAAAAATGCACAAAGCAAAAAGAAAGCAGATAAGGTAATCCAAGGATTAAAACCTTCAAATAACGAAATAAACCCGTTGGCCAAATATAATGCGCCGCCAGTTTGTGCCATAGCGGTTGACATCGCCAAAGCGGTTGCGATGGTTAAAAAGATACGCAAATCAACGCCGCGAACAGCTTGGCGGATATTCAAAACTCCTAACACAATCATCGCGGCGGCACCGGCAACAGCTGCTGTTACAATTGGTAAAATATTTGTCGCTGCTAATAGGATAGTGATGCCAAAAATCAGTCTTGCTCGGGTGGCATGGGCAAAATTCGGCAGATTTGTCGCCGACCATTCCAGCAAAAGAACATCGCGATGCGAACGCAAGCCCTGAATTTGTTTTGCTGTCCCTAAAACCAATAACACATCTCCTGACTCCAGACGAATATCACGCAAGTTTTGCCGCAACATACGGCTGCGTCTTTGGACACCAAGCACCCGACAACCGGTTTCAAAGCGGAAGCCTGTTTGATAAACAGACCGGCCCTGCATGCGCGAACCCGGCGCGACCACGACCTCGGCAAGAGATGGGGTGTCACCGTCATCTTCTTTATTTTGACGCTCCATTGAGCGTGCCAAATCGGACAATGGATGACCAGGTGTGGAAAGCGCTTCGGTTAATTGCCGCCGTGTCGCGGCCATCACCAAAGTATCACCCGCAGATAAGGTGAAGTCTTCAAATGGCGGCAGCATGGTAGACCCTAGTCGCTCAACACTGCGCAGGGTCATGCCCGTAATTTCAGGGAAAAAACCTGCAACCGGTCTAGCGCCAATTAGGCTGTCATCAGCCCGCAAGCGCAGCTCTACGATATATTGCTTGCCAGATAAGTCAGCGCTTTCATCCGTTTCAGCCTCGCTGACATGGCGTAATAAAAACGGCATAATCAGTAAAACATAAATAGACCCAATGCTCGCGAGCAGTAAACCTGGCACGGTAAAGTCGAAAAAGTCTATTTTCATAAGACCGCTTTCTGCCACCGCGCCAGCAACCAGCAAATTAGTAGAAGAGCCAATGAGCGTTGTCATGCCGCCTAAAATGCAAATAAAACTCAGGGGCATCATAACACGCGGTGGCGCAAGTTTCGCCCGCCCAGCAATCGCGGCCACAATCGGGATACACATCAGCACGACTGGCGTATTATTTAAAAATGCGCTGCCAATCATAGCCAAAACAAATAAGAGGCTCAGTGTTAGAATAGGTGATTTTCCTGCCATAGACATAAAGCGCTCGGTTTCGCCTTCTATCGCGCCGGATTGGAACAGCCCTTGGCCCATGACCAATAAGGCAATCACAGCAATCAGTGCCGGATTACCAAAACCCGCGAGCAGGTCAACAGGTCCGATATGATGGCTGGTTTGGGTTGGTATATAGGCCGGCAAATGAAATAGGAGCAGCAAGGCGACCAAGACACCCAGCGATGTTATTTCCAAAGAAATCCGCTCCATCGCGTAAGAAACCATTGCCATAAATATAATGGCATAGGTTCCCCACATGAGCCAATTAGGGTTTCCAATCAAAGTGGTAATGCCAGTGTCCATATTCTTAATATGCTGATAAATAAGCGATTTGCCAAGCAGAGTTTGGCTTGATTAGCTAAAGCAACAAGCTATAAATAGATTCTGGATGTGGAGGGTAAAATGAATATTGCATTTATTGGTATTGGGGTCATGGGTGGCCCTATGGCAGGGCATATAGCCAAAGCAGGTCATGATGTTCGGGTTTATAATCGATCGCATGAAAAAGCAGCGAATTGGTTACAGCAATATCCAGGCGAAATTGCCGCCACGCCAGCAGAAGCCGCACAAGGCGCGGACATTGTGATTTCATGCATCGGCAATGATGATGATTTATATGAGGTCACAATAGGTGAGCATGGCGCGTTTCAAACCATGACAGAAGGCACTATCTTTATCGACCACAGCACGACCTCTGCTGAATGCGCGCAAAAAGTTGCAAAAGCTGGGTTGGAAAAAAACATTGCCTTTCTTGATGCGCCTGTATCTGGTGGCGAAGCGGGAGCCGTCAATGGCGCGTTAACCATTATGCTTGGCGGTGATAAAGCAGCTTATCAAAAAGCCATACCTATTTTAAATTGCTATGCCAAAGCGCATCGCTTAATGGGGCCTGTGGGCGCGGGTCAAAAAACCAAAATGGTGAACCAGATTGCCATTGCAGGGCTGGTTCAGGGGCTGTCCGAAGCTCTGAATTTTGCGCGCTGCGCGGGTTTGGATGAGATGGCTGTCATTGATGTGATTTCAAAAGGCGCGGCTCAATCTTGGCAAATGGACAATCGCCATGCGACTATGATTGCGGGTGAATTTTCATTTGGTTTTGCTGTGGATTTAATGCGTAAAGATTTAGGGATTGTCTTTAAAGAGGCAGAAGCAAATGGCGCACCTTTGCCAGTCACGCAACTGGTTGATGATTTTTATGAACAAGTTCAAGAGCTTGGGGGAAATCGCTGGGATACATCTAGTTTGATTGAAGTTTTGCGAAAAACCACTGATGAGAACAAAAACTAAGATTAAAGACAATTTCTGTAATTGAGTTTAGTTCTTGAGAATAGCCTTATTCTGATTTTTTTCTAAGAGGTCTAAAAAAATACTCGTGTTCAATTTTTGAGTTGCTGAGTATTTCTTGTGTTTTATTTTTTTCGTCGCGTTTTAATTCAATTTTTTCCTTCTTTGCTGAATTCTTTTTCTGCCCCAAATTGGGTGCGGGTTGGCCAATTCATAAAATATTGCCTGCCTGGTCTTATTTTGGCGCTGGCTGCATGTGGGGGTGGCGGTGGGTCGACGCCAAAATCAGGCGGTGGCACGCCGGCTCCAAAAACGGGTGCGCCACCTCAGCCAACACCTGCGCCAGCGCCGCCCAAACCGAAAACGCCGAAAGTTGCCAATCTTGATATTCAGCAATTTTTATCGCATGGCGAATTTCAGGGCCAAATTGGGCTGGCCATGACCAAAGCGGCGCATGCCTATGCGCGCGGATTAACGGGGGAGGATATTCGCATTGGCTTTACGGATACAGGATTGGATACTGCGCATTCTGAATTTTCGGATAAGCGCATTTATTTAAAAAACCACCAAGCCTATGGCGCGCTGACACCAAGCGCCACGCAATTGTCACATGGTACATCGGTGGCAAGTATTGCAGCGGGGCGGCGCGGCAGTGGCGCTGGCATGCATGGTGTGGCGTATAATGCAGATATTGGCATGTATGCGCTTGCCTTAACAAATGATGGTAATTTAACGATTAATGATGACATTCTGAATACGGGGCTGACCCAGCTCGCCAATCAAAAAACACAAATTTATAATCATAGTTGGGGCATGAATATCCAGTTCGACCCGTCGCTGGCAGGCACGCAAAGACGGCTCATGCAGCTTGAATATGGGCAATCCGTTCAAACGATGGTTAGCAATCGGGGAATTCATGTTTGGTCGGCTGGTAATGAGGGCGGAGAGCAGGTCTCTGCGACAAGTGGATTGCCATTTTATTTTGATGAATTGCGCGGGCGTGTGTTGGTGGCTGTTGCGGTTGATGATAAAGGTCACATTGGTTCAGACAGCAATCGGTGTGGCGCGGCAAAAGCATTTTGTCTTGCTGCACCAGGCGGGATGACACCGAACTCAGATAAGTTTGTAAAAGCCGCGAAAGCGCATGATGGCTACCATTTTGTGGTAGGCACCTCTTTTGCTGCGCCCCATGTGACGGCGGCGCTGGCTTTGATGAAGGAACTTTTTGGGGACCAGCTTAGCGATAAGGAGCTTGTTGCCCGTTTGCTGAAAAAGGCAACAAAAACAGGTGTTTATGCTGATAGCGATATATATGGTCAGGGTTTGCTCAATATTGAGGCGGCGACCAACCCGGTTGGGCCAGCGCATATTTTAGCAGGCAACCATAAAATAAGCATTGATGATAGTGGCTTTAATTTTACGCATATTGATGATGATTTATTGCAGCAATTAAGACGCCGCAAAATCATTATTCATGACAGCCTGAATGCGCCTTTTTCAGTGCCTCTGGCTGTTTTTGACCAAAGCACAAAGCAATCTCATCAATTAGCAGTGACAAAAACAAAACCAAAAGCCAAAGCGCCATTGGCTCATTATAATTTATCGGATTTTTCGAGCGGTAGAGTTTCTCAATCTTATGTGCAAACTTGGGCGCAAGCGCAACCGGCTGCTTTTGTTTCACTCACCGCGCCTTTAATACAAACAGGCGGTCACCAATCACCTTATTTGCCAACCATGGCGTCGCCATATTTAAGCTTTACCGGCGAGGGGTTTGTTGGGCAATTGCATCATAATGAGCTGGCGCTCACCGCTTTTTTAACCCAGTCCGATATGCCCGCAGAGACGGATTATCAATTTGGTGTCACCGCACAGCTCAATCAAATAGCTGACGGTTTTTCATGGAGCGTACAGGCGGGCGCGATGTTTGAAGAAAATGCTTGGCTGGGCAATCGTGGAAACGGCGTTTTTTCAACACAAGGATTTGGCCAAAATCTGTTTTTAGGTTTTGGGGGAGTGATGACTATGGGAAGAGGGTGGTCATCCGGGCTTGGGGTTTATGTGGGGCAAACCCAGCATCATCGAACTGAAAACTCTTTTACGGGTGCACAACTTGATGATGTTACAGGGTTTGCTTTTGAGTATATGATGTGGCGACCAGTGGGGCGGGGTCATGTCTATACCCGTCTTGCGCAGCCATTGCGCTATGAAGCCGGGCAAATAAGTTTGCGCTTGCCCGTGCGACGCTTGGCTGGTGGCGGGCAGATTTATGAAAACATGCGCTTTGATTTGAGCCCTACGGCGCGCCAGATTGAATGGGGTGGTGGTTATGTCTATGAGACCAGCCAGTCCGCGTTTTCATTAAACCTCACGGCCATTCATCATCATTTGCATTCGCGGGCAAATGGATTGGATTATAGTCTTTTAGCCGATATGTCTTGGCGGTTTTAGGCGTTTATCATGCGCGCAGCTTTGAGCGCGAAATAGGTCAAAATACCCGTCGCCCCCGCGCGTTTAAAGCTCAATAAGCTTTCCATCATAACGGCGTCTAAATCCATCATGCCAGCCTGCGCGGCGGCGTTGAGCATGGCATATTCACCAGACACCTGATAGGCAAATGTTGGCACGTTAAAGCGCTCTTTCACATCACGCACAATATCCAAATAAGGCATGCCAGGCTTGACCATCACCATATCTGCCCCTTCGGCAATATCCAGAGCCACTTCTCTGAGTGCCTCGTCACGATTTGCGGGGTTGAGTTGATAGGTTTTTTTATCACCCTTCAGCCGCTCTCCGGATCCGACGGCATCGCGAAATGGTCCAAAAAAAGCAGACGCATATTTTGCCGCATAGGCCATGATAAGCGTTTGTTGATGGCCTGATAATTCTAACTCATCGCGAATGGCGCCAATGCGTCCGTCCATCATGTCAGAAGGCGCGATAATATCACAGCCTGCTCCGACCTGAACCAGAGCTTGTTGCACCAGTTTTTCAACTGACTCATCATTTAATATTTCATCGCCTTCCATCACCCCGTCATGGCCATGCGTGGTGTAGGGGTCAAGCGCGACATCACACATAATACCTATCTCAGGCACCGCATCCTTCATCGCTCGGGTCGCGCGACAGACCAAATTATCTGGATTAAGCGCTTCGGTACCATCTTCATCGCGTTTGTCGGCTGGTGTGTTTGGAAACAAAGCAATACAGCTAATACCCACATGGTATGCTTCTTTTGCAGCTTGCACAGCCAAATCAATAGATAAGCGGTTGACGCCGGGCATGGTCTCGACAGGCTGCGAAACATTATCACCATCACAGACAAAAATTGGCCAAATAAAGTCGCTGGGAGACAAGTGGTTTTCCGCAACCAAACGGCGACGCCATTCTTGCTGGCGCAAGCGGCGCATTCTAAGGCTTGGGAATTTTGCTGTTTCGCTCATTCATTTCTCCGCATGGAGGGAAATTTTCACCAAATTTAATTTTAAATGTGTAGCGGTTTTTTAACAATGGTGCAAATCTGGTGTAAAAATTTTTGGAATGTTTAAAAGAGTTTAGGAATAAAACGATTGGTTTTGGCCATATAGTCAGCATATCCGTCTTTACGCTTAACAAGAATTTTATCCAGTAAATCCGCGCCTGAAATTTTGACAATTAAAAAATTCATCAACGCTGGTGCGAAGACAAAATACAAAGCGATAGGCGATATGCCACAACATAAAACCCATGTTCCCCACCAAAATAAGGCGTCACCAAAATAATTTGGGTGGCGTGAGCGCGCCCATAGGCCTGTGTCTAGTATTTTACCCTGATTGTCTGGATTGGCTTTAAAGCGAACCAGTTGCATGTCCGCTAAAGTTTCAATCACTAAGCCAGCCCCCGCAATAGCAAAGCCAATGTAACTGATAACTGAAACAGATTGCGCAGGGTCATAGGGATACGCCATAGTATGTGTGACAGGAAGTCCAATCATCCACATCAAAACCCCTTGAAAGATGAATACAATATAAATCGATTGTAGCCAGAAATAGGGTCGGTTTTTGCGCATGGCCTGATAGCGGCGATCTTCTTCTTCCTCATGTGCCCAGCGCCAAAACAAATAACCACCCAGCCGCAGCGACCATGCCATAACGGCGCCAATCAACAATAAATGTGATAGTGTTTTCAAATTGTCGGATAATAAGAAAACACCTAAAGCGCTGATGCCAAATCCAAAGCCCCAAAAACTGTCAACAATGCTTACATCGCGCAAGGGGATAGAAATGAGCCAGACAAAGCCCATCATGCAGGCAATGACAAGAGCGGATATTAAATAAGGTGTGTTTGAATAATCCATGACTAAAATGATAATGCAAAATAGCTGCTTGGCTAGTGACTTTTCATAAAACAATCATTATTTGCGTGACGCGACACTATGTGACCTAGCTTATTTTTTTCATCGGCTTATTATTTTCATTCATTACCAGATGTGGTATTTATCAGCTACAACATCGCAGCACATATCGCGTTATCAAATTATTTCGTCAGAAAGGTCACTTAATGTCCGCTACGCAAAAAACTGATTTAGGCATTGAAAATAATGATTTTTTTCAACAAACCGTTATGGAACGGGACACTGATATCGCCGATGCGATTGCTAAAGAACTTTCGCGCCAGCAGAATCAGATTGAGTTAATCGCCTCCGAAAATATTGTTTCGCGCGCTGTTTTGGAAACGCAAGGCTCCATTATGACCAATAAATATGCCGAGGGTTACCCGGGCCGGCGGTATTATGGTGGTTGTGAATTTGTCGATATTGCCGAAAATCTGGCTATCGAGCGCGTCAAAAAACTTTATAACTGCGCTTATGCCAATGTGCAGCCAAATTCTGGGTCGCAAGCCAATCAGGCGGTCATGCAAGCATTGCTGCAACCTGGCGATACAATTTTAGGCATGAGCCTTGCGGCGGGTGGGCACTTAACACATGGTGCGCCGCCAAACCAATCAGGCAAATGGTTTAATGCTGTGCAATATGGTGTGCGCCGTGATGACCATTTAATTGATTTTGATGAAGTCGAAAAATTGGCTCAAGAGCATAAGCCAAAGCTAATTATCGCTGGCGGTTCTGCCTATCCGCGTATTATTGACTTTAAACGTTTTCGCGAGATTGCCGATTCTGTTGGCGCTTATTTGCTGGTCGATATGGCGCACATTTCTGGCCTTGTTGCTGGCGGCGCCCATCCAAGCCCATTGCCTTATGCCGATGCAGTGACAACGACCACGCATAAAACATTACGCGGTCCGCGCGGGGGATTGATTTTGTCAAATAATGAGGAATTGGGCAAAAAATTTAACTCAGCGATTTTTCCGGGCATTCAGGGTGGGCCACTCATGCATGTAATAGCCGCTAAAGCTGTTGCATTTGGGGAGGCGCTGACACCTGAGTTCAAAAACTACATCCAGCGTGTGGTAGAAAATGCGCGCGCTCTGGCCGAAACCCTTAAGGGGCACGGCTTTGATATTGTTTCAGGTGGGACGGATAATCATCTTGTTTTGGTTGATTTGCGTCCCAAAGGCTTAACCGGCAAGGTTGCCGAAGAAGCTATGGAGCGTGCATTTATTACATGTAATAAAAATGGTGTGCCATTTGACCCTGAAAAACCCATGATTACATCTGGTGTGCGTTTGGGGACACCCGCAGCGACTTCACGCGGTTTTGGTGTGGCTGAATTCCAGCAGGTAGGCGATTTGATTGCCGAAGTGCTTGATGGCGTTGCGGCTAATAAAGGTGAAGCTGCCCCCGATATTGAAGCGGCGGTTCGAGAAAAAGTGATTGCGCTTTGTGGGCGTTTCCCAATTTATAATTAAACACGAGGTTTAGTGATGCGTTGCCCCTATTGCAGCAATAATGATACGCAAGTCAAAGATAGCCGTCCGACTGAAGATAATGCCGTTATCCGCCGCCGTCGGCATTGTAGCGATTGTGGGGGGCGGTTTACAACTTTTGAACGCATCCAGCTTCGTGAGCTTATTATTGTTAAAAACTCTGGCCGCAAAGTGCCATTTGACCGCGATAAGCTTATGCGGTCTGTGCAAATTGCACTGCGAAAACGCCCCGTTGAACAAGAGCGCGTTGAGCGTATGGTAAGTGGGATTGTCCGGCGTATGGAAAATCTGGGCGAGGCGGAAATACCAGCCAAAATGTTGGGCGAAATGGTCATGGAAGGACTATTTGCACTCGACCAGGTTGGATATGTCCGCTTTGCATCGGTTTACCGAGATTTTCGGGAAGCTAAAGATTTTGAAAACTTTCTTGGTGAAATGCCCGATACGCAGGATTTCGATTAAGCGGGGAGCGTTCCCCGTTCACATGACGGGGTGAAAGCGTGAGCTTAAATTCTGATATTTTATGGATGCAACGCGCCTTAAAGCTGGCGCGACGCGGCTTGGGAAATGTGGCCCCAAACCCAGCGGTTGGATGTGTGATTGTCCAAGATGGGGTTTTGTTGGCTGAAGGCTGGACACAACCCACTGGCCGCCCACATGCTGAAACCCATGCATTAGCAATGATACCCGCTACCACCAGCCGGCAAAATGCGTCAGCTTATGTCACGCTTGAGCCCTGTGCGCATATCGGTCAAACTGGCCCTTGTGCGCAAGCTCTGATTGACGCTGGGATTAAGCGGGTAGTGGTGGCGATGATTGACCCGGACCCACGCGTATCAGGGGCGGGTATTAAAATGCTGCAAAAGGCTGGCATTGAGGTATCGGTTGGGGTTTGTGAGGCAGAAGCGGCGCTGTTAAATCTTGGGTTTATTTTGAAGGTGACGCAAAATCGACCGCTTGTGAGCTTGAAAATAGCCACCAGCCAAAATGGTATGATGCGCAAACAGGCTGGAGAGTCCCCGCAAATTACCAGCCAGCAAGCGCAGCGGCGCATGCATTTAATGCGCGCCGAGCATGATGCGATTTTGGTTGGGCGTGGCACTTATGAAGCAGATAATCCTTCGCTTAGCTGTCGGTTGACTGGCATGGAAAAGGCCAGTCCGCAGCGATTTGTTGTCAGTCAACAAGCGAAGCTATCGCTAAAGCAGGGGTTTGCGCCTATTCAACATCAAACCCCGCAGGATATTTTGGCCGATTTAGCCAATGTCGGGATAACCCGTTTGATGCTTGAGGGCGGGCCACAGCTGGCAAAGTCTTTTCTTGACGCGGGATTAGTTGATGAGGTCATACATTTTATAGCGCCTTTTGACTTGCCCCTCTTGCCAAATCCCCATGACGGGCTGACGCAAAGCGATTTGCAGTTTATGGGCATTGAAAATTTAGCCAACTCGCCCATTTTTATGCATAGGACAAGCGAAACATGTGCACCGGATATAATGCATCATTATATGAAGTGCCAGTAACGCGCAAAAAGCAGGATGTGATAGAGATAAAATGTTCACAGGCATTATTACAGATATAGGCACCATTAAAACAATGGAAACGCGCGGCGATACTTATTTTCAAGTGGCGACGCGCTATGATGTGGGCAGTATTGATGTTGGCGCCTCTATTGCACATTCTGGGGTTTGCTTAACCGTTGTTGATAAAGGCACTGATGCTGACGGCGGCTGGTTTGGCGTTGAGGCCTCAAAAGAAACGCTTGATGTCACGACTGCGGCACAATGGAAAATTGGTACTCAGCTTAATTTAGAGCGCGCATTATGTATGGGTGATGAATTGGGCGGCCATATTGTAAGCGGACATGTTGATGGTATTGCGCAGATAATCGATATTGTGCCAGAAGGTGACAGCAAAAGATTTACCTTTGAAGCGCCGCAAAATTTGGCGCCATTTATTGCCTCAAAAGGGTCGGTGACACTCGATGGCACGTCGTTGACAGTGAATGAGGTGTCAGAAAATCGTTTTGGTGTGAACTTGATTGCGCACACGCAAAATGTAACGACTTGGGGTGCCTCAAAAATTGGCGATCAGGTTAATCTAGAAATTGATGTTTTGGCGCGTTATGTGGCGCGAATGGCTGAGGCCATGAAAACCTCCAAATAACGGAGAGGGAATAATGTATAAGCAATATATTTCACCTATTGAAGATATTATTGAAGATGTGCGCAATGGCAAAATGATTGTGCTGGTGGACGCTGAAGACCGAGAGAATGAAGGTGATTTGATTATACCAGCGCAAATGGCCACGCCAGAAGCGGTGAATTTCATGGCTAAATATGGGCGCGGGTTAATATGCCTTGCGCTTAATGAGGAGCGAGCTTCTGATTTGGAGCTTGAATTTATGTCGACAAAAAACCAGTCGCGCCATCAAACAGCTTTTACCATTTCGATTGAAGCGCGAGAAGGCATCTCGACAGGCATTTCAGCACATGACCGCGCGCACACAATTTCTGTGGCGATTGATCCCACTAAAAATGTCACGGATATTGTTTCACCTGGTCATGTGTTTCCGCTTGTTGCGCGCGATGGTGGGACGCTGGTGCGTGCTGGCCATACAGAAGCAGCTGTTGATTTAGCGCGGATTGCTGGGCTTTCTCCTGCGGGTGTGATTTGTGAAATTATGAATGATGATGGCACAATGGCGCGTTTACCTGATTTGGTTAAGTTTGCGCAATTTCACGGCCTCAAACTTGGTACGATAGCAGACCTGATTGCCTATCGCCGGAAAAACGACACATTGGTTGAGCGTATTCATGAAGCTGATATTGATTTGGTTTATGGCGGTAAGTTTAAAAGCATTGTGTATAAAAATAAGGTTGAAAATGAAGAGCATATTGCTTTTGTTAAAGGCGATATTTCAGGAGATGAGCCTGTATTGGTGAGAATGCACGCTGAAAATATTCTCCTCGACCTGTTTAAAAGCAATGTGCCGAAAGCGCAGACTTTGAGTAAGTCTTTCCAGCTAATTGGGGAAGAGGAGCGCGGCGTTTTGGTGCTTATTAGAAATACCTCGCCGACACCATTCACAGATTATATGCAACCTCAAGATCAAGTCGTAAACCCGATGCAATTGCGCGAATATGGTGTTGGGGCGCAAATTATTTCTGATTTGGGTTTGTCGAAAATTGAGCTCTTATCCGATACACCAAGAACCATTGTCGCGCTTGAAGGATATGATATAGAGGTCTGCGGACAGCGCCCCATTTTTGGTGATGAGTGAGACGAGATAATGACAAAAAAAGTTTTAATTGTAGAAGCGCCATTTTATAAAGAGCTAACTGAAGCGCTTGTAGACGGCGCAATAGATGCTCTTGAGCAGGCTGGGGTGCGTTATGATAGAATTGATGTGCCTGGCGTGTTGGAAATTCCGACCGCGATACATTATGCGCAGGCTCATCAAGCCTATGATGGGTATATTGCTCTAGGCGTGGTGATACGCGGCGAGACCACTCATTATGATACTGTTTGTGCGGAAAGCGCGCGTGGCTTAATGGATTTGGGCGTGCAAAAAGGGCTGGCGATTGGTAATGGCATCCAGACTGTCGAAAACGAAGCTCAGGCTTGGGCAAGATGCCGCAAGTCAGAAAAAAACAAAGGCGGTGGCGCGGCGCATGCCTGTTTGCGGTTGATTGATGTACGTGAGCAAATGGTCGGGAATGTTTAATGTCAAAAAATACGAACATGCATGATGAGCGTTCGGCAGCGCGCCTTTGGGCCGTGCAGGCTTTATATCAGATGGATATTGCAGGCACGCCGATAGAAGAAATCATTACCGAGTATAAAGACCACCGTTTTGATTTGCCACTTGAGGGGATGGAATTGCCTGAAGTTGATGCAGCATTTTTTGAAGAGATTATGCGCGGTGTTGTCACGCATCAAAGATTGCTTGATGTTCGCGTGAATAAAGCTTTGAGGGAAGGTTGGACACTGTCGCGGCTAGACAGCACTTTGCGGGCGCTGATGCGGGCGGGGGCTTACGAAATTTTATGCCGCGATGATGTGCCAGTGAATGTTGTGTCCTCGCAATATACGGATATGGCACATGCTTTTTTTGAAGGTGCTGAAGCTAAAATGGCAAATGCTTTGCTAGACAGATTGGGCAAGGAAAAAGCTGACGACCCGCTTCTTTAATTTGAGACTATTATGAAAGAGTTTGACTATATCGCAAAATATTTTAAGCCGCTTTGCGATGATGTAATTGGGTTGCAACTCTTAGACGATGCCGCATGTTTAACGCCACCAGCTGGTAAAGATTTGGTAATAACGACCGATACCATTGTTGAGGGTGTGCATTATTTGCCCAAAACATCAGCAGGTGAGGTTGCCCGTAAACTCTGTGCGGTGAATTTATCTGATTTAGCTGCGAAGGGGGCAAAACCCTATGGGTGCTTTCTCAATTTTTCGCCCGCACAACTTGATGAGCATGATTTAATCGATTTTACCCAAGCGCTGGGTGAGCAATTAAAGAAATATAATTTTTCTCTTTTTGGCGGCGATAGCGTGCGTACGGGTAAACAAAGCGTTTTTTCTTTAACACTCTTTGGCTTGGTGGATCATGGCGCGATGGTGCCAAGAAGCGGGGCATGTGCGGGGGATGATATATATGTAAGCGGGCATATAGGGGCAGGGGGCTTGGGCTTGGTTGATGCTAAAGCGGGGCGTGAGAGCGCTCATGCCGCGCATTATTTAAATCCGATTCCGCGCCTTGAGCTTGGCTGCGCGCTGGCGCCTCATATTAACGCGGCGGCTGATATATCGGATGGGGTATTAGCGGATTTAGGGCATATTTGTCGGGCCTCAAAATTGACGGCAGCCATTGACCTTTCATTTATTCCGCTTGCTGACCCAAATCAGAATCGCGACGCGCAACTTTGCGCAGGCGATGATTATGAACTGGTTTTTACTGCTGCACCACAAACAGCGTCTGGCATTAATGAGATTGCAAAACAGGCGGGCGTTCCGATAAGCCGTATTGGCCAAATCATCGCCCCCGCAACTAAGGCCCAAGCCGGACAAGTTTTAGACAATAAGGGTCAAACAATTGAGCTTCAGGCTAAAGCTTGGTCGCATTTCGGGTGATTTTATATAAAAAGCGTGTATATTCCCCATCAATGGTTGCGTTTTCTTCCGATTTTTGGCAATTTCGGCGAATTAAGGGGGATTGTTTCCATCTATTTATAATTATTCGTAAAGGAATACACAAATGAGCATAGAAATGATGCTTATTATCGGTGCGGGTGTCCTGGCTATTTTATATGGTCTGTGGGCGATCCAAAGCATTTTATCTGCAAGCACTGGTAATGAAAGAATGCAGGAAATTGCGGCAGCTATTCAGTCTGGCGCGAGTGCCTATTTGAACCGTCAATATCGTACAATCGCGATTGTGGGTGTGGTTATCGCCATTGCTGTTACATTTTTGCTTAACGTCAAAGTGTCAGCTGGTTTTGTTATCGGTGCCGCACTTTCAGGCGTTGCTGGATATGTTGGCATGTTGGTTTCTGTTCGTGCCAATGTGCGAACAACGCAAGCTGCTAGTGAAAGCTTGGCTGGTGGTCTCTCCATCGCGTTCCGCTCTGGTGCGGTTACAGGCATGTTGGTTGCGGGGCTGGCTTTGCTCTCCGTAGCCGTTTATTTTTATGTCTTAACAGACGTAATGGGCCTTGCTGCAAATGACAGAGATGTGATTGACGCTCTGGTGGCGCTTGGTTTTGGTGCTTCTTTAATCTCAATTTTTGCACGACTTGGTGGTGGTATTTTCACCAAAGGTGCTGATGTTGGCGGTGACCTTGTTGGTAAGGTTGAAGCTGGTATTCCTGAAGACGACCCAAGAAACCCAGCCACAATTGCTGATAATGTGGGTGACAATGTTGGTGACTGTGCAGGTATGGCGGCTGACTTGTTCGAAACCTATGCTGTGACAATCGTTGCGACAATGGTCCTCGCGGCTATTTTCTTTGATGGTAATTTAAGCCTGATGATTTATCCGCTGGCGATTGGCGCGACATGTATCGTGACATCAATCATCGGAACATTCTTTGTGCGTCTTGGCAAAAACAACTCTATCATGGGCGCACTTTATAAAGGCTTTATCGCTTCTGCTGTTTTGTCTTTGGCCGCATTATATTTTGTAACCGACAAGCTGCTCGGGCTTGGGGCAGAATATGAAATCCTAAGCAAAAATATCGTATTCAGCGGCATGGATTTGTATATTTGTGGCGTTTTAGGTCTGGTCATTACAGGTCTGATTATCTGGATTACGGAATATTATACAGGCGTGAATTATCGCCCTGTGAAGTCAGTGGCAGCAGCCTCTGAAACTGGACACGGCACGAATGTTATTCAAGGTCTTGCGGTTTCTATGGAAGCCACAGCTTTGCCTGCGATTGTTATCGTTGCTGGTATTTTGGTAACCTTTAATCTTGCTGGCCTATTTGGTATCGCGATTGCGGTATCAACAATGTTGGCATTGGCGGGTATGGTTGTTGCGCTTGATGCGTTTGGCCCTGTGACAGATAATGCCGGTGGTATTGCTGAAATGGCCGAGCTGCCAGAAGAGGTGCGCAACACAACTGACGCGCTGGACGCTGTTGGTAACACAACCAAGGCCGTGACCAAAGGTTACGCGATTGGTTCTGCTGGCTTGGGTGCGTTGGTTCTGTTTGCTGCTTACACAGAAGACTTGAACTTCTTCATTAGCTCAGCAGCTGAAGGCACTTATTTTTATGGCCTCGAATTGGATTTCTCATTGTCTAACCCATATGTGGTAGCAGGGCTGTTTGTTGGTGGTCTGTTGCCATATTTGTTTGGCGCAATGGGCATGATGGCGGTTGGTCGCGCAGGTGGCGCGATTGTTGAAGAAGTGCGTCGTCAGTTTAAAGCCAAGCCTGGTATTATGAAAGGCACTGAAAAGCCTGATTATGAAGCCGCGGTTGACTTGCTGACACGTGCAGCCATTAAAGAAATGATTGTTCCATCATTATTGCCAGTGTTAACACCGATTGCGCTTTATTATGTGGTTGAAGCTGTTGCGGATCGCTCAGCGGCTTTCTCGGCATTGGGTGCGATGCTTTTGGGTGTGATTGTTACAGGTCTGTTTGTTGCTCTGTCTATGACAGCAGGTG
Organism: Parvibaculales bacterium; assembly: GCA_049889535.1. Classification (GTDB taxonomy): domain Bacteria; phylum Pseudomonadota; class Alphaproteobacteria; order RS24; family RS24; genus JAYQKL01. Next base: position 2,533 of record JBMHDF010000019.1, on the reverse strand, counting down.
GCGGTGCTTGGGACAATGCCAAAAAATATATTGAAGATGGTAATCATGGCGGCAAGGGCTCTGAAGCCCATAAGGCTGCTGTTACTGGTGACACAGTTGGTGACCCGTATAAAGATACGGCTGGTCCTGCGGTGAACCCAATGATTAAAATCACAAATATTGTGGCGCTGCTTTTCTTGGCCATTTTGGCGCATTAAGCAGTTTAAGAGAAAGAAAAACCCCGAGATGCAATTGCATTTCGGGGTTTTTTTATGTCTTGGTTTTAAAGTCTTATTGGCCGCTACCTGGCACACCGCTTGATGAAGAATTAAACCGGCCCAAATTGCCAAACAATTGTCCTAGTAGGGTTAGCTCCTTACCGCGTGTTTTGGTTTCTCGGCTGACATAATCCACAACATTGCCATCTTCCAAACCATATTGGGCTGTGTTTTTGACAATATTATTTTCGTCGAAATAAATCGCGACAATGCGGCGATTGGTTTCTACGGGCGCGCGGTAAAGATAGGTTTCTTCGCGGCTGGAAATATAATAAAAAACCGATGCATCGATTGTTGCAATCGAAGATGGTGACCCCATAATAGAGCGAACCTCATCTTTGGTTGTGCTACCCGCAACAAGCTTATCCAAGCTTTCTTGCTGAAAGATATAGCCGCGATTGTGAATAACTGGCGAGCAGGCCAAAAGCGATGCTGCACAAACTGTTGCAATTAAATGGTTAGATTTCTTTTTTGATTTAACTTTATTCATGAGGTTGTATTTCTGACTGTTATATGACTAATAAAATAACCGATTTGATTTATATTGATACAGGTTTCTTTACCCTTTATGCAAGTGTTGCAAAACAGAAAATTAAGCATAAAAACTATATGTGATTTTATAAAAAAGTGAGTGTGATGAGATCTCTTTTAAAATGGTTAGGTTTTGGGCAAAAAAGTGCCAATGAAACATATTTACCCGTCTATACCGCAATTGTAAGGCAAGCGCGCCAGCCACAGCTTTATGGACAAGGCATGGCGCCTGACAGTTTTGATGGTCGTTTTGATATGATGGTGGTGCATGTGTATCTAGTGCTGCGCCGCTTGAAGCAAGACGGGTTAGGGCGCGAGGAAGCGGGACAGGCGATTTTTGATTTGTTTTTTCGCGATATGGACCAAGCCATGCGTGAAATGGGCGTTGGCGATTTAGGCGTTGGTAAAAAAGTCAAAAAAATGGCGGAGGCGTTTTATGGGCGCGTGCATGCTTATGACCAGTCGATTGAAGATGAAAACTCTAAAGCTTTGCAAGAAACATTGGCGCGTAATTTTTATCCAGATGCGCCTGAAACACTCAATAAGGATATGTCTGCATATGTACAAGCCCTGAAAACGCATTTGGCGGGGTTAGAAAGTCAGCAAGTCTTGTCACGTGATTTGTTCCAAGGGTTTCAATGGGGCGATAAGACATGACCTCAGAATTTAGCCGCGAGGTGGATATTAAACATGTGCCACAAAAAGGACAAAACTTGCGCGAACAAGCTAGCGAAGCCGAGTGTGCAGCTTTGGCTTTGCGTTATAAAATTGAAGGTATGAAATCCTTTGAGCTTGAAGTTGATATTGTGAAATGGAAAAAATCTGCTCTGCGTGCCAAAGGTAAGGTTAAAGCTGTTTTGGAGCGCGAGTGCGTGGTGTCGCTAGACGTTTTTGAGCAGGCAGTTGAGGAAAGCTTCTCCGTTTTATTATTGCCCGAACATATGATGCAGTCTGATGATATTTCTAATCCTGACGCGAATAGCGATTTTGAGCGGGAGGATGAGGAGCTTTTGGTTGATGGTAAAGCAGATATTGGTGAGCTGGCGGTGCAGATGCTTTCTTTGGGCATAGACCCGCACCCACGTAAACCTGATGCAAGCTTTGCTTATGAAGAATCAGCAACAGATGATGGTGACGCTGATAATCCTTTCAATGTTTTGAAAAGTCTAAAAGACAGCTAAAACAATAGCTTAGAAATTTGAAATAAGGTTTTTTCCTTTTGCTTTTCTTTCACTTGGCAAAACCTTTAAAATAGCCTTATGCTATGCACAAATTTTTAAGAGAGAGCTGTTTTGGTCAAACATGTAACAATCGCAATAGATGGTATGGGCGGGGATAATGGCCCAGAAGTGGTGCTGGCTGGCGTAGAGCTTGCCTTGTCGCATCGCCCTGATGCGAGTTTCATTATTTATGGCAATGAAGATATTCTCACCCCGATTGTTGCGGGTTTACCAGAATTGTCAATGGTGAGTGAAATCCGTCATTGCGAAACCTCTATTGCGATGGATGCCAAGCCAAGTCAGGCATTACGGCAGGGGCGTAAAACCAGCAGCATGTGGCAGGCTATTGATGCAGTCAAGCAAGGTGAGGCGGATGCAATTGTTTCGGCGGGCAATACTGGCGCGCTGATGGCGATGAGTAAAGTTATTCTCAAAACACTGCCAGGCATCCAGCGGCCTGCAATTGCCTGCTTGTGGCCGACTATTAAAGGCGAAACAGTCGTTCTAGATGTCGGCGCGACGGTT
>JBMHDF010000018.1:0-380528 GCA_049889535.1 Parvibaculales bacterium | reverse complement strand
TGCCGGAAAATAGATCACCTGACATTTTTGAACAAACAGCGAAGCGCGCCAGATTAAAAATAAAAGATAAGCGCATACGCGATTATCTTTATATCAGTTCGCTTGGCGGTTTGTTGCAGGCTGTCATATTGCAATTGACGGGTTTTTTCATTCTTGATGTGATGCATATGGACACGATGGAAACCGCGAAATTCCTCAGTGTTGGCATGATGAGCATGGCCGCAGCCAATATTTTTGCGCAATCTTATGTTGTGCCGCGTTATCCTATGCCGACAGATAGGCAGATTAAAATAGGCGCGGTGTCGATGATGATTGGGTTTTTATTATTTTTATTTGATATCAATCTCATTATTTTGACGCTTGCTATGATGTTTATTGGTTATGGCTTAGGCTTAACACGCACGGGCTCGGCCTCTGGTGCGTCGCTTAATGTGACACCTTTCGAGCAAGGGGCGATTGCTGGATTGCTTAGTTCTACGGCAACTATTGGAATTATTTTCACACCAATCATTATTGTGCCGCTTTATAGGTTTTATGATCGTGGGCCTTATATTTTATGTATTTTATTGCTGGTATCGCTGCTTTATGCCAATAAACGCGCTAAAATTGTGACAGCAGAATTGGAACAAGAACTCAATAGCCCCGCTTGATTGGCCATGCGACTTCTTGATAAGCGCTTCATCAAAATATGGTTGTGATATGGGATATTGACATATGGCTTTGGCTCGGCTAGTTTCCGCACAATTATTAGACCACAGACATTTGCCGCCTCGGAGGCTGGAACGATGAAAGTTAGAAATTCTTTGAAATCCCTGCGTGACCGTCACCAGAAAAATCAGGTTGTGCGTCGTCGTGGGCGTTTATATGTAATTAATAAAGTGAATAAGCGTTTTAAAGCGCGTCAGGGTTAATTCCCAATTTTTTACTGAATTTTACGCAATATCTTTATGGGTGCGCCTTTTTTTTCAGGCGTCGCACCCTAAATTACGCGTATGATGAAATTCATGAAAATAACTGGTTTCTTCTTTTTTGTAATTTTGCTTGGACTGGCGTTACATGAAACTATGTTGCGCCGTACCATTGAAGCGGCGCATCCACCAAAGGGCGCGTTTGTCGATGTCCCAACCGCACGGCTTCATTATATTCATCGCGCAGCTAAATTTAACGAAAACGCTTTAAAAGACCCTCATCCAGTGGTGCTTATTCATGGGGCCAGCGGTAACGCGCAGGATATGGAGTTGGCCTTTTTTGACACATTGGCCCCTGATATTGATGTCTATGCTTTTGATCGCCCGGGCCTTGGCTGGAGTGAAAGCAAAATTTCTGCTGAACTAATGTCCAGCCCGCAAGCTCAAGCGGATGCGATTGCGCAGGCGATTGACAAATTAGGTCTCGAAAAACCTGTAATAGTTGGTTTTAGCTGGGGTGGGGCGGTGGCCGCAGCTTTTGCCAGTGAATATGGTGATAAGATAAGCGGTGTTGTTGCCCTAGCGGGCGTTTTTTATCCTTGGCAAGGCACAGATGTCTGGTACCAAAAACTCGCTGAAGTTCCCATTATCAATCAGCTTTTTATGCGTCTGGCATTGGTCAAAATTGGTCAAGATATGATACCCGCTTCAATTGATGCGACTTTTACCCCAGAAGCCTCTTTTCCAGATTATCAAAAGCTAGCCGCGATTGACCTTATCTTGCGCCCTAGCCCTTTTATTTATAATTCTGTTTATGGCATGCGTTTGCGAGGGCATTTGCACGATATGACGGCGCGATATGCTGATATTAATGTGCCGCTGGTGTTGGCAGCAGGTGACCGGGACCAGACAGTTTATACCCCCAACCAATCGCAACGCCTGTTAAAGACTGTTCAAAATGCCCATTTTATGCATTTTATAGGGGCCGGGCATATGCTACATCACACCAGAAACCAGCCCATTGTGACGGCGATAAATGACCTCGCTCATGGAATAGTTCTGCCAGCGGGCGAACATATATTCCAAGCAGAGGCGCGCGAATCGGGACACATTAATCGATAGATTATGACCGTAACTCAAGTCTATAAACACCCTTATCGCGTCTGCAATCCCGATGGTGATTTGCAGTTTATTATTTTATGCGACCATGCGACCAACGCAATCCCGCCTGATTATGAGCATCTTGGATTGTCTGGTGACCAGCTGGCCCAACATATTGCATGGGATATTGGCGCCGCCCAAACCGCAGAAATGATTGGTGATATGCTGAATTGCCCCGTGATATTGGCAGGTTTTTCGCGTTTGCTGATTGATGCCAATCGCGGGATTGATGACCCGACATTGGTCATGCAATTATCAGATGGTGAAGTGATTTCAGGTAATTTGAAGATTCATCCAGCGCGCCAATGTGCCGAGAAAACAGCTCGTATTACCGGTTTTTATGAGCCTTATCATGCCCAAATTGAGCATTATCTCCAACAGGCAGAGGCAGCGGGTCGCGTTCCGATTATTTTATCTGTGCATAGCTTCACGCCTGAATGGAAAGGTCAAAAACGGCCAATGCCGGCGGCGATTTTATGGGATAAAGATGATCGTTTACCGCGTCATATCGAACAAAAAATTAAGGCATTTCAAACACAAGCCGAGCAGCGGTTTCAGGGGCCAGTCGCACATAATGACCCGTATTCTGGGCAGCTGAAACATGATACGCTGTATCGGCATGGCACGGCCAATGGTTTGCCACACGCCCTCATTGAGCTGCGTCAAGATTTGGTGACACAGCAGCAAGATTGCCAAAAATGGGCAGAAATTATGGTCGCGGCGCTTAAAGCGGCGGCGGCAGATGCCAGTTGTCAATCGCGCCACTATTATGGTTCAGTTTGCGATGAGCCAAAGCAGAAACGTTAACTGCCGTAAAAACATGGGTAAAAACAAAAAATCAGACAAAATAGCAGTTTGAGTTCGTGATATTTTATATTAAAAAAGCATAAACTTAGGAGATGGCTATGGTTGAAGAACACACAAGCAATGAATGGGGCAAGGAAATGGATGCTGACGAGCATATCCAGACCTATGATAAATTTATCCAGTTCAGCAAATGGGGTACTATTATCTGTTCAGCTATTGTTTTGTGGCTGATTTTGTTTGTTTTTAGTTAAAAACAGCTTACGTAGTTAAAAGTTAATCCAGCATTTAGGGGATTTATAATGGCGTTGAAATTAGCTGTTTTAAAGGACGGCAAACCGTCCGAAACGCGTTGCGCGGCGACACCTGAGACCATCAAAAAATATATAGCTCTCGGCCTGCAGGTTGAGGTAGAAAAAGGGCTTGGTGAACAGGTGGGTTTTCCTGATCAAGCCTATGCAGATAATGGCGCGGTTTTGGTTGAAGCAAAAGCGGCGGGTAAAGACGCTGATTTAGTTTTGAGCGTCAATGCACCAACCGATAAAGCCTTATCGAATTTCAAACAAAATGCTGTTTTGCTTGCTGTGCTTGACCCGCATAACCGTCAAGATGCAGTGGCGTCTTATGCGAAGGCTGGCATACAAGCAATGGCCATGGAGCTGATGCCGCGTATCACACGCGCGCAGTCAATGGATGTTTTATCTTCTCAGTCCAATTTAGCAGGCTATAAGGCAGTTTTAGACGCGACAAATGAATATGGACGCGCTTTACCGATGATGATGACGGCAGCTGGAACGATTGCGCCTGCTAAGGTTTTTGTAATGGGAGCTGGCGTGGCTGGTTTGCAAGCGATTGCGACGGCGAAACGGCTGGGCGCGGTGGTCAGTGCAACTGATGTGCGCGCGGCAGCCGCCGAGCAGGTTGAAAGTCTTGGCGCGTCTTTTGTTATGGTTGACCAAGACGAAGCCGAAACTGGTGAAACAGCAGGCGGCTATGCAAAAGAAATGAGTGAAGATTACCAAAAACGCCAAGCCGCTTTGGTGAGTGAACATATTGCTAAGCAAGATATTGTGATTTGCACAGCGCTGATTCCGGGTCGCCAAGCACCTGTTTTGGTTTCCAAAGAGCAGGCTGAATCAATGCGGCCTGGCTCCGTGATTATTGATTTGGCGGTCGAGCAAGGCGGCAATTGTGTGCTGTCCAAGCCAGGTGAGGTGGTTGAGCATCAAGGCGTTAAAATTGTTGGGCATACGAATGTGCCGGGCCGCTTGGCGGGCAATGCCTCAGAACTTTATGCGCGTAATTTGTTCAATTTTATTGATACTTTTTACGACCAAGAAAGCCAAAGCCTGAATCTTGATGCCGAAGATGAGATTATTGCTGGCATTACACTCACACGTGATGGTGCCATTGTGCATCCGGCTCTCGCGTAAAACCGAAATAGGATAGAGATATGGAAATAAGTAATTTTACATTCCTGGTCAGCATATTTGTTCTGGCTGTATTTGTTGGTTATTACGTTGTTTGGTCTGTGACACCAGCCCTTCATACGCCACTTATGTCTGTTACCAATGCGATTTCAGCTGTGATTGTGGTTGGTGCTCTTATTGCTGTTAATGTTCAAGCGGTAGATGCGGCCTCAACAGGCGCCCGCTGGCTTGGCTTTGCAGGGCTGGTTTTCGCCTCCGTTAATATTTTTGGCGGTTTCCTCGTCACCCAGCGCATGCTGGCCATGTATCGTAAAAAGAAGTAAGCGGGGCTGTCATGGATGCGAATATTTCTGCACTCTTATATCTCTTATCGGGCGTTATGTTTATCATCGCCCTGCGTGGTCTAAGCTCACCTGAAACAGCCCGACAAGGCAATATGCTCGGCATGTTGGGCATGTTGGTCGCGGTCGGTACAACCCTTGCTCTGCCTGATGGCCGTTACTTTGCCGATATCTCCAATATCAGTCTTGATAATACGCTTGTCATGGCAATTATTGCGGTTTTGATTGGTGGTATTATTGGCGGGGTGATAGCGGTTCGGATTGCCATGACTTCAATGCCACAATTTGTGGCGGCGTTAAACGCGCTTGGTGGTTTAGCTTCTGTCTTGGTGGCATGGGCAGCCTTTTTAAGCCCAACGGCCTTTAATTTACCAGCTCTAGGGTCTTTAAGCGCATTAAGTCTTGTTGAGATGTCTTTAGGTCTGGTTATCGGGATTGTAACTTTCTCAGGCTCGCTTATCGCATTTGCGAAACTCAACGGTAATATGTCTGGCGCGCCGATTATTTTGCCTTTGCGACATTTGGTTAATCTCGGCCTGTTTATCGCGATTATTGTGGGTACAGTCTATCTTTGCCTTGATCCCGCGAATCAAACACCGCAGGTTTTTGCTATCATTACCGCGCTGGCCTTTGTGCTTGGGTTCTTAATTATTATCCCCATTGGGGGTGCGGATATGCCGGTTGTGGTGTCGATGCTGAATTCTTATTCAGGCTGGGCAGCAGCTGGTATTGGTTTTACTTTGGGCAATATGGGGCTGATTATCACAGGCTCGCTGGTCGGTTCATCAGGCGCGATTTTGTCATATATAATGTGTCGCGGTATGAACCGAAGCTTTATTTCGGTCATATTGGGCGGATTTGGTAGTGAAGATGGCGCCGTGGTTGCGGCGGGCGCAAAAGAGCAACGCCCAGTGAAACAAGGCAGTGCAGAAGACGCGGCCTTTATCATGAAAAATGCTTCGTCGGTTATCATCGTGCCAGGTTATGGTATGGCGGTGGCACAAGCCCAGCATGCATTGCGTGAAATGTCTGATACGCTCAAAGCTGAAGGGGTGAAAATCTCGTATGCGATCCATCCCGTAGCTGGCCGTATGCCCGGTCACATGAATGTGCTGCTGGCCGAAGCCAATGTGCCATATGATGAGGTTTTCGAGCTGGACGATATTAATAATGATTTTGCACAGACAGATGTTGTGTTTGTGATTGGTGCAAATGATGTGACCAATCCAGCTGCGCGCACCGACCCGCAAAGTCCGATTTTTGGAATGCCGATATTAGAAGTTGATAAAGCCCAAACTGTTTTATTCGTCAAACGCGGTATGGGCAGTGGGTATGCTGGTGTTGAAAATGAGCTTTTCTTCAATGATAATACAATGATGCTATTTTCTGACGCCAAGAAAATGGTCGAGAATATCGTTAAGTCACTTTAAGTGTTTTGTTAAGTGTTTTGGCATAAAAAAACGCCGCTTCTAGAGATAGAGGCGGCGTTTTTGTTTGGTTTGGCGAGTGCCTAGCGACGGCGTCCTGTGAAGCCGTTTTCACGCTGGGCAGCTTTACGTGCTAACTTGCGAACGCGACGGATAGATTCCGTTTTTTCACGGGCGCGTTTTTCAGAAGGCTTCTCATAATGATCGCGAAGCTTCATTTCACGAAACACGCCTTCACGTTGCAGTTTCTTTTTTAAGACCTTATAGGCCTGGTCAACATTATTGTCACGAACTGTAACTTGCACTTTATATCACCTCAATTCCTTATAAATTTTGACGCAGATACGCCAAGAATGTTTGATGTATCAAGAATTGGCGCCAATGTCTAGTCTTGTCTGGTTTTTAACAGCTTTTCCCTTAAATTTGTGATATGAAAAAGCTATAGTCGAGCAAATAGAGATGGATATGGCCAAAACACTTTACAGCGAAGAAAAAGCCCAAATCCTTAAAGCCGCCATGCCGGATTTGGTTTTCGATGGCTTTAGCGACGAGGTGGTCGCGAAAGCAGCGGCGCAAGCTGGTCTAGATAAGGACAAGGCGCGTTTGGCTTTGCCGCGTGGCGGGGTGGATTTGGCTATTTATTTTATCCAGCAAGGCACAGAGCAAATGGTGCATGATTTAGCGCAAAAAAAGCTGTTGGAGATGAAAATTCGCGACCGGATACAAACCGCTGTCATGACGCGATTGGAAATTGATACGCCGCAAAAAGAAGTGGCGCAGCGCGCTTTTGCGATTTTGGCGCTGCCAGCTTATGCGCAAGATGCGTTGGCTCTGCTTGGCAAAACTGTTGATGAGATGTGGCGCGCGGCTGGCGATACAAGCACAGATGGCAATTATTATTCTAAGCGCTTAATTTTAAGTGGGGTCTATACCTCAACCCGCATGGTCTGGTTCCAAGATGAAAGCTACGATGCGGCTGAAACACGCGCTTTTTTAGGCCGGCGCATTGAAGATGTAATGAAGATTGAAAAAGGCAAGGCGCAATGGCGCGACTTAAAAGAAAAATTGCCAGACCCTTTGGCTGTCCTGTCAAATTTACGATTTGGCGGCTAAGCTTTGCGCGGTAAAGCGCCAAGCGGATAAAGCGTATTCAGATGCCCCATTTTACGCCCTGTGCGCGCGGTTTTTTTACCATAATCATGAAGATAGCTTGACGGTCCAATCTCTTGGCTTTTGGCCTGTTCCAGTTCATCACCCAATAGGTTTGTCATAATGGCGTCATATTCTCGCTTCGGGTCAGCCAGCTTATGGCCAGTAATCGCTAAAATATGTTGATGAAATTGACTCGCCGCACAGGCATTCATTGTCCAGTGACCTGAATTATGCACACGCGGTGCAATTTCATTCACCAATAAATCCGCGCCGCACACAAATAACTCAATCGCCAAAACGCCAGTATAATCCAGAGCAGTGAGCATGGTTTCAGCCAGCATGAGCGATTGGTGGTGAAGCGGTTCATCTATCTGCGCGGGCGCATAGCTATATTTGAGAATATGGTTCTCATGCACATTCTCAACACAGTCAAAAACCGCTATTTCGCCCGATAAATTCCGTGCCGCGATGATGGAAACCTCGCAATCAAAGGGAATGCATTTTTCTAAAATCGCGGCTTGACCATTAAGTGCATTAAAAGCGGTTTCGCATTCTGCGATTGAGCGCACGCGCCATTGCCCTTTGCCGTCATATCCAAAACGGCGGGTTTTTAAAATCGCATCTTGGCCAAAATCCTGCCAAGCTTGCGTTAAATCATCGAGGGTTTCAATATCGGCAAAATCTGCAACGCCTAGACCTTGCTGGCGAATAAAAGTTTTCTCAACCAGCCTATCTTGAGCGACTTCTAACGCTTTTTCGCTGGGCCGTACTGGTTTCAGTTTTGTCAAAAAAGCGACCGCATGACGCGGAACATTTTCAAATTCATAAGTAATGACATCAACGCTTTTTGCAAATTCTGCCAAAGCGGTTTCATCATCATAGGCGGCTTGCGTAACTTGCGTTGCGACCTGACCTGCAGGGGTTTGCTCAAGCTGGTCGTCAGGTGCATAAATATGTGTGTGATAACCATAATCAGAGGCTGCCTGTGCCAACATGCGCCCAAGCTGTCCAGAGCCTAAAATGCCAATCATGCTTCCCTTTTTTAACGGTTTAATCGTCACTTGGGGTCTCTGCTACGGCATCTGTTCTGGCTTGACGCCAGGCAATGAGTTTTTCTGCCACAGCCGCGTCTTGCAGGGCAATCACGGCCGCCGCGAGCAGGCCAGCATTGGTGGCACCTGCTTGCCCTATTGCTAATGTGCCAACGGGGACACCAGCTGGCATTTGCACAATCGATAAAAGCGAATCTTGTCCGCTCAGGGCTTTGCTTTGAATTGGTACCCCAAAAACTGGCAAATGCGTTATTGCGGCAACCATGCCAGGCAAATGGGCAGCGCCACCAGCGCCGGCAATAATCGTTTGCAGGCCGCGTTCATGGGCGGATTGGGCATAATCATAAAGCCGCTTTGGGGTGCGATGGGCTGACACAATTTTATGCTCATAGGCAATCCCAAGCGCTTCAAGAATTTCAGTGGCATGTTTCATAGTGGGCCAGTCACTCTGACTACCCATAATCACACCAATTAAGGGTTTTGGATGGTTGCTCATCGCTTTTATCTCCAAACCAAAAGGGGAATTAACAGCAAAATACTGGCTATTTCAAGGCAATTTTACATGAATTTGATGAAAATATAGACATGATTCGACAAATTTCTGGTTTTTTGTCATGCTGATAGAAGGAAAGGGGGCGCAAATGACCAAAGCGCGACAGGAAAGTCTTGAAAGACAGCATTTAGAACTTGAAATGAAAATTGAAACAGAAGCAAAACGACCTCAACCTGATGAGGATTTGCTGCATGAGTTAAAAAAAAGAAAACTCAAATTGAAAGAAGAAATGTCACAGCTTAGGCGGAATTAACCTCCTAAGCTGCAACGAAATAGTGTTTTAGTCGTTAAATTTACTGAAAACGCTGTCAATATCTGGCGTTTGTGTGTCTGCTTCAGATGCCTGCGTTTCATTTGCCTCACTCTCATTGAAGCTAAAATTATCAGCATTGACTTCTGGTTCAGTATCTACGCTTGCGGGTTGTACCGACTCTTCAGCCGATAGCAGAGACGCACCACCGTCTAATTTGGCTTGTTTTTTGGCCGCCCGCTCAATACGTTTTGCGGCTCGCGATACTTCATGGTCCAAATCAACCTGTTTACATAAACCCAAAGTCACCGGATCAACAGGCTTTAAATTGCTGAGATTCCAATGCGTGCGTTCTCGAATGCTTTGAATGGTTGGTTTTGTTGTGCCAATCAGGCGTCCGATTTGCGCATCATTTAATTCTGGGTGGTTGCGGACCAGCCAGTAAATTGCATTTGGCCGCTCTTGGCGCTTTGAAAGCGGCATATAGCGCGCGCCTTTTTGTTTTTTTGGCTCAGCTAGGCTGCTTTTGCTCTCCTGCAAAGTGAGTTTTGCCGTTGGATCATTTTGGCAGCGCTCAATTTCATCGCGGCTCAGTTGCCCGCTATTAATAGGGTCAAGTCCTTTAATGCCATGCGCCACATCACCATCTGCAATGCCTTTCACTTCTAGCGCGTGGAGGCCGCAAAAATCGGCAATTTGATCAAAGGTCAAAGCTGTATTGTCAATCAGCCAAACAGCGGTTGCTTTAGGCATGAGTGGATAAGTCATAATTTCTCCTTATGTCCAAGCCCTGTTTCAGGCTCGACCATCTGCAAAAGTAATAAGCGTTATGATGGAATTCATCTTATTTAGCGCAAAATAGCGGGCTTGCCTAGTAAAAAGGAAATTAATGGATTTTGTGATGGGGTTTACATGTTTATCATGACTTGGCAAAATAAGTGTCATTGAGGGGGAAGTTCATGGAAGAAGAGGTAAAAGCACCCCAAGGCTCGGCCTTAGAGCAGGTGATTACAGAAAGTCTGGATATGCTCAGCCTTGATGAGTTGGCGGTTCGCAAAACTTTATTGAAAACAGAAATTATGCGTATTGAAGCAAGCATGACACAAAAAAAAGGCTCCCGCGATGCGGCGGAAGCCTTGTTTGGAACTTCTGAGGATTAAATTAACCCAAGAAGCTGTCGAATTTCTTGTTAAAACGGCTCACACGACCACCACGGTCCACAATGTGATTGGAGCCTGCATTCCAGGCTGGGTGAGTTGATGGATCAATATCCAATGTTAATGTATCGCCTTCAGACCCGTATGTTGAGCGGGTTTGGTAGCTTGTGCCGTCAGTCAAAGCAACGGTAATCATGTGATAGTCAGGATGAATATCTTTTTTCATCGGAACAATCCTCTTCATTTCAAGTTGAGGGTTTATAACTGAGGCATAGCAAAAGTGCAAGCGCTGTTTTTGACGTGGTTTCTGGTTTTTTTGCCCTATAATGTAAAAAAACGTGAATTTATCGCCTCTTAAGATATAAAAGGCGTTATTGAAAAACTTTAAAGGTTTATATGGTGCATCCGGCAGAAAAAATTGAAGAACAGGCTAAACGGCGCGCCAAATCCCGTGATTTAAAACCTCTGCGTGCTTTATGGCCATTTTTGAAAGCCTATCCAAGTAAGTTGGTTTACGCTTTTCTGGCTTTGGTGATAGCTACGCTCAGTACATTGGCCTTGCCATTAGCCTTGCGTCAAATGATTGATTTTGGCTTTTCAGGCTCGGATGCGCAGGCCATTGACCGCTATTTTGGCGCAATGATGATTGTGGCTGTGTTGTTGGGGTTTTCCAGTGCGATGCGGTTTTACTTTGTGACCTGGATTGGCGAGCGCGTCACTTCTGACTTACGGCAAAAAGTTTATGACCATATCACACAATTAAGCCCGCAATTTTTTGAAACTGTCCGCACAGGCGAGGTTTTGTCGCGATTAACGGCAGACACCACACTCATTAAAACTGTTGTAGGTTCGTCAGCATCAATCGCCTTACGCAATGCGTTTATGTTTGTTGGCTCGGCCACCATGTTGGTCATTACCAGCCAAGTTTTAAGTGGTTTGGCAGCTTTGGCTTTACCATTGATTATTATTCCGATGATTGCTTTTGGGCGCATGGTGCGCCGTCTTTCGCGCAAAAGCCAAGATCGTATTGCCGATACCAGTGCGCAGGCGCAAGAAACCATTACCTCAATTCAAGTGGTGCAAGCTTTCACCCATGAGGAAGAAGAGCGCCGACGTTTTAGCAGGGCGGTTGAAAGCTCATTCCAAACCGCGCGGGCGCGCATTATGGCACGCGCTGGTTTAACCGCGCTGGCATTTATTTTGGTTTTTGCTGGTGTGGTTGGCATTTTATGGGTTGGCGCGCAATATGTTTTAGACGGCACAATGAGTGGCGGCACATTAGGCCAATTTATCATGTATGCCGTTTTATGCGCTACCTCGATTGCTGCTTTATCGGAAGTTTGGGGCGATATTCAACAAGCAGCAGGAGCCACAGAACGTCTGGTTGAGATATTAGATGTTGAACCAACCATCAAGACGCCTCTTAATCCAGCTGATATGCCCTATCCGGCAAAAGGGGAAGTGCGTTTTTCACATGTTGGTTTTCATTATCCATCGCGGCCACAAAGTCAGGCTCTGAAGGATTTTTCTCTCACTGTCCAAGCTGGTGAGACAGTCGCGCTGGTTGGTCCATCTGGTGCGGGTAAAAGCACCGTGTTTCAGCTTCTCTTGCGGTTTTACGACCCGCAAGAAGGGACAGTGAGTCTGGATGATGTGGATTTAAAGCTCGCCGCGCCTCAAGATATTCGGGCCAATACAGCCATTGTGCCGCAAGAGACTGTGATATTCGCGACCAGCATATTTGAAAATATTCGCTTTGGACGCCCAGATGCAGATGCCAATCAGGTTTATCTAGCGGCAGAAGCAGCTCTTGCAGCAGATTTTATCAAAGCTTTACCAGAAGGTTATGACACACAAATAGGTGAGCGCGGTGTTAATTTATCTGGCGGGCAACGCCAACGCATTGCGATTGCGCGGGCAATTTTACGCGATGCACCGGTTTTATTGTTGGATGAAGCCACGTCAGCACTTGATGCAGAGAGCGAAAAATTAGTTCAAAAAGCGCTTGAAACGCTGATGCAGGGCCGCACAACCATTGTCATTGCACACCGTTTGGCCACAGTCTTAAAAGCTGATCGAATTATTGTCATGGATGAGGGGCAGATTGTCGCCACAGGCACGCATGATGAGTTGTTGCAACAAGAAGGTCTTTATCAGCGTTTGGCAAAACTGCAATTTGGTGATGATGAGGCCGCCACAACGAATGTCACACCACTTGCGCCACGCAAAGCCTAATTTATTAATTAAACCAATTCTTTAAGAAGCTGAGTGTGGAGCGCTTCATTGGCAGCAATGATATGACCATTTTCCAGAAATTTCTGTTTATTGTCCAAATCAGAAACAACACCGCCCGCTTCACGAACAATGACCACACCTGCCGCCATATCCCATGCCTGAAGCCCGCGCTCCCAAAATCCGTCCATACGCCCAGCAGCGACATAAGCTAAATCCAACGAGGCGGCTCCCATGCGGCGCAGGCCTGAAATTTTTGGCAATAGCGTGTCAATTTCCTGTACAAATTCTGTCTTGCCCGCGCGGCCTTGATGCGGCGCACCGCACGCAAAAACACTGTCTTCAAGTTTGCTGCGCCCTGAAACCCGGATGCGTTTATTATTCATAAAAGCGCCTTGTCCGCGCTCGGCATAAAATAAATCATCCGTGACCGGATTATAAACAATACCAGCGACGAGTTTGCCTTCGCGCTCAAGCGCAATGGAAATGGCAAAATGCGGAATACCATGCATGAAATTTGTGGTGCCATCTAATGGGTCAATAATCCATCTATGGGATTTATCGCCGCCTTCAATTTCACCTGCTTCTTCCATCAGCAAGCCATAGCCAGGTCGTGCTGTGGTTAGCTCTTCTTTTAAAATGGTTTCAGCTTTAATATCGGCATTGGTAACAAAATCGCCCGGCCCTTTGCGTGAAACCTGAAGATTTTCTATTTCACCAAAATCACGTCTGAGCCCGCGCGCCGCCTTTTCGGCAGCGTTAATCATGACATTTAAGGTTGCAGAGCGTAAAGCCATATGACACCAGACCTATTCGGCACGTTTTAAATAAATAACTTCATTTGTATCCACGATGATTTTATCACCTGCTTCAACAAAAGGCGGCACCATGACACGGACATTATTTTCTAAAATGGCAGGCTTGTTTGATGAAGCCGCCGTTTGCCCTTTGACAACTGGCTCGGTTTCGCTGACTTCTAAAGTCACCTGATCCGGCAAACGAATACCAATGGGCTTGCCTTCATGGCTTTCAACCACAACCATCATACCCTCTTGTAAAAAGGCTGCACGATCGCCGACAAAATCCGCTTGCAGCTCAATTTGGTCATAGGTTTCAGTATCCATAAAGCTCAGTGCATTATCGGCTTCATATAAAAATTGATAATCGCGCTGCTCTAACCTCACGCGTTCAACCTTATCGGCAGAGCGGAACCGTTCATTGAGCTTTGAGCCATTGATGAGGTTTTTCAGCTCAACTTGCGCAAATGCGCCCCCTTTACCTGGTTTGACATGTTGCAATTTCACGGCCACCCATAATTCGCCATTATGTTGAATCACATTACCTGGCCGAATTTCATTTCCGTTAATTTTCATTTTTGCACTCCTCATATGCAAGCAATTGCGCTCTGATAGCACTCTTATGGCAAAAATCAAAGCTTATTGCGCATGCTTTACTGGGTTAGCTTAGGGTCTGGTCAAATAATTGGTTAAAAGCGGTCACCGCTTTTTTGGCGCCCTCTGCATATCCCCAAACACCCTGACTGACAGCTAAAAAATCTGCGCCAGCCGCGATAAGAACGGGCGCGTTTTCCAGCTGTATGCCGCCAATCGCAACACAGGGGGGTTGCATGTTTTCTTGCCACCAGCTTAAAATCTCAGCTTCTGCTTTTGATTTTGGGTTTTTCGTTTGGGTTGGAAAAAACGCGCCAAAGGCCACATAGTCTGCGCCTGCCTCGCCTGCAACCATCGCCAAATGCCGTGAGTTGTGACAGGTTACGCCGATAATTTGCGTCTCCCCCAATAGCGCGCGTGCGTCTTGGTACGCCATATCGTCTTGCCCAATATGCACGCCATCGGCGCCTGCTTTAAGCGCCAAATCAGGGCGGTCATTAATGATGAAGGCCACATTTTTGGCCTGCGCAATGGGTAATAAAACCTCGCAAGCGGCTAAAATTTCGTCATCAGAGGCGGCCACACCCTCAGTGTTCTTCAGACGAAGTTGAAAACAAGCCACATCACCCCCTTCAAGGGCGGCTGCAAAATCTTGTTCAAATATAGCCAAATCAATTTCTGGCGGGCTTATTAAATATAAACGCGGGCGCATAGTCATGGTTTCCATTAATGAAGCGTTTGAGGCTTAACCATTTTGGCCGCGATGGCGCAGCCAATGGTCAGCTAACACAAGCGCCATCATTGCTTCCCCCACGGGTACGGCACGAATACCCACACACGGGTCGTGGCGCCCTTTGGTGATGATTTCAGTGTCTTTGCCCGTGCTGTCGACTGTAGCGCGTGGGGTTAAAATGGACGAGGTTGGTTTCACCGCAAAGCGGACGACAATATCTTGTCCAGTCGAGATGCCGCCTAAAATACCCCCTGCATGATTTGATTTAAAGTCGGGCGAGGCTTTATTATCTCCCGACGCCATTTCATCGGCATTGGCTTCACCAGAAAGGGCGGCGGCAGAAAAGCCCTCGCCAATTTCGACGCCTTTAACCGCATTGATGCTCATCATGGCATTGGCCAGTTCAGCATCGAGCTTGCCATAGACTGGCGCACCTAAACCAACTGGTACATGGCGCGCAATCACTTCAATAACAGCGCCGCATGACGAACCTGCTTTACGCACACCATCTAAATAGTCTTCCCACATGGCGGCGGCCTCAGGGTCTGGGCACCAAAATGGGTTATCATCAATGGCATCCCAATCCCAATTATCACGGTTAATTTGATGTGGGCCAAGTTGCACGAGCGCGCCTTTAATCTCGACATCAGGCAGCACTTTACGCGCAACCGCCCCTGCCGCGACACGGGCCGCTGTTTCGCGGGCTGATGAGCGCCCGCCCCCGCGATAGTCGCGAATGCCGTATTTTTCCATATAGGTAAAATCTGCATGTCCGGGCCGATATTTGTTTTTTATGTCACCATAATCTTTAGACCGTTGGTCGGTGTTTTCTATCAATAAAGATATTGGTGTGCCAGTAGTCACTTGTTCACCCGTATCGGGGTCTTCAAAAACACCTGAGAGAATTTTAACCTCATCTGCTTCGCGCCTTTGTGTGGTGAAGCGGTTTTGACCAGGCTTGCGCTTATCAAGCCAGTGCTGAATATCGGCTTCAGTGAGAGGCAGGCGAGGGGGCACACCGTCCACAACACAGCCTAAGGCTGGGCCGTGACTTTCGCCCCAACTAGTAAAACGCAATAAATGACCAAAGCTGTTATGTGACATAAATTTACCTAAAACTTTCTCTTCGCTTTTTCTATTCGCCAGCTGCCTCATTCGCTTTTTCATCGGCTTCACGTGCCGCTTTTAAATCATCAAAGGCGGCCATGCCGATAGTGTTATACCCAGCATCCACATAATGGATTTCGCCAGTCACGCCCTCAGCCATGTCAGACAGTAAATAAACCGCAGAGCGGCCGACCTGTTCTTGTGTGATATTGCGGCGCATGGGTGCATTGGCTTCATTCCATTTCAGCATTTCCCGAAAATCACCAATCCCTGCCGCCGCGAGGGTTCGGATAGGGCCTGCGGAAATTGAATTCACACGAATGCCTTTGGGCCCCAAATCTGATGCTAAATAGCGTACACTAGCTTCCAGTGCCGCTTTGGCGACACCCATGACATTATAATGTGGGATGACTTTCGCCGCGCCGTAATAAGAAAGGGTCAACATCGACCCGCCCTCGCTCATGAGTTTTTCGGCATGGCGCGCGACGGCTGTAAATGAATAACAAGAAATATTCAGCGCCTGATTAAAAGCTTGTGAGGATGTGTCCACATAGCGCCCCATCAGCTCTTCTTTACCAGCAAATGCAATGGCATGCACAACAAAGTCAATTTTTCCCCATTGCTCAGCCAATTTATCAAAAAGCGCTGTCATGCTCTCTTCATCAGTGACATCACAAGCTTCAATCAGGTTTGAATTCACCGACTCAGCAAGGGGGCGCACCCGTCTTTCCAAATTTTCACCCTGATAAGTAAAAGCGAGCTCTGCACCAGCATCTGCACAGGCTTGTGCAATGCCCCAAGCAATTGAATTTTTATTGGCGACCCCCATAATAAGGCCACGTTTTCCCTGCATGATATTCGTATTCATTTTAAATCCCGTGTGAGCTTTCTGTTTAAATGTGGTTCATATTTGTGTGAAAATACCCTAATTCGACCTTTTATACTCTAAAAAAACACATTTTGCTATGCTAGTATGAAACGCTATTTATTTCTATCATGATGGTTTAAACAGCGAAGGTGCCAGTCATTAAATCGTGTTTTAAAGGAATTGAAAATGGACTTTGATCAACCACCAGCTAACCCGTTTTCGGTTTTTAATGACTGGTTGGCTGCTGCCGAAGAAAAAGAAATTAATGACCCAAATGCGGTTGCTGTGGCGACAGTAGACTCTGATGGCTTGCCAAATTTACGCATGGTTTTGCTCAAAGGTCATGATGAAAGAGGCTTTGTTTTTTATACCAATTTTGAAAGTACAAAAGGTCGCGAGCTTTTAGCGCACCCTAAAGCTGCTTTATGTTTTCATTGGAAAACACTTCAGCGCCAAATTCGTATCAGAGGCGCAATCGAACAGGTTTCAGATGCCGAAGCTGATGCTTATTTTGCGTCGCGCGCGCGGGAAAGTCGGATTGGGGCTTGGGCATCGCTCCAATCACGCCCTGTTGCAGACCGTGCGGCCCTTGAACAGGCTGTCAATGACATGACCCAAAAATTTGAGGGTCAGGATGTGCCGCGTCCGCCGCATTGGTCGGGTTGGCGGTTGGTGCCGCACATGATTGAGTTTTGGGAAGATGGCGCCTATCGACTTCACAATCGGGTGGTTTATGAACGCGCCACTGCGCAGCAAGAATGGCAGGTAAAAAGGCTTTACCCATAAGCGGGCGGAAGTATAGAATAATTTATGGCGCATGATTTAGAACATCAACAAGACAGTACAGCTCTTTTGCAAGCGAGTGGAAGAAAACTTCATTTCATTACACTTGCCGCCATTTTTGTCGCGCTGACTTTAATTGGTATCAAGTCTTACGCATGGTTCATCAGCTCATCCATTGCTTTATTAAGTGCGCTTCTGGATTCACTGATGGATTTGATGATTTCAGTATTAAATTTTTTCGTGGTGAAACACGCGCTGACCCCAGCTGACCAGGAACACCGGTTTGGGCATGGCAAGGCCGAAGCGCTGGCCGCGCTTTTTCAGGGGCTTATTATCAGCGTTATGGCGCTTTATTTGGTTTATGAAAGCGTTGAGCGTTTTCAAAACCCAATTGTGATTGCGCAAGGGAATATTGGTATTGCGGTGATGGTGATTTCGATTGTGCTGACTCTTTTGTTGGTTATGGCACAGCGTCAAATCGCACGCCAAACGGGTTCTGTCGCGGTTTTGGCCGATAGCGCGCATTATAAAGGCGATTTATTCATGAATCTTGGCGTGATTATCGCGCTGGTAGCCAACACATATGGCGGTTTGGGCTGGGCGGACCCGGTCGCGGGCCTTGTTGTGGCAGCTTTGTTGCTCAACTCTGCGCGTGAGATTTTATCTGAAGCGGCCAATCAACTGATGGACCATGAATTGCCAGAGGCGGAACGCGAAAATATCAAAAAAATTATTTTGGCGCATCCAGATGTGAAAGATTTACATGATTTACGCACGCGTCGCTCGGGTATTTACAAATTTATTCAATGCCATGTGGAATTAGACGGCAATATGAGCCTTCGCGCAGCACATGATATATCAGATGCTATTGAAGCAAATGTTATAGATGTGTACCCTGAAGCGGAAGTTATTATTCATCAGGACCCGGAGGGTTTTGAAGAGGTTTCAAAACTCGAACGGAGCTAAATTTTGACGCTGATAACATAATTATAGGGGAGGGTTTTATGTTTGGACGAATGCAAGAATTGCCATTGCTTATGAATGGGATTTTGGATCATGCATGTTTAAATCATGGCGATCAGGAAATTGTGACACGATTAGTTGATGGGTCTATTCATCGCGAAACCTATGCTGATGCGCATTTACGGGCGCGTAAAATGTCACAGGCTCTGCTCGGGTTAGGTCTTCAAAAAAGCGATGTGATTGCGACAATGGCTTGGAACTCACACCGCCATTTAGAGGCCTGGTATGCTATTACGGGTATGGGTGGGGTTTATCATACATTGAACCCGCGCCTGTTTGCTGAACAATTGGATTACATCATCAACCATGCCGAAGATAAGTTTATTTTTCTAGATACAACCTTTGTGCCAATCCTTGAGGGTTTACAGGATAAATTACCTAAGGTGAAAGGCTATATCATCATGACAGATGAGGCCTCAATGCCTGAAACGAGCTTAAAAAATGCACATTGTTATGAAACTCTGATTGATGAAAATGACGGGGATTATCAATGGGCTGAGGTTGATGAGAATGACCCTTGCGGCATTTGTTATACTTCTGGCACAACGGGGAATCCGAAAGGTGTGGTTTATACGCATCGCTCAAATGTGTTGCATACGCTGGTGGTGAATGGCGCTGATGTGCTTGGTTTTTCAGCCAAGACGGTGATTTTGCCTGTCGTGCCAATGTTCCATGCCAATGCTTGGGGGATTGCATTGGCGGCGCCTGCAGTGGGAGCAAAAATTGTTAATCCGGGTATGGCAATGGATGGGGCGAGTATTTATGAATTACTTGAGCAAGAAAAAGTAACTGAAACCGCTGCTGTGCCAACAATTTGGATGATGTTGTTGCAATATGTTGAAGATAATAACCTTAAATTGCCGCATTTGAAACGCGTGACCATTGGCGGGTCAGCGGCGCCTCGCACCATGATTGAAAAATTTGAGCGTGATTTTGATGTGAGCGTCAACCATGCTTGGGGCATGACCGAAACCTCACCACTTGGCACGATTGGGGCGCCAAAATATGGTATGGAAGATTTTTCTTTTGAGCAGACAGTTGACCTGAAACAAAAACAAGGGCGCCCGCCATATTTAGTATCGCTCAAAATAACCGATGATGATGGTAATGAACTGCCGCGTGATGGGGTGGCATTTGGGAATTTGAAAATTAAAGGCCCGTTTATTGTTGCTGAATATCTCAAAGGTGATGGCGGGGATATTTTAGATGAAGATGGTTATTTTGATACAGGGGATGTTGCTACAATTGACCCACTTGGTTATATCCAAATCACCGACCGCTCAAAAGATGTGATTAAATCTGGCGGGGAATGGATTTCATCAATTGAAATTGAAAATCTGGCCGTGGGGCATGAGGATATTGTTGAAGCTGCTGTTATTGGTGTCGCGCATCCAAAATGGGACGAACGGCCTTTATTGATTGTGGTGCCAAAAGCAGATTCCGGGCTGACGCGTGACTCTGTGCTGGCCTATTTAGAGGGCAAAATAGCCAAATGGTGGATGCCAGATGATGTTGTTTTCGTTGAAGAAATTCCGCATACCGCAACGGGTAAAATTCAAAAACTCACCCTACGCGAACAATTTGGGGATTATAAATTGCCAGATAATGGTTAAGTGCGTCTGGCGCGCGAGTTAAAGGAGGGGCGTCATGTCTCGAAATAAGCAGGAAACATTAACGAAATGGAGTCGCCGGCTAAGTGTTTTAGCCTTGTTGATTTTAATTGGGGGGACTGCGCTCTTCCGGCTTGGGGTAATGAGCTATGAGCTTCCCTTATTAGGGGTTGCAATCTCGGTATTGTTAGCGCTGGTGTCATTATTTTTGACACTTTTCGTTTTGCTGCTGCAAGGGGATAAGCAGTTTAAAAGAAAAGCCCGTCGGACGCTGGTTTTGTGCCTTGTTGTTATGGCTATTCCTGTTTCGTCCATCATTGCGGGCGCAGGTAAGCCTGTCATTCATGATATTACGACGGATTTGGAAAATCCGCCCATTTTTAAAACAGTCATCAGCCAACGTCCGGATAATGCAAATTCGCTCGCCATCAAGCCTGAAACAATAGCCATTCAAAAACAGGCTTATCCTGATATGGCGCCATTACGAGCGGATTTACCAAAGCCTCTATTATTCGCTAAAACCCTAACGCTTGTTAAAGAAAAGGGCTGGCATTTAGTTTCTGAAAACATTGATTTAGGAGAAATTGAAGCGACTGTGTTGACGCCTGCATTTGGTTTCAAAGATGATGTCATTATTCGTATTCAAGCCGATGATGAGGGATATCGGGTTGATATGCGGTCGGTCTCTCGTGTGGGGCTGGGTGATTTGGGTGCCAATGCTAAACGCATTCAGGGTTTTTTGAGTGATTTGGAACTTGCGCTAGCTCAATAGCCGCTCACTAATCACGAAGGCTGGATTAATCGGCAAGGCGATAATGATTGTTTAGCCCAATACCACCATCGGACAGGACTGTGCCATTGGCAACCAATGCCTGCAAATGTGCGAGCATAGACATGGCCGCTGCGGGGTGTAAACGCACATCAATATCGGCATAAATTTTCGCGACCATTGGTTTGATTTGGTCCTCGCCTGCTTTTAACTGTTCAATGATTTGAGTTTCGCGCTGCTTGCGATGGTCAATATAGGCCTTGATAAAGGGCTTTGCATCACTAATGGCGGGGCCATGTGTGGGGCGCAGGCAGGTTTCGTCGCGTTCTAAAAGCCGTTGAAGCGAGTGCATATAATCAACCATATTGCCATCTGGCGGGGCGATGATAGATGTGGACCAGCCCATAATATGGTCGCCTGTAAACAGTGTTTGTTCTTCTTTGAGCGCAAAACAAAAATGATTATGAATATGACCAGGGGTGAAAACGGCTTCTATTGTCCAATCTGGTCCGGTTAAGATATCACCATCTTTGAGCAGAATATCGGGATGGTAATTTTTATCGCAGGCTTCTTCCAGCGTCACACCCTCCAGCAATTCCGGTGTGTCGGGCGCATAAACACCTGTGCCATTGCTATGGTCGCCACCGCCGCAAATCAGTGCATGGGTTTTTTCTTTTAACGGGGCAGCCAATGGCGAATGGTCAGAATGCGTGTGGGTCACTAAAATATGGCTCACCGTTTCGCCGGGCTCAAGCGCCGCGCATATCGCGTCTAAATGCGCCATATCCAACGGGCCAGGATCGAGAATGGCAACACTGCCATTGCCAATAATGAAACTGCCTGTACCCGTATAGGTGAAAGGACTAGCATTGGGGCAAGTGACGCGCCGCACTAATGGCGAAAGCTTTTGGCATTTGCCGTAAACGGGTTCTAAGTCATGGACAAATTCAATCATGATGTTTCCTCATTGGTCCAATACAGACCCATTATTGGTATCAGAATGCTTGATTCCAAGTTCTTTTATCGCATAGTCTTAGTTTGTACTCATTTATAAGTATCACATAATACAAAAAATATAATCAGTGTTTCAGGGTTAAGTGAAGAGAGCGGGGTTTTAATCATGGGCGGAATTTTTAAAAAACTCAAACACAGCCTCAAATATCTTGCTGTGATTGTGTCGTTTTTTGTCTTAGCGCTGCTTTTCTGGCCAGTGCCAATTGACCCTGAAATATATGAAACCGGTCCTCAAACTGCAGGGCTTCCGCCTTTTGAACATAATAATGCCCTCGCACAGGCGCGGCTTATGCCGCTTGATGGCAATGGACCAGAAGGCATAGCACGGGGCGCTGATGGCCGTCTTTATACGGGCTTAATTGATGGGCGCATTATCGCCTTTGATGAAGAAACCGGTGATATTGAAACGCTGGCCAATACGGGCGGGCGGCCACTGGCCCTCATGTTTGATGCTAATGGCGATTTGATAATTTGTGATGCGATAAAGGGGCTAATCTCTTTATCAGCTGATGGCGCGATACGTGTTTTGGTTGATGAATTTGAGGGGCAGAAATTGATTTTTGTGGATGCGTTGGATATTGGCTCCGACGGGCGCATATGGTTTTCTGATGCGTCTCAAAGATTTGATATTCATGCCGGCTTTGCCGATATTATTGAGTCGCAAAGCACGGGGCGAATTTTTAGTTATGACCCGCGCACGCAACAAACGAAATTGGAAATGGACGGGCTCGCTTTTGCCAATGGTGTGGTGTTGTCACCAGATGAAGATTATCTATTGGTCAATGAAACCTATCGTTATCGCATTTGGCGATATTGGTTAACGGGTGCAAAGGCCGGACAGAGTGAAGTTTTTGTCGATAATTTGCCAGGCTATCCAGATAATATAACCTCTGCACCAAATGGACATTATTGGGTCGCGATTCCAACCGCGCGCGATGCCACGCTTGATGCGCAGTCAGACCGGCCCTTTATCCGCAAAATTCTTTATCGTATTGATCAATTGGGGTGGTTATCACCATCAATGACGCATTCATTTGCGATTTTAATCGACTCTGATGGTCAGGTGAAAATGAGTTTAGATGCAAAAAATGCGGCGATACAGATGGTAACAAATATCGAGGAGATGCAAAATAAGCTTTATATTTCGAGTTTAACTTCGCCGCATATTGGGATTTTGCCGCTTCCTAAAGCCAAATAAAAAAAACCCTGAAAAACATTTTGAAAAACACTAGACCTAAAGGGCAGGACGCTTTATATATCTGCTCAGTTGGGGTGTAGCCAAGTGGTAAGGCAGCGGTTTTTGGTATCGCCATGCGTAGGTTCGAATCCTACCACCCCAGCCATCTAAACGGCTTCTTCCCTATCTAGTTTTTCTAAAAATTGCGCGGCATCATTGGCAATGGTCTGCTTTTTGTCATCAGCCATTTTATCATAGCTGCGATAGACCATACCCAATCTGTGATTGTTTCCTAGTTCGCTTCGGTTGCGGGCAAGAAAATCCCAATATAGATAATTAAACGGACAGGCTTGCGCGCCATTTTTTTCAGTCACTTTATAGCTGCAATTTTTACAATAATTGGACATACGGTTAATATAAGCCCCGCTCGCCGCGTAAGGTTTGCTCGCTAAAAGCCCGCCATCGGCAAACAGCACCATGCCCGATACATTTGGCAGCTCAACCCACTCATACGCATCAGCATAAACCAGCAAATACCATTCATTCACATCAGTTGGCGACAGGCCAGCAATGAGCGCAAAATTGCCCAATACCATGAGGCGTTGAATATGATGGGCGTAAGCATTTTCTTTGGTCTCTTGAATGCATTGCGACAGGCAATTCATACGCGTCTCTGCCGTCCAGAAAAAAGCGGGTAACTTGCGATGGGCATTGAGCGCATTGAGTTCTGCATAGTCTGGCATTTTAAGCCAATATAAACCGCGCACATATTCGCGCCAGCCCAGTATTTGTCGAATAAACCCCTCAACCGCATTGAGCGGCGCATGGCTATCATAAAAAGCAAACTCAGCGCGTTTAATGATTTCCATTGGCAGCAACAGCCCAATATTGAGATACAGCCCAATATGTGCGTGAAACATAAAAGGCTCACCTTCAATCATCGCATCTTGATAAGTGCCGAAATCAGCCAGTCGGTTTTCAAAAAAATCATCGAGTGCAGCTAATGCTTGTTGGCGCGTCACGGCAAAATGAAAAGGCTCTAAATCGCCAAAATGGTCGGCAAATTCTGTGGCCACCAGCGCCATGACGTCTCGCGTTATATCATCAATCGGCGCTTTGAAAGGCGGCGGGATTTGCAAACCCTTTGCGGGGGGCTTGCGGTTTTGCGCATCATAATTCCATTTGCCCCCAACCGGCTTGCCGTCAGAGAGTAAAATATTATGGTGCTGGCGCATGGTGCGATAAAAAAACTCCATTTGCAGAGTTTTGCGCCCTTGCGCCCAGTTTTGAAACATCTCATGCGAGGCTAAAAACCTGTCATCTTCCCGAATATCAATTGTGCAATGAAACGTTTCAGCCCAGCCAGCTATTTCTTGTTGTAGCCGATATTCTCCAGCTTCTGTGACAATAAGATGGTCGCATTGTAACAGCTTTAAATGCCGCGCGACTTCGCCGCTAAAAGTGCCGCTATTTTCTGGATTGTCATATTGGACATAAATTACCTTATGGCCTGCTTGGCGCAATTCTTCTGCAAAATGCCGCATGGCTGAAAAAATAAAGGCAATTTTCCTTTTATGATGGCGCACATAATGCGTTTCGCTGTGCAATTCGCACATTAAGATAGTGTCTTTGCCGGGTATTGCATCGGCCAGTGAAGAAATTTCTTGGTTTAATTGGTCGCCCAAAACCAGCCTTAAGGCAGCCATGCTGACCTCCGCTTTAGCGTCACTGCTTTAAGAGGTAGCGCAGATTGAAAAACGTCAAGTCTTTATGTCTAGCGCACAGATGGGACGGGAGCAGGCGTATCGAATTTTATATCAAGACGGGTATAGATTGCGTCAATTTCGCGGTCTGCCACTTCATCATAGCGAATATATTCTAGACCTAACCCGACCGTTTCAGAAAAATTAAAGCGCGCGCCAATGCCGTAATAGCCGCCCGTGCCATCATCTTGTAAACCATTAACAATGGGCGTGCCAGCAAGGGTAACATTACCGCTCACACTGGTTTCTGTCTCCCAGTGAATAACACCTGCACGGGCATATAAATCAATTTTCTCATTGACTGGATAGGTATAGCGCAGGCCACCTGTAATGCCTGTAATATCCTCGCGATAGACCGAATTTGGTGAAAGCCCGAGCTGTCTTTCCCCGAGTGTGAGGGCAATATTATTAGCCGAGATATTGCTCAGCTCATTCTCGCCAAGCTGGACATAGCCAGCCTCAAGACCAAAAGACTCTGATAGCGGGATACCAATAACAAATTCTTGAACTTCGTGCTCTTCGTCTATTTTATAATTCTGACTGACAGGAGTGGCGTCTTTATAATCGCTTTCGCCATACCCGTAAGAAATGTAAAGTGGATACCAGCCACTATCTGACTGCGCGGCCACGGGCCAAGTAAGGACGGGAAAAGCTGATATCAGCAAAACGCTAAAAATTGCGGTTTTAATCAATTGGTGACGCATACGCATAACTCCACAACGAATCAATTCATTGTAGCAGAAGCGCGCCTGCAGGGCTAATCAGCCGTAGGTCTTAATCAAGAGTGTGTTATTTGAGAGCTGCAGATTTTTGACCCAATGCGTCAATGGCCTCAAGATATTCGCGTTCCATCTCATCAACAACATCAGCGACGCTGTCGACTGCATTGACCCCGCCAATGCCTTGACCACAACCCCAAATATCTTTCCAGGCTTTCACGGAGCTGTCGCCTTTGGGTTCGCTTTTTACAGCTTCAGCAAAATCCATTGCGGTTTTATCCGAGTCGGGCAACTGGTCTGGGTTCATGCCAGCGCGCGCAATGGAAGGTTTGAGATAATTCCCTTTAACGCCTGAGAAATATGAAGAATAGACAATATCATTGGCCGCGCAATCGACGATCATTTGTTTATAATCCTCAACGGCATTGGCTTCTTTTGTGGCAATGAAGCGTGAGCCAATATAGGCCAAATCCGCGCCCATGGCCTGAGCTGAGGCAATGCAAAATCCATCACCAATCGCTCCGGAAAGCAAAATGGTGCCGTCAAACCACTCGCGCACTTCACGCACCAGCGCAAAGGGGCTTAGAGTGCCCGCATGCCCACCCGCACCAGCGGCGACCAATATTAAGCCGTCAACGCCCTGTTCGGCAGCCTTGCGCGCATGGTGAACATTAATCACATCATGAAATACAACCCCGCCATAACTGTGAGCTGCTTTCACAATATCCTCAGGTGGGCGTAAGCTTGTGATAATAATGGGCACTTCATGCTCAACACAGGTTTCCATATCCTCCATCAGGCGTGGATTGGTGGCATGACAAATTTGATTAACTGCAAATGGTGCAATTTTTGCCTCTGGGTTTTCTTCGCGATGTTGGGCGAGATCATCTTTAATTTGCTTAAGCCAATCTGATAAAACCTCTTGTGGGCGCGCGTTGAGGGCTGGAAAAGAGCCAACAATGCCTGCTTTGCATTGCGCGCTGACAAGTTCGGGGCCAGACACGATAAACATGGGTGAGCCAATAACGGGCATACGCAAATTGCCTTTGAGGCATTCGGGTAAAGACATGTTGAACTCCTTAAAAAATGCTGTGTTTCGATTATTAAATACTGTGAATAAACTAAGTCAAAATGCTAGGGAAGCAATGCTTCATATATCTTATCTGATAATTCTTTGCGAATAGGATAGCAGCCATAAGGCATCATTTGGGTCATAAAAATAAATGAAAATTGGTTTTGGCGGTCAATCCAAAAATAGGTATTGGCTAAACCACCCCAAGAAAAACTATCATTGGTTGTGGTGTTAAATGTGCGGGTTGCGTCCATCACCACTGAGCCGCCAATGCCAAATCCATTCCCCTCTGAGCCGTTTTCGCTAAACGCCCCTTGCGCATAGCCCTCAAGCGTATCGCCATGATAGAGCTGGTTTTGCATCATTTTTTCAACGGTTTCAGCTTTGGCTAATTGGATTCCATTAAGACTGCCCTTATTGAGCAACATATCACAAAACCGACGATAATCATTTAAGGTGGAATACAGCCCGCCCCCACCGCCAAGAAAATGCGCTTTTGTGAGATAAAGAGAGTTTCGCACACCATCAACGACGCGGATTTTATTATTTTTAGGGTCCTGATAATAATTATAGGTCAATCGCGATATGGCATTTTCGGGCAGGTTAAACCCTGTGCTGTCCATTTTTAAAGGTTGGAACACCATTTTATGCATGAGCGCATCTAATGATAAGCCTGATGCAATTTCCAGCACCCGCCCAATCACATCAATACTGAAAGAATAATGCCAAGCCTCACCTGGTGAGAATAAAATGGGTAAGGCGGCTAGCTTGTCGCAAAAGCCAGCTAAATCGGTCTCGCTATTTCGCATGCCATGAATTTGTTTGCGCCGATAGATAGCATCAAGTGGGTGCTCGCCAAAAAAATTATAGGTCATGCCCGATTGATGCGTGATTAAATCAAGTAAGGTGATATCACGCGCTGCAGGGCGGGTGGTGTAGTCGCTTGTGTTGCCCTCAACCCAGACCTGCGGATTGGCAAAAGCTGGAATATAATCTTTCACTTTATCTTCGAAGCGCAACAATCCTTGCTCAATAAATTGCATAAAAACAAAACTGGTAATCGGCTTTGTCATGGAAAAAATTCTAAAAATACTATCCGCCGTGAGTGTGTGGTTATAAGGGTCACTCTCCTCCAGCGCCCCATTTCCTGCGCAATAATGATAGCTTTCGCCTGCGCGCGCCAGCATATAGCCACAGCCAGAAAGCTTGCCGCTTTGCACATAAGTTTCATCAAGAAAATGATTTAGGGCATTGATTTTTTCAGGCTGAAAGCCAAGATTTTCAATATTTTTTGCTGTATTTGTCATGTTTCTATCTTTGTCAAAAAATTATGCTTCTAGCGTATGCACGCTGATGATGAAACTATAGACAAAAGCCAATTCATCAAGCTGGTTAAAGCGTCCGGCTTTGCCGCCATGGCCTGCTTCCATTTCTATGCGCAATAAAGTCAGGCGCGAATCTGTGCGTATATCGCGCAATCGAGCTACCCATTTTGCGGGTTCCCAATAGGTCACGCGCGGGTCCGTCAATCCGCCTGTCGCTAGAATATGCGGATAGGCGCAGGGTTTTATATTTTCATATGGGGCGTAATCGGCAATCACTTTATAGTCATCTTCGCTGGTGATAGGGTTGCCCCATTCAGGCCATTCTGGCGGTGTGAGTGGCAGGCTGGCATCTAACATGGTGTTGAGCGCGTCCACAAAAGGCACTTCAGCAATTGCGGCTTTAAATAAATCCGGCGCGAGATTGACAGCGGCGCCAACCAGTAAGCCGCCCGCGCTGCCGCCATGTATGGTGATATTGCCTTTTTGGGTTAACCCTTCAGCAATCAGAAACTCTGCCGCGGCGATAAAATCTGTGAAGGTTTTTTTCTTTGTCTTGCCGCGTCCTTGCAAAAACCAGTCATGCCCCATGGCCTTGCTGCCACGAATATGGGCAATCACATAGATAAACCCGCGATCTACGAGGCTCAGACGGTTGCCTGAAAAATTTGCAGGAATGGTGATTCCATAAGAGCCATAGCCATAAAGCAGAACTGGTGCGGAACCGTCCAAAGGCGTGTCTTTATGATATAAAACAGATAATGGGATACGCGCGCCATCTTGCGCGGTGGCCCAAAGGCGTTTGGCTTTATAATTTTCAGCGTGATGGCCAGAGGGTATGGTTTGCTGTTTGATTAAATGGCGCTGGTGTGTGGCCATATTATAATCATAAATTTGTTCTGGCTGAGTGGGTGAGCTATAGCGAAACCGCAATTGCGCGGTGGCATATTCATAGCCAGCCTCCAGTTCCAATGCATAAATATCCTCATCAAACTCTACCACCTGCGTGCTGTTATCTGCCAATGACATAATCGTGATTGAGGGCAAGGCATTGACCCGCGATAAAATGGCAAGGTGATTTTCAAAAGCGATGGCGTCTAAAATCAATTGACCCGCTTGATGTGGTATCAGCTCGTCCCAGTTTTCGGGCTGGCTGACAGGGGCGGTCATAATTTTAAAATCCACCGCCGCACCCTGATTGGTCACAATAATAAAACGCTGGCGCGCGGCATCATGGCTGACATCATATTCAAGCCCCACCTCACGCGGGCGCAGGCATATGGGTGCGCTGTCGGCATGATGAGCATCTAAGATATGCACTTCAGAGGTTTCGTGGTCATGCGTGTTAATAAAAATAAAATCACCACTGCGGCTGGCTTGCAGGCTGACAAAGAAACCGCTATCGGGTTCTTCGTAAACACATATATCCTGTTCTTGAGACGCGCCAATCTGGTGTTTCATGACTTTGCATGGGCGATGATTTTCATCGAGTTGGACATAAAAAAGCGTACGGCCATTGCTGGCCCATGCTATTGCGCCAGAGCTGGATAAAAGGCAATCCGATAAATTTTTTCCCTGTGCAATATCGCGAATATAGATTGAAAATAATTCGGACCCTTTAACATCTACCGCATAGGCGAGTTGTGTCTGGTCGGGAGAGGGGCAGCTATTAATGATTTTAAAATAGGCCTCGCCTTCGGCTTCCTGATTGCCATTGAGGATAATTTGCGCGTCACTGCCATCGCGTTGTGTACGGCAAATGAGAGGGTGTTCTCCTCCTTTTTCAAATTTAGAAAACCAGCTAAAGGCGCCATTTGGGCGGGGCGGTTGGCTGTCATCTTCCAGAATGCGCCCTCGCATTTCTGTGTAAAGTGTATGCTGTAAATCCTGACTGGGTGCGGTGACGGCGGCGCAATAAGCATTTTCAGCCTCTAAATGGGCTCTAATGTCAGGCGCAAGCGCGCTCGGGTCGCGCATGACCTCTTGCCAATTATCATCACGCAACCAAGCATAAGGGTCTGTGCGGGTGATGCCGTGACGCGTATCGCTCATCGGCTTTTTTTCAGCCTTTGGCGCAGGAAGCGCGGTTTTTAACATATATCTATCCGATTTTAATCTGCTGTATCGCTTGCGGTCGCAGGTGATGTTTTGAGGTTCAGTGCGGTGCCATTCATACAATAGCGTTGGCCAGTGGGGGGTGGCCCATCCGGAAAAACATGACCTAAATGCGCGTCGCAATTTTGGCAAACCACTTCAACGCGCACCATGCCATGCGAATTGTCAGCCAGTTCAGACACGGCATCTTCGCGCAGTGGTTGAAAGAAACTCGGCCAGCCTGTGCCGCTATCATATTTTGTGGCGGCATCAAATAGCGGTGCATCGCAACAAATGCAATGATAAATACCGGGGTCTTTACAATCCCAATAAGGGCCGGTAAAGGCGCGTTCAGTCCCGGCGCATCGTGTCACTTGATATTGTTCGGTAGTGAGCTGGCTTTGCCATTCTTCATCTGTTTTTTTCATTTTAATCTCTGTTTTTAAATTCAGTGTTTAGTCTTCGAAATAAAGCGACAGGGTTTCAACTGTTAAAGCTGGTTTTGCCTGACCTTTTATTTCAATTTTTTCTAAGCGCGTCACCATCATACCGCCTGCGCGTCGTCTTGCATCTTGCAAAAATGAACGTAAGCGAATATGGCATCCAATCGGAATTGGTGTGTTAAACCGCAACTTGTTAGAACCATAATTAATGCCCCGCGTCGCACTTTCAATTGTAAAAATTTGTTTGCCGAGAACGGGTACCAGCGACAGGGTATAATATCCATGTGCGATGGTGCCATGCCCCAATATTTCCTGACATTTTTCTGGGTCAGTATGAATCCACTGATCATCACCCGTTGTCCGCGCGAAATCGTCAATTGTGCTTTGCTCAATTAAAAACCAATCGCTCACACCAAGCTCTTCACCTGCCGCGTTTGCGTAATCATCAAGCGTTTTAAATATCTTCATCGTCCTGCCAAAATATTTTATCTTATTAAGACGATTATAAAGCTTTGAATGCCTATTGAACAGTCCCCCGTCGCGACTGATTTTCTTTGCTCAATTCTTCAATATAAGGCCATAATTGTCGCCCCCATAAATTGACTGCACGCTTTAATTTTGAGGTTGGTACATAAAGCTCTGCACGGCCTATTTTTTGCAAAGGTTTGATATAGCCTTTTTCCTCAAATCTTTTCAAAGCCGCGCGCACTGTGCCATAGGCTCTACCAGTTACTTCCACAAAGTTTTTTGTGACGGTTGATTTACCCTCTGCATCATTGGCCAGGATAATGAACAGCATCATCCACTCTTCATATTGTGGCGCCTGGGTTTGGAATAAATCACATCCCAAACTATGCGCATTTAACAACACATTAATGCCACGCATGGCCTCTGGGAGTACCCCTGAAACATGCGGCGATATTTGCTGCGGCAGTTGAAAGCTGTCTGTAAATTCTGACGGTGTCAGCTCTTCAGACTGGCGGGGGGATTTTTCTAAAGTTGATTTTCTTGGCATTGGCGCCTCTCCCTTAATTCACAATGAGTTTGGACGCAGAACAACGCAACAAATTTTACGATTATGATTATGAATTCAAATAAAGAACAGAATCGGGCTTTAGGTCAAATTTTTATAATTTATAACATTCAACTATGGGTTGTGGAAAAACTTAACTAATTGATTATAAATGTAAAAGTCAATTATTTTCACTTCTTGAAAAACTGGTCAAAAATTGAGTTAAAGAAAAAGGTGGAGGGCAAGGGATGAAGCGCTATCAAACATTTTGTAAAAAGCGACGGGCGGGTTTTTTGCGTCTTGAAAATCCTGATGTTGAGGCCATACGACATTTGGCCTGCGCACAACTGGTGGTTGGTAATATTGGTTTGGCCTATCGCGTGCCTGTATTGGCCATTATGGGGGCAAAAAAAGGGCGGCAAAAAGTTTCTGAAGCGCGTCAGATTTCCCAATATTTGTGCCATATTATTTTCAGCCAGACTTTATCAAATATTGGGATTATTTTTAAACGCGACCGCACCAGCGTTTCTCATGCATGTCAGCGCGTTGAGTTTTTGCGCGATGAGGCAGCGCATGATCTTGCAATTGATTATCTCGAATTGGGCGTTAAGTCACTGGCTGGCTCTTTGGGTTTAACGCAGAGCGAGGACAGTTAATGCAGGCCAAATATCAGCAGGTTTTTCATAAAATGGCGCGGCGTTTATCGGAGCCGCAATCGTTTCTTCTAACCGCTCAACAATTTGATGGCTTTGGATTAATGGTGGCGCGTAATCGCTGGAAAAAGCCGGTTATGCGCTTATCACAAGAAATTGTGCAAGAGTTTGTAAAAGCGGATTTGCTGGTCGCATCAAAAAAAGTATCGGGTGTATATTTTCTTTCACAAGCAGGGCAAGGGCATTATTTGCGCCAAAGTAATGATAATAATTTTCAAGCACAGCATGTGCTTCATACCTATACTGAAAGTGGAAATTTAGCGCGCCTGCACTCTCCAATTGATTGGTTGCGTCGCCATAATGGTGCGGGTTCCATTTTATTTACAGAAGAAGAATTATCCGCCGCTGAACGGCTGATTACAGATTATGAAATATCCATGACGCCAGCTAATATGTCGGTGGATTTAACCCGTCCCCTATCAAAAAACAAAACGGCTCAGGGTTATGAGTTGCCAAACCATGTGTTGGATGCAAGCCGAAGAGTCGACCGCGCGTTTGACTATATTGGTGAGGATTTAAGCGATATTGTGAAATTGGTTTGTTGTCAAAATATTGGTTTTGAAATGGCTGAAAAGAAACTTAAATGGCCACGGCGGTCAGCCAAGCTTGTGTTGAAATTTGCCCTGCGACGGCTCGCTGAATTTTATGCTTTTAAAGCCAAATCACGATTGAAGGGCTGACTCGGCCTCATGGCGAATGCGTGCAACCATTGATTGAAATCCGTTAGAGCGTTGAGGGGTTAAATGCTCACCCAGCCCTAGTTTTCTAAATGCATCTTGAGCATCAACCTCTAATATTTCCTGAGCAGATTTATCTGAATAGAGCATCAGTAAAATCGCGACCAGCCCGCGCACAATATGGGCGTCACTATCCCCACGAAAATACATTTTGTTTTTATCGCCTTGCTTAATCAGCCATACTTGTGACACACAACCCGGCACTTTATTGCGCTCATTATGCTCGTCATCGCTGAGGGGCTCTAAATTATTACCAAGTTCTATGATGTATTTATATCGGTCCTCCCAATCCGCAAATAGGGAAAAATCCTCAATAAGATTTTCTAAAGACATTCTATGCTCCTCAATCTATTGAAAAGTTAGAATTCTCAACACAATTCGGCAACCCCTTGTTTGCAATTATTTTCAAGATTGTGCTAATCAAAACCATGCGATTAAAAGCACATATTTGGGTCAATGCCCTCATCAGACGCGCTCAGGCTGGCGGTGCCATGGCGGCGGTTATCCATCGCGGCGATAAAGATGCTGGTTCGGTGCTGCTCAAGCTCAATTTTTTATCGGGGCAAGCAACACTTTATGCCCCGTTCACAGGGCTTGAGGGGGCGCGGGTTTGGCGTGTTTTGCAGGCGCAATCCGCCGAAACAGAGATTGATGTGGCAATTAAGCGTGAAATCAATCTTGACCCTGACCTCTGGGTAGTGGAAATTGAAGATCGGCATGGTCGTCATTTTATTGATGAACCAATTGAGGCAATTTGAAAGGCCAACAAATGGAAAATTTACAAGAATTATGGCGGCTTATCGTCACTGTTTGGAGCGCAGGCTCTTATGGTATTGGCGGCGGTAATTTAATTGGCGCTTTGGGCATATTTTTGTTTTTTGCTGTTTTGCGCGGGCTTTTTACACGGTTTGTTTTATCTGCGATGAGCCGGTTCACGCATCGCACCCAAACCGATATTGACGATTTATTGCTTGAGGCACTGAAAAAGCCCCTTAAATTCTTTTTCCTAATTCTTGGCGCTTTTTTTGGGTTTGAGTTTTTAAACCTTACTGGCCTGCCCGCTGAACTGGCTGATAAATCGCTGCGCACCTTAATTGCCATCGGCATTTTCTGGTCCTTTTATGAAGCTGTGTCGCCGCTGTCAGAATTGTTAGAAAAAATTCAAGAGATTTTATCGCAAGAAATTATCAACTGGTTGAAAACGGTTATGCGCTCTGGGGTGGTGCTGATGGGGCTGGCGACGATTTTACAAATTTGGGGCATAGAGATTGCCCCCATTATTGCTGGTTTTGGCCTATTTGGCGTCGCGGTAGCGCTTGGCGCACAAGATTTATTCAAAAACTTGCTTGGTGGGCTTTCTATTCTGGTCGAGAAGCGTTTTAAAATTGGTGACAATGTTCAAGTGACAGGTGTTGTGCATGGGCATGTTGAGCATATTGGGTTTCGGTCAACCCGCATTCGCCAATTTGATAAAGTTGCGGTCACAGTTCCCAATAATATGTTTTCCGACCATGCGGTGGTGAATTATTCCACAATGACCAATCGACGCATTCATTGGCAAGTTGGTCTTGAATATCGAACAAGTGTCGCGCAGATGAAAGAAATCCGCGATAATATTCTTAACTGGCTGAAGGCGAATGAGCATTTTGTTAGCGATGATGAAGATGTAGCGTGCACGGTTTATGTAGATAGTTTTAATGCCAGCTCAATTGATATGATGGTTTATTGCTTTACGCGGACAACTGATTGGGATGAATGGCATCAGCATAAGCAAGACCTTGCTTTTGCGATTAAAGAAATTGTTGAGAAAGCGGGGTCAGGTTTTGCTTTCCCAAGTCAATCTCTCTATATCGAAACACCCACAAATGTTGTGCTGGACGAGGTTCCTGAAGCGTTTGTGCCACCTCATGAAACGAAAAACGAAACTGACTAGGCTAAATAAATGCATGTCATAGTGATTGGCGGTGGCGTTGTTGGCGTGACGACTGCTTGGGAATTGTGCCAAGATGGACATCAAGTAAGCTTGATTGAAGCAGGGCCAGATGTGGCGCAGGCGACAAGTTTTGCCAATGGTGGCCAAATCGCTGTGACCGAAAGTGCCCCTTGGTCGCGACCTGGTTTGGTGAAGGATTATTTGCGCCATCTTTTTCGGGAAAAGCCGTATCGACTGCGCCTGCGCGCCGACCCAAATCAATGGAAATGGCTCTATCAATTTTGGCAAAACAGCCGCCCGCAAGCCTATCAGCAAGGCACAATTCGAAATTGGCATTTAGCGCAATATAGCCTGGAATGTTTACACATGACGCGGCAAAAGCTCGGCAATGAGTTTCATTATGATGATCGCCAAAATGGCATTTTGCAGCTTTTTGGCCCTGACTATCCTCTCCCGTCTTTGCGCGAGCATTATGAAACCCTGCGCGGGCAGGGTGCGGATATTCATTGGCTGGAAGGCGCTGATTTATATCAACAAGAGCCTGCTTTGCGTTATGCGGTTGAAACGGGTTTGGTGCGTGTTGCTTTATGGGGGGCGCGTGATGAAAGTGGCGATGCGGCGCAATTTACAAAAAAACTTGCGAGCGCATTTCAAGATGCAGGGGGCACGGTTTATCTCCAGAACCAAGCCGTCGGGTTTCATCGTGAAAATGGAATATTAACTGCGCTTGAAATGACTTCGCCTGAAGCCAATAATCTCACATTAAAGGCTGATGCCTTTGTTATATGCGCGGGCACGGCATCACAGGAATTGGTAGCACCGTTTGGGCTGCGGCTGCCGATATTGCCAGTCAAAGGTTATTCGTTAACAGTTAATATTGAAAATGAGGCCGCTGCGCCGCAAGCCTCTTTGACAGACTTATCCCATCGTCTGGTGATTTCGCGTTTGGGGCAGCGTCTGCGGATTGCAGGATATGCCGAAATTGGGGTTGCGAAAGGTGTGAACCCGCACCGCATCAATGCGATAGCGGCGCGAATGCAAGCTCTGTTTCCTGATGTGGCGCAGTTTGCAAAAGGTTCAGCCTGGTCAGGTCTGCGGCCAATGACACCAGATGGCGCGCCGATTATTGACTGCGCCCCTGATGATGAAAACTTATGGCTTAATACGGGGCATGGCTCACTTGGCTGGACATTTTCGCATGGTTCAGCGCGGCTTTTGGCCGATAAATTGGCTCAAAGAACAACTGAAATTGACACAACGGTATTTTGTCTCAACCGAGCTTAGCGGCGCCATGGAATGGCGTTTTGTGTGTCAGCAGCAGGTTGATAGACGTCTGACAGTTCAGCCATTGCGGTGTTGAATTGTTCAAGCGTGACATCTTGATTCACCTCAAACGCATCAATCCCACAACGCGCCATATAGGCCCATTGGTCATAAGCGACATCGCCAATGGCGCGGATTTCCCCTTTATATTTCAGCTCATCGCGCAAAATACGGGCAGAACTATAAGCTCGGCCATTGCGAAAGCTTGGAAATTCAAGCGCAATGACAGATAAGCACTCAAGATAGGGTGTGAGCTCCCGCACATCCTCGCCTAATTGTGTTTTGCCAATATTGTCAGCCTGAATAACAACCCCCAAATCTGACTTGCGTGCCATGAGTTGGTCAGCATCACGTTTCAAGCGCTCAAGTGTGACAATCACCGCACCCTCTGGCAGCTCTAGCTCATCAGCAACACGGGTGAAGGGGTCATCCTGAAAGTTTTTGTTTTTAATGAGAGGCATAAAGGCGCTCCTTAAACGGGTCAATGCCAACACGGCGATAGGTGTCGAGGAAGCGCTCCTCACCCTCGCGCAGGCTGATATAGGTCTCGACAATTGTTTCAATCGCATCAACCACTTCATGCTCTGTGAAAGCGGCACCAGTGATTTTTCCAATAGCGGCGGTCTCGTCTGAGGTGCCGCCAAGCGTGATTTGGTAAAACTCGGTGCCTTTTTTATCAACACCCAAAATACCAATATGGCCAACATGGTGATGCCCGCAAGCATTGATGCAACCTGAAATTTTAATTTTCAGCTCACCAATGTTTTTTTGCCGGTCAATATCGGCAAAACGATTGGAAATTTCCTGCGCCAAAGGTATGGAGCGGGCATTGGCAAGGTCGCAATAATCCAGCCCCGGGCAGGCAATCTGGTCGCTGATAAGACCATGATTGGCGGTGGCGAGATTATGTGCCAGAAGCTGGTCATAAATAGTTTTCAAATCATCTTTTTTGACATGCGGCAAAACAAGGTTCTGCTCATGCGTCACGCGAATTTCATCTAAGCCGTAATGGCGGGCTATGTCAGCAATCACGCGCATCTGCTCGGAACTCGCATCGCCAGGAATGCCACCAATAGGTTTGAGTGAGATATTCACAATCGCATAACCAGGTATTTTATGCGCGACAATATTCGTATCGACCCAACGCGCAAAATCAGCATGTTCGGCAAGGTTTTGGTCAAATCTTGCGCTGTCAGCCTCAAGAGTTTCATAGGCAGGTGGCGCAAAATAAGCGGCAATGCGAGCCAGTTCTTTTTCTGGCACTGTCAAAACATTGGCTTTATCTATATGTGCAAATTCGGCTTCGACCCGTTTGGTCATTTCTTCTTGTCCCAATTCATGAACAAGAATTTTAATGCGCGCCTTATAGGCATTATCGCGGCGCCCGGCTTGGTTATATACCCGCATCACGGCTTCTAAATAAGCGAGTAATTGTTGGGCTGGCACAAAATCGCGCAATTTTTTGGCAATAAAAGGTGTGCGCCCAAGCCCGCCACCAACATGCACTTCATAGCCATTT
This sequence comes from Parvibaculales bacterium, assembly GCA_049889535.1. GTDB lineage: Bacteria > Pseudomonadota > Alphaproteobacteria > RS24 > RS24 > JAYQKL01. The sequence continues at coordinate 342,936 of JBMHDF010000018.1, read as the reverse complement.
TCGCCTTTATCATTGGTGACGCAAACAATGCCAATATCATGAAAGCGGATAGCAGCGCGGTCATTTTCATGCGCGGTAACAGCGATTTTGAATTTGCGGGGTAGATATGAAAATTCGGGGTGGAATGTTGACCACTGGCGAATGATTTCAGAAATCACGCGCGGGTCTTCAACTTCGCCATCAATCACACCAGCATATTGGTCGGCGGTGACATTGCGAATGCAATTGCCGGATGTTTGGATGGCATGCATTTCAACCTCGGCTAATTCCTCAAGCAAATCTGGAACTTTTTCAAGTTTCGGCCAATTATATTGAATATTTTGACGGGTGGTGAAATGGCCATAACCGCGATCATATTTATCGGCAATATCGGCAAGCTTATCCATTTGCCGGCTGTTAAGTGTGCCATAAGGTATGGCAACGCGCAGCATATAAGCGTGCAGTTGGAGGTAGAGGCCATTCATCAGGCGCAGAGGTTTAAAAGCGTCCTCACTAATTTCACCTTTGACACGGCGCATGACCTGACCGCGAAATTGCTGGACGCGATCTTGCACTAATTTATGGTCAAATTCATCATAACGATACATGGTTCTATTCCGTGTTCTAGGCTTGCGCCTGTTTGCCTAAATCTTTTCGAATGGTCGGGCCGGCGGCGCGTATGGTCTCGCGCACACTGACAGGTTGATAGGCATCATTAAATTTTTCAACTTCAAACGCATAGACACCAACCACTTCAAGCTCAGTTTGTTGAGTCGCGAGTTTGGTAAGCTGTTTCTCTATGGTTTCTGGGCCGTCAAAAACACAAGCGGACTGGAAATCAGTCTGCCAATTGTTTTCAGGCGTGAAATACACCACCTCGCCATCACTCAGCCGATTAGCCGTGATTGCCTGGAAACGCGCGCCTTTTGAACTATGTTGTGCCATGACTGCCTCACTTTTGAAAGTGAGCGCAAAATAATCTCAATCATCCATTAAATCAAGTTTTTTAATGTGAATTTATATATTATACAAAAAAATAATGTATAAATTGAAAAATGCATTTTTTTCTTTAACCTTATAAGTCATGACAGATAAATCTAAGCAGATAAATAAGCAATGCCGCCCGCAATATTTTTGGCAGCAAAAACCCCTATCAGAATTATCGCATGAGGCGTGGGAAGCGCTTTGTGATGGCTGCGCAAAATGTTGTTTGGTAAAATTGGTTGATGCCGATACTGATGAGCTGCATTACACCCGGCTCTCTTGTAAATTGCTGGACACGCAAACTTGTCGGTGTACGAATTATCAAAACCGACAAAGCCAAGTACCAGATTGTTTGAAAATCACCCCTGAGAATTTGCCAAATATCGCCGCTTGGTTGCCAACAAGCTGTGCTTATCGTTTATTGCATGAAGGGAAAGAATTACCGGACTGGCACCCACTGATTGCTAATGGGCCAGAGTTGATGCACCAGCAGGGTCACTCGGTACAGGGCAAAACTTTGCCTGAAACAAAAGCCAATGCCGCGCCTGAAGATTATGTCTGGGATGAGGTGAATGAGTGATCGAATATACTCTAATTTAAGTTATTTATATTTCTTATAAATTTCAATTTTATGCCCGCAAATTCTTTTTAACCTACTGAAAAAAAATAAAAATTTGTGTTTTTAGGCTTGACGGGCGTGACGCTTTAGCGTATATGTTATGCCATCATCACAAATCTATCAGAATTTTTCTAATTGCTTCATAAGCGCTGTTTGGATTATTGCCATCAGTGTTTTTTTATGCGTGTGTTAATGAAAAAAAAGAACCCACAATTTGCCCGGCGCACTCACATTGGAAATTGCCCAAATTGGGGCGCAACAAGAACTGGGTTTTGCGACACGCTTTGCCCTTTCGCATTCTATGAGGTCTTTATGAAAACCACACATTTAAAACTTCCCTATCTTGCTGCCGACCAGGCGCAAAAACATGTAACAGTGAACGAGTCTTTGCGGCGTTTGGATGCGCTGACACATATGCAGGTTTTGCGCTTTTATCAAAATACCCCACCCGCTACACCTGAAGCTGGTGATCAATATGTGATTGGCGCCACGCCTACAGGCCTATGGCAAAATCAGGCAGGGCGCATCGCCACTTATGTTGATGGGGCTTGGCAATTTTCGACCCCACAAAATGGCTGGCGGATATGGGATCAACAAGACAAAATTTTACGGCTTTATGATAGTGGCAAATGGCTTAATCTCGCGCCGCAATTCAGCCCGCAAATGGGGTTTGTGACGACCAGCCTTGACCACATTATTACACCTGGCAGTTATAATGATACAGCCTTGAATATTGCAGACCGCGATTTGGTGCTTGGGATAGGTATGCGCGTGGTAACAGCTTTACCCAATAATCAGTCTTGGAAATTGGGCGTTGCGGCAGATGCGGGGCGATATGGCGCGCATATTTCTGGAGCGGCGCAAACCACAAATATTGGGATGACTTCGCACCCTATGACCTATTACGCGACAACTCCATTAAGGATTTCTGGACAAAATAAGGCATTAACTTCTGGTACAATTCGGTTGCAATTGCATGTATTGCGGCTTAGTCCACCCGCTAGCTAGGCGAAAATAAATCAGAACTCTTGTCTTTGCGCGCCAGCCTGATATGGTCGCCCCATTCAAAATTTTGAGCCATATGTTTTAGAAAGGCGCATTATGGGGTGGCAACCAGCTCTGATAATTTGTGTGTTTATCGGTCTATCCGGGGCGCTTTTTCTGACTTATCGCTTAGGGAGAAATAAACTCACCTCCTTATCCGAACGTGTGGCTTATATTGCCGGTCTGTTTGGGGTGCCAGTTTCTGCGTTTTTAATATATTTATATTTCGGCAATCCGCAGATGCCAGATACGCCGCTTAAACCCAGATTAGAGGGGGCGATTGATGATCTGCCGCCAGCGGCTGTGATTTCCATGCTTGAGCAAAAACTGATAAGCCAGTCTGATGATGTGCAGGGCTGGCGTTTACTGGCCCGCATTCGGGTTGAACTCAATCAACCCGATTTAGCGGCGCAAGCCTGGCGCCAGATTTTATATTATCAAAATAAGGATTTTGAAGCTCTGTTTGGTTTGGTCAAAGCAAATTTAGAAGTCAATGACGGCTTGATTGATTCAGAAAGCGCGGCGCTCATTGGGCAATTATCTACCGGCCTGCCAGACCATTATTTAACAAATTTTTATCTGGGTCTCCTCGCAGCGCAGGAAGGTGAAGCAGAGCGCGCCAAAGCCTTTTTCATCGCCAGTGGTCAGGCTCAGCCAGATAATCAGGTTTGGCAGAATTTCATCGCCGCCCAGATAAGCAAGCTCAATACACCCTAAAAATAATATTTTCCTGTCTTTTTATCCTCTCATGCGGCGAGATGTAGCTTTTTCTTTTCCGCATAAAATAGTATGTAAAATGAGAGGAAAAAATGACTGCACGACAAACACGTATTAGCTTTTTAATCGCCGGTCTTACTTTATTGGCAGGCATTGCGGCTTTTGCCTTAACGGCTTTAGAAGATAATTTGGTTTATTTTCGCTCGCCTTCTGATTTGGCTGCCTCCCCGCCTAAAATAGGTCAAAATATGCGGGTTGGGGGTCTTGTGAAGGAAGCGAGCCTCTTGCGGCGTGGCAAGGAAAGCCAGTTTGTGATTACTGATGGCGAAGGTGAGGTTCATGTGCGCTTTGTCGGTCTTTTGCCTGATTTGTTCCGCGAGGGGCAGGGCGTGGTTGCCGAAGGGGTGTTCACCGAGAACCAAGTTTTTATCGCCAGCTCGGTTTTGGCCAAGCATGATGAAAATTACATGCCGCCCGAAGTTGCTGACGCGCTTAAAAAAAATGGTGTCTGGAAACCTGAAAATATAAAAGCAAAAGAGGCCATTAATGATTATTGAGTCGGGTCATTTTGCCCTGATTATGGCCTTAAGTGTTGCGGTTTTTCAAATTTTGGTGCCGCTTTGGGGGCGGTCGCGCAACCAACCCAGCCTGATGGCTTTGGCCAAACCAGCTGCTGGCTTGCAGTTTTTATTAGTTCTATGGTCTTTTATCGCATTAACAATTGCCTTTATCAGTTCTGATTTTTCAGTGTGGTTGGTGGCAGAAAACAGCCATGCCGCGAAACCATTCCTATATAAACTCGCTGGTGTATGGGGCAATCATGAAGGGTCTATGTTGTTATGGATTCTGATACTAGCTGGTTTTGGTGCCTTTGCGGCTTACCGCCTGCCAGATATGCCCCTCACCATGCGGGCAAGCTTATTGGCCAGTCAGGCTGGTTTGGGCGTGTTATTTTTGAGTTTTTCTCTTTTTACCTCTAACCCATTTGCGCGCCTTGCCCCCGCGCCTTATTCAGGTGGTGGGTTGAATCCGATTTTGCAAGACCCCGCTTTGGCACTTCACCCGCCTTTATTATATCTAGGCTATGTTGGTTTCTCGATTGCCTTTTCTTTTACGCTCGCTGTTTTGCTCGAAAAAAAGCCGCCCCAAAATTGGGCGGCCTGGTTGCGCCCCTATGTTTTAGTGGCGTGGGTGTTTTTAACCCTTGGCATCGGGTTGGGGTCTTTTTGGGCCTATTACGAATTGGGCTGGGGTGGATTTTGGTTTTGGGATCCGGTTGAAAACGCCTCCCTTTTACCGTGGTTGGCTGGCACGGCGCTTTTGCATTCTGTCATGGTGGCGCAAATGCGGGTGTCAATGCGTAAATGGACACTGCTTTTATCTATTTTGACTTTTGGCTTGAGCATTGCAGGTACATTTTTGGTGCGCTCTGGTGTGCTCACCTCAGTGCATGCTTTTGCTAATGACCCAGCGCGCGGGGTGTTTATTTTGGCAATTTTGGCCAGCGCGGTTGGGCTGGGGTTGGTGATGTATGCTTTACGGGCTGAGCGCGTGTTGCAAAATCAGGCGGGTGCGCGCATTTCGCCTGACCAGAGTTTTGCTCTGACCAGTCGTGAGACAGCGCTAATGGTCAATAATATTTTTCTTGCCAGCGCCACGGCTACAGTGCTGATTGGGACGATATATCCGCTTATTATTGATGCGCTTGGCATGGGAAAAATTTCTGTTGGCGCGCCTTATTTCAATAAAGTATTCACGCCTCTTATGGCGCCTTTGTTTGTTTTGATGCCCATAGCGCCATTTTTAGCCTGGCAAAAAGGGCGTGGTTTAGCTGCGCTGAAGCCGTTGCGTGCAGCGGCGGCATTAACTCTATTGGCCAGCCTTGTGTTGTTTTTTACACAAACTGAAACAGGTTGGAGCTTACTGGGTTTGGCGGCGGCGATTTGGCTCGTTTTTGGTGCGCTGACCGATTTGGCCAAAAAAGCGCGTCTTTCGCAAGGCGCTTTTCATGAGCGCTTGCAACGCCTTTTACGCTTGCCTGCGCAACAATGGGGTGTGGTGTTGGCGCATGCGGGGGTTGGGGTTTTGCTGTTTGGTGTTGTCGCCAGCACGGCTTGGCAGGAAGAACGTATTGTGAGTCTGAAAGAAGGCCAGTCTGTTCAGCTTGGTCAATATGATTTGAATTTAATCGCGGTGAATAAAATAAATGGGCCGAATTATTCTGCAGAGCAAGCGCTTTTCAGCTTGGATATAGCTGATAAAACTGAAACATTATTGCCGGAGCGGCGGTTTTATCCGGTGGAACGGTCGCAAACAACCGAAGCCGCTATATTAAAAATGTGGCGTGGTAATATTTATGTGGCTTTGGGGGATAGGGTGCCGGCTGAAAAAGCTAGCCAAAACGCCGCGCCTGCCTATGTCATTCGCGCTTGGTTGCATCCGTTTGTCAATTACATTTGGTTGGGGGCTGTCTTGATGGCTTTAGGTGGCGCAGCTGCAGTGATTGGCAATGCGTCTGGGCGCAAGCGAGGGTGAAGAATGCACAAGGCTTTCATATCATGTTTTATATTTTGCCTGATGTTTTTTTGTGTCAGCCCTGCATGGGCGCTGCAGCCAGGTGAAGCCTTAGACGACCCAGCACTTGAAGCGCGTGCGCGAGCCATTTCAGCAGAATTACGCTGTCCAGTCTGTCAAAACCAGTCAATAGATGATAGCGATGCCCCGCTTGCGGGGGATTTACGCAAACTTATCCGAATTCGTTTGCAAGCAGGTGACAGCAATGAAGAAGTCCTGACTTATATTGTTGAGCGTTATGGTGAATTCACTTTATTGAATCCAAAATTTTCTTCAAAAAATAGTTTTTTATGGTTGGCGCCGCTTCTCTTTTTATTGCCGGGCATATTTTTCCTGTACCAACGTCTGCGCGCTACTACCAAAGATTAAGAAATTTTAATCATTGTGTAAGGTTTGTGCAATGCGCGCTTTGGCATTGTTAAAGGGAACATTGGGTACCCTCCCTCCTTAATGTTTCGTCTCCTTGGGGAAGCTTCGTGATTGGGGCTTCCCCATTTTTTTAATTCGGATAAACTAAAAAAATGCATATTTTGTTAATCGAAGATGACCTAGAAGCTGCTGGTTTTGTTCAAAAGGGATTGCGTGAGAGCGGCCATGTTGTTGACCATGCTGTGAATGGTGAGCAGGGGCTAGAAATGGCACTGGCCGGGCAGTTTGATGTGATGGTTGTTGACCGCATGTTGCCCCAGCGCGATGGCTTGTCGATTGTGTCGCATTTGCGAGAAGCTGGGATTCATACACCTGTTTTATTTTTATCCGCTTTGGGCGAGGTGGAAGACCGTGTTGATGGGCTGAATGCGGGGGGTGATGATTATTTGACCAAACCCTTTGCTTTTGCTGAATTGCTAGCACGCATTGAAGCGCTCACGCGGCGCGGTTCAAATGAAAATATTTCAACGACATTGGAGCTTGCTGATTTGGAAGTTGATTTATTATCGCGCAGAGTCACGCGGCAAGGGCAGTTGATAGAATTGCAGCCCCGCGAATTTAAGTTGCTTGAATATATGTTGCGCCATGCGGGCCAAGTTGTGACGCGGACTATGCTGCTTGAAAATGTATGGGAGTATCATTTTGATCCGCAAACCAATGTGATTGATGTGCATATTTCGCGTTTGCGCGCTAAGTTGGATAAAGATTTTTCACCACCCCTCTTACAAACAGTTCGGGGTGCAGGGTATTCGCTTCGTGTTCCAGGCTAAACTTCTCAAAACCACAACATTTCGAGCCGCCTTATTTTATCTGGCGATTTTCTGTTTTTCGTCAGTGGCGCTGATTTCCTATCTCTATTGGAACACAGCCGGCGTGATGATGCGCCAGACCGACCAGGAAATTATGGACGAGATAGCAAATATGTCTGGCTATTATAAACGCTCAGGCATTCCGGGCATGATACGGCTGGTTAAACAGCGCAGTCTGGACCCGCGCCTGAGCCTTTATTTGCTCATGGACCCACAAGGACGGCCATTGGCAGGTAATCTCAGCAATCTGCCAGATTATAGCGTGCAGGCTGATAATTGGATTCATTTTGACTATCGCCGCCAGCGTGAAACAGAGATAAAAGTTACCACTGCGCGCGGGCGGCTGATTGATTTATCGCTTGGGTTTAAATTATTGGTAGCGCGTGATGTGGAAGAACTGCGCCAGCTTGACCGGCTGATGACGCAAGCTATGGTTTATGGATTAGGTTTGATTTTGCTGATGGGTGGCGCAGGCGGCTTGTTAATCAGCCGTAATTTTAGGCGCCGGATTGATAGCATCAATCGTGCCAGTAAGCAGATTATGGACGGCGACCTGTCGCGGCGTGTCCCGATAAAAGGCACAGATGATGAAATTGACCAATTATCGCAAAATCTGAACTCTATGTTAGAGCGTATTGAAGATTTGATGCGCAGCATGCGGCAAGTGACCGATAATGTGGCGCATGATTTAAGAAGCCCAATAAATCGGTTGCGCAATCGCCTCGAAGTCACCTTGATGCAAGATTCATCAAATGCGGAATTGCGCGAGGTTTTGGAAAAAACCATTGAAGAGGCAGACAGCCTATTGGTGACATTCAACGCGCTTTTATCGCTGACTCGATTGGAAGCGGGCACATCTGAGGTGCCAATGGACAAGCTCGATATTTGCGCATTGGTGCAAGACGCGGCGGAATTTATTGCGCCCATTGCTGAAGAAAAAGGCTTTCATTATCACACGCAAACCCCTCATCAACCGCTTATGGTGCAGGGGTCTTACCCGCTTTTATCGCAAGCTGTGGTTAATCTCATTGATAATGCGTTGAAATATGGCGGGGGAGAAAATCCTCATGTGCAAATTGAGGTTGAAGACTGGCTGGATAAGGTGATGATTCGTATTTGTGATACGGGAACAGGGATTCCAGACCAAGAATTAGAGCGGGTGATGGAGCGTTTTGTGCGGCTTGATGAAAGCCGAACAAATCAGGGGAGCGGCTTAGGTTTATCGCTGGTGGCGGCTATTGTTCAATTGCATCAGGGTCAGTTAAAATTAGCGCAAAATATACCGCAAGGTCTTAAAGCTGAAATTGTGCTAAATAAATATTATGAACACAAAAATGCCCTCATCGCCTCTTAAATTATCGAAATTGGCCATTCAGCCAACGCAGGACTTAGCCCGCGCAGAAGCTTTTCTTGCGGATTGTCAGCAGGTTTGGGTGGCTGATTTATCGGCGAAAGATAAAGTCCGCGCTTTAGATTTTATAGAGGCTCAAAAAAATTTACTCTTAACCATATTTGAATCGTCGCCTTTTTTGACGCGCATTATACGCACGCGGCCAGACTTATTGGCGGTCATAGCGCCAGATTTAAGCAATCTTGAAAAGCTATTAGAAAAACAGTTAACACAATTACCGTCTCGGGCGCTGAGCCATGCTGATGAAGAGAGCTTGATGCGGGATTTGCGCCAAACCCGTCAGGGTTTTGCTCTCATGCTGGCACTGGCAGATATTGCTTTGGTATGGCCGGTGCTGAAAGTGACAGATTTATTAACGCGCTTTGCAGACACTTGTGTGGCTGCAAGCCTAGACTGGTTGTTGCAAGAGGCAGAAAAAAAAGGCGATATTGTTTCGCAGCTGCAGCAAAATGGTCTTACCATTTTAGCGCTGGGCAAGCATGGCGCCTTTGAGCTGAATTATTCGTCAGATATAGACCTCGTTGCTTTTTATGAGCCAGAAATGCTAGGGCTGAAAGACGGGCTTGAAGAGCAGGTTTTTTATGTCACGCTGGTGCAAAAGCTGGTGCATATTTTGCAAACCCCAACCGCAGATGGGTTTGTGTTCCGCGTGGATTTGCGCTTGCGGCCTGACCCTGGTTCTACGCGGGTTGCGGTATCATTACCCGCCGCTGAAATTTATTATGAAACATTAGGGCAGAACTGGGAGCGTGCGGCTTATATTAAAGCACGGGTCATTGCGGGCAATGCACAAGTGGGCCAGCGTTTTTTAGACACAATTAAACCTTTTATTTGGCGCCGTAATTTAGACTTTGCCGCGATTTCAGATGTCCATGCTATGAAGCGACAAATTCATGCCGTGCGCGGGCATCAAAACATTACTGTGAGTGGGCATAATATTAAACTCGGGCGGGGGGGTATTCGTGAGATTGAGTTTTTTGTGCAAACCCAACAGCTGATTGCTGGCGGGCGGGACTCGTCTTTGCGAGGTAATCAAACTTGTGCAGTTTTGCCCCAGCTTGTCGCGGCTGGCTGGATAAATCAGCAAACTTCGGATGAGCTGATACAAGCTTATCAGTTTTTCCGCCGCGTTGAACATCGCTTGCAAATGGTTGATGACGAACAAACTCATAGCTTGCCTTCACAGCCCGAGAAATTGCAAAAATTCTCTCGCTTTTTAGGCTATGCGGCGCATGCAGATTTTGAGCGAGATATGATTTTGGTGATGCAATCTGTGCAAACGCATTATGCGAATTTATTTGAAAATGAAGACGCGCTGGCATCTGATGTCGGGAGTTTGGTGTTTACAGGTGTTCAAGATGACCCTGAAACCATTGAAACTTTATCGCGGCTTGGGTTCCAAAATCCAGTGGCGGTGAGTACGCAAATTCGGTCATGGCATATGGGGCGTTTTCCTGCCTTACGCTCCGAGCGTGCGCGTGAATTATTAACCAGTCTCACGCCAAAATTGCTTGATGTATTGAGCGCGACTCCAGACCCTGATTTTGCGTTTTTGCGATTTGAAGATTTTTTAAAAGGTTTGCCGATTGGGGTGCAGCCTTTTTCACTGTTTCAATCCAACCCGCATCTATTATCGCTTATGGTTGATATTATTGGAACGGCGCCAAGATTATCGGGGCTTATGGTGCGCCAGCCGGCCATGATGGATAGTTTGCTGGATAAGGATTTTACCGACCCGCTCCCCCCGACAGCAGAACTTTTAAGCACGCTCCAAGAGCAGCTTCAGCCCTATGATTATTTTGAACAACAACTTGATGTGGTGCGCATCTGGACGCGGGAGCAGTCTTTTAAAACCAGCACACAATTGCTGGCTAGCAGTGTGACACCAGACCAAGCAGGTCAGGCATTCACCAATTTAGCAACGGCTTGTGTGCAAGCTTGCCAGCATTTGGTCGAACTTGATTTCACACAACAACATGGTGCGCTGGCGCAAAGCGATTGGGCGGTGCTGGCAATGGGTAAATTTGGCAGCTATGAGATGACGGCGGCTTCTGATTTGGACCTGATTATGATTTGTGATGCAGCAGATTTCGATACGATATCTGAGGGCGAGAAGCCTTTATCGGCAGAAATCTATTTTGCGCGCATGGGGCGGCGGTTGATTTCGGCTTTGACGGTGCCGACCAGTGAGGGCGCGTTGTTTGAGGTGGATACGCGCTTGCGCCCATCGGGTAATGCGGGGGCTTTGATTAGCAAATTTTCAAGTTTTGCCAATTATCAGCACGAGCAGGCTTGGGTGTGGGAGCATATGGCGCTCACACGGGCGCGGTTAATATCAGGCGACACGAAACTGGCGGGCAAAATTCAAACATTAATAGATGAGATTTTAACCCAAAAGCGCGATAATGAGAAAACACTCAAAGATGTGTGGGATATGCATGCGCGCTTGCGGGAAAATTTTCCAGGTAAGAATTTTTGGGATATGAAACATCGCTCTGGTGGTTTGGTTGATATTGAATTTATCGCGCAGGCTTTATATTTATGCCATGCACATGACATATCTGATTTGCCACGCGGCGGCACACAAACCATATTGGCAGGGCTGGAGCAAGCAGGGGTGATTAAGCCAGCCGACCAGGCTTTGTTATTTGAGGCGCTGTCTTTACAAACCGCAATTAATCATGTGCTTAAACTTTGTTTAACGAAGTTACCAGATGAGGCATTTTCAAAAGCGCTGGAAAATCTTATTTGTCAGACGGTGAATGTGCCAAGCCTTGATCGCGTAGAGGCAGAGCTTGAGCGCTTGCGACCCGAAGTCACAAAATTAATGGCGCGCTATTTAGCACCAGCCCCTTAAAATAGAGAATGGTTTCTTATCTAATCTTTTTGTAAAAAGCCAGATAATGGCACTTCGCGAAGCGTGGTCAGGCAGGCATCTTCTTCGCCATATTCAAAACCATAAACAAAGGGTTGATTGCCTTCAAAAACCACGCGGCAAAAGCCATCATCATCTGAAATGCCCATAACCTCTGGACAGGTGAGCATATCTATATGGGGAATGGCTTCCTCGAATTCTGAATAGGTCACTGCGCAATCGCCACTATAGCCCTCGGGGGGTGAAGCCATCGCGCCGATAGTGGCTAGGCTATAAAATATTGCGGCAAGGGCGCCAGTAAGGGTGAGGGGGGTTTTGGCCAATATGTTTGTTTTGCGCATGGTTTATCTTTCACAAAAATTATCTAATAAATATAGCTTAGATAAAAACCTGTTTCTAGGGCTTCGTGCAAATGTTATGAGAAGTTATGGGAAATTTTAAACCAGAAGATTTTCGTTTTTGCGTTGCGCCAATGATGGATTGGACGGATCGCCATGACCGGTATTTTTTGCGGCTGATTTCAAAAAAAGCGCGTCTTTATACTGAGATGATTACAGCCGATGCTATTCTTCATGGCGATAAAAACCGCCTTTTGCGCTTTCATGACGCCGAACACCCGCTTGCCTTGCAACTTGGCGGTAGCGACCCTGAAAAGCTGGCTATCGCCGCGCGTGCAGGTTTGGATTTTGGCTATGATGAAATCAATCTGAATGTTGGCTGTCCATCTGACCGCGTTCAATCAGGCCGCTTTGGTGCTTGTTTAATGGAAGAGCCAGATTTGGTGGCTGCTTGTATTGCTGCCATGCGCGAGGCTGTTTCTGATGCGCTGCCCATCACCGTAAAATGCCGGATTGGGGTCGATGATCAAGACCCGGAAATAGCTTTGTTTGACTTTGTTGAAAAAACCAAACAAGCAGGCTGTGGCGTTTTTATTGTGCATGCGCGCAAAGCTTGGTTGCAAGGGCTTAGCCCAAAACAAAACCGCGATATTCCACCGCTTGATTATGAGCTGGTCTATCGTTTGAAGCAAAGTCACCCTGACTTGTTGATTGTCATAAATGGCGGGATTGACACATTAGACGCGGCGCACATGCATCTTGACCATGTTGATGGTGTTATGATGGGACGCTCGGCTTATAAAACGCCATATATATTGTCTGAGGTCGACCAGCGTTTTTATGGGTCACTTGAGGCGGCGGTGACGCGGGAAGATATTGTTAGCCAACTCATTCCCTATGCGCAGGATTTATTGGCCGATAGTATACCCTTACACGCGCTGACCAGACATTTAATGGGGCTCTATCAAGCCCAACCTGGCGGGCGTTTATGGCGGCGTCACCTGAGCGAGAATGCGCCAAAAACTGATGCAACCATTGATGTGTTAAAAGAGGGTTTGGCGCTCATGCATGACATGAAAACGCGCGCGCAGGAACAAAATACATTTGCTGCAGAAGCACAATCTTTTAGATTGGCGAAGGAAAGAAAGACAAATATATGACTGGCTTAGAAATCATCACCCTGCTGAGCATTTTTATCCTTGCGGGCATCGCAGCGGGGATTTTGGCTGGTTTGTTGGGTGTTGGCGGCGGGATTGTTTTTGTGCCTGTGCTGTTCCAAACCTTTATTTTCATGGGTGTTGACCCAGCTTTGCAAATGCATTTGGCGGTGGGCAGTTCTTTGGCTGTGATTATTGTAACCGCTGTTCAATCCGCGCGCGCCCATCATGCCAAACAGTCTTTGGACTTTGATATCGTGAAGCTGTGGGCGCCTTTTATTGTTTTGGGTGTGGTTGCTGGCTCCGTCGCCGCAATTTATTTAAACGCAGATAGTCTTAAATTTATATTCGGGTTTTTATCTGTGTTGGTGGCGGTATATCTTAATCTGCCCCATCAAAAAACCATTTCAATGCCGCCCTTATGGTTGCAGCGCAGTGTTGCAACTTCTATTGGTTTTTTCTCGTCTCTTATGGGGATTGGCGGTGGGACATTCTCAGTCGCGTTTCTCACGCTTTTTGGCTTAACCATTCACCGCGCGGTGGGCACATCTTCTGCACTAGGTTTTTTTATTGCTGTGCCTGGCACAATTGGCTTCATGCTGGCTGGCTATGGTCAGGCTGGGTTGCCGCCTTTTTCGGTTGGGTATGTCAATTGGCTTGCGGTTGTATGCCTCATTCCAATGACGGCTATCAGCACCCCTATCGGCGCGCGTTTGGCACATAAATTTTCGCACAAAACCCTTGAGCGCGCTTTTAGTGTGTTCTTAATCCTCACTGCTTTGCGGATGTTTTATTCATTGCTGGTGGCATAAGCTAGCGGCGCGCGTTTAAATTTTCTGGTCATAAGCACCGACTTCAGGGTGCGTGGATAAAATATCGTCTATGGCCTTAAACATAGCGCGCATTTGGGCTTCAGAAACAGGGCTTTCCACGACAACAACCAGCCCGGGCTTGTTTGATGACGCGCGCACCAGCCCCCATGTGCCATCTTCAACTGAAATGCGCACGCCATTAACCGTCACCAGATTGGTGATTTTTTGGCCAATGAGGGTGTCGTTATTTTTCTGCATGGTTTCAAAATGCGCGACAATTTTATCAACCACACCATATTTTTCTAAATCAGGGCAATGCGGTGACATGGTTGGTGAACCATAAGTCACGGGCAAAGAGCGGCGCAGGTCAGCCATTGTCTTGTCTGGGTTGTCAGATAACATATCGCAGACGGCCAGTGCGGTGAGAATACCATCATCATATCCGCGCCCAACTGGCTTGTTAAAAAAGAAATGGCCTGATTTTTCAAAGCCAGCCAATGCGCCGGTTTCAAAAGTATAGCGTTTCATATAGCTATGGCCGGTTTTCCAATAATCAGTTTTGGCGCCAAGTTTTTTTAACTCAGGGTCAGTGTCAAATAATCCAGTTGATTTGACATCAACCACAAAGCGCGCATTTGAGGTTTTCTTGGCCAGTTCTCGCGCCATGAGAACCCCCATTTTGTCAGCAAATATTTCTTCGCCTTCATTATCAACAACCCCGCATCTATCGCCATCGCCATCAAAGGCAAAGCCAATATCAGCGCTGGTTTCCAAAACCTTATCGCGCAGTGCATGCAGCATTTTCATATCTTCAGGATTGGGGTTGTGGTTTGGGAAGCTGTGGTCAAGCTCACAATGCAGCGGTACAATCTCAACACCTAAATTGGATAGAACCTCAGGTGCAAATGCCCCTGCAGTGCCATTGCCGCAGGCCACTACAGCTTTGAGCTTGCGTTTGATTGCCTCGCGATTGGTCAAATCGGCAATATAGCGCGCCGCCATGTCTGGCACATAGTGATAGCTGCCGCCGGCGCGTGGCGTGGCGCTATTGTCCAAAACCGTGCGGCGCAGCAGGTCCATTTCATCAGGGCCAAAGGTTAATGGCCGGTTGGCACCCATTTTTACGCCTGTCCAGCCATTTTCATTATGGCTCGCTGTGACCATGGCCACGGCTGGCACATCAAGTTCAAATTGTGCAAAATATGCCGTAGGTGATAACGCTAAGCCAATATCATAGACTTTTGCCCCTGCCGTCATCAGGCCGGCAATCAAGGCTTGCTTGATGGATTGTGAATAAGAACGAAAATCATGCCCAACCGCAATAGACGGGTCGTCGGTTAACTCATGCAGCACATGACCTAAGCCAAATCCAAGCGCCTGTACCCCAAGTAAATTAATTTCATCTGGAAAAAGCCAACGGGCATCATACTCCCGAAAACCCGTTGGAACGATGAGGGGTTTATTTTCGAAATCGGCACTATTGGGTTTGAGATTTTTCTCAGGTTTTGGAAACATGGTCGCGTTAAACTTTCTAAGGCTCATTAATATAAAAATTCATCATATACGATGATTTTACATTCATTATGTGATTACGTATAACGCAGTATGAAAAAATTGGAACAGGATATTGTGCGTTTGCGCCAAGCTGGGGCGCCATTGCCTGATGTGAAAACGGCGAATATGCCTGTTTTTGAGCCTGGTTGGGTTTGGCTGGCAGGTGCAGGACCCGGTGATCCAGGCCTTTTGACATTGCACACAGTCAATGCTTTGCAGCAGGCGGATATTGTGATTTATGACGCTTTGGTGAGTGAAGATATTTTGTCTTTGCTTCCCGCAACCGCCGAGTGTTTTTATGCGGGTAAACGCGGCGGCAAACCTTCTATGAAACAAGAGGATATTTCTGACCAGCTGGTTGCTTTTGCGCGCGCCAATAAACGGGTTTTGCGGCTTAAGGGGGGAGATCCATTTGTATTTGGGCGTGGTGGAGAAGAAGCAGAGCGGCTGGTTGCAGAAAATATTCCTTTTCGTGTTTTGCCAGGTGTAACAGCTGGTGTCGCTGCGCCAGCCTATGCAGGTATTCCGGTCACGCATCGTGATGTTAATCATGCTGTTACTTTTATTACCGGCCATTTAGCGGGTAGTGATAAAACCGAATTGCTGGATTGGGAGGCTTTATCCAAAGGCGCGCCCGTTTTGGTGCTTTATATGGCCATGAGCAAATTAGAAGTAATAGCTGAAAAACTCATGGCCGCAGGGCGCGCGCCTGATGAACCTGTTGCTTTCATCACCCAAGCCACCACGCCGATGCAAAGAAAACATGTCACCACGCTGGCGCAGGCGGCAAAAGATGTCAAAAAACTGGCGCTTGAACCCCCTTCGATTGTGGTTATTGGACATGTGGTCAATCTCGCCGAAACCCTTGATTGGTTCCCTTCAGCGCGCTAAATATTGTAAGGACTAAGATTTATAGAAAAAATGACGCATGCGTCATTTTTAATTGATTTGGGGTGCGCTTTTCACTAATATCGCCCAGAATCATGAACCATGGGGGAAAAGATGGATCTTGCATTTACGGACGAACAAAAAGCGTTTCGGGCAGAAGTTCGAAGCTTTATGGAAGAAAAATATCCAGCCGATCTGAAAGAAAAAAGATTCGGTGCGATGACAAAGGAAGATTTTTTGTCATGGCATCGAATTCTTGCTGACAAGGGTTGGATTGCGCCGAGCTGGCCAAAAGAATATGGCGGGCCGGGTTGGGATTTGACTCAGCGTTATATTTTCGACCAAGAGCTTGGCCGTATTGGTGGTGTTAATATTATGCCATTTGGTATCACCATGTTGGGTCCAGTGTTGCAAAATTTCGGAACAGAAGAGCAAAAAGCGCATTATTTGCCGCGTATTCTTGATGGGTCTGACTGGTGGTGTCAGGGCTATTCTGAGCCGGGTTCGGGTTCTGACTTGGCGTCTTTGAAAACAAAAGCAGAGCGTGATGGCGACGATTATATTGTCAATGGTCATAAAATCTGGACAACCATGGCGCAATATGCCGATTGGATTTTTTGTCTGGTGCGGACCGATAATTCGGGCAAACCACAACAGGGCATTAGCTTTTTGCTGATTGATATGAACACACCAGGCATTGAAGTGCGCCCGATTTACACCATTGATGGTGGCCATCATGTGAATGAAGTTTTCTTCACTGATGTGCGTGTGCCAGTTGCCAATCTTGTTGGCGAAGAAGGCAATGGCTGGGGGATTGCGAAATTCCTATTGGTCAATGAGCGCAGCAATATTGCTGAGGTTATGAAATCTAAAAAAGCGATTGAAAAGCTGAAAAATATTGCGCGGGCCGAAACAATGGCAGGTGATCCACTCATCACAGATGAAAGCTTCACCAAGAAAATTGCTGAACTCGAGGTTGATTTATTGGCGCTTGAATTTACTGAGCTGCGGGCTTTGTCTGCTGAATTAGAAGGCACAGCTACGGGGCTTGAGGCGTCGTTCATGAAAATTCGGGGTACCGAAATTCAAATGCGGGTTGCAGAGCTGACAATGGAAGCTATGGGCAATTATGCAATGACGGCAGCGCCGTTTATTGAAGTGCCGGATAATTATTCGCATGTCGGGCCAGATTATGGCATTGGCGCGGCGCAAAATTATTTTGGTATGCGTAAGACAGCTATTTATGGCGGGTCAAACGAAATTCAGAAAAATATCATCGCCAAGTTTGCGCTTGGTGTTTAACAGGCGTCATTGATCGCACATCGTGTTTGAGGATTAAAATGGACTTTAATTTTAGTGAAGAGCAAACCTTGCTGCGCAATATGGTGCAAACCTTTGTGCAGGATAATTATGATTTCGACAAGCGGATGAAAATTGTCCGTTCAGAGTCAGGAATGAGTGCTGAGAATTGGCAAAAATTTGCTGAGCTTGGCCTGCTGGCGGCACCGTTTAGCGAAGAGCAGGGCGGTTTTGGCGGTGGTGCAGTTGATGCCATGCTGGTGATGGAAGAGTTTGGCAAAGGTCTGGTTATGGAACCGTATTTGCCAACAATTATCCTTTGCGGCGGCATGCTTGACCGGCATGGAACAGACGCGCAAAAGCAGGCTTATATTCCATCTATCACGGATGGCTCGGCGATTTGGGCATTAGCTTATAGCGAAACGCAAAGCCGGTATCAGGCCAATCATGTGCGCTTGTCAGCCAAAGCAGATGGCGATGGGTTCGTTTTAAACGGTCATAAATCAGTTGTGATTGCTGCGCCTTGGGCATCTCATTTGATAGTCTCGGCGCGCACATCTGGTGATGAAAATGATACGCAAGGCATCACCTTATTCATTGTCGAAAAGCAAGCAGCAGGTGTTTCTTGTCAAGATTTCAACACAGTAGATGGTGGGCGTGCGAGTGATGTTAGTTTCGAAAATGTCAAGCTATCAGCTGATGCTGTGATTGGCCCGGTTGATGGTGGTTTTGATGTGCTTGAAGAGGCGTTAGACTTTGGCGCCGCTGCCGCATGTGCAGAAGCTGTTGGCGCAATGAAAGCAGCAACTGCTGCAACTATAGAATATGCCCGCACCCGTAAACAATTTGGCCAACCCATAGGAAGTTTTCAGGTTTTGCAACATTGTATGGTTGATATGTTGGGTGAGGGCGAGCATGCAACCTCTATCACGACAATGGCACATTTAAAATTAGATGCTGAAGCATCAGAGCGCCGTCAGGCCGTGTCTGCGGCGAAATCCTATATTGGTAAATCAGGGCGCATGGTCGGTCAAAATGCTGTGCATATTCATGGCGGCATGGGCATGACAGAAGAGCTGAATATTGGCCATTATTTTAAGCGCCTGACCACTTTGAATATTCAATTTGGCGATGAGGACTTTCACCTCAAAAGATTTTCAACTGAGAGTAATAAGTCTGCCCAAGAGGCAGCTTAATGTCAGATTGGCTGCTTGAAGAGCAGCGTGGCGGGGTGGTGCAAATTACCCTGAACCGCCCAGACCGCCTAAATGCATTGGCTGATGCTGGCGATGGCGACGCTTTTCGGGATTTGTTTCAACGTATCAATAATGACGAAAATGTGCGCGCGGTTATTCTCACCGGCGCGGGCAAAGCTTTTTCAGCGGGCGGCAATGTCAAAGATATGTTGGCGCGGCGTGGCCTATTTGATGGCACGGTTGATGATATTGCTGAAGCCTATCGCACCAATGTGCATGAAATTGTGCGCGCGGTTTGGAGCTGTCAGGTGCCGATTATTGCGGCAGTTAATGGCGCGGCTGTTGGGCTGGGTCATGATGTGGCGGGCTATTGCGATATTCGGCTGGCCTCTCAAAACGCGAAATTTGGATCAAGTTTTGCTTCTATCGGGCTTATTCCGGGTGATGGCGGGGCATGGCTTTTGCCGCGCAATATTGGTTTATCCCGCGCCGCTACCATGCTTTATACAGGCGCTTTAATTGACGCAGACCAAGCGCTCTCTTGGGGGTTGGTCACAGAGGTTTTGACAGCTGAAAACTTGCTGGCGCGCGCGCATGAACTCGCGGCGCAGATTGCGGCCAAGCCGCCTTTGGCCATTCGCGAAACCAAGCGCCTAATGCGTGCCGCGATGGAGCAGGATTTGCCATCGGCGTTGGAAGCTGCTGCAACCGCCCAGGCGCCGTTGCATCGCACGCAAGACCATGAAGAGGCCTTGAAAGCATTTTTTGAAAAACGCGATGGCCAGTATCAGGGAAAATAAATCATCATTTAGACACGCATAAAAAAACCCGCCATTGGCGGGTTTCTTTTTGCTTGCGATAGGCTTACTGGTTTTCCATGGCCATCGTCACAAATTTCAATGTTTGCTCGCCACCCATAGCTTTTGGTGTGGCATTGCTCATATCTGAAATTTTATCCCAATTTGCCGCAATATCTTCAGCTGTTGGTTCATTGCTGATGAACATACCCTCTGACTCCAAAATTTGTGAAATCGCAAAGGCGCCAGCGCCGGCACAAATAATTGTCCCTGTCGGGGCGTCTTCGCCGCACATATAAACCACAGCGGGTGTTACTTTATGAGGCTCCAGCAACGCAAAAGCTTCTTCGGGTATCAAGCCTTCGGTCATGCGTGTAGCCGCAATTGGCGCAAGCGCATTAATATGCACATTATATTTTTGCCCCTCAAGTTTGATGGTGTTCATAAAGCCAACAACACCCATTTTGCCCGCACCATAATTGGACTGACCAAAATTACCATAAAGACCAGAAGATGATGTTGTCACCATAATGCGGCCAAAGCCTTGCTCTTTCATAATAGGGAAAATGGCATGTGTAGGTTTAACAGTGCCCAGCACATGAACTTCCAAAACTGTCTGGAATTCTTCCAGCGTCATTTTGGTGAAACTTTTATCCCGCAAAATACCAGCATTATTGACCAGCACATCGATGCCGCCAAACGCGTCTAATGTCTGTTTGACCATATTTTGCACACCTTCATCATCAGTAACCGATGCGCCATTGGCAATCGCTGTGCCGCCATTATCTGTGATTTCTTTCACAACTGCTTCTGCAGCTTCGGAGGACCCGCCTGTGCCGTCAACAGAACCGCCTAAATCATTCACCACAACATTAGCGCCGCGTCTGGCAAATTCCAATGCATGTGCGCGCCCTAAACCGCCTCCAGCACCTGTGACAATGACGGTTTTATTTGTAAAGTCTAAACTCATAATTTCCCCCTAAAAAATAGTTACTGTTTTATCGCATATGAGAAGAAGTTCGTAAAGCAATCCTCGTGTAAAAGCGCGCTTTTGGGGCGAAAAAGGCTTGAGATTTCTCATGGGTCGATTAGGTTAATATTATATATTTTTGGGGGTATTATGATTTATCAACATTTGCGTGACGCGCTTGAAGAATTAACCGCACATGACAGTCTGTTTGCTGTTTCCGAAATGGAAATTAAGGGTGAAACCATGCGTGGTTTTTTGCTTGCACCTCCCTCTATGCGGGATATTTGGTCGCTGACTATTGCCAAAGCTGATAATGAATATCTGGTTTATGATGATGAGCGATGGACCTATACGCAAACCCATGAGGAAGTTGCCTCTGTAGCAAACTGGCTTGTTTCTCAGGGCATCAAACCTGGTGATAAAGTTGCGGTGGCGATGCGGAATTATCCTGAATGGGTGATTGCTTATTGGGCAATTTTATCGATTGGCGCGGTCTGTGTCGGGATGAATGCATGGTGGATTAGTGAAGAAATGCACTATGCGATTGAGGACTCCCAGCCAGATATCATTATCAGTGATGCGGGGTGTTATCGCCATATTGAGCCGCTTCGTGAACAATTCCCAAACATAAAGATTGTCGGGGTGCGGTTTAAAGAAAATGCCGATAACGTCACGCCTTATCAAGAATTAAAAGAGTTTGGGGGTGATTTGCCCCAGCCTGAAATCAGCCCTGATGATGTGGCTTGTGTTTTTTACACATCTGGCACAACGGGTTTTCCAAAAGGCGCGCAGCTGACACATCGCAGCTGCATTGCCAATTTGATGAATTATTTGTGCATGATGCGCGCAGTCGATGTGGCGGTAGCGCGTGAAGCTGGTACAGAAGACCAATTGGCCCCGATTGGAGAAGGGGATCCGGTCAATGTTTTACTGACCACGCCGCTTTTCCACGTCACCGCCAATAATTGCGCCATGCAACCCGTGACCATGATTGGTGGCAAGATTGTCTTTATGTATAAATGGGATGCAGGTGAGGCGCTCAAAATTATTGAAAAAGAAAAAATTTCCAGCATTACAGGTGTGCCCGTCATGTCGCGTGAGTTGATTAACCACCCTGATTTTGACAAATATGACACCTCGACTGTTCAGACATTGGGCGGGGGCGGCTCTGCTTTCCAACCAGATTTGATTAAAGATATTGACGCTAAGCTCAGCAATGGCAAGCCTGGCACAGGTTATGGCATGACAGAGGTGAGCGGGATTATTGCCGGCATTTCAAAAGAATTTAGCGTGATGCATCCAGACAGTGTCGGGCCAGTGGTCGTGACTATGGACGCGCGGATTGTGAATGGTGCGGGTGAAGATGTGCCGCAAGGTGAGATTGGCGAAATTTGCGTGCGCGGGCCCAATGTTTTTGCTGGCTATTTGAACAAGCCAGAGGCAACGGCGGAAACCATTCGCGATGGCTGGTTACACACAGGCGATGTTGGCCGCCTTGATGAAAATGGTTTTCTCTATATCACCGACCGCATTAAAGATATGCTCATTCGCGGTGGCGAAAATATTTACAGCGCTGAGGTGGAAGTTGCGCTTTATAAAAATTCTGCGATTGCGGAATGTGCTGTCTTTGCGGTGCCTGACGACCGCTTGGGTGAGGAGGTTGGAGCCGCTGTGTTCTTGAAAGCGGGCCACTCCCAAAGCGCTGAAGAAATCCGGGAAGCTTGCCGCGAGCATCTCGCACCTTTTAAAGTGCCGCGTTATATTTGGTTGGCGCAAGAAAATCTGCCGCGCAATGCCAGTGGAAAGATTTTGAAAAAAGGCATGCTGGATTTGTTTGACCTCGCAGATGCGCAATAATTTCTTTGGTTGTGGGTTACAGATTTATCTGAGTCTTCAAAGCCGGTAGGCAGCGTTTAGCCGCTGGCCAAAATTCATCATAATGCGAGATAATCGCTTGCGCGCCCAGTTCAGTCACTGGTGTGCGGCTATAGCCAAAATCAACACAAAGGCAAGCCATGCCCGCCGCTTGCGCGGCTTTTGTATCCGCCTCACTATCGCCAATCATCAGGCAGTTTGCAATGGGCGTGTCCAAATCTGTCGCCGCCTGCTGCAACATATCAGGTTCAGGCTTGCGTGTGGGCAGGCTGTCGCCCCCAATCAGGGTTTGGAAATAGCCATCAATTTGCAGGGCAGTCAAAAGTTTTTCGGCCAGTCCGTAGCGTTTATTGGTCACCACCGCGCAACCAAAACCAGCCTGTTGAATGGTCTGCAGGCAGTCTTGCACTCCATCAAATAAATGGCTGGCATCGGCGATATGGTCATAATAATAAGCTACTAATTCCTCAGTAGCTGTATCGAGTTTTTCATCATCCCATTTAATATGATTAAACGCCAAGCCGCGCTCTAAAATCACCCGCGCCCCGCCGCCAATCATGTCTCGCACATGGGTTGTGGGTACGGGGTCAATATTATGTTGGTGCAACACATGATTCATCGCGCCCACCAAATCAGGTGCGGTTTCGGCTAATGTGCCATCAAGGTCAAAAAGAAAAGCGTAAGGATATGACATCATACTCATTCCAGTGTTAAACTATATGCTAATTGCTTATAGGCAGATAGCAAGTACGACAATGAAAAAACACAGTCACCCCGATTAAATGAGAATGAAATTTAATGTCATATCAACTGAGCTCTTCCCCCAATTTTGACAGCCGGAAAAATCATGCGGTGGATATGATTGTGCTTCATTATACAAATATGGTTTCTGCAGCGGCGGCTTTGGCGCGTTTATGCGACCCGCAGGCAAAAGTGTCTGCGCATTATTTGATTGATGAGGCGGGTGCTATTTTCAAACTGGTTGAGGAGGAACAGCGAGCTTGGCATGCGGGGGTGGCCTATTGGCAGGGGGAGCGTGATATTAATGCCTGTTCTATTGGGATTGAACTGGCGCATCAAGGCCCTGATGAAAACGGTTTATGTGCGCCTTTTCCCAGCTTACAAATGCAAGCCTTAGTAGCATTGTTACAAGATATAAAAACGCGTCATGAAATCCCTTCTGCCCGGTTTCTAGGCCATAGTGATGTTGCGCCCGCCCGAAAAATTGACCCGGGTGAAGCTTTTGACTGGCAATGGCTCGCGCAGCAAGGGTTCGGATTATATTCTACTGTTTCGCCAATGGGTAAGACGCCACTTAAATTATGTGATCAAGGACAGTCGGTTGCCGCTTTGCGCCACGCGCTGGCAGATTTTGGCTACGAGTTGCCTGCAAGTGATATTTATGATGAATCCACGCAAATTGTGGTTTCAGCATTTCAAAGACATTATCGCGCGCACCATGTTGATGGTGTGGCAGATGATGAAACCCAATCGCGTTTGCTTGACCTTTTAGCTCAGTCAGGCTAGGGAAAAGGAGCAGATGGTCGGGCAGTCGCTCTTGTTTCGGCAGGAGAGGAAAGTCCGGGCTCTATGGAAACACGATGCCGGGTAACGCCCGGCCAAGGTGACTTGAGGGAAAGTGCCACAGAAAATATACCGCCTTTGATTTGTCAGGGGTAAGGGTGAAATGGTGCGGTAAGAGCGCACCGCGTTTTTGGTAACAGAAATGGCAGGGTAAACCCCATCGAGAGCAAGACCAAATAGAAACAACACATAATCCGTTTCCAGATTGTTGTTTGGGTAGGTTGCATGAAATGTCTGGTAACAGGCATTCAAGATGAATGGCTGCACATGATTTGCCTTTGGGTAAATTTGGACAGAACCCGGCTTATAGACCATCTGCTTTTTTTTATTTTTTCATGATTTTTATTAAAATTGCGCGCCGTCTGCGCCAACAGGCCGACCCTATATGCGGGCGCGAATTTTGCAAATATTGTTCAGATTCGCCGCAAAGCCTTCCAAAGCCTCTTAATCTCTTAAAAAATCTCCCAAAAAACATCAAAAAGAAGCGTTAAAAAAGCCTTAAAACCGCCTAGTTTTCCCAGAGGTTTCCATTGACTTCCCATACAATCCCATGCTATCCCAAAGTATCCCATTTTATACCACGCCCGATTTGTATCTGGCTTTGGTGGAGTGAGACGCATATTTGGTTAAGGAGATGAAACTGTGTCGGCATTTTTGTCAACAGTAACGAATAAAATTGACAGCAAGGGGCGGGTATCCGTGCCGGCTGCTTTTCGTGCTGTGGCATCGGCGCAGGGGTTTAATGGTATTTATCTTTATCCCTCTTTTACCGAACAAGCGATTGAAGGTGGCGGACAGTTTTTAATGGATAATGTCAGCCAGATGGTGGCGCGGCTAGACCCTTATAGTGACGAGGGGAGTGCGCTGGCCACGGCTTTATTTGCCGATAGTCATCAGATTCATTTCGATGGTGATGGACGGATTTCCTTGCCAGATATTTTGCTGGAGCATGCGGGGATTAATAAAGCCCTCACTTTTGTTGGCTTGGGCGCAAAATTTCAAATATGGGAGCCTGCAAAATTTGACGCTTATCGGGCTGATGCGCGTGCGCAAGCCCGTCAGCACAGGGGCTTGTTACGGTCTCTTTCAGGGGCGCCACCTCAAAATCAGGGAGAGGTCTGATGGTTGATGTGCGCAAGGATAATTCTTCTGATCTGCGCACAGCAGAGCGCCCCCATATTCCGGTTCTTCTTAATCAGGTTATCGAAAGTTTATCCCCTGCTGATGGTGACATTATTGTTGATGGCACATTTGGCGCAGGTGGGTATAGCCGCGCTTTGTTAGAATCCACGCAATGTGTGGTGGTTGCCATTGACCGCGACCCGTTTGCGATTAAGCAAGGCCAAGCTATGCAGGATGAATTTGGCGACCGGCTAAAACTTGTGCAGGGCTGTTTTGGCGATATGGAAAATATTCTCGATAATCTCGGGCTGGCTCATGTCAATGGCATCACGCTTGATTTAGGTGTCTCTTCGATGCAGTTGGATAACGCTGAACGCGGCTTTTCCTTTATGCGTGATGGCCCGCTCGATATGCGTATGGCGCATGAGGGTGTGTCGGCTGAAGATATTGTGAATGAGCTGAGTGAAGACGAATTGGCACGCATCATTGCGGTTTATGGCGAAGAGAAAAAAGCACGCGCCATTGCGCGGGCGATTGCACGCCAAAGAGAAAATACCCCAATAACGCGAACCGGTGAATTGGCGGATATTGTTGAGTCTGTTTTGGGCGCAACGCGTTATGTGCGCGGCGAAAAACGGACACATCCAGCGACCCGCACATTTCAGGCCTTACGCATTTATGTCAATGATGAGCTGGGCGAGCTGTTGCGCGCGCTGAAAGGCAGCGAGGCTAAACTGGCGCCGCATGGCCGGTTGGCGATTGTGACTTTTCATTCTTTAGAAGACCGCATTGTGAAAAAGTTTTTTTCATATCGTACAGGGCGCGTGGGGCGCGGTTCGCGGCATATGCCAGAGCAAGTTATGACGGCCTCTAGTTTTGCCGAATTACGCCAAAGACGCCAAGACCCAACAGCTGATGAAATTTCTGACAACCCCCGCGCACGCTCGGCACGCTTGCGCGCAGTTGAGCGCACACAAGCACCAATAATGACCGGTGGTGATGATTTGCTGCCGCGTCTGCAAGCGCCGCATCAGGCAAACCGCGTGGCGTCAAATAAAAAGCCCAAAAATAAAAATAGAGGTGGCGCATGATCAGAATATTAAATGCCGTTTTACTTGTGGTGACTGTGCTTTTATTCGCCAGCCTGTATCACATTCGCTATGCCGCTGAAATGCGGTTAAAAGAAATTCGTCAAACCGAGCAGGCTTTTATCAAAGCGCAAAATGAGCGCGAGATTTTAGAAGCTGAATGGGTGTCTCTTAACAATCCTGAGCGCTTGGAAAAAATGGCCAGTGACTATCTTACCCTTGCCCCGCTTCGGGCAGAGCAAATTTATGATGCCGCATCTTATGAAACAGACAGCACCAAGACTCGTCCTGTTGCTTCATCTGTCTCGTATGAGAATTTATTTCCGGAGGTGCAATGAAGCTTTTTGCCTCCAGAACGCGCCGCACGCAAAAAATTCCGCTTATTCGTCCGGGCGGAGATTTGGTAATGGGTGTGAAATCAAACCAGACATTGCAGCTGGGTGATTTAGAGCGCCACGCTGTTGAGAACACTCGTAATCGTATGAAATTGGTTATGGTCTTATTCGTGATTATTTTTGTGGCGCTGGGCGGGCGGCTCATTCAGCTCAACACAGGTGACGCGTTACACGCGCGCCATCAGGCTGAAAAAAATAAAAAGGCAAACTTAGCGCGCCCCATGATTGTGGACAGAAACGGCGTCTTGCTGGCGGCAAATATTCAAGCCTATACATTAGGAGCTGATGCGCGTTTGATTGATGACGCTGAAGCCGTTACCCAAAAATTAGCGCATATCATACCTGACCTAAATCAGTCTCGCGCCCGTCATTATCTCGCCACAACTCGGCATCATATTAAGCTCAAGCATGGCGTGACACCGCGCCAATATCACGCCGTTTTGGAACTTGGAAATCCGGGATTGAAAATGCAGCCATCTCAGGAGCGGGTCTATCCGCATGGTGCGAGCGCATCGCATGTTATTGGGTTTGTCAATAATGACAAAAAGGGTCTGCGTGGGCTGGAGCGCGCTTTGGATGAAGCATTGGTGATGGCTGATGAGGCCGCGCATTTGAAAACAACGCTTGATATTCGGGTGCAGCATGCCGTACGCGCCGAGCTTAAAAAGGGCGTGGAGCGGTTTGAAGCAATTGGCGGCGCGGCATTGGTGATGGATGTCACAAATGGCGATATTGTGGCAATGGTTTCTTTGCCAGATTTTGACCCGAACCATCCAACGCTTGTTCCCGAAACAAGTCGCTTTAATCGTAACACGCAAGGACTTTACGAGGTCGGGTCAATTTTTAAAATTTTTACCGCTGCAATGGCACTAGAAAGCAAAGCGGTCTCTGTCGAGCAGAGGTTTCAAACCTCTGAGCCAATTTTGATTGGCAAGCATGTAATTGAAGATGACCATGGTCAAGACCGTCCCTTAACAACGCATGAGATAGTGACTTATTCCTCTAATGTTGGCTCAGCACAGCTCGCGCTTTCTGTTCCGCCTGATTTACATCGGGCTTTTTTTGAGCGATTGGGTTTGATGAGCAGGCCCTTTTTTGATTTGCCTGAAACGACAGCGCCACAATTACCCGCCTATTGGAGTGATATTCACCGTGTCACCATTTCTTATGGCTATGGCATGAATGTGAGTCCGCTTCAAGTGGTTGCGGCGGGGGCGGCAATGGTCAATGGCGGCATATATTACGAACCGCGTTTGGTGGCCAATGGCTCACCTTTGGGCGTTTCAGTCATTTCTGAAGAAACCAGCAAATATATGCGTGAAATGATGCGTGATGTGGTGGTCAGAGGCACGGCCAGTCAGGGCGATGTGGTGGGCTACCCCGTTTTGGGCAAAACAGGAACGGCTGAAAAACAAAAAAGCGGTGGCTATGCAGAAGATGCCAATATCTCAAGCTTTTTTGGCGCCTTTCCAGCTCATAAACCACGCTATGCCTTTATTGTGATGCTTGATGAGCCGCAAATTATTGATAGCACGCCACGCAATACAGCAGGTTGGAATGCTGTGCCTGTTTCGGCCCGCATTGTCGAGCGCATTGCGCCCCTTTTAGGGCTGATGCCGCTTAATCAAGATGAGCGTTTGCGCTTGGCGCGATTTGAAGGGGAGGGGCTGTGATGCGTTTGTCTGAATTGCTTTGCGACCAAACTTTCCCAGCTGGCCTTGCGCAGGATACCAAGATTACGGGCTTGACGGCTGATAGCCGCCATGTGCGTCCGGGATATGTTTTTGCAGCTTTTCAAGGTGATGCACAAAATGGTGCCGATTTTGTGGATGATGCCAAACAGCGCGGCGCATGTTTGGTCTTAGCTGGTGCTAAACTCAAAACCGATTTGCCAGTTTTGATTACACAAAAACCTCGGCTTAAATTTGCCAAACTTGCGGCTCGTTTTTTTGAATATATGCCGCCTCATATTGTCGCGGTGACGGGGACGAATGGTAAAACATCAGTTGCTGAGTTTTATCGACAAATCGCGACGCATTTATCTGTCCCTGCGGCCAGCTTGGGAACCATGGGTCTGATTGCGCCAACTGATATTGGAACAAGCCTTCATACCACACCAGACCCGGTAGCATTACATCAGTTGTTGCGCGACTTATATTTTTCAGGTGTCACGCATTTGGCAATGGAGGCCTCAAGTCACGGGCTTGACCAATATCGTATGGATGGGGTTGTGCCAAAAGCAGCGGCATTTACCAATATCACGCGCGAACATTTGGATTATCACAAAACAGAAAAAGCCTATCTGGCAGCGAAGGCACGGTTATTTACAGATTTATTAGATACTCAGGGGCAGGCGGTTGTTAATATTGATGGTGCAGGCGCCGAAGATTTGCTGAGCTTGATTGAGCCGCATGTTGGCGCGCTTTTGAAAGTGGGGACGCATGAAGATGCGGATTTGCGCGCTTTTGATATTGAACAAACCCCCCATGGCTTGCAATTCCAACTGGCCTATGCTGGCACACTTGCGCCTGTGCAGCTGGCTTTGGTTGGTGGTTTTCAGGTTGAGAATATTTTATGTGCTGTTGGTCTGGCTTTAGCAACCGGATTTGATTTCCAAGATGTTGTGTCATGCTTGCCAAACCTTATTGGCGCGACAGGGCGCATGGAAAAAATCGGGCTAAGCGAAAACGGGGCGGCGATTTTTGTTGATTATGCGCATACGCCTGATGCGCTTGAAAAAGCTCTGACACATTTGCGCTCGCATTGTGCGGGGCAGTTAATTTGTGTGTTTGGATGCGGCGGTGATCGCGATGCGGGTAAGCGTCCGCAAATGGGTGCGGTTGCAGCAAAACACGCTGATGTGGTGATTGTCACAGATGATAATCCGCGCCATGAAGAGCCGTCAGCCATTCGTGCAGAAATTTTAGCTGCCTGCCCAAATGCGCAAAATATTGGTAATCGTGGGGCAGCCATTGCTGAAGCCATGGCGCAAGCGCAGGCAGGCGATTTGGTGTTGGTGGCTGGCAAAGGTCACGAGATTGGCCAGATTATAGGTGATAACACCATAACTTTTTCTGACCATCACGAAATCCGAAAAAATCTTCGACGAGGTGCGGCATGAGTAATCAGATGCATCACGAAACGCGCCCGCTTTGGTATTTGAGTGAAATTGCTGACGCAGTTGGAGGCACGCTGCAGTTTTATGAAATTGCTTCTGATATGCCAGTGACGGGTGTTTCAATTGATACGCGCACTTTGCAAGAAGGTGATTTATTTATCGCGATTAAAGGGCCGCATCATGATGGCCATGATTATTTAGATGCCGCTTTCGCAGCTGGTGCGGCTGCCGCGCTTGTCAGCTCCGCACCGCCTCCTGATAAAGACTATGCGCCAAAAACGATTTTGGTCGCGGACACTCAAACCGCCTTAGAGCAATTAGGTGCAGCCGCGCGCCAACGCATGAAAGGCAAAGTCATTGCAGTTACTGGAAGTGTCGGCAAAACAAGTGTGAAAGAGGGATTGTTGGCAGCTTTTGGCGCCAGTGCAAAAGCCCATGCTTCGCAAGCCTCCTATAATAATTTATGGGGTGTGCCACTTTCGCTGGCGCGCATGCCAGCAGAGACAGAATTTGGTGTTTTTGAAATTGGCATGAACCATGCTGGCGAAATCACACCTTTAAGTGCTCAGGTGAAACCAGATTTGGCTATCATCACCAAAATTGCCCCCGCCCATATGGAAAGTTTTAAGTCTTTAGAAGAAATTGGGCATGCAAAGTCAGAAATTTTTAGCGGTCTGGCAGGTATGAAGCTGGCCTTGATACCTCAAGAGTCTGAATGGTTTGAGCTGATGAAAGCGGCAGCGATACAGGCTGGTGCCGCGCAGATATTTGCATTTGGTACAGCTAAACAAGCCGATGTGCGCGCTGAAAAAATAAAACTTCATCCGCATTGCAGTTGTTTGGAAGGTTCTATTTTGGGTCAGGAGCTGGCCATTCGTGTTGGTTTGCCAGGCCAACATATGGCGATGAATGCGCTGACGATTTTGGGCGCGGTTCATTTATTGGGTGGCGATTTGGCGCTGGCATCCATTGCGCTGGGACAAATGGAGGCGTTATCTGGGCGTGGCAAGCGTCATCATATTCATCTGCCGCAAGGTGAAGTGACGCTGATTGATGAAACCTATAACGCCAATCCGGAGTCTATGTCTGCGGCGCTTATCATGCTGGGCCAGATGCCGCGTTATGGCAAAGCCCGTCGGATTGCGGTGTTGGCCGATATGAAAGAGCTTGGGCATGATAGCGCCAAACTGCATCGCAGCCTTGCGCAGGAAATTAAAAATCAGGATATCGATTTGGTTTTGACCTTAGGAGATGACATGGCCAATCTGCATGAAGCTCTCCCGCCTGGTCATATTGGCCTGCATGCCACATCGATTGAGCAGATTGAGACCGCCTTAGTTCAGGAGTTACAAGAGGGCGATATCGTGATGATGAAGGGCTCTAATGCGATGGGTTTATCAAAACTGGTTGATGTTTTATGTGCCTTTAAAACCACTGAAATCAATCGGTCGGCGACAGGGTTTAATCAACAAACTGAAGGGAGCGCGGTGTAATGTTTTATTATCTTGCTCAGCTTTATGGTGACACAATTTCGGGCGTGAATGTTTTGAATTATATTACATTCCGTGCGGGTGGGGCGGTTTTAACAGCGCTTCTTATTAGCTTTATCTTTGGGCCAAAACTGATTGGCCAATTACGCGCGCGCCAACATAAAGGCCAGCCTATACGTGAAGATGGCCCGCCCTCTCATTTGCTGACAAAAACCGGCACCCCAACAATGGGCGGCTTGCTCATTCTTATCAGTGTTGGGTTTTCAACATTATTATGGGGCAATTTGCACAACCCATTTTTATGGATTGTCCTGCTGGCCACGCTGGCTTTTGGTGCGATTGGGTTTTGCGATGATTATCTCAAAATTAAAGGCGGTAGCAGTGATGGCGTGCCGGGTCGGGTTAAACTTATCCTTGAGGCGCTAGTCGCTTTATGTGTTTTATTTGCGGTTTCTGCCCAAATGCCATCAGAAATGGCAACTGGCTTTGCTATTCCATTTTTTAAAGATGTGTTGATTGATTTCGGTCTGCCATTTTTTATCTTTATTGGCTTGCTGGTGATTGTTGGCGCATCCAATGCGGTCAATCTCACTGATGGGTTAGACGGGCTGGCGATTGTGCCAAGTATGATTGCCGTTGCTAGCTTTGGCTTTATTGCTTATCTGGTCGGCAATATTGTGTTCGCCAATTATCTGCAAATCAATTATGTGCCGGGCACGGGCGAATTGGCTGTATTTTGCGCAGCCTTTATTGGCGCAGGGCTTGGGTTTTTATGGTTTAACGCGCCGCCAGCGATGATTTTTATGGGCGATACGGGGTCGCTCTCTATAGGGGGCGCTTTGGGTTCAATTGCGGTAGCGACAAAGCATGAAATCGTGCTGGCCATTATTGGTGGTCTGTTTGTGCTTGAGGCGGTTTCGGTGATTGTTCAGGTCGCTTCTTTCAAATTAACCGGCAAGCGGGTTTTTGCGATGGCACCCTTGCATCATCATTTTGAACAACGCGGTTGGGCAGAGCCAACCATTGTCATTCGATTTTGGATTATTTCGGTCATTCTGGCGCTGGTGGGACTGGCGACGTTGAAATTGCGATAGAGGAGAATACGCGTTTTATGATTAAAGTCACCACATATCAGGGACTGGTTGCTGTTTATGGTCTTGGCATATCCGGTATGGCCTGTGTTGATGCGCTCCTAGCTGGAGGGTGTCAGGTCGTGGCTTGGGATGATGATATGGCGCGGCGTCAAGAAGCACAAAAGCGCGGTGCGCAGATTGATGCGCTTAGAACCTTTCCCGATGGTGTGCAGGCTTTGGTGTTAAGTCCTGGTATCGCACGCACTCACCCCAAACCGCATGATGTGGTTTTGCGCGCGCAACAGGCCGGCATTGAGATTATCGGCGATATGGATTTATTCGCGCGCGAAATGGCGGCCTATCGCAAGCTAAGTCATGATTTTAAAGTGGTGGCGATTACAGGCACGAATGGAAAATCGACCACCACCGCTTTGACGGCTCATATTTTAAGTAAGGCTGGGTTTGATGTGCAAATGGGTGGCAATATTGGTCAGCCTGTCATGGCGCTGGCGCCACCAGCCGCAAAAACAATATATGTTTTAGAGTTGTCCTCTTATCAAATTGACCTTGCGCCAAATTTTGCCGCAGATATTGCTGTTCTGCTCAACATCACGCCAGATCATTTGGATCGGCATGGCGGTTGGGATGGTTATTGCGCGGCTAAGGAAAAGTTATTTGCTGCCCAGTCAGATGGCGCGCAGGCGATTATAAATTTAGATGATGAAGCCTGTATTGCAATCGCGGCACGGGCCAAAACGCGTAAACTTGAAGTGTTTGGCCTATCACATGTACCGCAGGCAGAGGCGCGTTTCAGCGCTCAAGATAAAAACTTGTTTGATGGTTCTCAAGAAATTGCCAATCTTGAGACGGCTGAGTCTCTCAAAGGGCCACATAATATACAAAACGCGCTCGCGGCATCTGGGGTGGCGCGATTGCTTGATGTGCCGACTGACCAAATTAATATCGCGTTGTGTGATTTTCCTGGCTTGGCGCATCGGTCGCAAAAAATTCGTGCTTTTCAGGGTGTGCATTTTATCAATGATAGTAAAGCCACAAATGCGGAGGCCACGCGCCATGCCTTGCGGGCTTATGAGAATATTTTCTGGATTGCAGGTGGGTTGGCCAAAGAAACGGGTCTTGATGCGTTAATGGCGGATTTAGACAATGTGCAAAAAGCTTATCTCATCGGCGCGGCATCGCAGGCTTTCGCGCAAGATTTAGAACCGCGTTTACCGTGTGCCATATCCGAAACACTGGATAAGGCTGTGCCGCATGCTGCTTCTGACGCTATGGCCGCGGGTGGTGGTGTGGTGCTGTTTTCGCCTGCAGCGGCCTCGTTTGACCAATATGAGAATTTTGAAAAACGCGGAGAAGCTTTTTGCGCGCTGGTTGAAGATTGTCTTATCAAAATGCAAGGGGAGGCCGCGTCATGATTGGCTTGACCCGCAAAGATAAAGGCTTGCTGGCCGATTGGTGGTGGACGATTGACCGATGGTTATTGCTTGGTCTGGTCGTGATGGTTGGTCTTGGCTTCATCATGGCTTTTGCCGCAAGTCCGGCAGTCGCGCATCGGCTGGAATTGCCAACTTACCATTTTGCTTATCGCCAGCTGGTTTTCTTAACACTTGCGCTGGTGGTTGCTATTGGTTTATCGCTTTTGCCGCCTGAATGGCTGCGGCGTGTGGCCTTTGTGGTTGGTTTGGGCGCGCTGGTCGGTATGGTCATTACTGTGTTGGATACTGAAGCGATTAAAGGGGCGCAGCGCTGGATACGCGTCTTTGGTTTTTCTGTGCAGCCGTCAGAGTTTTTGAAACCCTGTTTTGTGGTGGCTGTAGCCTGGTGCTTTTCTTCCTATAACACCCAATTTGATTTTCGTGGGCGCTTGATGGCGGTGATGATTTATTTATTATGCGCCAGCTTATTAATGTTGCAGCCCGACTTTGGGCAGACTGTTTTGCTGACTGTGGTGTGGGCCGGCTTATATTTTGTGGCGGGTGGGTCTTATGCGTTTCTTGCCTTTTTATCCTTTTTCGGCATGGCAGGCGCGGTGATGGCTTATCGTCTTATGCCGCATGTGAAGAGCCGAATTGAGCGATTTATCAATCCGGACTCAGGCGATAATTATCAGGTTGAGCGCGCTGTTGAGGCCATCCAAAATGGTGGTTTTCTTGGCACAGGCTTGGGTGATGGTAAGGTCAAATCAATCCTACCAGATGCGCATACAGATTATGTATTTGCTGTGGCTGCCGAAGAGGGTGGTATCTTATTTGGGATGATGATTATCGCAGTATTTGCAGCGGTGATTTTGCGCGCCTGCTGGCGCCTGCAACAAGAGCGCCAGCACTGGATACAATTATCAGGAATTGGTCTGGTCGGCTTGTTTGGCTTACAAAGTATTTTTAACCTTGCCGTCAATCTCAATTTGGCGCCTGCAAAAGGCATGACGCTTCCTTTTATATCTTATGGCGGTTCGTCCTTATTAGCATTGGCGCTAACAATGGGCATGATTTTATCTCTGACACGAAAGCGGTTACCACACGGTCAATTCAGCTCACGTGGCGTGACAGAAGTCTCACTTTCAAAAGAATTAATTGCGGAGGGTCGGATATGATGCAAAGTCAAACCCTCTCTCAAAACCCTAAACGTATTTATCTTGCGGCAGGTGGCACAGGTGGGCATTTCTTCCCGGCTCTCTCTCTGGCGCGTGTTTTACAAAAACGTGGTCATCAGGTGGTGATGATGACCGATAACCGCGCTTTCAAATATGGACAACAGCTCGAAGCGCTTGATATTCGTACCACGCGCTCTGCAACATTTTTTGCCGGCTCATTCATCGCGCGTCTTTTTGCGCCGTTAAAAATCACTTTTGGTGTTTTACAAGCAATGGGTTTTTACCTCAGACAGCGCCCGCATGCGGTGATTGGTTTTGGCGGCTATCCAAGTTTTGTGCCGCTCATGGCAGCGCGTTTTTTATTTATTCCAATTGCTATCCATGAACAAAACGCTGTTTTGGGACGCGCCAATAAAGCTTTGATTAAAATTGGTGCAGCTGTCGCTGTTTCCTATGTTGGCACAAAACATGTGCCGCATCGCAAGCGCAAACACCTTGAGGTGACAGGTAACCCGCTGCGCGAAGAAATTATTGCATTAACAAATGAGGATTATCAGCCGCCATTGGCGGATGAAGCGTTTAATTTGCTGGTCTTTGGGGGGTCGCAAGGCGCGTCAATATTGAGTGAGGTGGTACCCGCTGCGGTTGCAAAATTGCCAGCAGAAAAACGCCAGCGCTTAAAATTGGTGCAGCAATGCCGTCGTGCTGAATTACGCGATACACTCAAAATTTATAACGACAATTCGGTTAATGTTGAGCTGCGCGATTTTTTCCAAGACTTGCCTGAGCGCATGCATGCAGCGCATTTGATTATTGCGCGCTCTGGGGCGTCCACTGTTTCTGAGCTTGCGGTCATGGGGCGTCCAGCAATCCTGGTACCTTTGCCTGGCGCGATTGACCAAGATCAGATGAATAATGCGGTGCAGTTGAGCAATCATGATGGCGCGTTTTTGATGGAACAAAAATTGTTCACACCAGAAACGCTTTCAGTTTTGTTGGGCGATTTGATGGACCAGCCACAACGACTCAAAGCTGTTGCGCAAGCGGCACAAAAACGCAGCGTGCGCGATGCCACAGACCGCCTCGCCGATTTTGCCGAAAAAATTGCTGGTTGCCCAGATAAGCCAGCCTCATATCAGGAGGTGCGGACATGACACAAATGACCCCCGCCAGCCCCGAAGCAATTGGCATTGTCCATTTGGTTGGTATTGGTGGCATTGGCATGTCCGGTATTGCAGAAGTGATGCATAATCTGGGTTATCAGGTTCAGGGTTCGGATATGAGCCAGAATGCCAATGTTGAGCGCCTACAAAAAATGGGCATTCAAATTATGACAAGCCATGATGGGGCGCATATTCAAGGCGTTGGCATTGTGGTGATTTCCTCAGCCATTAAAGAAGACAATCCAGAGGTGCAAGCGGCGCGAAAAGCGGGTATTGCCATTGTGCGCCGTGCGGAAATGCTGGCCGAGTTAATGCGTTTGAAATCAACCATCACCATTGCAGGCACGCATGGCAAAACCACCACCACCTCTTTGGTCGCCACACTATTGGATGGTGCTGGTTATGACCCGACGGTGATTAATGGCGGTATCATCAATGCTTATGGCACGAATGCACGCTTGGGGGCGGGCGACTGGATGGTGGTGGAGGCTGATGAGAGTGACGGAACATTTGTGCGTCTGCCCTCAACGCTGGGCGTCGTTACAAATATAGATCCGGAGCATCTTGATTTTTACGGAAATTTTGACGCTCTTAAAGACGCGTTTCGTTCTTATCTTACAAATATACCATTTTATGGCGCGGCTTTGATGTGTATTGACCATGCTGAAGTGCAGGCCCTTATGGGTCGGGTGCAGGATAGGCGCTTAATCAGCTATGGCTTAAGCGCGCAGGCTGACTTGCGTGCTGTCAATATATCAACGAAAAATGGGCAAACCGGCTTTGATATTGCTCATAATAATCGCCGTACCGGACAGCATGAAACTTATGAAGGTTTTGTTTTGCCAATGGCGGGTAAGCATAATTTGCAAAATGCTTTGGCGGCAATTGGTATTGGTCTGGAACTTGGTATTGAGATAGAAAAACTGCGTCAATCTTTGTCGAGTTTTGCGGGTGTGAAGCGGCGTTTCACACATGTTGGGAATTGGCAAGGTATTGATATTTATGATGATTATGCGCATCACCCGGTTGAAATATCTGCTGTTTTAGAAAGTGCGCGCGGCACAACAAAAGGCCGGGTTATGGCTATTTTGCAGCCGCATCGCTATACGCGCCTGCGCGATTTATTTGAAGATTTCTGCCGTTGTTTCAATGAGGCCGATAGCGTGATTATCACCCCTGTTTATGAAGCGGGTGAAAAACCGATTGCAGGTGTTGATGCGCAGACTCTGGCTGAGGGTATTCGCGCGCATGGGCATCGGCAGGTGACAACAATTAATGACCCATCAGAAATTGCGGGATTGATAAAAGCACAAGCAAACTCGGGAGACATTGTTCTGTTTTTAGGGGCGGGGTCTATCAGCAATTGGGCTTATGACATGCCCGAAACTTTATCAGGGGGGTGCGATGGTTAAGCAAGCAGACTTTGCTAATCTTGCTGAACATCTGCCAGACTTGCGCGGCAAATTGCGTGCAAATGTCTCGCTCTCTGATTTGACTTGGTTCCGTGTTGGCGGTGCGGCGGCTTATTTATTTACGCCAGCTGATAAAGACGACCTCGCTTATTTCTTGCAAAACTGCCCAGAAGAGGTGCCGCTATATGTGCTAGGGGCGGGGTCCAATAGTTTGGTTCGCGATGGCGGCTTTGCTGGTGTGGTCATTAAATTGGGTAAAGCCTTTGCTGAAATCACAGTTAATGATCAAAACCAACTTACGGCAGGCGCGGCGGCTTTGGATAAGCAAGTGGCGCTTTTTGCCGCGAAAAACGGGCTGG
The DNA here is from genome assembly GCA_049889535.1 of Parvibaculales bacterium. GTDB lineage: Bacteria > Pseudomonadota > Alphaproteobacteria > RS24 > RS24 > JAYQKL01. The sequence goes on along the minus strand of JBMHDF010000018.1, from coordinate 305,194 downwards.
CAGGATTGGCGTTTTATGTCGGTATTCCCGGTTCGATTGGCGGGGCTTTACGCATGAATGCAGGGGCTTATGGCGGCGAAACGGCTGATTGTTTTGTACAGGCTGTTGCCCTCGACCAAGAGGGTCGCGAGCATGTTTTCACCAAACAAGATATGGAGTTTGCTTATCGTCATTGCGGTGTGCCAGAGGCGTATATTTTTATCTCTGCGACTTATCAATTGCAGGCAGGGGCGCGTGATGAAATTGAGCAGCAAATGCAGGATATTGTTACCTCGCGCGAAGATAGCCAGCCCATTCGGGCGCGCACAGGCGGCAGCACTTTCCGCAATCCAGGCGGCACCAATCCGGATGGGCCAAAGGCATGGAAATTGATAGATGCAGCAGGCTGTCGTGGTATGCGGCTTGGCGATGCACAAATTTCTGAAAAACATTGCAATTTTCTTATCAATCATGGCGCTGCGGCAGCGCGTGATTTGGAGGCTTTGGGTGAGCAGGTGCGCCAACGCGTACAAGAGACAGCGGGGATTGAGTTGCATTGGGAAATCAAACGCATTGGGCAAGCGCAAAAAGCGGCCCATGAGAGTGAGGGTGTGTCATGAGTCAGTTCAAGCATATTGCGGTATTGATGGGTGGCTGGTCAGCCGAGCGCGATATTAGTTTGCAATCGGGTAAAAACTGCGCGGCCGCGTTGCAGCGTTTAGGGTTTGAAGTTTCTGAAATCGATGCAGGGCGCGATATTGCACAGCGCTTGGCAGAATTGAAGCCTGATTGTGTCCTCAATTGCCTGCACGGCACTTTCGGCGAGGATGGGGTGATACAGGGCGTATTGGAAATATTAGAACTGCCCTACACGCATTCAGGTGTGTTGGCGTCATCTCTGGCGATGGATAAAATCAAGGCCAAATATCTGTTCAAACAATTAGGGCTTCCAGTGGCGCCCGATATGCTGATTTCAAAAGCAAATTATCAAACCCATCCGATGCAACCGCCTTATGTGGTGAAGCCCATAAATGAAGGCTCAAGTGTGGGTGTGTATTTGGTGGATGAAAATGCGCCTGTCCCAGAATTTTTAAACCTTGAGAACTGGCCTTTTGACGGTGACGCAATGTTAGAAACCTATGTGCCAGGTCGCGAATTTACCTGCGGTGTGATGGGCGATGAGGCGCTTGAGGTGATGGAAATCGTACCATCTGAAGGGTTTTATGATTTTACCGCAAAATATACAGACGGCATTTGCGCGCATATTTTGCCAGCCCAAATTCCAGACCAGCTTGCAGAAGAAATTAAGAATGTGTCTCTGGCGGCGCATCAGGCGCTGGGGTGTAGAGGTGTTTCACGGAGTGATTTTAGATATGACGAAAATGGGTTGGGTCTCATCTTATTAGAAATTAATACCCAGCCCGGCATGACTGATTTGTCTTTGGTACCAGAAATGGCTGCCTATCGAGGCATTTCATATGATGAATTGGTTCAATGGATGGTGGAGGATGCATCATGTCAGCGTTAAAACAATATTTTGTGTCGCTGCTGGCGACGCCGATTAATTTGCTCGCGCTTTTGGTTCGGCTGTTAAAGTCGGGTCCGCTCGCCCCCATTATGCTTGGTGTGTTTTTCTTATCGGTTGTGATGGCTGGCCTCTGGTTGAATGGGACATTGGCCCAAACACGCAGCTTGCTGGTGAATGGCATGCATCAACAATTTGCTGATTTAGGCTTGCAACTCAAAGGGGTGAGTGTCACAGGGCGCCATAACACGCGCCAGCAAGATATTATCGACGCTTTTGATACGCCCCTCGGCACGCCTATTTTTGCGGTGGATATTGAGGCGGCACAAGCGCGCCTTGAAATGCTGGCTTGGGTCAAGTCGGCCAGCATCACCCGTATTTTGCCAGATCGTTTTCATATTGAATTGGTGGAAAGAGAGCCATTTGCCCTCTGGCGGCAAGATGAGCATTTATATCTGATTGACCGCGATGGGGTGAAAATCACGCGCAATTATCTCACGCGCTTTCACCATTTGCCGACTATGGAGGGCGAGAATAGCCATTTATATGCCGCGCAGTTTATGGATTTGATGACCGCTTATCCGGTATTGCGCAATCGCATGGTTGGGGCGCGCCGCTATGGTGACCGGCGTTGGACTGTTTATCTTGATCATGGTGGGGCGGTGCATTTGCCGGCTGAAAATGTCGAAAAAGCGCTCAAGCTTTTGATGGAAATGGAAAAAGAAAAGCGCGTTTTAGCTCTGCATGGGCGCGCTATAGATTTGCGTATGGAAGACCGCATACTTTTGCGCGCTTTACCTTTGCCGGACAATAAGAAAAAGACGGAGAAGGCGACATGAACCAACCCTTGCATCATCAGCAATTTGCAAGCCGAATACACCGCGCGGGTCCGGTGGCGGTGCTGGATATTGGCAGCAGCAAGATTGCTTGTATTGTAGCGCATCCTATGACCGAGCATGGCAGCGCTTTGATGCAGGTTAAAGGGGTTGGCACATATGCGTCTAAGGGCCTGCGTGCGGGTATGGTGACCGATATGGAGGCTGCTGAAAAAAGCATTCGCGCAGCAGTTGAGGCGGCTGAACGCATGGCGGATACAACCATTGAGAATGTGCTGGTTGGAATTTCATCAACGGCGTTGCAAAGCCAGACTTATAATGTCACCGAGCCGCTAAATGGTTATGCGGTTGATGATGACATTTTATCATCGGCCTTATTGCAAGCGCGGGATAAATGCGCGTCAGAACAAGTTGAGTTACTTCACGCGATACCGGTTTCTTATAAAATTGATAATGGGCCAAATGTGCAGGACCCGCGCGGCATGCATGGCGATATGTTGCGGGTGACGACCCATGTAATGACCGCGCCAATCACGCCGGTGCGTAATTTATTATTATGCATCGAAAAATCTCACCTCACAATTGACCGCTTAATCGCCACACCCTATGCCAGCGCTTTATCTTGTCTGGTTGAGGATGAAGCAGATTTAGGCGCGACAGTGATTGATTTGGGTGCTGGCACAACAGGCTTTACCGTGTTTTTTGAAGGCGCGCCAATCTATACAGCTATTTTGCCTATTGGCGCGCATAATATTACGACTGACATTGCGCAGATTTTGAATATTCCTGTTGAGCAGGCGGAACGGCTTAAAATGATGCATGGCTCAGCTTGGTCGGATACCACAGCCATACATGAAAATGTCAATATTTTGCCCATTGGTGAAAATGACCCGTCGCAAATTCAAGCTATTGATCGCGCCCAATTAACCCAAATTATTCGCCCGCGCCTTGAAGAAATCTTTGAACTGGTGCGTGAAAAAATTGAAAGCTCTGCTTTGAGTCAATTTGTTGGGCGGCGGGTGATTTTAACTGGCGGCGGGGCGCAATTGACAGGTGTTGAAGATTTGGCGGCGCAAATTTTAGAAAAACAAGTGCGCCGCGGACGGCCTATGCGCATGGCTGGACTGCCAGAGGCGGCATCAGGGCCCGCTTTCGCAGCGAGTACAGGGCTGGTCACTTATGCCTATAAGCGGCCCAATGATTATTTATATCAAAACCCCAGTCATACAGGTTTTTGGGGTCGATTTGGCCAGCTTGGCAACTGGTTTAAGAGGAATTTTTGAGATGGCGGGATATTTGGAAAATACACAAAATATCTCGGCTGAATATGCTTTGGGCATATTCCGAACGAGCCTGACGGCTCAAATTGAAGTCTGTCTGTCATGGATCAAGTCTGCTCATTGGGAGCGGGCGGGGAGATGGACTATTGGCTCACAAAGCAGCAATGCAAAACATGTGAGCGAAAGGAGAAAACTATGAGTATCCAACTTACTGTTCCCCCAAAACGGGAATTAAAACCGCGTATTACAGTTATTGGCGTCGGCGGAGCTGGCGGTAATGCTGTCAATAATATGATTAAAGCAGGGCTTAACGGCGTTGATTTTGTGGTGGCCAACACGGACGCCCAATCACTAACCGGCAGCCACGCTGAACGGCGTATTCAAATGGGCGCACAGCTCACTGAAGGTCTTGGGGCAGGCTCTGACCCTGAGATTGGTCGCTCGGCGGCTGAAGAGGCAATGGCTGAAATCGTAGATCAGATTCAAGGTTCGCATATGGTATTTGTGACAGCTGGCATGGGCGGTGGCACCGGAACAGGTGCGGCACCTGTGATTGCGCGAGCGTGCCGCGAACAGGGTATTTTAACAGTTGGTGTTGTCACCAAGCCGTTTGAGTTTGAGGGGCCGCGCCGTATGCGCTCGGCGGAAGATGGTATCGCCAATCTGGCATCAGAAGTCGATACTCTGATTATCATTCCGAACCAAAATCTATTCCGTGTTGCTAATGAGCAAACCGGTTTTGTTGAGGCTTTTGCGATTGCCGATGAAGTGTTGCATTCGGGCGTTGCGAGTGTGACAGATTTAATGACCAAGCCAGGTTTGATTAATTTGGACTTTGCAGATGTCAAAATGGTCATGAACGAAATGGGCAAAGCCATGATGGGCACTGGTGAAGCTGATGGTGAGAACCGTGCTTTAGACGCGGCAGAAGCCGCCATTGCCAATCCCTTATTGGAAGATGACTCGATGCAAGGTGCAACGGGTGTGCTGATCAATATAACGGGCGGTAATGATATGACGCTTTATGAAGTTGATGAAGCGGCCACACGCATCAAGAAAGAGGTTTCTGGTGAGGCGAATATTATTATTGGCGCGATTTATGATGAGTCCCTTGAAGGTTCGATGCGGGTATCTGTTGTTGCAACGGGTATTGACAGCGCGGTTGCGGCTCAAGGTTTGCCAGAATCGCACGAACCGCGTGTTGTGCAGCTCAACCCAGCTGGCCAATCTAACCTGACTGACCCCGTAATTGGTGAAAACGATTTTAGTTCACCGCAAAATATTATCGGTGAGCAGGCAGAAATGCCAGTTACAGAAGAGACTGATGGCGCGCCAATGCCATCTGCTCAAACAGAGGAAAAGGCGCAAAAAACGTCAAATATCCCTGATTTTCTTGGTGAAGCGGAAAAACCACCACGTGAAACCCGCGCCAAGAAACGCGGACAAAGTTTCCTCGACAGAGTGTTGCGTGGGCGTAAAAATGAGGAAAAAGCAAAAGCTGCCCCCCAAGAGCCGATTGCGCCTGTTGTGAAGGAAAAAATCGCTCTTGATAAGGGCCTTGTTGAAAGCAAGCCAGCTGAAACAGAGACAGCTGCGCCTATTATTGAGGAGCAGCCAGCTGTAGCGACCTCAACCATGAAAATGGAACCGCTTATGCTTGATGAAACACCGCCTCAGGAAATCAAATCTCCTGTGCGGGCATCGGCAATTGCTGCGCCTGAGACGCAAGCGCAGGCTGAAACAGAAATAGCCGATAAAGCTGTGGATGTTGAGGCTATGGAAGAAGAGGGTGCGGAAATGCCAAGCCCTGAAGAAACTGAAACGACATCTGAAGCAGCTGTGAGTTCTGACGAAGCCACGACAGCAACTCCGTCTGAGCCTGTTCAAAATGAACCAGATATTGCTGATGTGGTTGAAGAAGTGGCCAAGCAGGCTGGCGAGCCGACTGAAGCGGTTGCGCAAGCACCGGTTGTTTCGGACATCAAACCACCTGAGCCACAATCGGTTCAGTCCACAGTGCAAACCACAATGACAACGGGCGGTTATGATGATGGCCAGTTGGATATTCCTGCCTTTTTGAGACGCGGTCAATAAACGGCAGACTGATTATGATGCCTCCGGTTTGATCCACCGGAGGCGTCAACCTTTGTTTTTTTTAAAATTGGATCGCGTATGAAGCAGGATTTAGATAATCCATGCTGTCTTTAAGGGGTATTCTTACCCTCTGATAAGCTGTCAAACCCCTATAAATGTAACAAAAAGTAACAAACTGTTATTTGTCGTGACAGATGAGCTGGCGTAGAACAGACTTGTAGATTTACCTATGTAAGTTTGAAAATATTTGAAAGCTGGTTTTAAAAATGACACCACCACCTGCAACACTTGCACAAATGCATGACCGCTATGAAGCGATGCCTGTTAAGGGCAGCGTGCCTTGTGGTGTGATGCAGCGCACAGTTGCAGCGCCCTTTTCTTGTAAGGGCGTTGGTTTGCATTCAGGCGCAGATGTGAGCTTCACGCTCACTCCCGCACCCGCCAATACAGGCATTGTTTTCATTCGTACAGATATAGAAAACCCTGCTGAGGCGTCAATTCCAGCCCTTTTCGCCCATGTTTGCCAAGTGACTTTATGTTCTATGATTGGTAATCATTATGGTGTGACTGTTGGGACGGTTGAGCATTTAATGGCGGCGTTGTCTGGTATGGGCATTGATAATGCCGTGATTAAAATCGATGGCCCTGAAGTGCCTGTCATGGATGGCAGCTCGCAGGCATTTGTTGATTTGATTAATCAGGTTGGCACACAAGAGCTGAACGCCCCGCGCCGCATGATTCGCATTAAGCGTGCTGTGACCGTGACGGATGGCGATAAGTCTTGCACCTTGCTGCCTGATGAGGGCTGTATTTTTGAAGCTGATATTGAATTTAATAATGCGGTGATTGGCCGTCAATCGGCGACAATGAATCTCGCTGATGATGAATTTAGTAGTTTTGTGTCAAATGCACGCACATTTGGCATGCTTCATGAAGTTCAGGCCATGCATGCGGCAGGCCTAGCTCTAGGTGGCTCGCTTGAAAATGCTGTTGTGATTGATGGTGAAAAAGTCCTGAATGAAGATGGTTTGCGCGGCGATGATGAATTTGTCCGCCATAAAATTCTTGATGCGGTTGGTGACCTATATCTTGCAGGCTTGCGCATTATTGGTCGTTATAAAGGCGTTAAATCTGGCCACGCATTGCATAATAAACTGCTACATGCCTTGTTCTCACGCCCTGATGCGTTTGAAATTGTTTCTTTGTCTGAAGAACCAGAACTCGCGTCACTTGCGGCAGCAGAATAATTTTTACCAAAAATCTATCTAAAAAGACCATTTTCCCCGCTCTGGCTCTTGCAATCGGTGTAAAATAAAGCCAATCTCTTGCTAATGAACTCTGTTAAGACAGCTTGAGTCTAATGGCTGTGTTGAGTAGCTTTTAAGCTTGCGAGACATAGTGTTAATGAAAAAATTGTGTTGAGATAAGTCGATGATGAAAGAATTACCTAAAGCGCGTTTTCATATATATAAGCGCGTCTTTATGGCCGTTTTTCTGACCGGTTTTTTGGTCGCCTGTTCAGATGACAAAACCGAAGAGCTTGAATATGTTGAGCGCGGTGTAGAGGAAATCTACAATGCTGCTTATGACAGTTTAGAAAAAAACGACTTCCGCCGCGCAGCGATGGAATTTGATGAAGTTGAACGCCAGCACCCTTACTCTGTATGGGCGCGGCGGGCAATGGTTATGTCAGCCTATTCATATTATCGGCAAAATAAATATAGCGAGGCCATTTTGGCCGCGCGCCGATTTGTAGCTTTACATCCAGGTAATGAGCAGACACCTTATATGTATTATCTCATTGCGCAGTGCCAATATGAGCAAATTTCAGATATTTCTCGCGATCAAAAAAATACAGAATTGGCGCGCGAGGCATTGATTGATTTAATTCGCCGTTACCCCAATACAGACTATGCGCGAGATGCGCGTCTCAAGCTTGACCTGACCATTGACCACTTGGCCAGTAAAGAAATGTCTATTGGGCGTTATTATTTGCGCAATAATTCCCATGTCGCCGCGATTAACCGCTTTCGAAATGTGGTGCTTGAATATCAACGCACGACCCATATTGAAGAAGCACTCCATCGTTTGACGGAGTCCTATTTGGCGTTGGGTCTTGAAGAAGAAGCCCGCGCGTCTGCGGCGGTTTTGGGGTATAATTACCCAAATAGTGAATGGTATGCGGATTCTTATCGAATGCTTGTCGAGCGTGACTTCTCTCCTGGCGATAAAGAAGCTTGGTATAAGCGCGCTTGGAAGCAAATTTTCTAGATATTTTCATCATGCTGGTATCCTTGTCCATACGCGACATTGTTCTTATCGAAAAGCTTGATTTGACTTGGTCGCAGGGATTGTGCTCGCTGACTGGCGAAACTGGCGCCGGTAAATCTATTTTGTTAGATGCGCTCGCATTGGCAACAGGTGCCCGCGGTGATGCGAGTCTGGTACGACAAGGGGCTGAAAAAGGGCAGGTGAGTGCGGCGTTTGAGGTGGATGATAACCATGAAGCCGCACAATTTTTAATGGCGCAAGATATGGCTTTTGACGGCCAGATTATTTTGCGACGGGTACAGACTTTAGATGGTCGCTCAAGAGCCTATATAAACGACCAGCCCGTCAGCATCAATTTGCTTAATCAAATTGGTTCGAAATTAGTAGAAATTCACGGACAGAATGAAAGCCAATCTCTAACTGATGCCAATACGCAAAGGCATTTGCTGGATGCTTATGCTGGTCATCAAGATTTATTGGCAAACACCAAGACCAGCTATCATGACTGGCAAGCCAAGCTGCGCGCTTTGACTGAATATGAGGAAAATATTGCCCGCGCTCAAGCGGAAGAAGCATATTTGCGCCATGCGTTGGAAGAATTAACAAATTTGGAGCCGCAAATTGATGAAGAAACATCCTTGAGTGAAGAGCGTAGCCTGTTGATGAATAGTGAGAAAATATCTGCTGATTTAAATGAGGCGCTCGGCTTGCTTGATGGCGATGAGGGTATGCGCCAAGCTTTGAGTGCGTGTTTACGACGGCTAGAAAATGTCGCGCCAAAAGCAGGTGGACTTCTTGATGAAGCCGTTGCAGCATTGTCGCGTGCGCTGGTTGAATCAGAAGAAGCGCATGCCTTATTAACTGCGTCTGGCACAAAACTTATTTTTGACCCAGTGCGCCTGCAAAATGTTGAGGAACGGCTATTCGCGTTAAAAGATTTGGCGCGTAAGCATCAAGTGACAGTCAATGATTTGCCAGATTTAAAAACACAAATCCAACAAAAGCTTGATGCCATTGATGGGGGCGCGCGCGATTTGGAAAGTTTGCGCGCTGAAGTAGAAGCCGCACAAACGCACTATGCAGATATCGCACAAAAATTGTCAAAATCACGCACTAAAGCGGCACAAAAACTTGATGCGGCTGTGATGTCAGAACTCAAGCCATTAAAGCTGGAAGCAGCAGATTTTGAAACCAATATTGAAACGCGCTCACTCGAGCAGGGCAATGAAAACGGGCTGGACCATATTCGTTTTATGGCTAGCACCAATCCGGGCATGCCTAAAGGCGCGATTGCTAAAATTGCGTCGGGTGGAGAGCTGGCGCGCTTTATGTTGGCGCTGAAAGTCTCTTTGGCTGCCAGCGCGCCGCCGCGCAGCTTAGTATTTGACGAAGTGGATGCGGGTGTCGGTGGCGCTGTTGCGCAATCTGTCGGTACGCGGTTAAAGACTTTGGCGCAAAATGGGCAGGTTATGGTGGTGACACACTCTCCGCAAGTTGCGGCATGTGGTGATCATCATTGGCGCATTTCAAAGCAGGCAGAAAACCAAAGCACGCTGACCCATGTGCAAGCTCTGACTGCGGCAGAGCGTGAAGAAGAAATTGCGCGCATGTTATCTGGTGCGGAAATAAATGATGCCGCGCGTCAGGCCGCGCGAGAATTATTGGGGGCTTAAATGGACACAGAGTGGCCTTCCATTGAAGATTTAACAGAACAGCAGGCGCAAGCCGAATTGGCGCAACTGGCGGAAGAAATCGCCAGCCATGATGCTGCTTATTATCAACAAGACGCACCACTGATTAGTGATGCAGATTATGATGCGTTGCGTTTGCGCAATGCTGCGATTGAAGCGCGTTTCCCGCATCTCAAACGCCCAGATAGCCCAAGCGATAAAGTCGGGGCGGCGCCTGCCGCTGGCTTTGAAAAAGCACGACACACTGTGCCAATGCTCTCATTAGGAAATGCTTTTAATGAGGAAGATGTGGCGGATTTTGAAACCCGTATTAAGCGGTTTCTTAATCTCTCAGAAGATGAGAAGATTACCTATACGGCAGAGCCTAAAATAGATGGCTTGTCTGCCAGCCTGCGTTATGAAAACCAGCAATTTGTGCTTGGTGTCACGCGTGGCGATGGTGAGGTCGGGGAAAACATTACCGAAAACCTGCGCACGATTGATAATATCCCAAAACAACTTCCTGCTTCTGCGCCCGATTTGGTTGAGATACGCGGCGAGGTTTATATGCTGCATGCTGATTTTGATGCCTTGAACCAAAACCAGATGGCGCAAAATAAAAAAATATTTGCCAATCCCCGTAATGCGGCGGCGGGCAGTTTGCGCCAGCTTGATTCTAATATTACGGCGCAACGCCCATTGAAATTTTTTGCCTATGCTTGGGGTGAAATGTCGCAAGAGGTTGCGGCTCGTCAATCTGAAATGATGGAACATTTTCGGGATTGGGGGTTTCAAGTTAATCCGCTTTTGATTGAAGCTAACTCGGTGGCTGAGTTAATGGCGCATTGGGCTTTGGTTGGCGAACAGCGCGCTGCGCTTGGCTATGATATTGATGGCATGGTTTATAAAATTGACCGGCTGGATTGGCAAAAGCGTTTAGGCTTTGTTGCTCGCGCGCCGCGTTGGGCGATTGCGCATAAGTTTCCGGCAGAAAAAGCCGTGACCATTTTGCAAGATATTGATGTGCAGGTTGGGCGCACGGGCGCGCTTACACCTGTTGCCAAATTGCAATCTGTGCGTGTGGGCGGAGTAAATGTGACAAATGCGACATTGCATAATGCCGATGAAATCAACCGGCTTGATGTGCGCATAGGCGATACGGTGATTGTGCAGCGGGCTGGTGACGTGATACCGCAAATTGTCGAAGTTGTTTTAGATAAACGCCCCCATGAGGCGGCTTCCTATATTTTTCCGGATACTTGTCCCGCCTGTGGCGCGCATGCGGTGCATGAAATACGCCAAGATGGTGAGCGTGACGCTGTACGCCGTTGCACAGGTGGGCTTTCTTGCCCCGCCCAGGCGCGCGAGCGTTTGAAGCATTTTGTGTCGCGTCGCGCCTTTGACATTGAAGGTTTGGGAACGAAGCAGATTGATGAGTTTTGGGCGCTCGAAGTGTTACGCACGCCGGTTGATATTTTTAAATTGGAAACCCATGCCCAAAATCCGCCGGAAAGCTGGACTTATGGCTCTGGTAAAAATAAAGGCGCATTAAAAGACAGTATGAAGAAACTTTTTGCTGCTATTGATGCGCGTAAAAATATCGCTTTAGAACGCTTTTTATTCGCCTTAGGGATTCGTCATATTGGTGAAACCACAGCGAAATTATTGGCTCGGCATTATCAATCTGTCGAGGCTTTGCAGCAAGCTGTGTTGCAAATTGGCGAGGGGGACACGGACATAAGTCAAACCGCCCGCGCGGAATTAGAAGCAATTGATGGGGTCGGCGAAACCATGATTGATGCATTGGTTGGGTTTTTCACCGAAAGCCATAATCGTGACATTGTGCAGGGTTTATTAGCAGCAGGCATTGTGACACAAGCCCCAGAGGCGGTGAACACAGACTCGCCAATTACAGGCAAAACAGTGGTGTTCACCGGCACATTAGAGCAAATGACACGGGCGGAGGCCAAAGCGCGTGCCGAGCAACTCGGCGCTAAAGTGTCAGGCTCTGTTTCTGCAAAAACGGATATTCTTGTCGCAGGGCCTGGTGCCGGGTCGAAATTAAAAAAAGCTGAAGCTTTAGAGATTGAGGTCATGTCTGAAGAGGCCTGGTTGGCTTTGATTAAAGATTTATGAGTTGAGTTTATAAATATTAGCGCCCAAAGGGTGAGTGCGCTCATAAAGCGGCAGAATTTCACCATTTTTCACTTCGATAGGATAAAAATCATTTTCCTGTTTTTGTACCCATGAGAAACAGTGTTTTTGATGGTTTTGTAAATTGCGCAGACTCATCACACCTTGATAATGAGCCGCGAGCATGACCTTTGAAAGCCGCGCGACCTGTCTGTTCGACATAATACCTGTTTCAATGTGAATTTTGCTCACAACCATGACCGCAAGACAGGGTATTTGGTTTTCCGCGCAATGAAAAACAAGTTTGTTAATATGTTGAAATAAAAGCGTATACACATGTGCCCAGTCTTGGTCGGCAATGCCATAAAATCGCGTTAATTGTTTGAAACTGGTAAATTTATTTAATCGTGCTTGCTGCAGAATATACTGAAGTGTGGCATCGAGATGAAATCTTTGCGCAATCATTTTATTATCATTACTTCTTTCGCGTTTACGCGTTCCTAGAAGTAAATACTAATGGTTGTAATAATTATAACTACCAATCTGTAGTTGTATTTTGCATTCTGGTATTGAATTTATAAAGCTTCGGTAGCTTGCTCTAACCATTCTGCCGCTGAAATGCTTAAAAGCGGCATGATTAAGCGTCTAACTTCTAGATGATAATCATTCAGCCAGCTAATTTCTTCTGCTGTAAGAAGCGTTTTATCAATCAATCGCTTATCAATTGGGGCTTGTGTCAAAACATGAAAACCATGCATTGGGCGCTCTTCCCCAGCACGCTTTTCAGCGGCAGTAACATATTGCAGGTTTTCAATTCGTATCCCGAAAGCGTCTGTGCGGTAATAGCCAGGTTCATTGGACACAATCATGCCCTCTTTTAGCGCGACAGTGCCGCCTTTGGAAATACGTTGCGGGCCTTCATGGACTGACAAATATACCCCCACGCCATGACCTGTGCCATGATCAAAATCTAGTCCAGCCGCCCAAAGCGGCGCCCGAGCTAAGGCGTCGAGCATAACCCCATCTGTACCAGCAGGGAAACGTGCTGTTGCCAAAGCAATATGCCCTTTCAAGACACGCGTAAATGCCATTACGGCATCAGCTGGTGGCGGTTTGCCTTCTACATAAATCGTGCGTGTCACATCGGTTGTCCCGTCAATATATTGACCGCCACTATCAACCAAATATAAATCACCAGCCTTAATGTCACGATTGGTTTTCTCGGTCACCCGATAATGCACAATCGCGCCATTTGGGCCTGTGCCTGAAATAGTATCAAAACTCAAATCTAATAATGCGTCACTATGCGCGCGAAATTGCTCTAATTGTTTGGCAGCACTTATTTCGCTCAGATTACCATTTGTGGCTTGTGCATCAAACCAGCATAAAAATTCACACAAAGCGGCGCCGTCTCGTATATGAGCTGCGGTTGTTGCCGCCAATTCAGATTTTGTTTTGCAGGCTTTGGGCAGGGCGCATAAATCGTCGCTTTTTTGATAATGTGGCACGAGTTCAGCAAAGCCATAATTTGCTGTATTGGGGTCAAGCAATACTGTCTTTTTATTGTATTGCGATAATTGTGTAGCCATTTTCTCTGGCGCAATAAGATTTATGCCATCGCCTAAATGTTTTTTAAGCGCCTTATCAATACGTGCTGGGTCGATGAACCAGTCAAATTTTGTATCTTGATGCAGTATGCCATAAGACAAAGCTAACGGCGTGTGAGGCACATCTTGCCCGCGAATATTGAGCAACCAAGCAATGCTTTCAGGCTGCGTCAGGATAAAACAATCAGCATTTTGTTCTTTGATTTTTTCAGCAATTTGCGTGCGTTTTTCACGACTGCTCGCCCCCGCCAATTTTTCTGGATAGACCGAAATATTTCCAGATGGTGGGGCGGGGCGATCAGCCCAAATCGTGTCAATCGGGTTCTCCTCAATAGGCCGCATGTCAATATCAGACAAGGCGAGGTTTTTTTTCAATGTTTCTATCTGATTGAGATGATGCAACATTGGGTCGAACCCCACACAACATCCAGCGGTTAAATTGTCTTTAAGCCAGTCTTGGGCTTTGATATGCATGGAAGGCAAAATCTCAAAATAATCTGTATCGACTTGTTGCGGCGCTTGTAAAACATACCGGCCATCTACCAGTATTGCGGCTTTATCTTGCAAAATCATCGCCAGACCAGCTGACCCGCCAAAACCCGTGAGCCATTTCAGGCGTTCGCCGCAAGCAGGCACATATTCACCTAAAAATGCATCTTCACGCGGCACTAAAAACGCCTCAATGCCTAAATCTGTCATGCGCGCGCGCAATTCGGTGAGTTTATCTACACCGCCGCCACCCTCATCATCATTAAAATTTTGAAACATGACGCTACCTTACCAAGCAACCGGCTTTTTGAAATAATAAAGTCACCCATTCTTCATTTATTTGTTTGTTTTTAAGCATCAAACCATGCGCCCGCATATTTGCGCGCACAGCTCGCTCCTGATTTTTAAGCAGTCCGGAAACAATTAAAAAGCCATTTCTTGTGAGATAGCGCGCAAAATCTGGCGCCATAACACATAGCGGTTCTGCTAAAATATTGGCCAGAATAAGCTCAAAAGGAGCATGTGCGCATATCAAGGCCGCATCGAGTCCATCCCCACATTGTGCATGAATCAGCGGGTGAACATGGTTCAGGCGGGCATTGTCTTGTGTCACCTTAATTGCAATGGGGTCTATGTCGGTGGCGATAATGGGTGTTTTAAGTTTTTTGGCCAGCGCTATGGCTAAAATTCCAGACCCCGTGCCAACATCTAAGATTTTATGCGGGCGTGTTCGCTTTAACAAACCAGCAATCATCGCTAAACAACCAGAAGTTGTTTCATGATGACCACTGCCAAAAGCCTCGCCTGCATTTATCTCAATGCCTATCGCGCTTTTGGGGCAAGCATCCACATTATGCGAGCCATAAACAAAAAAAGGCGCAACATGCACAGGCGGCAAGCCTTTCTGGCTTTCGCTCACCCAATCTAATTGGGGTAACACCTCAACAGACAGGTCAGAATGTGGCGGCAATATTTTTGCAATTTCATCAATAATTGGTTGATGGGTAAAATAGGCCTCGATTAAATGCGGGCGTTTTGCTGCGGGCATTTGCGGATCCCCTAGAGGGGTAATGGCCTGCGCCAAAGCACCAATTTCTTCTAATTGTGCCTCTGCTTCATCCAAGGCAGTGGTTGTGAGATATAATTTCCAAACAGTTTGCATAAAAACGTCTTAAGGTTTCTCAAGAAAGTTATCGAGAACCTTTTTCGTCCCCGCTTTTTCAAATCGAACCGTCACTTTATTACCATCAATAAAGTCTATACGCCCATAGCCGAATTTTTGGTGAAAAATGCGTTCGCCCGGTTTGAATTTACTGTTTGAGGCGCTGCTGGTGGGCGTTGCGCTGATGGTTTTGGGGGCTTGTGTCTTTTGTGCAAAATGTTTTTGCGCGCGTTGCCAACCTGGGCTTGAATAGCCGGATTGGTCAAATCGGTTCATATTACGCTGCTCAAAACGGCTTGGATTGAGAAATTCGGCCTCTGCCTCGCTCATATCTACCGCGTCCACTTCAACATGTGACTCGGGCAACTCATCAATAAACCGCGAGGGAATGCTGGTTTGCCATTGCCCATGAATACGGCGATTGCTGGTAAAAGATATCACAGCTTTTTGCTTGGCTCGGGTCAGGCCGACATAGGCCAAGCGCCGCTCTTCTTCCAAAGCGCGCTCGCCGCTTTCATCAAGACTGCGTTGATTGGGAAACACACCTTCTTCCCAACCGGGTAAAAACACGCCTTCAAACTCAAGCCCTTTGGCCGCGTGTAATGTCATGATGGATACTTTTTCTTCGCTATCGACCTCGCTGGCTTCCATGACTAAGGAAATATGTTCTAGATATTCTGCAAGCGATTGGAAGTCGTCCATTGAACGAATAAGCTCTTTTAAATTTTCTAATTTCCCGGGCGCATCAGGAGATTTATCCGCCTGCCACATATGCGTATAGCCGCTTTCATCCAAAACCTTTTCAGCAAGTTTTGCATGCGGCATATTTTCGGCATCTTGTTGCCAATCCAAAATATTTTTAACAAACCCACTTAAAGACCGACGTGCGGCGGGTTTTAATTCCTCTGAATCCACCAAAAGTCGGGCGGCGCGAAACAGCGATATATTTTGCCCGCGTGCCGCTTTGTGCAATGTCTGCAAAGCCACATTGCCTAAACCACGACGCGGCTTATTGCAAATCCGCTCAAAGGCCAAATCATCGTCTTGCTGGGCAATCAGGCGCAGATAGGCATTGGCATCTCTGATTTCAGCTCGCTCATAAAAACGCGGTCCACCTACCACGCGATAGGGGATACCACAGGTGAGAAACCTATCTTCAAATTCGCGCATTTGAAAAGAGGCGCGCACCAGTACGGCGATTTCATTTAAGCTGGTTTGCTGGCGCTGCTCGTCCTCAATATCTTCAGCCGTGATGCGAGCTTCTTGCTCGCCGTCCCACAGATTGCGCACGCGCACTTTTTCGCCCTCATTATCTTCTGTGTAAAGTGTTTTGCCGAGACGGTTTTTATTGGCCTCTATCAAACCCGATGCCGCACCCAAAATATGGCTGGTCGAGCGATAATTGCGCTCCAGTCTTATGATGTTTGCGCCGGGAAAGTCTTTCTCAAAGCGTAAAATATTGTCAACTTCCGCGCCGCGCCAGCCATAGATAGACTGGTCATCATCACCCACACAACAAATATTACCATGCGATTGCGCTAGCAAGCGCAGCCAGAGATATTGCACCGCATTGGTGTCCTGATACTCATCAACCAGCATATGGCTAAACCGGTTTTGATATTGGGACAAAATATCGTGATTTTCTTGAAATAAGCGCAGGCATTCGAGCAATAAATCACCAAAATCAACAGCATTTAGGGTTTTTAAACGCTGCTGGTATTGCCGATAAATTTTGCCGCTCAAACCATCTGCAAAAAAAGCATATTCACTATCCGGCACTTGGTCGGGTTGCCAGCCGCGGTTTTTCCACCGGTCCACAAAGCCAGCCATTTGTCGAGCGGGCCAGCGCTTTTCATCGACCCCTTCGGCTTGCAAAAGCTGTTTCAACAAACGAATTTGGTCATCTGTATCTAAAATAGTGAAATCAGAACGCAAATCCACGAGTTCGGCATGTCGGCGCAAAATTTTTGCCGAAATTGAATGGAATGTTCCCATCCAATGCATATCTTCAACACTTTCACCGACCAGTTCGGCGACTCGCATTTTCATTTCGCGCGCTGCTTTATTGGTAAAGGTTACAGCGAGAAACTGGTTTGGCCAAGCTTGTCGGCTAGCAATTTTATGAGCAATCCGGTTGGTCAGCACCCGTGTTTTGCCTGTGCCAGCGCCAGCGAGGACCAGTAATGGCCCATCTGGAGCGGTCACCGCTTGATGTTGTGCCTCATTCATGGCGGCAAGGCTGTCTTGGAGCTTTGGACTGGCGGCTGAATGGGCGCTCGAGCTGGCAGGGCGTGCAGCTTGGGCGCGCTCAGAAATAGACATGCCAGAAGGGTGGGGCGATGATGGTTGTTTTTCGCGCACCTCTTCCTTGTTAATTTCTGGGGATGTTGCTTTCACCGCAGGCGGCTCGTCATGCCCCAAATCAAATATGTCGTCAAACGGGTCTGTACTCATTATTTTTCCGTGATTCTGCTCATATTATACCATGCTTGCGCTTGTCTATTGAGTGACATAATGGTTAATATTCAAAAAAGTAGCTGTTTTCAAAATAAACCTCTTATTAAGTCTGGTAAAAAATGACAAATCACATGCAGGATAAATCCAAGCAGACTTCGCAATCTTTAAAATCTCTCGCTATACAAGAGCTTGAAAAGAGGTTTCAAGAAAGTTTTAGTGCGGCTAAAGCTGTGCGCGAGCAACATTGTCGCGGTGAGGCATGGCACATTCCGCATTTACCAGATGCCGTGATTTTTGCTAAATCCACGCAGGATGTGGCCGATGCGGTGGCAATATGTGCAGCGCATAAATTACCCATTATTGCGCATGGGACTGGCACATCGTTAGAGGGGCATTTAAGCGCTATTGAAGGTGGGATAAGCCTTGATTTAACTGGTATGAATGAGATTTTAGAGCTGCGCCCGCAGGATATGGATGTCAGTATACAGGCTGGCGTAACCCGCAAACAGCTCAATGCTTATTTGCGAGATCAGGGTTTGTTTTTCCCAATTGACCCGGGCGCTGATGCCTCTATCGGGGGTATGTGCGCCACCCGCGCTTCAGGCACAAATGCTGTGCGTTATGGCACGATGCGCGAAAATGTATTGAGCTTAACAGCGGTCATGGCCAATGGTGAGATTGTCTCAACAGGCCGACGCGCCCGCAAATCGGCGGCAGGTTATGACCTTACGCATTTGCTTGTCGGCTCGGAGGGTACTTTGGGCATCATCACCGAAATCACCCTGCGCTTGCACCCGATACCCGAAACCATTGCGTCTGCAATTTGTGCTTTTGATGATTTGCATGGGGCGGTGCAAACAGCGATGGAAACCATTCAAGCGGCAATCCCTGTTGCCCGCATTGAATTATTAGACGCTCTTACTATTCAAGCGGTTAATCAATATTCAAAACTTGGTTTGCCAGAAATCCCGCATTTGTTTCTTGAGTTTCACGGCTCGTCTCAAGCGGTTGGCGAACAAAGTGATTTTGTTGGCGCCTTAGCCGCGTCTAATGGGAGCAAAGATTTTAACTGGACCAGCCTAGAAGAAGAGCGCACAAAATTATGGCAAGCCCGCCATGATACCTATTATGCCACACGGGCGCTGGTACCAGAAAAATCAGGCATGAGCACAGATGTGTGCGTGCCGATATCGCGCTTGGTGGCCTGTATTGAAGAAACCCAAGCTGATATCGCCGAAACAGGCTTAGTGGCGCCCGTACTGGGTCATGTTGGCGATGGTAATTTTCATGTGATTGTGATGATGGATCCAAACGATGAGCAGGAACTGTCTATTGTTAAAGCCTTCCATGAGCGCCTTGTCACACGCGCCTTAGCATATGAAGGCACCTGCACGGGCGAGCATGGAATCGGTATTGGAAAAATTGATTATTTAGAACAAGAGCTTGGTGTCGGGAGCATAGATGTGATGCGCCAAATTAAAACCGCCCTCGACCCGCACAATATCCTCAATCCGGGGAAGATATTTAAGCTTTAATGGGGCTCACCCCGATACCAGTTCAGCACATAGACACGGATAGCGGAGGAAAGAGAGGCTTCGCGGGGTAGGGCGTCGATTTCAGCGATTAAATCTGCCACGCCTTTTTCTTGCGCTTTGGCAATCTCGCGCAGGGCCGTCCAAAACCGCGCCTCCAGCGAAATGCTGGTCGCGTGGCCAGCAATGCTGATGGAGCGTTTTTCAGGTTTATCAGACAATATAAGCCCTTTTGTGACGCTATTTATTTCGGCGCAATCATATCTTGCGGGCGCACAATGGCGTCAAATTCTTCATCTGTGACATAGCCACCGCCGACGGCTTCTTCGCGCAAAGTGGTGCCGTTTTTATGCGCGGCTTTGGCAATGGTGGTGGCATTGTCATAGCCAATTTTGGGCGCCAATGCCGTGACCAGCATTAAAGAGCGTTGCATCAGCTCTTTAATATTGTCTTCATTAGCCTGAATGCCAATCACGCAATTATCGGTAAAACTGACCGCGCCCTCGCCCAGCAATTTAATGGATTGCAGCAAATTATAAGCCATGACGGGCTTAAACACATTCAGTTCCATATGGCCCTGCGAGCCAGCAAAGCTGATGGCGGTATGATTGCCCATGACCTGTGCGCAAACCATAGTCAGCGCCTCGCATTGGGTCGGGTTGACTTTGCCCGGCATGATAGACGAACCCGGCTCATTTTCTGGCAGGCTCAACTCACCAAGTCCAGAGCGCGGGCCAGAACCCAGCAGCCGGATATCATTAGCAATTTTATAAAGCGAAGCGGCGACGGTGTTCAACATGCCAGACATTTCAACAAAAGCATCATGCGCAGCCAGCGCCTCAAATTTATTTTCCGCTGTGATGAAATCCATTTTTGTAAAATCCGCGACTTCCGCCGCAAAAGCTTCAGCAAAACCGGGTTTGGCATTAAGCCCCGTACCCACTGCCGTACCGCCTTGCGCCAAACATAAAAGACGCGGTAAAGAGGTTTTGACGCGCTCAATGCCATATTTGACTTGGGTCGCATAGCCAGAAAATTCCTGTCCCAATGTCAAAGGGGTGGCATCTTGCAAATGCGTGCGCCCAATTTTGACAATATCTTTAAACGCGTCAGCCTTTGTCTCAAGCGCTTTGTGCAAATGCGTCAATTGGTGAATCAAATGATTATGCACTTCTTCTGCCGCAGCAATATGCATGGCGGTTGGAAAAGTGTCATTGGAGGATTGGCTGCGATTGCAATGGTCATTTGGGTGGACGGGTGTTTTGCTGCCCATTTCGCCGCCCAAAATTTCAATAGCACGGTTAGAGATAACCTCATTGGAATTCATATTGCTTTGCGTGCCAGAGCCAGTTTGCCAAACGACGAGTGGGAAATGGTCATCAAGTTTGCCTTGTGCGACCTCAGTGGCAGCCTCAACAATCGCCACGCCAATCTCTTTTTCAAGATTATCAAGCTTCATATTTGCCAAAGCTGCGGAGCGTTTCACAATACCTAAAGCGCGGATAAGCGAGGCGGGCATAGTTTCGCCACCAATTTTAAAATTGCCAAGTGAGCGTTGGGTCTGCGCGCCCCAATATTTATCCGCTGGCACTTCAAGAGGGCCAAAACTGTCTGTTTCCGTTCGCGTGGTTTGCTTGTTTGACATAATTCTCTCACATATCGCTGCTAGTAAAGTTTTGTTTCAGTTAGCATGAGTTAGGTTTTCTGCCAAGTGATGAAGTTTTGAAAACCCGCTTTGTTTATGCCCCTCAATCTTCGTCACGGGTTTTTCGAAAAGCATCCAGATTAACAATTTCACTGGTTTTTTCTTTAGATTTTGCTGATGGCTTGGCTGATTTATTTTCGTTTTCTTGGTCGTTTTGGTTGTTCATGTCCAACATGAACATATCTTGGCGTAAATCATCAAGCATGCTGATGGTTTTGCTGTCTTCTGCACTCAAATGGTCAGTTTCTTCTTCATCAAAATCATCAAAATCGTCAAAAATTAAACCAAAACTCACGGCCGGATCATAAAATCGTGACAAAGCCTCGAAAGGAATAATCAGTGTTTCGGGTTTATGGTTAAAACTCAAGCGCACAGTGAAATGGTCGTCAAGGACATTCAAATCCTCATATTGATTTTGTAAAACAATTGTCATCTCATCAGGGTGTTTCGTTTTTAACGCATCTGATAAAACCACGCCCGGCGCTGTGGTTATAAAAGTCAGGTAAAAATGATGCTCACCTGGAAGCCCATTTCTAGCCGTATCTTGCAACACATCACGTACGACTTGGCGTAAAGCGTTTTGCGCGCGCAGGCTATATTTAAAATGATCTTCGCTCATAATAACTCCAAAATAAAGTGGAAGGCTTCTGTTGCCAGGTGCCTTCCGAACCCCGCCCAAACCTGCGACGGTCAGGGGCTTAAAATGAAGTGTGGCACTGCTTAGGCAGCGACAGCAACTTCCGCATAGTTGTCATTTGCAACTAAAAAATAGCCCGATAACGGTGGTACAATACCGAGCGACGGAACCAACCTTTACACCCTCGTCGATCCTATTTCGCCCCCCAAACTTTTTTGTGATGGTGGAGGCGCCGGGTACCGCCCCCGGGTCCGATAGGTTTATTACGAAGACCGTTTATCGCCATAGTCCAAAGCATAGCTTTCAACACCTTCTATATACTCCTTTTTTACGCAAATTTACAGAGGCTTGATGCAAAGAGTGTGGACATTCTATAAAAAACGCGTGAAAAGCTGAAGAATCTAACTAAATTAAGCGACATGAAACAGTATTTAAATTTACTTACTCGGGTTTTGGAGGAAGGTGTCGAGCGTGGCGACCGCACCGGCACAGGCACTTTGAGTGTTTTTGGGCATCAAATGCGATTTGACCTGAGCGCTGGTTTTCCGGTTCTGACCACAAAAAAACTGCATTTAAAATCGATTATTCATGAGCTGCTTTGGTTTCTCGCGGGCGATACCAATATCGCCTATTTAAAAGAAAACGGGGTGTCTATTTGGGACGAGTGGGCTGATGAAAAGGGTGATTTAGGGCCCGTTTACGGCAAGCAATGGCGGAGTTGGGAAACAACAAATGGTGAGACCATTGACCAGATAAAAATGCTGGTGGCGCGTCTGCAAGAAAACCCAGACTCACGGCGCCATGTCGTCACCGCCTGGAATCCAGCCGATGTGGAGCATATGGCTTTGCCGCCGTGCCATTGCTTGTTTCAGTTTTATGTTGCCCCACCTGCACCAGATAACCCTGATGGCAAAAGCCGATTGAGCTGCCAGCTCTATCAGCGCTCGGCGGATATTTTTTTGGGTGTGCCGTTTAATATCGCTTCATATGCCTTGCTGACAATGATGCTGGCGCAGGTGTGTGATATGGAGGCGGGTGATTTTGTCCATACGCTTGGCGACGCCCATTTATATCTTAATCACCTTGACCAAGCCCGCGAGCAGCTCACCCGCCAGCCAGGTGGCCTACCTGTGATGCATCTTGACCCAAATGTGAAAGATATTTTTGACTTTACTTTTGACAGCTTTACCCTTGAGGGCTATGAAGCGGCGCCAAATATCAAAGCGCCTATAGCTGTTTAAGCGGGTTGGGAAAAATAATGCGCATTACCATGATAGTGGCGACAGCTGAAAATGGTGTGATTGGTAAGGATAACCAAATGCCATGGCGTCTGCCGTCTGATTTAAAGCATTTTAAGCAAACCACATTGGGCCATGCGGTTGTGATGGGGCGCAAAACTTTTACGAGCATTGGTAAGGCTTTGCCCGAGCGTCTCAATATCGTCATTACCAAGAATCCGGATTTTATGGCTGAAAATTGCGAGATTGTTGCGTCGCCGGAGGCGGCTTTGGCAGCAGCCAAAGCAGCAGGATATCAGGAGTTGATGGTAATTGGCGGCGGCGAGATATATAAAATTTTTGAGCCGTTGGCCGCGCAGATTATTATGACAAAAGTATGTGCCAGCCCTGAAGGGGACACATTTTTTGCCTTGCAAAACCCTGATGACTGGCAGGAAACCAACCGGGTTGAGCAAGCCGCCACAGAAAAAGATAGCGCCGATATGGTGTTTATTACGCTTACGCGTCGGGCTTAAGCCGCGCCTTATTTTTGCGCGCCTTGCAAAATCATTTCCGCTAAATTAGCAAAAGCTTCAGCCGCAGGGCTTTCAGGGGCATGCGCCACCACAGGCTGGCTGGCATTGGTCGCCTCTTGCAGCACCGGGTCTAATGGCAATTGGCCCAAAAGTGGGCATTGCATCTGTTCACTAATCAGTTGCCCACCACCTTCACCAAACGGGTATAAACGGGTTTCGCCATCGGGGGCAAACATCCACGCCATATTTTCAACCACCCCAATAATCGGCGTTTTGGTTTTTTGTAACATGGCAATAGAGCGGCGAACATCAGCGACAGCAAGGGCTTGTGGCGTGGTGACGACCAAAGCGCCCGTGACCGGAATTTGCTGTGCAAGCGTGAGCTGAATATCGCCTGTGCCAGGCGGCAAATCAATCACCAAAACATCAAGCGCGGGCCAGGCAACATCATTGAGCATTTGCAACAGCGCGCCTTGAACCATCGGGCCGCGCCATGCCAATGGTTGGTCGGGCGGCACCATAAACCCGATAGACATGGACAAGAACCCAAACCTATCTACGGGCACAAGTTTTTTATCCTCCGAAACATCTGGCTTTTCACTCATACCGAGCATTTGTGGCGCAGAAGGGCCAAATATATCGGCATCCAAAAACCCAACCTTTTGACCTTTTTTGGCTAATGCAGCGGCGAGATTAAAAGCAACAGTTGATTTGCCAACCCCACCTTTGCCGCTCGTGACCGCGATAACATTTTTAATCTGGTCAAAAATAGCGGGGGTTTGTTTTTCAGGGGCCTTGCGTTCAGCTTGCAGAGAGGGCGCGGTTTCGTGGGCAGTCAAAACCGCCGTTACGCTTAACACCCCATCAAGAGCTGCGACTTTTTGCTCACACGCTTGCCGCATGGGTTCGCTGGCTTGCGCTTGTTGCGGGTCAATCAGCAATGAAAACCCGACATTGCCCTGCTTTATCACAATGCCTTCAATCCGCTTCGCAGCGACTAAATTTTCACCCGTTACTGGATCTGTGACATCGCTTAACGCTGCCAGAATATTTTCAGCACTCACTTCAGACATAAAAGACCTTAAAAACTTGATTTATTGCAAATGTTTAACTTGAAATCAGCAATTTCCTACCCACATATATAGGGTAAGATTTAACTATTCAACTGCCTGTCTTAAGTTCAAGAATGCTGTGATTGATATTGTCACCACCATATTAGGGCAAAACAGGCAAATATACGTGAGGAGCAAGGCTGATGCCATGGGATAATCAAAATGGCTCTGGGGGCGGAAACCCTTGGGGTTCAGGAAATCGGGGCGGGAATAAGTCACCACAAGGACCGGATTTCGATAAATGGGTAAAAGAAAACCAAGAAAAACTGAAAAAAATAATTCCCGGTGGCGGCGGCAGCGGCGTTGTCTTGATTTTGATTGGTTTGCTTCTGATTTGGGGCTTGAGCGGCTTTTATCGCGTGCAGGCCGATGAGCAAGGCGTGGTGATGCGGTTTGGTAAATTTCATACCCAGACCAGCCCAGGTTTAAATTATCATTTGCCATATCCAATTGAGACTGTGCAAACCCCAAAGGTAACATTGGTCAATCGGGTGGATATTGGAATGCGCGGTGGTTCTGATGATGGGCGCACCACGCGTCTGTCGACATTAGATGTGCCAGAAGAAAGCCTGATGCTGACGGGTGATGAAAACATAGTCGATGTGGATTTTTCGGTTTTTTGGCTGATAAACAATGCGGCTGATTATTTATTTAATATTCAAAACCCGGCCGGCACGGTTAAAGCTGTAGCTGAAAGTACCATGCGTGAAATTGTCGGGCAGAATGATATTCAGCCCATTTTGACCGAGCAGCGTCAAAGCACAGAAGATCAAGTGCGTGAATTGATGCAGAAAACACTTGATGGCTATGGCGCGGGTATCACCATCACGCAAGTAAAAATGCAAAAAGTGGACCCGCCGACAGCCGTGATTGATAGTTTCCGTGATGTTCAGGCGGCACGTGCTGACCAAGAACGGGCGCGTAATGAAGCTAATGCTTATGCCAATCGGGTTGTGCCAGAAGCACAAGGTGAGGCGGTGCGTATTCGTCGTGAAGCAGAGGCTTATCGCGAGCAAACCATTTCTGAGTCTGAAGGTCAGGCCAGTCGTTTTGCGGCCATTTATAATGAATATCAAGATGCGTCAGATGTGACCCGCCAGCGACTGTTTTTAGAGACATTAGAAAAAGTCATGCAAAAATCGGATAAAGTTATTATTGAGCAATCTGGTGCTGGTGGGACAGGTGTTGTGCCTTATCTGCCGCTTGATCAATTGCGTAAGAAGGAGGCAAACTAATGGCCCGCTTTTCAATTGGCACACTCGTGCTTGCCGCAATCATTATTTTCCTTGCTTTTTCTAGCTTGTTTACTGTGCATCAAACCCAACAGGCAATCGTCTTGCAATTTGGCGACCCGCGTAAAGTCATTACAGAGGCCGGCTTGCATGTAAAACTGCCCTTTATTCAGAATGTGATTTACATTGATAAACGGATTTTGGATTTGGATAGCGCGACCGAAGAACTGATTGCTGCTGATCAAAAGCGTTTGGTGGTTGATGCGTTTACCCGCTACAAAATCATTGACCCGCTTAAATTCTATATTTCCTTGCGGGACATGCCGCGCGCGAATTCTCGCCTTGCGGCGACGGTTTCTTCGTCAATGCGTTCCGTTGTGGGTGAGGCGCCTTTTGAGGATATTGTGCGTGATGACCGTGAAAAATTAATGGCTAAGATTAAAGTTTTGGTAAATGAACAAGCCTTTGATTTTGGGATTGAGATTGTCGATGTGCGTATCCGTCGAGCAGATTTACCAGAAGCCAATAGTCAGGCTATTTATCGCCGTATGCAAACCGAACGCCAGCAAGAGGCGGCGGAGTTTCGGGCGAAAGGTCAAGAAGTGTCGCGCGCCATTCGGGCGCAAGCTGATAAAGATGTGACGGTTTTGCTTGCTGAAGCCTCGCGTGATGCGGATATTATTCGCGGTCAGGGCGATGCCTGCAGGAACCGTATTTTCGCTACGGCCTATGGGCAAGACCCGGATTTCTTCGCTTTTTATCGCTCCATGCAATCTTATGAAAAAGCATTGGAAGAAAACAGCACCACTATGGTTCTGTCACCAGACAGTGCTTTTTTCAAATATCTTAATGACCCAAATGCGGTGATTTCGAGTGTGAAGCAAAATAAAGCTAAGATTAAAGGGAAAGTCGATGTGGCCGCTTTAATCGCGGAGGGGAAGAGCCTGCGTGAAGAAATTTGCCCTGAAATCATTCTCTCTCAACCAGGCGGGGAGGCCAATTAACCTTCATGCCTGAATTTATTTATCTGGCGATTGGTCTTGTTCTGGTTACTGAAGGGATTTTATATGCCTTATTTCCGTCTTTTATGAAGGATTTAATGGAGCAAATGCGTCAGATGACACCTGACATTTTAAGGTTCTCAGGTTTGGGAGCAATTATTTTGGGAGCGGTTTTTCTCTGGCTTTTTAAGATTACCTCTTAATGGCTCAGCATAGATGAGCGTAAAAAGGATGATTCATGATGATGGTTGCGCAAAAATTTCATAAGCCAAATATTGGTTCTATTCTTCATAAAACAATCTTGAAATGGCATTTAGCTTTATGGATTTGCATGTTCATATTACCCATGCAGACGGCAAATGCGGTGGAAGAAGGTTTTGCAGATTTAGCTGAAAAGCTGATGCCATCAGTGGTGAATATTTCGATTAGTACAAATGTGGACCGAAACCATAATTCTCCATTACAGGGCAGCCCATTTCAGGACTTTTTTGAAGACTTCCTCGAGCGGCATACCAATCCGCAAGAAGAAAGAAATGGCCCGCCGCAGCAAAAGCAAACCTCACTGGGGTCGGGTTTTGTGATTGCGCCTGAAGGTATCATCATCACCAATAATCATGTTGTTGAAAATGCCGATAAAATTACTGTGAATTTCTCTAATGGTGACAAATTAGACGCTGAGTTGATTGGACGTGATGTCAAAACAGATATTGCGGTGTTAAAAGTTGAAACGGACAAGCCGCTTCCATATGTGAGTTTTGGCGATAGCACGCGCTCACGTGTTGGTGATTGGGTGATTGCCATTGGTAACCCATTCGGTTTGGGTGGGTCATTGTCTGCGGGTGTTATTTCAGCGATGAATCGCGATATTAATGCAGGCCCCTATGATAGTTTCATTCAAACTGACGCTGCGATTAATCGCGGCAATTCGGGTGGCCCTTTATTCAATATGCAGGGCGAAGTGATTGGGGTGAACACGGCGATTATTTCCCCGACAGGGGGCTCGGTTGGTATTGGCTTCGCCATTCCGGCGGATATGGCATTACCTGTTATTGAGCAATTGCGCGCTTATGGTGAAACCAGACGCGGGTGGCTTGGTGTGCGCATCCAAACCGTGACAGAAGAGCTGGCTGAAAGTCTGGGCATGAGCAAGCCGCGTGGCGCCTTGATTTCAGAGGTGACAAGTGATGGCCCTGCCGAGGCTGCAGGATTAAAACAGGGTGATGTGATTTTGCGCTTTGACCGAAAAGAAGTTGCTGAAATGCGTGACCTCCCGCGTATTGTTGCTGAAACTGAGGTGAATAAGAAAGTCCAAATTGAGGTTTTACGGCGCGGCAAAGTGATTAAAAAAATGGTGACGGTTGGGCGGCTTGATGAAAGCCAGGACCAGCGCGCTGAGGCCAAGCCGAAAAAGAAAGACCCTAAACCAGCAGAAAAACCGAGCATTTTAGGTATGCAACTTGCCCCGCTGAGTGATCAAGCGCGTGATGCTGTTGGTTTGAAACCGAGCGATAAAGGTGTTTTGATTGATGGGGTGGAAACAAATTCGCCAGCCGCTCTCGCAGGTTTGCGCCGCGGATTTGTGATAGCCGAGCTTGACCAAAATGAAGTCACTGACCCACAAGATGTGGTGGATATTGTGAAAAAAGCTCAAAGTGACGGCAAAAAATCAGTCTTGGTTTTATTGAAAACATCAAACGGATTGCGCTTCGTGGCTTTGCGGGTGGTGCAAGACTAGTTGAGATTAGCTGTCCAGCTTGTTAACAAAATCTTGCTGGTGATAGCCCTGCAAATATAAAAGAGCCGTTAAGTCGCCGTAATTTATGGCAATTTTAGCGGCTTCAGCTACCAGTGGCTTGGCGCGAAAAGCAACCCCCGCCCCCGCGATGGCCAGCATCGCCAAATCATTGGAGCCGTCACCAACGGCCATGATTGCTGCTTGTGGAATGTTTTCTTGCTGCTGCCATTGCGATAAAAATTGTGCTTTGGCATCGCGGCCTAAAATAGGGTCCTGCACAGTGCCGTCAAGCGCGCCGTTTTGAATGGACAGATGATTGCTTTCCCATCGGTCAAAACCAAGGCGTTGGGCAATTTTTTCAGCATAAAAAGAAAACCCCCCAGAAACCAGCGCACATATTGCCCCATGCGCATTCATGGTTGCAATCAGTTGTTCTGCGCCTGGCATCAGCGTAACTTTGTCGCGATAAATATCTTCTAGCGTACTTTCGTTTAAGCCTTTGAGCAGCATCACCCGTTCGCGCAATGCGGGCTCAAAATCAATCTCCCCGCGCATGGCGCGTTCGGTGATATCGGCAATTTGGGGCCGCAAATCAAGCAATTCTGCGAGTTCATCGAGGCATTCTTGCTCAATAATGGTGCTTTCCATATCCGCAACGAGTAATTTTTTACGCCGATGCGCGGCGCTGATAATATTAATATCTGTTTGATATGTGCGGCAAAGCTTGGCACTTTTTTCGGCGTTTAATTGATTTGCAGTAATGGGGTCAATTTCGGTTTCATAGGCAATATTTTGAGCCAAACAGGTAAGGTCTGACTCAACGCCCAGCTCTGTCAAAATTTCACTGCCGATTGTGGGGGTAAGGTTTGCCTGTGCAGGGTCGGCGGTCAAAACGAGAAAAAAACGGTCAGACATAATTTTAAGCGCTCACTTTAATTTCAATTGCTATAGCGTTTTGCATAACTAGCTTTATACTGACTCCAAACGCTATCTCAACTAAATAACCACTTATCGCCAAATGGCAAAACATAATGCACAAAACCAAAGCGCGGAAAATATGACCAGCGCGCCCAAATTTCGGGCCATATTGATTGCCGGACCAACCGCCAGTGGCAAGTCTGGTTTAGCGCTCAAGCTGGCGCAACAGTTCAAGGGCAGCATTATCAATGCCGATTCCATGCAGGTTTATACTGAGATGCAGGTTCTCACTGCGCGCCCCAGCGCCGAGGAAATGGCGGATATTCCGCATCATCTTTACGGGCATGTGTCCGCTCACCATGCTTACAGTGTGGGGCAGTGGCTCGACGATGCGCTGGCCGCGATTGCTCTGTGTGAACGCGAGGGTCGAATACCAATTTTGGTGGGTGGAACAGGATTGTATTTTAAAGCCTTAACTGAAGGTCTAGCGAATATCCCCGACATAGATGATGAGATCCGCCAATCTGTGCGCGCCGAAATAGAGACAAAAAGCGCGGCGCAGTTGCATGCGGCATTGGCTGATTTTGATAAGGCAGCTTACGAGCGTATTTTGCCAAGTGATACGCAACGTATTTTACGGGCGCATGAAGTTTTTAAAGCCACAGGAAGAGCCTTGAGTGAGTGGCAGAATGATAAAGTAGCGCCCATGCTTGAAGGGCTGATGGCAAAAATTTTACTCATGCCCGACCGTGATTGGCTTTATCAGCGTTGTGATGCGCGATTTGCCCAAATGATTGAGGCGGGGGCGCTAGAAGAAGCGACCATCATGCAAAAAATGGATTTATCGTCAGATTTACCAGCCACAAAAGCGTTGGGTTTGGCTGAATTACAGGCTTATTTAACTGGCGAGATAGATTTGGAATTGGCCAAAGAGCAGGCCTCTCGGCAAACGCGGCGTTATGCTAAACGACAAATGACATGGTTTCGGAATCAGATGATTACTTGGAATTGCTTTAATGAGCAAGATTATTACAAAAAACAACAAAAAATCTTTTCATTTCTTACAAATTTATCTTGACCTTCACCATTTTATTGTTAGATTGCCCTCTGGTCTTAACTCAAGTTTAAGTCCTTTTTTAACCATTTGTAACGAGCTGACACATGACAGATAATGCAAAAAATCTAATGACAGGTGCCGATATGGTTGTGCGCGCTCTGCAAGAGCAAGGTGTTGACCATATATTTGGCTATCCGGGCGGGGCGGTGCTGCCAATTTATGATGCTATCTTCCAACAAGATAAGCTTGAGCATGTGTTGGTGCGCCATGAACAGGGTGCTGCGCATGCGGCGGAAGGTTATGCTCGCTCAACAGGTAAATGCGGCGTTTTGCTCGTGACATCAGGTCCAGGTGCTACCAATGCGGTGACTGGGTTAACCGATGCATTGATGGATAGTATTCCGCTTGTTTGCATCACGGGACAGGTGCCAACGCCTTTGATTGGCTCTGATGCGTTTCAGGAATGTGACACGGTTGGGATTACGCGCCCCTGCACCAAGCATAATTATCTCGTGAAATCGATTGATGATTTGCCGCGTATTATGCATGAGGCATTTCATATCGCTACCAGCGGGCGGCCCGGGCCAGTTGTGATTGATATTCCGAAAGATATTCAGTTTGAAACCGGCAATTATATTGGCGCGTCGAGTGTTGATAAGCCGAGTTATAAGCCGCAGCTCAAAGGCGATATGGCCGCGATTAAGCAAGCTGTTGAAATGATTGCAAATGCTAAAAAGCCTGTTTTTTATACGGGAGGCGGGGTGATAAATTCTGGCCCAATTGCCAGTAATTTATTGCGCGAGCTGGTCGGGCTGACAGGGTTTCCGATTACCTCAACATTAATGGGGCTTGGGTGTTTTCCAGCCAGCAATGAGCAATGGCTGGGTATGCTCGGCATGCACGGCACTTATGAGGCCAATATGGCCATGCATGATTGTGATGTGATGATTAATATTGGCGCGCGTTTTGATGACCGTGTGACGGGGCGCCTTGATGCGTTCTCACCGAATTCTAAGAAAATACATATTGATATTGACCCGTCTTCTATCAATAAAATTGTGCAGGTTGATGTGCCAATTATTGGTGATGTTGCGCATGTGTTAGAGGATATGCTGCGGATATGGCGCGATGGCGCTTATCAAACCGATAAGCAAGCTTTGGCCGCCTGGTGGGCGCAAATCAATGACTGGCGCGCGCGCCAATCATTAGCTTTTAAGCCTGCAAAAGATCAGATTAAGCCGCAATATGCGGTGCAGCGTCTTTATGAGCTGACAAAAGATCGTAAGACTTTTATCACCACAGAGGTTGGCCAACATCAAATGTGGGCGGCGCAGCATTATCATTTTGAAGAACCTAATCGCTGGATGACGTCCGGTGGCTTGGGCACAATGGGTTATGGCGTACCCGCCGCTGTGGGTGTACAAATTGCCCATCCAGATGCTTTGGTGATTGATATTGCCGGCGAGGCCTCTGTGCAAATGACCTTGCAGGAAATGTCAACGGCGATTCAATATCGTTTGCCGATAAAAATATTCATTTTAAATAATGAGTATATGGGCATGGTGCGTCAGTGGCAGGAATTGCTGCATGGTGGCCGTTATGCGCATTCTTATTCTGAAGCCTTGCCTGATTTTGTCAAAATGGCAGAAGCTTTTGGTGCGACAGGTTTGCGCGCGCAAACGCCGGAGGAATTAGACAAAGCGATTGCAGAAATGCTGGCGACTGATGGGCCTGTTATTTTTGATTGCATTGTAACCAAAGAGGAAAATTGTTTCCCCATGATTCCATCTGGTAAAGCCCATAATGAAATGATTTTAGCAGGGGGCAGCGCCTCTGATGTTGAAATATCAGAAGAAGGAAAAGCGCTGGTTTAAGTGCTAATGAGAGTGAGCATGTCGCAAGAAATTGAAATTCATACGCTTTCTGTTTTGGTGCAAAACCAAGCTGGTGTTTTGGCGCGGGTGATTGGGCTGTTTTCTGGTCGCGGTTATAATATTGAAAGCCTCACGGTTGCTGAAGTTGATGGGCAGGCGCATATTTCGCGTATTACGATTGTAACTTCAGGTTCGCCGCAAATTATTGAGCAGATAAAACACCAACTCATGCGGTTGGTGCCAGTTATATCGGTTGTTGACCTGACCGTAGAAACAGACTCGGTTGAGCGTGAGTTGGCTTTGGTTAAAGTTGTTGGCGCTGGCGAAAAAAGGGTGGAAGCCCTACGCGTCTCGCAGGTTTTTCGGGCCAATGTCGTGGATACCACGCATGAATCCTTCGTGTTTGAGCTTACAGGCGCACCCAATAAAATTGATGCTTTTATCAATCTGATGCGCCCGCTTGGGTTAAAAGATGTGTCGCGCACAGGCGTGGCTGCAATTTCTCGTGGCATTGACGCGCTGTAGGGTCTATAAGGGCGTCAATGTTTTTCAAATTTTAGTTTCCGAGGAGATATCAAATGGAAATGCTGTATGACCGCGATGCGGATTTGGAACTGATTAAGGCCAAAAAAGTGGCTGTTATTGGTTATGGCTCACAAGGCCATGCCCATATTTTGAACTTGCGAGATAGCGGCGTAGAGCAGGTATGTGTTGGTTTGCGCGCCGGCTCTGCCTCGACAGCGAAAGCAGAAGCTGAAGGGCTAGAGGTTAAAACCATTGCTGAAGCTGCAGCATGGGCCGATGTGGTCATGATTTTGACGCCTGATGAATTGCAAAAAGACATTTACAATGCAGATATTGCCGACAATCTGCGCCAAGGTGGCACATTGATGTTTGCTCATGGTCTTTCCATTCATTTTGGTTTAATTCAAGCCCGCCCAGATTTGGATGTGTCTATGGTTGCACCAAAAGGGCCAGGCCATACGGTGCGCGGTGAATATCTCAAAGGCGGCGGCGTACCATGTTTGGTGGCGGTGGCACAAGATGCATCTGGCACAGCGCGCGATTTAGCTTTGTCATATGCTTGCGGCGTTGGCGGCGGGCGTTCAGGCATTATTGAAACCACCTTCCGCGATGAATGCGAGACAGATTTATTTGGCGAACAGGCTGTTTTGTGCGGTGGCGTTGTGGAGCTGATTAAGGCCGGCTATGAAACGCTGACCGAAGCTGGCTATCCACCGGAAATGGCTTATTTTGAATGCCTGCACGAGGTCAAATTGATTGTTGACCTGATTTATGAGGGCGGCATTGCTAATATGAACTATTCGATTTCCAATACAGCCGAATTTGGGGAATATGTTTCCGGTCCGCGCGTGGTGACCGGTGAAACCAAAGCTGAAATGAAGCGTATTTTGGAAGATATCCAAACCGGTAAATTTACCGATCGCTGGATGCAAGGCGGACAAGAAGAGATTAAAGAAATGCGCAAAGCTTCTGCAGCCCATCCAATTGAGGCAGTTGGTGCAGATTTGCGGTCAAAAATGCCATGGATTGCAGCTAACAAGCTGGTCGACCAGGATAAAAACTAAGAGGTTTTTCGCAAGCTATATTCATTTAAAGGCTGCCCAGTGTTCACGCAATGGGCGGCCTTTTTTGATGAAAAATCCTTAACCTGCTGAATTACAACACTTTTACTAATTTCATATTCGCAAAATATAGTTTGCAGATTTGCAATTTATCGTTTTTGCAAGTATATAGTTGCAATTATGAAAAACATGGATTGGGATGATTTACGCTTTTTCTTAGCGGTGGCTGGTGCCGGCAGTCTGTCGGCGGCGGCGAAGCAATTGCGCGTCAACACAACGACCGTTTTGCGCCGCATTGCGCATTTGGAAGAAGCGCTGGATACACGCTTATTTGAGCGGTTGCGCTCGGGCTATCAGCTCACCCAAAATGGCGTGCGCTTGCGTGATATGCTGGATCCAGTCGACCAAAACCTGTCTGCGTTAGAACGAGACTTCCAAGCCGGCGGCCAGGCAAGCGGCGGCTTGGTTAAACTCTCGGCAAGTGAGGTTATGAGCAGTGAAGTGTTGGCGACAGGCCTTGCGGCGTTTCATCGTCAACATTCTGGCGTGACTTTGACTGTTTTATCGGATCAATTTATCGGCTGGGGTGGCTCTTCTGCGGCACCGCGCATTATGAATCCTCTGCGCGATGTGGATATGACCATTCGAGCTGTGCGCCCAACAGATGGCGATATGTTAATGCGCAAAATTGGTGATATGGCCTATGGATTATATGCGGCCAAAAACCGAGACGCGGGATTGTTTGACAAAAAAGCAGTGGCGAAAAATAATTTATCTGATTGTCCTTTGGTTGGCTTTGCAGAAGAAGAGCCGCCTGTGGGGCCAGTATGGTGGTTATCGCGCGCCGAAAAAACCGCGCAAATTATTGCGCGATCTTCTTCTGCGGCTCTGCGCGCGCGCATGATTGAAGATGGTTCTGCGCTTTCGGCTTTGCCCTGCGTACTTGGCGATAAAAACCCAAATCTTGAGCGCGTGATTGACCCAGAGGTTATGGGCGGGTTTGAATTATGGTTGTTGGTGCGCAAAGATTTGGCCAAGCTTTCTCATGTGCGCCAAGCTATGGATTTTGTGATTGACCATGTGCAACACATGAAATCGCAGCTTTTGGGCAGTTTATAAAGTTTGAAAAATATATTTTTTTAAAGGGGTAACCCGTTTAATACCATTGAAATTGCTTGCAATTTCATGCCCTGACAGATAAACAGAAATGAGAGATTAACTTTTTTAAGTCAAAGGTCATGAAAGTGATAATCGACACGACATATAGCTGTGATTTGGTGCCTTATGCGCCAGCTCAAAAGCTTGTGCTTGCTTCTGCGCCGCAAGTCGGTACGGATGGCTGTCTGTCAGATTTATATATGCTCCTCCTAATTAGCCCCTGAGGGGTACACGACATCAGTCGGTAGGCTCGCTCGGGGGTTAAACAAGCATAAGAACACTTTTATTACTGAGGAAAAACAAATGACTGACACAAACCACAATGCTCAAAAAATTGGCGCGACGGAGGACCGCGTTATCATTTTTGACACCACTTTGCGCGATGGGGAGCAATCGCCTGGTGCGTCTATGACATTAGATGAAAAGCTGCGTGTTGCTGAAATGCTCGACGAAATGGGTGTTGATGTGATTGAAGCAGGTTTCCCGATTGCTTCTAATGGCGATTTTGAAGCGGTGCAAGAAGTTGCTAAATTGATGAAAAACGCAACTGTTTGCGGCTTGTCGCGGGCGGGTGAAAAAGATATTGACCGCGCCGCGCAGGCATTGAAACCCGCTAAAAGCAGTCGGATTCATACATTTATTTCTACCAGCCCTGTGCATATGAAGCACAAATTGCAAATGGAGCCTGAGCAGGTTTTAGAAGCCATTGCTTTTAGTGTGGACCGGGCGCGCCAATATACAGATAATGTGGAATGGTCACCCGAAGATGCAACCCGCACGGACCGCGACTTTTTGTGTCGCGCCGTTGAAACTGCGGTCAAGGCTGGGGCAACGACAATCAATATTCCAGATACAGTCGGCTACACTTTGCCGGAAGAATATATTGAAATTATCACTATGTTGCGCGAGCGGGTGCCCAATATTGATAAGGCCATTATTTCAACCCATTGTCATAATGACTTAGGGTTGGCGGTGGCCAATTCATTAGCAGGGGTGCGAGCTGGTGCGCGCCAGGTTGAATGCACAATTAATGGGCTTGGCGAGCGGGCTGGTAATGCGGCGCTGGAAGA
Source organism: Parvibaculales bacterium (assembly GCA_049889535.1). Taxonomy (GTDB): domain Bacteria; phylum Pseudomonadota; class Alphaproteobacteria; order RS24; family RS24; genus JAYQKL01. Next base: position 269,321 of record JBMHDF010000018.1, on the reverse strand, counting down.
AATCGTCATGGCGTTAAATGTGCGCCATGATTTAATGCCGCAATGGACTGGCATTGACACCACGCATTTGACGCGGGCGTCTAAGCTGGTTTCGGCGGTGACGGCGTTTCCTGTCCAATATAACAAAGCCATTGTCGGACAAAATGCGTTTGCTCATGAGAGTGGTATTCACCAAGATGGCATGCTGAAAAACAACCAAACTTATGAGATTATGCTGCCGGAATCCGTTGGCATTTCGCAATCTTCTTTGGTCATGGGTAAACATTCAGGTCGTCATGCTTTCCGTGAGAAAATCAATGAAATGGGCTATCAGCTAGGCGATAATGAATTCCAAGAAGCGTTTACGCGTTTTAAAGATTTGGCGGATAAGAAAAAGCAGGTCTTTGATGAAGATATTGCCGCCCTTGTTGATGATGCAGAAGCGCGGCGTGATGAACGCATCAAGGTTGTTTCTTTGCAGGTTTATGCAGGCTCGAAAGGTCCGCAAAAAGCTATTTTGGAGCTGGAAATTGATGGTGAGGTGAAGCAGGCCGAAACCACTGGCGATGGGCCAGTTGATGCGACATTTAATGCCATTAAATCTTTGTTTCCGACCGAGGCGCGTTTGAAATTGTATCAAGTGCATGCCGTCACGCAAGGCACGGATGCGCAAGCTGAAGTGAGTGTGCGTTTAAGTGAGGATGGAAAAACAGTCACAGGGCGTGGGGTTGACACGGACACAATGGTCGCGTCTGCTCGGGCTTATGTGAGCGCGTTAAACAAATTGCTGGTTAAGCGATTGCGCCAGGCGCCAGATGATATTGCAACCTTACGAATATAAGTTTGCGCGGTTAAAAACGATAAAGGGATACTTAACATGTTAGACGGTTTACTTGGAATGTTCTCGGCAGATATGGCCATTGATTTGGGAACTGCAAATACTTTGGTTTATGTCAAAGGACGGGGCATTGTTTTAAATGAACCATCTGTGGTCGCGATTTTTAATAATGGCGGGCGTAATCAAGTATTAGCGGTTGGCGACGAAGCTAAACTCATGCTCGGGCGCACACCTGGCAATATCCAAGCCATTCGCCCCATGCGTGATGGGGTGATTGCTGATTTTGATGTTGCGGAAGAAATGATTAAGCATTTTATCCGCAAAGTGCATAATCGTCGGACATTTGCCAACCCACAAGTGGTGATTTGTGTGCCATCAGGCGCAACCGCTGTTGAAAGACGGGCCATTCAGGAATCGGCTTTATCTGCTGGCGCGCGTCGGGTTTATTTGATTGAGGAGCCAATGGCCGCCGCGATTGGTGCTGGTTTGCCTGTTACTGAGCCGACTGGTTCCATGATTGTTGATATTGGTGGCGGCACGACAGAAGTCGCTGTGCTTTCGCTGGGCGGGATTGTTTATTCCCGCTCCGTGCGTGTGGGTGGTGATAAAATGAATGAATCCATTATTGCTTATATTCGCCGTAATCATAATTTACTTTTGGGCGAGTCCAGTGCGGAACGGATTAAAAAAGAAATTGGCTCAGCGGCGGTGCCAGATAATGGTGAAACAAATATGAAGATTAAGGGTCGCGATTTAACAAATGGCGTGCCGCGTGAGGTCTCAATCAGCCAGCGAGAAATTGCTGAAAGCTTGGCAGAGCCTGTGGGTGCGATTGTGGAAGCGGTCAAAGTGGCACTGGAGGCGACACCACCCGAGCTGGCTGCGGATATTGTGGATAAAGGAATTGTGTTAACTGGTGGTGGTGCTTTGTTGAAGAATTTAGATAAAGTGCTGCGCGAAGAAACAGGTTTGCCAGTGAGCATTGCCGATGAGGCTTTGTCTTGTGTGGCACTTGGCACAGGGCGCGCGCTTGAACATATTAAAACCATGAAACATGTGCTGTCATCAGTGTATTAAGATTGATGGGCGCTCATGGTGAAAAGCGGGATTAGAACAAGCGGTGGAAGAAGAAAAGGGTCTTCGAGACGGCGCTTGATTATCCTGCTGGTGCTTTCTGCTTTATTATATATTTTGACGCGCAATCAGCCTGCCGCGCTTCAGTCCATACACCAAGTTTTTACCGATGTGAGTTATTCGGTAAAATATATTGTTTCGCGACCAGTGGTATTAACGCAGGATTTTTTAGCGCTAGCCCAGAACTATTTAAGTCTTCGCTCGGAGAATAATCGATTAAAAAAAGAGCTGGATAAATTTCGTCAAATTGAAATTGAAAATGAGATATTGCGTCACCGGATAGATGACTATCGTGAGCTGTTTAATGTCCAGCCAGATATGCAGAGAAAATCCATCGTGGCGAAAATCATGTTTGACCCAGGCGGGCCGTTTGTCAGAACCTATGTTTTAAATGTTGGTTATAATGATGGCGTGACAGTAGGGGATACAGTTGTCGGGCAGTTTGGGCTGGTTGGGCGCATTGTTTCAGTTGGCGTTTTATCCAGTCGGGTTATTTTGGTAACAGATTTGAACAGTCGTATTCCGGTGCGTGTGGAGCCAGCAGGTATTAATGCGATTTTGGCTGGTGATAATAGCGATGTGCCAAAAATATTATTTAATACAGAAACGCAAAATATAAGTGATGGCGATATTGTGATAGCGTCAGGTTTGGGTGGGCAAGTACAAAGTGGCACCCCTATTGGCAAAATTCGCCTAGAGCGGAATGGGTCGATTTCTGTGATTTTGTTTGAGAAACTGGACCATCTTAACCTGGTTCGTGTTTTGCATGGACAACAAAATATGGCTCTCGAAAGCACGCAAGATGAGCCTGTGATTTTACAAGCCGTTCCTGTCGACGGGCAAGGTGAATGAGATGGCTTTTAAATCAGGTACAGGGCTGGTTAATTTTTTGCAAAACCAACGTGAAACTGCGCGGCCAGGGAGCTTATTTTTATTTATTGTGGCTTTGCTGTTCTTGCTTTTTCAATCTGTGCAATTGCCTGGCCTTTGGGGCGTATCGGCGATGCCTAATTTTTTACTGATTATTGTTTTCTTTTGTTCCGTATTGGGAGAGGACAGGCTCGGCCATATGCAAATCTTTGGCTTAGGGCTCATGCAAGATCTGCTAATGGCAACGCCTTTAGGTCTATGGGGGGGTGTGTTGCTTTTGATGCATCTTTACACCCGCTCGCAGGCTACAATTTTGGTTGCGGGTAGTTTTATGACGAATTGGATAAGCTTTGCGCTGGTCTCGCTTGCCGCCTATGCCATTGTTTATTTCGGGGTGTCGCTACAGCATGATTTTTATTTTAATTTCTCGCTTATTCTCATTCCCTATATTGCGACATTAGCCGTTTTTCCGGTCATGACCAAACTGCTTGATTTCCTTGAGTTGCGCCTCTCTCGGATTGGGATTGGGGGGTGATATGCAGAGTGATGAAGAAATTCATAAAATCACGCGCCGCTCCCTCCTGATTGGCGTGAGCCAAATTGGTCTCATGTCACTTTTGGCGGGGCGATTATATTATTTGCAAGTGACACGCTCTCACGACTACACCATGCGGGCAGAAGAAAACCGGATTAATGTTCGCTTATTGGCGCCAACACGAGGGCGGATTTTTGATCGCTTTGGTCACGAAATTGCCGTTAACAGGCCTAATTTTCAGGTTTTGATGGTCGCTGAACATGCGCAGGACCCTGATGAAACCATCCGTAAACTTTCGCGCTTGGTACGAATATCTGACCGTCGACGGCGCCAGCTTTTACGCGATATTCCGCGTACAAAAGAATTTATCCCGCTCATGGTTACTGAAAATCTAACATGGGAAGAATTTGCCGCCGTCAATGTTCATTTGCCCCATTTGCCGGGTATAGAAACGCGTGTTGGGGAGCGGCGTTATTATCCGTTGGCGGCTGAGTTTGCGCATATTGTTGGTTATGTCGGCATGCCAACGCGAGAAGATTTATATGATGATGACCCTTTGCTGAAACTAGAAGGCTTTAAGGTTGGCAAAAACGGCATTGAAAATAAATTAGATGATCTTTTGCGCGGTGAGCCAGGCAATCATCGGGTGGAGGTCAATAATGTTGGGCGTGTGGTGCGTGAATTAGACCGCAATCCGGGTGTGGCGGGAGCGGATATTGTGCTGACACTTGACTCTGAATTACAAAAATTCGCCACCCAACGCATGGCCGAACAAAGCGGTGCTGTGGCGGTGATGGAGATACATTCTGGGGATATTCTCGCGCTTGCATCCACGCCTTCTTATAATCCAAATGATTTCAATGTTGGGATTTCGCAAAAATATTGGGATAGTTTGCTCGCAGATGATAGAAAGCCACTCTTGAATAAAGCTGTGTCTGGGCAATACCCGCCCGGTTCAACATTTAAAATGCTGGTCGCTTTAGCTGGGCTAGAGACAGGGGCTATCTCAGTTGATGAGAAAATTAATTGTTCGGCAAAATATGAATATGGGCAGGATATTTTCCATTGTTGGTTTGATGAGGGGCATGGTGACATTGACTTACATGATGCGATTAAACATTCCTGTGATGTTTATTTTTATGAGCTTGCCCGCCGGATTGGCATTGAGCCAATCGCAAAAATTGCCCGTGAATTTGGTTTGGGCGCGCGTACCGATATTGAAACCATTGGTGAGAAAAGCGGCATTGTGCCCTCGCGCGACTGGAAGCGCGCGAATTTAGATGCGCTTTGGCAAAAAGGTGAAACTTTGATTACAGGTATTGGGCAAGGGTATTTATTGGCCACCCCATTGCAACTTGTGCATATGGTTTCGCGGTTGGCTAATGGGCGCAAAAAAGTGTCACCAAATCTGGTTTATGCCATGGGCGGGGAGGTCAAAAACACCCCTGAATTTGAACCGCTTCGTGTGAATGAAAAAGACTTGCGCGTTATTCATGCGGCGATGCGCGCCGTCACGCATGATGCCGATGGCACGGCATATATGCCGGATTTAAATGTTAAAGGGCAAAAAATGGCGGGTAAAACTGGCACAGTGCAAGTCCGCCGTATCAGCGCTGCCGAGCGTGAGGAAGGCATTGTCAAAAATGAAGACCTGCCGTGGCATTTGCGCGACCATGCTTTGTTTGTTGGTTTTGCACCAGTCGATAACCCTAAATATGCCATTGCGGTAGTGGTTGAACATGGGGGCAGTGGGTCTAAAACCGCGGCGCCAATCGCGCGCGATATGATGGAAAAAATACTTGAGCGCGACCCGCAATCCAAAGATGTTTATATTCCGCCATCGCCCGCGCCAGAAATCGGAGCCGTGTGATGAGTAATTTATTTTTTACGGAAAGAAAATCCTGGCCTCAGCAATTAATCGGTCTGAATTGGTTGCTAATTTTTCTGGTTGCTTGCTTATGCGGGACAGGTCTTTTGGCGCTTTATGCTGTGTCACAAGGCGCGTTTGAGGTGTGGGGCATACCGCAAATGTATCGCATGCTGTTTGGTTTCGCGCTTATGTTCATCGTCGCGCTTATTGATATTAAATATTGGTATCAATTGGCTTATTTTTTCTTTTTTATGGGTCTGGTGGCGCTGCTTGGGGTTGAGTTTTTTGGTAATAAGCAAATGGGCGCGCAACGGTGGATTGATCTAGGTTTTATGAATGTGCAACCCTCTGAACCGATGCGCATTGCGTTAATTCTAGCTTTGGCGCGCTATTATCACCGTTTGCCTGCAGAAAATACCTCACGCCCAGTTTGGCTCTTATTGCCACTTTTATTGATTATTGTTCCGGCTTTTATAATTATGCGCCAGCCTGATTTGGGGACATCTGTTTTATTTGCAGTCGTTGGGGGCGGTATTTTGTTCATGACGGGGGTGAATTGGCGGTATTTTTTATTGGGTGGATTGAGCCTTGTGCCTGTCGGTATGTTTTTTTGGCAAGGCATGTTGGAATATCAGAAACTCCGCGTGCTGACATTTTTAAACCCAGAGCGTGACCCATTAGGCGCGGGGTATCATATTATTCAATCTAAAATTGCCATTGGTTCAGGAGGTGTATGGGGTAAAGGGTTTATGAAAGGAACCCAAAGCCAGCTTGATTTCCTGCCTGAAAAACAAACCGATTTTATTTTCACGATGATTGCCGAAGAAATGGGCTTGGTCGGCTGTTTGGTAATATTATTTCTTTATGCTGGCGTGCTGCTTATTGGGTTTTTAATTTCACTTGAAGCGAAAAGTAAATTCAGCCGGCTTGTGGCGGGCGCGCTGTCACTGTCTATGTTCCTCTATTTATTTATTAATGTCGCAATGGTTGTGGGGCTGATGCCAGTTGTCGGCGTGCCTCTGCCATTTATTTCCTATGGCGGCACCTCAATTGTGACATTTTTGGTCAGTATTGGTTTATTGCTGAATATTCAACTTCATAAGAATGTTGAATTGCCAAATAATTAGCCAGTTAAGAGCTTATCAAGCTGCCCATTGCGCTCAAGATCATATAAATCATCGCAGCCGCCAATATGTGTGTCATCAAAAAAGATTTGTGGCACCGATGTGCGCCCGCCTGCGCGTTCGGTCATAAGCGTACGACCTTGAGGGTCACCACTTACATCAATTTCATCAAATTCCTGTTTTTTCTGGACGAGTAAGTCCTTGGCCGCATGGCAAAAAGGGCACGTTTGTGTTGTGTAAATGGTGATTTTCATGTTTATGAATTTTCCTGAATAAATGCTGGTAAAGGGGTGGTGGCAAGTAACCATTGGCTTTCAAGCCCTTCTTCGCGATGTATTTTATCCGCGAGGTATGCGTCAGAGCTTGTCATATCCAGAAAAGCTTGTTGATTTGGATATTGCACAAGAAAAATTGTCTCAAAGGGCGGCACATTTTCACCAATCACAGGCGTGACCACCTCACCCATCCAGACCAGCTTGGCACCGTAATGGGGCATTAAATTGCCAATGGCTTGCATATATTTTTTGTAACTGTCTCGGTTTTTATAAACCAACATGTTTATCATGACGATAGGCGAGTCTTTTGGCCCGCTTCTAAGAGCGTCAATTTGTTGTTTGGTTGGCAATAAGCTCATGTCATTCTCCCTTTAGAAAATAAAAACATGACTTATTCACAGTGTAAATATTTTTCGGTTTAAAGCGAAATCAATTGGCTAAAAATGTTAGCCAACAAGTGTGTCTGTTTGGTCAATCAACTCAATATCGGTTGCAATGCTTCGACCATCGCGCCCTTCTGTCAGCTCATAATTTACACGCTGGCTCTCGACCAGCATTTTAAGACCTGACTCTTTCACTGAGGTAATATGAACAAATGTATCCGCCGCACCATCATCTGGTGTGATGAATCCATAACCTTTTGCAGTATTAAACCATTTTACAACGCCACTAGGCATATCTTGCTCCTGTATTGCTTGTTCACAAGCTATTCTTTGCGGAAGGGTGCCAAGAGCCGCGAAAAGTAATCACACCCAGACTAAAAACTAGGTCGAAAAGAGCAAAAGCCAATTAATTTTTAAAAAAAAGCTTTTTTGGCATTAAGCGATTGGAAACTTTACGGAAAATATATATCCCGGCTAGGATGGTGAGGCCTCTTGAGAGGAAAAATCCAAGTGTTGTCTCAAATAATGAGGTTCCGAAGTCTTGAAAAGAAAACATGCCATTATCGTTTAAATGAGGAAAAGCGGCATGTAAGAATAAGAAGCAAATAAACGCGGCGCCGACAGAGTGCAAATATTTAACAGGGCGGTGTGAGATAGAAAAAATAACCAATACACAAATCATCATAATGATTTCTGTTTGTGTTGGGGGATAGTGCAGTAATTCTGACCAATATTCCATGCGACCCTCTTTCGATTTGCTATAGGGTGCAATAATTTATTTAAAAAATCAAACAGAATGCCAGCCAGCTAAATCTTTTTGTGCCAGATGAACGAGTAAACCAATGCTGTCTTTGCTGGTATTGAGGCATGGAACCATAGAGAAATCAGTTCCTCCTGCTTCTAAAAACATGTCGCGAACACCAATATTGATTTCTTCTAGTGTTTCCACGCAATCAGAAATGAAACCTGGTGTGATGACAGTGATTTTTTTGTGCCCCTGCGCGGCAAGTTCAATAATGGTTTTATCCGTATAAGGCTCAAGCCATTTGGCGGGACCAAATCGTGACTGGAATGTTAATTTAAACTGGTCCTCAGTCAGCCCAAGTGCTTCACGCAATAGCCGCGCGGTTTTGGCGCAGTGGCAATGATAAGGGTCGCCTTTGTCAAAATAACGCTGCGGCAAGCCATGAAACGAGGCCACAATCACATCGGGTTCCCATTTCTGGGTTTTAATCTGTGCTTTCACAGATGCTGCAAGGGCGTTGATATAGGCTGGGTCATCATGATAGGGGGCAGCTGTGCGAATGGCTGGCTGCCAACGCAGCCGCATGAGGGCGCGAAACACTTCATCATAGACAGACGCGCTGGTGGTGGCGCTATATTGCGGATAAAGCGCCATCACAGCAATGCGCTCACAGCCAGCTTGTTTCATTTCTGCCAGCCTATCTTCAATAGACGGGCGACCATAGCGCATCGCCCAACTGACATTAATCTCGTCACCTAATTTTTCTTGCACAGCCTCAGCCTGTTCACGCGTATAGCGACGCAAGGGGCTTTCATTGGTTTCTTTATCCCAGATTTGGGCATAGGCATGGGCTGATTTTTTGGGTCGGGTGTTTAAAATAATCCCACGCAAAATAGGCTGCCAAATAAAGCTTGGTGTTTCAATCACCCGCTTATCGCTCAAAAATTGCTTTAAATATGGGCGTAAGCCTTTAGCATCTGCGCTTTCAGGGGTGCCCAAATTAACCAATAAAAGGCCCGTACGGCCATATGCGATTGTTGGATGAGATGTCGGCAGGGACATTAGATTGCCTCGTTTAGTCGGCCCTTTGTTTTCTCTTTAATATCTAGGGCGTCCCAAACTTCAAGCAAGGCGTCAACCAATTGTTCCATTAAAATATCATCATGCAAAGGCGATGGGGTGATGCGCAAGCGTTCAGTTCCACGCGGCACTGTTGGATAATTAATTGGCTGGATATAAATGCCGTGATTTTTCATTAAGCGGTCAGATGCCGCTTTGCATAAAACTGGATTGCCAACCATAACTGGCACGATGTGCGTTTCGGTTTGCAAAAAGGGCAGACCTGATTTTGCCAACATGGTTTTGAGTTTGTTGGCGCGCTCTTGATGGCGTTCTCTTAAGTCAGCGCTGTTTTTCAAAAGCCGGACACTTGTCGTTGCGCCGGCAGCAACAGCTGGAGGCAAGCTGGTGGTAAAAATAAAGCCAGGCGCATAAGAGCGTATCGCATCAATCAAATCGGATTTGGCGGCAATATACCCACCCATAATGCCAAAAGCTTTGGCCAATGTGCCTTCAATAATATCGATTTCTTCCATCACATGGTCGCGGTCAGCAATGCCACCGCCGCGCGGGCCATACATGCCAACGGCATGCACTTCATCAAGATATGTCAAAGCATTATATTTTTTTGCCAGTGCGCAGATTTCGGGGATTGGCGCAATATCGCCATCCATTGAATACACACTTTCAAAAACAATCAGCTTGGCGCGGTCATGGCCGGCCTGTTGCAAAATATCTTCCAAATGGGCGAGGTCGTTATGGCGCCAAACTACTTTCTCGCAATTTGAGCTTTTAACGCCTGCAATCATTGAAGCATGGTTCAACTCATCAGAAATAATCAGGCAATCAGGTAGCAATCTGGCCAATGTAGAAATGGTCGCTTCATTAGACACATAACCCGATGTGAAAACCAGCGCGCTTTCTTTATTGTGTAAATCGGCCAATTCTTTTTCAAGTTCAATAATAAGATGATGTGTGCCAGATATATTGCGTGTGCCGCCCGCACCTGCGCCGTAACTTTCAATGGCATGCTTCATCGAGGTCATAACTTGTTGGTTTTGGCCCATACCAAGATAATCATTCGAACACCAGACAATGATTTCACGCGGCGGTGACTGAGAGTAATCAAGCGCACGTGGAAACAAACCAACTTGCCGTCCTAAATCCGTGAACACACGATACCGCCCTTCCTCATGAAGAGAGTGCAGGGCAGTTTTAATATATTTGTCGTAATCCATGTCGTGAATGTGCCTTAAATGGCTTTTTATATCCAGTTTTTTTGGCGTCAAAAAATTGCGCCAAATCCGCACACCTATATGTGATTGAGGCGCCTATTTTGTTTTTACGAGCCGAGAGGTAAAAAATTAGTCGCCTTTGACAAATGTCACCGCATAATAGGTTTCACCATCAAAAAGGTCTTGCGGTTCTGACATGCCGTCAGTGACTTGGAAGCGGCGGGCAACAATCGACCCTTCCATTCGATAGCCCTTAGATGCCATATGGCTGCGGTGGAACTCCATCGCCGCAGGTGTGAAATCTTTTGATAAAACGGTAATGCGCTCTGCATTATCTTGATTATCGGACATAAAAATCTCCCTAAAATACTATCTCTTACCGATGTAACAGATTTAAAAGCCTTTGCCTATATCGGATTAAAGATTTTTTAACAGGGCGGGGGAAAAACAGAGCTCGAAAGGTCAAAAGTTCAAAAAAGCAAAGAAAAAGGGCGTTCTCATCCCCCATGAAAACGCCCCGAATAACGAAGTCTCGTCATTACCACATGATAAGAACAAAAAAAGAGAATCGTTTCAACAAAAAAATGACGCTTGTGTCATTTTTTTGTTGTTTGTTTTGCTTGCCAGCGTGAGCGAACAGGATAGATTGGAATTTCAAAGCGGGATTCACTTGATTTTAGGGCTTTCATGACTTCAATGACTATATCTTTTTTGATGGTTTTAGGCGGTTTCTTGCTGCTTGCTGTTGGCGGTGAGGGGTTGGTCAAAGGCGCGGTTTCATTGGCGCGGCATTTGCGTGTGCCCCCCTTAATCATTGGTCTGACATTTGTTGCCTTTGGCACCTCGGCGCCTGAATTGATGGTTTCAGTACAGGCGGCGCTTTCGGGCAATGCTGGTATTTCAGTTGGTAATGTGGTGGGCAGTAATATTGCGAATATTTTGCTTGTTTTAGGGGCTACCGCGCTGGTGCGGCCACTGGTCAACCATGATCCTGGTCTCAAGCGCGATGTGTTTTTTGTGCTCTTTATATCAATTGTTTTTGCTGCTATTGCGCAATTTGGACAAGTGACTTTTGGCCTCGCTATTGGGCTATTGGGCTATTTAATTTTTTATGTTGGGTTGGTTTATCGGCAAGAAACGAAAACCCCAACAACGCAAACACAAATCAGTGAAGAAGCTCCACAAACTGGGGTTTTGTGGGCGCTATTGCTACTCACGCTAGGTGTAGCGGCGGTGGTATGGGGCGCGGATATTTTGGTTGATGGTGCTGTGAAAATCGCACAGGGCTTGGGTGTACCCGAAACCATTATCGGTCTGACATTGGTTGCGTTTGGCACATCTTTGCCAGAATTGGCGATATCTGTTTTAGCGGCTTTTCGGGGGCAGGCGGGGGTTGCGATTGGCAATGTGATAGGCAGTAATATTTTCAATATAGCGCTTATATTAGGGGTGACAGGGCTCATCGCGCCCTTAAATATAAGCCTGCAAATTGCTGAATTTGATGTTTGGATTATGCTTCTCGTAAGTCTGAGCTTTTTATGGTTGATGCGCGAGGGTGCGTCTCTCAGCCGATTATTTGGCGGGCTGTTTTTGTGTGCCTATGGCGGATATATTGCGCTTCTTTTGGGGGCGTGATAGGACAGCGGATTGTTTGATAAAGGTAGTGGTATGACGCTTGCCTATAAATTATTACCAAAGCAGGCCTCGCATGCGCGGGCTATTGATCAGATGCTCAATCATGTGTTTGGGCCAGGTCGGCATGTGCGCATGGCAGAACGCCTGCGTGAAAATGCGCAAGCTGTGTCTGACTTGTCATTTGTTGCGCTCGGCGATGATAATAAGCTGCTGGGGGCCATATCCTATTGGCGCATTCAAATCGGCGCCCAGATGGGCTTATTGCTTGGGCCATTGGTTGTTGATACCCCGTATCAGGGGCTTGGGGTAGGCCGCCATTTAATGCAGGAAACCATCACAATGGCACAGGCAAAAGAATATGAATATATTCTTTTGGTGGGGGATTTGTCATATTATCAAACAAGTGGGTTTGAAGTAGCGCCCAAAACAATCACTTATCCCGCGCCAGTTGACCCAAATCGTGTTTTAATACGCTGGCTGAGCGATGAAGCGCCCCTTCAGGGGGGCGTGACTGGCGCTTTTGATAGGATAAAAAGCTGTGAATGAGGCATGCAAGCATGACAGGTGAACCAGCAAATTTTCAAACTGTCTTAAAGTCCATTCAAGCGGTGGACCAATCAACAGGCTTGCCCCCTGTCGAGGATTGGAACCCGCCTTATTGTGGCGATATTGGGTTGGAAATCCGTCGAGATGGGCAGTGGTTTTATCAAGGTTCGCCGATTGGCCGTAAAAAACTGGTTAAGCTGTTTTCATCCATTTTGCGTCATGATGATGATGGCCAGTATTATGTGGTGACCCCTGTTGAGAAAATTTTGGTCACTGTTGAGGATGCGCCGTTTCTGGTGACGCAAATGTCGGTATCAGGTACGGATAAAGAGCAAATATTAGAATTCACTACCCTGACAGATGATGTGTTGCGCGCGGGCGCAAGCAATCCTCTGCGTGTAGAAATCAATCCAGATAATCAGGAGCCAACCCCATATGTAAGGGTGCGCGGGCGACTTGATGCGTTGATTGCACGGCCTGTTTTTTATCGTTTGGTGGATTTATGCGTTGAGGAAACCATTGATAATGTTGAGCAATTTGGTGTTTGGAGCGATGGTGTTTTCTTTGCCATCGCGCCGGCGCAAGATGTTGGCCTGTAGATGAAGGACGTAAGATATGTCTCCAAAATTACGCCAAGAGCTAACAGACGCGCTTATTCCTTCGCTGCCAAGCCTGCCAGAAAATATTTTAGACGGTGGGGCTTATGGTGATTTTGATTTGAATAAAAACGTGCCAGAAGGTGTGCGGCAAAAATCGCTTAAGCCCGCCGCCGTTTTGGTGCCAATTATCACTTATGAAGACATGCCGCGGGTTTTATTCACACGGCGCGCCGAGCATTTATCAAACCATTCGGGCCAAATTGCTTTTCCGGGCGGCCGGTTGGACCAGACCGACCAAACCGTGCAGGCAGCGGCTTTGCGCGAAGCGCATGAAGAAATTGGCCTCGCCCCAGAGCATGTTGATGTGCTGGGCTATGCAGATAGTTATGAAACCTTTACGGGTTATTATGTGGTGCCAGTGATTGGCCTGATTGCGCCAGGCTTTGAGATGCAAATCAACCCTGACGAGGTATCAGATGTTTTTGAGGTGCCTTTGCAGCATTTAATGGATCAGCAAAATCATATTGTTGAGAGTGCAAAATTTAAGGGTCGCCAGCGCTATTTTTATGCCATACCCTATGAGCAGCATTATATTTGGGGCGCGACTGCTGGTATGATACGCGCCATTAGCGAAAGAGCTTTTAAATGATACGATTATTATTATGGGGTCTGCTGCTCTTTTTCTTGCCCTTTGCTGTGGCCTATTTCTGGCTGGCTTTGGTCAAAAAAATTCAACCAAGCGCGGCAGATTTGAAAGTTTGGGCCCTCTCTGCTTGTGTTGGCTTATTGCTGGTATTGGGGAGTTTATTTGTGTTGCGCGCCATGAGCGGGGTGTCACCGGCTAATGATTATGTGCCGCCAAAAATCGAAAATGGGACATTGCAACCAGGTTATTTTAAGTCAAAACCAGCCGATTAACCCTTTGAACCTATGAGAAAGAAACAAGCATGACTGTCCTTCGTCTTGACGCTGAGTGGCTTTCAAGACCGCAAACGCAGGTAATCATGACCGCTTTGGGGGAGGATATGGTGCGCGCGGTCGGTGGCTGTGTGCGTGATACATTATTGGGTATGTTTGACAACAGCTCCAATAAAGACCTGCCTGATGTTGATTTGGCGACTCAGCTGTTGCCTGAACATGTGCAAGAAAGGCTTGAAAAAGCAGGGTTTAAGGTTATTCCCACTGGTTTGAAACATGGCACGCTGACCGCGATATTAGATGGGTTTCATTATGAGGTGACGACTTTACGCCGCGATGTAGAAACCGATGGCCGCCATGCCAAAGTTGTTTTCGGGCAGGATTGGGAAGCGGATGCAGCGCGGCGCGATTTCACCATCAATGCACTTTATTGCGATGCACAAGGGCAGGTCTATGACCCGCTCGACACTGGGATTGAGGATATACAGGCAAAAAAAGTGCGCTTCATCGGGAAAGCAGAGGAGCGCATTGCAGAAGATTATTTGCGCATTTTACGTTTTTTCCGGTTTCACTATTTAATGTCTTCAGACCAAATGGACCCGGAAGCGTTGGCGGCGTGCCAAGCTGCAGCCCATAAGCTTTCCGCCTTATCGGGGGAGCGAAAGTGTAGCGAGTTGTTTAAAATTTTGGCCATGCCGGGAGCTTTTTTTGCTTATCAGGCAATGCAGAAAAATGAAATTTTAGCACCATTGCTGGGCTGCGAGGGTGATGGGTTGGCGCGCTTGTTTCATCAAGCAGACCAATATGAGAAAAAAAATAATATCACCGAACCGGACTTACTGCTGCGGCTGATGGCGCTGGTGCCGTTTCCTAACCCATTAGATAATGTGGCTATCATTGCGCAAATGCTGCGCTTGTCGAACAGGCAGAAAAAACGAATGGAGATGGCTTTTGGCCAGCGGGCTGATGCATATGATTCCTTATCAGCAGCGTTGTATTTTTTGGGGCCGCAGACCCTGCGTGACCAAGCTTTACTTTTAAAAGCGCACTCTTTTATGGCTTTCCCGCATGCGTTTGGAGCAGAAAAAAACAACCATAACCCGCCCCAGCACAATTTGTCTTTTTGGGAGCAAGCAGAAGCTATACCTCAGGATTGGCAACGCCCGCAATTTCCAGTCACAGGCGAGATGCTGGCCGGCGCAGGGGTAAAATCAGGGCCGCAAATGGGCAAATATAAAAAAGCATTGGAATTCTGGTGGGCCATGCATGATTTTCCAAGTGCCGAGACCGTTATGCAGAAAATAGATGAAATCGAAGGCGGCACAGCCGATTGGCTTCAGCTTTTGGATTAAAGGTTAAGGCGCGGGCCATTTCACAACCGGCGGCATAGAGGACAATATGCTGTCCACATTGCCACCAGTTTTTAAGCCAAACATGGTGCCGCGATCATAAAGCAGATTAAACTCAACATAACGCCCGCGCTGTATGAGTTGTTCATCACGCTCTGCCTCAGTATAGGCTTGATTGATGCGTTTTGCGATAATCGCTGGATAAGCCTGCAAAAAGGCTTTGCCGACATTTTGGGTAAATTTAAAATCCTGATCCCAATCACCACTGTTGAGATGGTCATAAAAAATCCCGCCCGTGCCGCGAGGTTCCTTGCGGTGCGGCAGATAGAAATATTCATCACAGGCTTTTTTGTATTTTGCATATGCATCTGGCGCATAGCTATCGCAAGCTTGTTGATAGGCTTGATGAAAAGCGATTGTATCTGGGTGGTCGGTATGGCGGTCACGCGCCAGCATTGGGGTTAAATCGCCGCCGCCGCCGAACCAGTTTTTTGTGGTGACCACCATACGTGTGTTCATATGCGCGGTGGGTGCATGCGGGTTTTTGGGGTGAATAATGACCGAAATCCCGCTAGCCCAAAAGCGCGGGTCTTCATCAGCGCCTTCCACTTGATGACGGAATTGTTCAGAAAACTCACCATATACAGTTGATATATGCACGCCGGCTTTTTCAAAAACATCGCCTTCGAGCAAGGCCATTTCACCACCGCCTAAATCCTCATCTGATTGGTGCTGTTCCGCGCGGCTCCATTTTTTCTTCTGGAATTTCTGCCCATTTGGCTCAAAAGCCTCCAAGGCCGCGCATAATTCATCGCGCAGGGTCCGAAACCAGTCAGTTGCCTGTTTTTTTTGCTTATCCATATCCGTATGTACCATGAAATTTACTTTCCATCCCTACTCTTATTTTTTACCCTATTTGGGTTAAAAATGTGGAAATTTCGCCCTCTGCGTCATGGTGACACATAGAGCCTGACAAGCCAGAGAAGTATTTTCCCTATCAGTTAAATCCTTTATAAAGGGGTGACTCGATTATTTGGCGATGAGCGCCGATTTATTGGGAAGTGAACATCAACGCTGGAGATATTGTCTTGAGTGATACTGCTGATAGCAAAAATGGCGAAACAAACCGCCGAGAATTCCTTCATTTAGCGACTGGAGCTTTTGCAGCCATTGGGGCGGCAAATATAGCCTGGCCGTTAATTGACCAAATGAACCCCGATGCTTCAATGCGCGCTTTGGCCTCAATTGAGGTTGATTTAAGCGCCATTGATATTGGCCAAAGCATCACTGTGACATGGCGCGGAAAGCCTGTTTTTATCCGCCGCCGCACAGCTGATGAGATTGCAGAAGCTGAACAAGTGGATTTAGCCGAATTGCGAGACCCGCAAGCTGATACACTGCGTGCCGAAAAACCCGAATGGTTAATCATGGTCGGCGTTTGCACGCATTTGGGATGTGTGCCACTTGGTCAGGCTGGTGAGTTTAATGGCTGGTTCTGCCCTTGTCACGGGTCGCATTATGATACGTCAGGGCGTATTCGTAAGGGACCAGCCCCAACTAATCTGGAAATTCCAGAATATCAATTTGTTTCAGACACACGTATTAAAATCGGTTAAGCGAGATAGGATTAACACATGAGCGGCGAAAGCACATATAACCCGAAAAGCGGTATCGCAAAATGGATGGATGAGCGCCTTCCCTTAATGCGCTTGGCACATGATAGTTTTGTTGATTATCCAACCCCTAAAAACCTGAATTATTGGTGGACTTTTGGCGGTATTTTGACTTTTTGCCTGATGACACAAATTGTCACCGGCATTATTTTGGCCATGCATTACACGCCGCATGTTGATTTGGCGTTTAATTCTGTCGAGCATATTATGCGTAATGTCAATTATGGCTGGTTAATCCGCTATATTCACGCCAATGGCGCGTCTATGTTCTTCCTCGCGGTTTATATCCATATATTTCGGGGGATGTATTACGGCTCTTATAAAGCGCCGCGCGAAGTTTTGTGGATTTTGGGGGTGATTATTTACCTGCTCATGATGGCAGCTGCTTTTATGGGGTATGTCTTACCTTGGGGGCAAATGAGCCTGTGGGGCGCGACAGTGATTACCAATCTTTTTGGCGCTGTGCCGTTGGTTGGCGATAGCATCGCAACATGGCTATGGGGAGGTTTCTCGGTTGATAACCCAACGCTGAACCGCTTTTTCTCATTGCATTATCTTATCCCGTTCCTGATTGCGGGCGTGGTGGTGCTGCATATCTGGGCTTTGCATGTACCCGGCAATAACAACCCGATTGGTATTTCGGTTAAATCAAAACAAGACACCGTCCCCTTCCACCCTTATTACACGGTGAAAGATGGTTTTGCGCTGGTACTGTTTATGATTTTGTTCAGCTATTTTATCTTTTTCGCCCCAAATGTTCTCGGTCATGCGGATAATTATATTCCAGCTAACCCATTAGTAACGCCAGCCCATATCGTGCCAGAATGGTATCTCTTACCATTTTATGCGATTTTGCGTGCTGTGCCGGATAAGCTTGGCGGGGTGATTGCAATGGTTGGAGCGATTGCCATTTTATTTGTGCTGCCTTGGTTGGATACATCGAAAGTGCGTTCTGCGCGCTATCGCCCGCTATTCCGTCAGTTCTATTTCATTTTTATCGGTGTTTGCTTGTTGCTCGGTTATTTGGGCGCAATGCCAGCCGAGGGCATTTATATTGTGCTGGCACGGATTGCGACAATTTATTATTTCGCGCATTTCCTCATTATTTTACCTGTCCTTGGTTACATCGAAAAACCAAAAGATATTCCCGAAAGCATTTCAGACTCAGTGCTTTCTAAAAATGCAGCGCCTGCAGAATAAAGGTTGGAGCTATGAAAAGAACACAATTTTTCACCACATTAGGGCTTGCCCTTTTTGTTGCATTGGCAATGCCAGCTCAGGTTTTTGCAGCTGGCGATGCCAAACACCCTGCAGCTCAAGATTGGAGCTTTAACGGGCCATTTGGCACATTTGACCGAGACGCGCTACGGCGTGGCTATAAGGTTTATCAAGAGGTCTGCGCGGCGTGCCATTCGATGAACCAGTTGCGTTTCCGTAATTTGTCGCAGTCTGGTGGGCCAGAATTCAGTGAAGCTGAAGTCAAAGCCATTGCAGCAAATTTTACAGTCGAAGATGGTCCAGATGATTATGGTGATATGTTTGAGCGTCCAGCTTTGCCAAAAGACGCCTTTATTGCACCCTATCCAAATGAAAATGCCGCGCGCGCATCCAATGGCGGTGCTTATCCACCCGATTTGTCGCTCATAACAAAAGCGCGCGGGCTTGGAGCCGATTATGTTTATGCGCTTTTAGTCGGATATGAAGACGCGCCTGAGGGCGTTAAGCTTGGTGATGGACAATATTACAACCCCTATATGGCGGGCGGTAAAATTGCGATGGCCGAACCTTTGGTTGACGAATTGGTCGAATATGAAGACGGTACAGTCCCGACAAAAGAGCAATTGGCTTATGATGTTGTGACTTTTCTCTCATGGGCGGCTGAACCAGAGCTTGAAACCCGCAAGCAAACTGGCGTGATGGTGATTATTTACCTCTCATTATTTGCAGGCTTATTATTCCTATCGATGCGCAAAATTTGGGCTGACCAACATTAAGCGCTTGCCCAGTTTAACAAAATTTCAACCCTCGCTATGGCTCCAAATGGGACTTCATAGCGGGGGTTAATTTTTGATTTTTACCTTATCTGGCTCAATCGTTATTTCTGTATCTTTATTCAGGCGATTACTGACACCTTGACTGATTGTGCGCGTGGCTTCATTGCGGGCCTTGATGCTGTCAATTTCGGCTTTGCGGTTTTCAAGCTCTAAATTCGCCCGTTCTTTGGCGGTTTCGGTGCGTTGTTCCTCTTTGGTTAGCTCGGTAATTTCTTTTTGGAGCTTCGTCGTTTCTTCTAATGTTTCTTGCTGGCGTTTCAGTTCTATAATTTTATCAGAATGAGTTGGTTGGCTGCCAAGTTTGATTATTTCACGCGTTGATAGATTTTGATCATATTTGCTGATTTGGCTAACCAACTGTTCTTGACCTTTCACACACGGCATAGCGGCATTTGGTTGGATGCGTGTATTGTTTTTTTCCGTCACAATCATCAAGGCAGTACCCAAAGCAAATTGGCAAGGTCGGCCTACTTGTGTGGAAGTTAAAACTGTTCCATTTTCTTCATAAAACAAGCTCACCCCGTCAACAAGCGTCGTGTTGCCAGCTATATTTTCGGCCACAGTGGCGCCAACAAGACCGCCGCCAACAGCTGCGCCTTTGCTATGATTGGTATTGCTACCAAGTTCAGCACCTAATAAAGCGCCTAAAATAGCCCCGCCTATAGCCGCCAGCTCTTGGTTTTGTCGGTTATCAACTTGTACTTTGCTGGCTTCAATGGATAAAATCCGAACGGCTTTGGCTTCTTGGCGCGTGTTGATTTGCCCCGAGTCATAAACATCTGCGGTGTAATGAGACGCTGGCGACATGCAACCAGCTGTCACTATAGCAATAAGCGCTATATTTGCTAGAAAACGAGAATGCTTACCCAAAGCAGGGTGGGGGTGTGGTTTGAAATGAAACATTGGCTGTCCTTTTTTTATTATTGTGGACATGCTAGCCAGTAATACCTGATCGCGTCAAGCGACAAACGACAAAAATGATTGGCTTAATACTTAAACATTAAACCGGAACAGCATGACATCGCCGTCCTGCACGACATAGTCTTTGCCTTCTTGGCGCAGGCGGCCAGCATCGCGCGCGCCTTGCTCCCCCTGATGGGTGGTGTAATCGCTATAGCTAACCGTTTCTGCACGGATAAACCCGCGCTCAAAATCAGTGTGAATCACGCCTGCCGCCTGTGGCGCGGCAGTGCCGCGTTTAATCGTCCATGCACGGGTTTCTTTGGGTCCTGAGGTGAAATAGGTGATAAGGTCAAGCAGCTGATAGCCTTGCCGAATGAGGCGATTAAGGCCAGGCTCTTCTAGCCCTAATGTTTGCAAATATTCAAGCCTTTCCTCCTCGTCAAGCTGGGCAAGCTCTTCTTCAATGCGGGCGGAAATAATCACCGCTTCGGCACCTTCTTTTGCTGCCTTTTCAGCGACTTTGGCCGATAAGCTATTGCCAGTTTCTGCGCTTTCCTCTTCCACATTGCACACGTAAAGGACAGGTTTTGCGGTTAAAAGCTGCAGGTTTTTAAAATCTGCTTCTCGCCCTTGTGGTATCTCAGCACAGCGCGCTGGGCGCCCTTCTTGTAATTCAGCCAGCGCCAGCTCAACCAGCTCTAATTCTTCAATCGCTTTTTTATCTTTAGTGGTCGCTTTTTTCCGTAAGCCATCGGCACGTTTTTCAAGGCTTTCCAAATCAGCCAGCATGAGTTCGGTTTCTACCGTATCAGCATCAGCAAGCGGGTCAATCGTCCCCTCAACATGGGTGATGTCGCCATCTTCAAAACAGCGCAAAACATGCGCAATCGCGTCCACTTCGCGGATATTACCAAGAAATTGATTGCCCAGGCCTTCGCCCTTCGACGCGCCGCGCACCAGCCCGGCAATGTCAACAAAGCTCAAGCGCGCTGGGATGGTTTCTTTTGAAGCTGAAATCGCGGCCAAAGCAGCAAGACGTGTATCTGGCACACTGACCTCGCCAATATTTGGTTCAATCGTACAAAAAGGAAAATTTGCTGCCTGCGCCGCTGCTGTTTGCGTCAAAGCGTTAAAAAGCGTTGATTTGCCCACATTTGGCAGCCCAACAATAC
The DNA here is from genome assembly GCA_049889535.1 of Parvibaculales bacterium. Classification (GTDB taxonomy): domain Bacteria; phylum Pseudomonadota; class Alphaproteobacteria; order RS24; family RS24; genus JAYQKL01. The sequence continues at coordinate 248,425 of JBMHDF010000018.1, read as the reverse complement.
CGCATTTAAATCCCATAATATTTCCTTTTAATCCTGCTTTTGCGTTTCATTGTTTTTTTCTGGAAAATGACTTTGCATATCTTCATGAACGCGGTTTTGGTATGTCGTGTCTGCGCCTTCGAGCAATAACGCAAAATGCGTCGCGAGGGATGGCAAAAAATCCGCCAACCATATTTCGTCTTGTTTTGAGAAATCTTTCAAAACATGCCCCAAAACCCTGTCTTTATGTCCGGGATGACCAATGCCCAACCGCGCTCGGCGGAAGTCATTACCAATATGGGCTTTTAAAGACCGTAACCCATTATGTCCGGCCAGCCCCCCACCTGTGCGCATGCGTAATTTACCAGGCAGTAAATCAAGCTCATCATAAAAGACGATAATCTGATCCAATGGCAATTTGTAAAGCCGCACTGCCTCGGCAACTGATTTGCCGCTTTCATTCATAAAGGTTTCAGGTTTGAGTAATAAAACCTTCTCACCATTCACACTATGTTCAGAGATTTGCCCTTGAAATTTCTTTTTAAAGGGCGGGAAATTGTGGTGCTTGGCAATCTCGTCAATGGCCATAAAACCGATATTATGCCGGTTTCCAGCATATTTATTTCCAGGATTACCAAGACCAACAATTAAAAGCATCAGGCTTCTCCAAAACATAACCATCAAAGGGTTATGTCAGATGGTGATGCAGATTAGGTGTGGGAAGCTTATTCTTCGCCACCCTCATCGGCAGTCTCTTCGCTGCCTTCTGCTTCACTAGCTTCGCCTTCTTCACCTTCTTCACCAGTGCTCTCTTCATCCTCTTCTTCATTCAGACCTGCAGGCGCTGCAATGGTCGCGATGGTGAAGTCACGGTCGGTGATGGTTGGTGTAATGCCTTCTGGCAATTGAACATCAGAAATGTTCAGGCTGGTGCCAATTTCAGCTTCGGCCAAATCAAGCTCGATGAATTCTGGAATTTCTCCAGCTGGGCAAAGCAATTCAACCTGATAGCGCACAACATTAAGCACCCCACCTTGCTTGAGACCAGGGCAAGTTTCTTCATTTAAGAAATGCACCTGAACTTCAACAGCAATTTTTGTGGCGCGCGTTACGCGCAGAAAATCAGCATGTAAAATCGTGTCTTTGACAGGGTCAAATTGCACATCACGGGCAATCACACGGCTTTTAGAACCATCAACTTCAAGTTCCAATAAAGTCGCCATCATGCGGCCTGTATTATAAACTTTGTCGATTTCTTTGCGTTCGAGGGTGATTGCTAGAGGCTCTTTTTTGTCACCATAAATGACAGCTGGAATTTTTCCAGCCAAACGCAGCGCGCGAACGGGCCCCTTGCCGCTCAATTCACGTTTTTCTGCATTTAAATTGATAATGTTGCTCATTATCTTATCTCCAAAAACTGGCTGAATTGCCAATCACGCTTGGCTCCCTCCAGGGGTGTGAGCCACAACCCAGACTCATTTCTGGGTGGCGTTAAGCGTGCCGTTTTATAGCGATTAAGGGCAATAAGAGCAAGCCAAAACCGTTCATATGAACGGATTATTGCAGTTCTATGCGTTTTGCATGTCGATATTATTTTGTTGAAAATATTCTTGTAATTCGTTTTCAACAAACATTTCGCGCACAATATCACACCCGCCAATAAATTCGCCTTTTACATAAAGCTGCGGAATGGTTGGCCAGTTTGAGAAAGTCTTGATACCTTCACGCAATTCGTCGCTGTCGAGCACATTTACGCCCTTAAAAGCCACGCCCAGATAAGACAAAATTTGGACAAGCTGGCCAGAAAATCCGCATTGTGGAAAAACGGGCGTGCCCTTCATGAATAAAACGACATCGGCACTTTTAATTTCTTCATCAATCTGTTGGTGGATATCTGTCACCTGATTACTCCTCATCTGGCACGGCTGTTTGTAAAGCCAATGCATGTAATGTACTGCCCATACCATCTTCGCCATCATCTGTTTTAAAAGCATCATATACGAGCTTGTGCTGTTGCACGCGTGTTTTGCCTTTAAAGGCGGCAGAGGTTACAACGGCAGCATAATGGTCACCATCGCCGCGTAAATCAGTAATCTCAACCTGTGCGTCTGGCAGTGCCTGCTTGATTAAATGCACAATCTCGGATTCTTTCATCGGCATATTTGTTAAACCTTTATGGCTGAGTCTATTGTTTTCGCTAGGCGCTCATGTAATTTGGGAACCAGCTTTCATGTGTTTGTGCCAGCTCTTTTATAGATATGCGTATCTTGGTGTCTAAAGTCAACTCATCGCCGCCAGTTTTTCCAATTTCTTGAAGGAAAACACCAGATTGCTTCGCCTTTTCAATAAGTTCATCGGTTTTATCCGCCTCAATTGCGACAACATAACGCCCCTGATCCTCACCAAACCAATAGCCATGTGGCTGGTCAATATCCGGTGTTTGCAGGGATACCCCAATCTTGCCAGACATCGCCATTTCTGTAACCGCAATTAACAGCCCCCCATCAGAAACATCATGCACTGTGGTGAGTAGGCCATCGCTAATTAATTTGCGTACAAAATGCGCATGGGATTTTTCTTGTTCCAAATCTACGGGGGGCGGGGCGCCAAGTTCGGTGCTTTTGCGCCCTATAATATCGCGTAAATAAAGCGAACAGCCCAAATGACCTTTGGTTTCCCCAATCACAAAAACCCGCGCGCCATCTGCTTTAAATGCCGGGTCTGCACGATGGTTCAGGTCTTTAATAACGCCAACACCACCAATTGCTGGTGTCGGGAAAATCCCCGCCCCATTGGTTTAATTATAACGCGAGACTTTGCCAGACACGACAGGGTAATCCAAAGCGCGCCCCGCCATGCCCATGCCCTCAAGACAGCCGACAAACTGCCCCATGATTTCTGGCCGCTCTGGATTGCCAAAATTAAGGCAATTGGTGATGGCCAGCGGCAATCCGCCAGCGGCCGTGATATTGCGATAGGTTTCAGCAACAGCCTGTTTGCCACCTTCAATTGGGTCTGCAAAGCAATAGCGCGGGGTGACATCGGCACTGACGGCCAACCCCTTATTGCTGCCATGCACGCGCACTATGGCAGCATCACCGCCCGGACGTGCCACTGTGTCGCCCATTACCATATGGTCATATTGTTCCCATACCCAACGGCGCGATGCGAGCTCAGGGCTACCAATGAGTTGGCTTAGGCATTGCGTCCAATCAGATGGTGCCTCAATCTGTGCCGCCTCTATTACTTCACGCGCAGGGGTTGCTACATAAGGGCGTTCATATGCTGGCGCGCCATCTGCCAATGGCTTAATCGGCATATCAGCCTTAACCTCGCCCTCATAATGCACGACCATGCGGCCTGTATCGGTCAGTTGACCAATCACCGCAAAATCCAGCCCCCAGCGTTTGAAAATTTCTTCAGCCTCTGCTTCGCGGCCTGGTTTTAACACCATGAGCATGCGCTCTTGGCTTTCAGAAAGAAGCATTTCATAGGCTGTCATAGCGGTTTCGCGGCAAGGGACTTTATCAAGGTCAAGCTCAATCCCAACATCGCCCTTATCGGCCATTTCTACTGAAGATGAGGTCAGGCCTGCCGCCCCCATATCCTGAATCCCAATAATCGCATCAGATGACATAAGCTCCATACAAGCTTCTAATAAAAGCTTCTCGGTAAAGGGGTCGCCAACTTGAACTGTAGGGCGCTTTTCTTCTGAGTCATCATCAAATTCCGCCGATGCCATAGTTGCACCATGAATACCATCACGGCCGGTTTTTGAGCCAACATAAACAACAGGATTACCGATGCCCGTTGCTTTGGCGTAAAAGATTTTATCGGATTTGGCGAGGCCAACACACATGGCATTAACCAGAATGTTGCCATTATAACTGTCATCAAAATTGACTTCGCCACCGACAGTTGGCACGCCAATGCAATTGCCATAGCCGCCAATACCCGACACCACACCAGCAACCAAATGCTTGGTTTTTGGGTGATTGGGGTTACCAAAGCGCAGGGCATTAAGATTAGCAACTGGGCGCGCGCCCATGGTAAAAACATCACGCATAATCCCGCCAACGCCTGTAGCCGCGCCCTGATAGGGTTCAATAAATGAGGGGTGATTATGGCTTTCCATTTTAAACACCGCCGCATCACCGTCGCCAATATCAATCACGCCCGCATTTTCACCAGGCCCTTGTATCACCTGAGCGCCAGTAACAGGCAGTTGGCTTAGAAATTTACGCGATGATTTATAAGAGCAATGTTCCGACCACATGACAGAAAAAACGCCGAGTTCTGTCATGTTGGGGGCGCGCCCCATATGCGCGACAATCAACTCATACTCTTCTGGGGTTAAGCCATGTTCAGCCACAATCGCGTCAGTGACGGGCGTATCATTCACATTATCAACTTTTTCTTTCATCAACTCACTCATGACGCAAACTCCACAAGGCTGTCAAAAATGGCTTTGCCATCTGTGCCGCCAAGGGCTGCTTCTGCAAATCTCTCTGGATGCGGCATCATGCCCAATACATTACCGTTTTGGTTGACAATGCCCGCAATATCTCGGCAGGAGCCATTTGGATTGTCATCTGGCGCATAGCGAAACGCAATCTGACCTTCCCCTTCAAGCCGATTAAGCGTTTCCTCATCAGCAAAATAATTGCCTTCATTATGCGCGACAGGAATGGTGATTTCATCACCTTGTTTATATTGATTGGTAAAAGGTGCCACCGCCCGCTCAACAATCAGGCGGGTGTCACGGCAAACAAAATTCAATCCTTTATTGCGTATCAGCACGCCAGGCAATAATCCGCATTCAGTCAACACCTGAAAACCATTGCAAATACCAATTACCGGAACACCTTGTCCGGCGCGTTTGACAATTTCGGCCATAATCGGGCTATTGGCAGCCATCGACCCGCAACGCAAATAATCCCCATAAGAAAAGCCACCCGGCAGAACAATCACATCGCAATCCGGCAGGGCGTTTTCGCCATGCCAAACCATATTGGGCTTTTGTCCCGATGCCGCCTCAAGGCAAACAGCGACGTCTCTGTCGCAATTTGAACCTGGAAATACAATAACCGCAGCTTTCATGCTTAAGACGCCGTTTCAATTTCAATGTCGTAATTTTCAATCACCGTATTGGCCAGCAATTTCTCGCACATTTGGGTTAATTGCGCTTTGGCGGCCTGTTCATCGGTTTCAGCCAACTCAACTTCAATCAATTTACCCTGCCGCACATTATCAACACCTTGAAAATCAAGTTGGGTAAGGGCATTTTCAATGGCTTTTCCTTGCGGGTCCAACACCCCATTTTTTAATCTAATTTTAATCGTTGCTTTCATCATTTTCCTGATCTCATTCATCATTTTTTGCGCTTAACAGCCCCAAACGCGAGGCGACTTCCTGATAGGCATCAACCATGCCGCCCATATCACGGCGGAAACGGTCTTTATCGAGTTTTTCATTGGTTTCACTGTCCCAAAGGCGGCAATTATCTGGGCTTATTTCATCGGCTAATATAATTTGATGCCCGTCCTCGGTTTCAAGGCGGCCAAATTCGAGTTTAAAATCAATCAATCGAATATTGCAGGCCTGAAACATGCCGCACATAAAATCATTCACCCGCAAGGAGAGCGCCGTCATTTCTTCCAGCTCAGCGTCGCTGGCCCAGCCAAATGCGGTGATATGTTCGGGTGCAATCATCGGGTCGCCCAAAGCGTCATCTTTATAATAAAACTCAACAATCGTACGGGGTAAAACTTCTCCCTCCGGTAGCCCTAATCTTTTTGAAATAGACCCCGCAGCCACATTGCGCACGACAACCTCAATCGGCACAATATCAACTTCGCGAATAAGTTGTTCGCGCATATTTAGGGTTTTAATGAAATGGGTTGGGATGCCAAGCTGCTCAAGGCGGGAGAAAATATATTCAGATATGCGCTGGTTTAAAACACCTTTGCCATCAATAATATCGTGTTTTTCAGCGTTAAAGGCTGTTGCGTCATCTTTAAAGTGCTGAATGAGCAAACCAATTTCAGGCCCTTTATAAAGGGTTTTGGCTTTGCCATCATAAATTTTTTTTCGCGCTGCCATTTAACACTCCTTCAATAAACACAGATTAAAGTGACTCGCATTTTTAAAATCATTTTCTGCGCTTTGTCCGTGTTTTTGTCCTCAATTATTTCTCGTCAAAAACCCGTTTGAAAATCGTATCCACATGTTTGAGGTGGTAACCCAGATCAAATAAATTTTCTAACTCAGTATCCGACAGGGCGGCGCGGACTTCGTCATCTGCCTTTAGCAAATCAAGAAACACCCCTTCACCGCGCCAAACGGGCATAGCGTTGCGCTGTACCAAACGATAAGCATCTTCTCGGCTAACACCTGCTTGTGTGAGAGCCAACAAGACGCGTTGTGAATGAATGAGTCCGCCAAGCTTATCCATATTGGCTTGCATGCGATCTGGATAGACCAATAAATTTTCAATGACATTGGTTAGGCGCACAAGTGCGAAATCAAGTGTCACGGTTGCATCTGGCCCAATCATGCGCTCGACTGAGCTGTGCGAAATATCGCGCTCATGCCATAGGGCGACATTCTCCATAGCTGGCAGCGCCATGCCGCGCACCAGCCGGGCAAGGCCGGTCAGGTTCTCGGTCAGGACTGGGTTGCGCTTATGCGGCATTGCCGAAGACCCTTTTTGGCCTTCAGAGAAATATTCCTCAGCTTCAAGCACTTCTGTGCGCTGTAAATGGCGCACCTCAACCGCGACCCGCTCGATAGACGAGGCAATCACACCCAATACTGAAAAAAACATGGCGTGTCGGTCACGAGGTATAACTTGTGTTGAGACGGGCTCAACTGCCAGCCCCATTTTATCGGCAACATGTTGCTCAATCGATGGGTCAATATTGGCAAATGTTCCAACCGCACCTGAAATGGCGCAAGTGGCTATTTCTGCGCGCGCCGCTTGCAGGCGAGACCGATTACGGTCAAATTCAGCATAGGCTTGTGCCATTTTCAGGCCAAAAGTTGTGGGTTCTGCATGAATCCCATGACTGCGACCAATAGTGACCGTGTCTTTATGTTCATAAGCGCGTTTTTTAATGGCCGCCAGCAGCGCGTCCATGTCTTCCAATAATAAATCGGCTGCGCGCACAAGTTGTACATTCAAACATGTGTCTAAAACATCTGATGAGGTCATGCCCTGATGCACAAACCGCGCCTCGGGCCCCACATGTTCAGAAAGGCTGGTTAAAAAGGCAATCACATCATGTTTGACCTCGCGTTCAATTTCATCAATGCGGTCAACGTCAAACCCGCCTTTTTCGCGTACTTTTTGCGCAGCTTCTTTAGGAACAATGCCCAAATCTGCCATCGCATCCATTGCGTGGGTTTCAATATCCAGCCAAATACCAAAGCGGCTTTCAGGCGTCCAAATGGCCGCCATTTCGGGTCGTGTATATCTTGGAATCATAAAATCTCTCCTGCAGCGTCGGTATACCCGAAAATGCCAAGATTCTCAATATAAGAAGCCGGCTACATGCAGTTTTTATGTCCTTTAAAGTAAGTTTAGACTCTTAAAGCTGACAACATCCTCACGGCCAATAACCAAATGGTCGTGAAGAACAATACCAAGCCCGCTGCAAAGCTTTTTTATCTGATTGGTCATATCAATATCGGCTTGCGACGGTTTTGGATCACCGCTTGGATGATTATGCGCTATCACAATGCCTGAGGCATTATGCATAATCGCTTTGCGTAAAATCTCACGCGGATAAACAGGGGTGTGGTCTATTGTGCCTTCTGAAAGCTTTTCATCAGCAATAATGGCATTTTTGCGATTGAGAAAAATCACCCGAAACTCTTCAATATCGCGCTCGGCCATTGTGCTGCGGCAATAATTTTTCAAATCCTCCCAAGACGAGAAAATATCACGGTTCATAATTTTACTCTGCCCAACATGTTGCGCGAGGGCTTCCACAAGTTTCAAAAGCTGGATTGTGCGCTCACCCACCCCGTCCACTATTTTTAATTTGTCTGGCGTCGCACCAAAAACACCAGATAAATTGGTAAACTCTTTTATCAATTCTTTGGCAATTGGTTTGGTGTCGCGTTGGGCATGGCTGTAAAAGAGCAGCATTTCTAGCAATTCATAATCTGCTAATGCTGATTTTCCGTTTTTCATAAAACGTTGTTTCAGTCTTTTTCTGTGACCGCTTTGGTGATGTTTGTCGCTGACTTTATTCTTTTTGTTTTGCGTCATGTTATATCCGATTAAGGTGAGGGGTGTTTATGCGGTTCGTCTAAGCCTATTTCTGATTGCGTGAAAATTTCATAGCCATCAGCGGTAACGCCGATAGAATGCTCATATTGGGCGGAGAGTGAACGGTCGCGTGTGACAGCTGTCCACCCATCTGACAGAATTTTAACCCCTGCCTTGCCCAAATTAAGCATGGGCTCAATCGTGAAAATCATACCTTCTTGCAAGGCAACCCCTTCACCTTCGCGTCCATAATGCAAAATATTAGGGGCATCGTGGAAAATTTGTCCCAGACCATGCCCGCAAAAATCGCGCACAACGGCCATGCGCTCGGCTTCTGCAAGGGTCTGAATCGCATGCCCGATATCGCCAAGGCACACGCCTGGTTTTACGGCCTCAATGCCTGCCATCATCGAAGCATAAGTCACATCCATTAGGCGCTTGGCGCGAACCGGCACCTCACCAATCGCAAACATACGGCTGTGGTCGCCATGCCAACCGTCATAAATCAAGGTGACATCAATATTCACAATATCCCCTTCTTTCAAAACCCGCTCGCCAGGTATGCCATGGCAGACAATGTGGTTTAAAGAGGTGCAAATGGATTTGGTGAAGCCGCGATAATTAAGCGGGGCTGGTGCGGCGCCATGATCGAGAATAAATTCATAGGCCAGTTTGTCGAGCGCATTTGTTGTCACGCCCGCGCGCACATGTGGGTGCAGCATGTCGATACATTGTGCGGCCATTCGTCCAACAATGCGCATGGCCTCAAAAGCCTCAGGCCCATGAAGTTTAATTTGTCCCGTATTAACGAGCGGTGCATTTTTGGCATCAATGTAATTCATGATTGCTATTTACCATGAAAAAAATATTTTTCACCACATGAAGTTGTTTTTTTTTAGAATATCACTTTTGGGGCTTTAGAAAATCAATTTGATTTGCTATAGGAATGCAACGCAACCAATTATGGCCCCCTGGCGGAATTGGTAGACGCAGGAGACTTAAAATCTTCGTCCGTTATCGGAGTGCCGGTTCAAGTCCGGCGGGGGCCACCACTGCTTTTTCTAAAATATTATTTTTTTAAATAATGTCTGCCGGCTTTATGCCTCGCTAGCTGCACAAGTGTCGCTTTTGGGGCTTATTTTAGAATTTCTTCGCGAATAAATTTATCCGCTTCATCAGCGGTGATAAGCGGTTCGGTTTCCATAGGTAAATGCCCAACATTAGGGTAGGTCACTAATCTGGATGTCAAAATATAAGCATTCATGCGCCGGCCATATTTAATGGGAACAAAATTATCTTCTTCCCCCCAAAGCAAAAGCGTGGGTTTTTCAATATTAGCCAATTGCACATCAAGCGCCTCTTCTTGTGCTTGCTGCTGAATTCGCAGGGCCGAAGCACGACGATTGCCCGCATAAAGCAAAAGTTCATAGTAGCGATCAACCATTTGCGACGACACCGGATACCCTTCGCCGTAAGCATCTTGTGCGGTGCTTTTAATCAAATTATAGGGCGTGATGTAGCGTGTTAAATTTGAAATAAGCGGCATATTCATTAACCGAAAGGCGAGTGGCGGTTCATCAGTTTGGTCAAATTTTAATCCAGATGAGCCGATTAAAATCAGCCCCTGAACCATGTCGGGCTGATCGAGCGTCAGCCGCAAAGAGACCGCGCCCCCCATTGAGCTGCCGACCAGTATGGCTTTGTCAATTTTCATCATGCGCAAAACATCACGCACGGTTTCAGCCATCGCGGCTATGGTATAATCCTCAGAGGGTATGGGGCCGGTGACGCCATGTCCGGGCAAGTCGAGGCGAATAATGCGGTAGCGATTTTTTAGAATTTGGGTCCACATATCCCAGCTATGCAAAGAGGCATTTGAGCCGTGTATCAAAACCAGCACAGGCCCGTCAGCTTGGCCTTCATCTTTTACATGTATGGTTTTTAGTTGCGGGGCTGGAAGAAAAATTGACTCGTCGTCAGTATATTTGGCAAATATTTCATCACGCGATTTATCAGGGACTGTGAAAACCGTCATGGCAAATAAACCGCACACTGTCAAAATGACAAAAACAATCAAAAAGCTCACAAACAGTCTGACAAACCATCTTTTGGCGGTTTTTGCAGCTAAATTTTTGACGCGTGCCAATCGCTTGCCCTCTTCAATTCTTGTCGTTCAATCACCCCTGCTGTGCAGTTTAGGGTGAATTGGGCAAAATAGGCAAGTGAATTGCGGGGGGTGGAGACCCATCAAATTTTAAACTGTGCGTAAATGTAATTTTATAATGCACAGCCTTCAGGATTTGTTTCATTGGCTTGCAAATTGGCATCATATTCGAAAACCGTTGAGCAATAAGGGCAAACAATATTGTTGTCATTCCCCATATCGAGAAAAATATGCGGGTGGTCATAGGGTTGGCTTGCGCCGATACATTCAAATTCTTTCACCCCAACACTTATGGTTGTGACACCTTTATCATTTTGAATTTTCGGTTTTGCATGTTCCGCCATGACCTGCTCCTTTACTTCGCCTCAAAGCTATATCCTGCGTTGTAAAAACAATCAAGACTAAGCTCACGCACACCCGCAGCCACTTAGTGTCGCATTGCCATCAGCGCGCCATGCATTGGCAACAGATTGGGCGGAACTTTCTGCTGTTTCTGTAAAGGCATGTTGCGCCCGTGCGCGCAATGGGTCGTTCATCAACACATCTAAGGCTGTCATAGCCATGGCCTTGGCGCCATCAAGCACCGCTTTATCGCCTGCGGCTGAGGCGGCGTGTCGGGTAAAATCGGGATGATGAATGGTTACCTCTGGCGGCGCACAGGCAATCATTGGGTGGATAGACGGCACACGATGGCTGACATTACCCATATCGGTTGAACCTGAGGCGGCAAGGTTTTCTATTGGATAAAACTCGCGCCCAAGAGCCTCTGCATTCTCACGATAGGCATGGGCAATATCCCAATTATTTTTGATTTCCAAATAATCAACTTTGGCCCATTCAATATCAGCCGTGCAGCCAGAAGACAGCGCGCCCGCTTCCAGACACGCATGCACGCGCTTTTTAATATCTGCCAGCGCCAGCCCGTCAGCCGCGCGCACATAAAACACACCAGAGGCGCGATGCGGCACAATATTTGGCGCGTCGCCCGCTTCGGTGAAAATACCATGAATTTTCTCAGTCGGGCGAATATGCTGGCGTAATTGCGCTAGAGACTGATAGGCCGTGACCAGCGCATCTAGTGCATTAATGCCTTCATGCGGGGTGCCAGCGGCATGTGCGTTACGGCCATGATAAGTCACTTTGACTTCTGTCATGGCCAAAGAGGGCATGGTGATTAAATCTGCTCCCGCCGGATGCACCATCATGGCGGCGCATAAGCCATCAAAAGCTTTTTCCTGCGCCATATATTCCTTGCCCCCGCCGCCCTCTTCGCCAGGTGTGCCAAGATAACGGATTTTGCCTTTAAATGCGCCATTGAGCTTTGAGAGTGCCAGCGCTGCTCCTAGACCTGAAGCGGCGATAATATTATGCCCACAAGCATGGCCAATAGCTGGTAGAGCATCATATTCTGAAATCACCCCAATGGTTGGAGTGTCTTTATCCTCGCCAGAGCCAAATTCACTCACAAAAGCGGTTTCAAGACCAAAAGCATTTTTTTGCACGGGTAAATCATGCTTTTCCAGCGCCGCACACAATGTTTCAGCCGCAAAAAACTCCTCAAAAGCCAATTCGGGCTTGGCGTGAATGGCTTGGCTCACCGCGATAAGCTCTGGTGCAAGGCCGTCAACAATTTCGATAGCTTGTTGTTTGAGTTTGTCTAAGGACATGTTTTTCTCCATATTTTGTCTATCCTAACTGGGTCCATAAAATCCTGCAATGGTGAAGTTAGAGGGTAAATCAGACTTGCACCATTGGCGAAACCGTTTTACTCCTAGAGAAGATTGGGAGTGTCTTTTTGATGAGTGATAAAGAACCAGAAATATCGCAGGACGAAGTCTGGCAGCAGCTTTGTGAAGCGGCGGCTGAAATTAGTGCGCGTGAGCCATTATTGGCAGACTATATGCACATAAAAATTCTTGAAAAAAACTCATTAACTGAATCAGTGGCGGCGACTTTAAGCGATAAGCTTGCCAATACGCATATTCCCGCGCCAGAATTAGAAGCCATTATTTTGGATGCCTTTGGGGCTGATGCAAATATTGCTCAGGCTATGTGCGAGGATATTGTGGCGGTTTTTGACCGCGACCCAGCTTGCAAAAGCTATCTTGACCCCGTCTTGTTTTTTAAAGGTTTTTTAGCTCTTCAGACCTATCGCGCGGCGCATGTGTTGCTGGCAAAAGGGCATAGAGGCACAGCGCTTTATTTACAAAATACGGCCTCTGAGGTGTTTGGTGCGGATATTCACCCCGCCGCAAAAATTGGCAAAGGCATTATGATAGACCATGCGACGAGTGTGGTTATTGGTGAAACCGCAGTGATTGGTGATGAGGTTTCCATGCTGCACGGGGTCACACTTGGTGGCAGCGGCAAAGAAGGTGGTGACCGGCACCCTAAAATCGGCAATGGGGTTTTGATAAGCGTTGGCGCAAAAGTGCTGGGCAATATACGGATTGGTGATTGTGCAAAAATTGGCGGCGGCAGTGTGGTTTTGACCGATGTGCCAGCCTATTCAACTGCGGTAGGTGTGCCAGCCAAAGTGGTGGGTAAAGTCGATACACCAACTCCGTCGCGCTCAATGGATCACTCATTTGAGTCCATCCTTGATAAAGATAAGCCCGAGAACGAGACATAATATTCTGAAGAGGAAAGAAAATGACCGATGAAGAAGTAAGAAAAGTTGAAACTTATTTGCGCAAAACATTTCGACTCGACACAATTAAGCTCAACCGCAGTGCCCGTAAAGATATGTGCGAAGTTGAGATTGACGGCGAGTTTATCGGCACTCTGACCAGTGATGAGGATGAAGGCGAGATTAGCTATAATTTCGCAATGGCAATTCTTGATTTCGACCTTGAAGAGGCCGGTCTTTAATGACTTTTTATGCGCTCAATGACAAAACACCAACCACACCAAAAAGCGGTCATTGGTGGGCGGCGCCTGATGCGCAAATTATAGGTGATGTGAAATTTGAAGAAAATGCCAGCGTCTGGTTTGGGGTTGTGGCACGCGGAGATAATGAGCGCATCACCATAGGGGAAAATTCAAATGTACAAGACAATAGCGTGTTGCATACAGATATGGGGTATCCGCTGACGATTGGCAAAAATTGCGTTGTTGGACATATGGCAATGTTGCATGGATGCCAAATTGACGATAACAGCTTGATTGGCATGGGGGCTGTTGTCATGAATGGTGCGAAAATTGGCAAAAATTGTTTGATTGGCGCGCAGGCCTTTATCAAAGAAGGTATGGAAATCCCCGATAATTCAATGGTTTTAGGACAGCCTGGTAAAATTGTGCGCGAAGTGAGTGAAGAAGTGGCACAATTTATTCATATGAACGCGGCAGTCTATGTTGAAAATTGGCAAAGATTTAAATCTGGCCTGAAACAGCTCGACACGCAATAGCGGCTAACACCGCTAATTAAGCAGATTATAAGCTTGATTCATAAACCTCTATTTGACATTCTTTGAGAAGATATTGTGTGATGGAGGGTGGCATGAAATATGATTATATCATCATTGGCGCGGGCAGTGCGGGTTGTGTTTTGGCCAATCGCCTGTCGGAAGACAGCTCCTCTAATATTTTATTGCTGGAAGCAGGCGGCAAAGATAGAAATCCATTTATACATATGCCCTCTGGTTATGCGCAATTAGTGCCAGAAAAAAATAATAATAATTATGGTTTTACCACCGCACCGGTCAAACAGCTTGGTGGGCGCGAGTTATACTGGCCGCGCGGGCGTGGCTGGGGCGGCTCATCTTCTATCAATGCGATGGTTTATATTCGCGGTCACGCTTGGGACTATGACCATTGGAACCAGCTCGGCAATCAGGGCTGGTCTTATGAAAGCGTGTTGCCTTATTTTAAGCGTGCGGAGTGTTTTGAGGGCGAGGGGGATTTGGATTATCACGGCAAATCAGGCCCTTTGCATGTTAAAAAATCTGACCAGAAAAAAGATATATTACTTGATAAATTCGTAGAAGCTGGCGCGGAAGCAGGCTTTCCGTTGACCCATGATTTTAATGGAAAACAACAAGAGGGGTTTTCGCGTTACGAGCACACGCTGAAGGGCAATAAGCGCAATAGCGCGGCACGGGCTTATTTATATCCAGTTCTTGAGCGACCCAATTTACATGCCATGACCAATATTGTGATTGATAAAATCATTGTTGAAAATGGGATTGCTGTTGCGGTTGTCGCGAAAAAGGGCGGGAAGGAAATGCGTTTTGAGGCTGGGCGCGAGATTATTTTATCTGGCGGTGCCTTGAACAGCCCGCAAATACTTATGCGCTCTGGTATCGGGCCGGTTGATGAAATCAAAAAACATGGGATTGACATGGTGCATGAGCTGCCGGGCGTGGGGCAGAACCTACAAGACCATATTGGCGCGCCTGTGCAATATGAATGTACAAAACCCATTACCATGCATTCCAGCACGACCCTGTTGGGGCAATTTATGGCTGGGGTGCAATATTATCTTGCGGGCAAAGGGCCAGCCTCGAAACCACCAACGGCAGGGGGTGCGTTTTTGAAATCAAATCCAGATAAAGATATTCCGGATGTGCAGCTTCATTATGTGTCGTTGGGCATGCTTGACTCGCATGGGCGGGGTGGCAAGTTTTCAGAGTGCCATGCTTTTTCATCCATTATGTATATTTGCCGTCCACAAAGTCGTGGCTATATTGGCCTGACCTCAAGTGACCCGCTGGCTGACCCATATATCCAGCCCAATTATTTTGATATCGAAGAGGATATGATTGATAGCCGCAATGGCCTGCGACAAGCCAATAAAGTGTTCCAAACCACTGTATTTGACCCCTATCGTGGGCCGCGCCGCAAACCTGGCCCTGATATTGACATGAATAATGACGCCGAAGTGGACCAGTGGATTCGCGACAATTGTGAAACGCTCTATCACCCAATAGGCACTTGTAAAATGGGTAAAGATAAAATGGCGGTTGTGAATGAACATGGCCAATTGCACGGCATTGAGCGTTTGCGCGTGGTTGATGCCTCTATCATGCCGACTTTGATTGGGGGAAATACAAATGCGCCAACTATTATGATGGCCGAAAAAATCTCTGACCATATTCGGGGTCGGAATTATTTGCCCGCCCAACCCGTCAGCTAGGGCGTCACTATGCGAGAGATTGAGTTCTTTTTTGATATTTCCAGCCCATGGACTTATTTGGCGTTTTCGCAAATTGAAAAACTGGCTACCCAGCATGAAGCCGACCTCATTTGGAAACCAATTCTCGTGGGTGGGGTGTTTAATGCGGTGAACCAACAAGTTTATGAAACACGCGCATCGTTAGACGGCCCTAAATTTGCTTATCAATTGCAAGATTTGCAAGACTGGGCTGCGTTTTATGACATTGAAATTAACTGGCCAAGTGTGTTTCCCCTCAATGCGGTCAAATTGATGCGCGGGGCGGTTGTTGCCCAGCAAGAAAACCTATTGCCGCAATATGCGGCTCATGGTTTTGCTGCTTATTGGGGCGCAGGGCAAGATTTGTCACAAACCGAGCCACTGGCGGCGCTGGCTGAAGCAACAGGGCTGGACAGAGACATGTTTTTGCGAGCACTTGATACGCCAGAGGTAAAGCAAACCTTGCGCACGAATACAGATGAGCTGATTGCGCGGGGTGGCTTTGGTAGTCCAAGCTTTTTTGTTAACCGGGATAAAATGTTTTTTGGCAATGACCGCCTGCCGCTGCTTATTCATGCACTGCAAAGCCAACCTTGATGCGAGGCATAGTCACCGATGAAGGATAAGGCCCAAAAAGAACCGATTTTGCGCGCCCCGCCAATTGTGCTTGTGCTGTGCGCGGTGCTGATTGGCGTTCATTTTATTTTATTTTCCCTTGAGCCGGATATTTCCTTTGGGCTGGTGATGATGTTTGGCTTTGTGCCAGCTCTTTTGGGAGAGAGCTTTGTCTCGTTTTTGACATTGATAAGTTATGCTTTTTTGCATGGCAGTTGGGAGCATGTGCTTATGAATAGTGTTTGGCTTCTGGTTTTTGGCACACCGGTTGCGATAAGGCTTGGTGGGGTCTGGCGGTTTTTTGCTTTTTATGTTGTGTGTGCGTTGATTGCGGGGCTAACACATTATGTTATTTATGCACAGACGCTGGTGCCGCTTATCGGCGCGTCTGGGGCGGTGTCTGGTATGTTTGGTGCTGCCACACGATTTGCGATACCAGGTGTGTCCTGGTTAAGCCCTGATCAGGCACGCCGCCAATTGCCGTTAATGCCCTTGCGTCAAACTCTGACTCGTCGACCCGTCTATAGTTTTATTGCGGTTTGGATAGGCCTGAATATTGTATTTGGGGTTTCAGCTTATAGTCTTTCTGGTGACCCAATCTCTGTCGCATGGCAGGCGCATATTGGCGGCTTTTTAGCTGGTTTGGTGTTGCTTCCGTTTTTTGAGCGCCCGCCAATTTCTCCGTCTGGTGGGCCGGGATATGTCGAATATGGGCGCTGGGCGGGCTCCTAATACATTGTATTTACTGATGAATAACTTTTTTCTCTGGTCTCGAGCTTGCATCTTCGCCATGCCTGAAGCAAACTATTGGTAAAGGGAGAAAACAATGAATGTGAAAGCCATTTTAGATGATAAGGGTGCTGGTATTTTGACCATTGATGGCAATCGGCTTCTGTCTGATGCGGTAACTGTTTTCGAAAAAGAAAGCGTTGGGGCTCTGGTGGTCACATTTCCTGATCAACCTTTGGCGGGCATGCTGTCAGAGCGCGATTTGGTCCGCGCTTTATATGCTAAAGGTGGGTCGGCTTTGGATGAAAAAATATCAAGCTATATGAGTGAGAATGTCATTACCATTTCGCCTGAAACCACGATTGTTGAAGCTATGGAAATTATGACCGAAAAGCGTGTGCGTCATATTCCAGTATTGCAAAAGGGCAGCCTTGCGGGGCTTGTCTCGATTGGTGATGTTGTTAAAAAACGCATTAGCTTGAGCGAAGCTGAGGCTGAGGCACTAAAGAATTACATTGTAAGCGGCTAAGACTGAAACTTTATAGCTTTGTCGGATTTGGTGCGTCGCCATAAACTTCCAACGGGTCAAAGACTTTTTCATCTTCCTCATACTGTAATTTTGTGTCCGCTTGTAACGGGCTACCAATGGGGATGGAGCGATAAAAGCAAGAGCGATAGCCGACATGGCATGATGCGCCATTGCCCGCGACCTCAACCTGCATCCATACACAATCTTGATCATCGTCAATGCGCAACTCAGTGATTTTTTGTACCAGCCCACTGGTGGCACCTTTGTGCCAAATCACCTCACGCGAGCGGCTGTAATAATGCGCTTCGCCGGTTTCAATGCTTTTAAGAAAAGCCTCTTGATTCATGTAACCATGCATCAGTAATTCGCCACTGCTTGAATCAGTGGTGACTACAGGAATAAGCCCCTTTTCGTCAAATTTAGGGGCAAGCTCGTGGCCTTCTTCCACTTGCTCGACACTGGTTCTATTGGCAAAAGGGCTTTCCTGCATCGTCATTAAACCTTTAATTGTTAATCATGTTTAAAAAGCGCGCTTCCATACGAGGGTCGTCAGCAAATACACCCGTAAAACGTGTGGTGATGGTCGCAACTTGAGCTTTTTTAATGCCACGCGTGGTCATGCATTGATGTTTAGCATCAACCAAAATCGCTACACCTGCTGGTTCTAAAACACGTTGTATGCAATCAACAATCTGAGCGGTCATCGTCTCTTGGGTTTGGAGACGCTTGGCAAAAATTTCAATCACACGCGCGAGTTTTGAAATCCCAACAACTTTATCGACAGGCATATACGCAATATGAACTTTACCTAAAATGGCAACCATATGATGCTCGCAATGGCTTTCAAGGTCAATGTCGCGCAACATCACCATATCATCATAACCCTCGACATCTTCGAAGGTGCGTGAAAGCACGGCGTCTGGGTCTTCGCTATAGCCTGCAAAGAATTCTTCATACGCCTTGACCACGCGTTTAGGGGTGTCCACCAAACCTTCGCGGTCAGGGTTATCACCCGCCCATGCGATTAATGTGCGAACAGCGGCTTCTGCTTGATCTTGACTAGGTTTTGCCACTTTTACATCCCGTTCTTTTAATTTACTAACTTTACCGTCTACAATTGCGTCCATAATTTAAGCCTCTGTGAAGAAAATACGTCTTCACCACCGTCAGGCTGATGCCCGTGATTAAACTGCCTCCTCACGAGTCATGGTTTTAGTGCCATGATATTACCGATTTGACCATGCAAAAAACATGCATGGCCTTTTGCATAAAATAGCCAAAGGCACCAATTGAATATAAAGAAGGGGTATAATTCCTACTTCTGGATAGGTCAAGCTTGGCACCCACCAATAACAGCATTATTTTATACGAAACTGCGGGCTTTATGGATTGCTGACTTGTGGATTTATTAAAACCCGATTATGTTTTCGCACATGCATATTCAGTTATACAATGTGGCGACCCGCCAAAAACAAGTATTCGAGCCTGCAAATCCCTCGCGCGTGACGGTTTATGTCTGCGGGCCAACTGTCTATGGGCCAGCCCATATAGGAAATGCGCGCCCAGCCGTGGTTTTTGACACGCTGGTAGGGCTTTTGCGCTATGTTTATGGCGCTAAAAATGTGGTTTATGCGCGCAATATTACTGATGTTGATGATAAAATTAATAAAAAAGCGGCGGACCAGAATGTACCGATAAACATTATTACCGACCGCTATCGCGAAAAATATCACAAGGATATGGGGGATTTGGGTGTGAATTTGCCCGATATCGAGCCTCATGCAACGGATCATATTGATGAGATGATTGCGATGATAAATGAACTCATTGCGCGCGGACATGCTTATGAGGCAGAAGGCCATGTGTTATTTGATGTCAGTACTGATGAGGCTTATGGCAGTCTCTCGCGACGAAGCCAAGATGATATGCTGGCAGGTGCGCGGGTGGAAGTAGCACCTTATAAACGCAATCCGGGTGATTTTGTGCTGTGGAAACCCTCCAATGCAAAGCAACCCGGATGGCCGAGCCCATTTGGGGAAGAGTTGGATTTAGGCACAGAAAAAATAAAGGGCTATGGACGCCCTGGCTGGCATATTGAATGTTCTGCCATGATTAAAAAACATCTTGGCGAAACGATTGACATTCATGGCGGCGGCATGGATTTACAATTCCCGCATCATGAAAATGAATGCGCCCAAAGTCGGTGCGCGCACGGACATGAGCTGGCGCGCTTTTGGCTGCATAATGGTATGCTCACCATGTCGGGCGAAAAAATGTCAAAATCTATCGGTAATATAAAGCTGGTTGATGAACTCTTAGCGGATTATCCGGGCGAAGCCATACGACTGGCTTTGCTGCAGGGTCATTATCGACAGCCGCTTGATTTTACTGATGATTTGCTTGCGCAATGTGTCAAAAATCTCGACAGGTTGTATGGCGCTTTACGCGATGCAGGTGGCGGTGCGCAACCAGCCCCTGCGGCGCAAAATATCCCAGAAGCGTTTTTGGCTGCTTTATGCGATGACCTGAACACCCCCAAAGCGATGGCTGAATTATTTGCTTTATCAAAAGATTTATCCGCGCCCGAAAAAATTGAAGGCTTTTTAGCAGCGGCGCAATTATTGGGTATTTTGCAACAAGACCCTGCGGACTGGTTCGCGGGAAATAAAGACAATATTGATGTGGGAATGGTGGAAGCATTGATTGCAGAACGCGCAGAAGCGCGCGCCGCCAAAGATTTTGCCCGTGCCGATGCCGCTCGTGACAAATTGCAGGCCATGGGCGTGGTGATTGAAGACAGTGCCGATGGCACAAGCTGGCGTTTGGCGCGCTCGGTTTAAAATGATGAATGAGCTTTATAATAAACGTATTCTCGAGCTAACGGCGACGATTAGTCGGATTGGACGGTTGCAAGATGCGGACGCTGAAGCTGTGGCTGTGTCCAAATTATGCGGGTCGAAAATATCCGTCACCTTAAAACTTCAAAATGGGGTGGTTACAGATTTTGCTCATGAGGTTGAGGCCTGCGCGCTGGGGCAGGCGAGTGCGGCAGTGATGGCCCGTGAAATTATTGGTGCCTCGGCGGATGAGCTGCGTGAGGTCGGGGCGCAAATGCGCGCCATGTTGAGACAAAATGCCGATAGCCCGACAGACTCTGAACGGGGTGGGCGCTGGGGTGCGCTTGAGGTTTTGTCGCCCGTGCGCGATTTCAAAAACCGTCAAGCCTCGGTGCTGCTCACCTTTGACGCGGTGGAGGATTGCTTGAACCAGCTTGGGGTATAGGCATTTTTTATCTGTTAAAAATACGCACATAGACTGGAATGGCCAACAGCGCCGCTGCGCAGGCATACCAATACCAATCAAGACATAAAATTTCAGGTACGAGTTTCGCTATTAAAAGCGTGAAAGCCGCAACACTGAGTTTGATGAAGCCGATATGGTGCCATTGCAATCTGTCGACCTGCTGGTTGACCCAATCTGAAATAAACCTGAATTTAACCATTTTATTCCTTTCTTCTTATTGGTTATCGTTTCAGCCTATTATATTATAGCGTCATGTCAAAAGTGCTTTCATATTTGCTGCTTATTCCAATTTGGGCTTATCGGTTGTTGATTTCGCCGTTCACGCCACCAAGCTGCCGGTTCCAGCCGACCTGTTCGGAATATGCGATTGAGGCGCTCAGACGGCATGGTTTTTGGGCAGGTTTCGTGTTGACCTGCCGGCGTTTGGCAAGTTGTCATCCGTTTGAAAAATTAGGCGCGCGCGATGGTTTTGACCCAGTTCCACTTGAGATTTTGCCCATAGCTTGGTATGCCCCTTGGAGAGTAAATTCTGCAGAATCAAAAATGAAAGAAAACAAATGATACGTTTAACCCTACCAGATGGAGCCAGCCGCGAATTTGATGCCCCTTTGGACGGAATGGCTTTTGCGAAATCAATTTCTAATTCGCTGGCCAAAAAGGCTTTGGCGCTCAAGGTTGATGGGGATTTGGTAGATTTGGCCACGCTTCTTGATAAGGACTGTGAAGTGGCGGTAATCACAGCAAATGATGATGAAGGTGTCGAGATTATCCGTCATGACGCGGCGCATATTATGGCAGAAGCGGTGCAAGAATTATTTCCTGGCACGCAGGTGACGATTGGGCCAGTCATTGAAAATGGCTTTTATTATGATTTTGCGCGCGAAGAGCCTTTCAGCTTAGATGATTTGGAAAAAATCGAAGCCAAAATGCATGAGATTGTGAAGCGTGATGAGCCCATTTTGCGCGAAGTTTGGGAGCGCCAAGAGGCGATTGCGCATTTTCGTGAAATTGGTGAAAAATATAAGGCGGAAATTATCGAGTCTATTCCCGGTGACGAGCCGATTAGCGTATATCGGCAAGGGCAATGGAAAGATTTATGCCGCGGTCCGCATTTGCCATCGACGGGCAAGCTCGGCAAAGCATTTAAGCTCACCAAACTGGCGGGCGCCTATTGGCGCGGTGACAGCAATAATGAAATGCTGCAACGCATTTACGGCACAGCATGGGGGCATGAAAAAGACCTTAAAGCCTATTTGCATATGGTGGAAGAAGCTGAAAAACGCGACCATCGGCGTTTGGGACGTGAAATGGATTTATTCCATTTGCAAGAAGAGGCGCAAGGCTCGGTATTTTGGCATCATAAAGGCTATGTGATTTGGCAGGCGCTGGAGCAATATATCCGCCGCCGCCTGAGCCAAAATGCTTATCAGGAAGTGAAAACCCCGCAATTGCTGGATCGCCGGTTTTGGGAGCAGTCCGGCCATTGGGATAAATTCCGTGAGAATATGTTTGTTGTGCCTGATGAAATCCCTTCAACGGAAGAGGGCGCGGCGGTTTTGTCTGGTGATGCCGATTTGATGTCGCTTAAGCCCATGAATTGCCCTGCACATGTGCAAATATTTAAACAAGGGATTAAGAGCTATCGCGATTTACCCATACGCATGGCAGAGTTTGGCTGTTGTCATCGTAATGAGCCGCATGGGGCGCTGCATGGGTTGATGCGGGTGCGCCAAATGACCCAAGATGATGCGCATATTTTTTGCCGTGAAGACCAGATTATTTCTGAGTCCGTTGATTTTTGTGAACTGGTGAAGCAGGTTTACACAGATTTGGGTTTTGAAGATGTATCGGTCAAATTGGCGTTGCGTCCTGATGTGCGCGCGGGCAGTGATGATGTTTGGGATCGCGCCGAAAATGGCTTACGCGAGGCCTTAAAAGCCGCGAATTTAGACTGGGAAGAGCTGCCCAATGAGGGGGCGTTTTATGGCCCTAAGATTGAATATCATTTGCGCGATGCGATTGGCCGCACTTGGCAATGCGGCACACTGCAGCTTGACTTTGTGCTGCCCGAACGCCTTGATGCTGCCTATGTCGGGGAAGATGGCAATAAACACCGTCCGGTGATGTTGCATCGCGCCGTGCTTGGAACTTTAGAGCGCTTTATCGGGATTATGCTTGAAAGCTATGCGGGTAAATTACCGCTCTGGCTGGCGCCGCAACAAATTGTAGTGTGCCCTATCACAACTGAAGCCAATGACTATGCGCGTCAGGTGGTTGAGCGTCTGGGTGCGGCAGGCCTAAGGGTCAGTGCGGATTATCGTAATGAAAAAATTAACTATAAAGTGCGCGAGCATTCGGTTGCGAAAGTACCTGTCATTCTCGCTGTTGGTGCGCGTGAGGCAGAAGCGATGAGCGTGTCTATGCGCCGATTAGGGTCTAAGGACTCACAGATATTGGGGCTTGAAGAGGTTGCCCAACAACTCGCTGATGAGGCTTTAGCTCCTGATTTGCGTTAATGCTTTGATGCGCCGCGTTTGACCTGCACCCCAAAAATAATAAAGGTTTCTCTGGGAATGCCAGGCAGTGTGCGTTCATGCCCCCATTTTCCAATGAGTTTTAGCTGCGGGTTGAGCGGAATACCAAACTCGCCAAACCATAAATGCTCATTATAAGGATAAGCGCCCCAAAACCTGCCGTCTAAACGCTCATAAGCTACATGGAAATGCCGATAAGCCAATTCAACCCGTGTAATGGCTTTGGAGGCCTGAAACCCATTTTCATAATACTGATAATTTAAAGCAATTTCTGTGTAAACGCTTATCGGGTATTGATGCGTGGTCGCGATTTTGTCGCTAACGGCATACTGAATGAGGGTGTAAGCTTTTTCCATTGAGGGGCTGTAGCCCAAACCAAAATCAAGGCTTGAGTGAAATTGCCGTAAGGGTGGGTCTGGGGACATAATTTTCCATAAAGGGGCAAGGCCTGTTGGTAATAGTTTTCCTTTTTTAAGGCCGCCTTTTTGCCGCACAGCAACTTCAAAAATTTCGGTTCTATCTTGTTCGCTGCCCAACCCTGCGCCACTTTGCCCAGACAAATATTTTCCGACAAGTGTTAGCGTATCGCGATAGCCATATTCAAAATAAATCTGCTCGGTCTCGCGGGTATAGTGATTTTCAACGCCTTGAAAATTCTGATTATAGTCAGAAGAGACATGTTCATAATGAACTTCCAGCTGGCCTTGTGGTTGTAGCCATGCCGCGCTATGGCTTACAGATAAACTGCCCATAAAATAAGTGATGGCCAAAGCCAGCCCGAAAATGATAGCGCGTTTATCGCGCCTAATTTGATTGGTCATATTTTCTTTTTATTTTTCAACCCTATTTCCCTATATATAGTCATCAGTAATGCTGTGCAATTTTTACCTGATATAAAGAGAGCCGAAATGTCATCTGTTTCCTCATCTGTGATTTCTTTCCTTAAAACGCGCCGGTCTGTTTTGGCACGCAATATTGCTACGCCTGCCCCCTCAGCTGAAGAAATTAACGATTTGCTGACCATTGGCGCCCGCGTGCCAGATCACGGTAAGTTGGCACCTTGGCGGTTTATTGTGTTTCAGGGGGAGGCCAATGCAAAATTTGATGAGAAATTGTCTGTTATTTTTCAAAAAAATAATCCGCAGGCCAGCGAAGATGAAGTGCGCGTGGCGTCCGATTGTTTAGCTCGTGCGCCCTTGGTGATTGGCGTCGTGGCCAGCCCCAAACCGCATCCTAAAATTCCAGAATGGGAGCAATATTTATCAGCCGCCGCGGTGTGCCAAAATATATTGGTTGGCGCTCAAAGTCTGGGCTATGGCGCGCAATGGCTGACCCAATGGATATGTTATGATATGGATGTGGCAGGGCTGTTGGGCTTACAAGAAACTGAAAAAATGGCGGGGTTCATTTACATTGGCACGGCGAGCGAGCCACCTAAAGAGCGCGCGCGACCAGAGACAGAAACCCTCACCAGCTATTGGTCCGGAGCGTAAAAAATATGTCAACCACCTCAAATGCAGCCATGCCGCGGGTGATGGCTGATGTTCAAGACCTGCTTAAGTTAGCCTGGCCTGTCATTCTCAATCGGGCGGGCGTGTTTAGCCTAAGCGTTGTCGACACCATTATGGTCGGCCAATATGCGGCAACAGAGTTGGCTTATCTCGGAGTTGGGCAAGTGCCAATGGGGATTGCGATATTGCTCGCAATTGGCTTGTTGATGGGAACAATGGTCTTATCCTCTGCCCATTTTGGTGCGGGTGACTATGAGCAATGCGGAGTGGTTTGGTGGCGCTCCTTACCTTTTGCCTTGTTGATTGGAAGTGTTGGCTTTGTCATTTGTTTATTTGGTGAACCGTTATTGTTGTTTTTTAGCCAGCCGCCAGAGATTGCTGCAAATGCTGGCCGCATATCGATTATTTTGGGGCTTGGTTTGCCATTTGCGGCTCTGAACATCACCACTGTTTTTTTTCTTGAGAGCATCAATAAGGTCAAACCTGGCATGGTAATCATCCTCATTGCCAATGTGTTGAATATTTTCCTCAACTCAATATTCATTAATGGTGGTATGGGTGTGGAGCCAATGGGGGCGGAAGGCTCGGCTTGGTCTTCATTAATTGTGCGCATATTACAGTCTATTACGGTGTTGGCTTTTGTTTGGCATATGGCGGATTGGAAAAAATTTGGCGTGCGCCATCGCCCCTCTTTGGCATGGCACCATGCGGCGCGCCAACGCCAAATTGGTTATGCGAGTGGCTTGAGTCTGGGTATTGAAAACACGGCGTTTAATATGTTGATTTTATTCGCTGGCATGATTGGCGCCACTGTGGTTGCGGCTTATTCCATCACATTCAATATTTTTGCCTTATGTTTTATGATTGGCTTAGGCTTTGGCTCGGCAACAGCTGTGCGTGTGGGTAATGCGTATGGCGCGAAAAATTTTCATCTGGTGGCGCGCTATGGCTGGATAGGCCTTGGCACGCAAATGTCATTTTTATTTGTGCTGGTATCTTGTTTTTATTTTCTCGCCCCGTTCTTGGTGGGCGCTTATACACAAGATGCAGAAGTGATTGCTCTGGCTATTTTATTGCTCAAATATGCGTTGCTTGCGCTTTTGTTTGATGCTGCGCAAGCTCTGATGGTGCAGTCCTTGCGGGCGCGACAAGATATTTGGGCGGCTTTATTGATACATTTTGTCGGTTTCGGTTTGGTGATGATCCCTGTGGCTTATTTCTCAATTTTTTATTGGGGGCGGGGGCCTATCGGTATGATTGATGGGTTGGTTTGTGGCTCAATGACAGCAACATTTATGGCTGTCACGCGGGTGATACAGCTTAACCATCAACAAATAAAGCAAACTCAATAGCATCAATATCCAATGGGTGATTTTGCGCTCATATTCATGATAGTATTCATTTATGAGCCATATAGATGAAAAAGCATTTGCCGCGCTTCTGCGCCAACAGGCAGAAGAATTGCGCGATTTGAATAAGGTAACGCAAGATGATGTGGCGCCGGTTGAATTGGATCAGGTTTCGGTTGGGCGATTGTCGCGCATGGACGCCATGCAGCAACAGGCGATGTCTGAAGAAACCCGCCGCCGTCGGGTGCGGGCCTTAACCGCCATTGATGCCGCGCTTGACCGCATAGCGCAAGGTGAGTATGGGTATTGTCAGCAATGTGGTGAGGAAATCCCCGAAGCTCGCCTTTTGCTTGACCCCGCAACAGCATTTTGTGTGGATCATGCGCAATCTTAAAAAATTGAAATAGAGCCCCTCTGGAAATGTAAATGGTTAAAGACTACGCTGATTTTTTTCGTCGCCAAAAAAAGTTTATGATTTTTGGCATGTTGATGATGGCTTTATCGGGGCCTGGCCAAACTTTTTTCTTCTCTTATTTTATTTCAGATATTCGGGCGGAGTTTTTTCTTACGCATAGTGAATTTGGTGCGCTCTATTCGCTGGCGACGCTTATCAGCGCGTTTCTCATACTCTTCACAGGCCCATTAATTGACCGCTACAAGCTCACTCATTATGTGGCGTTTATTCTTATTGGTTTAGGCTTCTCTGCTATTTTACTCAGTCAGGCCAAACATCTCGCGGTTTTGTTTATTGGTTTTATTGCAGCGCGCCATTTTGGGCAGGGGCTGTGCATGCACGCAATGGGCACGGCTTTTGGCCGCGCCTATGATAAAAATCGTGGCCGCGCGATTGCGATTGGTCAAACAGGTCTGCCGATTGGCGAGACATTGTTTTCGCTTTTTATTGTTTCTTTGCTCACGGCTTTTGACTGGCGCATGAGTCTTTTGGCAACAGGCTTGGGGGTGTTGAGCCTCGCATTGCCGTTACAGGTTTTTCTGGCCAAGTCTGAGCCTGATAGCCATCATGATCAACATGAAGATAATCAGGTGGTAAGCCGTTCTCGCCGTGAGGTACTGCGTGATTGGCGGTTTTATGCCATTATGCTTTATTATATCGGCTCGCCTACCTTGCTAACCGCATTGTTTCTCAATCAAGCCAGTCTGGCGCAAGAACGTGGCTGGCCATTGGCATCTATGGCGTTAGCTTTTGGGGTTTATGCCATTGTGAAAATATTTTTCTCACTCTATATCGGCCCCAAAATAGACCAATCCAGCGCCCGCAAAACTCTACCACTAGGGGTTGTTCCTTTTGTTTTGGCAATGGTTATTCTATTGGTTTTTGATGGCGATATGCAGTTTTTTGGACAGCCAGTTTTGCCGTATATATATATGGGGTTTGTAGGGGCAAATGTTGGTATTCTCAGCGCCTCAATTTCAAGTCTTTGGCCAGAACTTTATGGCACCGCTTATTTGGGCGCTATTCGGTCATTGGTTTCGACCATCACCACATTTGGGACGGCCTGCTCGCCCTTTTTTGCAGGGCTGATACTCGATACACGATTTGGTTTTGATGGGTTGATTTGGGTTAGTCTGGTTTATGCCATTGTGACTTTGCCGCCCCTGCTTTGGGCTGTGCGTGAAAGAGTTTAAATCTTACGGCAAAAACTGCTCGCGTAAAATTCGTTCATCAAGGCT
This sequence comes from Parvibaculales bacterium, assembly GCA_049889535.1. GTDB lineage: Bacteria > Pseudomonadota > Alphaproteobacteria > RS24 > RS24 > JAYQKL01. The sequence continues at coordinate 220,593 of JBMHDF010000018.1, read as the reverse complement.
GTGATCAGCATCAAACATCATTTTTAATTGGCTTTTATTGTCTTGGGCAATGTCCACTTTGACGACATTTTCAAAGGATAAATTATCTGCCACCGCATTGACAGGGCGTTTGTGATGTTCCAAAGCCTCAATGGTGACATGCGCGCTATTGGGTAAAAGCGCCCCCCGCCATCGGCGCGGGCGAAAAGCGGATATTGGGGTCAGCGCGAGTAGTTGTGCTTCGATTGGCAATATGGGGCCATGCGCCGATAAATTATAGGCGGTGCTGCCCGCTGGTGTTGCCACTAAAACACCATCGCAGGCAAGCTCCTCTAGCCGGACTTTATCATCAACGCTGATTTTCAGTTTTGCAGCTTGGGCGGTTCCACGTAAAATGGATACTTCGTTAATAGCCAATGCGCTATGGGTGTTGCCGTCACTATCTGTTGCCGTCATTTTAAGCGGGTGAATATCAGTTACATGCGCAGCTTCAAGGCGCTGGAGCAGGTCATCATCACTGTAATTATTCATCAAAAAACCAACAGAACCGCGATGCATACCAAATATAGCCTGCCCCGTATTGATGGTTTTGTGAAGACATTGCAGCATTAAGCCATCACCCCCAATAGAGATGATAATATCTGCCGCCTCAAAATCGACAGTGTCATATTTTGCTTCCAAACTTTTTTTAGCGCTTTGCGCTTCTTCCTGCTCGGTTGCCACAATAGCAATTTTCTTGTTTTGCATAACAATCCTTTTAGATGTTAGACTTCACAAAGTCTCATATTCTTTTTAGTCTAAATTTGTCCTTTTGGGGAGACCATTATGAAAAATCATTTTTTTAAACCTTTCTTCTTAACCGTTTGCTTGTTGGTGATTGCGTCACCATCATTTAGTGGCGATATTATTGAGGCTCGACAAAAACGGTTTAAGCAGAGCGGTGCAGCCTTGCAATCCATGTTTAAAAAGCACGCCCCTGCAGGGGATTTTGAGGCCATTAAACAAAAAGCTAATGAGTTGATTGAATGGGCGAATGAAATGCCTGGTTATTTCCCGCCTGGCAGCGATAGCCCTGATGATGAGGCTAAGCCGATTGTGTTTTCGGATCCAGAAGGGTTTAAGCAAGCGGCGCAAAAATTTGCAGCCAGCGCGCAGGCGGTTGAAGATGCAGCCAAAAATCAAGATGCTGCCGCCGTCAAGGCCGCTCTGGGTCAGCTTGGAGGGAGCTGCAAATCCTGCCACACAAAATATCGGGATAAAAAATAATTCGTTCAATTTAATAGGGGCGCAATAACACAAGTAAATGTGTGCTGGTCACACAAAGCGCCATTAGACACAGCCCTGTGAGTTGATGCCGCCATGTTGGCTGGGGGAGCTGGTTGTCATGGCCGCCTGTTATCATTCGGCTAACGAGCTTTTCCTTAAATTTTAGGCGGTGAACCAAAATTGCAGAAATATGCAAAACCCCTATTAAAATAATCAGTAGGCGGGTTATTTCATGGATTTGATAGGCCAGCCCTGACCAATCTGGCGCGAAGTGGCGCAAAGGCCCGTCATATAAAATATCATCTGTTGAAAAATTGCCCGTCAGGGTTTGGATGAGCAATAAGACTAAAATAGTTATCACGGATAGCGCGCCAAGCGGGTTGTGGCCGGGTTTGTCCTGCTGGTGATGTTGAAGATATGTTTTAAGGCTGGATAGGCGCGGTGTAAAATAGGCAAAGCGAGAAGGCGGGTGTCCAATAACACCCCAAATAATCCGAAAAATGACCAGACCCAGAATGGTGAGGCCAAATTTTTCATGTGCATTTATGTAACCGCCATCGACACTGATAAACGCCCCAAAAACACAAATCACCAATAGCCAGTGAAACAGACGGGTTGGTAAATCCCATATCATGCCACTAGTTTACGCTATTTAGGGCTCTTTACCAAAAGATTTATATGGAAAGATTTGGAACCATCAGAAAATTATGATTAACTCATGGCCTCATGAATTTTCTGGGGGAAGCTAATGGATATTAAATTAATCGGTGCGCCATTATCGCCATTTGTTCGAAAAGCACGCTTTGTGTTTCATGCCAAAAATATTAATTATGAATTTGACCCGCGCGTCAGTCCACTTCACGTGCCTGAAGAATATGTCAAACTCAACCCGTTAAAATTAATCCCTGCAATGACTGTGACAGAAAATGGCACGCAAACCGCGATACCTGACAGCTCGGCAATTTGCGCTTTTGCAGAAAAAATCGCGCCCGAGCCAAGTCTTTACCCCGAGCAGCCAATCGAATATGCGCGTTGTTTGTGGTTTGAGGAATATGCGGATACAGAAATTGCTAAAAAAGGCACTTTTACTTTTTTTAGAACTGTGTTTTTTGCGTTGGTCGCTGGCAAGCAACCTCAATATGAAGAGCTTCATATTGGCTTTGAGCATTTAAAAAATATTGCCAATTATATTGAGTCTCAATTAGGGGATAAAGACTGGTTGGTTGGAGATACCATGAGCCTAGCTGATGTTTCTGTGGCCTCGCATTTTGTTAATATTCATCACGCTGGCTATGATTTGCAAGAAGCGGACGGTGCAGCGCTATACGGGCTGGTGCAGCGCGTTTTTGCGCATCCTGTGATGGCGGATATTATTGCTGGTGAACATGAGGTGCTCGCAAAAATGGGTTATGAAAAACCGGACTTAAATGCCTATCGAGCTGAAAAAGGTTTGTGATAGCCAAAGCGCGGGTTTATGGAAAATAAATTGGCGCGGCTTCATCAACCCATAAATCATATTTCACCATAACATTGGCTAGCCTTTGTGATTGCAAAAAATTTTGCAGCCAGCTTTGGACATTTGACCATTGTGTCTGCTCATCAAACCATTCGCTGTCGGCTATTCGAAATTGTCTAATGAAAGGCAAAATGGCAAAATCGGCAAATTTCGGCGTGTTGCCAAATAGCCAAGCTTTATTATCCAATTGCATATTTAATTTCTCAATATATTCAACACAAGCGCGTCGGTGCTCAAGCGCATCAGCATCTTCATAGCGATTAGCATATTTATAACGGTCTAAATGATGCTTGAATGGTCCATCATTATACGCAATGAGTTTCTGCGCTTGCTCGTTGGCATCTGCAGGCATATTCAGCAAGCCTTCAGGGTCGGCGTTTTCGAGTGCCCATTGCATCACATCCAAGCTTTCGTCAATCACCTGCCCATTTGTCAGCCACAGAACCGGCACTGTGCCTTTCGGCGAGAGTTGCAGCATATGGGCGGGTTTATTGCGTAAAATTATTTCACGTAATTCAACTTTTTGCCCTGCGCTGGCCAGTGCCAGTCTTGCCCGCATTGCATAGGGGCAACGCCGGAAGCTATAAAATATCGGAATATTCGGTCCACTGCTCATGTTTCATTAACTTCATCTGATTGACCAATATGGGTTGTGCCGCGCGCTTTGGCCAGCTCCATTTGTTTTTGCCGGTCTTGAAATCTTTTTAATTGGGTTTCGCTATGGCGCCCATAACATTTAGGACAACTCACTCCGGCTTGATATTTTTCGTCTTGCTTATCAGCTTGAGTAATGGGCATGCGACAGGCATGACACATATCATAATCGCCTTGTTTTAGCCCCGCACCAACCGAAACGCGATTGTCAAAAACAAAACAGTCACCCTGCCATTTGCTGTCTGCTTCGGGGGTTTCTTCCAAATATTTTAAGATGCCGCCTTTGAGGTGAAACACATTTTCAAAACCTTGCTCTAATAAATAGCTGGTGGACTTCTCGCAGCGAATGCCGCCCGTACAAAACATCGCGATTTTTGAGGGTTTGGTTTCGGCGACAAGCGGCTTGAGTTTCTGTTCGACATAATCAGCAAATTCGCGAAAGGTTTTTGTTTCCGGATTGACGGCATTTTCAAATGTGCCAATCGCCACCTCATAATCATTGCGCGTGTCAATCACCAGCGTATCGGGATCTTCAATCAGCGCGTTCCAATCTTTGGGCGCGACATAGGTGCCAACTGTATTGGTGGGGTCAATGGCAGGCTGGCCAAGTGTTACAATCTCTTTTTTAAGTCTGACTTTTAGCCGATGAAAAGGCATTTTTTCTGCGAAAGAATATTTGGCTTCTAAGTCAGAAAATGGGGCTTGCTGGCGCAAATAAGCAAGCAGGTCGCTGATTGCATTATGGGTGCCCGCAACCGTGCCATTAATACCCTCATGAGCCAGTAAGATTGTGCCTTTCACACCCGCGCGTAAGCAAATACGCTTAATATGCGCTTGCCGTGTTTCAAAATCTGGCAGCGCGACAAATTTATATAAAGCGGCCACCACAATGGGTGTTACTGGTGACGGGGTGGGCACTGAATGTTGCATGCAGCCAGTGATAGCCATTTTCGGCCTTTTCTTCAAGATGCTTTCAGCTCTGAAGGTACTAAATTGTAATATTAATAGGTCTATTCAGATGTTGAAAAAAATAAGCTTGGCGATAAAAAAAGCACTGGTTTTTATCTGACAAGATGGGTATAAGACCTGTGTTCGACATGCAATTTTGCATATCTGATTGGCCGGTATAGCTCAGTTGGTAGAGCATCTGATTTGTAATCAGAGGGTCCGCGGTTCAAGTCCGTGTGCCGGCACCATTTTCTCAAAATATTTCAATAAGATATAGATCTGACGATTTCTGGACTTCTTTTGTTCAGCATATGGGTCAACACTGGGGCAACATTTCCCTTTCCTTGTGTGGATTATTTTAAATGTCAGTGTTTTTACATTTTGATTTGGGTTGGCGCCCTCAAATTATTCATGAGATAGCCAAATAAAGGGGTGGGGGGCAAAAATCATACCCATAATCATGCAACTCTTATCGCTCTCGTATTTTTTCTAAAAAAGGCTTGATGTTTTCATGGGCTATAAGTTTAGATGATAGTGTTTTTTTAATTTATCTTTATGATTTTAGAAGAATAGTATTTGTATTTAGAAGATAGCTTATAAGAGTACATAATGGCGTATGCAAAAAAGACCTGCAATCTGTGCGGATGGCGGGATATCGTTCCTAAGATGATGAAGAGACCTAAGACTGTTCAGGTTGCACAAGGAAAAAGGGGCTTGAGCAAGCGCGAAGTTTTTTTTGCTGTGGCAGGCTCTAAATCAGCAAGAAATTCAGTAAAGAAATGGGCAACGGCACCTAATAAACGGGTTTATTCTTCAACAAGAACTGTTTGGATGTGTGAGGATTGTGCAGGTGAAAAATCAGAATACACATTGCAGCAAGAAGCTGCAGAGCGACGAAGAAAATATGAGGAAGCTAAAGCGGCTTTTCTTATAGAGAAGAAAAAAATAGAAGCTCAGAATGACACCTTAAACGAAAAGATCAGAGGGCTTCAAACAAAAAGACAAAGCGTGGTCTCGCAGATGAATAAGCTTCGTTTACCTATTATAAATCAATATTATAAAGAGGCTGAACCGGGAATTGAAAAGTCTGCCTTAGATGTTGAGGCGTATGTTGAAGAGAAAAATTTTTTCTACTATGCCAATACATCACTGAACGACAAATCAGTGGAAGGTAAATACAAAAAAAGAATAGAAAAAAATCTTGAAAGATTGGGGAGCAAGCCCACAATTATTAAACAATTACGTTATGCAATGAAACCAAGTTTGAATCCGCGACAGGCAAAAGATTTTGGAAAGCCTGATTTTGCTGGCTCAAATTATTCCCTAAGGCAGCCAGGTATGATTTATCAAAGTGCCCAGAGTTCATTGGGTGTTCGTGTGCTTCGATTTTTTATGTGGTCTATGATTGTAGTTTTAGGTTTTTGGACTTTATCAGATTTATTTTCTGCATTGTTTTTAAATATTCTAATCTATGCAGTCTTTATAGCTGGCTTATTCTATTTGCTAACTATTTGTCATTCTAAGAATGTGAAAGAACAAATCGAAACTAGAAAAAGATACAGGTCAGTTTACGATTTTGTGAAAAAACAGGGTGTTGATTTGTATAATATGTATAAGCCACACCTCGCTCTCCCAGAAGATGAAAAGGGGCAGGAGCTTACGTCTAAATTAAAAGCGCTTGAAGATGAATATAAATATTTAGATGATAAAATTGAGCAGATGCGAAATGAAATAGCCGCAAACGAGAAATATTTAACATCAGAGGGTAAAAAGTTTAGCGCGTCGTATTAAACACAATTATTTCTTTTGTCTTTGTACTCTTAAAATATTTTTAATAAGTGAGAAGCCAACTAAGCTTAAAAGGGTCGGTATAGTAATACGCCAAATAATATGTGTGATGTCATATATTTGCTCCCCGAAAATTACTGTGAATTCAGATAAAATAAATGAACCGATGGCGATATAAAAATAGATAAAAAGCTTATTTATCATGTCTAATTATTAGCAAATTAATCTATAAATATTTACTTGGTATCCGTCAAAATATGAAATGACGCCCTCTTTAATGTAACCATTAAAGAATAATAAATCTCTAATATGGCTGTCATTATTTGGCGTTATGATAGTTTCTATTTCTTTAAATTTTAACATTTTCTTAAGATTATTATCTAACAAACCTAAAGTTATTTGTGAGTTTATTTTTTTTGATTTAACTATTCATAGTTAATCTTTTACATGTTTAAATTTAAAATTATTAATGAGTTTGAAATGTTTATCTTGAAAGCAATGCTTATAATCCTGTTTTTACCTGGATACGCCTTAATGGCATTAAGTTATTTTTTTCCTACAGAATGGGGGAAAAGAAGAAATACTTCAACCACTGCAAGGCAATGGAACAAAAAACATTTTTTTGCACCTTTATATTCATTAGTTATTTATTTAATGATTTTTATTTTGGGAGGTTGGGGGTTATTTATTACAGAATCCAATGAAAATAAAATAAACTCCACCAACAAAACACCAAGAGAAAACACATATCGAAACTCATCAAGTGAATTTGAATTTAATATAAAAAAAGATAGTTATGAAAAGACAAATAACGATGAATACAATGAATTTAATAATAGTAGAGGGTATGATGATTTTTGGGATTGATTTATAAAGTTTAAATGAATGACAATGCGAAAAGATAAACAGATATTTGTCTTAATTATTCCTAAAAAATTTAAGCTAAAAAACTAGGCGTGTCTTGATATCACAAAAAGGTGTATCATTCTTCACAGATAGACCAGATAAAGTTTAGACATTATTGGTAATTATTACATTTTTTTTGTGAAAAAAATGTAAAAGGACAAAGAAATATTACTTGCATAAAAATTTTATTTCATAGAGCTACATTATGCTTCGGCTCGATGATCATATTCTCATAAGGTGGTCTATTATTAGAGATTTAATTGATGGCATTTTTAAACTCAGGCTAAAAATATATCTAAACTACATTTAATTATTATCTTTACTCTTTGTTTGTTCAATCAGTAAATCAATTTTCTTTTCTAAGATTTCGATTTGTTCTTTTTGAGAATTTGTTTCTGAGCTGGTGGCTTCGATAAATACCGCAACAAAAAAATTAATCAGAACAAAGTTTGTGATAACGATGAAAAGTATGAAAAAGACAGAGGCGAAGGCATGGTTGTCAATGATAGGCCGCACAATATTGGATGCCCATGACTCAAGCGTCATCACTTGGAAAAGTGAGAATGATGTGCTTAAGAGGTCGCCGAAATATTTTGGTGATATATGCTGAAACATTAACGTCGCCATGATTGAGGCAACGATATAGATAAGAATAAAAATTATCAGGATTGAAGATACGCCTGGAATAGCCCGGAATATGCTTTCGACCACACGCCGCAATGATGGAAATGCACTTGTGAGTTTTAAAAGTCGCAAAACGCGTAAGGCGCGCATCGCTGTAAAGCCCTCAGATACTGGCAAAATTGTGGTGGCAACAATTAAAAAGTCAAAAATGTTCCAGCCATCTTTATAAAAATCTTTTCTTAACGCTATGATTTTTAGAATAATTTCTATGATAAAGATTGCTGAAAAAACAATATTAAATATCTGAAAGACACTTTGATATGAGCTTGCCCATATTGTATTGGTCTCAAAAGCTAGCATCACAGTGTTGGCGATGATTGTTAAAATAATCAAGTTTTGAAATAAACTGTGATTAGTTATTTTCTTTGAAACATTTATGACAATATTGTTTTCGGACATGGTCTTACTTTTTACATTATAAAAATTAGCTTATCGATCGGTATATAATTTTTAAAATAAAATTTTATTTACAGTTGCTTGGAAGCCGAATTGTAAAAACAGGCTAATAAAGACTGCCATTAGTTTTGCACGAAATAAAGCAAATAAATATTTCTGTGATTTAAAAAATATTGTTAGTTCATTCAAGTGAAATAAGTTCTTGGGATAAATACAATAATTAATAAGCTTAAAGATATTATTATCGCAATTCTCAGGGGTAGGTTGTTTTTTGTTGATGTTAATAATTGAGCTTAGCGAAATATATGAGCGATTTGGCTTTTGGATTATTTTTTTTCCATTTTGAAATAACCAAACCTGTTCGGATTTCTGCGTCAGCTAAATATGTCCAACGAATACAACCAGTTTCTTGGTCGAGGGCATAAAGTGTGCCGTCTTGACTGCCAACAAAAACCGCCCCAGCTGCTGTTGCTGGATGAGAGCGCGCGCGGACGGCTTGAGGGAACCCAAAAGCCCATTTAAGCTTCAGGGATTTGACATTTTGTGGATTTATGCCTGCGAGCTTATCAGTAATTTCACGTCGGTTGTCTGGTGTAAAGCCCCAACCAATAATTTCAGGTGGTTGTCGAGAATGGTTTTGAGTTGGTCGATGGTTTGGGTGGCCAGGCTTTGGCCAGTCTGGTTTCTACGCCTTCGAGAAGCTTCAAGAGCATATCCCTGCGCGGTGAGCGCCGCCCTGATAGCCATTGCTGAATCGACTCGGGCGGGATGCCCGTATCACGGCTGGCATTGGTGACGCGGCTCCATGTGTTCTGGACAATGCTGTCAATCTGCTCGGGCGTGGCAATGACGCGCCGACGCGGCGGGTGTTTCTTTCGTTGTGTCATTTACTCTGCTGCTTCCTCCAGCGCGTGGTCAATATCACCCGCCCCGATTAATACATGACGTCTGTTTGGAGAAAGTTTTTTCGACATAATAAACCCTCAACTTGCTTGTCTAAAATTTGCGGAAAAATTGGGGGTAGCAAAACTAACCTTTGTGTTAATCGATTAAATTGATTGTTGATATGCAGGCGAACAAAAACTGCTTGTTTTCTTTCTCATCTATCGGCTAGTTTGTTGAGAGTTTTGTAGATAAGTGAGTTTTATATGTCCTCTAAAAATTTAATCCCAAGCACCCATACAGGCAGCCTTCCGCGCCCTGAAAAACTTGTGCAATATATGTTTGCATCTGCAGATGGCGTGCCTGTTGATGAAACGGCTTTGCAAAGCGAGATAACGGCTGCGATTGATTCTGTTGTGAAGCGTCAGGTTGAGGCGGGTGTTACCATTATTAATGATGGGGAGATGTCAAAACCTTCCTATGCCACTTATGTGCAAGACCGTTTGTCAGGGTTTAAGGGCGACTCTGTCCAAGATTATTTTTTTGAGGATTTGGTTGATTTTCCAAAAAGTGCTGAGGCGGTTTCTGGGAATCCGGGTCGGCGGAAAAGAAGTGCGCCCGCTTGTACAGAAAAAATCGAAGTGCTTGATAAGCAAGCAGCGATTGATGATATGACGGCACTAGTTGCCGCCGCAAAAACGCATGGGCATGAACAAATTTTCACAAGTGCAGCATCGCCTGGGGTTATTTCTCTTTTCTTTGGTAATGAGTTTTACGAGACTCGTGAAGCGTATTTATTCGCAATTGCGGAAGCGATGCGTCATGAATATGAAGCAATTGCCCAAGCAGGCGCGATTGTTCAGCTTGATTGTCCAGATTTAGCCATGGGGCGCCATTCTGCCTATGCAAAGCAGGATCAAGAAGCATTTCGCAAAATCATTGCCCAAAATATTGAGGCTTTGAACCATGCGGTGCGCAATATTCCCGAAGACCAATTGCGTATGCATTTATGTTGGGGCAATTATCCGGGTCCACATCATCACGATGTGCCAGTTACCGATATTATTGATATTGTTTGGACTGCCAAGCCGCGCACGGTGCTGCTGGAAGGTGCCAATCCACGTCATGCGCATGAATGGATGGCATTTAAAGAGGTCGATATACCAAGCCATAAATTCTTGTGTCCGGGCTTGATTGAGCCTCAGTCAAATTATATTGAGCATCCCGACCTTGTTGCGCAGCGTTTGAAAAACTGGGCTGAGGTGATTGATCCTGCACGATTATTAGGTGGTGTGGATTGTGGGTTTTCTGTGCATGTTGGGACAACAAGCATTGACCCCGATGTTGCCTTTGCAAAGCTGCAAGCGCTTTCTGAGGGATGTCGGCGCGCTTCGAAAGAATTATTTGCTTAATCTGCGACAGTTAAAGAAGTCAAAAAATCACTCACTGTTTTGTTAAAAGCCTCAGGCGCTGTCATATTGGCAAGGTGGTTTTCATGCGCAAAAACATGATGCTTGGCGGTGAGTGTTTGGCATAAATAATTTGCGATATTTTTAATGTAATGAGGTTCTTTGCCTCCCACCATAACAAGGCAGGGGCATTTAATATCTGCAAGATTTGTTGTTAAACTATTGCTTTGTTGGTCAGGTTTGATGAGGTCTGCCCCCTCGTAACCCTCAACCATTTGCTTTAAGTGTAATTGGATTTTCGCACATTCAGCCATCATAAGCGGATGATTGAGCCAGTCTGTCCGCATTGTTTTAATCATCCCTTCTGCAATCATTTTTTGATATGCGTCTAATGGAATTTTGTCTTGTGTGTCAGGATTTCCATCAAAGCCATCAACAGAGGGGCTGAGTAAAATCAGGCTATTTATTTTATCCGCAAAATTCGCGCCATAACGCAGGCTGACCCGGCCCCCCTGCGACATCCCCAGAACATTAATTTTTGGGAGGCCAAGATAATTTCGTATGGCTTCAATATCGGCGACCTCTTGAGTGGGGTCAAAACCAGCAGTTGACGCGCCATAAGCTCGACGGTCATAGGTGATGAGTTGTACACCCGCATTAATAAGGTCGTTTTGATATATCCACATTGAGGCGTTCATGGTCCAACCATGAACACAAATCAATGGGATACCCGTTCCTGTGACGGCAACACGAAGCATGCCCCCTGCGACAGGGATAAAATGTTCGTTGCTGGGCATAAGTTTGGTTTGGCTTAACGCACAGAATTGTTTGGCGTATGGTCACCCGCGAGCCAGCGCTTCAAATCTTCATTTGCTGTCACCCGACGCTGGGCAATCACATCAGCCGCTTCTGGGGCGTCTAATGTGAACTCAAGGATCATATTATTGGGATCTTTGACATATAAAGATTTGCAATAGCCATGTTCCAGAATGTAAGTGTCTGGTTCAGTGATGCCCGCATCTGCAATGCGTTTTTGAATACCCGCTTGCGTTTCAGCATCAACATTGAGTGCAATGTGAATAAATGGCGACTCGGGAATATCAGGGCCAAATTCGGCTTGGTCATTCTCGTCAGCAAATTGGAAAAAGGCCAGCGCACTTCCATCTGCAAGCTCAAAGAAACAATGTGCATAAGTGCGTTCAGAGCCGAAAAGCTCTTCTTGTTCACACCAAGTTGCAACATGTGGCAGGCCAATGACATCTTCATAAAAAGCTCGGGTTTTTTCCAGGTCTTTCGTGACATAAGCAGTGTGATGCAGGCGACTGGGTAGGCTGGTTTTTGACATATTTAACTCCAGTAAAATACTTTTACACAAATGTTCGTATTACGAATATAAATTCGATAAGCGAATTATCAAGAAAAAACCTAATGACTTAGGGATTGAAAAAGAAACGGCCACCTTTTTAAAGATATTTCCACCTCATCGGCACATTTTCTAAGCAGGTCAATACGGGTTTCAACAATGTTATTCTTATCTGTGCGGCTCGTGCTGGTTGAACAGTTAATGGCGGCTACCACACGGCGCTCTTTATCAAATATTGGCGCAGCAATGGAAATTATGCCGTAATCAAGTTCATCTTGCGCTGTTTCAAACCCTTTCTCACGAATATGTTTAAAGCGCCGCGACAACTCATCGCGTGTGTTGAGCGTATTGCTTGTGAGTTTATCAAAGGGCGCGTTGGATAAAAATTCTTGGATGTCTTGGTCCGGCATAAAGGCAAGAATAACGCGCCCCAGTGATGTGGCATGCGCGGGAAATCTTGTGCCAGCACCTGCGCGCAGTCTAAAAGGGCGGTTGGTTGTAACATGTACCAAATATAAAATATCTTGGCCGGATAATACGGCAAGGGATGCGCTGTCACCAGTGGCTTCGCGCAATGCCTGAAGGTGAGGGCTGACTGTGGTATCCAAATTCATCGAGTCTATAAAAGCTGACCCTAATTCCAGCACTTTTGGCTTCAACATAAATTGTCGGTCATGCTGTGCAATATAGCCAAGATGTATCAGCGTGTTCAAGCACCGCCGCGCCACAGCAGGGCTTAGTTCAGAGGCCTTGGCGACTTCGCTAAGTTTCATGGATGGGGTGTTATGGTCAAAACAATTCAACACTTTGAGGCCGCGCTCAAGCGTGTGAAGATATTCAGACTGACGTAAATTGTTTTCTTGCTTTTTCATCGTCACACTATTTTGACTCATCCATTCTAACCAAACTCTTCATTATGTTCGCCTAGTAGCGGCGGTGCTGTCACGGTCGTTTCGCGTTCTCCATCATAGCTGATAGGCGAACGAATGGTTTGAAACCGTCCGCCTTTTGGATGGGGTGCATCCACCAGCAATTCAAGATGTTTGACTTGTGGTGTTTCTAATACTTCTTGGGAATTATAGACTGGTGAGTTTGGAACTTCGCCAGCGGTTAACACATCACACCATTCATCACGATTCTTTTTCAAAAATAGGGGTTTCAGATAGGCCAGCACATTGTCATAATTCTCAATTCGTGCCATGCGGTCTGAAAAACGCGCATCGTCAAGCATTTCAGGGTGACCAACAGCAGCCGCCAGATTCTCCCAAAATTTAGGGGGTGAGGACATATGCAATGCCAACCATTTACCATCTTTGCATTCAAACACATAAGATTGAGATACATTGGGTCGGCTAAAGGCATGCATTATTTGGTCATCTGATAATAGATGCGTGAAATCATCTAGATTAAAATGACACATGGCCTCGAGCATTGAGACTTCTACAAGTCGACCTTTTTCGGTTTTATGACGTTCAAACAAAGCTCCCAAGACACCATAAGCGGCATAAAACCCTGTTACAGCATCAGCAAGCGCAGGGCCGACGACGCGCGGCGACTCTGGATTAACTAAAAGGCGTAAAAAACCTGTTGCCGCTTGCGCAACAGTATCAAAAGCGGGCCGGTTTTTATCTGGCCCATCGGCACCAAATCCGGAAATGGAACAATAGACCAATTTGGGGTTAATTTTTTGCAAGCGACCCGCATCAACATTTAAACGTTCGGAAACGCCAGGCCGGAAATTTTCAATAAACACATCCGCAGTTTTTATTAACTCATCAAATTTTTTAAGGTCTGCTTCATTTTTAGTGTTGAGGGTAAAGCTTTTTTTATTTCGGTTATAGGTTTGGTAATGCGGGCTGTACAGCTCACCTCGAAAGGCTCGGAATGGATCACCATTTTCTGGATTTTCAATTTTAATAACCTCGGCGCCCAAATCAGCCAATAACATACCAGCAGCGGGGCCTGTAATAAATGTACCCATATCAAGCACACGAATACCTTCAAGAACTTTAACCATAATGACCTCATAAAATTTTATTAAATTGTTAAATAGGGTTTTCGATATGCGAAAACAATATTATTTTTGCGAAAATTTTTGACATCAAGTCTGAAGGCTATATGTACCTTAAAAAGATTTATCAGGAGGCAAATATGCGCATTGGAAAAACAGATAACGCCTATTCGGCAATCTCAACCTCAACACCAGAAGCTATTACAGTAAGAGGATATGACCTGTGTGAGGATCTTATTGGGCAAATAGATTTCACCTCATATTTTTGGCTTTTAACAACCGGTGAGATGCCGAATGATACGCAAAAGTTTTTTTGTAATGCCGTGTTGACGTGTATTGCTGAGCATGGATTGGTTCCAAGTGTGGTGGCAACGCGTATGACATATGCGGCTGCGCCTGAGGCTTTTCAGGGGGCTGTTGCGGCTGGTTTGCTAGGGTGTGGCTCTGTCGTGTTGGGGAGCGCGGAAGAGTCAGGTAAATTTTATGCTGGCTTGGTCGCTCAAGATGCGCAAGACACAGCAGCTCTTTGTCATCAGGCCATCCTTGATTTACGGGCTGAAAAAAAGACCATTCCGGGATTTGGGCACCCACTTCACTCTGAAGGTGACCCCCGCGCCAATTTACTTTTCAAACTTGCTGAAGAAAAAGGCATTGTCGGGCCACATATTAAAATGGTGCATCAATTAAAAGAGGTTATGCCAGACGCGATTGGAAAAAATCTACCCATTAATGTAAATGGCGCAATACCCTCTGTCATGCTTGATGTTGGATATCCGCTGGCCGCTCTTAAAGGGATTTCTTTGCTTGCGCGCACGGCAAGTCTGATAGGTCATCTTCAGGAGGAAACTGAGCGTTCTATTGGGTTTATTATGTCGCATAAGGCGGCAGAAGCTATTTCTTATGACGGTAAATAACCCAAGCGTGGTAATTTTATCACTCATGAACATTAACTGCGTTTCACGCGAAATTTTCGTTATACGAACTTGACTTCATTTATCGAAAATTTAAGTCATACATATTAATTGTTGCGTTTTCTGGGAGGAGTACATGAAAACATATTCAAAACTGGCCATTATGGCTACATTGGTGACTGGGCAAATGGCCTTTTTACCACCGATGATTGCCCCTGTTTCTGCTCAGGTGATTGACGAAATTCAAGTTATTGCCCGTAAAAGATCAGAGTCATTACAAGACGTTCCTGCTGCTGTGACAGCGTTTACTTCGACCACCATTGAAGACGCGGGTATTGAAAGACCCTCCGATTTTATCAATCTAACTTCCAATATCACATTAATTGAAGTGCAAAATGCTGGTAATGCATTTGTTGTATTGCGCGGTATTTCACAAAACCGTAACTCTGAGCCATCTGTAGCGGTTGTTGTTGATGGCGTGCAGCAGGTTAACCCTGCCCAGTTTAATCAAGAACTTTTTGATATTGAACAAATTGAAGTTTTAAAAGGTCCTCAAGGTTCGCTTTATGGTCGTAACGCTATTGGCGGCGCTATCGTCATTCAAACCAAAAAACCCTCAGATGAGTTTGAAGGTAAAATTAAAATTGGTTCAGATTCCGGCGACGGCTTTAGATCTCAACTTTCCATGAGTGGACCAGTAAATGATAAGATTGCTTATCGCTTGTCAGCCTCATTAGTCGACATTGATGGTTATCTAGACAACACTTATCTGAATGAAAAAGCTGACCCGTATAAAGATTTATCAATACGGGGTCGTTTGTTGTTTGAGCCAAATGACAATCTATCAATCGACTTGCGCGCGAGCATGTCACGACTTGAAACACAAGGCTTTTATTACAATATTGTGCCAAATTTGGCCGGCTTTAACTGGACAGGTCCAGGCGATGGTGATGCAAACGACACAAGCCTGCCCATTCAGGTCAATAATCCAGGCATGAATGAAAGAGATATGACATCTTTTTCAATGAAGATTGATTATGAAATGGATGCTGGCACATTGACTGCAACAAGCTCATTTGACCAGCTTGAAGAAATTAATACAGGTGATGCTTGGAACTTCTTGCCACGCGCCATTGCTGGTATTCCAGTGTTTTTCTGTGGTGGCAACCCTAATTGCGACCAAAACCAAAGCCAGTTCTTGGATGTAGAATCTTGGAGCCAAGAAATTCGTTTTGCCGCAGAGCCATCTGATAAAATTAGCTGGATTGCAGGTGTCTATGCGATTGGTACAGAGCGCTTCATTTCCACAGGTAATATGAGTGATTTGGGCAATGGTGTGTTCCCCGTTTATAGAACGCCAAGCACCAATGCGTTAAATCCGCAAGTGACTTTCCTTGCTGACAGTCAGGACAATTTTGCTTGGGCGGTTTTTGCTGATTTGACATATCAAATGACAGATGCCACTGAGTTGAACGTTTCTTTGCGTTATGACGAAGATGAGCGCGAACAAACAACAGAAACACCACAAAACTTTTTGGTGGATGCTGGCGGAAACGCGATTGCAGGTGCTCAGACAGGCCAAGTGCGTAAAGAAACCTTTGATGAACTCCAGCCTAAAATCACACTGCGTCATGACTTGAATGATGACGTCACAATTTATGGTGGCTACAGCACGGGTTTCCGTTCTGGTGGCTTTAACCAAACAGGTGTTGGTATTTTGGCTGCCCGTCCAGGCGTTAAGGATATTTTCGAAGCAGAAACCGCGACAACCATTGAGCTTGGTTTCAAATCCAAACTTATGGATAATCGCCTGAGCTTGAACGGTGCTGTCTTTATGACGGAAACGGAGAACAGCTATTTCTTCTATTATGATGCGACCACATCAACCCAAAATCTGGGCAATATTGACGAGGGCGAGCTGCAAGGCTTTGAACTCGATGGTGTGTTTATGGTGACAGATAATCTGCAGCTGAATTTTGGTTATGGTTATACTGACAGTGAAATTACTGATTTCGCAACGACCTCAAGCATTGGCAATAAAATGCCAGGTGTCTCAGAATCCACAACCAATTTAGGTCTGCAATATGTCACAGACATTCCTAATGATGGTGAGTTGATGATGCGTGTTGATTACCAAAATATTGGTGACACTTATTGGGATACAATCAACACCAAGCGTGATCCTGTAGACCTGATAGATGCCCGTATCAGCATGACATTTGGTGATATGACTTTGTCAATCTGGGGTCGTAACTTGGGTGATGAAGAATATAACGCTGAATATTCACCTGGTGGTTTTGTTTATAAAGCAAAGCCGCGCCGCTGGGGTATTGAAGCCGTCAAACGCTTCTAATTCTCTAACCTTATCAATCAACAAGTGGCCTGCTTCGGCAGGCCACTCTTTTATGTGAGGCACATATGACAAAAATATTGGTTCTTTATTATTCATCTTATGGACATACAGAAATCATGGCTCAAGCTATCGCAGAGGGTGCAGGCTCGGTTGATGGTGTTGAGGTGACAATGAAACGCGTCCCTGAATTGGTGCCGCATGAGGTTGCCCAATCAAGCGGTTTTAAAACTGAACAAGCGAGTGATATTGCTGATCCAGAAGAATTGGCAAATTATGATGGTATTATTTTTGGAACACCTACACGGTTTGGCAATATGGCGGCACAAATGCGCAATTTTATTGATCAAACGGGCGGTCTTTGGGCGCAGGGTGCGCTGGTCGGCAAGGTTGGGAGTGTGTTTGTATCCACGGCTAGCCAGCATGGTGGTCAAGAGACAACCATCACGTCCTTTCATACAACACTTTTGCATCATGGTATGGTCGTTGTTGGCTTGCCTTATGCCTTTGAGGGGAATACCCGAATGGATGAAATCACCGGTGGCACACCTTATGGTGCATCGACGATTGCTGGTGCAGACGGGTCGCGCATGCCAAGCGAAAACGAGTTAGCGGGCGCCCATTTTCAGGGCGCACATGTGGCCAAAATAGCTGCAAAACTTGCTTAGTACAGCACAGAACAAATGATTTAAAGGGGCCTTTGGCCCCTTTTTTTTATTCATTATTCCCGGCTTTTGTCTTATTTTAAGTCATTGTATTGGCTCGGCTATCTTGTGAAGCGCATGAGTTATGGTTTGTGTCAGTATTTTATAAAAAATGGGATAACCAATTCATGGCTAAATCAACATTAACCCTGCAAGCACCGGATTTGTTGCGCCAGCAAGCTTATATAAATGGCAATTGGTGTGACGCTGATAGTGACGAAACGCTGGCTGTCACCAATCCGGCAACGGGGGCTGAAATAGCGCATGTGCCGAATATGGGCGTGGTTGAAACTGAAAAAGCGATAGCCGCCGCACAAGCCGCACAGCCTGCCTGGGCGGCATTGACTGGCAAAGAGCGTGCGACAATCTTGCGGCGCTGGCATGATTTAATTTTGGCGCATCATGATGATTTGGCATTATTGATGACCAGCGAGCAGGGCAAGCCTTTGGCCGAGGCGCAGGGCGAGATTGCTTATGCCGCGTCTTATGTTGAGTGGTTTGCTGAAGAAGCCAAGCGGGTTTATGGCACGCTAATTCCAAGCCACCGTACTGATGCTGAAATTATGGTCATGAAACAGCCCGTTGGTGTGGTCGCCGCCATCACCCCATGGAATTTTCCTGCCGCGATGATTACCCGCAAAGTCGCGCCTGCATTGGCAGTTGGTTGTAGTATTATCGTCAAACCTGCATCGCAAACCCCGCTGACCGCTTTGGCGCTGAATGATCTTGCCGAGCAAGCCGGCGTGCCAGCTGGCGTGTTCAGTACGGTGACGGGCAAGGCGTCCGAAATTGGCGGCGCGTTGACGGCCTCGCCCATTGTGCGCAAATTATCTTTTACCGGCTCCACAGAAATCGGGCGGGTTTTGCTCGCACAATCGGCGGAAACTGTCAAAAAACTGTCAATGGAACTGGGCGGCAACGCCCCTTTCATAGTGTTTGATGATGCCGATATTGACGCGGCAGTAGAGGGCGCGATGCTCTCCAAATTCCGTAATAGTGGACAAACCTGCGTCTGTGCCAATCGGATTTATGTGCAGGCATCTGTTTATGATGCGTTTGTGGAAAAATTACAGGCCGCGATGGCGCAATTGGTGGTGGGGCCGGGTGATGCAGCAGGCGTGACGCAGGGTCCGCTCATTGATGAAGCCGCGCTGCTGAAAGTCGAAACGCATATTGAAGATGCGTTGGCCAAAGGTGCGCGTCTTATGGCGGGCGGCGCGCGGCATGAGCTTGGCGGCAGCTTTTTCCAGCCGACTTTGCTGGCAGATGTGACGCAAAATATGAAAATCGCGCATGAAGAAACCTTTGGCCCGATTGCGCCTGTGTTTAAGTTCGATACTGAGCAAGAAGTTATTGCAATGGCCAATGACAGCGAATTTGGTTTGGCGGCTTATTTTTATGCACGCGACATGGCGCGCATTATGCGGGTCGCTAAACACATTGAAAGCGGTATGGTGGGTATTAATACTGGCCTAATTTCTTCCGAAGTTGCGCCATTTGGCGGCATCAAGCAATCCGGCATGGGCCGCGAGGGCTCATTTATGGGGCTTGATGATTATGTCGAAGCGAAATATGTCCTGCTGGCCGGACTTGATGATGGGGGTTAAGGCCAGCTTTTAGAGTTCGCCTTGTTCTGATTTCTTCAATCGATAGGCCAGTTGCGGGCGGGTGATGCCGAGCATGCGCGCAGCTTTTGATAAATTCCCATTGGCTTCATCAACAGCTTTTTTCAAAATCTCGCTTTCCAATTGCTCAAGCCCCATATCCGAGCTAACAATTTTTGATAAGACATCGTCCATTGTTTGCAGTGTTTCAGGCGCTTCGCTTTCTGCAAGCTGCGCGTTTTTAATTTCGTCTTCAGGGTTAAATGTATCCAGCTGCCCATTATTGCGGACGGTCATCATATAAGTGTCAATTTTTTCACCCGATGTGAACAAATGCTGGATATCAATAGGCATGCCGGGCTCAACCAAAATAACCGCGCGTTCAATCATGTTTTCCATTTCGCGAATATTGCCTGGCCAGTCATAGGTGAAAAGCGCGTGAATAGCGCGCTCGGAAAAACCGGTTGGGGTGCGGCCATGGGTTTCAGAAAAATGTTTGAAGAAATGGTCAATCAATAATGGAATATCCGGACGCCGCGCGGAAAGCGGGGGTATATTCACTGGAAATACATTCAGGCGGAAATAAAGATCCTCGCGGAAAGTGCCAGCCTTAACCTCATCAAGCAGGTTTTGATTGGTCGCCGCAACCACGCGTGTATTGACCTTTCGGGTCTGTTCATCGCCGACGCGCTCAAACTCTTTTTCTTGTAAGGCACGCAATAATTTGCCCTGTGCAGATAGGCTGAGTGTGCCGATTTCATCAAGGAATAAGGTGCCACCATCAGCCCGCTCAAAGCGGCCTTTGCGAGAGGAAACCGCGCCTGTATAGGCACCTTTTTCAACACCAAAAAGCTCGGCTTCAATTAAGTCTTCTGGAATGGCGGCGCAATTTACGGCGATGAAAGGCTTATCAGAGCGATGCGATATCTTGTGTAATTTTTTCGCAAAAATTTCTTTCCCTACGCCGCTATCTCCCAAAAATAAAACCGTTGCATCGGTTTTGGCGACTTTGCGTAATTTGTTAAAAGCAATTTGGAAACCGGGTGACACGCCGATGAAATTTTCATCTGATGTGTTAATCGGGCTTTTGCCGCTTAATGGCATAACGGCTTTGCGGTCTGGCAAAATGCTCGGTATGCTTTTTGTTGGCTCGTCTAATGAAAGTGATTTTTTCTCTGCTGCCTCTTGGTTGAAGTTCTGCAGATGTGGCTGCAAGATGGCCATTTCATCACTGGCGTCATCCCATTCTTCATAGGTTTTGCCAACAATGCGGCAATGCTTATAGCCTTGTGCGCGGCATTCAACTTCCTTGTAGATAATTTGGCGACCAATAAAAACAGATGAAAATCCGCTCGCATAACCGATTTGGAACCAGCAAACCGGATCGGGGCCAATGTCAAAAAACCGCAAATGCGCATCATCTTCAATACTGTCATGCCAGATATATTCTGAAGTAAATTTGCCCTTGCTGACATCAACATCAAAATCCACACATTCAGCCAGCGTCACGCCTAAAAGGGCATGCATTTGTGGGCCGACAGAAAAGACATCAAATAAATCATCATTTTTGCGCACGCGTGAAGCCATTTCTGCATCAACGGAACCAGCTGTATAGCCAGCGCGCATCAAAATAGCCCGCGCCATAGACGCGCCGGTATTTTCAATCATATTTTGCCGCAATGCCCCAAAAGCGCGGCTGTGTAACAAAAACATGCGCCGCTGGTCAAACCAAATATGGCCTTTATCGGGCGCAAATTTAATCCGCTCTGATAAGTCGCTAATGTCAGGCATGTCTGAGGTTTTATGATTCGAGGAAGAGAGTAAATCTCGGCCAGATATACTGTTTTCGTTAGGTGGTGGGTTATCAAAACCCGTGATTTTATCCGACGAAGACATGTTGAACCCCTTACCAAACTTCCAAATTTAATCTTTTCAGTAATATTGAAAGTCATTTTTATCAAAAGGTCAAAATATATTTTTATTTAAATTGGACTGTTTGACGCATTTCAATTGAAATTTACTAAAATATTTCACCTTAAAAATTTATAACATATTGATTTATATATGATAAATTTATCTTGTGAAAAATATGGTGTGCGTCTGAAAAAAATGGCACAGATAATGCATAAGTTTACCAAGATTTGCGGCAAGCAAACATGAATTCATAAAACAAATACTGGCTATGACGTCATATTTGGAGGGAGTAAAAGTGGGATTTACAGGGTTAAAACGCTTTACAGGCGTAATGTGTCTGCCGTTTGTTTTAATTGCATGCGAAGCACCCCTTGAGATGCAAGGGGTTGAAAAGACTTTAGAAGAAAATATACGCCGAACTGATGTTATTCAAGATGTTGTGGTGCTGCCTGACCAAACCGCGATTTTTGTTGGTGGTGATGGGCTGGTTGTTGAATATGCGGGTGATGGTGGAAACATTGCGCGCAGCCAGCTTGGGTCATTTGGAGCTTATCCAAGTTTTATTGATGTCACTTTGTGTCCGGATAATTCAGTCTATGCGTTGAGTTTAGATGGCGATGTTTGGGCGCGTGAGACGACGGGCAGCTGGCAAGCCAAGCCAGTTGACACGGAAGAAACACTGCAAGCGATTGAGTGCGCCCCTGATGGTAATTTATGGTTGGCCGCCAGTTTTTCAACCTTGTTTAAAAGCGCGGACAACGGGGCTAGCTGGCAGGATTTCTCGACTTATGAAGATGCGTTTTTGACTGAATTGGGTTTTGTTAATCAAAAGACAGGCTTTGCTGTTGGCGAGTTTGGCACTTTGATGAAAACAACCAATGCGGGTGAGAGTTGGGATAATCTCGCCTCAACACCTTATGATTTTTATCCGCTCTCAAGCTATTTCCTAGATGAGCAAACGGGTTGGGTTGGTGGCCTGAGTGGTGACATTTTGAAAACCTCTGATGGCGGTCAAAGCTGGTCTGAGGAGGTAGTCGCGAGCGAAGCGCCAATTTACCGAATTCAGGAAGTTGCGGGCGAGATTTATGCCATCGGCAATTCTGGAACCTTTTTGCGCTATGCGGGTGATGCATGGGTGGACGCAGATATTGGTGTAACCACATTTGGTTATTTGCGCGCTATTGCGGGACATGAAAATGCAATTTATTTGGGCGGGCAGGCTTTGGCCGCCAAAATCAGCATGGCCAGTTCAGCCGCCTCAGCAAATCAAACAACGAATACAAATGAATAAATAGGGTATTACAGTGAATTTTCTTTCGAGTTTTTTGGTCAAAATTGAGCGTGGCATTTTCAACAATCCGCGCCTTTCCCTCAGCGCAATTTTACTTTTGACGGTTTATTTTGCAATACAAATTCCAGCGTTGAAAATGTATTCAGAATTTGCTGACCTTTTGCCGCAAAAGCACCCCTATATTCAACTTCATAATGAAGTGCGGGATAGTTTTGGCGGGGCGAATAATGTCATTATTGCGGTGGAGGTTGAAGAGGGGGATATTTTTACAAATAAAACTCTGCGTTTGGTTGATGATTTAACCAATTCAGTCGATAGCCTACCCAGCATCAACCATAATCTGATTAAAAGTCTGACCCACCGAACCACCCGGAAAGTGTGGTTGACATCGGAGGGAGATATTAATTCCGAGCCCTATTATGACCCGTTAAAACAGGGTTATTCAGAAGGGGAATTAGAAGCTATGCGCCAGGCGGTTAAGGCCAACCCGCAGGTTTTCGGCATTATGGTCTCGCCGAATTTAAAGGCGGCTTTGATCAAAGGTACCTTAAATGAAGGTCGGCTGAACTACCCAGAGGTTTTTGCGAAAATTCGTGAAATGCTTGAGGACGCTCAGCTGGCGAAGGGCGTGAAAATTTATGCGGCTGGGCAGCCTGTTTTGGTTGGTTGGGTGCATTCTTATTTGCTCGAAGTTATTCAAATTTTCTTACTCACAGCCGCAATTTTACTGGCTCTATTGGTGGTTTATTTCCGTCGTTTTTACGCCATTCTCGTTCCGCTGATTGGTATCACAATTTCAAGTATTTGGGGCTTGGGGGTGATTTCTCTTCTCGGTTATAATCTCGACCCGCTCACAATGGTGATACCGTTTTTGGTCTCGGCGCGGGCGCTATCGCATGGTGTGCAGCTTGTCCAGCGTTATAATGATGAGCTGGACGCCTCTGAAACAGGCTCGGAGGCTGCGCGCCGCACTTTCGAGGGATTGTTCCGTCCTGGTTCTTTGGGTGTTGTTTCTGACGCGACAGGCATTTTCCTAATTTCTCTGGGGTCAATACCGATTAACACTAAGCTCGCGCATTATGCGTCGCTTTGGGCGTTAAGCGTTGTTGTCACTGTGCTGATTGCGGTGCCGCTGATGCTGAGCCTCATTCCCAAACAAAAAGTGATTAACAATCGCAATAATCCGATTATGCGACTTATGTCGATGGTTGGAGAGCGCATCGTGGTGCCAAAAACATCTGTTATTACGCTGGTAAGCCTTTTGGTTTTGACCATTATTGGTGGAATTTATGCGTCGCGCGTTCAAATCGGCGAGTCAGAGCCTGGCTCGCCTATTTTATATCGCAATCATGATTATAATGTTTCGGCCAAGGCGATTAATGAGTTATTTCCGGGTTCGGAAGAACTGATTGTGGTGGCGCGAACTGATGAGCCGGGTGGTATGAAACGCCCTGAGGTTTTGCGGGCGATTAAATCTTTGCAAACACATATGATGACGGATCCCGTGGTTGGTGGGGTTAAGGCTTTGCCCTCTTTGGTTGAGCAGGTGAACCGATTGATTCACTCTGATGACCCTCGATGGCTCTACATACCCGATGACCCGGCCTATGCGGGCGGCCTTTTATTTACCTATATGGCATCAAGCCCCATTCCGGGTGCCTTGCAAGAATTTGTCTCACCCGATGAAGATGAAGCCAGTATTGTGGTTTTTTATAAAGACCACAAAGGCACAACCATTCGCCGCGCCTTTCATATGCTGAAAACTTGGATTAACGATCCAGCCAATCAGGTTGAGGGTCTTAGATTTGAGTTAGCAGGCGGGATTATTGGTGTGACGGCGGCAGGCAATGAAGCGGCCTTTGAAACCAATATGGTTGTTCTGCCGCTGGTCTTGCTCCTGATTTTTGCCTTTGTAACCATCTTCTATATGACCTTCCATTCAGGGTTCCTCATGTTGGCCATGATGACTTTTGCGACCACGCTTACCTATGCCTATATGGGTATCGCGGATATTGGTATCAACACCAATACAGTGCCCATTATCGCAATTGGTGTTGGGGTCGGGATTGACTATTCCATTTATATGATGGACCGCATCAGAGAGATGGCGGTCAAAAATGGGAATAATTTAGACGACGCAATTCGTTCTGCCTTGCGCTCTGCTGGGCTAGCGATTTGCTTCACCGCTATCACACTTGTTTGTGGTGTGATTATTTGGAAATTCGTTTCAAGTCTGCGTTTCCAGGCTGATGCGGCTTTATTGCTCTGCGTCATGCTTGCTTTGAACGCGATTGCGGCGCTTTTGCTTGTGCCAGCATGGATACGGATTTTCAAACCCAAGTTCATAACTCAACAAAATATAAACAGGGTTATGTGATGTTGAACAACTTAACCTTGAAGGGAGGGTGCTATGAATAAGATTGTTCTAAGGGCTGCAAAGTCTTTGCTGTTAAGCATTGCTGGCGCGGCCATTGTGTTCATGCCGAATACATCTAAAGCTGAAGAATGGGATGTATCTGGTTTTATGGAGAACGTTACTCATTATCGTGATGGGTATGGTCTTTCTAAAGTCAGAAATACATTGCAAGTTGAGCTTAATAAAAACTTTGGGGAAGTGGGTGGCATGTCCAACTTCTCTGTAAACGCAATTCTGCGTGGTTCTTATGACGCCGTTTATGATCTTAATGATGATGAATTTGGTGATAAGGCCGGTGGTCCCGTATCATTAACGGGTGTTGGTGTTCCTGCCGGAACGCTTGGGCCAGGCACACCAGCCTTTGGTCCGCATTTCACACCATATGGCTCATCTATCATTTCAACAGGGTTTCCTGCTGGTCCAAATCCACAATTTGGTTTTGATGCCAATGCGAACCCAAATGACGGGCTAGCGATACTTGGTCATGCAATTCACCCGCAAGGGAATGGTGTTGTTTTGGCCTATCCAGTGCGTCCATGTGATGTCGACTCACGCGGTTGTATTGAGGATTATCTCGACTTTTCTGAAAATGATTTGAAACACCCAGAGTTTAATGACCACGCAGACTTTATTCGTGAGCTTTATATTGATGGCACCATCAATCTTGATAGTGGCACCGATATTGGTGTGCGTTTGGGTAAGCAGCAAGTGGTATGGGGTCGTACAGACCTTTTCCGTGTTCTCGATGTTTTGAACCCTGTCGATTATTCTCGTCATAATATTTATGATGAGCTTGAGGATATTCGTATCCCACAATGGATGTTGAATCTTGAGGCTCGTTTTGGTTCAGTTGGCCCGTTTGCTGATTTGAACTTTGCGGCTGTCTGGAACTTTGACGAATTCCGCCCGAACAATTTAGGTCAGGGTGGTTCGCCTTATTCAATTCTAGATGCGGGTTCATTCTTTAGAGCCATGAATGTTTGTTGGGAGCTTGGCTGTTCGGTTGGTAACTTTGCCGGCGGCGGTGTAACCACAGACTTTGGTCCGGGTCAAATTGGTATTCGTCAGGCGAATTTGCCAAGTGGTCATGACCAATGGGGCTTGAAACTTGAGGGTGTGATTAACGAGATTGGCTTCTCATTGAACTATATTGATTATATTTCACAATTGCCAAGCTTGCATGCGAACCAGTTCCCAGCCACAAACAGCTTTACCGGACAAACCCAAACTTGGCCATATTTGATTGCCTTTGATATTGAGTTCCCGCGTGTTCAGCTTTATGGCGGCTCGCTCGACCTTTATGTTGATAGCATTAAATCAGCTGTGCGGATTGAGGCAGCTTATACAGAGGGTGAGGAATTTGCGAACACAAATAACCCGAACCTTTATTCATCAAGCGATGTTTTCCGTTATGTGATTGGTGTGGATACCAATATGTCATTGCCTTTCGTGAAGTCTAATTCACTGGCATTGATTTCAGCTCAGATTTTTGGTCAGCATATTCTTGACCATGAATTGGTTGATAGTGCTGGTAGCGCGCTCGGCCTGCCAGGTTTCACACAAAAAGGTATGCCTGATTGGGAAGATAACTGGACAGCAACATTATTGGTGCGTCAGCCATTTAAAAATGGTCTGGTAAACGCGCAAATTATTATGGCTCACGATTTTGAAGCGGAAGCTTCAGTTGCCGCGCCATCTGTCGAGTTTCTGTTAAGCGATAGCTGGAAAGTTGTTGTTGGCGGGAATATCAAATTTGGTGCTGATCCACAATCATTTGACGATTGTCGTAGCTGTAACCCATGGGGACCATTTACTGCATCTGGATTGCATTCTAATCCATTGGCAGCTGGCTCTGTTGGTTTAGCTGGTTTTGAACCACTCGGACGCTTCCGTCAAGGCCCAATTGGCTCTGCGATGGCTGAAGACGAAATTCAAATGACAATTCGTTATCGCTTCTAGGAACTGAGGAGATTGATTATGAAAATTTCAAAGCTTTTGAAAATTTCGGTTATTGCGAGTTTGATTTCAGGCTCTGCATATGCCGATGTGGTGGATGACTCGTTCTTCCCCTACAAAAATGCAACGCCTAAATATTCAGGTTTGAGTGTGGGAATGACGATTGACCAGTCAAATGTTGATCGCTTTTCTGACATTTTAGACCCGGGCATTGCGCAGCAAATTAAAGATGGCTGGACAAGTATTAAAGTAGGTCCGACAACATCATTTGATTTGCACCCAAACTATATTAGTGAAACCCGCAAAAGCCTAAACAAGGTAACGCTTGGGGAAAAAGTTGGTCAGATTAACAATTTTGTTGCTGGCCGTCCTTTCCCGCAAGAGCCAAGCCTGAATGATCCACGTGCTGGTGAGAAGCTGGCCTGGAACTTTAAATATGGCTATAACTGGGGTGACAACGCTGCGATTTATCCTTTCTACTGGCGTTACCGGAACATGAAAACTGGTCAGGTAGAACGGACGATTAAAGCGAATTTTCACTTCTTGAACTTTAAGCATCGTGTCAATCAGGACCCGAAGCCTGAATTCCCAAACAATCCGGATGAAATTTTCCGTGGCGTTTATGTGCAGGTTTTGGAGCCATTTGATTTGAAAAACACCCAGCTTTTGATTTATCGCTATGCTGATGATTTGAAGCGGGATAATGCTTGGCTGTATCTTGGCTTCCAGCGTCGCGTGCGTCGTTTGGCATCTGGTCAGGTGACAGATAGCTTCTTGGGTTCTGATTTGATGATTGAGGACTTTGAGGGCTATAATGGTCGTGTTTCTGACATGAACTGGTCCTATAAGGGAACAAAGAATGTTCTGCTGCCATTTTATGATCACAATTCACTTGAGTTGACGGGTGAGTTTAACGAAAAAGACGGTTATGAATTCGTTGATTTCGGTGGTCGTGGCGGCTGTTTCCCAAACATCACATGGCAATTGCGTAAAGCCTATGTGCTTGAAGCCCAGCCCGTTGATGATAATCACCCAATTTCAAAGCGGGTGCATTATGTCGATGCGCAAACTTTCACCAAACCACGGACATTGATTTATGACCGTAAAGGTGATTTGTGGAAAACATTCCAGATTGGTCAGGCGCACCCTGACAAACATGATGATGTGAATAAAGGGACCGGTGTTTCTGTTGATGACTCTTTCTCAATGATTGATGTTCAGGCAGACCACTGCACAACTGGTCAGTTCAAAGGCCAAGTTGACCCGTCTCTTAACCCACAATCAAAATTCACCGTTCAGAATTTGAGAGCGACAGGTAAATAAGCCATTGGCAATTTACTTGTGAATTTTGACACAAAAGGCGGGGGTGTTCTTGCGAGCACCCCCCCATTTTGAGCAAAGAAGATGAATACACTCCCGGTTTGGTTATTTTTTAATTTTCGAAGTCCTTATTGCTATTTGATTTCGAAAAACTTGTTCACACTTAGTGACGATTTTGATATTGATTTTGTTTGGCGCCCTTTGGGTGGCTGGACGGGTCGCTCATCACCTGAAAGAGCGAAGAAGAAGCTTCCCATTGCGCGCCAAGATGTTGCGCGCTGGTGTAAGCGCATGAATATTCCGATGAATCCGCCCCCGATTACAACAGACCCTACGCGTGCCGCCGCCGCATCATTTTATGCAGAGCAACAGGGTAAGCTCAAAGAATACATAACTGAGACAATGAATTTAGAATGGGCTGAAGGCGTTGATATCGGCCAGACTGAAGCCTTTGAAACCATTGCGGCGCGTGCGGGTTTAGATGCAGCAGCTTTAATAGCTGCGGCAGACTCTGATGATAATCATGAAAAATTGGCGGCCTGTGCGCAAGATGCAGAAAAAATGAATGTGATTGGTGTGCCGACGCTGGTGATTGACGACCAGATATTTTGGGGCAATGACCGCCTTGATTTCGTGCGCGAGGAATTGCAGGCACGCGGAGTAGCACGCTGATGATTTTTACCCTGTATAATCGCGATGATTGCCCGTTTTGTTGGAAAGTCAGATTGGTAGCCGCATTTGCGGGCGTTGAATTTGATGTGGTTAATGTGGCGCGGGGCGAAAAAAATGAAGAGGTGATGTCACTCAATCCAGGCGGCACTGTGCCGGTGATGATTGCAGAAAGTTTTGTCCTGTGGGACTCGTCTTTGATTTCAATTTATTTGGCCGATGCGCATAAACAGACGGGTCTGTTACCAGAAGACGCCGCGCACCGGGCGCAAATTTTACAAATATGTCATTACAGCGATAATTATTTAGGCAAAGCCATTTTTCCGTATATCAAAGAGATGCGCAAAGAAAACCCTGAAGACCGAGATAGGAAAATTATCACACAAGCGCAAGAGCGGTTTGAATATGCGCTCGGCTGGTTAAGCACATTTCCCTCTCTGTTAGGAGGGGCGGATAAACCAAATTTGATGGACTGCACATTGTTTCCGCGGTTTGCGCTGGCTGAAAAATATGGCCTTAAATTCGCCCATGCGCAAGACTACGCGCAATGGTATGCGGCCTTTAAGGAGCTCGCCCAAGTGAAGGCAGCTTATTATTAGAGTTGTTGATATCATAAAATATTTGGGGGTTAATCTTACGATATCATAAAAAATAAAGGTGTGTTTTGAGCCTTTCTCAGGCATCTGATTTATTCAGTGCTCAATATATTAAGTACGAAATTTCAATGAGTTAGCGGATATTTAAGCTTAAAAGTCTCAAAATCCAAAAAATGGCACGCTATTTGCTTATTGTGAGTAGCCTAGTTTATTGGTCATGTTGTAAGCAGGTTGGGAGGTAAAAATGAGTGATGAATACGATCCATTTGATCGGACGCTTGATATTCCAGATGGTAGGAACTGCGCCCGCGTGATGGGGGTTAAGCGGAATTATTTCGTTGAATTCGAATTTGTTGCTGGCGACCCAACTTTAACAGTTGAACTGGTTTTGCCGATTACGGCTTTTTCAGAGTTTTGCACGGTCAATGATGTATTAATGCTTGATGCAACCAGCGAAGAAGCCCACCAAAATTATGAGGCTTTATGTAAAGAGCACGGTATTGTGCCGGGCCGCCCAGATGAGTTGCTGGCGCGATAAGAAGAGCGGATAAAGGGAGAGAAAATGTCATTAGATATTAAAGTTAATGTTATTAAGCCAAAGCGTCAGACATATGGAAATATTGCTGAGCGGTTTGGTGAAGATAAGCCGGCTTCTCGTTATGAGGAGGCGACACTTGATTTAGAGCCTAAAGAAAATTTCCATTACCGCCCAACTTGGGATCCATCATTTGAGCTTTATGATGAGGGGCGGACAAAAATTAAAATGCAAGACTGGTATGAGTTGAAAGACCCGCGCCAGTTTTATTACGCGACCTATACAATTAATCGTAACAAAATGTTTGAAGGTGCGGAGTCGCAGCTCAATTTTGTTGAAAACCGCAATCTCATGGCGTCTGTTGATGCGGAAAACCGAGATTTGCTCAAAAAAGTTCTTTTGCCATTGCGCCATTATGAATGGGGCGCCAATATGAACAATATGGAAATCACCCGCTTTGGGAGTGGCACTTCTGTCACACAGGCGTGTGCTTTTGATGCGATGGACCGTTTGGGGCTGGCGCAATTGATTTGCCGTATTGGTTTGATTTTCGATGCTTCAATGGAGCCGCCTGCCGAAAATGAGGCGCAAAAATCGGGTGATGCCTCTGTGGCCGGCTCATGCTTGCATGTCACGCGTGTTGAGTGGATTGGTGAAGATCTCTGGCAGCCATTACGCAAAGCTGTTGAGAATTCTTTTGTTGTTAAAGATTGGTTTGAGCTTTTTATCGCGCAAAACTTTGTCATGGATACGCTGGTTTATGAGTTTGCTCATAATCATTTTGACCAGTTCATGGCTGAGCGTGGGGTGCAAAGCGCGTCCATGATGACTGAAATTTTCCGTGGCTGGTTTGCTGACCGTGATCGCTGGGTAACAGCTGTATTGAAGCGGGCTGTGAGCGAGAGCGAGGAAAATAAAAAGCTTATTTCTGGCTGGATTGATGCGTGGGCTGAACAGGTTCAGCCTGCGATTACGGCATTAGCTGATTACGCTATGCCGGATAAATCTGGTGAAGTTATCACTGCTTGTATGGAAGAGTTAGAGCGGAAAAAATCTGCCATAGGTCTTTAGGCCATCAACCATATAAGGAATAAAAACGGGATATGGAGGGGTAAATGAGTAGGAATGTATCGATCACTTTGGCGAATAATGACGACGCGCGTCCGATTTTGCAGGCAATAGAGCAGGATAATCCTGGTTGTGAGATTCAACAACTACCATCACTGGTAAAAGTGGATACAGCAGGGCCGTTGCGCATAAATCGCGGCAGTGTTGAGGTTTTTCTAGGCAGAGAATGGGAGGTGCAGGAGTTGCATTTATCCATCGTCTCTTTGTCTGGCGAGGTCGATGAAGATGACGATTATTTTGAACTGAGTTGGGGCAATAGATAAGTCTTTTGCCAATTTCTATCGGAGGAAATTATGACAGTACATAAGCGAACAAAAAAAATGGGAATCAAGGAGCGTTATGCCGCCATGACGCGTGATTTGGGTTGGGAAACAAGCTACCAGCCTATGGATAAAGTCTTCCCATATGACACATATGAAGGCATTAAAATTCATGATTGGGACGCATGGGTTGACCCGTTCCGTCTGACAATGGACGCATATTGGAAATATCAATCAGAAAAAGAGCGTAAGCTTTATGCGGTGATTGACAGCTTTGCGCAGAATAACGGCCAATTGGGCATTACCGATGCGCGCTATTTGAATGCTGTTAAAATCTTCCTCACAGGTGTGTCACCTTTAGAATATGCCGCGCATAGAGGTTATGCCTTTACAGGGCGCCATTTTAGAGGTGTGGGTGCGCGAGTTGCGTGTCAAATGCAGTCTGTTGACGAGTTGCGCCACGCGCAAACCCAGCTACATTCAATGAGTCATTACAACAAATTCTTCTCTGGCATGCATTCGCGTAACATGATGCATGATCGGGTTTGGTATTTGTCTGTGCCTAAATCTTTCTTTGATGATGCTATGTCAGCCGGTCCATTTGAATTCCTGACCGCGATTTCATTCTCATTTGAATATGTTTTGACCAATTTGCTGTTTGTGCCTTTCATGTCTGGTGCGGCGCATAATGGCGATATGGCAACCGTGACTTTTGGTTTCTCAGCTCAGTCTGATGAAGCGCGTCATATGACATTGGGTATTGAGATTATCAAATTCATGCTTGAGCAAGATGAAGCCAATGTGCCGATTGTTCAGCGCTGGATTGATAAGTGGTTCTGGCGGGGTTACAGAATGCTTACACTCGTATCTATGATGATGGATTACATGCTGCCAAAGCGCATTATGTCTTGGAAAGAGGCATGGGAAATGTATTTCGAAGAAGCCGGTGCAGCCCTGTTCGAAGATTTGGGTCGCTATGGTATCCGCATGCCAAAATATCATGAAGTTGCTACATGGGAGAAAGACCATCTTTCACACCAAGCCTGGAGCACATTCTATAATTACGCAGGTGCAGCTGCATTCCACACATGGATGCCAAATGAAGATGAAAAGGACTGGCTGAAGCAGAAATATCCGGATAGCTTTGAAAAGCATTACGAGCCACGTTTTGACCATTTCACAGCGAAAAAAGAAGATGGCGAGCGGTTTTTCAACACATCTTTGCCAATGCTGTGTAACACATGTCAGATTCCGCTCATCTTTACAGAGCCAGGTGATCCGACAACGACCTGCTATCGCGAAAGCGAGTATCAGGGTGATAAATATCACTTCTGCTCAGATGGCTGTAAGGATATTTTTGACTATGAGCCTGAAAAATATGTTCAGTCTTGGATGCCAGTTCACCAGATTTATCAAGGCAATTGCGGCGGTGCCGAGCTTGAAGATGTGTTGAAATGGTACCAGATGGATCTTGGGGTTGATAATGGTGATTACCATGACTCCGAGGATTTCAAAATGTGGACAGAATGGGCGGAAAGCCAGAAAAAAGCTGTCTGATAAAGCATAAAAGAGGGTTAAAATGAGCGTTAATTCAATAGGTGATTATTCTTTCACCCCGAAAGATAAGGTGGAAAATTTTCACGGAAACATGCTGGTTTATATGCAATGGGAAAAGCATTTGTCATTTTGTGCGCCTTTGGCATTCCCATTGCCACCAGAAATGCCGTTTGGGGATTTGGTGGCAGGGGTCCTCGCCCCTGCTTATGCCGCCCATCCTGACTCCGAAAAAGTTGATTTTGAGAAAGGGGAATGGTTGTTAAATAATGAACCATTTACACCTGATTTCTCAAAATCACTTCAGGAAAACGGGCTTGGTCATAAATCTGTTATCCGTGTCAAAACACCAGGTTTAGAGGGTTTGGCAGGGTCAGACTCCGCGGCTGGGTGACGGGCAATGTTTGAACTCGTTGTTGAACCAACCGGTGATGTGCTTGAGGTCAAGGAAGGGCAAACAATTTTAGACACCCTTCTTCGATCTGGCATTTCGATACCTTATCAATGTGGGCATGGTTTATGTTCCACCTGCAAGGTGACAATCCTTGAGGGGGAAGTTGACCATGGTGAGGCTTCGCCTTTTGCGCTGATGGATTTTGAGCGCGATGAAGGGGTTGCCTTAGCGTGTTGTGCCACGGCACAATCTGACCTTGTGATTGAGGCCGAAATTGATGTTGACCCTGATGCGCGCATGATACCCATACAAGACTTTGATGCCACTGTGGAGCGTGTCGAAAAGCTGACAGGTGATATTATTGGCATTTGGCTGAAGCTTGATAAGGATATGGATTTTCAGGCGGGGCAATATATTAATTTGCAGGTGCCAGGTGTTGACCAGCCGCGTGCTTTTTCAATTGCCTCACCAGAAAGCCAACCAGACCTTTTAGAATTGCATGTCCGCTATGTGCCAGATGGTAAAGCAACCGGGTTTTTGCATAATGAGTTGAAAACTGGTGACACGCTCAAAGCTTCAGGCCCATTTGGTCGATTTTTTGTGCGCAAATCTCGCACGACGCCAGTATTGTTTATTGCTGGTGGGTCGGGCCTGTCGAGTCCAAAATCTATGATACTTGACTTGCTTGAATCCGGTTTCAGACAGCCGATTGAATTATTCCATGGCACGCGCACGGCGGCAGATGTTTATGACAAAGAGCTGTTTGAAACATTGAGCAACAAGCATAAGAATTTTTCTTACACACCTGTACCGTTTGATATTTCAGACGAGTCAGGTGCGGATTGGGCAGGCGCGCATGGGGCTTTGCAAGATGTCATCGCGCAAAAATTTGAGGGCAATTTCAAAGATTGGACGGCCTATCTTTGTGGCCCGCCCGGCATGATTGAGGTTTGCATTCGCGCATTAATGCAAGGGCGTTTGTTTGAAAAAGATATATTTACTGAAGGCTTCTTAACCTCTGCAGAGGCGGAGACGGCTTCAAAATCGAAGGTGTTTAAACGAATTTAAGGCTGTTTAGAATATGGAAGCGAACCAGACAAGTCAGGGATTTGATGTTCAAATTGAACATAGTGACGGAAATGTAAATTTTTTCTGTCCTGAAAACCTGTCTATTTTGGCCGCTATGGAAAAAGCAGGCTTGGCAGTTGTGCCAGTCGGTTGTCGTGGTGGCGGTTGTGGTATTTGCAAAATTGCCATCACAAGTGGAGAGTTTACAAGCGGGAAAATGAGCAAAGCCCATATATCTGATGAAGATATAAATTCAGCTTCGGTCTCATTGGCTTGTCGGACATATCCACAAAGTTCAATAATAATAAAACCATTAGGGAAAGTATTTAAAAAGTTCCAGCAGACCAAGAGTCCATTGAAGAATGGCGTTGGATATTCATAAGGAGGGTAAATTATGGCACTTACTGGAGTATTAAGACCCGGATATGTTCAGATACGGGTTATGGAAATGGAGCCGGCACTCAGACATTATCGTGATTTGGTTGGCCTGAATGTGGTCAGCACAGAAAGCGATGGTCGGGTTTATTTAAAGACATTTGACGAGTTTGACCGTCATAGCGTCATTTTGCGCGAAGCCGATGAGCCGGGCATGGATTTTATGGCTTTTAAGGTTGATAGCACCGAAACGCTTCATATGTTCAAGCAAAAAATTGAAGATTATGGCATCTCAACTGAGATTATTCCGGCTGGTGAGCAGCCTGGTCTTGGCGAGCGTGTGCGCTTTGTTGCGCCTACGGGTCATAATTTTGAACTATATGCTGAAATTGAAGCATCTGATAATGGGCCGATGACTGAAAATCCAGATATTTGGGAAAAGCCACCACATGGTATGCGTCCAGTCCGGTTTGACCATTGCTTGCTTTATGGCGGTGATATTGATGGCACAGAGGATTTGTTTACAAAGGTTCTCGGTTTCCGTGTCACGGAAGTGGCGAAGGCCGAAGATGGCGAGATGCGGATTGCGATTTTCCTTTCATGCTCAACTAAAGCGCATGACATCGCGCTTGTGCGTCATGAGGAAGATAATAAATTCCATCATGCCTCTTTCATGCTTGAAGATTGGAACGCGATTGGCCATGCGGCTGATATTATGTCGCGTTATGATATTTCCGTGGATATTGGGCCAACACGGCACGGTATCACGCGTGGGCAGACGATTTATTTCTGGGATCCTTCAGGAAATAGAAATGAAGTCTTTGCTGGTGGTTATGACTCCTACCCTGATCATCCGGTTCGTGTTTGGTCGGCTGATCAAACTGGCAAAGCCATTTTCTATTACGAAAAAGCGATTAATGAGACTTTCCTATCCGTCGTAACCTGATAGGAATAAACTTTTAGTTATCCGAGCTTTTATCAGTACGGATAGCTCCGCTTTTTGGATTGGGTGGGGTGTGCAACCCCACATGCCCCACCCGTTTCCCCCGAAAGATATAATCATGACAAATAGAACATTACATTTCATAAATGGCTCATACACCGCTGGTGCGTCCGGCATTGAGTTTGACAATATTTCACCAGTAGATGGCAGCCTGATTTCAAAAGTTTGTGAGGGTAAGCAAGCTGAAATTGATCAGGCCGTGGCGGCAGCGAAAGCGGCTCTTCATGGCCCTTGGGGGAAAATGACCCAAGATGAGCGAAGTGCGATTTTGCATAAAGTCGCTGATGGTGTGACCGCGCGATTTGATGAATTTTTGGCCGCTGAATGCCGTGATACGGGTAAGCCTGAATCATTGGCGCGCATGATTGACATTCCGCGGGGGGCAGCGAATTTTAAGGTCTTTGCGGATTTGGTCAAAAATATACCGGGTGAAAGTTTTGAATTGGCAACGCCAGATGGCGCGGGGGCGCTGAATTATTCAATCCGTGTGCCGCGTGGGGTTATTGGGGTTATTTCTCCTTGGAATTTGCCACTTTTGTTAATGACATGGAAAGTTGGGCCCGCCTTAGCTTGTGGCAATACAGTCGTGGTTAAGCCATCGGAAGAAACGCCGACAACAGCAGCGATGTTGGGCGAGGTGATGAAAGAGGCTGGCGTGCCTGACGGGGTTTATAATGTGGTGCATGGGCTTGGGCCCGATAGTGCAGGGGCATATTTGACCCAGCATAAAGATGTTGATGGCATTACATTTACTGGTGAAACCCGCACGGGTGAAATTATTATGCGCGCTTGCGCTGATGATTTGCGCAATATTTCATTTGAACTAGGCGGCAAAAATCCGGCAATTGTGTTTGCTGATTGTGACATGGATAAAGCGATTGAAGGCACAATGCGCTCAGCTTTTGCCAATTGCGGACAGGTTTGTCTTGGCACAGAGCGGGTTTATGTTGAACGCCCGATTTTTGATGAGTTTTTAGCGCGCCTCAAAGAAGCCGCGAGCAAATTGGTTTTGGGTAAACCTGATGACCCGAATGCAAATTTTGGACCTTTGGTTTCTAAAGAGCATCAGGAAAAAGTGCTGTCCTATTATAAAAAAGCTGTGGAAGAGGGCGCGACCGTTGAATTAGGCGGCGGTGTGCCAGATATGCCCGCTAATTTACAGGCTGGTGCTTGGGTGGAGCCGACCATTTGGACTGGGCTGAGCGATGACTGCAGCGTGGTGCGGGAAGAAATTTTTGGCCCTTGTTGTGCGATTCTGCCTTTCGATGATGAAGATGATGTGATACGCCGTGCTAATGATACGGATTATGGTTTGGCCTGTGCGATATGGACAGAAAATAATTCACGTGCTGTGCGTGTGGCCCGTCAGATAGAAGCTGGCATCATCTGGGTGAATTCATGGTTCTTAAGAGATTTAAGAACCCCCTTTGGTGGCATGAAAAAATCTGGTATTGGTCGTGAGGGCGGTGTTCATGGTTTGGAATTTTATGCAGAATTAAAAAATGTCTGCTTGAAAGTTTAAGAGGGGAATATGACGATTTCACAAAAAGAAATAAAGCAGGCGGCAGGCCTGATACAAACGGCTTATGAAACGCATCAACCGATTGCGCCATTGCGCGAGAGCTTTGATATGTCGATTGAAGATGCTTATGCCGTGCAAGAGGAAACCACAAAGCACTGGCTTAAGTCTGGCCGGATTTTGTCGGGCCGCAAAATTGGCGTGACATCAAAAGCCGTACAGGGTCAGCTGGGTGTTGACCAGCCCGATTTTGGTATGTTGTTCTCTGACATGGCTTATGCGGATAGCGAGGAAATTCCGATAAACAATCTCTTGCAGCCGCGTATTGAGGGCGAGATTGCTTTTTATTTGAAGCGGGATTTGGATCAGGAAAATCTGACACTTGCTGAAGTGGTTTCAGCTATTGATTATGCCGTTGCAGCGATTGAGGTTGTGGATAGTCGGATTGCCGACTGGAATATCCAAATCACCGACACAATTGCGGATAATGCCTCATCCGGGCTTTATGTTTTAGGCTCCACCCCTGTTAAGCTAAATGATTTTGACCATCTCAATTGTGGCATGGTGATAGAAAATCGCGGTCAGCCAGTTTGCACGGGCGTTGGTTCAGCCTGTTTGGGCAATCCGCTTCATGCATGCTTATGGCTGGCGAAAAAAATGCTCTTGGTTGGGCGCCCGTTAAAAGCGGGTGATTTGATTTTATCAGGTGCTTTGGGACCGCTCACACCCGTCAGCATGAATGAAAGCTATGAAGTCAAAATTAATGGGCTTGGCTCTGTTCGAGCCAATTTCACCGGTTAAATAAAACGAAAAAGGTTTGCTATGTCTAAAATTAAATGCGCATTGATTGGTTCTGGTAATATCGGGACAGATTTGTTGATAAAAATTCAAGAGACATCGTCTGTTTTGGAAGCTGCTTTGGTTGTCGGGATTGACCCGGAATCAGACGGGTTGCAAAAGGCGCGAGACCGCGGTGTTGCGACCACCCATGCGGGCATTGATGGGGCGGTGGCCTCGCCAGAATGGGCTGATATTAAGATTGTTTTTGACGCAACTTCTGCCGGCGCGCATAAGATACATAATGAGATTTGTCAGCGTGATGGCAAGCTGATGGTGGATTTAACACCAGCCGCGATTGGGCCGTTTTGTGTGCCGCCAGTGAATGCTGCCGAGCATTTGGATAAGCAAAATGTCAATATGGTGACTTGCGGCGGGCAGGCCACAATTCCGATGGTTTATGCGGTGACGCGCGTGTCTGACAGCGTACCTTATGCCGAGATTGTTGCGTCTGTGAGCTCGCGTTCAGCGGGCCCTGGCACACGCGCCAATATTGATGAATTCACCCAAACCACTGCGCGTGGCGTTGAGGTGATTGGCGGTGCTGAGCGCGGCAAAGCGATTATTATCCTCAATCCGGCCGAGCCTCCAATGATTATGCGGGATACAGTTTACGCTTTCTCGGTGGGTGGCAATGAAGCGGATATCCGCCAAAGTGTTGAGGATATGGTGGCTGAGGTGCAAAAATATGTGCCAGGCTACAGATTGAAGCAGGAAGTTCAGTTTGAGCATTTCACGGGAAATAATAAGCTGCATATTCCAAGCCAAGGCGATTATGAAGGTATTAAAACAACCATCTTTTTAGAAGTTGAAGGTGCGGGTCATTACCTGCCCAATTATGCTGGTAACTTGGATATTATGACCTCTGCGGGCATGGCAACGGCTGAGCGCATGGCGGCCAGATTTATGGAGGCGTAAGATGAGCGGAATTATAACAAATCCTGAAAAAGAAAAACTTTATATCCAAGATGTAACCTTGCGCGATGGCATGCATGCGATACGGCATATGTATGGCATTGACCATGTGCGCGACATTGCCAAAGCGCTTGAGGCCGCGGGTGTTGATGCGGTTGAGGTGGCGCATGGTGACGGGCTGGCTGGCTCTAGTTTCAATTACGGCTTTGGCGCGCATACGGATTGGGAATGGCTGGAAGCGGTGGCTGATGTCCTTGATAAGGCGGTTTTAACAACCTTGATTTTGCCGGGCATTGCGACGATTGAGCATTTGAAGCAGGCCTATGATATTGGCGTGCGCTCGGTGCGGGTTGCAACCCATTGCACGGAGGCTGATGTCTCGCGCCAACATATTGAATTTGCGCGCGAACTGGGCATGGACACAATTGGCTTTTTGATGATGAGCCATATGAGTGAACCAAAAGCTTTGGCCGAGCAGGCCAAGCTGATGGAAAGCTATGGCGCGCAATGTGTATATGTGACCGATAGTGGCGGCGCGTTGGATATGGACGGCTATGCAGAGCGAGTGCGGGCTTATCGCGATGTTTTGGACCCTGCAACAGAAATCGGTGTGCATGCGCATCATAATTTGTCTTTGGGTGTGGCCAACTCGATTGTGGCTGTGCAAGAAGGCGTGAAACGGGTTGATGCATCTTTGGCTGGCATGGGGGCTGGTGCGGGTAATGCGCCTTTGGAGGTGTTTATTGCAGCGGCCGAACGCAAAGGCTGGCAACATGGGTGTGATGTGTTCACGCTGATGGACGCGGCTGAAGAGCTGGTGCGCCCCTTGCAAGACCGACCTGTGCGGGTTGACCGCGAGACTTTGTCGCTTGGCTATGCAGGGGTTTATTCGTCATTCCTGCGCCATGCGGAAAAAGCAGCAGAAGATTACGGCATTGATGTGCGCACTATTTTGGTTGAACTGGGCCGCCGCCGCATGGTCGGTGGACAAGAAGACATGATTGTTGATGTGGCGCTTGACCTTCTCAAACAGCAAAATGAAAAAGCTTAAACAGGGATAAGATGATGGATAGATTAGATGCATATGCAGAAAAATTAGATACTGCTGCCTTAACAGCAACCGCTACCCCTCAAATCAGTGTTGAGGATAGTGCCTTTACGGTTGATGAAGCCTATCAGGTGCAGGCGAAATCAATAGACCGCCGCTATGCACGCGGGGAAACGCGTATTGGCGTTAAAATGGGGTTAACCAGCCGTGCCAAAATGATTCAAGTCGGTGTTGACGAGGTGATTTGGGGGCGTTTGACCGATAAAATGTTGCTGGAAGAGGGGGGTAGCCTGTCGAAAGCCCAATTTGTTCACCCCCGCATTGAGCCTGAAATTGTGTTTTTGATGAAAAAAGAATTACACGGTAATGTCACAGCCCTTGAGGCAATGGACGCGGTTGAGGCGATTGGGCCAGCCATGGAAGTGATTGACAGCCGTTATGAAAATTTCAAATTCGCGCTGACAGATGTCATTGCCGATAATTCATCATCTTCGGGTCTGGTGATTGGCAATTGGCATAAGCCTGATATGGATATTGCCAATTTGGGCATGCGGCTTGCGGTCAATGGGCAAGACACCAAATTTGGCTCATCGGCTGCTATATTAGGTCATCCTGTGCGCTCGCTTGTATCAGCGGCCAGAATGGTGGCGCAATCGGGTGAGACTCTCAAACCTGGCGATATTGTTATGGCAGGTGGCGCAACAGAGGCGCATGCGGTGAGTGTTGGTGAAACCGTGTCTCTTACTGTGCAAAATTTAGGGAC
Source organism: Parvibaculales bacterium (assembly GCA_049889535.1). Classification (GTDB taxonomy): domain Bacteria; phylum Pseudomonadota; class Alphaproteobacteria; order RS24; family RS24; genus JAYQKL01. Next base: position 179,661 of record JBMHDF010000018.1, on the reverse strand, counting down.
CATCAGCATCACTGTAGATGCATAGTGATAGCTCATGTCGCAAGCACAAGACAGTCCGGAAATTGGTGAAACTCTCTTAGCCGCGCAATTTGCGACGAATATTCATGATAATCATCGCGTCTGCGATAAAACCCCAGTGATGTTTTTGCATGGGTCAGGTCCGGGTGTGTCGGCTTGGGCGAATTGGCGGCTTAATCTGCCTGTGATTGGGCGCACCAGACGCGTCATTGCGCCAGATATACTTGGCTTTGGCTTTACGCAACGCCCTGAAGATAATCACTATTCGATGCCGATTTGGTTGGCGCATTTAGAGGGTGTGTTTCAGGCCCTAAATCTTGAGCAAGTCGATTTGATTGGCAATTCATTTGGCGGCGCGCTGGCCTTGGCATTTTGTACCGCCTTTCCGGAGCGGGTGCGCCGGCTTGTGTTGATGGGCTCGGCAGGTCTTGAGTTCCCGCTGACAAAAGGTCTTGATGCCGTTTGGGGCTATCAACCATCTGAAGACAATATGCTGAAAATGATGGATGTTTTTGCCTATAATAAAAAGCTGGTGAATAAAGAACTGGCGGCACTGCGCTATAAAGCAAGCATTGCACCCGGTGTGCAAGAGGCTTATCAAAATATGTTTCCTGCCCCTCGGCAGGAGGGAATCGCTAAAATCGCGACGCCTGAAGATAAAATCAGCCAAATTAAAGCCAAAACTTTAATTGTGCATGGCCGCGATGATGAGGTGATACCGCTTGAGAACAGCTATCGCCTGCACAAGCTGATTGATGACTCGCAATTACATGTTTATGGCCGGTGTGGTCATTGGACACAAATCGAACATTGCGATGCTTTTAACCAGCAGGTCGTTGATTTTTTTGACGCTGAAGGAGAATAAGAATAATGATTGAGCTATACACACACCCAATGTCGCCATGTGCACAAAAAGTCCGAATTTTACTGGCAGAAAAGGGGCTGGATTGGCAAGCGCATCATGTTGATTTGGCGCAGAAAGAAAATCTAAAATCAGAATATTTAGCCCTCAATCCGCTTGGCGTAGTGCCAACTTTGGTTGATGCGGGTAAGGTGGTGATTGAGTCCAGTATTATTTGTGAATATTTGGACGATGCTTATCCGCAAAAATCCTTCCGCCCTGAAGATGCGCATGTGGTGGCAAAAATGCGTTTCTGGATGAAGCATGTAGATAATAAGTTGCATCCTTCTTGCGGGGCGATTCAATGGCCGATGATTATGCGTCCGGCGATGCTTGAAAAAACCGCAGAAGAGCGGGCGGCTTTACTGGAAAAAATACCCGAAAAACCACGCCGTGAGCGACAAAGACGCTTGATTGAAAAGGGTTTAGATGCGCTTGATGTTGCTGATGCGGTTAAAACCTATCGCACAACAATATTGGATATGGAAAAAGATTTAGAGGGTCATGAATGGTTGCTCGGGGATACGGTCACGCTGGCAGATATTTGTCTTATCCCATATTTTCAAACGCTTTTTCAATTTGAATGGACGGCGATTTATGCGGATTGTCCCAATGTTCAGCGCTGGACAGAAAAATGGTTTGACCGACCCTCTTTTGTTGAGGCAGTGCGTGATGATTTCTCGGCTGACGTTTTAGAAGGCTGCCAACGCGATGGGCGGGCAGCTTGGCCCAAAATTAGCGCCTATCTTTAAGCTGAATTTTTTTGGGCGTTTGCGATTTCAGTTTCAAATGTCGCAAGGTCAAAATAATCACGCCAGATTGTGAGCAGGCCATTTTCAAATTTCATGCTGCCCATAACAGGCACACAAACCCAATAATTATTGATTTTGAATTTGTCTGTCCGCTCGCTAAACACAAAACCATTGCTGTTTTCGCCAATTTCATGCACGTCCCATTCAACTTCTTGCACTGTTTCAAGAAAAGGTTTGACGAAATCGCTGATTGCTTTTTTACCCTCTAAAGCGGGCAGAGGAATATTATGATAAAAACAGTCATCATGCATCAGCTCTAAAATACGCGCGCTATTATTGCTTTCCCAAGCAGCAATAAATGTCTGCGCAAGAGCCAGATTTGATTGACTAATGCCTGTAATATTTTCAATGTTAAAACCAGCATCAGCTTGCACATGAGGCGTGTTTTGCCACAATGCGGCTTGTGCCAAAAGACCATCATAAAACTCAATCATGCGGATAATCTTACCGTCCCGCAGCCGAAAAATATGTCCATATAACTGATTATAGGCCTCGCCAGTTAGCGCAATCCCGTCATTTTGTGCCAATGCCGTCACATTTTCACCATCTGCATTAACGATTTTAATATTTTTACAAAATGTAATTTGCTCCGGATTAACACACGAAAAAACAGTAGGAAAAATTTTATTCAAAAAACAATCCTTGCCGTGATAATGCCCATGCAAAACGCCATCATTTCCCGGCACAATCAATTCGACCTTCTCATCAAGTAAATCAGCAATCACCTCCGCTTGGCCAGTGGCGATAGCGTGATAAAATTTTTCGATTATGGCTATATTGGACATAAGACTAGCTACGAGATTGAAAATGAATAGGCAAGGAGTCTAACCCCATTGTGGTGCCGCCATGTGCGGTCACGCGCTGAGGGTCAGCGATTTCTAATGTATCCATGCGCTTCATCATTTCTTCCAGCACAATCCGAATCTCAAGCTTGGCGAGATGCATGCCAATGCATTTATGCGGCCCGTCACCAAAGGCATGGTGCATATTCAACTCTTGCTTGGAGCGCTCTGTATTATATTGCGATGGATTGGGGAAATTGCGCGCATCATGGTCAGACACATAAGTCGGTATCACAATATTATCGCCTTTACGAAATTTGATGCCATGAAACTCAATATCTTGCTCACAAATGCGGTTGAGGTTGATAAAGGCCTGCATACGCACCAGTTCATCAACCGCTTTTGGAAGTTTTGACATGTCGGCTTTTAAATCTTGATAAAGCTCAGGATTTTTAGCCAAATATTGCACGATGAAACCAAGCATAGTTGCAACCGTGTCGACACCGGCGAGAAAGAGCAAATAGCAAATCGCATCAACTTCTTCGCGGCTGAGTTTTTCGCCCTCAACTTCAACATCAAGCAACAGGGTTATGACATCATCTTTGGGCGACGCCAAATGCTCATCAACTGATTTAGATAAGGCGATAGAAATATTTTGGCCGCACTCAGTGCGTTCTTCAATAGTTGGGGCGCGGTAAAAGCCTTTTTCCCACTCAAAAAACTTGGCTTGCATATCATGCGGCAGCCCCATCATGTCGAGAAACACACCCGTTGGAATGGGTTTGGCAATATCCCACAGAAAGTCAATCTCGCCGTCTGTCAGCGCCTCATCAAGCACTTTTAGCGTGCGCTGGCGAATTTTGTCTTCCATTTTACGGATTGTGTTGGGCTCAAAAACCGGCAGCAGCAAACGCCGATAGCGCGCATGCTCATCTGGCGCGCTTTCAAGTGGTATTAGACGCGGGCGTTGCTCATAATTGGCTGGCACACCAATAGGAAATGAACCAAAAACCTGCGGGTTTTTCAAAATTTCTTGCGCATATTCATAATTCGATATTACCCAATGCCCGCCATTATGAGGGGTGAAAACAATATCTCTTTCATCGTTTAAAAACACCTCAGCCATACGCTGTTGCGGGTCGCGCATTAATTCTGGGTCGGCAACAATATCAAAATCACTTTGTAGCTCGGCTGGCACATCTGAAAATTGCGTTGGCATGGTCTATCCTATTGCTAAATTCTATTATTGGCTGGGCTTGTAAAAATTACAGGCTTTCCCAAAGCTGATAAACTGGGTCATCTTTGCCCCATTGGGCGCGTTGTTTCAGGCCCTCATAAAAACCATCATCTTGGAATGTGCTGGGGTCGGTGCGGTTCCAATCAATGACAAAAACCCGTTCTTTAATTTTCCACTCACCGTCAAGACGCACATAGCGGTCAATATAGCGTCCACCAGACATAACATCTTGTCCGTCTGCTTTCATCATGGCAATGACATAATGTTCACCCACCGCCTCGTCACCTGTCACGCGCACCCATTCATTGGCGATGCTGTGAAAAACATAATCGCTGTTATTTTTTACAAACTCACAAATATGGGTCGCAAATTCTTTGCCATTGCCATTAAAAACGCCTGAAATGACGGTGGAGTCGTCCGTAAAAATGGAAGCCAAAAGTTCGCTGTCAGCGCGGTCTACGCCACGTGAATAACACATACACAGCTCGTGAATCTCAATTTTGGAAAGTGCAATATCGAGTTTAGTTTGTTCAGTCTCTTGTGGCATTTTTTGTGCCTCCTGTTTTTGGAATTGCGGCTGAGAAGCATTTTTTGCTTGTGCGAGTGCCATTAAAACACGTCCCGCATCGCCTGCGCCATGACCACCTTGCGGCACAAAATGGTCATCCATCATTGCGGGGTCTGGTCGTGCAGCATTATTGGGTTTATTGGTATTGCCCTCGAGTGAATAGACGCGCTTTGTTAACCGCCACACACCATCGCGTTTTTCATGGCTATCAAGATAGCGGCCCAGCACCATTCTTTGGGTTTCTTCATCTTCAACATAAGCAATCACATAAGACTCGCTGACAGCTTTATTGCCTTTAATTCGAATAGAAATATTTGAGGTGCGGTGTAGGCTGGGGCGCGCGGTTTTTTGGGCGGCGGCTAAAAAGCTGACAAACTCGCTGGCGGGCCCAACAAATGAGCCATAATCAACCTCGCCATTTTCATGGTATGCTGCACCCAGCAAAGTGGCATCAGCGCGATCTACACCACGGCTGTGATTGGCAAGGGCTTCTTCAATGCCCTGTCTGTCTATAAGCGTATTTGCATCCATAAGTGATTGTTTCCATCTGTGGGTAAAAAGTCGCCTGATAAAATTGCTAGTAGAGCCAGCTAAAAGCACAGTGATAGCCTTTTTCTAAGATTTTTTAGCTGGTTTTGTTAAGACAAGCGCGGAGATTCAAAATGACATCAAGCCCTGATAAAGCTGCTGCAAAACCAGATTCCCTTGCCCAAAGGCATCCATTAACACTCGATGGGCGCGACCCCAGCCATTTGCGCGGCGATAAAATCACTGGTGAGCGCTATTATGCCCAAGAATTCGCGGATGCCGAATGGGCGCATATGTGGACAAAAATTTGGCATGTGGCCGGGCGCTTGGCAGATATTCCGGAAGCAGGTGACTATCTGGTGCATCATTTCATGAAAGAGTCCGTGATATGTGTACGCCAAGAAGATGGCAGCGTGCGTGCTTTTTATAATAATTGCCGCCATCGCGGCATGAAAATGGTGACTGATAGCGCTTCAACTGATTATTTTCATTGCCCCTATCATGGCTGGAAATATGCGCTTGATGGCATGTTGGTGGAAGCGCAGGATAGCGAGACAGATTTTCCGCAAGGCAACCCGTGCGGCAAACTTCAGCTCAAAGAGTTGAAATGCGACCAATGGGGAGGTTTTGTGTGGTACACCATGAATGATGACGCCCCCGCGCTTAAAACATATTTAGAGCCGTTGCCTGAAGTTTACGCCGCTTATCCGATGGAAACGGCGGTGCGGGTGGCGTGGTATCGCATTGAGGTCAATGCGAATTGGAAATATGTGACGGATAATTTTTCTGAAAGCTATCACACGCGCACCGCTCATCCGCAGGTTCCGCCATGGATTGACCAAGATGTGGAAACCGCACGCCATGAAATGTGGCCCAATGGGCATGGGCGCACTGTGCAACCGATGCGCCCCTCTTTATCGGACCGATTGCCAGACGGTGAACCGCATCCTTATAAAATGATTTTGGAGTCATGGGGCATTGACCCAAATAAATATGCATCATATGAAGAAATGGTTGCACAAGGTTGGCTTGATTTAAAAGCAGTAAAACGCGAGACCTGGCGCGAGCGCGGCTATGTGCATTATGAGCATATGGATGACGAGCAGCTCACAGACAGCCCGCATACAGTGATTTTTCCGAATGTGACGATTTCATTTTTGCCGGATAATTTGGTTTTTTTCCGCTCTGAGCCGCACCCGACCAATCCGGAAAAATGTTATTTTGATTTGTGGTGCATGGCCTTTCCGGTTGCGGGGCAAGATATGGTGGAGTCGGTCATGGCTGGCCCAAAACCGCTCAAAGAGGCTGAGTTTTGCGAGCATCGGGTGTTTGATGGCGGCAAAGGCGTGCCTGAACTCGCGGGCCAGATTGTCTATCAGGATATGGAGCTTGCTGAAAATATGCAAGCGGGCATGCATAGTCGTGCTTACGAAGATGCCTATTTATCTGGACAAGAAACTCGTGTTCGGTTTTTCCATGAAGTGTTAAATGATTATTTAGAGGGTCGAAAGTAAAGGCCAAGAAATTTGGAGAAAAAAATGAGTTCAATAATTTTACCAAAAGGTTTAGACCGCCCAGCTAAATTTGACGAGCCGCAATTGCGCGGTGATGCAGTGTGCGCCACCCGTTACACAGATGCGGATTATTTGAAAAAAGAATTCCAAAATGTCTGGCACAAGGTTTGGAATATTGGCGGCGTAAGCTACCAAATGCCTGAGCCTGGCGATTATTTAACGACCGAGTTAGGGCAGGACTCTATCATTATGGTGCGCCAGCCAGACCGCAGCGTTAAAGCCTTTTTTAACTCCTGCCCGCATCGTGGCACAATGATTACACAAGCGCCCGAAGGCCATGCGCAAAAATTCCAATGCCCCTATCATGGTTGGGAATTTGATTTAAATGGTGTGGTGTCTTTTGTGCCTGACGAAGAGGATTTTACGCAAGGTAGCCCCTGTGGCAAATTGCATTTGAAGGAAATGCCCTGTCAGGAGCGTTTCGGCATGATTTGGTTTAATTTTGACCCCGCTGCACCGAGCTTAGAAGATTATTTAGGTGCCACAATTGTCGATGAGCTAGACTCATATCGCTGTGAGAATATGTTGCGGGTTTTAGATATTACGGCTGATGCAGATTGTAATTGGAAAATTATCACTGATAATTTTAACGAGGCTTATCATGTTAAAGTCTTGCACCCAGAACTTATCCCCTATATTGCGGCGGATTACGAAGATTGCCAGTTTGATTTACTAACTGGCGGGCATAATCGCGGATGGTTTCCCTCTTTTTTGCCTTCAAAAGCCTATGGGCAAGATAAAATTGGTGAACCGCTTATCAGCATGGCGGCGGCATGGGAAGTGGATAGTGAGCAATATGTCGGGCGTGCGCGCTGGCGCGAGATGCGGGTTGATATTCAAAAACAAAAAATGAAGCATGGCGTTGAGCGCGGTTTCAAACACTATGCGCATCTGACGGATTACCAAACAACCGATTATGTGATTTATAATATTTTCCCAAACAATGTTCTCACCGCTGGGCCGGACGGTATGCAGCTATTGCGCCCACGCCCACACCCAACCGACCCCTCAAAATGTTATTTTGATCACTGGTGGCTGGTGCATCCGATTGAGGGGCAGGATATGACACCATCACCTGCAGGCGGGCCTGATTTGCCTGTGGAAGATGCGATGCATGAGCATATTTCTTATGGCGATAAAACATTGGGTACTACCGCAGACCAAGATTTGTCGATTGCCAGCATTCAGCAAAAAGGGCTGAACTCAAAAGGCTATCAGGGTTATTACCTGCCGCATCAAGAACGCCGCGTGCAGCATTTCCATGAAACCTTAAATGATTATATGGCGCAGGATTAAGCTTTTGGGTTGTTTTTAAGCCCTTTTATCGGAACCTTTAAATAAACCTCGCCATTATCAGCGCTTTCTGGCATATGACCGGCGCGCATATTGACCTGAATAGAGGGTAAAATCAATTTGGGCATATCAAGCGTTGCATCGCGTGCGTCACGTAAGGCGACAAACTCGTCTTCTGAGATATTATTGGCAATATGAATATTATTTTCCAACTCTTCAGCAACGCTGGTTTCAAATTTATATTCCCGCCCATTGGGTCCATAATCGTGGCACACAAAAATTCGCGTGCTGGCTGGCAATGCTAAAATGCGTTTTATAGAACGAAAAAGTTGGCGCGAGTCGCCACCAGGAAAATCAGCCCGCGCTGTGCCGCCATCTGGCATAAACAATGTGTCACCAACAAAAACAGCATCACCAATGTGATGCGCCATACAAGCGGGTGTGTGGCCCGGTGTGTGCAAAGCTGTGGCAGTGAGCGCCCCTATTTGATATTTTTCATTATCTTGAAAGAGGTGGTCAAACTGTGTGCCATTTCTTTGAAAGCGTGTGCCTTCATTGAAAATTTTTCCAAACACATTTTGGACTTCAATGATTTTTTCGGAAATGCCAATTTTCCCGCCTAAAGTTTCTTGCAAATATGGGGCGGCTGATAAATGGTCAGCATGCACATGGGTCTCAATATGCCAATCGACCTCTAATTTTTGCGCTTTCACAAATTCAATAATTTTATCTGCGCTTTTGTAATAAATTGTGCCAGAGGCATAATCAAAATCCAGCACAGAGTCGATAACCGCAGCATGTCGGGTGGTGCTATCCCACACAACATAGCTGGCTGTGTTCGTGGCTTCATCAAAAAAACTTTTGATTTCAGGCTTTGGCAACGCGTTCGACATGGGTTTCCGCAATAGTAAGATACTTAATGCGATTATTCTAATTTACATTCTTAAACTGTGCAATATGGTGTTTTGAATTCATTCCCCATGCAGAACTGTAAATTTGCGGCGTGCGAATTTCCACTCACCATTTATTTTAACACATTCATCATCATATTGACCGCGTGGGCGGATTTCAGTGCCATCTTGAGTGACAGCAACTTCGTCTGTGTAGCTGCGCATGGTTGCCTTATCCCCTTGAATGGTCAGTGAACCAATTTGCGCCATCATATTAACGAATGGGAATAATTTCATGGCTTCGAGCCATGAAGCGACGATGGTCTCTTTACCTTTCAGGCCTTCCATATCCAAATGTGGGAGCTCCCATGTGGCATCATCGGCCCATGTGCTGCCCCAAATATCGGCATCGCGCTGGTTTACACCTTCACAATATCGGTTCAATAAATCTTCAATCGCCAAGCGGTCCTGCAAATTTTCCAAGCTCATTTTTTGCTCCTGTTCAATATAGCGTCATAATGGTTTTGCCAATATTGCCGCCCGTGAATAATTTTTGATACGCGGTTAAGGTGTTTTCAATTCCAAAATTATCATCAAATGGCACACCAATCAGCCCGTTTTGATAATAATCTGTTAATTGTGCGGTTAAGCGCGGCATATGCTCGGCAAAATCAGGGGCGAGGAAGCCTTGTATCAGCAACCGCTTCATTAAAACCTGATCATAATGTTTGGGTTGAGTGGGTTTATTCTCATAATCAGCAATCATGCCGCAAAGGGCAATGCGGCCATGCAGTGCCATATTCGGCAAAGTGGCATCAAGAATATCGCCGCCAACATTTTCAAAATAAATATTAAACCCGCCTTCAACTTCAGCCAACCTATCGGCTAAGCCTGGCTGTTTGTAATCAAATGTTTTAATGCCGTATTTTTCGCTCAATAATGCGCATTTTTCTGGCCCGCCAGCAATGCCATAAACCTCGCAACCCATTGCTAAAGCAATCTGACAGGCCAATAACCCCGTGCAGCCTGCTGCCGCAGAAACCAAAACTTTATCGCCAGCTTTGGCTTGGCCAATCTCAGCAATCCCCCATAGCGCGGTGAGCGCGTTAAAGCCAAGCGCGCCAAGATATTCGCGCCAATCCGCCACTGATGGGTCGAGTTTGGTCAGGCCAGCGCTTTCAGCTGTGACTGTGGAATATTCAGCCCAATGCCCAAATCCGCGCACCAAATCACCGGGCGAAAACTCAGGGTCTTCAGACGCCAAAACCTCCCCAATCCCAAGCCCTGCCATCATCGCGCCCAATGGCAATGGCGGCATATAGCTATCTTCACGCGGTGACATCCACATGCGGGTTCCTGGGTCGAGAGATATATATTTATTTTTGACAATAATTTCAGTGGCCTTGGGCGGTTCAACGGCTTTGCTTTGTAACGATAGGGCGGCGGCATAATCACCCGCGACAGGTCGCTTATCAAGTTGCCAGAAACGATTGGTTAAGCTTTTAAAATCAGTCATTCTTTTACCCTATAAATCAAGCCGCATATGCAACTAAACCATTTTTTCAGACGACAAGAAAATAGACTTTTAGCTAGTTTTGTTCATAACGCGTCTGCTTGGTTTAGGTTTTCCAGGCATAAATTTTATCAAGCTGGTTTTGCACGGCATATGGCAGCATGCCAGCTGCGCGATATAAAACGGCACGATGCAGACGCGCGCCTAAAGTCTTGGCATGAAAAATTTTGCGGTTTTTTTGAACCATTTGATAAACCATATTCACACGCGGTTTTCTAACTGTTTCAAACTGTTTGAGTGCCTCGGCAGTGGCCAGATTTGGCTGTGAGAGCTTGTCAGCTAAAATAGCTGCATCCTCAATGGCCAGCGCGGCACCTTGTGCCATAAAAGGCAGCATTGGATGGGCCGCATCACCAATTAAAACCAGCCGCTCTTTAGCCCATTGCCGTTTGGGCGGGCGGTCATATAAACCCCAAATATGGGTTTGGGATGCGGCGGCTAAAAGTGTTTCAATTCTTGTGTCCCATCCCGCAAACGCTGCGCGCAAATTATTTAAATCCCCTTTTTGGTACCAGTCTTCAGTTTGTGGTTTTGTTGTTTTATCCATTTCTTTTACGGCAACAAAATTAACCAGTGATCCACCGCGCACATAATAAGCGACAAAATGTTGTTGCGCACCAACCCAGACATTGGCTTCAGGCGCAATTAATCCATCAGCTAATTTATCTGTTTCGACCAATCCACGCCAGGCAATCTGATGAGTGAAATTTGGCGCTTCCTGCTGAAAAACCTGTGCGCCCAAAGCAGAGTGAATCCCGTCAGCGCCAATAACAATATCGGCCTCTAAAATGGTTTCACCATTTGGGCTTTCTGAGTTTTGCACTTTAACAGTCACACCAGAGCTTGTTTCAATAAAGTCTGTGGCTCGCTGGTTAAGTAAAATAGGAATTTTGGCGTTTTCTAGAGCCTGCGACAAAACCGAAATGAGGTCAGCGCGGTGGATATGAAGATAGGGCGCTCCATATCGCTTATTTGCCCGCGTCAGGTCAGAGGAAAAATAAACCTTGCCCGTTTGATAATGGCGCATGGTTGCTGCTTTCGGGCAAAAGGCATGTTGTTGGAGTGGCTCGGCTAAATTGAGCTGGGATAAAACCTGCATCGCATTTGGGCTGAGCTGAATGCCAGCGCCAATATCCTCAAAAGCAGGGCTTTGCTCTAGAATTGTGACTTCAAACCCTTTACGTGTTAAGCACAGTGCCGCCGTCATGCCCGCAATGCCAGCGCCTATGATTAGGATTTTTTGCATATGCAAGCCTGCTCTTTCCGTTTTTATGTGATTGTTTGACCTTATTCGCGCAGCAGCCGTTTTAAAATTTTACCAGTTGGTGCTTTTGGCAATTCGTCAATAAACTCAACAATGCGCGGCTTTTGATAAGAGGCCAGATTTTCTTTAGCCGTTTGAATAATATCCTCTTTGGTCGCTGTTTTGCCCGGCTTGAGAACAACAAAAGCCTTAACCATTTCGCCCCATTCTTCATCTGGCACGCCAATGACAGCGGCTTCAAGTACGGCGTCATTTTTGCAAATCGCTTCCTCAACCTGCGCGGAATAAATATTTTCACCACCAGAAATAATCATATCTTTGGCGCGGTCTTTAATAAAAATATAGCGGTCTGAATCCCAAGTGGCGATATCACCAGTCCACATCCAGCCATCTTTTATGGTGCTTTGCGTTAAATCAGGTCGTTGGAAATATCCAATCATATTTGCTGGTGAGCGGATAATAATTTCGCCAGCTGTTTCGCCATCGCATGGGACTTCATTGCCGTCTGGGTCAACAACTTTGACACTGGTGACAAACCCCTCGCGCCCGCATGATAGAAGCCGCTCAGTATTTTTACCCTCATTAACAGCTTGCACATGGTCTTCATGCGAAAGGAAAGTCATGGTCACGCCTTCAGTCTGGCCATATCCTTGTATAATTTTACAGGGTAATTTTTCGACCACTTCTTTAATGACACGAGACGGCATTGGTCCGCCCCCATATTGCACCAGTCGTAAGCTTGATAGGTCGTAATTTTCAAATCCCTCAACAGCCAGCATCCAATTTAGCATAGTGGTGATGCCCAAAAAGCCAGAAACTTTTTCTTGTTCAATAAGCTCAAGTGCGAGCTTGGCGTCAAAATTCATCAACACAAGCGGGCGCCCATGTTGCAGATAGTTCACCGCTAAAAGCACAGGAATATGGAACATTTGCCCAGTCAGCATATACACATCAGTCGGTTGAATACCTTCTGCGACAGTCTGATTGAGCATGCCGAAATAAGCTGAGCGATGGGAGTGAAGCGCCCCTTTCGACTCGCCGGTTGTGCCGCCAGTATAAAGAATGAAAAGCGGGTCCTCATCGCCAATATTTTCAAGATTTTCTGGTTCTTCATCACTGGCTGATGCCAACATTTTTTCTAACGAGCCATCTGACCCCTCACCATAAATCAACCAATGTTCAATATTTGTTTGTGCATTTTTAAGATAATCAATTGTCTTGCTAAATTGTGCCTGAGCAATAAAGGCGCGAGGTGCCCCGTTGGAAATTATTTTTTCAATTTCACCATCTGCGAGCCGCCAGTTAATCGTGTGCGTGATAAGACCGGTCTTGCCGCAAGCAAAGAACAGCGCCAAAAACTCGATGCTATTTTGTGATAAAATGGAAACACGATCACCTTTTTCCAAACCAAGCCCGATGAGGCCATTCGCCATTTGATTAACGAGCTTGTTCAGCTCGCCAAATGTGATACGGCGGTCACTGGGCTGGTCATAAACAGCCCATTCCTTGGCGCGCAATTTTGCCTGCTTGGTTGTAATACTGCCAATATTAATCATTTTTTCCCCACTTTAATTGAGCGTTCGAGCTTTTTCTCATTCATGTTTTACAAGAGGCCTAGCATAAGAAACGACTAGAGGATACGCTAGGTGTAAGTTGAAACCAATACAGTAATTTAAAAAAACATAAACGGGAGGTCATTATGGATAGATTAAAAGGAAAAGTTGCCATTGTCACAGGTGCGGCTGATGGCATGGGCGAAGCAATTACCAAACTCTTTGCCGATGAGGGCGCGCAGATTTTAGGCGTGGATTTAAATGCTGAAAAACTTCAAAACGCGCATTCGGGAGGCTCGAATTCGATTAAAACTTTAGCGCTTGATATTACAGAAGATGGCGCGGAAAACACAATGGTTGATGAAACCATTTCTGCTTTTGGCGGTGTCGATATTATAGTCAATTGCGCAGGTATAGTTGAATATGAAAATGTTGAAATTATGCGCGATGATAATTGGGAGCGCACAAATAATGTCAATCTCAACGCTGTGTTTAAATTATGCCGCCGTGTGATACCAGAAATGAAAAAACGAGGCGGTGGCCGGATCATCAATATTGCCTCAATCAATGCTTATGTCGTGGCACCTGGTCTCAGTGCTTATGCGGCCTCAAAACACGCTATTGTGGGCTTGACCAAAACGCTGGCGGTTGAGTTGGGACCGGATAATATTACAGCGAACCACATTAATCCGGGCGCTATTTTAACAGGTATGACTCGCCCCCTTATGGAAGATGCGGAAACCAAAGCACTGTTTGAAAGTTTTGCCGTATTGCCAAAAATGGGCATGCCTGAAGATATTGCCAATGGCGCATTATTTTTAGCTTCAGATGAAGCGGCATTCATTACGGGTACGGGCCTGACTATTGATGGCGGCTTTTTGGCAAAAGTCTAAATGAGTAACATATGAGCGGGGTTATTTTTCCCCGCTCATATAGCGATCAATTTCTCTTTGCAAATGCCGCAAACGATCTTCTTGTTCACACCATAATGGCCCTTTAAAGCCGCGCGATTTTACACCTTCTTGCACGCTGGCAATCAGCTCGACATCTTGGTCAAGAACCTCACCTAAATCAGCCCGTTCATGGGCAGCAAAATGTTCAATCTCTGGGCGAATTTCACCTGTAACATCAGTATCTTCCGGCAAGCCCATCCAGCCTGGCACCGTATAGCCCGGGTCATCGACATAGCGGAATAAGGTCATATTGTCATAATAGAACCGTTCAGGGTCGGTGGGATGCGGCACAAAACGCATTATAAATACCCCTTCTGGGTGCATGCCTATTTGCACATTCGGGAAAAAGCCAGTCGCCCAGCTATCTGTGAGCTGACCATCGGTGAGTTTGTCATAATAATCCAGTTTAAAGCGTTTGCCTCGGTCACGTTTGGCTTGTTGAATCGCCACCCGCACGCCAGCTGATGAGCCATCATAGCTTTCAGGGTCAATGCCTGCTTCCATCATCATATGTATTTGATACGGGTCAATGCTGTCTTGATCACTCACACGATGCGACTTCACCCCAATCGGGACAATCATTCGGCTAAAGCCATTTGGATATAAATCAACCTGACTGAAATCTTCCATCACACCTTGTGTTTGCGGGTGAATATGCGGCAGGTGATAGGTTTCATAAAAGGCTTCAATGCCTGTTTTCCAATTGGCCAACCATTCACTCCGGACATGGCGGACGACATTCATTTTTTCTATTTCGTAATTTTCAATATAGCCCTCTGGCAGGCCAATCCACTCTTTAAGGGGAGGGGCTTTGCCGTCCATATTGATAAAAATAAGTCCGCCCAAATGCTCGCAGCGTATTTCAGTCAGGCCTGGGCGGTGTTTGATAATTTCAGGATCATAGGTTTCTTCATCGGTGATTTTTAAATTACCGCCATCCATGCCAAATTGCCAATTATGAAAGGGGCATGAAAATTTATCCATGCTGCCTTGCTCGCTCAGGCATACACGATTGGCGCGATGCGGGCAGACATTATAAAAGGCTTTAATGCTGTCATCTTCTTGTCGGACAATGATAAATTCCTCATGTCCATGTTTGAAAACAATATAATCTCCAGCCTCTTTAATATCAGGCGTCACGCCAGCCAATAGCCAAACTTTGGGCCACAGCATTTGCCACTCTTTTTCCATATAAGCGCGGTCATAATAACGTGACGGGTCCACCACATCTTGTCCTATATTTTCAGGGCGCGGTTGTTTGGCTTCCAAAGAACCCTTTGGTGCGCCTAAATCCATCGGCCATTTAACATTCAAGTTTTCAGACATGAAACCTCCCAGATTTCTTTATTTACCAGACTAGCAATGTCTCAAATTTTTTCAATTCTAAACCCCAGTCGTGGGAAATGAATTGCTACTTCTCCCAAATCGGCATTTTCCCTTAAAATAATAATTTGTTGGTCATTGCAATGGCGCAATTCGCCGCGTATTTTGTCGCCGCCATAATCATCAGCAAAAACCTCAACTTGCGTGCCAATGTCAATCCCGGACTCATCGGTCTGATGCACGCCTAAAAGCGGCATTTCTGGGCTTGCTTTGCGGGCAATATCAAGCGCGTCCTGCGCGCTGATTTCTTGCCGGCCTGTATCTTCAATGGCCTCAATGCGCTCAAACCAGGTTTTCATTTTTTCCATATCCGCAAACATAGTCTGGCTGCTTGGAATATTGCCGCCAGCCATCCAAATATTGAAATAAGCATTAATATCCGCCCATTCCAGCGCATCACCGAGCAGGTAATTTTTGCCGTGACCAAGCTGGGTTTCAATCATGCGGGCATAAGCGCGGAATTGAGCGCGAAAATGCGGGGCATCTTGTTCAAAACCATCAAAATTTAAAAAGGTAAAATAGGCACGCCGGTCATTGACCACTTCCTCGGGAAGAAATTCTGCATTTTCATATAGCGACAAAGCCGCGCCTGGTCGGAACATGGCATCACCAAGCTTTTGCATAGCAAGGTTCGCCATTTGGCCAGATGTATAGAGTGGCGGCTCAGGATGCAATTGCTCAATGATTTGGGCGCATAACAGGGTATCGCAAAAAATATCTGCACCTTTTTGCATGGTGGGTATGCGCCGATATCCACCCGTTAGCGCGGTCATATCAGGGCGCGGCATCACCATAGAAACCTGCACAGATAGCCAATCAAGTTTTTTGAACGCAAATAATTTGCGTATTTTATCGGCATAAGGCGATGGATCGTGATGGTGAAGAATAAACTGTGACATGGTTTTCCTGATTTAAGGCATTCGTCAGAAGATATTATGGATTTGAAATTGAAAATTTTTACTAGTTAAAAGGATAAGTGTATCCATTTTCGGCATATGTTTTATGATTATGCTTTAAATTTTCATGGATATCCTTACATTAAAATATTGAAGTTTGATATAGCTATCAAATAAAGGGGAGTAAAAATGGGACGTGTGACTGGAAAAATAGCCTTAATTACGGGCGCAGCTTCAGGTTTGGGGTTGGCTGATGCGCAAACGCTCGCACGTGAGGGCGCGACTGTGATTATGACTGATGTCAATGATGAGCTGGGCACAAAAGCGGCAGCCGATATTGGCGATGGAGCTGAATATATTCATTTGGATGTGACCGATGAAGCCGCTTGGATAGAACTGGCTAAAAATATTGATGAAAAACACGGCAGGCTTGATGTTTTGGTGAATAATGCAGGTATCGTTATCCCTGCCTCACCAACTGATTGCACGCTTGAGCAGTTTCGTCTGACCAATGCGGTGATGAATGAGGGCGTATTTTTGGGTATCAAATATATGCTGCCTTTACTGGCCAAAAGCCAAGCGGGATCTGTGATTAATATGTCCTCAACGGCATCATTGTTAGGTTATCCGCCATTTTTTGCTTATGCATCAGCAAAAGGGGCGGTGCGCGCCATGAGTAAATCGCTGGCGATACATTGCCAAGCTGAAAAAATTCCAGTGCGCAGTAATTCGATACATCCAGGCGCGATTGAAACGCCAATGATTCAAGGCGTTCAGGGCCGCGAAGATGTTATGCAAATTCCGGAAGGCATTTTACCGCATAATTCTGTTGGCGCGCCGCAAGATGTGGCCAATTTGGTTTTGTTTTTGGCCTCAGATGAGTCACGATTTATCACAGGGTGTGAATATGCAATAGATAATGGGTTGGTTGCCCGCCCAGCAGATCTGGAAATGCCAGAATAAGCCTATATTTAAAAGAATATATGGTTGGATTGTAAAAGTTTAAGAAAAGGAAAGAAAATGGATTTAGGTTTAAGAGATAAAAATGTTCTGGTGACAGGCGCAACGGCGGGTATTGGCCGTCGGATTGCAAATTTATTTGCGGCTGAAGGCGCTAATGTTGCGATTTGTTCGCGCTCGCCAGAAAGCGTTGACCGTGCGGTCAAAGAAATCAGTGTCATTGCCGATGGGAAAATCGTTGGCAAAACATGCAATATTAAAGACAAAGACGATTACGAGGCATGGATTGAAGACATGGTCGAAGAGCTTGGCGGTGTTGATATATTTGTGCCAAATGTGTCGGCAGGTGGCGGCGCGGATAGCGAGCAAAACTGGTGGAATAATTTTGAAGTTGATGTGCTGGGCACAGTGCGGGGGGTTGAAACTGTTTTGCCGCATATGGAAAAACGCGGCGGGGCAATCACTTTTATTGGCACAACGGCGGCTGTTGAGACCTTTATGGAGCCAATGGCGTATAATGCGTTAAAGGCCTCGTTGATAACTTATGCTAAACAGCTTAGCCAAAAGCATGGTGAGCAAAATATTCGCTTCAACACAATTTCACCGGGCCCGATTTATTTTGAAGGCGGGGCTTGGGAAATGATTAAAACCTCAAATGAAAAATTCCATGCCATCACAGAAAAAACGCATGCGCTGGGCCGTTTGGGCACACCGGAAGAAGTGGCCAATTGCGTTGTGTTTTTATCAAGTCCAGCAGCTAGCTGGGTAACGGGCGTCAATCTTGTGGTTGATGGGGGTTATACAAAACGGGTTCAATTGTAAAATGAAAGTCCGTAGACAGCAAAAAATTGAGCGTATTCAAGAGCGTAAAGGTAAGGGCACGCCGGTAGAACCGGCCCCTAAACCGAATTTAGATACCAATCTTATCCCGAAAGAGCGTTATACCTCGAAAGAGTTTATGCAGCTTGAATGGGAGAAGGTGTGGACGAAAGTCTGGCTCATGGGGTGCCGTGAAGATGACATTCCTGAGGCCGGCGACCATTTTGTGACAGAAATTGGCACTGAGTCTATTTTGATTGTGCGCCAGCGCGATGGTGGTGTGAAAGCTTTTTATAATGTGTGTCAGCATCGCGGCAATCGTTTGGTGCATAAAACCGAAGCGCCGATAGAGGCTGCGGAATCTTTCAAATGTAAATATCACGATTGGGAATATGGCATTGATGGACGCTTTGTTGATATTCCGGACCTTGAAACTTTCCCGCAAGGTGCGCCAAAATGCTCTGGCCTGACCGAGCTGCCCTGCGATGTATGGGGATCATTTGTTTGGTTCAGCCTGAATAAAGATGTTGAGCCTTTACGAGATTATCTGGGTGTTATGCCAGAGCATCTCGACCCTTATCATTTTGACCGCATGGTGTTGACGCGCTGTTTGACAGTCGAGTGGGATTGCAATTGGAAAGCTTCCGTTGATGCGTTTAATGAAAGTTATCATGTGCAGGGTATCCACCCGCAATTGCTTTATTATCTTGATGATTTGGATATTCAAATCGATTGCTACGACAAGCATAATCGCTATCTGATTGCTTTTGGTGTGTTGAGTCCGCGTGTGACGCCAGCTGGTGAAATTCCGCCGCCGATTAAGCATATTATGAAAACCGCAGGCATGGACCCAGCTTCCTATGAAGGCTCGGTTCACAATATTCGTAAAGATGTTCAAAAGTTTAAGCGTGAAAATGGTCCTGCACAGGGCAAAGATTATAGTGATTTGAATGATGACCAGCTCACTGATGATTATCACTATACGATTTTCCCTAATATCACCATGAATGTGCATGCTGATGATTTGATGCTTTTCCGCCAGCGTCCGCATCCGGAAGACCCGAATAAAATGTATTTTGATTATTATTTTTATGATTTGCCGGATAATGAATTTGACGAGGAAGAATATAAAAAACCAATTCATAAAAATTATAAATATGGTGATGTTTCGCTTGGCCTGGTGATTAACCAAGATGCCTATAATCTGCCTCATGTGCAACGCGGCATGAATAGTGAGGCATTTGAAGGGCTGTGGATTGGTGATCAGGAATTAAGAATCCGCCATTTTCATAAAACTTTGATGGATTATATTGAAGCCCCTGACGGGCAAATGAAGAAAAAGGGGTAAGTCATGGATGGGGCTATGTTTCCACAACCACTCATGAACCATAAAGTCATTCAGCTGGCTTATGTTGTGAATGATTTAGAGGCCAGCGCACATCAATGGATGAAAAGCTTTGGCGTCGGGCCATTTTATATTTTGGACCGGCCACAGCTCACCAATCCGGTTTTTCGCGGCCGGCCAGGTCAGGCTGAGTTTTCAACGGCACTGGCTCAGGCAGGGGATTTGCATATTGAATTGGTGCAGCAACATTGTGATAGCGCATCCGTATATCGCGATATATTCCCCAAAGGTCAGGAGGGATTCCACCATGTGGCGGTCATTGCAGAAGATTTTGACGCGGAAATTGCCCGTTACGAAGGGCAGGGCTTTGAGGCGGCTCTTACTGGGGCATCAGGTCCAATGAGATTTGCCTATGTGGACACCACCCCGACTTTGCCATTCATGGTCGAGGTTTTGGAAAATGTGCCCTTTATTGTGAACTATTTTAATAATTTAAAGCAGGCTTGCGAAAACTGGGACGGGTCAGACCCCATTCGCAATGCAATGGATTTATTTTAGTTTCTAACAAGTTAGCTTCGTTTATAGGGCGCGCCAATCACATCCAAGAACTCAAGCCCCATTTCTTCGGCTAGGCATTCATTAATAATCGGCACGAGCCGGTCATGGAACTCAGTTTCCATATGAAATTCAAAAGCCGCCTGGTCGGTGAAAGTCGCGATACAATAATATGTTTCTGGCGCCTCACGTGATTGTAGCAACTCATAAACAGGTGTCTCGGGTTCATGTGCATATGTTAAGTCGCGCAATTCGGTTTGTGCTTTTTCAAATTGTTCCCGTTTGGCCGGGTCAATGACAAGTTTGGCAATAAAGGCTGTCATTTTTATCTCCTAATCGGTCTTATTCATCTTTAAGCGGGTCAAGAAACTCGCGCTCATAGCCGCCATCAAGACATTCTAGCATATCGACAACGATTTCTTTAAAATGCTCTGTTTGTTGGTGGGCTTCATCATCAGCTTCTGTTTTGAAGCTTTCAATAACCGCAAAACTATTGGGTTCGCGCAGACGATAAAACTTATAAAACAGCGTGTTGGGTTCATTTTCTGCAACTGCTTTTTCCATGCGTTCGCAGGTTTCGATGAATTGTGCCTCTTTGTCAGGAAAAACCTTCATTCGGGCAATAAATGTAAAAGCCATGAGTACCTCTTAAAAGTGTATTATTTTAACAACACTTGACCCTAAATTCTTTTATCATAATGTAAATCCTATCCTATTTATTAGTAAATTTGGTCCGGCAGGGCTAGGTGCTGGTTCAAAGCGGTGTATATTAGTGTCGGTCGCGACGCTTATCCATCGCGAACATGGCTTTTCCGAGCAGGATTGCCATTTTATTTGACCTCAATTTAATTCTCTGGAGGGATGATGTTAAATTGCATTAACTATAAGAAAATCGTGTCTAAAGGTTTGAAAACATCCGTATTGGCTATGGCCGCTATGGGCGTATTTTTGCCTCAAGCACATGCACAAATTGATGAAATCATCGTTCGTGCATCTAAACGTGAAACTAATCTCCAAAGCACGCCAATCGCGGTTTCAGCTATTCAAGCTGAAACAGCAGAAAATTTAATTGCGCGCGATATTGGTGATATAGCTGTTTTGGCACCAAACTTCTCAGCTTCAAAAGTAACCGGCTTTAATGCGGCTTCTTTTGCGATGCGTGGCGCGGGTCAAACAGACATTATTGTTTACTCTGATCCACAAGTTGGTGTTGCGATTGATGATTTCATTGTGCCACACGTTCAAACACAATTGCTTGATGTTTTTGATATTGAGCAAGTTGAAGTTTTGCGCGGTCCACAGGGAACATTATTTGGTAAAAACACGACCGCAGGTATGGTGACATTGCGTACTAAGCGTCCAGAACTTGATGAAGCAACAGCTGATTTAAGCGTTCGGGTTGCAAGCTATGGCCGTCAAGAAGTGCGGGCTGCTGTGAATATGCCAATCACCGAAACACTGGCTATTCGGGCGTCAACATTGATGACCGAGTCAGACGGCTATTACAAAAATGGTGGCCATCGTCTCGACTCAGCAGCAAACTTAGGCAGCCCATTGGCTGGTGACGGCCGCGATTTGGGGGCTGAAGATGTGTTCTCAAGCCGTTTCAAAGTTTTGTATCAACCAAGTGATGATTTCACGGCTTTGTTCCAAATTGAAACCATTCGCGACAATTCAGATGCCGTGCCGTCAATCAATGAATCACCTGCATCATTTGTCTGGCCAGCCTTTTTTGGTCTGACGCAATTGCCAGGTGATCCGCTAGATAACGCAGCGTCAACAAACCGTGATGACCAGAACTTGAATATGAGTGGTGGTCACCAGGTTGATGTTGATGGTTATTATTTGAACCTTGAGTGGGATATGGGCGGCGGCACGCTGACCTCTATCACAGGCTATCGTGAGCAACAGTCACGCCTGCCAAGCACTTATACAGGTGTGTCGGGTAACTTCTCATTGTTTGATGCGAACCGCGCTGATGATCGCGAAACTTTCCAACAGGAAATTCGCTTCGCGTCTGATAATGAAGGTCCATTGAACTATGTTCTTGGTGCGTTTTATCAAACCAATGACACAGAGTTCTGCGTGACACAGGTTCTTGGCTTCTATGATGCTCTTGGCTTCACCCCCGGCAATTTCGGCGTGCCACAGCTCACCGATTTCAACTCAAACGCACAAGTCTTGTGTAATAAGCAAGACGCAACAGCTGAAGCTTTGTTTGTTGATGGTAGCTATGATGTCAATGATCGCCTAACCATTAGTGGTGGCTTGCGCTACACATGGGAAGAAAAAACATGGACAGGTCGTAACCAGGTGTTCTATCAAATGCTGGGTGGCTCCTATAATGCCGCTTTAACACCAGCAGCGATTGGCCCACTTGGTGCAGCAGACTTTGCTCGTTTCCCAACAGGTGTGATGACCGATTCAAAAGAATGGTCAGAGCCAAGCTATCGTTTGACTGCTTCATATCAGTTCAGCGATGATTTGTTTGGTTATGCAAACTACTCACACAGCTTTAAGTCTGGTGCCTATAATGACCAGGTCGGGACAACAGGTGCGCCTTTATCAGCTACGCTGATTAAGCCAACAAACCCTGAAGTTGCTGACTCAATCGAATTGGGTGTCAAAGCTGACTTGTTAGAAAACCAGCTTCGTTTGAATGTGGCTGTATTTAACGTTGATTATGAGGATGCACAGCGTCAGCTGGCTTTCTCAGTTGGTGCGTCACAAGAAACACGTTTCTTCAACGCGGCTGAAGTCAATGTGAAAGGTATTGAAGTTGAGGCAACTTATGCACCAGCTTCTGTTCCTGGTCTTGATATTATGGCGAACTTTGCCTATCAGGATGGCACAATCGACAAATTCGAAGCTGACAGCAACTTTGACGGCACTATCCAAGCAGGTGAGCGTTATACAGGACGCCCACTGACACGGACGCCTGAGATTGCTTATGGCTTGCAAGTCAATTATGCGCATGACCTGTTGCCAGGTTATGAAGGTTTGGCAACGCTGACAGCTTCATATGAAGATGAGCAAGTCTTTGCTTATTCAGATGCAGGTCGTCAGTTTGATACCAAATTGGACGAGAAAACATTGATTGATGTAGCTTATAAAGTCTCTAACCCAGACAAAAACTACTCAATCACAGCTTTCGTGAAAAACGCGACAGATGAGCGCTATCGTGTCTCATCTCAGCCTGTGGCGACATTGTGGGTGTTCTCACAATATGGTCCACCACGGACAGTTGGCATGGACTTCACCATCGGCTTCTAAGTCCTTGTGAAGACATGGTTAATACGAGAAAAGCCGCTCCTAGTGAGCGGCTTTTTTTGACCTTAAACTTTGATTTTAAATTTTGATAAAAACTATTCTTTGAAATAATCTGGACGCCCCATTGGCCAGACCCAGCCATGCTGGGCCATACCACCATCGACGGTTATGACCTCACCAGTGACAAATTTTGATGATGGCGCGGCTAGATAAACAGCTGTTTGCGCAATATCCCAAACATCGCCAAATTTTTTCATCGGATTGGCATTGTGAAATTCTGCCAAAGCCTCTGGCGGATATTGCGTGACCCCTTCGGTTTCAATCGCGCCTGGGGCGATACAATTGACGCGAATATTATGTTCTGCCCATTCGGTGGAGACTGTTTTGGAAACATAAATCACCCCCGCTCGCGCCGCACAGCTATGGGCGGATTGTGGCATACCCCGTTCAACATGTGCGGCAATATTGATGATATTGCCGGGCTGGTTTCTGTCACGCCAGCGTTTGGCGGCCTCTTGCATCATCCACCATGTGCCGTTTAGGTTTGTGTCAATCACGGCTAGCCAACCTTTGCGGCTAAAATCAATAGCGGCTTGCGAAAACTGCCCGCCCGCGCTGTTGATAAGCGTGTCGATTTGGCCAAATTGTTCAAAAACAGAAGCAATAAAAGCTTCGACCGTGTCTGGTTCCCGAATATTCACACTTTGAGCGATAATTTCTTTGCCTGTGGCGTCAGTAATCGCGTTTTTTACCTCGTCCAGCTTATCTTGTCGTCGCCCGCAAATAACAACATTGGCACCCAGCCGTGCGGTTAAAATCGCCATCGCCCGCCCCATGCCAGTGCCAGCGCCTGAAATCACAATGGTTTGACCAGCAAAAAGATCGTCGCGATAGACGGTTGGCTCTTTAACCAAATCATCAATGGTAAGGCCTTCATATTCAATGCTGTCTTTTTTATCTTCGCTCATTTTTTCCTCTTAGTCAGGGTGACCAAAAATTGATATGGCCGCAACATTACGATTGGGTATGCCGCCCAAATTATGGGCCAGCCCAAATTTGACATTTTTGAGTTGTCGCGAATCCGCGCGGTTTAATAATTGTAAGTAAATTTCATAACTCATGCGCAGGCCAGAAGCACCAATTGGATGGCCAAAGCATTTAAGGCCGCCATCAATTTGGCACGGGATTTCACCACTGGCATCAAAGCGCCCGTCAAGTATGTCCTTAGGCGCTTGTCCGGCTTCAGAGAGCCATAAATCTTCCATCAACACCAATTCGGTAATAGAAAAGCAATCATGCACTTCTGTCAGCGATATATCGGCTTGTGGGGATTGAATACCGGCCTCCTCATAGGCTTTAAGCGCCGCTTTGCGGGTGGTGATGGTCGATGTGCCGTCCCAGCTTTGATGCCCCATTTCAACGCCGTTTGAAGGTGATAGTTGCATGGCTTTCACGGTGATATAATCTTTGCCAAGGGCTTTTGCGATTTCTGGGCGCGCGACAATGGCACAAGCCGCTCCATCGGACACGCCACAACAGTCAAACACCCCTAATGGGTAAGCCACCATTGGTGCGTTCATAATCTGGTCCATGCTGAGTTTTTTGCGCAAATGGGCTTTTTCGTTCAAAAACCCGTTTTCGTGGCTTTTCCAAGAAACATGCGCCATAGCGCGCTTCAAATCGTCCATTGCAATATCATATTTTGCAGCATAGGCAGCGCCAAGCTGAGCAAACGCACCCGGCGGGGTGAAGCTTGGCTGGTATAAATCTTCAAACGTCCCTTTGGTACGCTCTGGCAGGCCAGAAAAGCCAGTGTCTTTTAGTTTTTCACAGCCCATAGCGAGGGCAATATCGCAGGCACCAGCCGCAACAGCATAAACCGCGCCGCGCAAAGCCTCTGTGCCAGTCGCGCATAAATTTTCAACTCGCGTAACAGGGATATTTGGTAAGCGTAAATATTGCGAAAGCGGGTAAGCGGATTTGCCAACATTTTGTTCATCGTAAAAAACACCGAACCACGCTGCCTCAATGGCATCCTTGTCAATTTGTGCGTCGGCAAGAGCCTCTTCAAAGGCTTCGGTTACCAAATCTTCAGGCCGCGCATCCCAGCGCTCCCCAAATTTAGAACAACCCATACCTATAATGGCAACTTTATCGCGAATGCCTTCAGCCATATTCTCAATCCATTTTTGTGTTTACTACTGGGCCAGCTTTCCAAAAATAGCGATGGAAGCCACGTTGCGTATCAATATCTTTAATTCTAAAATACATGCGGGTTGGGGTGCCAATTTCAACTTCACCTGTTCGAAACCCAGTCATTTCCATAAAAATATTGCCGCCCCCTTCGCAGTCAACATTACCATAAAAATGCGGTGGCTGGCGTGTGAAGGCCATATGGTCTTCGGTGAAAGACTTCACCTTGCCAGCGCGATTGGCAAAAGAGTAATCGCTTTGTGTGTCTAAAGCCCCGCAATCTGGATTAACGCAGCGCCGTGATTTCGGGAATTGTGGGGTTTTGCAAGTTTCACAAAATCCACCAATAAAGCCGTAAATATCTCGGCTTTTATCATGCGCCACAGTGTGAGCAGTGCGGTTGTCACGCTCGGCGCGCATGCCCCAATCTACATCAAGGCGGTTTGTCGCAACCAAAAATTTGATATAGTTTTCTTCTAAACGACCACTGGCAAGCTGGCTTTGCACGGACCAAAAAGGCTTATGCGTGGTTAGTTTTTTGGTGGTTTTTAATAATACGGCTTCAAAACCTTGCCCAAATGCGGTGAGCAAAATCCATTTATCAGCCTCAGCTTTATCTAGCGTGTCTGCGAGCATCATCAAAGGATGAGCGACGCCACAATGACCCAGCTGGTCGAACAGACTATCACTGACCGCTTCGGCAGATATGCCAAGCGCGCGCGCTAGCCCTTTCGCAAAGGACGGGTTAGGCATGGGCAAAATAAAATGGTCAATATCCTCAGCCGTAATCTTATTGCGCTCTAATAAGGGCAATATCGCGGCTGGTGCGACTTTCCCAAGCCCAGCCTCTCTGACCCAGCGTTCCTCTAAAAGATAATCTGTGTCATTTTCGGGTGTGCGGTAATGGTCGACGAAATCATCATATACCATTTCCGAGTCAATCAGTTCGGCTAAGCCTGCACCTTCATCTAAAACCAACGCAACAGCACCATGACCGGTTAAAAATTCAAGCTGATTGCCTGGCTTATGCGCGCGGCAGTCCGCGGCTGTAAGCAATAAGGAGCCAGATTTTGTGCGCGCGCGTTCGCTTAAAGGCGATAGGCCAATGCGCTGGCCACCCGCGAGGTCGTAACTATGTGTGTTTTGGGCAAGGTCGAGCGCGGTGGCGACAATACTGGCATTTTGTCGGTCAATAAATGGCGCAGTGGTTGAGGCAAAAGCCAGAGCTTGCGGCTGTCCGTCAAAGCCCTCAATAGCATGACGTGCGGCTTCCACACTCATGGTCACGCTGTCTTCATCCCATTGGGCATAGCTGCGGGCGCCTTTGGCAAAGCCTTTTAAGCCCGCTTGTACCCAACCAATGCCCTCAAACATCGCCTCGCGCGACATACGCAAATTAGGAACATAAGCGCCATAATGATGAATGCCAAATTTGGCCATTAAGGATACCTTTCTTACTCAGCATAGGGAGCCATTACATAGTCTCCCAGTAAAGGTTTCACAGCCGTGCCTTCTGGCAGATTTTCTGGACCAATAAGCTTGTCAAGCTGCTCATGCCAATGATAAATGCGTCGCTCTTGATATGAAAGAGGGATGCCTTTAAAACCATCAGACTCAACTGAGCGCTGGATTTCTGTTGCAAATTGTGTGTCTTCTTCAAGAATTTTCTCAAAATTTGCGACCCGCATATCCCAAATTTCCTGCGTTTCTTCAGTGATATGACCTGGCGCCACCCAAACGACTTCAATTTTCATTTGGTTGATGGAAATCGGCCAAAAAATAATCAGTGAATTGCCGGACGGGTAGGGCGGGCAGACAATATTTGGAAAAATATTATAGGAGAAATTATTAATGCGCCCGACTTCGCCAATTTCTTCAATCTCTGGCAGGCCTTGGACGCCCGGATCTTCCCATTCCGCATCACGATGCGGTGTCACCATGCGCGAATGGCCTTTTGGCCAAAGTTCAATATAAGTGCCAAGATGGTCGAGGAAACGGTCTACTGTTTTTTGATGAATGGATTTCAAATGATATGTTTCCTGAAACGCGTCCAATAAAACTTTCACATTACAATCAACAATAAATTCATCTTTGCGAATAAGGTCCATATTCTCAGTTTGGAACATGGCAATGTCATGTTTAACAGTGTGCAGAAATTCATCTAATGGTTCTGCGTTTTTATCAAAATTAACATAAATAAATTTACCAAAAAGTTCACAACGCACTTCGATAAGCCCATGACAAGATTTGTCAAAATCAACAAAATCTCGTGGGTCGCGCATGGCAATAAGCTCGCCCTTATCATCATAGCTCCAGCCATGATAAGCGCAGACAAACAGGTTCTTACGCCCTTTTTCATCTTTTACAATTGGCGCCCCGCGATGGCGGCACGTGTTGTAAAAGGCGCGGATTTTATCATCTTTACCGCGAATAATCAGGATTGGCGACTTTAGCTGTTGCCATAGCAGATAGCTTCCGGGTTCGGGTAATTCATCTGTATGCCCGGCAAAAACCCATGACTTTTTCCACAAATGCTCCATTTCAAGCTCAAAAAACGCTTCATCAGTGTAGCGTTTGGCGGGTATTGGGGGCAGGGACGGAAATCCGTCTGGCGGACCATTTCTGGTCAACTCATACTCAATACCATCAAGGGTTTGTTTAATTCTATCGGCTTTCATTTTTTTGCTCATTAAGTGGCTGTCTTTATAATAGCTACATGTATGATAAAAACAAAAAGATTCCACTAGTTTTACTAGTAAATACGACAGCTTTTTAATGTTTTTGAAATTTGAGAAATATGTGTCAAATTTATTAAAATTATAGTCATTTCATTGGACCCTTAAGATTGTGCTAGATAAAATTCGTGTATTAGATATTGGCCGTTATGTTGCTGGCCCTTATTGCGCAACGCTTTTGGGCGCTTTGGGGGCGGAAATTATCCGTGTCGAGAAGCCAGCTGGTGGCGAAGATCGCTATATTTCGCCACTCAATGAAAATGCTGACCAGCCCGAGCAGGTGATGGGGGGGCTGTTTTTGCAAACCGCTTGCGGCAAAAAATCAGTGAGTCTTAATCTCACAGAGCCTGAAGGGCGGGAAATTCTTCAAAAACTGGCAGCAACAGCGGATGTTATTGTCGCCAATATGCCCGCCAAAGCATTAGAAAAACTTCAATTGGACTGGCCGCAATTGCAGAAATATAATCCAAGCGCAATCCTCGTCACGCAAACTGCTTATGGCAATGCGGGGCCTGATAAAGATAAAGGCGGGTTTGATGGGGTCGCACAGGCGCAATCTGGCGCTATGTTTTTAACGGGTACGCCAGAAAATCCGGTCAAAGCAGGCGCGCCTTATGTGGATTATTCAACAGCTGTTATGTCGGCTTTTGCCACATTGGCCGCTTTGATGCAGCGCCAGCATACAGGGCGCGGGCAGCATGTTGAAACAACTTTACTCGGCACAGCTCTTTCCGTAATGAACGCACATTTGATTGAGCAGGCGGTAACGCAAAAAAATCGGGTTGGTACGGGCAATCGCGTGCAAACCTCTGCGCCATCAGATGTTTTTAAAACTCAAAATGGGCATGTTCTTATTCATACGGTAGGAGACGGTCTGTTTAAGCGTTGGGCAAAGATGATTGGACAGCCAGAATTAGCCCAAAACCCTGACTATCAGGGGGACCAAAATCGCGGCGATAAGCGGGATGAGCTTTGTGCAATCATGCAGGAATGGTGCGCCAATAAACCAACAGAAGAAGTTTTGGCCGCCCTTGATGCCGCTGGAGTGCCCGCTGGCCCCGTCATGAATTTGCAATCCGCATTGGACAATCCGCAGGTTGCGGCTATGTCTTTTTTCAAAGATGTTCAGGTGCCAAATATGGATAAAACGGCACCCGTTGTGGGTTTGCCAGTGAATTTCTCGGATTTTACACCCGCGGAATTAGCGCCGCCGCCACTGATTGGCGCCCATACGGATGAAATTTTAGAGCAGCTTGACTTTAATGCTGAGCAAATAAATATGTTGAGAGAAAAAGGTGTGGTTTAATGAAACCACTATGTAAAGGAAAAGAAAATGGATTTTAATTTAACACAAGACCAAAAGATTTTTCGTGATACAGCCCGCGACTTTGCCCGCGCAGAGCTTGTTGAACCAGCGCGTGTATGTGAGATTGAGTCATCAGCCCCCAGCCGTGAATTAATTAAAAAATTCGCTGAAATGGGGTTTTTAGGCATTAATGTGCCGCAAGCTTACGGTGGGCTTGGCTTAGGTAATCTTGATGCTTTGGTGGTGTTGGAAGAATTTGCGAAAATATCATCTGCTATTGCTTTTCCAGTGTTTGAGTCATGTGTGGGGCCAGTGAAGGCGGTTGAGCACTTTGCCTCTGAAAGCCTAAAGCAGCGGGTTATTCCTGCTGTTTGTTCGGGCGATATGATTGTGGCAGTGGCTATGTCTGAACCCGATGCAGGGTCGGCATTAACCGATTTGAAAACCAAAGCTGAAGTTAAAGGCGATAAGGTTATTATCAATGGGAACAAGCGCTGGTGTTCAGGTGGCGGCCACGCAGATGGCTATGTCGTCTATTGTCGTTTGTCGGATGACCCTGGCGCGCGGGGCATTGGTGCGGTGTTTGTTGAAAAAGATGCGCCAGGTATGACTTTTGGTCCGCAAGAAGCGCTGATGGGTTTTCGCGGTGTGCCATCAGCGGATATTTATTTCGATAATACAGAAGTGCCAGTCGATAATGTTATTGTGCCAGCGGGTGGTTTTAAAAAGCTGATGGAGGCTTTTGATTTAGAGCGCTGTGGTAATGCGACAATGGCGCTGGGGCAGGCATCTGGCGCATTAGAGCAAGTGCTAGAATATGTGCAAGACCGGCAACAATTTGGCAAACCTATTGTTGATTTTCAGGCGGTGCAGTTGCGTCTTGCTGAAATGCAAATGCGGGTGGAAGCCGCGCGGCTATTGATACATCGTGCGGCCAGCAATGCTGAACAGGGTTTGCCCAGCATTTTGGACTCCTCTGTTGCTAAATGTTTCGCCAATGAAATCTCACGTGAAGTGACTGGCACAGCGATGCAGCTCATGGGCGCTTATGGCTATTCCAAAGATTTCGATATGGAACGCCGCATGCGTGATAGTTGGGGCTGGGGTATTGCTGGGGGAGCGATTGATATTCAAAAAGTCAATATTGCTTCCGCGATGGTCGGTCGTCGTTTTGACCAGCGTAAGTAAAGGCGCTGCAATGAGCGAGTTTGTAAAATGTGCCAGCACCACTGACTTTGCTGATAATGAAAATAAAGCTATAGAGGTGAATGGGCAGTCAGTCCTGATATGCAATACAAAAGAGGGCTTTTTCGCGGTTGAAAATATGTGCTCACACCAGTTGCAACCGCTTGAGGGCGGGCGCATTCGGGGGTGTTTTATTTTTTGTCCGCTTCATGGCCAGCGTTTCAATCTTAAAGATGGCGCGCCAATTGGCAGCTTGACGGATAAGCCCTTGCGGTGCTTTGACCTTGAGATTCAAGGTGAGGATATTCTGATTAAGCTCTAAATATTGATTAAGGCGATGCTGGTGAATTCCAGAACTGTGTCGCCAGCTTCATTTTCTAGCCGACATAAATTGGTGGTGATGCCGCGCTTTTTTCCTGAGCCAGAAGGGTGTTTGTCTAATAACTCGCTGGTGGCGCGTAATCTGTCGCCGGCTTTCACGGCGATTAACCATTTCGTGTTTGTCCACTCCACGCCACAAATATAATCTATATCACCGCAAATTTGATGGTCGAGCTTACGCCATAAAGCCAGCACATAAACGCCACTGGCAATCACTTCGCCAAACGGTGACTGGCGAGATTTTTCTTCATCCGCATGAAACCATTGTGGGTCATATTCGCGCGAAAAAGCGAGCATTTCAGCGCCATCAACAGTTAAGAAATCTGAAACAAATTTTTCGCCTATGACCAAATCGTCATAACGCCTCATTGGAATATGCGACATACGATACGCGTCCTTTTTTGCTGAATGCGGCTTAATACCCAAAAACGGCTTTTACTTCGAGGAATTCCTTCATGCCATGTATGCCCCATTCGCGGCCATTACCAGATTGTTTATAGCCGCCAAAAGGTGCGTGATTATCGAGCTGTGCGCCATTAAGATGCACATTACCTGCCCGAATCTGCGCCGCAACCGCGCGCGCCTTATCCTTATCGCCTGCTTGTATGTAGCTGGATAGCCCATAAGGCGTGTCATTTGCTATCTCAATAGCCTCTTCTTCAGTGTCATATGGCAATATAGCCAGCACTGGCCCAAACACCTCCTGACGGGCGATAATCATATCATTGCTGACATTGGCAAATATGGTTGGTTTCACAAAGAAGCCTTGATTAAAGCCCTCTGGGCGGCCAGGTCCACCAATTACCAATTCAGACCCTTCATCCATCGCTTTTTGTATCAGGTCTTGGATTCGGTTAAATTGCACCTCACTGACCACAGGGCCTATCACAACCCCTTCGCTATCTGGTGTGCCGACAGTCACTTTTTCAGCTGTCGCTTTGGCAATGGCGATGGCCTCATCATGTTGGTCACGATGTACCAGCATACGCGTTGGGGCGTTGCAAGATTGACCAGAATTGTTGAAACAACTTTGAACGCCAGCAGCCACTGCTTTTTGCAAATCAGCATCAGGTAAAATAATGTTTGCCGATTTGCCGCCAAGTTCCTGACTGACACGTTTGACAGTGTCCGCCGCCGCTTTGGCTACTTGCACGCCAGCGCGGGTTGAGCCAGTGAAAGAGACCATATCAATATCGGGGTGAGAAGAAATCGCTTCCCCAACCGCAGGCCCATCACCATTGACTAAGTTAAAAACGCCGGCAGGCACGCCAGCCTCGGCAAGAATTTCAGTAAAAATAATCGCATTGAGCGGCGCAACCTCACTTGGTTTCAGCACCATTGTGCAACCAGCAGCCAGTGCGGGTGCAACTTTACAGGCAATCTGATTAATTGGCCAATTCCATGGGGTGATTAACCCGCACACGCCAATTGGTTCTGAAAAAACAGTTGTTTTGTTTATCTTTTCTTCAAATTCATAATTGGCCAAAACATCACGGGCGACCATAAAATGGCCAAGCCCCGCTGGTGCCTGAGCTTGCTGTGCAAGCCAAACAGGCGCGCCCATTTCTGCTGAAATGATATCGGCAATCTCGCCCATACGCGCCTGATAGGCTGCAATAATTGCATCAAGTAAATCGAGACGCTCTTGCACGCTGGTTTGCGAGAAACTTGCGAACGCGGTTTTGGCCGCTTGCACCGCCTCATCGACATCTTGAGCCGTGCCAAGACTGATAGCGGTGATAACTTCCTCTGTTGTTGGATTGATGACATCACATTTGGAACGCCCCTCAGGACTAACCCAGCGACCATTAATATAAAAATTTTCCGCGTTTTCCATGATTTACCTATGGGGTTAAAGTTTTGGTTTTGGCGCTGATGGATCATTGGCGAGATACCAATTCACGCATTCATGGAAAAACTGGTTGCCACGTTCATTTTTACCAAGAGTAATATGGTCATATGCTCCAGAATTTACGCCTTTTTGAATGAGATTACCAATCATGTAGTCCTCTTCGTCGACAACATTTTTCAACCAATCCATCATAGCTTCTAGCCCTGCAGCGTCTTCCTCATCTTTTGGCCCATCTTTACGGAAGAACATAAGAACGGTTCGGTTTTCTTCAGGTGTTGGTCCAGGAAAGAGTTGCGCAATTTGTGTTAACTCTGGGGCAATAAAAATAGAAATATTAGGAAATAAAACGCGTACAAAATCGAACCCGTGATTTTCCGACACGCCCCATTTTTCCTTTGGGATACCGTCAAGTTTCTCTAAAATATCAATTTGTGGAAAGCCGATGCGCATATGCGGGCCAAAGCCCTCATAATGAGTGACATTTGATGGCGTGCGCGGGTGAATGGTATCTGGGTGAAGCTGGGCAAAATGATACCCCTCAAGATAACCATCAAAAGCGATTTTCCAATTTGCCCCAGTGATGACCCGATTGCCGAGATACGCCCAATCTTTGAACCCAATCTCGTCCAAATCATCAAGCATGCCTTCAAAAAAACCGTCCATATCAATGGGGTCGCCAGGTGTTAGGCAAGCAAAAATCAATCCGCCTTTTTCTTCACAGGATAGTTCAGTCAGGCCATGTTCGCTTTTATCAATTTCGCCGAATTTATCAGCATCTGCCACGCCCATAAGCTTGCCATCATTGGAAAATGTCCAGCCATGATATTTACAAGAAAAGCGCATTTTATTGCCACACCCCTCATCAGTAATCGGGCTGCCACGATGTGGACAAACATTCATAAACGCATGGGCTTTACCCGTTTTATCGCGGGTGATGAGAAGCGGTAAACCGACAGCTTCCATGGCTTTATAGTCGCCAGGATTTGGAATTTCTGAGCTTGCCGCCAAACAAAGCGGCACTTTTTTGAAGATGAGCTCTATTTCTTTATTAAACATATCCGGGTCTGAATAGACCGAGGATGGAACGGTTGTGATTTTGTCAGTTTGATATGTTGTGCCATTTTTAACATAATCATATAAATGGGCCGCAGCGTTTGTTTTTGCGTCACTCATGTGTAAGTCTCCTTAATGTCTAGGTTATTTAAGCGCTTTCATTCATCAACTTCAAACTAAAACTAATGATAGGTTTTTAGGCGTAAATGGTAGGAGCATCATGTGATAAGGTGCCTTTATTTGGTGTCGGGTCGATAGTATCAGGGAGCGGGTAAATGACAAAAAAACTGGGTAAATGGCATGGTTTTGAAACCCCCAAACACCATCAGGCCTTTATCAATGCAGATATATATACCAATCAAACTCTGGCAGATCGGGCGCGCCAATTAGCCGAGACCAAAGCTGATGAAAAAATCTTTCCCAATGACCCTCAATCTCCGACTTTTGCCTCCATTTTAGAAGATGCGCAGGCACTGGCGGCAAGCCTTTGTGATATGGGTATTTTACAAGGCGATGTTGTGAGTTTCCAAATGCCAAATTGGCACGAAGCTGCGGTAATAAACCTTGCTTGCGCGGTGGCAGGTTTTGTCGCCAATCCGATTGTGATTATATATCGGCATAATGAAGTTAAATTCATGTTACAGGACTCAAAAGCGAAATTATTTTTCGTTTCTGAACATTTTGCCAATTTTGATTTTTCTCAAATGATGGATGAGATTGCTGCTGAGTGTCCTGACCTTAAGCACATTGCTTATGTGCGCAGCAAAAAAACCGGTAATTATGATGAATTGCTGGCCACTGGGCGGGGTCTTGCCTTACCTAATTACCAAACCGACCCGAATGCGGTGAAACTTGTGCTTTACACATCTGGCACGACGGGGCGCCCCAAAGCTGTTTTGCACAGTCATAATACGCTGATGAATGTTTTGGATGTGTGCGCCAAGCATTGGCAAATTCAGCCGGGTGATCATGTCTTAATGCCATCACCCGTGACCCATATTAGCGGCTATTCTAACGGTCTAGAGCTGCCTTTTGCGGCGCAAACGCGCACAGTTTTGATGGAAAAATGGAACGCGGGCGACGCTTTACAGCTTATTCAGCAATATCAAGTGGCGGGTACGGTTGCCGCGACGCCTTTCTTGCAAGAATTAACCCAGCTTGCTGCAGAACAAAAGACTGCCTTGCCGAGTTTACGGTATTTCGCTTGTGGTGGAGCCGCCGTGCCGCCTGATATTGTCTATAATGCCAATCAACAATTTGGGCAGGTCTGTGTTTTTCGGGTTTTTGGCAGCTCTGAAGCGCCATTGGTGACATTGGGTTATCAAGGTGATATGCAAGCTGATTTGGCAGCAGAAACAGATGGTGAAGCCATTGATTACGAGCTTCGGATTGTTGATGAGCAAGAACAGCTTGTTGCGTCTGGTATAGAGGGCGAGGTGCAAGTGCGCGGGCCATCTATGTTATTGGGCTATGCATTGTTAGAGGATACAAAAGGGGCTGTCACAGAAGATGGTTTTTTCCGAACCGGCGATCTCGGTTTTATTAATGATAAAGGCGCGCTGTGCATTTCAGGCCGTAAAAAGGATTTGATTATTCGCGGGGGTGAAAATATCAGTGCCAAAGAGATTGAAGATGTTTTGCATTTATCGCCAGATATTGCGGAGGCGAGTGTGGTTTCTATCCCGCATAAACGGTTGGGTGAAGGCGTCTGCGCTTTTATCATTTTGAAAGAGGGAAGCGCTGCCGACACCCAAAATATCCTTGATTTTGTGATGCAGTCAGGGCTGGCAAAACAAAAAACACCTGAAAAAATTATTTTCACACAAGATTTTCCTCGTACCGCCTCGGGCAAAATTCAGAAAAATATCTTGCGCGATCAAATTAAAGACCAAATGGTTGGAGGTTAGGGGTAAAGCGCGCCTTACCCCTCTTCCATATGTTTGGCAATTGACGCTGCCATTTCCTCATTGCTTGGATTGCCGCGTAAGCACAGACCACCATTAATCTGCAGATTTTCACCCGACATATA
This sequence comes from Parvibaculales bacterium, assembly GCA_049889535.1. GTDB lineage: Bacteria > Pseudomonadota > Alphaproteobacteria > RS24 > RS24 > JAYQKL01. The sequence goes on along the minus strand of JBMHDF010000018.1, from coordinate 143,753 downwards.
GCATTCATCACTGCACACCCAAGCCGCTGCTGCCGCAATATCCTCACTGGTGCCAATGCGGCCAAGTGGGTAAGAGGGGAGAAAACTTTCATATAAGCCTGGTGTTTCTTTCGCGCCCGCCGTCATCGGCGTGTCGGTCAAGCCGGGTGATAAACTATTGGCGCGAATACCATGCTTACCGAACTCATTAGCAATGCAGCGTATCACATGGTCGGCGCCAGCTTTTGTTCCCATATAGGCAGCATGGTCATTCAGCATAATACTTGCTGTGGCTGAGCTGATTTGGATAAGTGACCCACCGCTTTGGCTTTTGCTCTCGCTTGTTGTCATCATAGCTTTGAGCATTTCTTGATAAAACAAAAAAGGTCCAATAAATTGCAAGCGCGTCATGCGCTCCAATTCTTCTTCATCATTATCTAAAAACGGCTTGAGCAAACCCCAACCGGTTGCGTTTATAGCAATATCAAGACGCCCCATATCGGAAAGCGCTTTTTGAGCCATAGCCTGAATATCGTTTTTAATTGTGATGTCACAAATCGCATAATGCCCGTTAATCTCTCCAGCTAAAGCCTGAAGGCTATCCTCATGACGCCCTGCAACCATCACCGTTGCCCCCTCAGCGGCCATGCGGCGCGCGATGACCTGTCCCATATTATCTTTGCCTGCAGCGCCGATAATCAGAGCAGCTTTACCATTTAATTTTCCCATAACAACCTCCCAAAGATTTTTAATAGACTGCCATAGAAGTTAAAATACCAAGACTGGGTAAAAAGTTAGGTCATTAATAGACAAAAAAATGAAAAGATTGCTTCAACCATAAAGGGTTTGAAAAACCAAAAAGGAGATGAAAATGGATTTAGGACTAAAGGGTTTAAAAGTTATTTTAACGGGTGGCAGTCGCGGTATTGGCCGCGCCGCTTTGGAGTTATTTGCGGCAGAAGGCTGTGATATTGGCTTTTTCTCTCGTAATGAAGAGCAGGTGGCAGAAACTGTTGAGAGTTTGTCCAAGCATGGGGGCAAGATTATCGGCGAGGCATTTGATATGGAAAATGCAGATGCCTATGCTGGGTGGCTTACCAAAACGGCTGAGGCTTTGGGTGGCTGTGATATTTTCATTCCAGGTGTCAGCGTATCCGGTGCTGGCGCAACTATGGATTGGGAGAAATGCCTGCAATATGATTTGAAAGGTGCGTTTGATGGCTGTGAGGCTTTGCAACCCTTTCTTGAAAAATCAGATAATGGGTCAATTGTGATTATGTCCAGCACGGCGGCGCTAGAAACTTTTATGGTGCCGCAACCCTATAATGCGGCAAAAGCGGCATTGCTGACTTATGCCAAGCAATTGTCGCAGCAATTAGGCCCGCTCAATATTCGCGTTAATGCGGTGTCGCCTGGTCCAATTAGTTTTCCAGGTGGGAATTGGGAAACCATTAAAGAGCAAATGCCTGAACTGTACGAAGCTACGCTCGCACAAATGGTCTTAGGCCGCTTTGGCGGCGCAGAAGATGTGGCCAATGCAATGGTGTTTTTAGCAAGCCCTGCTGCCAGCTATATCACAGGCACAAATATAATCGTCGATGGCGGTTACACAAAACGCGTGCAGTTCTAACACAAATCAAATAGGTGCAGCGCCAGATGCTTAGGCATCTGGGCTGACATCTAATATTAATTTGCCTTGATTGGCGCCACTAAACAGCATCATGAAAACCTCATACACGTTTTCAATGCCGCTTTCGATATGCTCATCAAATTTTAGCTTGCCTTCCGAAATCCATTGCGCCATTTCAATGCCGCCCTCGGCAAAGCGGTCCGCATAGTCGCGAATAAGGAAACCCTTCATTGTCGCTTGATTGACAATCAACTGCCAAGCATTGCGACAACCTTTTGGGTCGGAATTATATTCACTTATCAGGCCACAAAGAATAATTCGTGCATGTTCGTTAATATTCATCAGGCCAGCATCTAAAATATCCCCGCCAACATTTTCAAAAATAATATCGACGCCATTCGGTGCGGCTTCTCGAATTGCGGCTTCGAGCTGATCAACATCTTTACCGCGATAATCAATCGCGGCATCGAATCCATAATCATTTGTTAACCGAGTACATTTTTCTGCGCCGCCAGCAATGCCAACAACATGGCAGCCCTTTATTTTGGCTACTTGCCCAACTACAGAGCCGACAGCCCCAGCTGCGCCGCTGACCAAAACAGTTTCACCTGCTTGTGGTTTACCATCCTCCAATAAGCCAAAATAACCTGTCATACCAACCGCGCCGAGGGCTGAGAGATAATTTGTCGGCGAGGGGACAATATCCGCATCAATGGGCGCTGTGAAACTATCTGGTTCAATGACCGAGAACTCTTCAATCGCGTTTAAGCCCAAAACCCATTGGCCTTCTGCAAAATCAGCATTATCTGTCGCGTAAACCCGCCCGACAGTGGTTGCACGTACAGCTGCGCCAAGTTCAACGGGGGGCAGATAAGAGGGCGCATCATCAAGCCAGCCCCGAATAGCAGGGTCGAGCGAAATATAATGATTGCGGACAACAAACCCGCCCTTGGGTGGAGCCGGCAAATCTTCAGAGACAAATTCAAAATCCTCAAGGACTGGATCTCCCTGTGGGCGGCGTTTCAATGTAAAGCGACGATTTATGGTCATATTCTTCTCCCTTAATTTATGTGTTTAAATTGTCATAAAATCAATTTCTTGTAACTAGCCTTATTTTGAGTTGGCTGACTTTATAAAGTGTCTTTAAGCTAGTCTAAGTTAAGGGGTTTGATATGCAACAATGGCTTCTCGCTGATCACCCGCGTGGGCGATCCTTAGAAAAAACTGATTTTGAGCTGGTTGAGCGCGATATGCCAAAACCAGCGCAAGGTGAGGCGCTTTTGAAAGTCTCGCATTTGGGGTTTGACCCGGCGCAAAAAGGCTGGATGGAGAATGTAGCTGACTATGTGGCACCTATGCATATTGGTGATGTGATACGCGGCACGGGCATTGGTGAGGTTGTTGAAAGCCAGCATGAAAAAATGCCTGTTGGCAGCAAATGGTGTGGCATGACAGGCTGGACTGAGTATCTTGTAACAGACGGGCGCGGATTCACCCCTGTGCATGATGCGCTGCCTGCAACAGCTTCTTTGTCTATTTTAGGCCTAACAGGCATGACGGCCTGGTGCGGCTTGTATAAAATAGGTCAGCCGCGTCCAGGCGATGTTATCGTGATTTCTGGGGCGGCAGGCGCAACGGGTTCTCTGGTTGGCCAGCTGGCCAAAACATCTGGTTGCCATGTGATTGGTATTGCGGGTGGACCTGAAAAATGTCAATGGCTGACGCAAGAAGCAGGTTTTGATGCTGCAATTGATTATAAAAATGAAACTGTAAGAGACCGCCTGAATGAGCTTGCACCTAAGGGGGTGCAAATTGTTTTTGATAATGTTGGTGGGGCTGTGCTGGATGACATGTTAGCCTGTTTGGCGATGCATGCACGTGTGGTTGTTTGTGGCGGGATTAGTCGATATGAAACAGGTGATTTGCCAGCTGGCCCACAAAATTATTTCAATTTAATTTTCCGGCGCGCCCGCATGGAGGGTTTTATTGTGCTGGATTATGAAAAAGAATTTCCAGAAATTCAAAAACGATTGATTGATTTGATTAAGGCTCAAAAAATCAACTGGCTGGAGGATATCCAGACGGGTTTTGAAAACGCGCCTGAAACATTGAATCGTTTATTTGCGGGCAAAAATAAAGGTAAACAAATTTTAGAACTTTAATTATCAGGGCTTAAAAAGGAGACTAGGGATGAGACTTGAAAATAAAATTGCATTAATCACGGGCGCCGCGTCGCGGCCAGGCTTAGGCAGTGCGATTGCTGACCGATTTGCTGAAGAGGGAGCGATGGTTTATCTCACCGATGTTGATGTGGCGGGGGTTGAAAAAGTTGCTGAGGAAATCAATGCGCGCAATGGTGGCCGCGCGGTGGCCTTGCAGCAAGATGTTGGCGACGAGAGCCGTTGGCAAGATATATTTGCCCAAATCAAAGCCGAGCAAGGGCGTATTGATATTGTTGTTAATAATGCAGGCATTTCGTTGCTGGGTACAATTGATACACAAACCACTGAAGATTATATGAAAGTCATGGAAGTGAATATGCATGGTGTGTTTTATGGCACAAAACATGGCATTGCGCTCATGCGCGAAAGCAAGACGCAGGGGTCAATCATTAATATGTCTTCTGTTGTGGGGCAGGTTGGTGTGCCGGGCTGTGTGGCTTATGGTGCGACAAAGGGTGGTGTGCGGTTAATGTCTAAAACCGTCGCTGTTGAAACCGCGGCAGATAAAATTCGCGTGAACACAATCCATCCGGGCATGATTATGACCAATATTCAGCAAAAGGCGATTGAAGAAAACGCGGCAAATTATGACGCGGTTGTGCAGGCTATTCCGATGGGTGAATTTGGCGAGCCTGTCGATGTCGCAAATTGTGCCTTGTTCTTGGCTTCAGATGAGTCACGCTATGTGACGGGTGCTGAAATCACGGTCGATGGTGGCTATACAGCGCATTAACCCTAAAGTAGGACGATTGTTTTGCCGATATTACCACCGGTAAACAGTTTGCGATAAGCGGTCAGCATATTTTCCAGCCCTTGCGTTTCATCAAAGGGCATGGAAAGCTGGCCATCGTCATACCACGCGCGCAGTGTCTTTGTCAGACGGTCTCCCTGATCGGCAAAATCAGGTGAGAAAAAGCCAATCACGCTCAGCCGTTTCATCAGGATTTTGTCATATTGCGCCAATTTATGCGTGCCCGCCGCATCGGCATATTCGGCAACCAGTCCACATAAAGCAATACGGCCATAAAGCGCCATATTTTGCAGCACAATATCAAGTTGCGGGCCACCGACATTATCAAAATAAACATCAAACCCATTTTCAATTTTGGCAAATTCAGCCGCTAGGTCATCTGATTTATAGTCAAAGGCTTTTGTGACCCCAAATTCTTGTTCTAAATAGCGGCATTTATCTTGTCCGCCCGCCGTTGCATAAACCTCGCAGCCCATCAGCTTCGCGATTTGGCAGGCGAGGATACCAGTGCTGCCCGCTGCTGCTGAGATTAAGACTTTCTCACCTGGTTTAGCCTGACCGGTTTCTTGTATTCCCCAAAGCGCGGTCCAGCCATTCATGCCTAAGACGCCAAAATATTGGCGTAAATCATCAACGCTGGTGTCAAGAACGCGCAAATCAGACATTTCGGGTGTGACGACAGAATAATCGGCCCATTGGCCAAAAGCGCGCACTGTATCGCCGACTTGAACATCAGCATGGCGCGATGCAATCACCTCACCAATACCCAAACCAACCATTGGCGTGTTGAGTGGCAGCGGCGGTTGATAGCCATCCTCTCGTCCCGTAATCCACATGCGTGTCCCTGCGTCAAGCGACAGCATTTTATTGCGGATAATCACTTCGCCGTCTTGCGGCTCTGGCAGGGCGACGGTTTGCAATGAAAGCGCTTGCTCAAAATCGGTTCCGTCGGGATAAGCGTCAAAGCGCCAAAATCTATTTTCTGTCATTGTTAACCTTCTGGATTAAGTGTCTTGCGTTTGATTTTCTTCGCCAAAGACCATTTATGAACCTCTGTTGGGCCGTCATAAATGCGGAATGCGCGCACTTCGCGAAAAATTTGTTCTACTGGTGTATCACCGCTGACGCCTGTGCCGCCCATCACCTGAACGCATTTATCAGCAATGCGAAACAAAGCTTCCGAGACAGCGACTTTGGCCATTGAGCTTTCGCTGGTTCCTAGCGCGCCTGTGTCCAGCACATCAGCGCACCAATCAATCATCAATTCGGCTTGTTTAATATCAATCTGGTTTTCAGCCAGCATAAACCCAACGCCTTCATGGTCGATAAGTTTTTTTCCAAATGCTTCGCGTGTGCAGGCATAGTCTGTCGCGATTTCTTGAGCGCGGATACAGCTTCCAAGCCAGCGCATACAATGTGTTAGCCGCGCTGGCGCGAGCCTGATTTGCGCAAGTTTAAACCCGTCCCCACTTTGGCCAAGCATATCACTGGCCGGCACCCGCAAATTATCTATCTGCACAACGCTATGCCCGCCTGGCATGGAGCTGTCAATCGTGTCTAACACCCGTTCAATTTTGACCGCAGGGTGGGGCAGTTCGGTCATAAACAGGCTGGCGCCATCTTCGGTTTTGGCCATGATAATACCCACACCAGCCCCGTCAGCACCGGTGATATATGCTTTGTGACCATTTATCACCCAATGATTGCCATCTTGAACTGCGGTTGTCATTAGCAAAGATGGGTCAGAACCCGCCCCGCCCATACTGGCTGGTTCGGTCATGAAAAAGGCCGAGCGCTTAATGCCCGCTATCATGGGGTCGAGATATTTTTCTTTTTGCTCAGGCGTCGCCACTTTGCCAAGTAGGTAAATATTGCCCTCATCGGGTGCCATCACATTAAGGGCGAGCGGGCCAAGTGTGGATAGACCAGATATTTTCAACAATAAAGCTGTTTCACGATGCGAAACATGCTGGTGGTCTGCTTCAATATGCGGGGTCAACAAACCCTCTGCGCGCGCGAGGTCGCGCATTTCTTGCACCAATTCATCGGTTGGTCCATGCGCTTCGCAACGCGGGTCGGTTTCATAGGGAATAATTTTATCGCGTATGAATTTTTCGATACGCTCTGCTTTTGCAAAAATTTCCGGACGAATAGTCGAGGAAGCCATGTTTTACCTCTCAATTGGGTCTAGGGTGATGCGCTGCCAAACTAAATAGGCAAACTAAATAGGCAGTGGGCGTGTGCCGCTAATATCATAAATTTGAACAGTCGAGTCCAGCATTTCTGGACTAAAGCGTTCAAAAAAAGAGCCAATCCAGGGCTGGGTAAAATGAACGCCAAGCGCGTCATCATCTTCCCAAATTTCCATGACATTCACTTTGCCAGCGGCTTTATCTTCGACCAGGAGTGAATAATGCAAGCAACCATTTTCAGCTCTGACCTGATCTTGCATTTCCGCGACACGTGTTTCGAACTCGTCAATAATAGCGGGGTTCATCATCATTGTTCCAGCGACAAAAATCATTTTCTATCCTTTTGTGAGTGCATATGAGATATCTATATTGTCAGAAAATTTTATCTTTGTGACTAACATTATTACGAGTTTATTCTCTTTTTATCAGCTATATCGTATGGGTATAAATATGGTGGTATGAGGAGATACTATGACTGATATTCCTGCAATGATTGATAAGCTTTACGCGGCTTCAGGAGCTGGTGATTTTGAAACATGTGAAGCCATGATGACAGATGATTTTAAAATTACCGAAGCAGATAACTTGCCATTTGGCGGGGTTTATGAGGGTAAAACGGCGTTACGCGATTTATATGCCAAAGTTATGTCTATGATGAGCATTAAAGGCTTATCACATAGTCATTTAATGGTTGGTGAGGACTGCGGCGTTGTGCTTGTAGAAATGGAGCTTGATGGTCCGCCCATTCAACTTTTGGAAATGTTTCTTTTCCGTGATGGTAAATTATGCGAAATCCGCCCTTATTATTTCAATGCGGATAATGTCAAAGCAAACTGCGCCTAAAATTTTCAGGTAAATTTAGCGAGCAAAAAAACGGGCAGAATTCTGCCCGCTTTTCTTTTTTCTATTCAAATAACATTTCCGGGCTTTCCAGTATTTCTTTCAAGCTGGCCATAAATTTGGCGCCGGCGGCCCCGTCAATAGCGCGGTGGTCACAGGACATAGAAATTTCCATACGGCTTTCAAAGCCAACCATACCATCATCGCTTTCGACGCATTGTTTTGTGATACCACCAATCGCCAAAATAGACCCCTGAGGTGGGTTGATGATGGCGTCAAATTGGTCAATGCCAAACATGCCCAAATTAGAAATAGTGATAGTGCCGCCTTCTAAATCTTCGAAGGAAATTTTGCCATTATTCGCCTTCTCAATCAGCGCTTTTGTCATATCGGCAATGACATGAACGGGCTGGGCGTCTGCGCCGCGCACAATCGGCGTAATCAGACCTTTATCAGAGGCAATCGCAATCGAAATATCAGCATGTGGGAAATGGTGAATGGCATCGCCATGAACTTGCACATTAACATCTTTGTGCTTCACCAGTGCCAGACCAACCGCTTTTACCAAATAATCATTGATAGAGGCTTTTTTACCCATGACGAGATTAGCGGTTTTGCGTAAGGCGATTAGATTATCCATTGCGATGGATGCGCGCAGATAAAAATGGGGAATGGTTGCCTTTGACTCAGTCAAACGACGGGCAATCACTTTGCGGATTTTATCCATTTCCTCAATTTGTGGTGTGTTATTCACCGATACAGGCGTTTGTGCCATCGCGCTGCCGCCTGTGCTGGCTTCTGGCAATAAGGCCAGCACATCAGCTTTGCGAATACGCCCGCGCGCGCCTGTTCCGGTCACTTTAGTTAAATCAATGCCATTTTGGTTTGCGATACGGCGCGCCAATGGTGAGGCAAAAATCGATTCATCATCTGCGGGTGTTTCCAAGGCGCCTTTCAGATTGACCGTTTTTTCAGGGCGGCTGGCCTGATATACATCTTGATAAGTGATACGCCCACCGCGTCCGCTACCTGTAATCGTGTTGGTATCAATATTTTGTGAAATGGCATATTCGCGTGCCTTTGGGGATATGTTCAGATTATCTGATGGAACATGCTGTTTCACTTCTGATGCGGCTGGGGCAGGGGGTTGAGATGGGGCTTTGCTTTCTGCGCTTTCATCTTTGCCAGTGCCTGCGCCAAGTGCGGTGCTTGTGTCGGCTTTTTTGAAATTATCGACAAAAGCTGTTATTTCGTCTTCAGGCGTTGCCTCATCGGCAAACACACCCAGTAATGTGCCAACGGGTTGCACCTCGCCAGCCGGGCTGACAATTTTACGCAGCACACCATCATTATCTGCTTCGACTTCATTTGAGATTTTATCAGTCTCAATCAAAGCAATAATGTCACCTTTCTTGAAAGGCTTGCCTTCCTGCACAACCCATTCACTTATTGTGCCTTCTTGCATTTCAATGCCCCATTTTGGCATTGTGAAAGCTTTAATTTTACTCATGACGACTTGTCCTTATTGCTTATTTTCCAGCTAGTTACCTATTTACCATTATTTCCATGCCAATGTTCGCTCAACAGCGGCGGCAATTTTATCAGGTGATGGCAAATAAGCCCGCTCCAATTCACGCGCAAACGGAATCGGTGTGTGCGGTGCTGTTACAGTTTCAGGTGGTGCGACTAAGCTTGCATAGGCTTTATTGGTAACCATTGAAACAATATCTGTTGCCAAAGAACATCTTGGCGGCGCTTCATCAACCACCACCAGACGGCCTGTATTCTCAACAGAGTCCAAAATAGTTTCTTCGTCAATTGGGCTGGTTGTGCGCAAATCAATCACATCACAACCAATGCCTTTTTCAGCCAGCTTGTCGGCCGCTTTTTCAGAGAATTTTACCATCAGACCTGACGCCACAATGGTGACATCTTCGCCAGCACGCGCGAGGCGGGCATGGCCAAATGGAATCATATATTCCCCATCCGGCACTTCACCTTTTTCCGCATAAAGCGCTTTATGCTCAAGAAAAATCACTGGGTCATTTTCACGAATAGCCGTAGTCAGCAAACCTTTTGCATCAGCTGGTGTTGTTGGCATCACAACCTTCAGACCAGGCATACCCGTTAAAATACCATGCGGCGACTGGCTGTGCTGTGCCGCAGCGTTAAGACCTGCGCCATAAACCATACGAATAATGGCTGGACACTCGCTTTTACCGCCAAACATATAGCGGAATTTGGCGATTTGGTTCCAAATTTGGTCCATGCAGACGCCCAAAAAGTCAGCAAACATAATTTCAGCGATTGGGCGTTTACCAGTCAGGCCAAGCCCGCCTGCCGCACCAATAATGGCACTCTCAGAAATCGGTGTATCAATAACGCGCTCTGGGCCGAATTGATCCCATAGGCCTGTTGAGGTTGACCAAATGCCACCAATCGCCTCAGGCCCGCCAGCAGTTCCCATACCGCCAACAACATCTTCACCAAGAACCACGACATTTTCATCGCGTTCCATTTCTTCTCTAATTGTATTCAATAGCGCTTCGCGCAACATCATTGTAGCCATCGGTTTTTCCTATGAAAGATAATCAATATAAACATCGCTGAGAACATCTTCTGCAGTCGGAGCAGGTGCGGCCTTTGCAGCTTTAACAGCATTCGCGATGGTTTCATCTGTTTCTTTTTCAATTGCATCAAGGTCTTTTTTGCTCAAAAGCTTTTCCTTGATTGCATGCGCGCGGAAATGGGTCAGGCAGTCGCGCTCTTTACGAATGCGATCTAGCTCTCCTTCGCCGCGATAGTTTTGTGGGTCGCCTTCAAAGTGGCCATAAAACCGCTCTGTATCAAACTCCACTGCCGCAGGGCCATTGCCAGCGCGCACATAGTCAAGCACTTCGCCCATGATTTCATAGACTTCAAAGAAATTACACCCATTGCCACGCCAGACTTTCATGCCAAAAGCTTCGGCGCGGCTGGCAATATCGCCCGCTGTGCCAACCGCATAATCAACGCCAGTATGTTCAGAGTAATGATTGTTTTCAAAAATAAAAATAGCTGGGGCTTGGGTGACAACGGCCATATTCATAGCTTCAAAAGTGGTGCCCTGATTACACGCGCCATCACCAGAAAAGGCAATCGCCACGCGCCCGTCTTTATGCATTTTAGCTGACAGTGCAGCCCCGACAACAATTGGCGGTCCGCCGCCAACAATGCCATTCGCACCCAACATGCCTTTATCAATATCAGCAATATGCATGGACCCACCTTTGCCCTTGCACAAACCATCAGCGCGGCCATAAATTTCCTTCATCATGCCATCAATATCACACCCCTTTGCGATGCAATGTCCGTGCCCGCGATGGGTTGAGGCGATTTTGTCATTATGGTCAAGGTTAATACACACCCCAACCGCAACAGCTTCCTGTCCAGCGTAAAGGTGCGTAAAACCCGCAACCTCACCTGTTTTAATTTCTTCATGAAGTTGGTCTTCAAACTTCCGAATATTATTCATCTGCCGATAGGCTTCTTTCAAAGTATCTGAGCTAATCTGCATTTATTTTCCTCCACAATATCCGTTATCTAAACATGATATTAGATAACGGTAAAACCCTAAAAACTAGCTATTTGCCTAATTATTTGCTCAAAATTGTGACCGCTGATACACCAGGCGCGCCATAGACATGCGTATAAGCCAAGCGCGGATTGTTTTGCACTTGTCTTAAACCTGCATTACCTCGAAGTTGCAGGACATTTTCATAAACCTGTCTTAAACCCGAGGCCCCAATTGGCTCGCCATTTGCAATGCACCCGCCATCAGTGTTCACTGGTAAGCGCCCATTGATTTGTGTTTCGCCGTTTTCAAGCATCTTCTCTTGTTCCCCGTGTTCACAAAAACCATTTTCTGCCATATGCATAATTTCTGCACCAGACTCTGTATCTTGAAGTTGTGCAATGTCAATATCTTCTGGCCCAATGCCAGCTTTTTCAAATGCGGCTTTGGCGGCAAGCTGTGTCGCGGTTCCTGAAATTTCATTATCAATAGCCGGAGCAAAAACTTCAAAAGATTGCGGTGGGCGCGTGCGCATTACCGCCGCGTCAAGCCGAATAAACGGCGCGCCGATTTCTTCTGCTTTTTTACGATTGGCCAGAATAAGAGCCACCGCGCCCTCTGCGGGGGAGCAAAACATATATTTGCGCAATGGGTCGCTAATCATCGGGCTATTCATAATTTCTTCAAGCGCAATTGGCTCCCGACGCCAAGCATTTTCATTGTACTCAGCATTGATAAAAGACTTTTCAGCGACGCGCCCGAGGCTTGTCTCGCTAATGCCATAATCATGCATATAGCGCTTGATTTTCATGGCAAAAAACTGGGTTGTGAGCATATAACCCTGCTCGCCATACCATTCTGGCAGCCCCCATTCGGCAGGCATTGGGTCAAAAGCACCGCGCGGGTGCTTATCAAAACCAACCGCAAGGCCAATATCATATTCTCCCGACTTAATCGCCGTTGACGCCGCATAAAGAGATGAACCACCAGTTGCGCAGCCGTTTTTCACATTGATAAATTGCAAACCTGTCAGGCCTAATTTGCTGACCATTGTATCAGCATTACCAGCAGCATCTGACCCACCAAAAGCAAACTGCATATCCTGCCATGTTAAATCAACATCTTTCAGAGCCTGCTCAATCGCGTACACGCCCTGTTCAAGGCCTGTGCGATCTGGCGTGCGACCAAATGGGTGAATTCCAATGCCAATAATACCTACTTCACTCATCTGCCAGCCTCCTTTAGTGGACGAAATGCATGAATTTGTTCTGTTTCTCCGTCATTCAGTCTTTTAAAATCCATTAAGGTGAGTTCGACCTGCATGTCAATTTCAACCTCTTCAATCGCCACATCAATGAGCCTGGTTTCAATCATGAGTTGGTCGGCAAGGCTGACATAAGCGACTATATAAGGTGTGAATTCTTCGCCATGATTATAGGGCGGGGATTTGGGTGGAAAACGCTGGACCGTATATGACCAAACTGTGCCAGAGCGCTTAAGGGGAACAATTTCAATATTATCGTGAACGGTTTCTGGCAGAGGGAAAATAAATTCACCCGTATCTTTTTGTCGCCCGCCTTGAAGCGTCGGCGGATTAAGAGACGCAAAAATTGATGTCATGTCATACCCCCCCCCAATATGTAAGCTGCTCATCAGCCTTACTCATTGCAAATTAGAACGGCTTAAAGTGCAAATAAACTCATATAAAAATCAGGTGGCGGAGGATTTAAGAGAGGAGGTTTAAGAATTGAGGCTAATATAGCCAAGCTGGGTAGCTTTAAATACGGCCTGACTCCGATTAACCGCATCTAATTTGATGGACGCGTTATGAATATGGAACCGCACGGTTGCGCGACTGCGTTTGATAATCATGCTGATTTCAATATCTGTTTTACCCATCGCTGCCCATAGCAAACACTCGACCTCTCTTTTTGAAAGCTTAGAGCCTGAGGGCAAAAGCCGAGAGGGTGGGGTCACATTCATATAGCTGCGAATAAAAGCCCGCGCATAAATCCCAAGCTCTGTTGCATAGTCGGCATAAACATCGCTTAAATCCGTAATTTTATCGTCAATTGGGTTGTAACTTACCGCGCCAATCTGGCTGAACGGCATATGAATTGGCACCACAATGGCGCATTTTGTTTTCGCCCGCTCGCCAAATTTCGATAGGTCTATATCATCAAGAAAACTATTAGGGTAAAGCGAGCGCACGCCATCTTTGTTAATCCAGAAAGGGTCGCTTTCATATCGACAGGCCATAGTAAGTGGGGACTCAAGCGCCAGATTGTTGGTTTTCCACCAATCAGTCGTGTCGTCCCAGCCAAAAACCTCTGTGGCCATAATCTCACCATCTTCATCCACAATTGCCGTGTTGAGGGCAATATTGTGCGTCGCAGCGATGCGCATATTGAATTTTTCTTGCACAATATCACGATAGGCCTCGCAAGCATGGCGAATTGTATCAGCACTAGATATACGAATTAAATCTAGATTCTCGATGAGATTATTATCTTTAAATGACATTGCGTCTTTCCATCATCTTATAACTGCACAAGAAGCGCTATATCTTAGCAGATTTGAAATGCAAAGTTTAAACTTTTATTAGTTTGTCGGTTTCTCGTTACGAATCCAGCTCATACCCCGTCTGAGCAATGTATAGAAAATGGGTAAATCCCATGCGCAGCGCTCGACTGTTGGCCACCAATCGAGCACAGGTTGCATATCATAATGCCCACGACAATGCCCAAGCGTGAGGTATAAAACCGCGCCTTTGCCATGCGTTTTAATATAAAAAACAGGCTGTTTGCCAATCGCGTCTTTTGCTTCTGCGAAACCAGTTCCTTCCTTAGTGCAATCGGTTTCAAGCAAAACATCTAATTCGCCATGACACTCGAGATGATATAATTCATCTGTTGTTTCAAAAGGCTCAATGCCTTTAACAAGCTCATGGTCAGGCTGGGCATTGGTCACCAAATAAGGCTCAATTGGGGGGTGAGAAATAAATTGCGAACCCAACATCTCCATAAATAATGGTGCCCAGCGCGGCGCGGCCCAACTGCCATCATCAAGCATACGCAAGATGGAGTTTGTTCCATGTAGCGCAAACCAACGCCCTCCTTCATTGAGCCAGTCTTTTAAAACTTCTTGCGCCTCAATAGAAGGCATCACGTCACACGTATATGTGACCAAACAGTCGGCTTCACGAATAGCGTCAAGATTTTCATAATTTTCAAAAACGCGCACACGAAAACGCATATCCTCGCCAAAAAGCTTCAGCAATTCAAGCCGCGCAAAGTCTATATCGTGATATTTACCAGACGCGATTAAAACGCAATTAATTCTTTTAGGGTGTTGTTCGTCACTCATAGTTACTTATCCAAATATTTCTGTAAGGTGTTATGGAATTGGCGAATGCGAATTTCCTGATAATCCCCCAATTGCACTTCGCCATTTTTAGAGGCCTTTAAGCCCTCCTGCACATAAGGAAGATTATCCATATCTTGTTCAAACACATCGCCTAAAGTGCCAAGTTCAGCCGCTTCTGTCCATTTCTGGTCAACAGACAAAAACTTCATTTGAGGGCTGCGTGGGTGAGGCTGGCCAGGCGGGACGCGTGTCAAAATCCGCACTTCCATTAAGCAATGGTCAGGGTCTTGCCAAGGGCGCCAGCGATAAACAATGTTCGGCATAAACCCACCCCATGGTGCGAAGTTCGGGAACACATTATAAACAATGGCGTCGAGTAATTCAGCATCAGTGGCGTCGCTATGGTCATAGCCGAAAATTTTCGTATAATTTTCGCGCATGGCTTCACCCAGTGCTTTACGGGCGGTCATGCCATCAGGCACATCAATCGCAAATGGGTCACTATCTGCATCATAATTTTCTGCTGAGCGACCATTATATTTAACGAATTCATCAACAATCCACTGCTGTTCTTTGCCTTCAGGGTCAATATGCGGTGACATCACGCCAAATGGCACCAAATTCACATTCACATTGTCGCCCCAATACCAATAGGCGCTGTTTTCATCGCCCGTAAAGGGTAGGATTTGTGGGTGCGTGACAACAGTGTGCCAAGCTTCCATAAAGGCTTCGGCAGTGACTTTCCAGTTGGCAGGCACGACTTTACCAACCCAGATGGCCGTCGCGCATTCTTCATGGCGCCAGCGCTTAAAATGCTCTGGTAGAGGCGCAAGAAACTCTTCAAGTGACGGCCCGCCTGAATTTTCGCGAATGAAAATATAACCAGCCCAACGTCCAACTTCAGCTTCAGGCAGTTTCATTTTTTCATCTGATAGATGCGAGAAGTCCCACCGATTGGGAATATGTTCAAGCGACCCATCTTTGTTCCAAGTTAAGCCGTGAAACGGACACTGAAAGCGGTCTTCGCAGCCATCTTCAGTGCGCAGTTTGCGCCCACGATGCAAGCATACATTGTGAAAGGCTTTGACATCGCCATCATCTTGTCGGCAAATCAAATAGGTGCGATCTGCATTTTCATAAACAATAAAATCGCCAGCCTCTGGTAAATCTTCTTCCCGCGCGGCGAATTGCCAGACATTTGGCCACATTTTTTCTTTTTCGAGTTTTTCAAACTCTTTTGATGTGTAGCGTTCTGCTGGAAGTGGGTCGGAACCTAAATATTCAAAGCTTGGCTCCTTCAAAAAATCTGGCACTGGACGTGAGTCCTCAGCCATTAAATCAACCCAGTTCACCCCTTCGGCTTCACGCGTCAGGTCTTTATTATCTGCACCATTTTCTGTTTTTGGTTTTTCAGACATATTGGACTCCCTCAATCTATTTATCGTCCATAATTAAATAAATTATTATGTTTATTTAAACATGCATCATGCCAAGTTGAAAAACAAAAAAAACTAGCATTAACCATAAGTAAAATACCTAGACTAAATGGTATTATCTTGTTGGAATATTTGCCTGTAAGGTGAAAATCTATTTATTTTTGAGAGGGTAAAATGGGGAAGTTAAAAAATAAAGTTGCCATTATTACTGGTGGTACATCGGGTATTGGTGCTGGCACGGTGGCGCGCTTTGTCGAAGAGGGTGCAAAAGTTATCTTCACGGGCTCAAATGAAGAAAAGGCGCAAAAAGTATGCACAGCAACCGGCGCAGAATTTATCAAGCATAAGGTGCAGGATGAGGCGGCCTGGCAGGAGCTGATGGCACATGTGCAAGAAAATTACGGTAGGCTGGATATAATGTTTGCCAATGCTGGCACAGAAATGGGTGATGCGAGTGTTGAGGATATCCCGCTGGAGAACTGGCAAAACTTAATTGATATCAATCTAACAGGCATGATGTTAAGTGCGCAAATGGCGGTTCGGGCAATGCGTCAAAACCCCGATGGTCCATGTGGAAGCATCATCATGAATAGCTCAATGAACGCGTTTATTCCAATGGGTAATTATGTCACTTATTCAACAACCAAAGGCGCGCTGATTGCGCTGGCAAAATCTGTCGCCATGCATTGTGCCAATCAGGGATTGCCAATCAGATGCAACAGTATCCACCCCGGTGTTGTTGAAACCGAGATGATAACAAATTTAATTGATGGCTCACCTGACCCTGCTGCGACGCGCGCAGGTTATGAGTCAATGGCGCCGCTCAAACGCATGGCAACGGTTGAAGAAGTAGCAGGGCTGGTGACTTATTTAGCATCAGACGAAGCGTCTTTTATCAGCGGGGCTGAATATAAAATGGATGGTGCGACCACTTCTGGCATGATGGGATTATAAAATGACACAGGGAACTAATTTATCAGGGCGCGTTGCGCTGGTCACAGGCGGGCTGCGGGGCATTGGGCTGGCAGCTGTTCAAAAACTTCAGTCTTTAGGGGCTACCGTATATGCATCTGACCTAGAAACTGAAGATAAACTGCCGGAGCTGGTTGGCGATTTGGCGACACAAATACATTACATTAAGGCCAATGTTGCAGAAGAAGCTGATTGGCAAGCCTGTATCGCGCAGATTGAAAAAGAACAAGGGCGTCTCGATATATTGGTCAATAATGCTGGTATTGATTGTGTTTCTCCTGTTGAAGAAATGGCCTTTGAGGACTGGCGGCGTATCATGTCGGTCAATGTCGATGGGGTTTTTCTCGGCGTTAAAACAGCAACGCCGCTGATGGCCAAAACAGGCGCGCAAACGCCCGCAGGCAGTTCGATTATTAATATTAGCTCAATTATGGGCAAAATTGGTTATCCCGATACATCGGCTTATAATGCAGGCAAGGGAGCGGTGAAGCTTTTTAGCAAAGCTATTGCGATTGAATTTGCGACTAAGCGCACCCCTATTCGGGTGAATTCTGTGCATCCAGGTTTTATCCGCACACCGCTTTTTGATAAGGGCATGCAACGCATGGTGGATCAGGGCGTGGCTGACAGTATTGATGATTTGGTCGCTGTGCTGAGTGAGGCCACGCCGAATGGACGGATGGGAACGCCCGATGAAATTGCCAATGCGATAGCATTTTTAGCCAGTGATGACAGTTCTTATATGACAGGGTCGGAAGTTGTGGTTGATGGCGGCTGGACCGCGCAATAAGACAAAAAACTTAAACAAGAGGTGATGTGATGACGATCGAATTAAATAATGTGGTGGCTGTTGTGACAGGCGCCTCTGGCGGGATTGGTAAAGCAGTTTGTGCAGCAATGACAGCTGCGGGGGCTCAGGTGATAGCGACTGATATTGTGGCGCCGGATGCGGATCAAGCACCTGATGCTGTTGATTTTATTCCCCATGATGTGACCGATGCTAAAGCATGGGAAAAACTGGCGCGACATGTCGAGGATAAATTTGGTCGCCTTGATGCGCTTGTGAATGTGGCCGGCATGTCGGTGGTGGACTCGATTGAGGGAACAAGCCTTGAAACTTGGCGCAAAGTATATTCTGTCAATGTTGAAAGTATGTTGATTGGGCATCAAGTCATGTTGCCGCTTCTAAAAAAAGGCGGGGAAGCACGCAAGTCAGGCGCCGCAATTGTGAATTTTTCATCGATCGCTGGTCAGCGTGGTGCGGCTTTTAACGCGGCCTATTGTTCAAGTAAAGGCGCGGTGAAAATTTTTAGCAAAAGTGCGGCTATTGAATTTGCTGCGTTGGGGTATAATATTCGTGTAAATACAATTCATCCGGGCGGGGTGAAAACGCCGATGCTGGAGTCGATTGTAAATACCTATCTTGAGCAGGGGACGATTGACTCTGCGCAACAGGCTTATGATGGCATAATTGCGGACCATCCCATCGGGCGTTTGGGAGAAGCAGAAGACTTGGGCGGTGGTGTTGTATATTTATGCTCTGATGCGGCGTCTTTTGTGACAGGCGCTGAATTAAATATTGATG
This sequence comes from Parvibaculales bacterium, assembly GCA_049889535.1. GTDB lineage: Bacteria > Pseudomonadota > Alphaproteobacteria > RS24 > RS24 > JAYQKL01. The sequence goes on along the minus strand of JBMHDF010000018.1, from coordinate 125,227 downwards.
GCGGGTTTACAGCTGTTTAAACATAAATACCAAATAGTTAGTGGATAAATTAACGGATTAAAAAATGTCAGAAAAAAAATTTGATGTGATTATAATTGGCTCTGGGCCAGGCGGCTATGTTGCGGCTATTCGGGCCGCACAACTTGGTCTTGATGTTGCGATTGTCGAAAAAGCCGATATGGGTGGCGTGTGTTTGAATTGGGGCTGTATCCCAACAAAGGCCATGTTGCGTTCGGCCGAAATTTATCATTTCATGGAAAATGCTGAGGCCTATGGTTTATCTGCCAAGGCTGGGTTTGACCTTTCTGCCATTGTGAAACGCTCACGCGATATTGCGGGCAAGCTTTCAGGTGGCATTGATTATTTAATGAAGAAAAACAAAATCACAGTATTGCGCGGTCATGCCAGTTTGAAAGCGGGTAGTCCTGCGCCAAGCGTCGAGGTGGACGGACAAAGCTATCAGGCTGACCATGTGATTTTGGCTACTGGCGCACGGCCAAGAAATCTTGATGCTGTTGGGCTGGTTGCTGATAGTAAAATTGTTTGGAATTCACGCGATGCGATGGTGCCAGAAAAAATGCCAAAAACCATGCTGGTGGTTGGGTCTGGCGCGATTGGCATGGAGTTTGCGAGTTTTTACTCTGCCTTTGGTGTTGAGGTGACAATTGTTGAAGTTTTAGACCGTATATTGCCGCAAGAGGATTCTGAGATTGCCTCGCTGGCGCAAAAAAGTTTTGAAAAACGTGGGGTGAGAATTTTAACCAGCGCACAAATTGAAACGGCAAAAGTCACCGCTAAGGGCGCGAAAGTAACTGTTGCTCAGGGCGAGGAAAAGCATGAAATTGCTGTCGAGCGGGTTATTTTAGCGGCGGGCATTGTGGCCAATACAGAGGATATGGGGCTTGAGGAGTTAGGTGTGAAGCTGGAAAAAGGTCATATCGCAACGGGTCCTTTTGGTGTCACCAATGTGTCAGGTCTATACGCGATTGGCGATGTCACCGCGCCGCCTTGGCTGGCACATAAAGCCTCGCATGAAGGCGTGGTTTGTGTTGAAGAAATTGCTGGTATGGACCCACATGCGCTGGATAAAAATCTGATTCCAGGTTGCACCTATTGCACCCCGCAAATCGCCAGTATTGGGTTGAGCGAAGACCAAGCTAAGCGCGAGGGTCGCGAGGTTAAAATTGGGCGCTTTCCGTTTATGGGCAATGGGAAAGCATTGGCGATGGGCGAGGCTGACGGGCTTATCAAAACCCTGTTTGATGCCAAAACAGGCGAATTGCTAGGCGCGCATATGATTGGCGCTGAAGTGACAGAGCTTATTCAAGGATTTGTAACTGCGATGGGGTTGGAAACAACTGAAGAAGAATTGATGAATACGGTTTTTGCACACCCGACATTGTCTGAAATGATGCATGAGTCGGTGCTTGATGCTTATGACCGCGTTTTGCATATTTAATTTTTGAAAAGGGCTGTCATATGATTACGGGTTCTTGCCTATGCGGCAACATTAAATATGAAGCAGATGAAACGCAGGCGGGTGACGCTTTGCATTGTCATTGTCGCGATTGTCAAAAGGTAACAGGGTCTGGCAAGGCGACGGTGGTTTTATTCCCCCAAAACGCGGTCAAAATTGAGGGAGCGTATAAAATTTTTGAAAAAATCGGCACCGATGGCTCGCATGTTGGTCGCGCTTTTTGCCCAGATTGCGGCTCCCAGCTTTTCACCTTTGTGCAGGAAATTGAAGGCTCTGTATTTATTAAAGCAGGGACAATGAATGAGGCCGATTGGGTAAAGCCAATTGCGAATTGTTGGGTCACATCTGCCCGCCCATTTTTACCAACATGCGATGGAATTGTCGATTTTGAAGCCAATCCAATCGCTGATGACTAGTTGGAGGATTTCATGAGTGTGAATCGTAAAATTGTTTTAGCCCGACGCCCGCAAGGCTATCCTGTTTATGAGGATTTCGCGCTTGTTGAAGCGCCAATTCCATCGCCTGGTGATAATGAAATTCTTGTTGAAAATCATTGCGTATCGCTTGATGCGGGGTTTCGAAACTGGATGAATGAGGATGCTGGTGATGAGGTGTTACCAGCGATGCCTATTGGCGAGGCGGTGATGGGCTTAACTCTTGCCGAGGTGATGGAAAGCCATAATCCTGACTACGAAGTGGGTGACATGCTAATGGCGCGCTTTGCGTGGGAGGAGTATTCAATTGGCACGCAAAATGATTTTATCGCCAAATTGCCTAAGGATTTGCCTTTCCCTTATAGCTATTATATGGGGATTTTAGGCGATACAGGCATGTCGGCTTATTTCGCACTCACCGAAATTGCAAAGCCTGAAAAAGGCGATACAGTTTTAATCTCTGCGGGCGGCGGCGCGGTTGGCTCTGTCGCTGGCCAGATCGCCAAAATATTGGGTGCAGGGCGCGTGGTCGGTATTTCAAGCAGTGAAGATAAATGCGCAAGGCTGGTTTCGGATTTGGGATATGATGCCGCCGTGAACCGCAAAAGCGAGAAGGGACTTGAGACCGCTATTCAAGAAGCCTGTCCAGATGGAGTTGATGTGTTTTTGGATAATGTGGGGGGTGAAACTCTGCAGGCGGCGATTACCAATATGAATCATCTCGGGCGGATTGCGCTGATTGGCGCGGTCACACATTATAATGCAGAAGGCGAGCCTTTTGGCCCGAATAATATTTTTGAACTGGTAACAAAAGAAATCACCATGCGCGGGTTTATGACACATTTTCGCGAAGCGCAATATGATGATGTGCGGAACCAGTTAGCAGACTGGCTGAATGACGGCCAGCTGAAAAATTATGAATTTAAAATGCAGGGCATTGAAAATGTCGGCAACGCATTTTGCGATATGTTTAGCGGCAAAAATTTTGGCAAAACAGTCGTGGATTTATAAGCCTTTTAAGCTGATTTGCGTTCCTGAATAAACAAATTGGTAAAGCTGGTCGGGCTGCCAAACATATCAGCTGTACTCACAATGCGTTTGAGATAATGCCCGACGCTATATTCGTCAGTTGTGGCAATCGCACCATGTAGCTGAATGGCTTTATGCGCCACATCTTTCGCATTTTTATACACTTTCACCTTTGTGGCTGCCAGCATCATCCGTGTGTCATCGGCATTTTCATGCATTTTGATGGCTGTTGTGTAAATTAAAGAGCGGCTGAGTTCGCACAGCATGAACATATCAGCCATATGATGTTGCAATGATTGGAAATTGCTGATGGGCTGTCCAAACTGCTCTCTTTGCTTGGTATAGTCGAGTGTCAGTCTCAGCATTTCCTCCATACCACCAAGATATTCTGCGCTCAAAGCCAGCACTGCCTCGTCCAAAGTGGATTGCAAAATATGATGCGCTGCATTTCCGCGGGCTAAAATTTTCTCATTGGTGATAATGAGATTATCCATATGAATTTCAGCTGCTTGACGACCATCGATTGTGTCATAAGCTTTTAGGGTCAAACCATTATTGGATTGATCGGTCATGAAAATAACCAATTCATTATTTTCATCTAGCGCGGTCGCGATAATGAAATCAGCATTAGGCGCGTTATAAACAACAGCCTTTTGGCCTGTGACACTGAAATTGGCGCCAGTGGTTTTTATCCGGGTTTGTATATGGTCATATCCATTTGCCCGATTGGCCTCGCCATGTGCAAAGGCACCTTGCAATGTGCCTGAAATGATTTGCTCAATCATGTCTTGTGCATAGGGTTGGCTGCATTGACTTAAAACCCGCCCTGTCACCAGCATTGTTTCAAGAAAGGGTTCCAAAACCAAAGACCGTCCCATTTCATTGAAAAACAAAACCGTGTCAGTGGGGTTACCACCTAAGCCGCCTTTATCTTCAGCAAAGGGGAGCGCAAGCCATCCCATTTCAGCAGCTTGCGCCCAGAAATCTTTGTCAAACGGCTCATTGCTATTGGCAATTTCACGGCGTTTTTGGAAATCATAATTATCTGTCAGATATTTGTTAATCATATCTTTCAGCGCAATTTGATCCTCTGTAAAATTAAAATCCATTTCACAAGACCTATGATTTGAGCAATTGCCGGGCAATAATATTGCGTTGAACCTGCACTGAGCCGCCATAAATGGTTGATGCGCGGTTATTAAGATAGCTATTGGTAATGGCAACGCCGTCCTCATCACCAATCATCTCGCCTTCATAATTTGGCGCCAGCACATGGTTTTGTTGGACAGCTGTATAGCCATTTCGCAGCTCTAAAGCGAGTTCATCAAGTTTTTGGCTGAGCTCTGTGCCAACAATTTTAGGCAGCGAGCTGATGGCTGGATTTTGTTCAAAAATTTTCTCATCAAGACGAATGCGATGTTCCGTATATTCCAGTGCGAGTTTTTCCATTTCAAGCTCAGCCAGCTTGGTGGCAAAAACGGGGTCATCTATCATTTCTTGGCCAGAGGCAGATATTTCTTTTTCCGCCAAATGACGAATTTTATAAATTGACTGGTTGAGCGCGTTAAAATAGCTATAACCGCTTCTTTCAAGCTGCAATAAATATTTCGCAATGTCCCAGCCCTGATTTTCCTCGCCAACGAGATTTTCAACCGGCACACGCACATCATCAAAAAATACCTGACACTGCTCAACCTCGCCATCTATCGAGGTGATTTTTTCAACCTTAATGCCAGGCGTGTTCATATCAATGAGCAGAAAGCTAATGCCAGCTTGTTTAGGCCCTTCATGAGAGGTGCGTGTTAGGCAAAAAATCATACTGGAGCGATGCGCGTAGCTCGTCCAAATTTTTGTGCCATTCACAATATAGTCATCACCATCTCTCACAGCAGAGGTTTTTAAAGCGGCAAGGTCTGACCCAGCACCTGGTTCAGAATATCCCTGACACCAGATATCTTCTGTGCTGGCTATGCGGTCTAAATATTTTTCGATTTGCGCTGGCGTGCCAAATTCAATCAAAATTGGTCCAAGCATTTGGATGCCGAGCGCGAAAAGGGCGGGGGCGTGATGAATTTTGCATTCGGTCTCAAAAATGGTTTTTTGTGCAAGTGTCCAGCCATTGCCGCCATGTTCAACTGGCCAGCTAGAGAGTAACCAACCTTTTTTATAGAGGATTTTTTGCCATTCAATTGAGGCGTCAAAATCCGAAAAAATAGAGGTGGTTTTTTTGCCAGCTTTCACAAGCTCAGGCGTCAGCGCTTGTGAAAGAAACGCCTTAACTTCTTCCCGAAACGCTTTATCAGCATCTGTCTCTTGCAAATTCACAAAAACACCTTAGCCCGCAAACAGGCTCCCTATTCATTTATTTAAGGAAATTATCACCTTTGGGCATGTAAATACCCTAGCAAGAAAGCTAGAAAGCTTTAAAACAGCTAAAACCTCATTTTTTGAATAGGTGAATGTGAAAGAATGGTGCTGCCGGGGAGAATTGAACTCCCGGCCTCTCCCTTACCAAGGGAGTGCTCTACCCCTGAGCTACGGCAGCTTAATATTGCGTCTTTCTGCCATACTCCGACCAGACTGGCAAGCGAGAATTCTGGCGATATTTGCGTATGGCTTTAGCCTGTGCTGAAATTTCTTAAATATAGCTTAACTATAGCTTAATTGCGGCAATTTGAGAGTTTTTTGCATATTGTCCCAAATGGGTTTTGCTTGCTATTATGAACCCAAATAATGCTGGTGTAGCTCAGTTGGTAGAGCAACGCATTCGTAATGCGTAGGTCGGAGGTTCAAGTCCTCTCACCAGCACCATTATTTAAAATTGCCAACCTTTTGATTTGGTGCTTTAGTGCAACACAGTAATGTTAATTTTGTGTTGGTGAATTATGTTTAAACAAATTGCGTATGTGTCATTAGGGTTTGTTCTTGCGGGGTGTGCTGGTGGCGCCAGTATTAATGCATCCAAAAATCTTGATCAGGATTATCAAAACGGTCTTTATAAAAATGCAGCCATTTCGATTGAGCAAGATTTAGGTCTTGTTGAAGAGGCTGGTTTTAAGATTGTAGATGTTAAAGCGGGTAATGTTTTATTCCATCTCAATGCGGGTGAAACTTGGCGATTGAGCGGCAATCATGAGCGTGCGCGCGCGCATTTTGACGGTGTTGAAACGCTTTTAAAAGTTGAAGACTTAGAGGGCATTGGTACCAAAACTGGAGAAACTATTGGTTCTGTTTTGGTCAATGATAAAGTGCGATCTTATAACCCTGCCGCGAGCGAAAGAATTTTAACAAATTTTTATCAAGGGCTTTCATTTTGGGCTGATAAGAACACAAATAACGCACTTGTTGAATTTAAAAAAGCTGATGAACGCACACGCTTAGCGCTTCAGGCTTACCGCAAAGAAATTGATAAAGCGAATAAAGAGGCAAGGGCCGAGGGTCAGGCTGTCTCGCAAAATATCTCTAATGGATATGCTGGTAACCAAATCGGTAGGCGTTTCCCCGAAATCGACACATGGAAAGTTTATGATAATTTTGTTAACCCATCTGTCGCTTATATGAATGCTTTGCTGCTCTCAACTGGTCAAGGGTCAGATATTGAGTCAGCAAAAGATTTAATGAAACGTGTGCGCGGGATGGTTGGAAAAAATCCTGTAATTGACTCCGATTTTAATAATTTAATGCAGAGCAATTCACTCACATCTGGCGGCGATTATGTTTGGGTTGTCGCTGAAACAGGCTTGGGGCCAGTTTTAACAGAAGAAAAGTTTGATTTACCTTGGCCAACAGGCGGCACAGCGATTGTGGTCTCTATGGCTTTGCCAAAATTAGTCGAACGCAATGTTGATGTTGATATGAGTGGGATTGCCTTGAATGGCCGCCCCGTTCGGCTATATCCATTAAGCGATATGTCTGTCGTTATGCAAACCGAGTTCAAAAAACGCTGGCCTGCAGTTGTTTCCCGCGCTCTTGTCTCTACTGTAACAAAAGCAGTGATTCAAAAACAAGCAGCGGATGAAAACCCGTTATTGGGTTTTGCGGCAACGATTTATTCTGTGGCAACAACTGGGGCGGACACACGCAGTTGGAAAATGACGCCTAAAAGATGGCGGGTTGCAAAGGTTAAGCTAAATGGGGATGCAAAAATTTCATTGCCATATGGCTTGGAAGGCCAATCAGTTGATTTGGATATTCCTGGTGGTAAGTCGTCAGTTGTCTATATCAAGCAGCCATCAATCAATGCAAAACCGTATGTTGCGCTTTTGCCGATGTAATTTAAGGTCAATTTTAGAAACGGTGACATTATATATGAAAAATTTTGTTCAAAGTTTTACTGTTATCATCGTCTGTGGGGTTTTGGCTGCATGTGCGACAGGCCCTGTGCCAGATTGGCAAAAAAACCTAACTTATAGAGGGGCTAAGCTTAAGGTCGAAAATATTAAGCTAACGAATAGCCAAAAGGCGGGCAAAACGCTTTTGATTAAGGCAAAGGTAAAACAACCAAGTTCAGCCGCAAAATCGGGCAAGGTTAAATATCGGGTGATTTGGTATGATGTTGATGGCCAGCCAATCAAGAGTATTTTAAGCGATTGGAAGCAGGCATATTATAAAACGGGTACCTATTTAGAAATCCAGCAAGTTGCCCCCAATCCGAATGTTGTTGGGTATCGTGTTGAAATTAAAGATTAGTTGTGGAGTGAGTTATGAAAAGTTTGAAACTAGCTATTATTTTATCAGCCGCTCTGGTTGTAAGTGCGTGTCAAGGGTCGACAGCCGTTCGGGTAAACTCTGTCATTGACAATCAACCAGAAACACAAGCTTTAAACGCGCGCGACTTTCAAGAGGCTGCAGTTGAAATGGTTGAAAGCATGATTTCTTCTGGGTCTTTGAATAATCCAAATGGTGGCCGCTATATTCTAGCTATTAGCAATATTGATAATCGCACCATGCAACGCATTGACACAGACCAGCTGGTGAAAAAAATCAGAGTTTCCTTGCTTAATTCTGGCCGTGTCTTAGTGACAACGGCTGTTGGTATTGGCGGTGCAGAAGATAAAATGAGCCGGGCAGCGCGCGAGCTGCGTGAAGATGACGAGTTCGATCAGAGCCGTGTTGCGAGAAAAAGCCAATTGCAAGCGCCAGAATTTTCTTTGTCTGGCAAAATTATCCAAAAAGATGTGACGGTGAACCGTTCCAAAAGACTGGTGGAATATTATTTCCAACTTTCTTTAACACATATTGAGTCCGGACTTGCCTATTGGGAAGGTGAGAAACAAATTTCCAAAATGGGTTCTAGCAAGACTGTGAGTTGGTAAGTTTTTATTTTGTCAATTTTGATGCAGAAAGTATTGGTTCTATGAGTAAAAAAATTCTTCTTAAATTTGTTATTATTTTAGGTGTTGCGTCATTCGTCACTCAATCATATGCGCAATCTGGGCCTCCTGTATTAACGCTTAATGCTGGTGATGATTTAATATCTGAATTGGCCAGCCATAAAAATGATTTAGAAGACTTTTTTGATGACATTGGCAAAGATTATACAATTGGTATCGGTGTGGGGCCTCTTACAATCGAAGACCCAAATAATAGTCAGTATATTAACTCTATTCGGACTGGCTATGCGCGGGCTGTGCAAAATGCTTATGCAGATATTGCTCGCCAGCTTGGTAGCGAATTGGTTACGACTTCGACCAGTACCGATATTAAGGAAACCCAAGGCAATCTTGGCGAATATCAACTCAATGCAGCCTGCCAAGAACAAGCAAAAGCTTATTTCAAACAAAAAGAAGATGACGAAAACTCTATGTTGTCTGTCATTAAGCAGGGTATTCGCGATTTAACAAGTAATGATGATGAGGATGAGGCGGAACAAAAACCTGTTGATAAAGCATATGATTGTAATAGCACGAAGAATATGGCGGCGATCAGTGAAACCATCTCTAAATCAATTTCAGACGCTATTCGTGGTGGACGGATTTTGACATCAGCGATGCATGAAGGTGAAATTGGTATTGTTGTCGCCGTCTCAAAAGAGACATATGAGGTCGCATCAATTTTGGAAAACCAATATCGCCCAGCGCAATATAATCCAAAAGCAAAAAAGGAAATACGCGACTGGATTAAAAGTCAGGTCGAGAATTATCCAAATATTCCACATGGTCTTGTGGGGACCCGAATGAAAAAATTATCTAATGGGGAATGGGCCATCATCGCGTTTGGCGCCGCGCAAGTGAATAATGCGGGAAGCAATTCAGGTGGTTTACTAGGGAAAGTGAGCAAGCAAAATGCATCAGGTCTAGCTGCGGATAGAGCCAGCGCAGAGCTGGCGCGTTTCTCGCAAATGTCCGTAGATTTTAATAGGGACTCGACAACCTCCACCAAAGCGCGCGAGCAAGTCAAAAAAACAGTGAATCTTACTCAAGATAGCACCCGCACAAAAAATGTTATTGATGAGGCAATTGGCGCGGTGATTGAGGAAAGCTTTGATACAGATGCCTCGCTAGAGCTAAAAGGCGCAGACCGTGTTTTTTCTAAGAAATATGATGATGGTGGTTTGAGTTTTTATCTTCACGCAACTGGCTGGAGTCCGAGCATGATGACGAAGAATAGCGATCGGCGTCAGGGCTATGAGCGAGCAGCTGACAATGCGGGGCAAATTCAAAGCGAAAGTGATGCACCCAGCAGTGGCGGCGGTAGCTCTGTTATCACATTTGAAGAAGATTGGTAGACACGTCTATGGTATTGAGAAGTTTTCTATTTGGTGTATTGGCTTTAGTTATTTCGAGCCAGCTCACAGCGCCTGTATGGGCTAAAACGACAATTGTATCTATAACAACCACAGCGGAGGGAGCCACTGAAGATATAGCTGTTACAAAGGCGATTGAAAGCGCGGTCAAACAGATTAATGGCGTGTCGATTAAGATTAAAAACTTAACTGAAGTTAAAAATATTGAAGGCACATCCACAACCAAATCTGGTCAAAAAGAAAATTTTTCTTTGTCTTTGTCTCGGCAAACAAAAGATGAAATCTCTGCGCAAGGTTTGGTCGAGAGCTATCGCATTTTGTCAATCAAACCAAGTCGGGACGGGTTGGTTCAGGCGCGGGTGAAATCAAATATTTATAAATATCAAGCGTCCAAATCAACAAACCGCAAGCGTATTGTTTTGGTGCCATCACAAGCCAATAAATCATCCTATGATTTTTATGGTTATCAAAGTGCGGCCAATTTGAGTGCTGCACTCGATGATGAAATTGAGCGTTATCTTGTCAATTCTCGAAAATTTTCAGTACTCACGCGGCGAGACTTTGGTGCCATGAATGATGAATTTGCGGTGATAGCCAGCGAGGCGTCAAAGGCAACAGATAAGGCGAAGCTTGGTCAATTGCTTGGCGGCGATTATTTGCTGGTTGTAAAAGTAAAAAATGCTGATGCGATTAAGCGTAGTAAAACAATTCAGGTTTCGGGTCGTGTAAAAACATGGATTGATGGCGAAATGAGTATTTCTGTGCGTCTGATTGATGCGGCGACAGGTGAAATTAAGTTTTCTGGCTCTTTCAGCACGCCAGCTAATCAGCATGAAACTTCGCAGTCTGCGCTGGGAGCCGTGTCGCGCTCGGCCATAGATGATTTGGTGCAGCGCATATATCCCAACCGTATTATTAGTATTGATGATGGGCTAATAACCCTCAATGCGGGTGGCGATAGTGTGACGCAAAATGCGATTTATGATGTCTTTAAGCCGGGTAAGAAAATTATTGACCCCTACACAAAGGAAGTGCTTGGCACAACTGAGCAGCAAGTTGGTGTTGTCAAAATCATCATGGTTAAACCAAAATTTTCGGTAGCGGAGCCTGTGAAGGATGGGCCGTTTGAGGTTGGAATGATATTGCGCGCCAGTGCTAAGCCTGAACAAAAGCAAAAACCTACGCCCGCGCCCGCGCCGCGTGCGACGACTGGTTATAAGCTTCCTTTTGAGCGTTAATCGCTGGTAATGAATAAATAATTGTCTGGGCTATACATAGCTGCAGGCCATTTGCGCCAATGGTCTGACAGTTTTCGCCATTTCAGCTGCTTTGTCGCTTGATGCGTTGCCGTCAAGCAAGCGTTTTTTGATGCCTTGCACAATCGCCGCCATACGGAAAAAACTAAAAACGAGATAAAAGTTCCAGTTGGAGATACCGTCTAATCCTCGTTGCTGGCAATAGCGCTCAATATAGGTCTCATCATCTGGAATGCCTAGCGCGGCACGGTCTATACCCATAAGGCCTGGCACGACCCCATCTGCTGGCATATGCCATTGCATGCACTGATAAGCAAGGTCTGCCAAAGGGTGGCCCAGTGTTGATAATTCCCAATCCAAAACCCCAATCACGCGGTTTTCGGTTGTGTGGAACATCATATTATCGAGCCGATAATCGCCATGCACCAATGCGCTGACGCCATCATCGGCTGGCAGGTTTTGTGCGAGCCAATCAATCAAGAAATCCATTTCTTCAATGGTCTCGGTCTCAGAAGCGCGATATTGCTTTGTCCAGCGCCCAATCTGGCGTTCAAAATAATTTCCCGGCTTGCCATAATCAGATAAACCAACAGCCTCAATATCCACGCTATGCAAGCAGGCCAGCACACGGTTCATTTCAAAGTAAATTTCTTCCCGCTCTTGCGCTGTTTGTTCAGGAAGTTGGGCGTTCCAGAAGACCCGCCCGTCAAGCTTTTCCATAATGAAAAAACTGCTGCCAATAACTTCATCATCCTCACACAGGTGATAGGTTTGAGGCACTGGCACATCTGTGTCGCGCAAAGCCGTCATCACGCGATATTCGCGATCCACTGCATGGGCGGATTTTAATAAAGTGCCAGGCGGCTTGCGTCGCAAAACATAATTTTGATTTTTAGTGCTGAGAGCAAAAGTTGGATTGGATTGCCCGCCAGCAAATTTTTCAGCTTCAATTGGGCCTTCAAAGCCGTCAATTTTATCTTTTAAATAATCAGCTAATTTATCTGTATCAAATTCAAATTTTGACATAAAACCCCCATCAAATTTACCCCATCATAAGCAACCTATAATAATTTTCATTATTTTTTTTAAGTCACCACACTCACCAAATGGCGAGTATGGCATGTTTGTTGCTGGTGCAAAGGCTGGTGAAGGCTCTTAAATTCTGTTACAAAAACACTTAAAGAAGCAATGGGGAGAACAGCTTATGAAAGACGCATATATTATTGATACCGCCCGAACGCCACGCAGTGCAGGCAAAGTTGGCAAAGGCAAATTAGCGCATTTGCATCCGCATCTATTGCTCAGCACCACGCTGAAAGCTTTATCGGACCGTAATGATTTCAACACGGCAGATGTTGATGATGTGATTGCAGGCTGTGGCTCGCAAAGAGGCACGCAGGGTTATTGCATAGGCCGCATGGGCGCGCTTGATGCGGGTTGGGACAATGAAGCAACAGGTATTTCTATTGACCGCTTTTGTGGCTCTGGCCTCACTTCTGTCAATTTGGCAGCTATGGGGATTATGTCGGGCATGCAGGAGCTGACTGTTGGTGGCGGTGTCGAGATGATGTCGCTGGCGCCAACCTTTACTGATGCGCCGCATTTGGTTGACTCCCATAATCAGCATTTACGCGATTTGCACCCACAGCCACATCAGGGGATTTGTGCGGATCTTATCGCGTCTATTGAGGGGATTAGCCGCGAAGATGCTGACGCTTTTGGGGCGGAAAGCCAAAAACGGGCAGCGCATGCGGTTGAACATGGATATTTTGATAAAAGCCTAGTCGCTGTAAAAGATTATGAAGGCAATCTGGTGTTGGACAAGGAAGATTTTATCCGTCCGGGAACAACGGTTGAAGCGCTTGCGGAGCTTAATCCGTCCTTTGTCGGTTTGTATGATTTTCCTATGGGGCCTGAAGGGCAGCAAGTGACATGTCGGGAAATGGTTGAGAAAACCTATCCTGATGTGAAGGTTGAGCATATCCATCATGCGGGTAATTCATCCGGCGTTGTTGATGGCGCGGGCGCTGTTTTATTGTCGTCAAAAGAATATGCAGATGCGCATGGGCTGAAACCACGCGCGCGTATTGTGGCGATGGCAAATGCGGCTTGTGAGCCAGAGCTGATGCTAAATGCTCCTGTGCCAGCGGCCAAAAAAGTGCTGCAAAAAGCAGGTATGACTACAAGCGATATTGACCTATTTGAAATTAATGAAGCGTTTGCTGTCGTGGCGTTAAAATTCATTCGTGATTTGGAGCTTAATCAAGACAAAGTTAATGTGAATGGTGGCGCCATTGCTTTAGGTCATCCAATTGGCGCGACGGGCTCTATTTTGGTTGGCACATTGCTTGATGAAATGGAGCGGCGGGATGTTGCCACAGGTCTTGTGACCATGTGTACAGGTGGCGGTATGGCACCAGCTTTGATTATTGAGCGGGTATAATGTTCGTTTTACGCATATTGAAAGCAATGTGATAATTTTTTAAAAAAGCGTCCATTTGGACGCTTTTTGTTTTGCTCATCGGGTAAAAGCCAGGAAATTTTGTTAATTTTACAAAAAAAACCTGTTTTTTTAGTTTTTTTCACGGTTTTTTAGCTGTTTTGATGGTTTTTGCCCTCAGTCAAACTAAGCTTATTAGTAATAATAAAAAGTATTTTTGGGAGGCAGTAATGTTGAGTTTGCGTTCGCGTCATCAACTCAAGACCACAAACATGGCGTCAAAAGATTTTGACCGCCATTATTTACGCTTGCAATCGGCGTTGCAAAACATCATTCCACCGACAACACACCCGCTTCACAATATAGCTAAACATCATTTTACCGATACGGGAAAAATGCTACGCGGTCTTACCGCTTTGGTTTTTTCTGAGACTTTAGAGGTTAATGAAAAAGCGGCTTTGCATTGGGCGCTGGCTATCGAGCTTCTGCATAATGCATCTTTGGTGCATGATGATTTGTGCGATGGTGATGAAACGCGCCGTCAGCATATGACGGTTTGGAAATTATTTGGTTTGCAGCAAGCAATTTGTTTTGGCGACTGGTTGGTTGGGCAAAGCTTTGAGCAGGCAGCATTGGCCGCGCGCGTACAGGGTAACTCACCTGAGCTGGTTGGTTTGCTGGCAAAGCATATGAGTGTTTTATCGTCGGGGCAGGCCAGCGAGTTCACGCTTTCCGAATATCCTGACTGGGCGCGTTATATTGATATTGTTCATGGTAAAACAACACCCTTGATTGTGGCGCCTGTGGAAGGCGCGATTGTCCTCTCGCAAAAACAAGTTAGCTCGAAGCATGTTTATAAAGTTTTGCAATCTTTGGGGCTGGCTTATCAAATTTCTGATGATATTCGAAATATATTAGGCACTGATGGGGCGCAACATGCATATGGTGATTTGAAGCGCCGCGCCCCCAATGCGGTGGTGATTTTATTTAAGCAAAACCTGATGAATGGGCGATTGTCAGAATTTGACAAATGGTTGAGTTCTGGCCAAGTGCATGATCTTGACGATTGGCGTCAGGAGATTATTAACTCCCTTGCGTTAGATTTAGCGGTTTCAAAAATTGAGCATCGGCTGAATGAGGTTGATAAAGCCATGCAGGACATGCCTGAGGACTTTATATCGGTTTTAAAACCGCTTACGCATTTTCTCACGCAATCTTGTTTACAAGCGGCCGAACAAGTTAGTGCCAATAATAAGAAAAGCGTGATTTTATGATGCAGCATATCAAGCCAGAAAAGTTTGTTGCGGCTCAAAGTTTTCAAGGGCGCGCGATAGTTATTGGCTCTGGGTTTGGCGGTATCGCATCTGCATTGAGATTGCGCGCGCTGGGCTATGATGTGACATTGCTTGAGCGGCTTTCTTGTTTGGGTGGGCGCGCGCAGGTTTTCGAAAAACAAGGTTTTCGCCATGATGCGGGTCCAACAGTGATTACCGCCCCTTTTTTATTTGATGAATTATTTGAGCTGTTTGGTGAAAAGCGCGAAGACCATGCCGAATTCGTTTCGGTTGACCCTTGGTATCGGTTTTATTTTGCTGATGGGCGGTCATTTGACTATGGCGAGGACATGGAGGCTTTTAAAGCAGAGATGGCCAAATTTAATCCTGACGATGCGCAAAGATATGATGATTTGCTGGCGGAGTCGAAAGCCATTTTTGATGTTGGTTTCGAAAAGCTGGCGGATGAGCCGTTCCAAAGTTTCACCTCTATGATTAAGCAAGCGCCAGCGCTTTTGCGGCTGCGTAGTGACCGGTCTGTTGCCCGTTTTGTCGGGCGTCATATTAAAGATGAAATGCTGCACAGAGCCTTAACCATTCAGCCATTGCTGGTGGGAGGGAACCCATTTTCAACGACCAGTATTTATGCGCTTATCCATTATTTGGAGAGAAAATGGGGCGTGTATTTTTGTATGGGCGGTACGGGCGCTTTGGTGAAGGCGCTTGAAGAACTCATGCTGCGTCAAGATATTCACATTGTTAAAAATGCTGATGTAGAAGAAATTTGTCTTGATGGGCGGTTTGCGCATTCGGTGCGTTTAACTGATGGGCAGGTGATTAAGGCCGATATGGTTGTTTGTAATGCTGACCCGCCAACCGTTTATGAGGAAATGTTGCCGCAAAGGCCAAAGCTGGCTATGCCAGGTCGGCCAATGCCAGACTCTTTAACGCAATATTCAATGGGTTTATTTGTGCTTTATTTTGGCACGAAACGGCAATATCCAGATGTCGCGCATCACACAATTTGGATGGGTGAGCGGTATCAAGAGCATTTGGCAGATATTTTTGATCGAAAAATTTTAACTGAGGATTTCTCGCTTTATTTGCATCGCCCCACAGCAACTGATCCGAGCTTTGCACCGAAAGAGTGTGATAGTTTTTATGTGCTATGCCCAGTTCCGAACATGCAGGCTGATATTGACTGGCAAATAGAGGGTGAAAAGCTACGTGACCGGATTGTGAAAGCTTTGGGTGAGACTATTTTACCTGACTTAGAAGAAACCATCACTGCTGATTTTTGGATGGACCCGACTGATTTTCGCAATCAATATCGCTCGAAACATGGGGCGGGATTTTCAATTTCGCCTTTGTTTCGGCAATCCGCTTGGTTTCGATATAAAAACCGCGACCCGCATATTCACAATTTATTTTTTGTCGGTGCCGGAACACATCCGGGCGCGGGCATGCCAGGTGTGCTGACTTCTGCAAAAGTGCTTGAAAACCTGATTAAAAGAGAAGGTGTGCAGATACCGGAGCTGGCGATATGAGTTGGGTGTCGTCTTCATCATCTGCCACATTATCCACCAAGCAGTTTTGGGAACAAGGCAGCCCGCAGGAGATTTTGGCCAAGCACGGTAAAACCTTTAACTGGGCGCGTTCATTTTTGGGACAAAAAGCAGGGGATAATGCGGCGCGACTTTATGCCTTTTGCCGATATTTAGATGATATTGCTGATGGTGAGATTGAAGGCGGCTATGACGCGTTACTACATATTAAAAAATCATTAAAAAAGAAAACCCCAGCCCATGATCAAGTGGTTTTAGAGTTTATGAATTTCGCGACAGGTATTGGTATTGATTTTCAAGTGCTCGATGCTTTGCTTGATGGGCTGTTAGAGGACCAAAACGAAGTTTTGCTTGAAAGCCGCCGAGATTTACTGCGCTATGCTTATAAAGTTGCGGGCACTGTTGGGGTTATGATGTGTGCGGTGCTTGGCTGTCACGACAAACGGGCCTATGCTTTTGCGATTGATTTAGGCATTGCCATGCAATTGACCAATATTGCGCGCGATGTGATGGAGGATGCAGAAAATAATCGTCGATATTTGCCAGCCAGCTGGTGTGCGGGGTTAACGCCCCAGCAAATTCGAGCAGCGGCCTATGATGAAACCTCAGGAAACAGGCTTTTGGTGCAAACCGCTATTGAGGAAACTTTGTATCTCGCTGATATTTATTATCAATCAGCCTTAAAAGGTTTGGCCTTTTTGCCGATGCGGGCGCATATCGCGATTGCTGTCGCAGCGCAAAACTATCGCGCGATTGGACATAAAATTCGCAAGCAGCATTTTACATTTTGGGACGGGCGTATGTTTGTGCCATTACCAGCTAAAATTTGGCACAGTTCTCTGAGCTTTAAATATTTAGCCTATCGTTTGGGTGAGATGCCCGAACATGATAACTCTCTTCATGCCAATCTTGAAGGTCTACCCCATGTTACAGACTAATGCGCCACATTCTGATGTTAAAAATATCGCTATTATTGGCGCTGGCATTGCGGGACTAACACTTGCGCATAAATTACAAGAAATTGAAAACACGCAAATTACTTTAATTGATCCGCTTGAAACGCGTGCCGACCATGTGTTTGGGTTTTGGGATAAAGGCGAGCCTTATTTGAATCTTGCCCGGCAATTATCAATAAAATCCTGGCGAAAATGGGGGATATCCCGCAACCATAAGACAGCTATTTTGTCGGGGGAGAAGTATGTTTATCGCGCCTTAAGTGCTAAAGACTATGAGGGGTGTTTGTGGGACGAGCTTAAATCAAAGCAAAATATTATTTTCCAAACAGCAAAAGTCGTCGAGATTTTACGGGAAGGCAGCCGCAAAAAGATTTTTATGAGCAATGGATTGCACGGGGTATTTGACATTATTTTCAACAGCACGACGGGCAAAGTTCCTGACCGGCTTTTTGGAGAAACTCTCTTGCAGCATTTTCATGGCTGGCATGTTAAATTCAATGAGCCATGTTTGCGGCCAGATGAAATCTCTTTGATGGATTTTCGAGTCTCGCAGCAAAAAGGCACGCATTTTATATATTTTCTGCCATTCTCTGAAACTGAAGCGCTGGTCGAGTCAACCGTCTTGTCACCTTATGTGCAGGAAAAAAACTGGTATGAAACGCAAATGACGCGCTATCTGGAAACCTATTATCAAAATATGGATTATGAAATTATCTCCAAAGAAGATGGCATCATCCCAATGGCTTGGCTGGAAAATCACTGGCGTAATCTTGCGATTGGGGTTGGTATGAGTGGTGATGCATTGCGCGTGTCGAGCGGTTATGCTTTTGCGCAGATTTTGGAGCAAATAGACTCGCTGGTCGATAGTTTTAGAATATCACTTCAAGCGAGCTTGCCAGTTGAGAAAATATCACCTGCGCCTGTGACAGACCGGCTTGAACATTGGATGGATAGTGTGTTTTTGAAAGTTTTGCGGCAATATCCGGCCAAAGCACCACAAATATTTTATAAAATGGCGGCGCATATGCAGGGCGACCATTTCGCAGAATTTATGCGTGGTCATTCCTCTGTTGCGACCAAGCTAAAGCTTATGGCGGCAGTGCCAAAATGGCCGTTTATTAAAAAGGCGATTAAATAATGTTTGAAAGCATGATCCTGCCGCTCATGGTTATTTTAATTTTTGGGATACCACATGGCGCAGCAGATGGTGTTTTAATGCTGCGGCGTCATTTATTAGATAACTCTTTTCAAAAATTTTTATTTTTTTTCTGTTATATTCTCATAGCCATTATGGTTGTCGCGTTTTGGATTGTCTTTCCGTTGCTTGGTTTATTATCTTTTTTACTTTTATCTATTTTTCATTTTGGCAGCGGTGATGCGCGTATGTATCAGCAACTTCCCTTGCTCCCTCTGCGCCGTTTTTTACATGGCGGCGCAGTGGTTTTGTTTATTTCTTTTTTTCATCAAGACCAAACCCATCAACTATATAAAATTTTGCTGCAAGGATCGACGGATTATATTAGCCATTTTCTCAAATTCTTATTGGCGCTTTGGGTGGTAGGCCTTGCCGCATATGTTTTTCACTTTTTGGTAAAAAGGCAGCTGACATTGTGGCCACTCATAGAAATTACTGGTCTTGGGATTTTATTTTATATATTGCCACCTTTATGGGGATTTGCTGTTTATTTTTGTGCCATACATTCGGTGCGCCATTTTAAATCCATATATGGGCTGGTGGATGCAAATGGCACATTAGGTATGGATTTTATCAGTATTCTTGTGATTTCGTTTATTACAATAAGTGCTATTTTAGGGGCTGCTTTGATTTTGCCTGATTATGATTATACGACTAATCTGGTTAGAACGGTTTTTATCGGATTGGCGGCGTTAACTGTGCCCCATATGCTTTTGATTGATTTTTTTCCGCATCGCGCACATGGGGTTTGGGTTTGGTTACGAGGATTGTCCCATGAGTGATGATAATATTAAGGCCCGTAAAGACTCCCATTTGGACTTAGCGTTTAACCCCGCTTTACAATCAACGAAACCGACCGGTTTTGACCGCGTGTTTTTAACACATCAGGCTTTGCCCGAAATGGCGATGGCAGATGTTGATATGTCTGCGCAGCTTTTGGATAAGCCCATCAGCATGCCTTTGCTGATTGGTGCAATGACCGGTGGGACACCACGCGGCGAGGCCATCAATCGCCATCTTGCACAAATGGCGCAAAGACATGGTTTGCCGCTTGCGGTTGGGTCGCAACGCGCCGCTATTATGCAGGGGCAAAGCTCTGATTTACGGGATTATGCTGAAACTGTGCCGCTGATTGCTAATATTGGCGGTTTACAATTATTGGAAAAAGATGGTTTGGAGATGGCGCAAGCAGCAGTGGATATGTTGCAGGCTGATGCATTGTTTATTCATCTTAACCCATTGCAGGAAGCGGTGCAGCCTGAGGGTGGACAAAATTGGTATGGGCTGAAGGCCGCTATTCACGCATTGGTGCAAACCTTGCCATGTCCTGTCATGGTTAAAGAAGTGGGGGCAGGGCTATCCGCTTATGTTGTTGAGCAGTTATATGATTGTGGTGTTCGCTATTTTGATGTCGCTGGCTTGGGTGGCACAAACTGGACGCAAATTGAGCAGGCGCGCCTATCACCTGCTGAGGCTGAAATTTATGCACCTTTTGCGGAATGGGGTATCGCAACAGTTGATGGCGTGCAAGCTATTCATGCGGTGCGCGGAAGATTTAAGGATATGACCCTGATTGCGTCTGGCGGGGTACGGCATGGGCTTGATGTAGTGAAGGCGATATGGCTGGGTGCGGATTTATGCGCCGCCGCCTATCCGTTTTTGCAGGCTGTGATGAACCAGCCTGAAACGGATGATGCGGCTATTCGACAGGCCTTGGATGATATGGTCACAAAATGGCAAATGCAAATCAGGCTTGCCTTGTTTTTGACTGGGGCGAAAACCATCGCCGCAATCCCACAAATTGAGGGCAGAGTTTTACCCTAAGCTGTTTGTTGCTTTTCTTATTCTAAGCGCTATCTCTGCCATAAGTTTTAAGATTGGCAGACATTATGGATGATTTGAAACCATTACCGAAAACTTTTCAAAGCCGAGAGGAAATGGCAGAATTTGTGGCTGGCTTAAGTGATGGCTCAGAGCAAAAGGCCAGTCATATCAGCCCATATATTGGCGGCGCAGAGGCGGCAAAGGCACGCCTTGCGGCCATTGACCCGATTGCTTATGGCCAAAGCCGCAATCATTTAGATGGCGCTGTGACGCGCTTATCTGCTTATATTCGGCATGGTGTAATCACTCTCAATGAGGTGCGCAATCATGCGCTGGCGCAGGTTGATGAGCCTAAAAAAATTGAAAAATTTATTCAAGAGCTTGGCTGGCGTGATTTTTGGCAACGAATTTATGAGGTCACACCCCAAGATTTATGGCGTGATATAGAGCCCTATAAAACCGGTTTTCAAGCGCAGGATTATGCTGATAATTTGCCGCAAGATATTCAGCTGGGTGAAACAGGCGTGGCATGCCTTGACCATTTTATTCATGAATTGACCACCACAGGCTATTTGCACAATCATGCACGCATGTATTTAGCGGCTTATATTGTGCATTGGCGCCGCGTGAAATGGCAGGCGGGGGCGACATGGTTTTTGCAGCACTTGATTGATGCGGACCCTGCGAGCAATAATTTATCCTGGCAATGGGTTGCCAGCACATTTAGCAATAAGCCTTATTTTTTTAATTTGGATAATGTTGATAAATTCTCAGGCTCTGATGTGAACACCCAGCCTAAGCATAATTTGCCTTTAGCGGCATCTTATGAAGCCTTATCCGAAAAACTTTTTCCTTATATGGATTTATCATGAGCCGGTTAATTTTATTGCATGAAGACGCCTTGCGTCTAAGTCATCCGGTTTTTCATCGAGCTGGTGAGGGCGCGCAAACTGTTTTTATTTGGGATACAGATTATTTCGCCAAAAATCATTGTGGGCTGAAGCGACAACTATTTATCTATGAAACACTTTGCGCCATGCAAGTGGATATATATCACGGAGATTTTGACACAGTTTTAAGGGCATTATGCGCTCGCGACGATGTTGATGAGATTTTTATGCCCGCTTCACCCAACCCGCTTTTAAAAGCACGATTTGAACATTTGCCTGAAAATTGTGAAACCCATTGCGTGGCTGATGAGGCCTTTGTTCATTTGGATAATGTGCCAGATTTGCGCCGATTTTTTAAATATTGGAACAAGGCAAAAAAAGCAGCTTTTAAGGCGAATGGAATTGGGTCTTAAACCCAGCTTCTGACTTTGCCTTTATAGTCTAAATATTCTTGCCCAAAGGCTTTTTCCAACTGCGCTTCTTCAAAAGAAATCCAAAGCGTTTGCACAAGGGCGATAAAGACAGGCACAACAGTCAAGCCAATCAGCGCGCCATTAATCATGACAACACCCAAAAGGGCTATCACCATAAAAACATAAATCGGATTGCGGCTGTAAGCATAAATGCCATCTGTCATCAGCCGAGAGGGCATGCCATTGGGCAGGACAGTGGTTTCATTTTTTTTGAATTTTCGAACCATGGCAATGACACTGACCACTCCAAAAGCAACCAAAAGCCAGCCACTGTAAAACAAAACAATATTGTCATAAACAGGCCCTAGATTTGTCTGAGTGGCCGCACGCGACAGCAAATAAACAAGCAACATTGAAATGGCGAGTAAAACTGGTGGAAAAGGTTTCATAGGCGCCTCCCGAAAAGTATCATATCCCAGTCTAACGTATTCTGCTTTGGAAATGCCAGCCCCTAAAATACAAGAATAAGCAATGGCTATGCTTAAACCCCGCGGCGCATTTTGCGCTTTTTGGGTTTTTGAGGCGTTGTTTTAGCACCGGTTTTAGCGGCAATCCGCGCTTCCACTGCGCTTTGACGCGCCAAGGGGTCATCAGCAATGGCCAGTTCAGTTTCTTGTAATCGCTTTATTTCATCGCGTAATCGCGCGGCGGTTTCAAATTCTAAATCTTCCGCCGCCTGATGCATGTCTTTTTCCAGCGCCGCAATATATTTGCGCATATTATCGCCAGCTAACATTTTCACTGGCGCTTCAGCCATGCCCCCAGCCACGGCTCCGTCACGGATTTGGTAAGGCCCAGCTTCATGGCTTTCGCCATCAGCGATATTTTCCAAAATATCTTCAATATTTTTTGTCACGGATACAGGCGTGATATTATGCGCGAGATTGTAGTCTTGTTGTTTTTTGCGCCGGCGCTCTGTTTCGCCAAGCGCGCGCTCCATCGAACCTGTCATTTTATCCGCATATAGCAGGACGCGACCGTCAATATTACGCGCCGCACGACCAATGGTTTGGATGAGCGAGGTTTCTGAGCGTAAAAAACCCTCCTTATCAGCATCTAATATAGCGACCAATGCGCATTCTGGAATATCCAGGCCTTCACGCAATAGGTTAATCCCAACCAAAATATCATAGGCGCCAAGTCGCAAGTCGCGAACAATTTCTATGCGCTCCAAAGTGTCAATATCCGAATGCATATAGCGCACGCGCAATCCCTGCTCATGCATATATTCGGTCAAATCTTCTGCCATTTTTTTGGTTAAGGTTGTTACCAACACACGTTTATTTTGCTTTGTAATATCATGGCACTCAGCAATCAGGTCGTCGACTTGGGTGCGGGCAGGGCGCACTTCACAGTTCGGGTCAATCAAGCCAGTCGGGCGAATAACCTGCTCCGTAAACACACCGCCGGTGCGCTCCATTTCCCAAGGGCCTGGCGTCGCAGAGACATGAATAGTTTGTGGGCGCATCGCGTCCCATTCCTCAAACCGCAATGGGCGATTATCCGCACAGCTTGGAAGCCGAAAACCATGCTCAGCTAATGTTGATTTTCTTTTAAAGTCACCGCGAAACATGCCGCCAATTTGCGGCACAGTAACGTGGCTTTCATCGGTAAAAAGCAAGCAATTATCGGGCAAATATTCAAACAAGGTCGGCGGCGGCTCACCTGGTTTACGCGCCGTTAAATAGCGCGAGTAATTTTCAATGCCTTGACAACTGCCTGTCGCGGTCAGCATTTCAATATCAAATTGGGTGCGTTGTTCAATGCGCTGCGCTTCCAAAATACGCCCCGCCGCATCAAATTCAGCAATACGGGTTTTAAGCTCTTTTTTAATTTCTTCAACGGCTTGCTGCAATGTCGGGCGCGGGGTTACATAGTGGCTATTGGCATAAATCCGAATGGTCTCAAGCTCGCCTGTTTTTTGTCCAGTTAAAGGGTCAAATTCAGTGATGGCATCAACCTCATCGCCAAACAGCTCAATACGCCAAGCACGGTCTTCATAGTGGGCTGGGAATAGCTCAATCACATCACCGCGCACCCTAAAATCGCCGCGCGCAAAGGCAATATCATTGCGCGTATATTGCAGGGCAACCAAATCGGCCAGCAAGGTTTCGCGGGCTAATGTGCCGCCAACCGACACATCAAAAGTCATCTCAGTATAAGTCTCAACCGAACCAATGCCATAAATACAAGAAACAGACGATACAATAATGACGTCCTCGCGTTCTAGCAAAGAGCGGGTTGCAGAGTGGCGCAAGCGGTCTATCTGCTCATTAATACTGCTTTCTTTTTCAATATATGTATCGGAGCGCGGTACATAAGCCTCGGGCTGGTAATAATCATAATAAGAAACAAAATACTCGACCGCATTATTGGGAAAGAAGGCTTTGAACTCGCCATATAATTGGGCTGCGAGGGTTTTATTCGGTGCTAATATAAGGGCTGGCCGCTGGCATTTTTGGATAATATTGGCCATAGTGAAGGTCTTGCCGGAACCCGTTACGCCTAATAAAACTTGATCTTTTTCATCAGCCAAAATGCCATTGCATAATTCTTCTATCGCGGCGGGTTGGTCGCCCGCTGGTTGGAAATCAGATGTAATTTCGAAGCGCTTGCCTTGTTCAATTTTTTCAGGGCGCACGGGTCGATGCGGGGTAAACTCAATGGGCATACCCTCGCGCATGCCCGGCTCTTGAATTGGGGCAAGCGGTTTGCGTCCTGTTAAACTGTCTTCATTTTGCGACATAGTGAGAATATAGACGCAGGAAAAAAATTTGCTAAGTTAAATCTGAAAATAACACTGAGATATTCACACAGCCCTATGAAAATTATAATTTTTCGAGCATATTGGCTTGCTTCCAATGGGTCTTAGCAGTATTTTCTGGCCTTAGTTAATAAAGGATAATGTAAATGCCGTTTCTTTCTGACAGTTTATCGCGGGTCAAACCATCAGCCACTATGGCGGTTTCGGACAAAGCACGCGAATTAAAAGCCGCAGGTCGTGATGTGATTGGACTTGGCGCTGGTGAGCCAGATTTTGACACACCAGACAACATCAAACAGGCAGGTATTAAGGCGATTGAGCAAGGCCAAACCAAATACACCGCCGTTGATGGTATCCCTGAACTCAAGCAAGCGATTTGTGCAAAGTTCAAGCGTGATAATGAGCTGGATTACACCCCAGCACAGGTTTTTGTGGCGCCGGGCGGCAAGCCAGTCATTTACGATGCGATGATGGCAACTTTAAATCCGGGCGATGAGGTGGTCATTCCTGCGCCTTATTGGGTGAGTTATCCTGATATTGTAAATTTGGCTGGCGGAACACCGGTTATTGTCGAAACCCGCTCAGAAGATGCGTTTAAGCTGCGAGCTGAAGATCTTGAGGCTGCGATTACAGACAAAACCAAATGGTTTATTTTCAATTCACCCTCAAACCCGACAGGCGCGGCTTATACAGCAGAAGAGTTGAAAAAACTCACTGATGTTTTGCTCAAATACCCGCATGTTTGGGTATTGACCGATGATATGTATGAGCATCTTACCTATGACGGGTTTCAATTCGCAACACCCGCACAGATTGAGCCACAGCTTTATGACCGCACATTGACCATGAACGGTGTGTCAAAAGCCTATGCCATGACAGGGTGGCGAATTGGCTATTGTGCAGGGCCAACCGAACTGATTGGCGCGATGCGGAAAATCCAATCACAATCTACCTCAAACCCAACCTCCATTAGCCAATATGCCTCTGTTGAAGCTTTAAACGGACCGCAGGATTTTATTGCAGAACGCAATGCAGTGTTCAAAAGCCGCCGCGATTTAGTGGTGGATATGCTTAATGCTGCTGACGGGATTGATTGTTTGACCCCTGAAGGCGCGTTTTATGTCTACCCCTCATGTGCGGGCTGTATCGGAAAAACCACGCCTGATGGCACAAAAATTTCTTCCGATGAAGATTTCGCGACGGCCTTGCTTGAAGCTGAAGGCGTGGCTGTTGTGCATGGCGCGGCGTTTGGGCTGTCACCTTTCTTCCGGATTTCATATGCAACATCAGATGAAAATCTGAAAGAAGCTTGCACGCGTATCCAGCGTTTCACGGCTAGTTTAAGCTAAGCGCTCAAATTTATTCTGCGGCTTCTTGCTCAGCGTCTTGCTCAGCGAGGTATTTTTCTGCCTCTAGGGCGGCCATGCATCCCATACCAGCGGCTGTGACAGCTTGGCGATAAATATCATCGGTTACATCGCCCGCCGCATATACGCCTGCAATTGAGGTCGCGGTGCTGCCGGGCGTGGTGATAAGATAGCCACCTTGTTTGGTTTCTAGCTGGTCTGTAAATAATTCTGTTGCAGGGGCATGGCCAATCGCGATGAAAATCCCATCAACAGAAATTTCCCGCGTTTCGCCTGTTTGTGTATCTTTCAGCCTCGCGCCAGTGACGCCAAGCGGGTTCTCATCACCCAATACTTCATCTAATGTGCTGTTCCATGCCACTTCGATTTTGTCATGCGCCAGTAGCCTTTTTTCAAGAATTTTCTCACAGCGCAACGCATCTCGGCGATGCACCAATGTGACTTTTGACGCGAAATTGGTGAGGAATAAAGCCTCTTCAACCGCAGTGTTGCCGCCACCGACCACCAGCACTTCCTTATCACGATAGAAAAATCCATCACAAGTGGCGCAGGCTGACACACCAAAGCCTTGAAATTTAGTTTCACTTTCAAGACCCAACCATTTTGCCTGTGCGCCTGTGGCAATAACCACTGTGTCGGCGGTATAAATTGTCCCGCTATCGCCTTGACACCGGAAAGGGCGCTGGCTCAAATCGGCTTTTGTGATGATGTCAGAAATAATTTCAGTGCCGACATTGGCGGCTTGCGCTTCCATCTGTTCCATCAGCCATGGGCCTTGAATGGCTTCAGCAAAGCCTGGATAGTTTTCAACATCAGTGGTGATGGTGAGCTGACCACCAGGTTGAATGCCGCGCACAATGACAGGCTCAAGCATCGCCCGTGCTGCATAAATGGCTGCCGTATACCCGGCTGGCCCTGAACCAATAATGAGAAGTTTTGTGTGTTTTGTATCTGTCATTTTTAAAACCCAAACATATGATCAAGGCAAAAACTTTTATCGCCCTGTTGTAATCCATGAAAACCAAAAAGTCGGCAGGAGGTGTCGCGTATCAGAACATAGCCCTGCGAGCCAGTCTTTTCTAATTCTTGTGCTGAAAATAAATCGCTCAATAAAAAGAATGCAGACCCACCGCAGGCAATTTCCAGATTAGCCTCCGCAACTTGTGTGCCATTTTCGTCCATAAGCTGTATCACTGTATTGGATTTTGGGTGCCAAGGAAGTGATGCTGGATAAATCAGCTTGCACATAGTCTCAAGACCCAAATGATGGCCAATACGTAAAAACAAGCGCGTCGTTAGCCCGGGTGGACGGTTAATATAACTTTGCGGCTCATCTTTATAAATAATCGGCGTGTTAAAAATATGCGCCCCAAAAATAGTTTCCGCACGGTGGCCTGACGATTTTTGTTCAATGCGTGCCAAAGCATGTAGCCAGCCATTAGCTTCTCCGCCCTCGCGAAAATCATATAAAAATTCAACATGGCCGTGCCCATTGGACAGGTTCAGTTTTTCTTCTGCAATCCAGTCTTGCACATCAAGCGCCATGTGATGATGGCGCTCTATATTGCCCAAAAACTTTTCAGATAATGTTGTGCCATCAGCATCAATCAAAGCGGCTTTAATGGGCATAGACGCTTCATCGCGCGCCATAGGTGTTGGCAGCATAATAGTGTCAAATGCATCAATCGGCAGCACGGGCAAGGGCATGATATATCCTTTGCCCATTGTGCGTGAGAGCTCTTTAATTTGCGGGTCAGGCTTCAGGTCTGTGCGTTCAACATTGGCATGGGCAATGCGCCGCATTTGATTGCCCCTGCGCACCTCATATCGTGGACGCACAAAATATCGTCCAGCTGTGATTTCAATTTGCGCGGGGAAAACAGCATCTGGCAAAAGCGTACCCACATCGATTTCAGCTGTCGCAAAAGGGGCAATGGCTTGTGGGTAAGGTGCCGCTTCGTCAAAACCAATCCGACCAAATTTGATGGCATTGGCGGGGATTTCCATTGGGTGAGAATTTTGCACAAAAAGGGTAAGTTTTTCATCCTTATCTGGTGCCGGCATGCCAGCATAATAATCAGCAGGCCATGCATTTGCATCATGATTACAAGATAAAGCCGCCCCATCTTCGCCATATATATCCATCGCATATTTGACCACATCATGGCCCTTAATCCGCACGGCATGGATATAGAGTGAGCCAGAAAATGCAGGCAGGTTAAAGCGTGTGCGTATCGCAGCACTATCTAAAATAATCGGGGCATTAGCAGGTGGTAACGGGTCTTCCCACTCAGCCAAAATATCCCCATTTTGGTCAATTAGGCAGAGCCAAAGGGCAGGGTTCTCAGCGCCATGAAAGCCCCAATAATTGGCAGTCGCTACCCTTGTGTGCAAACCATCATTTGTGCTGGCACCAGTTTGCGCATCCAAGTCACGAAACAGAGCAAAA
This sequence comes from Parvibaculales bacterium, assembly GCA_049889535.1. Classification (GTDB taxonomy): domain Bacteria; phylum Pseudomonadota; class Alphaproteobacteria; order RS24; family RS24; genus JAYQKL01. The sequence goes on along the minus strand of JBMHDF010000018.1, from coordinate 97,089 downwards.
TTGGTCGCAAAATTTAGCGGGTCCAAATAATCTTTTGGATTGGAGAGGAGGGCATCATCAATTCTGACCTCATCAAGGCTTATCCAATCGAGCGTGTCGAAAATAGGTGTCAAAGGCAGCAGACTGCGCGCCGCGTCAAATTGTAAAACAAAAACCTTATCTGCACCTGATTGCGTAAGCTTAGTTAAAGGTTGCGCAGACAGGCCCATAAATTCAGTGCCTAAATCTTCAACGCGCTGGACAAAATAACCACATAAATCCAATTGACTGACATCATAATAGGCATGGAAATTATTAATCATGCCAGTTGGATCATAAATTGCAACCTTGCCGCTTTGCGCCAAAATATCCATCAGGTTTTGGGCGCGCCGCGCTGTTTGCGGGTGACCCAATGCCTTAAATAAGCTTTGTCCACCGGCGTTATTTCCTGGTCGCCAGCCTTGGGATAAATCGGCATTTGAAAATGTTTTAATCTCAAGTGACATCATAACGGCTCATGGTTGATTCAAATAGGATTGCGAAACCTATCATAAATTACTTTTAAAAGCAGTAAGGGGATTCAGCCCTTTGATAAAGGCAGAAAGTTTATGGCGCCGTTGTTCATGCGCGACCACTTGATTACTCGTAACCCAATTCATCTGTATCGCACGGCGCACACCTTCATAGGGTTCATGCCCATGCCAGCTATGCGCGCAGCGTTTAAACACCAAAAGCGTGCCACCATTTGGGTTAATTTCTTCAACCATATTATTGAGGTCGTGATTGTCGCGTAAAATCCGCAATCTGCCGCCATCGGCCTGCCACGCCGCGTCATTTAGATAGAGCAGGACAGTGATAATTTTAGTCTCGCTGTCATTATGTATCTGGCCATTATGGCGGGCGCATTGTCCGCGCACCGTAAACATGGTGGGCTTTTGGTTTAAATCAATATTGAATTTTTTTTCTATCGCAGCTTGAAATTCGGAACTGTCGAGTTCGGCCATTAATTCGGCAAACGCGCCTTTTATTTCCAAGCTATCTGGCGGAAATGAGCCTGCCTTATCAATGCGCGGAAAGTCCTGCGTGATAGCGGCAAAGCTATCGCGCTGGATAAAATTTTCGACAACCACATATTCATATGGATCGGTTTTTAATGTTGTTTTTTCAAGTGCCGTTAAATTCAATTTTTCAAGGCTTGATGTCATTTTATGTGACCCACTCCACCGTCAAATTATTACATTTACTTATAGACTGTTTTACGTATTTAAGCGAATGGCATCTACTATTTTATCAACGATTTCGCCTGTGCTATTGCGTCCCACCCCTTTTGCAGGCGGTGCGGATTGCGCTACGATTTTTGCGCATAGCGCATCATCAAAAAGACTAACAAGCTCAGTTTCGCAAAGCGCATGATGAAAGTGAGTGAAGCGTTTTAGGCTGTTTTGCCGGCGTTGTGATTGTGGCGTCAAAGGAAACAGGTAAACCGGTGCGCCTGTAACGCAGGCCTCGCCGAGCATATTCACACTATCGCCAGTGACAAAAATCTGGTCGGCCAGCCCTAAAATGCCACGATAGGGGTTTCCACTCTGCCCATCATCTGGCGCCCAGAGATAATGTGGCCAGCTCTGGAGTGCATGTGAAAGGTGTTGGGCGAGCCCGTTCGGGCTGCGTCTGGACAGGGTTATCATTAAAAAATGTCCGGCTTTGGCAAATGCGGTGAGGGTTTCAATCAGGCGGGTTTGGTCGTCATTCGTAAAACCGTAGATTTTATTTGCACCTCCAATCACGACACCTAATTTGCTCAAAGGCTGATTGCCTGTTGTGGCTTTTTGCAAAATACGACTTTCCCAATCCTGACCAGCTGCGGCAAGGTTTTCTGGGGTTAACCCATGTGGTGACAAAAGGGTGGCAAAAACATTGGTGCCTGATAATCCGTCATGCGCAGGCGCCCAGACAAAATCAAAATTATCAGCTGCGCGGCGCGGGTTTTGTAAAATTACCGTAAAGCATTTTCCATGACTCGTGCGCTTAATATGGCGCGCTAATGGAATGGTTTTACGCCCTGATGCAATTAAAATATCTGGATAAGGTGGCTGGCAGTCTTTGGGTTGATAGGCTGGTCCATAAGGCGCCAGCCAGCGATAGGGCGGCGGCGGGTTAATGATTTTACGATTTATCAGAATTGAATTTTCCGTCAAATTTTCCTGATGCGTAAGCCTTGCGGCAAGAGCTTCAGCTATCGCTGATGTTTGCACCTCAAATCCGGCCATGCCATTGGTCAATGTCCAGATTGTGGAAGGTGTGGTTGGGCGTATCATGCTTTTTAGCCAGAATATTGCGGGTTACAGACGAATTTATTCTATAATAGAAGAAAAAAAGCACATCGAATAGAGAAAATATATTGCTAGAATAGGTAATAATGTTACTCTTGAGCGCATGAAACAGAAACTCGATAAAACTGATATTAAAATTTTGCAAGCCATGCTTGAAAATGGTCGCATTACCAATAAGGAGCTGGCTGAGCGGGTGGGCATTTCGGCCCCGCCTTGCTTGCGCCGCGTGCGCGCACTTGAGAAGGCAGGCTATATTACAGGCTATCACGCTGAGGTTGACGCTGCTTTGCTGGGCTATGGCGTGACCGTGTTTGCGATGGTGGGATTGCATAGTCAGGCGGAGGCTGATTTACAAGAATTTGAACAACGTGTGCGGGCTTGGCCTGAGGTTCGAGAATGCCATATGCTCAACGGTGATATTGATTTTATTCTTAAAATTGTCGCACCAGATTTGGCGAGCTTTCAAACATTTTTGACCCAACAACTCACGCCTGCCCCGAATGTGGCCAATGTTAAAACTTCCCTGACCATCCGGCAAAGCAAAAAACAGGCTGGGGTGCCTGTCGGCTAATATCTGTACAAAATTTAGGTGTTCTTTGGAATGTCTTGAGGCCTGCAGCAGAGCTTATATATACTTCACATCAAGGATTTCGTAGGATTTACCACCACCTGGTGTGTTGACTTCCACACTATCGCCGGTTTCCTTGCCAATTAGCCCGCGCGCGATGGGCGAGGAAATGGAGATTTTGCCTTGTTCAACATTGGCTTCATAATCCCCAACAATTTGATAGGTCATTTCTTTTTCAGTGTCTTCATCGACCAAGTCAACCGTTGCGCCAAATTGCACGCGGCTAGAACCAGCCAGCGCTGCAATATCAATTATTTCAGCGCGGTTCATCATATCTTCCAATTCTTTGATACGGCCCTCATTATGGCTTTGCTGTTCTTTAGCAGCATGATATTCCGCGTTTTCAGACAAGTCGCCATGCGCGCGCGCTTCCGCAATCGCCGCGATGATACGCTGACGCTCAGGACCTTTTAGCAATTTTATTTCTTCTTCCAGCGCGGCATAGCTGCTGGGGGTCATAGGTGCTTTTTCCATTTTTTCCGCCCTTTTGAACTCCTTAAAGCTATGTTGGGGAAAAACAAAGGCGGGGTCAAGTGAAACCGCCTTTGTAGTCTGCAAAACCGTCATCCCAACCCTCAATGAGCGTTAAAAAAACAGGTTTTTCGCGGGTTTATGCCTGTTTGGCGTAGTTTTGTAAGGAACACACTTCAATATGCGGGTTTTTTTGGCGTTGTAAAATCGCTCCAACCGCCGCTTCAGCCCCTGCCAATGTGGTGAAATAAGGCACTTTATTCATCAAAGTCGTGCGCCGAATAGATTTACTGTCGGCCAATGATTGCTCGCCCTCAGTGGTGTTAATCACCAATTGCACATCGTCACTTTTAATCGCATCAACAATATGCGGGCGCCCTTCCAGCACTTTATTTATCGGGGTGACGCTAATTTCATGCTCAGATAAATAAGTTGCCGTGCCACCTGTCGCTAAAAGCTCAAACCCAGCTTCGCGCAACTGCCGTGCAACATTTAAAGTGCGCTCTTTATCGGTATCACGCACAGAAATAAACGCTGTACCCTCTGTCGGTAAAATATTGCCGCTGCCAATCTGGCTTTTGTCAAAGGCAGTTGCAAAGTCAAGATCCAAACCCATGACTTCTCCTGTTGAGCGCATTTCAGGCCCTAAAATTGTATCAACACCAGGGAACCGCGCAAACGGAAAGACAGCCTCTTTGACCGCAATATGTTTAAACTTTGGTGTGGTTAACCCGAACGAAGCCAACGGCACGCCTGCCATCAGCCGCGCGGCAATATTTGCAATGGGTTGACCGAGTACTTTAGCAACAAATGGGACAGTCCGGCTGGCGCGCGGATTAACTTCCAACACATAAACCACATCGCCATCAGGGCCCGATTGCACGGCAAATTGTACATTCATCAGCCCGACCACATTAAGCGCTAATGCCATTTCACTGGCTTGACGCCCAAGTTCATCTATCATTTCTTGGCTCAAAGAATGCGGCGGCATGGAGCAAGCACTGTCACCTGAATGCACACCAGCCTCTTCAATATGCTCTAAAATGCCTGCTACAAACACATCTTTGCCGTCCGATAAAACATCGACATCAACTTCTGTGGCCTCGCGCAAATAGCCGTCAATTAAAACCGGACTGTCGCCAGATACCACAACAGCCTCGCGCATATAGCGATTGAGCTGGTCAAATGTGTGGACAATCTCCATTGCCCGCCCGCCCAGCACATAGCTTGGACGTATCACAACAGGAAAACCAATTGCCTCAACAATTTTTAACGCCTCATCAGTCGAGCGCGCAATGCCGTTGGGGGGTTGTTTTAAATTCAGCTTATCCAGTAAATCTTTAAAACGGTCGCGGTCTTCGGCCAAATCAATGGCATCTGGGTCGGTACCCAAAATCGGAATGCCGTTTTCTTCCAAAGCTTGTGAAAGTTTAAGCGGCGTTTGCCCGCCAAATTGAACAATCACACCCGCCAGCTCACCTTTGGCTTTTTCACAAGCCAACAGCTCCAGCACATCTTCTTCAGTTAAAGGTTCAAAATAAAGCCGGTCCGACGTGTCATAATCGGTAGAAACAGTTTCCGGGTTGCAATTGACCATTATGCTTTCAATTTCAATATCGCCTAAGGCATAGGCCGCGTGGCAACAGCAATAATCAAATTCAATACCTTGTCCGATACGGTTGGGTCCGACGCCCAAAATAACGGCTTTTTTACGCTCGCTTGGTTCAGCTTCATTTTGATTGGCAAAAGGCGAGGGTGTGTCATAGCTTGAATATAGATAAGGCGTGCCAGCCGCAAATTCGGCGGCGCAAGTATCAATCCGGCGATAAAATGGGCGCACTTCAAGCTCATGTCTCAAGCTGCGCACATCTTTTTCTGAAGTCCCGCTAAGCTCGGCCAAGCGCGCATCTGAAAAGCCCATTTTTTTCAATCGGCGCATTGTGTCGCTATCTTGCGGCAAGCCCCAGTCGCGGACTTTTGCTTCCATATCGACAATGCCTTTTAACTGTTCGATAAACCAGCTGTTAAAACCTGAAAGTTCAGCAATTTCCTCAACGGCTAAACCAAAACGCAGCGCATCGGAAATATGCAAAAGCCGCGCTGGCGTTGGGGTGTTGAGTGCTTTGCGCAATATATTGGTCGCCTCTTCACCGCCTGCGCTTAAATCCAATTGTTCATTTAAGCCAGTGAGCCCGGTTTCAAGTGAACGCAAGGCTTTTTGTAAGCTTTCTTGGAAACTGCGCCCAATCGCCATGGCTTCACCAACGGATTTCATCGCAGTGGTCAAAACTGATTCAGCACCTGGAAATTTTTCAAATGCAAAGCGCGGGATTTTGGTTACGACATAATCAATAGTCGGCTCAAAACTGGCTGGTGTGACGCCTGTAATATCATTCATCAGCTCATCTAATGTGTAACCAACGGCCAATTTGGCGGCAATTTTAGCAATCGGGAAACCTGTGGCTTTTGACGCCAGTGCAGAAGAGCGCGACACACGCGGGTTCATCTCAATAATCACCAAACGCCCATCTTCAGGGTTGACCGCAAACTGCACATTTGAGCCGCCTGTTTCAACACCGATTTCACGCAAAACCGCAATTGAAGCATTGCGCATGATTTGATATTCGCGGTCGGTCAGTGTGAGGGCGGGCGCAACCGTAATACTATCGCCTGTATGCACACCCATTGGGTCAACATTTTCAATGGAGCAGATAATGATGCAATTATCATTGCGGTCGCGCACGACCTCCATCTCATATTCTTTCCAGCCAATAATGCTTTCTTCAATCAGCACTTCAGTCACAGGTGATGCGTCTAAGCCGCGGGTTACAATGTTAATGAATTCTTCTTTATTATAAGCAACCCCGCCACCCGTGCCGCCCATTGTAAATGACGGACGGATAATGGTCGGCAGGCCAACATGGTCTAGACCCTCCAGTGCCTCTTCAAGGGTTTTGACAACCCGTGAACGCGCACTTTCAAGCCCAATTTTATCCATAGCTTCGCGGAATAACAGCCGGTCTTCTGCTTTATTAATCGCGTCTAAATCTGCGCCGATTAACTGCACGCCATATTTATCAAGCACGCCATTTTCGGCCAGTGCAATCGCAGTGTTCAGTGCGGTTTGTCCGCCCATTGTCGGCAATAAGGCATCTGGTTTTTCTATTTCAATAATGCGCGCCACCGCTTCGGGCGTGATGGGTTCAACATATGTGGCATCGGCAAGTTCTGGGTCGGTCATGATGGTGGCAGGATTGGAGTTCACCAAAATCACGCGATAACCTTCTTCTTTTAATGCTTTACAAGCTTGGGTGCCGGAATAATCAAACTCACAGGCTTGCCCGATGATAATAGGCCCCGCTCCAACCATGAGAATGCTTTGAATATCGGTACGTTTAGGCATGGGCATTCTCCTTATTTTGGGTGTCTGACATAGAGGCTACAAATCGGTCAAATAAATAATGGCTGTCTTGCGGGCCTGGCGAAGCTTCTGGATGATATTGAACCGAGAAGACTGGCTGGTCTTTTAGTTTGACCCCGCAATTTGTGCCATCAAATAGGCTAAGATGGGTTTCCTCAACATTGTCAGGCAGGCTTTCACGGTCTACGGTAAAGCCGTGATTCATTGATGTGATTTCAACTTTTCCAGTCGTTAAATCCTTAACCGGATGATTGGCACCATGATGGCCTTGTTTCATTTTTGAGGTTTGCGCACCCAATGCCAAAGCGAGCATTTGGTGGCCCAGACAAATACCAAAAATTGGCTTGCCACTGGCGACGAGTTTTTCAATTTCCGGTACGGCATAAACGCCAGTCGCGGCCGGGTCGCCAGGCCCGTTGGACAAGAATATCCCATCAGGTTTTAAGGCCAAAATGTCATCTGCTTTGGTGGTGCCGGGCACGGTAACAACTTCGCAACCTGCACTGCTAAGGCAACGTAAAATATTGTTCTTAATGCCAAAATCCATAGCGACGACTTTCTTGAGCGGGCGCGAGCTATCGCCATCTGCAAAGCCTTTTTCCCACTCCCAGCGGCCTTGAGACCAATTATATTGGGTGGCGGTGGTAACGCGAGCAGCCAAATCAAGCCCTTCGAGACCAGGAAAAGCTTTCGCAGCGGTGGCCAGCTCCTCAATCTTAAAATCAGCGTCAGGATTGTGGGCGATGGTCGCATTAAACATGCCATTTTCGCGTATGTGGCGGGTGAGGGCGCGGGTATCCACACCAGCTAAACCAATAAGGCCTCGTGTTTTTAACCAATTATCGAGATGCGCAACAGCGCGATAATTTGCAGGCTGGGTAATATCTTCGCGAATTATGATGCCCTGTGTTATGGCGTCTTTTTGGGTGAGATTATCTTGGTTTGAGATTTCATTATCTTCTTCATTTGTGCCGACATTCCCAATATGAGGAAAAGTAAAAGTGATGATTTGTCCAGCATAGGAGGGGTCGGTGATAATTTCTTGATAGCCTGTCATTGCCGTGTTGAAACAAACTTCGCCGACCGCATGTCCAACTGCCCCAATACCAAAACCGTAAATTGAAGTACCATCAGGCAAAACAAGCACACCTGTTTTTTTCTCTTGGTTCCAACCTGCTGTCATTCAGCCTCTCCTCAAAACAAATTCGCGCATACAAAAAAAGAAACCGTCCGCCTTTTGGCTGGAAACGATTTCTTAAAATTTCTCTCAATTCTCATAAATAACCTTTTTGGTAAAATTGATGACGAGTCATCACAACCCAAATTGACGGGAAATTATATAAAACAAGCGGCTTGGTCAAGAGTGGTTTTTATGGTTTTTGTGGAGATTTATTTGCTAATAAAAACAATAGGATACAATCGAACAAGCGCTGTTATAAAAAATCCCTACAAATTATTCTATGTTCAAATTAACTGATTCCTTCTATTACTGGCTCACTCGTTGCTGTTGAGATAAAAAAAAGCTTGATTATTCATTTGCAACTCAAGCTGGTTTGGCGTATTTTCCCGCGTCCGTATTGTAAATGGATAAATGCTGATTTAAGCTAACAGGTCTGAAAAAGAAAAGGTTCACGATAATGCGAGAACGCATCAATGAAGCTTTAAAAGAAGCCATTAAGGCGAAGGACGCGAGACGTTCATCAACATTGAGATTAATCAACGCCGCGATTAAAGATCGGGATATTTCAGCGCGGGGCGCTGATAAGGTTGAAGGTGTTTCAGATGATGAAATACTCGAGATTTTAGCTAAAATGGTCAAGCAGCGCGTTGAGTCCGCCCAAACCTATAAAGAGGCTGGGCGTGCTGAGCTTGAGCAACAAGAGCTTGAAGAGATTGAGATTATTCAGGACTTCTTACCCCGCCAGCTTGACGAAGATGAAGCGCGCGCGGCAGTGGAAGCTGTTATCGCGGAAACCCAAGCCACAGGTCTTAAAGACATGGGCAAAGTTATGGGTGAGTTGAAAGCGCGTTATACAGGACAAATGGATTTCGGCAAAGTAAGCGGGCTTGTTAAACAGTTGCTGGGCTAAATTTTTCCACAAGCCATTTTCATATATACTGTCTTTTGGGCTGACGTCGCGCCGTTTCGGTCGTAAGTTAAATATATGTCTTTACCGCGCAGTTTTTTAGAAGAAATTAAAAACCGTATCCCTGTTTCCGATGTTGTTGGCCGCAAGGTCAAGCTCACACGGCGGGGGCGCGAATTTGTTGGTCTCAGCCCGTTTAAAAATGAGCGCACGCCCTCATTTACAGTCAATGATGATAAGCAGTTTTATCATTGTTTCGCGACTGGTAAACATGGCTCTATTTTTGACTTTATAATGGAGACTGAGGGGCTTGGTTTTATGGAAGCGGTTGAGCGTTTAGCCAGTGAAGCCAATTTGCCAATGCCTGCACGCGACCCCAAGGCAGCGGAAAGGGAACAAAAAAAATTAGAGCTCATCGATGTGACGCAAAGCGCGGCGGCTTGGTTTCGGTCGCAATTATATGGCGCGCAAGGGCGTGAGGCATTGGCCTATTTAGAAAAACGCGGGCTAAGCGATGAACTCATCAAGCGCTTTGGCATTGGTTTTGCGCCTGCGGGCAAAAATGCGCTGAATCAACATTTGCTGGGGCTGGGCTTTACACAAGCGCAAATCATAGATTGCGGTATGGCGCTAGTGCCGGAAAATAATCAGCAAGATGAGGTGATTGACCGCTTCCGGCAAAGGGTGATGTTTCCGATTGCCGATGCGCGTGGGCGGGTGATTGCATTTGGCGGGCGCGCTATGAGTGCCGACGCAAAAGCAAAATACCTCAATTCGCCCGAGACACCCTTATTCCATAAAGGTTCGGTTTTATTTAATTTTGATAAAGCGCGCCAACCTGCCTATGACGCAAAAAATGTATTGGTCTGTGAGGGCTATATGGATGTGATTGGTCTTGCGCGTGGGGGGTTTGACTATGCTGTTGCCCCTTTGGGAACAGCAATTACGCCGGAACAAATTAGTCTCTTATGGCGCATGGCACCTGAGCCAGTCATGTGTTTAGACGGTGATGAAGCTGGTCTGCGGGCGGCTTATCGTGTGCTAGATCGCGCTTTGCCTATGTTAAAACCGGGTTTTTCATTGCGATTTGCGATGTTGCCAGTGGGTAAAGACCCGGATGACATAATCCATGAGGGCGGGCGCGAGATGATGGCGACGCTGATTGATAAAGCAGCGACCATGGTCGATATGTTGTGGGATAGAGAGGTAACAGCCGCGCCTTTCGACACGCCTGAACGCCGGGCTGCATTGACCAGCCGTTTGCGCAAAGCTGTGGCGATGATTGAGCACGCAGAGGTAAGAAAATATTATGGCGATGCCATCAAAGCGCGCATGGATAAGCTATTTGTGCCATTGCAGGGTCAAAATCGCGGCTCGAGTGCTGGGGGCTATGGTCAATCACGAGCGCGATCTCGCCGCTCGGGTGGTTATATCCAAAAAAGTTTTGCCAGTGCGGAGGCACGGCGTTCGGCTCTCGCCAGCGGAGTGGATAATATGCTTCCACCCCGCGAAGCAATGTTGGTTTTAGCGGTCTTGCGCCATGCTGAAGCGCTTTATAAAGAGCTCGACCAATTTGAATTTGCTGAATTAGCAACGCCGAGTCTTAATAAGCTTAAAAATGACATGATTGATGCGGTAAATAACCAAAATATACTTGACAATGAGACCCTTAAGACCCATTTAAATGATGTTGGACATCGTGATCTCATTATGCGGCTGGAGCAATTACCCGATGCGCGTATGCTGACCTTTGTTCGAGAGGATAGTAACTCTGACGATGTGCGTCGTGGCTGGCTTGATGCGCTTGAACTTCAGCATAAGCTTATCGCTCTTGCAGCTGAAATGCGAGATATTGAAAAAGATTTAGGCACGGAAACGACTCAGGAAAACTTTGAACGCTTAACGGCAATAAAGAGGGAGATGGCTGACCTTCAAGGCCTTTTATTGGCAGGAGACAGCTAAAATCAGGGATGCCGTTTATTGAGGTTTTTAAATGGTAAAAAGCAAAACCAAAGTATCAAAAGAAACAGAAACAGAAACAAATGACGCCGATGCACCATTGATTGATAATGATGCAGCGCTCAAAAATATGATTAAGAAAGCCACTGCGCAGGGTTTCATTACGCATGCGCAGCGCGATAAAGTCTTAACTTCAGATAAATACTCAACTGAACAGATTGAAGATATTATGTCTCAATTATCTGAAATGGGTATTAATGTCATTGAGCATGATGAAGACGCTGATGCGGATGATGCGGATGATGAGGACGGTGAGATTGCTGCCTCTGAAAGTACGGCTTTAGCTAAAACAACCAAAACAACTGGTGGTGGCGACCGCACCGATGACCCTGTGCGCATGTATTTACGCGAAATGGGGTCGGTGGAATTGCTATCGCGTGAAGGTGAAATTGCGATAGCCAAGCGTATTGAGGCGGGCCGTGAAACCATGATTGCTGGTCTTTGTGAAAGCCCATTGACCTTTCAAGCGATTATTATTTGGCACGATGAATTAAATGAAGGCAAAGTATTGTTGCGCGATATTATTGACCTTGAAACAACTTTTGCAGGGCCTGATGCTAAAAAGGTCGACCATAGTGCTGAGGGTGCGGCACCCCCGACATCTGGTGCGCCTACGGGTGAAGCAGAGGGCGAGCCCTCAGAAGATGAAGCTGATGATGAAAGCAATTTATCATTATCGGCTATGGAAGCGGAACTTAAGCCAAAAGTTCTTGAAACCTTTGATGATATTGGCAAAACCTATAAAAAATTACGGCGCTTGCAAGACCAGAGTGTGGAATTGCAATCTGAAGGCAAGGAGCTATCGAAGGCACAGAAAAACCGTCAAGAAAAGCTCAGCTCTGAAATTATTGACTATGTGAAAAGCCTGTCTTTGAACAATATGCGGATTGCTGCTTTGGTTGAGCAGCTTTATATGATTAACAAAGGTCTGATTTCCCTTGAAAACCAGATTTGGCGTTTAGCAGATAAATCCGGCGTCGACCGTGAAGAATTTATCAAACAATATCAAGGCAATGAGTATGAAGCGAATTGGGCGCGGCGGGTTTCACGTTTAACCGGTAAAGGGTGGAAAGAATTCACCACGAAACATAAAGACGATATTCAAAATTTGCGGGTTGAGATTCAGTCTATTGCTGGTGAAACAGGGCTTGATGTGTCCGACTTCCGACGCATTGTCCGCATGGTGCAAAAAGGTGAACGCGAAGCGCGCATTGCAAAAAAAGAAATGGTCGAAGCCAATCTGCGCTTGGTGATTTCAATTGCTAAAAAATATACCAATCGTGGTTTGCAATTCTTGGATTTAATTCAAGAGGGCAATATTGGCTTGATGAAGGCGGTTGATAAATTTGAATATCGGCGCGGCTATAAATTTTCGACCTATGCCACCTGGTGGATTCGTCAGGCGATTACGCGCTCTATTGCGGACCAGGCACGAACAATCCGTATTCCAGTGCATATGATTGAAACCATCAATAAGCTGGTGCGCACATCACGCCAAATGCTGCATGAAATTGGCCGTGAGCCAACGCCGGAAGAGCTATCGGAAAAACTCTCAATGCCGCTTGAGAAAGTGCGTAAGGTTTTGAAAATCGCCAAAGAGCCGATTAGCCTCGAAACACCTATTGGTGATGAAGAAGACAGCCATTTGGGTGATTTCATTGAGGATAAAAACGCGACTTTGCCGATTGATTCGGCGATTCAGTCGAATTTGCGTGAAACCACAACGCGGGTGCTGGCCAGCCTGACCCCCCGTGAAGAGCGTGTTTTGCGCATGCGGTTTGGTATTGGTATGAACACCGACCACACTTTAGAAGAGGTTGGGCAACAGTTTTCTGTGACTCGAGAACGGATACGCCAGATTGAAGCAAAAGCTTTACGCAAGCTTAAACATCCATCTCGGTCACGAAAATTGCGTAGTTTCCTTGACAATTAAGCCTAAAAAGCGCATGAAGCTGTGGCGTATAGTTGACTGGAGATATCCATGAATCTGACATTGATGAAAGCGAAAATTCACCGTGCAAAAGTCACGCAATGTGACATGCATTATGAAGGTTCAATTTCGATTGATCGTGATTGGCTTGATGAAGTTGGTATCTTGCCAAATGAACAAGTTGATGTTTTGAACATTAATACGGGTGCGCGTTTCACCACATATGCCATTGAAGCGCCACGCGGGTCGCAAATGATTGGTATTAATGGTGCGGCAGCACGGTTGGCTCAGGTTGAGGATTTGGTCATTATTGTTGCCTATGCTTTGATGAATGAAGAGGAAGCTAAAAATCATACGCCGCGTGTTTTAACGCTCACGCCTCGTAGCTAAAAGCTACGATTTGCCGGAGGGGCCTGTAGCTCAGTTGGTTAGAGCAAACCGCTCATAACGGTTTGGTCGCAGGTTCGAGTCCTGCCGGGCCCACCACCGCCTTTCACCAAAAACGTCAATAAAGTCATTTATAAAGAGCGCCTATGGGGTATTTTTTCGAACAACAAGGAAACCGGTTTATAGCTGGTCACGAAGCCAGAAGCCCATGGGATGCGAAGGCAATGAACGGCGTTTTGGTGGCGGGCCTGTTTGGGCATTTGTTTGAACAACAGGTTGATTTTTCAAAAATGAACCCTGGCCGTTTCACTGTGGATATTGATAAGCCTGTTCCGCATATAGTTGATACTCAGGTTAAAATTTTGCGCGAGGGTAAGCGTATTCGCGTGCTAGAGGCGCGTCTGTTTTTGGGGGATGAGGTTTTTGCGCGCGCGACCCTTTCTTGTGTGCGCCAAGCGGATTTAGAAGCGTTTTCGTCTGCAGGAACATCATGGCCCACTTATCCCGCGCCTTATGAAGTGACTGAAGCAGAAGATACGCCTGATTATGTGATTGCGCCAACCGCACATATTAATCATGTGGTGAACCCCGTTGAAACGCCGGGTCATGGTGTTGTGTGGATGAATTTTCATTATGACTTGTTGAAAAATCAGCCGATTTCCAGTTTTGTGCAAAGTTGTATGATGGCCGATATGGGGCATGGTACGGCACGGGCGTTAGATTTTAACCATTGGTTATATATCAATATCGACATTAACATGATTTATTATCGCCAGCCTGTCGGCGACTGGATATTGGTTGATGCCCGTATGGATGGTGATGGTGTCGGGCAGGGCATGTCTTATAGCCTGTTTGCCGATGAAAAAGGCGTGTTTGGGCGCGGACTGCAAACCTTATTCATTGAGCGCAGATAGCGTATTGCCTGTTTATCACTTTTTCCCTAGTCTATTCTTATCAAAATGAGGGAGGAAATAATGGGTGATACCATTTCTATAACCAGTGCAGATGGTTTTTCTTTTTCGGCATATCAAGCCATGCCAACAGGTACACCAAAGGGTGGCGTGATGGTTATTCAGGAAATTTTTGGGGTGAACCAACATATCCGCGAAGTTGCTGATGGCTATGCTGAGGCTGGATATGCGGTGTTAGCGCCTGCCATTTTTGACCGCATTCAAACTGGCATTGAACTTGGCTATGAAGAAGCTGATATGGGCGCTGGCATGGCTTATGCCTTTGAACAGCTCGACCATGCGCGCACAATTGAGGATTTGGCGGCCACTGTGGCGCAGCTCAAAGCCTATGGAAAAGTTGGAAGCGTTGGCTATTGTTTTGGTGGTTTGATGTCTTATTTGAGCGCCACCCATATTGATGAGCTTGATTGTGCGATTGCTTATTATGGTGGTGGCATTGGCGGGCAATTAGACAAATTACCAAGCAAGCCTATCATGTTTCATTTTGGCGATCGTGATGCTTTTATCCCGATGGATCAGGTCGATGCTATTAAAGCGGCTTTACCTGATGCGCCCGCCTTTGTTTATGAGGCGGATCATGGGTTTAATTGCGATCATCGTGCGACATATGATGAAGCGGCTGCAGCGGCTGCTCGGGCGCGTAGCTTGGCCTTTTTTACCGAACACATAGGCTAGTTTTGCCCCGTATATCTAAGGGTTTTTGTTGTTTTTAAAAAGTATTCTAAGTTCATGCGTATTTCGAGATTTACCATTCATGATGTGCCGCTCATCATGCCATTATTAAGTGCGGTATTTAAGTTTGGCGGTCGGCTTGCTGGTTGGCAAATTTTTGGCGATGTACCAAGAGATAAAACAATCGTTCTCATTGCGGCGCCGCATACAAGCAATTGGGATTTTTTAATCTTTCTTTATGGAATTTTTGTCAAAAGATTGCGGATAAATGTGTTGGCTAAGCACACGCTTTTTTGGTGGCCTTTGGGGCCGGTTTTAAAGTTTTTTGGCTGCGTTCCAGTACGGCGCACACAGGCCAATAATTTGGTCGATCAGGGAATACAGTTTTTGCAGCAAGCCGAGCGTGGGGTTTTGTTGATTACCCCAGAAGGGACGCGCGCATATAATGACAAATGGAAGTCTGGTTTTTATCACATGGCATGGGGCGCGAAGGTGCCGTTGGTTTTGGCCAAATTAGATTGCCGCAATAAAAAAATATATATTGGTGAGATATTCGAGATGAATGGTGATTATGATGCAGATATTATTGAAATTAGAAAATATTTTGATGATGCGATTGGCTTAAAGCCGGAAAATCAAGATGTGAATACTCAGGCGAAACAAAAGGGATAAGAGAGGAAGACAAATGATAGAGCAACTAATTTTTCCAGTAATCGTGCTGGCAGTTTGGACATTTGTCATGGCAATGTGGATGTTTTTAACCCGCATTCCAACCATGACCAAAATGAACATTAAACCTGACGATGCTAAGCATACTTCTGAAATTGCTGGCTTATTGCCGTCAAAAATTCGCGCGGTCGGGGATAATTACAATCATCTCCATGAACAGCCGACAATTTTCTACGCTTTGGCATTGGGTATTGCCATTGCTGGCCATGCTGATGCGTTATTTGTACAGCTGGCTTGGGCATTTGTTGGGTTGCGCATTTTGCATTCGCTTGTGCAGGTCACATTTAACGCGGTGATGGTGCGCTTTGTGGTGTTTTTCATATCGTGGCTGGTATTGGCTGTTATGGGTGTGCGCGAAATTTTAAATTTGATGGCGTCATAAATTAACTCTTGCGCTTATTAAACCGTGTCGGTTATGAACGTGCCAATCACAAATTTTGCTTTTATTTGAAGAAAGAAATTTTATGGCTTCTTATCAATATGTTTATGTCATGGACCAGCTCTCCAAAACCTATGCAGGGGGTAAGCAGGTTTTGAAAGATATTAGGCTGTCATTTTTTCCAGGCGCAAAAATTGGCATTGTTGGGGTTAATGGCGCTGGTAAATCAACCTTGCTTAAAATTATGGCTGGTCTGGATAAAGAATATACAGGCGAGGCATGGGCCGCTGAGGGGGCTAAAGTGGGTTATTTAGAACAAGAGCCGCAATTAAATCCGGATAAAAATGTTATGGGTAATGTGATGGAAGGGGTGGCTGAAGCGCAGGCCAAACTCGACCGCTATAATGAATTGGCCATGAATTATTCTGATGAAACTGCTGATGAAATGGCAGCCTTGCAAGATGAGATTGATGCGCATAATTTGTGGGATTTAGAAAGTCAGGTTGAGCAGGCGATGGATGCTCTGCGCTGCCCTGATGGCGAGGCAGATGTTGCAACATTATCGGGCGGTGAAAAACGGCGCGTGGCATTATGTAAATTATTGCTCGAAAAACCCGACTTGCTGCTTTTGGATGAGCCGACCAACCATCTGGATGCTGAAACAGTCGCATGGTTGCAGCATTATTTGATTGAATATGCTGGCACAGTTGTGTTGGTGACGCATGACCGTTATTTCCTCGACCAAGTGACAGGCTGGATTTTAGAGCTAGATCGCGGGCAAGGCATTCCGCATGAAGGCAATTATTCGAGCTGGCTTGAACAAAAACATAAACGCCTAGAACAAGAAGCGCGTGAGGATGAATCCAAGCAGCGCACGCTGTCACGTGAATTGGATTGGATACGCTCATCGCCCAAAGCGCGTCAGGCAAAAAGTAAGGCGCGGGTGCAGGCCTATAATGAATTATTGGAAAATTCAGGGCGCGAAGAAGTCGGCCGCGCACAAATTTCGATACCGGCAGGGCCGCGTTTGGGCGGTGTGGTGTTGGAGGCTGAAGGGCTGTCTAAAGGCTTTGGTGAGCGCTTATTGATTGATGATTTGTCTTTCAAACTTCCGCCTGGAGGCATTGTTGGTGTGATTGGGCCAAATGGCGCGGGTAAAACAACTTTGTTTAAAATGATGACGGGGGTCGAAACCCCTGATCAAGGCGCCCTGAAGCTTGGGGAAACCGTTAAGCTTGGATATGTTGACCAAAGCCGTGACCATTTGGATGACAATAAATCGGTTTGGGAAGAAATTTCTGACGGCAATGATGTGATTGAGCTTGGCAAGCGCGAGGTGAATTCGCGGGCCTATGTGGGGGCGTTTAACTTTCGGGGTGGCGACCAGCAAAAAAAGGTTGGTTTGCTGTCGGGCGGGGAGCGCAATCGGGTGCATCTCGCCAAAATGTTACGCTCGGGCGCTAATCTTTTGCTGCTCGATGAGCCAACCAATGATTTGGATGTGGAAACATTGCGCGCTTTGGAGGAGGGGTTGGAAGATTTTGCCGGTTGTGCGGTCATTATATCCCACGACCGCTGGTTCCTAGACCGTTTGGCGACCCATATTTTAGCTTTTGAAGGCGATAGCCATGTTGAATGGTTTGAGGGCAATTATGCCGATTATGAAGAGGACCGCAAACGCCGGCTTGGCGCCGATGCGGATGTGCCAAAACGCATTAAATACAAGCAGTTCAGCCGCTAATTAGCCGCTTGTTGGTTTTCGGCAAGGCCGTTTTCGACTTGCTTGCGTAAATGCGATAGCAGCGCTTCAAACTCGCCGCGATTGTTTTTTAGGACAGATGAAAAAGTGTCGCGTTGTTCCTGCGCCATCCAGACCCCAAGCACGCGAATATCAAACAGCTTGAATCCACCAGTTTTTTGTTCAATCAGCCACCAATCCAATGTGATGGGTTCACGCCCTGAAGTGAACTGAATTTCACTGCTCACAATCACATTACGCTTTTTTTGCTGGCTGTTTTTAATCACAATTTTTTCATCTTCATAATCACCCAGCCGATTGGCATAGACTTTTATAATCATGGTTTCCAGCAGGTTTTGATATTCGGTAAAATCTTCTTTTGAAACTGTTCGCACATGTGCGCCGAGCGCAAAGCGACCAATCCGTCTGAGGTCAGCTTTGTCATTAAGCAGTTTACCAAAACGTTCTTCGCGTTCAGCCCGATTTTTTGCTGTTGTTAAAATATCTATCACTTCATTTGCGGCATCGCGGACAAAGGCCTCGCCCGCTGCCGATTGTGCATGACCAGCCTGGGGTAACATAATGAGTACCAATCCAAACAGGGCATAGGTTGTGATTGTTTTTAGCATTTTCGTCTCTTTTATTTATAATCTGGTTCTTTGATAGGGCGCGCATTATTGTTTGGCGTTTCATATGCGTCATCATCAAAATCATCCAGCGCATCAAGGTCAGGTAAATCATCTATATTCGTTTTGCCATCTTGAATGGCACTGGCGCGATTTTGTAAATAAAGGCTTCTAACGGAAGCATAATAATCAACCGAGCTTTTTTCTATTTCATCAAGTAGGGTGAGGCCACCATGACGAGCGTGAATTCCCCCCAATGCAGTCATGCCCACATATGTTGAGTCCGCGACCCCTGCTTCATCCCAAGCCGTGGAGTCCAAACCTGCTGTCGCCAGCTGCCCCGCACCGTCGCGAAAGCTGGATGGTCCCAAAACGGGGATAAACAGATAAGGGCCAGGTCCGACCCCGTAATGGCCCAAGGTTTGGCCAAAATCTTCTTTGTGTTTTTCAAGCCCCATACGGCTGGCAACATCAAATAAACCGCCAATGCCGATGGTCGTGTTAACACTGAAACGGGCAAGAGCCGTACCTGCTTTATCAAATTTACCCTGAAGCGCTCCATTAATCATGGTGAAAGGCTCACCAAGATTGAAGAAAAAATTACCAACCCCGTCTCTCGCAGGCTCAGGCAAAAAACCATAAATTTGTGCGGTGGGTTTCAAAATCGCTTTATCGAGCGTGTTGTGAACGCCAAACATCACCCGATTAACAGGCTCAAATGGGTCTTGAACAGTGTTTTGAGTGCTGGCACAGGCTGATATGCTGAACGCCAAAAGAGCGATAGAAACAAAATTCATCAGAGTATTTTTTTTGAAAAAATTTTTTAAAACTAAGCCAGACATGAGAAATCCAATAAAAATTACGTTTTTTTCTATTTATAAGCATTATAGGGCGAAATTGTGATTCCTCTAAGGAAATAGAATAAAAAACTTGCGAAAAGAATAAATTAGATATAAACATATCTTTATATCATTTGATTTGAGGCGATTTAATGGAACACTTACTAACTGCATTACGAGCCGCTGGCGAGCAGACGCGACTGCGTTTATTGGCCGTCTTGTCTCATGGCGAGTTGACGGTTAAAGAACTCACCAATGTTTTGGGGCAAAGCCAACCACGCATCAGCCGCCATTTAAAGCTAATGACCGAGTCTGGGCTTATCGTGCGATACCCTGAGGGCAGTTGGGTTTTTTATCGGATTGCCGAAACCGGAGATTCGGCAAAACTAGCGCGCGATTTGATTGCTTTAATGCCAAAAGATGATCCGGTTCTCATTCGTGATTTTGAACGTTTGGCCGGTGTGCGCGCGCAACGGGCACAAATCGCCCAAAATTACTTTTCAGAAAATGCGGCCAATTGGGGGCAGTTGCGCGCCTTACACATTTCTGAAGAAAAGATTGAAAATGAAATGCGCGCTCTGATGGGGCAGTCTCATTATGATACATTGGTTGATTTAGGCACAGGCACAGGGCGCATGCTCGAGGTTTTTGGCGGCCTTGCAACGCGTGGCATTGGGTTTGATACTAATGCAGATATGTTGTCATTGGCGCGCGCGAATTTAGACCAAGCCGATTTGCCCCATTGTCAGGTCAGATTGGGAGATATAGGGAATTTGCCTTTAGCACATGCGGAAGCCGATTTGGTGATTATGCATCAAGTGCTGCATTTCCTCGAAGATCCAGGTGCGGTTATTCGTGAAGCTGCGCGCATTTTAAAACCTAATGGCAAGCTCATCATTGTTGATTTTGCCCCACATCATATTGAACAATTGCGCGATGAACATGCGCATCGGCGGCTTGGTTTTACCGATAATGAGATTACGCAATATTTACAAGAAACCGGCATCGCCCCGCAAAAGCCAATATTGTTGCAAAATAAGAATATTGAGCCGAGTGAAGGTTTGTCTGTTTACATTTGGTCAGGTCACAAACAAGCGCACCATATACAAAACTATTCAGAAGTTCCGTTTAAGGACAAGATTAGAGAACAATAAAAATGACAGCTTATTCCTTTGAATTTTTTCCGCCTAAATCTGAAAAGGCCGAAGCCAATTTATGGCAAGTGGTTGACCGCCTATCAGGTCTCAATCCCGATTTTGTATCTATCACCTATGGGGCAGGAGGCAGCACACGCGAGCGCACCCATGCCTGTGTTAAACAACTCTCACAAGAAACTAATTTAACACCTGCCGCCCATCTTACTTGTGTGTCTGCTAGCAAAGCCGAAGTGGATGAGGTGATTGATTCCTATAAAGAAGTTGGGGTGAAACATATTGTCGCTTTGCGGGGGGATATGCCTGATATGGGCGCGTTTATCCCGCATCCCGATGGGTATCAAAGCTCAATAGAGCTGGTTGCTGCCATTGCCCAAAGAGGTGGGTTTGAAATCACGGTGAGCGCTTATCCTGAAAAACACCCAGAGTCCGAAAGTCTTGAGGCTGATATTGATATGCTTAAGGCAAAGATTGACGCTGGTGCTACGCGCGCAATTACGCAATTTGTTTTTGATACGGAACATCATCTGCGTTTTCGCGACAAGCTGGCCGCAGCAGGTGTCACGATAGAATTGCGACCTGGCATTATGCCCACCACGAATTTTACAGGTGTGTGCCGCATGGCAGAAAAATGCAATACAGATGTGCCGCAATATTTGCACGATTTATATCATGGCTTAGAGGATGAGGAGATTATCCGCAAGGAGATTGCGAGTTTCGTCGCGGCCCAACAATGCCAATTACTGATTCAAGAAGGCTTTGAGCATCTTCATTTTTATACTCTTAATCAGGCGGATTTAACACTTGCGGCAATCCGGATAGTGGAGTGCGCAAAGTCATGAGCTGGAACCGTGAAACGCGTATTGCGACACTTAATGAGACGATAAAAAATAAAATCCTCATGCTTGATGGTGCTATGGGCACAATGATTCAAGAATATGATTTGAGTGAGGCTGATTTTAGAGGTCAGCGTTTTGCTGATTATCATATGGATTTAAAGGGCAATAATGACCTTTTAAGCATTACCCGCCCTGATATTATCAAGGAGATTCACAGCGCCTTTTTAGCGGCTGGTAGCGATATTGTTGAAACCAATAGTTTTTCATCAACCTCTATCGCGCAAGCTGATTATGATTTGCAAGAGCTTGCCTATGAGCTGAATTTGCAAGGCGCAAAATTAGCCCGCGCTGCATGCGATGAGTTTGAGGCGGCTGACCCGTTGCGCCCGCGCTATGTGGCAGGGACTTTGGGGCCAACCAATCGCACGGCTTCTATTTCGCCAGATGTGAATGATCCTGGTTTTCGTAATATCAGCTATGATGAATTGCGCGCAGCTTATGCGGAAGCCGTGCGCGGATTAATCGATGGCGGCGCGGATATTATATTAATCGAGACCATTTTTGACACACTCAATGCCAAAGCTGCTATTCATGGTGTGCAGGACGAGTTTGAGCGTCAAGGCTTTGAGCTGCCGCTCATTATTTCAGGCACGATTACGGATTTATCAGGCCGGACTTTATCTGGCCAAACAACCGAAGCCTTTTGGACCAGCCTGCGCCATGCCAAACCCTTTGCAGTGGGGCTTAATTGCGCACTTGGTGCGGCTGAAATGCGTCCCTATGTGGCCGAGATTTCAAAAGTCGCAGACACAAATATTTGCATTTATCCCAATGCGGGCCTGCCCAATGAATTCGGTGAATATGATGAATTACCTGAGCAAATGTCTGCCATTGTGGGGGAGTTTGCTGAGGCCGGTATGGTGAATATTTTAGGCGGTTGCTGTGGCACCACGCCAGCCCATATTGCAGCGATAGCTCAAGCAGCACAGCAACACGCACCGCGCCAGATAACACCGCAAGCCAGACAGCTTAAATTATCTGGCCTTGAGCCGTTTATCCTGACGGACGAAATCCCGTTTGTGAATATTGGCGAGCGCACCAATGTGAC
This sequence comes from Parvibaculales bacterium, assembly GCA_049889535.1. Lineage (GTDB taxonomy): Bacteria > Pseudomonadota > Alphaproteobacteria > RS24 > RS24 > JAYQKL01. The sequence continues at coordinate 74,779 of JBMHDF010000018.1, read as the reverse complement.
GGGTTCGGCGAAATTTAGACGCCTCATTACTGAAGGTAATTATGAAACAGCTTTGGATGTGGCGCGTCAACAGGTCGAAAGCGGCGCCCAAATTATTGATATCAATATGGACGAGGGCATGCTGGACTCTGAGGCTGCGATGGTACGTTTTCTCAATCTGATTGCGTCAGAGCCTGACATTGCCAAAGTGCCGGTCATGATTGATAGCTCCAAATGGTCGGTGATTGAGGCCGGGCTGAAATGCGTGCAAGGCAAGGCAGTGGTGAACTCGATTTCTTTAAAAGAGGGAGAGGTATCCTTTTTAGAGCAAGCGCGCACCTGCCTGCGTTTTGGCGCGGCGGTTGTGGTGATGGCTTTTGACGAAGAAGGTCAGGCCGACACGGCCGCGCGTAAGTTCGAGATTTGCAAAAGGTCTTATGATTTGTTGACGCAAAAAATCGGCTTCCCGCCTGAAGATATTATTTTTGACCCAAATATTTTTGCGGTCGCGACTGGCATTGAAGAGCACGATAATTATGGCAAGGATTTTATCGAAGCAACTAAGAAAATCCGTGAAAACCTGCCGCACGCGCATGTCTCTGGCGGGGTGTCAAATATTTCCTTTTCATTTCGAGGCAATGAACCAGTGCGCGAGGCAATGCATTCTGCCTTTTTATATCATGCCATACGCAATGGGCTTGATATGGGGATTGTCAATGCCGGACAATTGGCAATTTATGAAGACATTGACTCAGAGTTAAAAGAAGCCGTTGAGGACGTTTTGTTAAATCGCCGTGCGGACAGCACAGACCGCTTGCTTGAGGTTGCTGAAAGCTATCGTGGGCAAAAAGGCGAGACGCGACAAGTTGATTTAAGCTGGCGTGAATTACCAATTGCTAAGCGGCTTGAACATGCGCTGGTCAATGGGATTGGCGATTTTGTTGATGATGATGTGGAAGAGGCGCGCCAGTCTTATGAGCGTCCGCTCCATATCATTGAGGGGCCGCTCATGGATGGCATGAATGTGGTCGGCGATTTATTTGGCGCAGGCAAAATGTTTTTACCCCAAGTGGTGAAATCAGCTCGCGTGATGAAACGCGCTGTCGCCTATCTTGAGCCTTTTATGGAAGACGAAAAGCAAAAAACCGGTGCCACTCAAACCGCTAATGCGGGCAAAGTTTTGATGGCGACGGTGAAAGGCGATGTGCATGATATTGGCAAGAATATCGTTGGGGTTGTCTTGCAATGCAATAATTATGAAGTCATTGACATGGGTGTGATGGTGCCAGCGGCGGATATTTTGGCCAAAGCCAAACAGGAAAAAGTTGATATTATTGGCTTGTCAGGTCTTATCACACCAAGCCTTGAGGAAATGTGCCATGTCGCCGCCGAGATGGAGCGGCAGGGATTTGATATTCCCTTGCTGATTGGCGGCGCGACCACCTCAAAAGTGCACACGGCGGTGAAGATAAACCCGCATTACCAAAACGGGCAAACAATTTATGTGCCGGATGCCAGCCGTGCGGTTGGCGTTGCTTCAACATTATTGTCTGAAGAAAAGGGTGCTGATTATCGCGCAGATATTCGGGCAGATTATGAAAAAATGGCTCGCGCACATGCCAAAGGGCGCGCTGCTGATAAGCGGCTGTCACTGGAGCAGGCACGCGCCAATGGCTTCTCAGCAGACTTTATCGCTCATCAACCCATTAAGCCGAGTTTTCTTGGCACGAAGGTTTTTGATGATTATCCATTGGAAGATTTGCGGGACTATATTGACTGGACGCCGTTTTTCCAAAGCTGGGATTTACATGGCACTTATCCAGCCATATTGACCGACAATGTCGTGGGCGAAGCTGCGCGCAATTTATTTGATGATGCGCAAGCCATGCTTGACCAGATGATTGCTGAAAAATGGCTGACCTGTAAGGCGGTGATTGGCTTTTGGCCAGCCACACGCGAGGGCGACGATATTATCGTTTATGATGATGACACGCGCACTGCCGAAAAAGCGCGCCTACACACATTACGCCAGCAAATGGAGAAGCGCGAAGGGCGGCATAATTTCGCACTCGCTGATTTTATTGCACCATCAGAGCGGGCGCCGGATTATATAGGCGGCTTTGCAGTCACCGCAGGGCATGGCGAAGATGAAATCGCTATACGGTTCGAAGCGGCTGGCGATGATTATAGCGCGATTATGTCAAAGGCTTTGGCTGACCGGCTGGCGGAAGCTTTTGCTGAGCGTATGCACCAGCTGGTGCGCACGCAATATTGGGGGTATGCGCCTGCTGAAGCACTTGATAATGATGCGTTGATTGCGGAGGCCTATAGCGGCATTCGACCAGCGCCCGGCTATCCGGCGCAGCCTGACCACACTGAAAAAGAAACCTTGTTTGCGCTGCTTGATGCTGAGGCGAAAATCGGTCTGACATTAACTGAAAGCTTTGCTATGTGGCCAGGCGCAGCAGTTTCTGGGCTATATTTCAGCCATCCCGACAGCCAGTATTTTGGCGTCGGCAAAATTGGCCGCGATCAGGTCGCCGATTATGCCGCCCGTAAGGGGTTGAGTGTGGCCGATTGCGAAAAATGGCTGGCGCCGATTCTGGCCTACCAGACATGATTTTGATATTGTTTGATGTTGCGGCGCTGGGCGGGTTGCCCACCCGATAAAAAACCCTGATGGGAAAAAGGTGGGGAATTTCTTTACATCAGGAAAATAGGCACAGCCCGCCGCTTTTTCCTGTTTTTCCTCGCCCTTTTTGGGCGATTCATTTATTCTGCGCATAGTTATTAACCCCATCATAGGGTGAATAGGAGTGCATCATGTCCATTTGGGGCAAAATCACCGGAGCCGTTGCAGGGGCTTATGTTGCTGGGCCGGTTGGGGCTGTCGCTGGTGCGGTGGCAGGGCATTTGCTCATTGACCGCGAAATGGAGCGTGATGTTGCTTTCACCATCGCCCTTATTGCGCTATCGGCCAAAATGGCAAAGGCAGACGGGATTGTTTCGCCAGCTGAGGTCAATGCTTTTTATCAGATTTGTCGGGTGCCGGATGGCGAGCAAAAAAACGTAGAGCGGGTTTATCATTTGGCGCAGGAAGATGTGGCCGGGTTTGAGGTTTATGCCCTTCAGGTTAAAAAAATCTTTAAGGATAACCCCGCAGTTTGTGAAGATGTTTTGGACGGGTTGTTTCATATTGCTTATGCGGATGGTGATTTGCACCCCGCAGAAGAAGCGTATTTGCGTCGTGTGAGTGAAATTTTCAATCTCAGCGAGGCAAGCTTTAACCGTATTCATGCGCATCATAATAAAGATGTTTTGGATCCCTATATGGTTTTAGGGGTGACGGCAGATGTTTCCAATGAGACGGCGCGTGCTGCCTGGTTGCAGGCTGTTCGTGACCATCACCCAGACCAGTTACAGGCGCGTGGGGTGCCACAAGAAATTATTCACCTTTCCAATGCGCGTATGGCGAGCATTAATGCAGCTTGGGAAATGATACGTAAAGAAAGAGGTATTTAGTGAGGGAATATGTCGCAAGAGGAAATGAAGAAAAAAGCCGCGCTTAAAGCGCTTGAAAATCTACGCTCTGGCATGAAGTTAGGGTTAGGGACAGGTTCAACCGCCCGCTATTTTGTTGATGGGCTTGGGGCTTTGGTGCGAGACGGGCTGGATGTGATTTGTGTGCCGACATCTGAGGCAACGCGCCAACAGGCTGAAAGTCTGGACATCCCATTGGCAGATTTAAGCGTGCTGAAGCGGCTTGATTTGACCATTGATGGCGCGGATGAAATTGACCCAGAGCTTAATCTAATAAAAGGGGGGGGCGGCGCCTTATTGCGCGAAAAAATAGTCGCCGCTGCTTCAGACGCCATGATGGTGATTGCTGATGAAACAAAATGGGTGAAGCAGTTAGGCGCGTTTCCACTGCCGGTCGAAATCAATCATTTCGCGCATGAGGCGAGTGCGCAGGCTGTGGAGGGCGTTTTGCAAGCGACGGGCCATAAGGGCGAAATACGCTTAAGGCAAAATGCTGAGGGTGAAGCTTTTAAAACCGATAGCGGGCATGTGATTTATGATTGCGCGCTTGGGGTTATCCATGACCCTAAAAAACTTGCGGCGGCCTTGCTTGACATTCCAGGTGTTATGGAGCATGGACTGTTTATCAATATGGCACAAAAAATTTATCTTGCGACCTCTGATGGTGTTAAGGAATTTGAATAAATAATGAGCAGCGATTTTGATTATGATTTGTTTGTTATCGGCGCGGGTAGCGGTGGTGTGCGTGCGGCGCGCATGAGCGCAAGCTATGGCGCTAAAACGGCGATGGCTGAAGAATATCGCGTTGGTGGTACATGTGTCATTCGCGGCTGTGTGCCTAAAAAACTTTTTGTTTATGCCAGCCATTATGCAGAAGACTTTCACGAGGCGGCAGGTTTTGGCTGGACGGTATCCGATGCGCAATTTGATTGGGCGACTTTGATAAAAAATAAAGATGCTGAAATTGATCGCTTAAATCAAATTTATATTAAAAATGCGAAAGCGGCAGGCGTTGAAATTATTGAGCAGCGCGCCGAACTGCTTGACCCGCACACCATCCAAATTGGAGAGCGGCAAATAACAGCAAAATATATTTTGCTCGCACCTGGCGCGGCGCCATTTGTACCTGATATTGAAGGGCGGGAGCATATTATCACTTCCAATGAGGCGTTTCACCTCGACAGCTTACCCGCGCGCATGGTGATTGTTGGCGGTGGCTATATCGCTGTTGAGTTTGCGGGTATTTTCAACGGACTTGGGGTTGATGTGACGCTTATATATCGTGGCGAAGAAATCATGCGCGGGTTTGATATGGATATTCGAACTCATTTGCGTACAGAAATGCAAAAAAAGGGCATCACGGTTTTGCTTGAAACTGACATAGCCGCTATTTCTAAACAGGCTAATGGCTATCAGCTGCAGCTTGGCAATGGTGATGAGCTGGCGACAGATTGCGTGATGTATGCAACAGGGCGGGTGCCCAATATTGCAGGCTTGGGGCTTGAAAAAGCGGGTGTTCAAACGCATGAAAATGGGGCGATTAAAGTTGATGCTTTTTCAAAAACATCTGTGGACCATATTTACGCAGTTGGCGATGTCACGGACCGGGCGCAATTAACGCCTATTGCTATTCGCGAGGGAGCGGCTTTTGCGGAAACCGTTTTTAATCAAAACCCGCAACAGGTTGACCATTCTATCATTCCAACGGCAGTATTTTCGCAACCGCCCATTGGCACAGTCGGGCTAACAGAAGAAGAAGCGCGGGCGCAGTCTGATGTTGAAATATATCGCTCAGTTTTTCGTCCGATGAAGCATACGCTTTCTGGCAATGATGAAAAAACCTTGATGAAATTAATTGTCGATAAAAAAACCGATAAGGTTTTAGGTCTGCATATTGTGGGGCCAGATAGTGGCGAGATGATACAAGCTTTTGGCATTGCCGTGACAATGGGGGCAACAAAGGCAGATTTTGATGCAACAGTTGCGGTTCACCCAACAGCGGCTGAAGAGCTTGTGACAATGAAAACCCCAATTGAAGAGGCTTAAAAGAGTTAGCGTTATGGCCAGCAAATTTTCTTTATTTCGGGGGAAGGGTAAAACATCAGAAAGACCAGGTGTTTTAATTTGGTTATTGGCGCAACTGATTATTATTTTACATAGTTTTTTACGCGTGAGTTCGCGTGAAAATACAAAAGGTTTAGAGCATATCCAAAAACTAGAAGCTGACGGGAAGCCCTTTATTCTGGCATTTTGGCACGGCAATCTACTCACCCTTAGTGTGGTGATTAAGCATAAAATGAAAAGACCGTCTTATGTGCTGACATCAAAAAGCCCATATGGCTCGTTGATGGATCCGTTTATCCGATATTTGGGCTTTGGGGTTTTGCGTGGCTCTGGCACGGGCAAGGCGGCGAAGAAACCGAAAAAGAAAGAAAAAGGTGGCCGTGAAGCATTCCATGTCATGCTCAAGCTTTTGGCAAAAAAAGAAAATATCATTATCACATCCGATATTGCGCCTGGTCCATCTTATGATAGTGGCGAGGGATTGATTGTTCTCGCTTCTCGCGCTGGTGTGCCAATTATTCCAGCGGCAGCGGCCAGTCGCCGTCATAAGATTTTTCCAAAATCATGGGATAAATCCCAGTTTCCGTTTCCTTTTAACCGGTTTGAAGCGGTTTTTGGCGCACCAATTTATATTGATAAAAACCTGTCAGAAGAGGATTTGGAAAAAAACAGAGTGGCAGTCACTGAGCAGTTAAACCGCTGTTTTGACGAAGCTCATGCCGCGGTGGATAAACCCTCGCCGCGCAACAGCTCATCTCATCATAAAGTTTAGATAAGCTCGTTAAGCCACTTTCGTTTTCTTGTCGTTTTCAGCCTTTAGACCTTCCGCAATCAAAAAGGCAAGCTCTAAAGCTTGAGAGCCATTGAGCCGCGGGTCGCAATGTGTGTGATAGCGGCTGGACAAATCCTCTTCCGAAATCGCTTGCGCGCCCCCAAGACATTCGGTCACATTCTGACCTGTCATCTCAAAATGAATGCCCCCCGCATGCGTACCTTCGGCGCGATGAACAGCCATAAAGCTTTCAACCTCAGACAAAATACGATCTACCGGACGCGTTTTATAGCCATTTGACGCTTTGATTGTGTTGCCATGCATTGGGTCACAAGACCAAACAACTTTGCGCCCCTCACGCTCGACCACGCGAATGAGTGCAGGCAAATACTTTTCGACATTCTCATGACCAAAACGGCCGATTAGAGTAATTCTACCAGCTTCATTTTCTGGGTTAAGTTTATCTAACAACACAATCAGCTCTTCAGGGTCAAGGCTTGGCCCGCATTTTAAGCCAAGTGGATTTTTCACACCTGACAAAAACTCAACATGTGCGCCATCGGGTTGGCGAGTTCTATCACCAATCCAAAGCATATGCGCTGAGGTATCGTAATAATCACCTGACATGCTATCAAGGCGGGTCAGCGCCGTTTCATATCCAAGCAAGAGCGCTTCATGGCTGGTAAAGAAATCAACCATGCCAAGCTGCGGCGCAGTTTGGCTATTAATGCCGCAAGCCTCCATGAAAAGGATTGCTTCATCAATTTGATTGGCAATTTTCTCATAGCGTTCGCCCTGCTGGCTCTCGGCAACAAAGCCCTGATTCCAGCGATGCACTTCAGTTAAATCAGCATAGCCGCCCTTAGCAAATGCACGCAAAAGATTTAAAGTCGAGGCTGCTTGACGATAAGCCGCAATCTGCCGATTAGGGTCAGGCACGCGCGCGTCTTCTGTAAATTCAATGCCGTTGATAATGTCACCACGATAGCTGGCCAATTCCACACCATTTTGGGTTTCTGTATCCGCAGAGCGCGGTTTGGCAAACTGCCCCGCCATGCGCCCAACTTTAACAATTGGCATTTTGGCGCCAAAAGTCAGCACGGTGGACATTTGCAGCATCACACGAAATGTGTCGCGGATATTGTCAGCGTGATGCTCAGCAAAACTCTCTGCGCAATCGCCGCCTTGCAGTAAAAAGGCTTTGCCTTCTGCAACTTGGGCCAATTGTGCTTTAAGCTGGCGTGCCTCGCCAGCAAAGACGAGCGGCGGGAAGCTGGCCAAGCGCGCTTCCACATTAGCCAAGGCTTCCTGATCAGGATATGTTGGCACCTGCCGGATAGGAAAATCTTGCCAGCTTGTTGGTGTCCAGTTCTTGCTCATATCTTCAGCTTTCTTTCAGAGTTATTTTCATTCCACATATAGCTTAGAACGACTCCAAGTAAAAGGGGCAGGAGGGGTTGAGAAACATAAAACCACCGATTTTTTATCATTTTTGCGCTGAAATTATGTTTTTTAGCGCTTAGGGATTGATTTTTATGGTTTTTGTTTGTCCTGCAGGGTTTCTAAGGTTACATAGTCTGTATGACAAATACGCTCAAAATAGCCCTAGCGCAGCTTAATCCAATTGTCGGCGACATTGCTGGCAATCAGGATAAATTGACGCGCGCCCATCAACAGGCAAGCCAAGAAGGTGCTGATGTGCTGGTGGCGGGTGAGTTGTATTTATCGGGTTATCCGCCAGAGGATTTGGTGCGCAAAACATCGTTTTTGCAAAAAATTAAACAAGCCGCGCAAGAATTGGTGATGTTAACCCAAAATGGGCCTGCAATGATTTTTGGTTTGCCTTGGCTTGATGAGGCAAAAGACAAATTATTTAATTCAGTGCTTTTGGCTGAAAATGGGCAGATGCATTTGCGCCATAAAGTACATTTACCCAATTATGCTGTTTTTGATGAGAAACGGTTATTTGATGCGGGTCCTCTGCCAGAGCCGGTTTCAGCATTTGGCATCAAAATTGGTTTGCCAATTTGTGAAGATGTTTGGTTCGACGATGTGGCGGCGCATCTAAAAACGCAAGGGGCTGAACTTTTCATCTCGCCCAATGGCTCGCCATTTGAGCGTGGAAAACATGAACAAAGATGTGCGCATGTAGCTAAAAGGTGCGCAGATACTGGTTTGCCATTGATTTATGTTAACCAAATTGGTGGGCAAGATGAGTTGGTTTTTGATGGTCGCAGTTTTGTGATGCTGCCCAGTAATGACCAAAACCCATATATTCCTATCACATTGCCCGCTTGGCAGGAGCATGTGCAATTTACTGAATGGCAAAAAACTGAACAGGGTTGGGTGTGTTTAAATGACAACCAAGCAGACACGCCTGAGGAGATGGAGCTGATTTATCAAGCTGCGGTTTTGGGTTTGCGGGACTATGTTGAAAAAAACCGTTTTCCAGGTGTTTTATTGGGGTTATCAGGGGGCATTGACAGCGCGATTTGCGCGGCAATTGCGGTTGATGCGCTTGGCCATGAGCGTGTGCAGTGCATTATGATGCCATCAAAATATACCTCTCAATCCAGCCTTGATGATGCGGCGGATTGTGCCACCAAATTAGGTGTAAGACTAGACACGATAAGCATTGAAAATATGGTGACAGCATTTTCTGATAAGCTCGCCCCACTATTTGCAGGCCGTGATGTGGATATTACGGAGGAAAATATCCAGTCGCGTATTCGTGGAACATTACTTATGGCGGTGTCGAATAAATTTGGTTCAATGGTTGTGACAACTGGGAATAAATCGGAAGTTTCAGTTGGTTATGCAACGCTTTATGGCGATATGAATGGGGGATTCAATCCGATTAAAGATATTTATAAAATGGATGTGTTTGCCTTATCCAAATGGCGCAATGAAAACCTGCCTGCCGGCTGTTTGGGGCCTAAAGGGGTCGTGATACCACATAATATAATTGAAAAACCGCCAAGCGCAGAATTGCGTGCAGACCAAAAAGACGAAGATAGTCTGCCCCCATATGAGGTTTTGGACGCCATTTTACATGCGCTTGTTGAAGAGGAAATGGGCGTTGATGACATTATCGCGCAGGGTTATGACGCCGAAACCGTCAAACGGATAGAACATTTATTATATATTTCAGAATATAAACGCCGTCAGGCTGCGCCCGGTGTGAAAATTGGATCGCGGAATTTTGGCCGCGATAGACGTTACCCCATCACCAATGGGTTTAGAGATGCAAGATTTAAAGGCTAAGGAATAAAATGACCATACTCACGCGATTTGCACCCAGCCCGACTGGTAAAATTCATGTTGGTAATGCTCGAACAGCATTATTTTGCTGGTTGTTTGCGAAGTCCCAAAACGGACAATTTATGTTGCGGCTTGATGATACAGATGCCGAGCGCTCAACAGAGGCGTTTGCGCGGGGCATTATTGAAGATTTAGCGTGGCTCGGATTAACTGTTGATGTGCAGGCCAAACAATCTGAGCGGTTTGCGCAATATGATGAAGTGTTTGAAAAACTTCAAAAGCAGGGATTGATTTATGCTTGTTATGAAACCCCTGATGAATTGGAATTAAAGCGCAAACGCCAGCTTTCTAGAGGTAAGCCGCCGGTCTATGACCGCGCTGCATTGGATTTATCGGCTGATGACATTGCCGCTTTTGAGGCTGAAGGGCGCAAGCCACATTATCGTTTCAAATTGTCAGGCGATTTGGTTCAGTGGCAGGATTTAGTGCGCGGCGAGCAGAAAATCGATACAGCGAGTCTGTCTGACCCGGTTTTGGTTCGGGCAGATGGGACATATCTTTACACATTGCCGAGCGTGGTTGATGACCTCGAATTTGGCGTAACACATATTATTCGCGGTGAGGACCATGTCACGAATACAGCCACACAAATTGAAATTATCAAGGCTTTAGGCGGGACTGTGCCTGTGTTTGCGCATCACCCATTGCTGGTGATGGCGGATGGCAGTGCTTTGTCAAAGAGGCTTGGCTCGTTATCTTTGGAAAGTTTGCGTGATGCTGATATCAACCCAATGGCGATTAACAGCCTGATTGCAAGGCTTGGCACGCCGGACCCTGTGGAAATTCAAACTGATGTGATGGCCTTGGCGACAGGTTTCGACCTGACACGTCTTGGGCGTGCGCCGGCGCGATTTGACCCAGAAGAATTAGACCGCTTGAATGCGAAAATTTTGCATGAAACTGATTATGCGGATATTGCCGATAAGTTGGCCACATTAGGTGTTGGTGGGGGCGAAGCGTTTTGGTTGGCCGTGCGCGGTAATCTTGAAAAATTAACTGATATTGCTGAGCTGTGGCAAATTATTGATGGGCCTGTGACGCCAGTTATAGAAGCTGAAAATGCTGATTATATTGAGGCCGCTTTGGCCGCGTTACCAGCTGAACCATGGGATTTAGAAACATGGGCTAGGTGGACATCGACATTGAAAGAACAAACAGGTCGCAAGGGTCGAAACTTGTTTATGCCCCTGCGCCAAGCTCTGACCGGACAGGCGCAAGGCCCTGAAATGCAAAACCTTTTATTGCTTATTGGCGCGGAGCGTGCGAAGAATCGTTTAAGAAACAACTAAATACGCTTAAGGTGATTTAATGAAGGCTCAAAACGGAAATGGAGACCGCGAACGTCTGTATTTGTTTGACACGACTTTAAGAGATGGTCAGCAAACAGCGGGTGTGGATTTTTCTGTCGAGGACAAGCAAGCTATTTGCAAAATTCTCGATGAGCTTGGGCTGGATTATATTGAAGGTGGTTATCCAGGCGCAAATCCGACGGATACGCAATTTTTTTCAATGCCAAATGAGTTTACCACAAGCCGTCTAACAGCTTTTGGGATGACTAAGCGCGCGGGCCGTTCAGTTGAAAATGATCCTGGACTGGCGATGATACTTGATGCGCAAAGCGAAGCCGTTTGTCTGGTGGCAAAAAGCTGGGATTATCATGTCAAAATTGCTCTTGGTATTGAAGAAGATGAAAATCTTGATGCCATCCGCGATAGTGTTGAGGCAATTGTTAATCGTGGCAAAGAGGCGATGATTGATTGCGAGCATTTTTTTGATGGATATAAGGCCAATCCAGAATATGCGTTGGCTTGTGCGCAAACCGCGATTGATGCGGGGGCGCGCTGGGTTGTTTTATGTGATACAAATGGCGGCACATTGCCAAGTGAGATTTTTGATATTGTCAGTGCCGTTACCCAGCATATTGATGGAACAAAACTTGGCATCCATGCGCATAATGATACGGAAAATGCAGTTGCCAATTCATTGGCCGCGATTGAGGCGGGCGTGCGGCAAGTGCAAGGCACATTAAACGGACTTGGCGAGCGTTGCGGTAATGCGAATATGGTTTCGCTGATACCGACACTTTTGTTAAAGCCGCGTTACGCAAAGCGTTTTTCTATAGGTGTGACGCTTGAGAAATTGACCGGATTAACCAAAGCCTCTCGTTTTTTAGATGATTTGCTTAATCGCACACCAAACCGTCACCAGCCTTTTGTTGGTGACAGCGCTTTTGCGCATAAGGGCGGTATTCATGTGTCAGCGGTGATGAAAGACCCGCAAACCTATGAACATATCGCACCTGATGCGGTTGGTAATGAAAGAAAGATTTTGGTTTCAGACCAAGCGGGGCGTAGCAATATTCTCGCGCGGCTTGAAAATGCAGGCATCAAAGTTTCTGATAAAGCAACGGTTGATCGTATTTTGTCAGAGATTAAAGAAAAAGAATTAGTTGGTTACAGTTTTGATAGTGCGGGGGCATCATTTGAGTTGCTAGCAAAAAAACTGATGAATGATGTACCGGATTTTTTCGAAGTGGTTTCTTACGATGTCACGGTCTCGCATGCTGGCGGTGATTTAGAAGACAGCAAATCCGAAGCCAGTGTCACCTTAAAGATTGATGACGAAGAGGTAACAACAAAAGGCACGGGCAATGGCCCTGTGAACGCGCTGGATAGTGCTTTAAGATCAGACTTACGCCGATATGCGCCCTATTTGAAGGATTTAAGATTGGTGGATTATAAGGTGCGAATTTTGAACACTGGCACGGGCGCCGTGACGCGTGTTGTCATTGAAAGCGTTGATGATACGGGCCATAGCTGGCGGACATTGGGTGTGTCTGAAAATGTGGTGGCGGCAAGTTTTCGCGCCCTGCATGATGCGATAATTTATAAATTGTGTCGCGACAAGGTTTCATCAAGCCCGCAATAAATCCATTATGAGCTGCTGAGAGCCTCGACAGCACTTTGACTGTCAGGCACTAAAAGCAATCTGTCTTTTGTGCCTGGATATAAAAAACCTTGCTGCTCCATCGCATCTAACAGTTTCATAAATGGATCCCAAAAAGCGTTCATATTCACCAAAATAATCGGCTTATCATGTTCACGCAGAATATTCATGGTCAGCATTTGCATAAGCTCGTCCAGCGTGCCGACACCGCCGGGCAGCACAATAAAGGCTTGCGCTGAATCTGCCATAAGTTTAATGCGCTGGCGAAGGCTGTCGGTCTCAATAATCTCGCTTATATCGTCAAATTTCACTTCTTTTTTGTTTAAAAAAGTCGGGATAATCCCTTTCACATAGCCATTATGCGCCAATGCGCTTTTGGCCAGCACGCCCATTAGACCGACCTGCCCACCGCCATAAACAATTTTGAACTGATTTTGCGCAAGAAGCTTGCCTAGCATTTCGGCTTGGGTGGTGAAATTGGGATCCTTGCCAAAGCGTGAGCCACAAAACACACATACTGATTGAATCCGCTGCATCTGTTTATCCCAATAAAGCTTAATTAAATCTTTAATTAAGTGTATGTTTCTTGCCTCAAGCGTCAAGAAATATGCTATTTAAAAATGAGATAAGAACGCAATTAAGCAAAGGATTTCAAAATGGGACCTTTAACCTCTGTTTTGGTACCTATCCATCCAGAAGGCTACCGGTTTATAGGCATTTTTGCTGCCGTGACATTTGTCTTTTTCTTCATTTCCAGCGTGCTTGGTTGGATTGGGGTAATTTTGACGCTTTGGTGCGCTTATTTTTTCCGCGATCCAGCGCGAACAGTCCCGCAACGCGAGGGGCTTGTCGTCTCGCCAGCTGATGGGGTGGTGAATATGATAACAGAAGCCACACCGCCACCAGAGTTAGGGCTTGGTATTGCCACCAGAACTCGTGTCTCTGTTTTTATGAATGTCTTTAACTGCCATGTGAACCGCATGCCCCATGAAGGCGTGATTAAACTGTCACGTTATCGCACGGGTCGTTTTTTAAACGCTGATTTGGATAAAGCCAGCGAAGCTAATGAGCGTCAATCTTTGCTTGTTGAGCTGCCAGATGGCCGCGATATGGTTGTTGTGCAAATTGCTGGTTTGGTCGCACGCCGAATTTTGTGCTGGGTAGAAGAAGATGAGCAGCTCAAAACCGGTGAGCGTTTTGGGCTTATTCGCTTTGGTAGCCGTGTGGATATTTATCTTCCCAATGGTGTGCAACCGCAAGTCGCGGTTGGGCAATTAGCAATATCTGGTGAAACCATTATTGCTGACTTAAACAGCAAGGAAGACGCGCGTCAGGGGGAAACGATTTAAGTATCGTGCCAAAATGAGATGGAACGTCGAAGCTTAAAAGAGCGGCTTGAAAACACCGAGCAAACTGGGGAGCGTAAAATCTCCATTAGAAGGCTTTTGCCCAATGTCATCACCATATTGGCTTTGTGCTGTGGGTTGACCTCAATTCGATTAGGACTATTAGGCCAATTTGAAATGGCGGTTGTTATTGTGGTGTTCGCGGCTTTGCTTGATGGGGTCGATGGGCGCCTGGCCAGATTGCTGAAGGTTGAAAGTAAAATTGGCGCCCAACTTGACTCATTGGTCGACTTTTTAAATTTTGGGATTGCACCCGTTTTATTGGTTTATATTTGGGCGATGGAAACAATGGGTCGGCTTGGCTGGCTGGCTATGTTGTGCTTTACAGTTTGCGCCGCTTTGCGCCTTGCGCGTTTTAATGTTGAAACCAGCAATCCGGATCGCCCGATTTGGCGTGATAATTATTTCACAGGCATGCCCAGTCCGGCGGCAGGGCTTTTGGTTTTTGTGCCGCCAATTCTGGAATTTGCAGGCCTCGCAGATGTTAAGACATATTCTTTATTAATTTGTTTTTATACCATCACGCTGGCGGGGTTTATGGTGAGTAATATCCCAACATTTTCAGGTAAGCGTCTTGCTTTAAGCTTTACACGCAAACAAGCTATGCCGATTTTATTATTTGTAGGCGTTTTGGGTGGCACTTTGCTGACTTTTCCATGGATTGGCTTGCTGATGATTGGTGCGACATATCTCGCCAGCATACCATTCACAATATTATTCTATTATCGCCAATTGGCACGCACCAGCCTTTAAACCTCTAGGCTTTTTCAACGCGCTTTTTGAGCTCTTGCTTAAAGGCGCGCCATTGGACATTTAATTTTTCTGGCAAGACAATCATCAAAGGTAAAATAATCAGCGTGATGGCAGTTGAAAAGGTCAGGCCAAAGCTGATGGCTATGGCTGTGTCTTTCCACCAGAATGAAATCGGAGACCCTGTTTCAATCGTGCGCTCCAAAATGTTTATACTCAAGCCAAGAGCCAATGGCAGCATGCCAACAACGGTTGTTGTTGTAGTAATAATGATGGGGCGTAAGCGTTGCGCGCTGGCTTTTAGGACGGCTTCTTCTGGTGTTGGGTAGTGGTTTCGCAAGCGTTGGTAAGTGTCAATCAACACAATCGCATTATTCACCACAATACCAGCAAGGGCAATAATGCCAATGCCTGTCATAATCACAATAAATTCGCGTTGCATGACAACCAAACCGAGCAATACACCAATGCTGGCCAGAAACGCGGTCGATAATGTCAGAATAGCAAGGTAGAAATCATTAAATTGCATGAGCAAAATAATTGCCATCAGGGCAAGGGCGGTGAGAAGCGCGCCGCCTAAAAACTCTGACGCCGCTTCAGACTCCTCATCACTGCCACGAAAGCGATATTCAATATTATCTACAAAATCTTGTTGTTGAATCCAGTTCTCAATTAAATCTACCGCCATTTCAGCTGGATATTTTTCACCAGTGGAAGGGTTGATTAATGTATTGGCTTTAATGGTAAATTGTCTCTCCCCATCCAGGCGGTCAATTTTAACTTTACGTTGCGTGGCTTTGCGCTCAACGAAATTGCCAATCGGTACCTGCCCGCGCGGCGTCACCACACGCAAGCTATCCATATTTTCTATATCGCGCACTTCATTTGGATAGCGAATGCGAATATCCATTTCCTCTTCTGCATCAAAGGGGCGATATGTGCCAAGCTTTGTGCCATTAGTAATCATCTGAACCATGCTGCCAACTGAACTCACATTTGTTGCGAAGCGCCCCGCTTTTTCTCGGTCAACATCAATCACCCATTCAATGCCAGGCAAGGGTCGGTTGTCTTCAATATCAGTAAGCAAGTCAGACTGCTGTTCAAAAAATTTACTGGCTTGGTCAACAGCATAGGTGAGGGTGTCTATTTCTGACGCCCGAATTTGCAATTGCACATCTTTCCCAACGGGCGGGCCTTCCTGATTTTCACTTACTTCAATAATAATGCCAGGAATATCTGCCGTTTTTTGACGGATATAATCCAGAAGTTGAAATGAATTTCGGTCTCTTTGACGATAATCTTCAAGCTCAAAGAAAATTTGCCCGACCACATCAATCGGAATACGGTCATCGCCACTATTAGAGGCATAACCCAAATCAGGGTTAATTTGTGTAACTGTGGATTTAATCCCCTCAATATCAAGCACGATATTTTCAACCCGATTGGTCAATGTCGTCGCTTCTTGCAGGGACATATTTCCGCGTGCGCGCACTAATACACTGCCTTCATTAACTGGAATATCTGGGAAATATTTCAACCCAACCGAGCTGTAACTATAGGTCATAATGATAGAGACAAGCACAAGAATACAACCCAGAATTGACAAAAACGGATATTTAAAACTAGTTTTAAGCATACGGATATAGCGCCCGGTAAGGCCGCCTATATCTTCAAGATTGGCGCCGCTACCTTCTGCTATATCGCTGAACGCGCCTGCATCTTGCACTTCAGTTTTACCAAACAATCCGCCCAAAACCGGCAGAAAAAGCAAGGCCGCAAATAAAGATGCCGATAAAACGATAATCATCGTTATTGGGAAATATTTCATAAATTCGCCGGATATGCCTGGCCAAAAGAGCATGGGCAAAAACGCAACCAATGTTGTGGCGGTAGAAGAGAGAACTGGTAAAAACATACGGCTGGCAGAAAGCGCATAGGCTTTGGCGCGGTCATAGCCTTCCGCCATTTTGCGGTCAGCATATTCTACCACAACAATGGCACCATCAACCAAGAGGCCAACAGATAATATCAAACCAAACATCAATACAATATTGAGCGAGAAGCCTAAAATATTGAGTATCAGAATTGTCGCGATAAAGCTGGTTGGTATGGTGATGCCGACAAGAAGCGAGGAGCGGTAACCAAGCGTTGCCACCACAAGCAACATAACCAACACAATCGCATTGGTAATGCTGTCACGCATATTATCAATCATCATTTTGGTGGTGACAGAGCGGTCAAAAGCGAAATCCATTTCAATACCGTCGGGCCAGCTCTTGGTTGTTTCTTGACTGGTTGTTTTTACCTCCTCAATCATTTGCAATAAATTACTTTTGAGGCGGCGTGAGACCTGAATAACGGTTGCAGGTTGGCCATTATAGCGCGTGATGGTTTTCTTATCTTTATAAGTGCGACGGATTTCAGCAATATCAGCTAAGGTGACAACGGCATTGCCACTCACCCTGACAGGCAGCGAGCTAATATCCTCGCGCGATTGAAATAAGCCAGGCACGGAAATGGCGTACCGCCCCAAACCAGTATCAATTTCGCCAGCTGGTATGACACGATTATTGGCACGAATGACATTGAACAAATCTTCATGGGTGATTTGATAATTTTCCATTTTGACGGGGTCAACAATCACCTCAAGCAATTCTTCGCGATCCCCTAAAATAGAGGTCTCCAAAACTGTGTTAAGTGATTGTATCGCGTCACTTAAATCTTGCGCGCGATTAATGAGTTCTCTTTCTTTAACATCACCATAAAGTGTTACAAAAAGAGCTGGAAAAGATGTCGCGATGATTTCTTTGACAATCGGTTCTTCAGCATCTTCGGGAAATTCCTGCTTGGCTTGGTCGACAAGCGCGCGCACATCTGCAAGCGCGTTATCAATATTATGATTCACTTCGAACTCGACCAAAACCGCGCCATAATTTTGCGCCCCAAATCCATAAATTTGGACCAGCCCTTCGACTTGTTGAAGCTCAACTTCTAATGGTTTAGTGATGAGGCGTTCGGCATCATCGGGGGAAATACCTGGATAAATGACCGAAACATAAACAAACGGAATTGGAATATCCGGGTCGCTTTGCTTTGGAATGGTGAACATTGAGACAATGCCACCAATAAGAATGGCGGCAAGAATGGTTAAAACCACACGGGCGCGGGAGATGCAAAAAAGAATAAAATTTTTCATGCCCAGCTTTACCCTATTTTTGCGAGGCCAATTCTGGGAGTGGGTCTAATTTGTCTACTTTAACCAGCTGCCCGTCTTTTACAAAATTTTGACCCACCACAATAATATCAACTTCGCCCTCAAGTCCCTGCACAAAAAGTCCGGTAAGGTCATCAGACATCACTTCGACAGGAACGAATTTTACGACACCATCAATAACTGTATTCACCCCAATGCGCCCATCAGTGTTCAAAGAAATAATACCATGGGGGATGAGATGCGCTTCGCGTTGCTTGCCAGTGAGTGTCACTTCAGCACTCACGCCATCGCGCAATTTATTATCTGCATTTGGCAGCTCAACCTCAATCATAAATGTACGCGTGCGCGGGTCTGCTTTTTCAGCAATATAGGTGAGATTGCCTTCAATTTCTTCACCTGTCACAAGCGTGACGTGCGCTTTAGCTCCAGCCTCTAAGGTGCTTATTTGTTTTTCCGAAATTTGAGCGACAACCAATAAAGGGTCTTTATCAATCAATGTGCCGCAACTTTGTCCAATGCTTATAAAATCCCCAATTTCGAGTGGCTGGGTGTCAAAAATACCATCAAAGGGCGCGCGAATATGGGTGCGCTCCAGCTCGACTTTGCGCTGTTTGTGTAGCGCTACAGCTGTGTCATAGGCGGCTTTGGCGGCGGCGGCACGGCTTAATGAGAAATGGCCTTTTTCAACCAATGTTTGCGCAGCTTTATAGTCAATTTCGCGCGCGCGCATGAGCGCTTCAGCTTCTTCTAATTGTGCCTGACGGGCATCAACATCTATTTGACAAATTATATCACCTGCTTTGACAGCGCGACCTTTCTCAGCAGGTATATCAATAATGGTTCCTGAGGTTTGTGCCGCGAGTTGCACAAGGCGGTCAGCTTCTGTCGAGCCACGCAAAATAATTTTTTGCGTTTTGAAACTCGGAGAGAAGGGGCGCGTTTGTACCACGAGATTATCGCTATTACGATTGCGCTCAGCAATTGTCTCTGGAATCTCGCGCGCTGGGCCTGAGGGCAAAATCACGCCGCTTAAAATCCATAAAAAAACCACGATGGAGCAAAGCACAGCTAATTTCGCACGATCCGGCAAAGCACGGAAAAATGCGTAGCGATTAAGATAGTCAAAAAGTTTCGTCATTATTTCAATTCAGCCTGCACATATAATTGTAAAAACAATAGGCTCTAACAAGACTATATATATGAATTATTTTCAAAAATACGAGGGGGAATAGCAAGTTTATACCATATTTCATTATATTTCACCCGATAAACGCATTTTCCGAGCGCAGAATGACGATAGCTATAGCAATTCGGCAGGATTTATGGCTAAAATGGCATTAACGGTAAAAAACCGATCCCCTTTTAGGGTGCTTTGAGACAGACGGAGCTTGTGCGCATGGACAAGACAGACCACATGCAGGGTAATTCCCCTGCACCTGAAAATCAACGAGAGCGTTCGGGTGAACGCAGACCCTCTCGTCACAAATTCAAACCACATAATCGTAAGCCCACGCGTTTTGCCAAATCCGATAATGGCCAATCGCACGGCAATGAAAATCAAAACAAGTCAGAGGCAGACAAGCTTTATGCGGCCATTGATTTGGGTACGAATAATTGTCGTTTGCTGATTGTTGCGCCCGATAAAGATGGATTTCGGGTTGTCGACTCGTTTTCGCGCATTGTTCGGCTTGGGGAGGGCTTAGACGCCACAGGTGAGCTTAGCGAAACGGCGATTGAAAGAGCATTGGCGGCTTTACGGGTTTGTGCGGGTAAAATCCGTAAGCTTGATGTTGCGCGGGTGCGGTGTGTGGCGACGGAGGCCTGCCGAAATGCATCTAATGGACGCGCCTTTATTGAAAGAGTTGAAAAAGAAACGCGCCTGCGGTTTGAAATTATTGGCGCCAGAGATGAGGCCGAACTTGCCTCTGTCAGTTGCGGTTCTTTATTTGACCGTAAACGGCGCAATGTCATTGTTTTAGATATTGGCGGTGGTAGCACCGAAATTACCTATTTACGGCTTGAGCGCGGGCGGTTTGAGATGAAAGAAACCAAAAGTTTCCCGATTGGTGTTGTGCGCTTGAGTGAGCGATATAATGCAACCCAATTAACACCTGAAATTTATAATCAAATGCGGGATGACTGTGCGCAAGAAATGAAAGAATTTATCGCTGAGCAGGATTTGCAGGATCTGCGACAAGTGCAGATTATCGGCACTTCTGGCACTGTCACCACGCTCATCGCTATCCAGCTTGGACTCAAATATTATGACCGCAATAAAGTAGATGGGCGCACTGTTTCAGCTATTGCGGTTAAAGATGTCATGAAACGTTTGGTCGCTATGACGCATGAGCAATTGGTGAATCAGGCTTGTATTGGCCCTGAGCGCGCGGACCTTGTTTTGTCGGGCTGTGCGGTGCTGGAGGCCTTTATGCAATTTTACCCAGTGCCGGTGATTAAGGTTGCTGACAGAGGCTTGCGCGAAGGCATTTTGTTACGCCTTATTCGAAAAGACCAAAGAAAACGCAGGTTTCATAATAAAAAAAACCGCAAACGGCCTTATAAAAACAACCTGCATAGGGGAGGTGGCAATGAGCAAAGAGGCTGATGGTGGACGCAAGGGCCGAATAAAAACCCGCGTTAAAACGGCACGTGGGCGCAAAATATCCTCAACGCGTTGGCTGCAAAGACAGCTTAATGACCCTTATGTCGAGAAAGCCCAAAAGGAAGGCTACCGCTCGCGTGCGGCTTATAAATTAACTGAAATGGATGACCGGTTTGGTTTTTTAAAACCTGGATATCGGGTTGTGGATTTGGGATGTGCGCCTGGCGGTTGGCTGCAGGTCGCGGTTGAGCGCACTAAGGCGCTGACAGGGCAGGGATTTGTTTTTGGTATTGATTTGCTCGATATTGAGCCTGTGCAAGGTAGCACTTTTGTGAAAATGGACTTTTTAGACGACACCGCGCCGCAACTGATTACGGATATGGCAGGTGCTGAGCTTGATACGGTCTTATCGGATATGGCGGCAAATGTGACTGGGCATCGCAAAACTGACCATTTGCGCACCATCGCCCTTGCCGAGGCGGCGGCTTGGTTTGCCTTTGAAAGTTTGAAGCCCGGTGGGAGTTTCTGTGCCAAAGTCTTTCAGGGCGGGACAACGGGTGAGTTGTTAGAGGGGTTAAAGAAAAATTTTACCCGAGTCGTTCACATGAAGCCGAAAGCGAGTCGCAAAGAATCGGTCGAACTTTATGTCATTGCGACGGGTTTTCGGGGATAAATCTTTATTATTTTTCAGTAGTTTAGATTGATTATGAGATTTGTTTTGTTTTCGATGAATTAATCTTTGCCTATTACCCCAAAAAAGTGGTAAGAGATGGCGTCAAACTAGCTTGCATTAAATCGCACGCTCAACATATCGGAGTTTGACACATGTTCCGCGAAGCGCTCACATTTGATGATGTTCTTCTGCAACCAGCAGAATCGAACGTATTGCCGTCTCAGGCAGACACAAAAACCCAAATTACCAAAACAATCTCGCTTGGCATCCCCTTGCTTTCCGCTGCCATGGACACAGTCACTGAAGCTGAATTGGCGATTGCCATGGCGCAAGCAGGCGGTATCGGTGTTTTGCACCGTAACCTGACCATTGAAGAACAGGCTGCTGAAGTTCGTAAAGTTAAAAAATTTGAAAGTGGCATGGTTGTGAACCCGGTCACTGTTTCGCCAAGTGCAAAATTGTCAGAAGCCTTGTCTCTTATGAAAGAGCATAATATTTCTGGCATTCCGGTCACTGAAGCCGATGGGAAACTGGTTGGTATCGTGACCAATCGTGATGTACGGTTTGCTCATAACGCAAACCAACCTGTTTCTGAGCTCATGACAAAAGAAAATCTTGTGACAGTGAAAGAGGCGGTAAGTCAAGAAGAGGCACAAAAATTATTGCATCAAAACCGCATTGAAAAATTATTGGTTGTGGATGATGCCTATCATTGTGTCGGGTTGATTACAGTCAAAGATATGGAAAAAGCGCAATTGCATCCCAATGCGGCCAAAGACCCGCAAGGGCGGTTACGCATAGCGGCGGCATCGACTGTTGGCGATAAAGGGTTTGAGCGCTGCGGGGCTTTGATAGATGCAGAAGTCGATTTGCTGGTTATTGATACCGCGCATGGCCATTCTGTGCAGGTGTTGGAAGCTGTTAAACGACTTAAAAAATATAATAGTGATGTGCAGGTTGTGGCGGGCAATGTCGCAACGGCGGCTGGCACAAAGGCGTTGATTGACGCTGGTGCAGATGCTGTGAAGGTTGGTATTGGTCCGGGTTCAATTTGCACAACGCGGGTTGTGGCTGGTGTGGGTGTGCCACAATTAACGGCGGTAATTGATGCTGTTGAAGCGGCGCAAAAAGCGGGCGTGCCAATTATTGCTGATGGTGGCATTAAATATTCTGGTGATTTGGCAAAAGCTATCGCGGCGGGCGCATCAGCGGTGATGGTTGGGTCTTTGCTGGCTGGTACGACTGAGGCGCCAGGTGATGTATTTTTATATCAGGGGCGCTCTTACAAAGCCTATCGCGGCATGGGGTCGGTGGGCGCTATGGCGCGCGGTTCAGCTGACCGCTATTTCCAGCAAGACATCACAGATGATATGAAGCTTGTGCCAGAGGGTATTGAAGGGCAAATCCCGTTCAAGGGCGATGTGAGCGAGGTTATTCATCAGCTCATTGGCGGGTTGCGCGCGGCAATGGGATATACAGGCTCGGCGACCATTGCTGAGTTTCATCAGCGGGCTGAATTTGTCAAAATGACTTCTGCATCCTTGCGTGAAAGTCATGTGCATGATGTTGTAATAACGCGAGAAGCGCCAAATTATAAAGGCTCTGGTTCGAGTTAAGAGAGTTTCAATGTTTCATAAACCACAGATTTTCGTTCTTATCTTAGCTCTCGTTATTGGTATGGCAGCGCCTGTATCTCTTTCGGCAGCGACCCTTGTCAATGAACGCCTTTCCAATGTGATATTGGCTTCTGCGCGCAGCATGGTTGATGATGATAAATTTGACAAAGCCGATGAATTGCTGACGCAAGCCATGCTTGCAGACCCAGCTAATGCGCATGCTTTTGCGTTAAAAGGTTTTGTGCAAAGCCAGCTAGAGAATCATAACGAGGCCTTGCGTTTGATTGATATTGCGCTGGCGATTGAGCCGGATAATTTGCAAGCGGTTTTTTGGGCTGGTCAGGCGGCGACAAAATTAGAAAATTTAGAAGAAGCTGAAAAGCGTTTGGCACGCTTGAAAACGCTGTGCGGGGAATGTGAGCAGGTGAGTTTGCTGCTGGCTGATATTGATGTTTTAAAAGCGCAAGAAACGAAGTCTGCTCTTGCAAAACCAGTTTCTGAAAAGCTGGAAGAGACTCTGGAAAGTGAAAAGGATTAACTGTTAATGGATCGTGTTCTCGTTGTTGATTTTGGAAGTCAGGTGACCCAGCTTATTGCGCGGCGGGTACGAGAATCAGGAGTTTATTGCGAAATTGTCCCTTTCCAAAAGGCGGCGGAAATTTTTGAATCCTTTGCGCCAAAAGCTGTCATTCTTTCTGGTGGGCCAAATAGTGTTGCTGATATAGGTACGCCGCGTGTCGCGGATAAAATTTTGAATAGCGGCCTGCCGATGCTGGGTATTTGTTATGGTCAGCAAACGCTTTGCTCGCAATTGGGCGGCGCGGTTGAAATTTCTGACCATCGTGAGTTCGGGCGCGCTATGTTGTCGCTCACCCAAGATTGCGCTTTATTTGACGGCATTCAGGATTCGGGCGAGGGTATTCAGGTTTGGATGAGCCATGGTGACCGCGTGACCCAAATTCCAGATGGTTTTGAGGTTGTTGCTGTCAGTGAAAATGCTCCTTGTGCCGCGATTGCCGATGAGGCTCGTAAAATTTATGCCGTGCAATTTCACCCAGAAGTTGTGCATACGCCGGATGGCGCCAAAATGTTGCAAAACTTCACCCATAAAATTGCTGGTTGTCAGGGCGATTGGACAATGGCGGCTTTTAAGGACAGCGCGCTTGAAAAAGTGCGGGAGCAAGTTGGGCAAGGGCGCGTGATTTGTGGTCTTTCTGGTGGTGTGGATAGCTCTGTGGTTGCGGTTTTGCTGCATGAGGCGATTGGCGACCAGCTGACTTGTGTGTATGTCGATACTGGCATGATGCGGGCGGGCGAAAGCGAAGAAGTCGTCACACTTTTTAGAGATCATTACAACATTAATCTCGTTCATAAAGATGCTTCAGACTTGTTTTTGAGCAAGCTTGATGGTGTGAGCGATCCAGAACAAAAGCGTAAAATCATTGGTGCAACTTTTATTGATGTGTTTGAGGCTGAAGCCGCTGCTGTCGGCGGCGCTGATTTTTTGGCGCAGGGCACGCTTTATCCAGATGTGATTGAAAGTGTGTCATTCACGGGCGGTCCATCTGTAACAATCAAAAGCCACCATAATGTGGGCGGTTTGCCCGAGCGCATGAAAATGGATTTGGTTGAGCCCTTGCGCGAACTTTTTAAAGATGAGGTGCGCGCGCTGGGACGTGAATTGGGTTTGCCTGAGGCTTTTGTTGGGCGTCATCCGTTTCCAGGGCCGGGATTGGCTATTCGTATTCCAGGCGAAATTACAGGCGAAAAACTCGATATTTTGCGCAAGGCTGACAAAATTTATCTCGAAGAAATCCGCAATGCAGGGCTTTATGATGAGATTTGGCAGGCCTTTGCGGTTCTCTTGCCAGTGCGCACAGTTGGGGTGATGGGCGATAGCCGCACTTATGACTATGTATGTGCGCTGCGCGCGGTCACCTCGACCGATGGGATGACGGCTGATTATTATCCCTATAGTCATGAGTTTTTAGGCCGCGTGTCCACCCGCATTATCAATGAAGTGCGCGGCATTAACCGCGTGGTCTATGATGTAACCTCCAAACCACCTGGCACAATTGAGTGGGAGTAGCCCCTTGACGCATGGTAAGGGTGCGTTACATTTCCTGCATTATCATAAAATAAGGAAATCGGGGTGATGACACAGTTAACCGTTTATCTTTCAGGCGAAATTCATACAGATTGGCGTGACCAGATTGAGCAGGGGTGTGCGCGCAATCAGCTTGATATTCAGTTTACCTCTGCGGTGACCAATCATGAAGCCAGTGATGCAGCGGGTGATTTGCTGGGCGCTGAAGATAATCCATTTTGGCGCGACCATAAGTCTGCCAAAGTCAATGCGATACGAATTAAAACGCTGATTGAACAGTGTGATATTGCCATTGTGCGTTTTGGGGATAAATATAAACAATGGAATGCCGCTTTTGACGCGGGCTACTGCGCGGCATTGGGCACGCCTTATATCACTTTGCATGATGCCGATATTATTCACCCACTCAAAGAAGTCGATGCCGCCGCCATGGCGTGGGCGACCACAGCCGAGCAAGTGGTTGAAATGCTGACCTATATCGCCGCGCAAAAATAAATTTGTTCGAGCTTGGACAGCTACAAGCTTGTGTCATGCGCCAGATAATCAATTGATTTATCCAAGTTATTTGCTAGGCTTAAGCCATATTAGGAGTTTGTGATGTTGAAAAAACTTGTTGCAGTGGCTTTTGTGGGCCTGTTTTTAACAGCTTGTGATTTGGATAATCCTGGCGGTGTTTTGTTAGCCAATGAATTACCACTTTCTGTTCAAGAATATATTGATGAAAACGCAATTCTTGGCGCTGGTGAAGAAGTGGTAGCTTATTATGATATTACCATTTCACTGGATAACTCTCGTTCAGCAATCATCACCAATCAGCACCTGATTTCACATTTTGATGGCAAAAACACGCGCATCGCGCTGGAAGATATTGCGCGCATTGACCATGAAGATGCTGGGCTGATTGGAGATATTATTATTGTTGAAACCTATCGGGGGCAATTGATGAAAATTGAAATTGCACCTTTGAATGGGGGGGAGATATTTCTCGATATTTTGCGCCGCACAACAGGTATTTCATAGCAAAACATTGATTTGATAGGCTTGATAGGCTATTTTCACGGCAATTTTTAATCAGGCAAAATTGGAAGGGTCTGATGTCTGTTCAAGCAAAATCATTTAAAGGCCGAATGACCGTGCCGGAATTGACGTCGCGCAAAGAAAATGGCGGCGATCCAATTGTATGCCTTACGGCTTATCATGCTCACACGGCCAGCTTACTTGACCCGCATGTGGATTTGCTACTGGTCGGTGATAGTTTGGGCATGGTCATGTATGGCATGGAAAGCACTTTAGGTGTCACGCTTGATATGATGATTGCGCATGGCGCAGCGGTTATGCGCGGCTCGCGTAAAGCGCTGGTGGTTGTTGATATGCCTTTTGGCTCTTACGAGGAAAGCCCTGAAATGGCTTTTCGCAACGCCTCACGAGTGATGAAAGAAACTGGATGTCAGGCGGTGAAGATTGAAGGTGGCACGCGCATGGCCCCAACTGTCAAATATTTACATCAACGCGGCATACCCGTCATGGCGCATATTGGCTTAACCCCCCAAAGCGTCAATGTGATGGGCGGTTTTAAAGCGCAAGGGCGAACGGAAGACCAATGGGCGGATTTAATTGATGATGCGCTGGCGGTGCAAGAGGCTGGCGCATTTTCTGTCGTGCTAGAGGGCATGGCTGCTGAATTGGCTGATAAAATAACCGCACAGCTTACCATTCCCACGATAGGTATCGGAGCCTCTCAAAATTGCGATGGACAGGTTTTGGTATCAGAGGACATGCTAGGACTTTCGCCACAAATTCCAAAATTTGTCAAAGAGTTTGCAGATTTGGGCCAGCGCATTGCATCAGCAGCCGAAGCCTATGCGCAGGCTGTGCGCGCGCGTGAGTTCCCTGCCAAAGAACATACATATGGAATGAAGAAAAAATCATAAAAAACTGTTTTTTTTATGTTATTTGCTCTGAAACGGATTGCCTAAAAGCCCTGCATGCTGGTAGTTTGAGCAGATAAAGAAACGAAATTAAAATTCACTGGGAGCAAAAAGTGGCTGATATTTTTGACGAAATTAATGCTGAATTAAGACAAGACAGATTGCGTCAGGTTTGGGAGCGTTACGGGATTTATGTCATTGGTTTCGCTTTGGCTGTTGTGTTGTTTATCGCTGGCTCGTCAGCATGGAACAGCTATGTGACGAGTAAAAATGAACAAGCCTCAGCGGCTTATGAAGCTATGTTGGCTGAAATTGACGGGGCGGATATTGGTATTCAAATTGAAAGCCTGTCAAATTTCTCAAAAACTGCGTCTGCCTCTTATGGTATTTTGGCTGATTTGCGGCGGGCTAAACTTCTAGTTGAAAACAATCAATTGGACGATGCCGTCCTGCTATATGATGAGTTGAGTGCGCGCCGCGATATCCCGCTGGCCTTACGCGATTATGTGAGTTTAGCCTCAGCCGCTCTTTTACTTGAGAGCTATAAGCCAGATGCGCTTGAAACGCGTTTGCGAGAAATGCTAGGAGAGCAAAATCCGTTTCGTCATGCGGCGCGTGAAATGATGGCTTTAAGCCATTTCCAAACCGGCAATTATCTGGAAGCCAGTCGTTTTGTTAAAACTGCTTTGGCGGATGTTGAATTATCCCCACAGATGCAAATTCGTTTTACAGTCTTAGATAAGTCGTTAGACTCTTATTTACGCGAAGGCGATAAGTAATTCGGTCTGGAGAAATTGAAATGCGTGCCAATAAAATATATCGAAATATCCTCCTGACTTGTCTTGCGACAAGCCTAACAGCCTGTGGCTGGTTTGGTGGTGACGAAGAAGAGGACACCAAAAAGAAAGTCGATGGGGAGCGGATTTCGGTGTTGAGTTTTGAACGCCGATTGGAAGCGGACCCGCGCTTGCTGCGGCAAAAAATTATTTTACCGCGACCTTATGTGAATGATAGTTGGGCGCAGCCAGGTGGCTTTGCCGATAATGTGGCGCATCATTTAGAGCTTAGCGAAAGCATTAAGCGCAAGTTTAGCGCATCAATTGTATCGGGCAGCTCACGGGATATTAAAATCACCACGCCGCCACTTATTGCCGAAAATAAAGCCTTTGTGCTTGGCGCTGATTTAACCCTTGTGGCGGCCAATGCAGAAACTGGTAAGCGTTTATGGCGGCAAAAACTCGCCCCGAAAAAAAGTGAAATTGAAGATGGTTTTGGCGGCGGCATTGCTTATGAAAACGGGTATGTTTTTGCTGTCACAGGTTTTGGTGAAGTTATCTCTATTGACGCAGCATCGGGCAATATTGCTTGGCGTGTCCAAACCCCAATCCCATTTCGCACCGCACCAACTGTATCAAATGGAAGAATTTTCGCGATTAGCCATGATAACCAGTTGCAGGTATTTTCAACTGAAAATGGTGGGCGTTTATGGAGCCAAGTCGCCATTTTAGAACCCGCCACCATTTTGTCTGGCACCAGCCCTGCTGTTGCGGGTGATTTGGTGATTGCTGGCTTTTCATCTGGAGAGATTTTAGCCATGCGGACAAGTAATGGCACGGTCAACTGGTCCGATAGCTTGACGCGCACAGGGCAATTAACACCGCTTTCAGACCTTAATCCGATTATCGGGCGTCCGGTGATAGACCGAGACCGTGTCTTTGCTGTTTCGCATGGTGGGCGCATGGTGTCGATTGATATTCGAACGGGTGAACGGGTTTGGATGTCTGAATTTACCTCAATCGAAACCCCATGGGTCGCAGGTGATAATATTTATTTAGTGACAGTTGATGCAGAGGTGGTTTGCCTGACCCGCAATCAGGGGAGAGTGCGTTGGGTAAAGCAACTTGAAAAATATGAAGATGGTGACTTTGATGACCCTATAACATGGTCTGGCCCTGTGCTGGCCTCTGACCGTTTGATATTGGCTTCTAGTCTTGGTGAGGTTGTTTCTTTATCCCCTTATACTGGCGAGATGATCAGTAAAATTGATGTTGGGGATCCTGTGAATGTGACCCCAGTTGTGGCGCGCAAGACGCTTTATATTTTGTCCGATGATGGGCGTTTAATCGCTTATCAATAGCCGTTATTAAAAGATTATTATGACTTTTACATTAGCCATTGTTGGGCGCCCCAATGTTGGGAAATCAACCCTGTTTAACCGCCTTACCGGCAAGCGTGTCGCATTGGTTGATGATCGGCCAGGTGTGACGCGTGACCGCCGCGAAGGTGAGGCTAAGCTTGGCGAATTGCGGTTTAATATTATTGATACTGCCGGCCTTGAAGATGCGCCTAAAGGGTCGTTGGAAGCGCGTATGCGCCAACAGACTGAATTGGCCATGGCGCAAGCCGATATGATACTCATGCTGACAGATGCGCGATTGGGGATTATTCCCGAAGACCGGTTTTTTGCTGATTTAATTCGACGCACGACAAAGCCAATTATTTTGGCCGCCAATAAATATGAAGGAAATGCCGCTGAGGCTGGTTTTTTAGAGGCATATGAATTAGGGCTGGGGGATCCGATTGGCCTGTCTGCTGAACATGGACATGGCATGGGTGATTTGTATCAGCTTGTTAAAGACGCCATCGCCGAGCATCCCGAAACTGAAGAATTTGAGGAGGAAGAGGAAGAAGATTTTGATCCAGATGCCCCCTTCACATTGGATTTAGAAAAGCCATTAAGGGTTGCTATTTTAGGCCGGCCAAATGCTGGCAAATCAACCCTTATCAATAAGCTAGTTGGTGAAGACCGTTTGTTGACGGGGCCTGAAGCGGGTATTACGCGAGACTCGATTGGTGTGTCCTGGTCTTGGACACAAGAAACGACTGATGGGCCTGTTGAGCGTAAAATAAAATTATGGGATACGGCGGGCGTAAGGCGTAAATCCCGCGTAACAGAAAAGCTTGAAAAACTATCTGTAGCAGATGGCTTGCGCGCCGTTAAATTTGCGGAAGTGGTTATTTTGCTGATTGATGCTGAAACGCCATTTGATAAACAGGATATTCAACTTGCTGATTTGGTTGAGCGCGAGGGGCGGGCCTTGATTATTGCTATCAATAAATGGGATTTAAAAATTGATCGCAATGAGGTGCGCGAAATTGTGCGTGATAAACTTGAGTTTGCTTTGCCGCGCCTAAAGGGCGTGCCAGTGCTGACGGTCTCAGCTAAAACTGGAAAAGGGACTGAAGCGCTCATGCCGGCCATCGCCAAGCAGCAGGAAATATGGAACGCCCGCATTGGAACGGCTAAGCTCAATAAATGGCTCGAAGCGACGGTCGCCAAGCATCACCCGCCAGCTGATAAAGGGCGTCCAGTGCGATTGCGTTATGTGACACAAGCAAAATCTCGTCCACCAACCTTTGTGGCTTTTTCAAGCAGAGGTCATGCGGTGCCAGATTCTTATATCCGATATTTGACGAATTCATTAAGAGAAACTTTTTCATTAGCTGGTACACCTATTCGATTTTTTATTCGTAAAGGAAAAAATCCTTACGCCGATAAAAAATAATTCAAAATTTTGACTTGCAATTTTGTGAACCCTACCTATCGTATTCTTTAAGTAACAAGAAAACGTTTAAATTTATTTGCGTCCATTTTTTTTATCGTTCCCCCAATAAATTGTCTGTAGCGCAAGTTACGACAGAAGACTATGGAGAAGAAAAATGGCGATTACGAAACCTAGCCAAGAATTATTTTCACTTGCGGTAAAAGTTCTTTCAGGAAGTAAAAAACCCACTATGAGCGATGCTTATAAGCTTGCTGGATTTGTGCTTTCAAGCGGTGGTACTGGTATCCGCACGGCGGCAAAACCTGTTGCTAAGAAAAAGCCAGCAGCTAAGAAAAAGCCAGCAGCTAAGAAAAAGCCAGCGGCAAAGAAGAAGGCTGTTGCTAAGAAAAAACCTGCGGTTAAGAAGAAGGCTGTTGCTAAGAAAAAACCAGCGGCAAAGAAGAAGGCTGTTGCTAAGAAAAAGCCTGCGGTTAAGAAGAAGGCTGTCGCCAAGAAAAAACCTGCGGTTAAGAAGAAGGCTGTTGCTAAGAAAAAGCCTGCTGCTAAGAAAAAGCCAGCCGCGAAGAAAAAAGCATCCGCCCGTAAAAAATAAACTTTATAGGTGTGCTTTTTTGATAAAGGGGGCGGGCAACCACCCCCTTTTTTGCGGCGTTATTTTGCTATGAGTGTGTTTTTGTGCGCTAGTCTTCACAATTTTGATTTTTAAGGCTATGATTTAACTATGAGAATGAAAATAATTTTTAAGCCATCGAAAATTCTGTCAATCCTGTCCCTTTTATTTGTCAGCCTTTCTTTGGGTGCTTGTTCAAGTTTGGTGTCAGATGCTGAAATTGATGCGCTTTTTCAGCGCGCTGGGACTGAATTGCGGGGCAAGGCCGTGGCGGATATTATTGCCTGTGCTGGCTTGCCTGATACAAGTGTCGATTTAGAAGAAGGTCGGCAAGTGCTTGGTTATCAAAATGTCACCACCCGAATTGAGCGCGAATTTTTCCCCTATCATTATGCGACATGCGGTTGGCCCTATTACGGCTATCGCTGTTTCCACGATACGGGTGCTTTAAGCCATATGGATCGCTTTGATGTGAAACAACGCGCTTGCCGTGTTGGTGTATGGCTGGATAAGGGTAAGGTGCAGGAAATTTCTATCGAGGCTTCTTCTAAAGGGGCGCGTTGGCTCTGTCGGGATATTATCAATGCCTGCCTTAGTCAACCATCTGACGATAGTCAACAATCTGCCCCGTCTCCTGCCAATCAGGGGAAAGCATCTTAATAAATAAAGGCGCAATTTCCTCTGCACGAGGAAGGTTTTCTGGGTCTTCGCCGGGCATGGCTTTGGCGCGCATAGCCGTGCGCACCGGGCCAGGCGATAATAAATTTACTTTCAGCTTGGTTTCTTTTTGTTCATGCGCCCAACACCTTACCAATGTATTTAAGGCGGCCTTAGAGGTGGCATAACCGCCCCAAAAGGGTTTCGCGCTTTGAGCAACACCCGAAGTGACAAAAACTGCCCGCCCAGCCGGTGATGCCAGCAATAAAGGCTCTAAAGTACGGATAAGCCGTGCATTTGCCGTAACATTGACCGCCATTAACTTGTCAAATTCATCAGGTGAGATATGGGCGACAGGTGTCATGGGACCCAGTATAGCAGCATTGCCAACCAGTACATCTAGCCGTCCCCATTTTTCAGCAATGACCGCGCCAAGCCGGTCTAGTCCAGCATAATCAGTTATGTCGAGAGGAATACCAGTGGCTTGCCCACCCAAAGCGGTTATTTCATCATAAACGGAAGCTAAATTATCCGCATCACGCGCCAACAGTAAAACATGGTCCCCTTGTGCAGCCAATGCCAACGCCACAGCGCGGCCAATGCCACGACTCGCGCCTGTTACCAAAGAAATACGATTTGAATTTCCCGCACTCAATTGTTCGCTCATCTATTCTGATTTTTCTTTTAATAAGGAGAGCTGTTGAACTTTTTCATTGCCAGACTGGTCAGCCAATGGGGTTGGATAGTCACCAGTAAAACAATGGTCTGTATATTGCGGTTGGTCGGGATTGCGGCCCTGCATGTGACCCATTGCGCGATACACCCCATCAACAGTTAAAAAAGCCAGGCTGTCGGCACCAATATAGGCGCGCATTTCTTCAAGCTCGTGATTGGCAGCAAGCAATTGCTCTTTATCGGGTGTATCGATGCCGTAAAAATCAGGGTGGGTGATGGGCGGTGAGGCAATACGCATATGCACCTCTGTCGCGCCTGCTTCTCGCATCATTTCAACAATTTTAACTGAGGTGGTGCCGCGCACAATTGAGTCGTCAATCAAAACAACACGCTTGCCAGCCACATGCGCTTTATTAGGGTTGTGCTTGCGTTTCACACCTAATTGGCGCACCGCTTGAGTAGGTTCAATAAAAGTCCGCCCGACATAATGATTTCGAATAATACCAAGCTCAAAGGGGATATTAGATTTTTCGGCATAACCAAGCGCCGCTGGCACGCCACTATCTGGCACAGGTATCACCACATCAGCGTCTACGCCGCTTTCTTCAGCCAGTACCCGCCCAAAATTTTTTCGACAATCATAAATGCTTCGGCCATCAAGAATTGAATCCGGGCGTGAAAAATAAATATATTCAAATATACAAGGGCGGGGGGCAATTTTCGGGAATGGCTTTACACTGCTTATGCCGTTTTCGGTAATTACAACAATTTCGCCATTTTCAATTTCACGCACAAAGCGCGCGCCAATAATATCAAGCGCGCAGGTTTCAGAGGCCAGCACAGGTGAGCCGTCAAGATCGCCTAAAACCAATGGGCGAATACCAAGCGGGTCGCGCGCGCCAATTAGTTTTTTATTGGTCAGCACGACCAGACTATAAGCACCTTGAATTTGGAAAAGCGCATCAATTAGGCGGTCAACAGTTTGCCGCCTTTTTGAGCGCGCCACTAATTGTAAAATCGTTTCAGTGTCTGAGGTTGATTGAAATATTGCCCCGCGCTTGACCAATTCATTGCGCAAAGTGAGGGCGTTGGTCAAATTGCCATTATGCGCACAGGCAAAGCCCCCGCCAGCTAAATCAGCAAAGAGCGGTTGCACATTGCGCAAAATTGTATCGCCAGTGGTGGAGTAGCGCACATGACCAATAGCAGCGCGGCCTTCCAGTCGGTCAATAATATTGGCTTTGGTAAAGTTTTCACTGACCAACCCCAAGCGGCGCTCAGAATTGAATTGTTGCCCATCAAAGGACACAATGCCAGCGGCCTCTTGCCCGCGATGCTGGAGTGCATGCAAGCCTAAAGCTGTTAAAGCTGCGGCATCAGGGTGGTTATATATACCAAACACGCCGCATTCTTCGCGTAATGTGTCAGCTTCAAAGTCGTCTTGCGTGAGGTCAGTCAATCTAGTCCCGCCTGTTACTCGTCAAACTGGTGCAAAAGTTTTTGTACATTCTCTTGCATGTCTTGCTTATAGCCTGAACTTTCTAATTTGTCAGTTGTTGAGTTAAATAAATTGTCATTAATGGGTGAATTAAACTTGCTTTCAATTTGTGGAATGCGGTCAGACAAATTGTCAATTGGGACAATTTGCATAATAGCTGGCGTAATTTTTTGAACAATACCAATGAGTTGGCCTTTTTTGAGCCAGTCAGGGTGGTCCTCAAGCGGCAGCAATAATAAAATGACAAAATAGGCAAAAACAATAATAAGCAGCCCGCGGCCAACCCCAAAAACAACGCCAAGTATGCGGTCAATAAACCCAATACTGCTATCTTTTAGTTTTTTTGAGAAGCGGTTTGAAACAAAGCTAAAAACACCCAGTATCAGCACAAAGATAACAAGCATGACCAGACCATCAGCAAGCCAGTCAGGGGCTATATATTCTTGCGCTAAAGGACGAATGAGTGGTAGTGAAAACGCCGTGCCATAAATCGCCAATATCCAGCCAATAATAGAAAGCATTTCTTTGGTGAAGCCGCGCATGAGTGAAATCACAGTGGAGATGAAAATCACGGTGAGGATGATGAAATCAAGAGGGGAAAGGCTGGCAGTCATAGTTTCGGTCATTATTTAGGTCTCACTTTTATTGTTTTGCAACCCAAGTCGCGTGAGCAAAACTCTTAAGTCATCAATATCTGTGACTTTTAAAGGAGATTTTTCATGATTGGCGGGCAGGGCGGCAAGCGCCGAAGTGAAACCCAATTTTGAGGCCTCTTTTAAGCGGGCGCCAGTTTGTGCCACTGGTCGTACCGCGCCTGATAAGCTTATCTCGCCAAATACGGCCTGATCATAGGGTAGGGCTTGATTGCTGATTGAGGAGAGTAAGGCTGCGGCAACGGCAAGGTCTGCGGCGGGTTCAAAAATACGCAAGCCGCCCGCTACATTTAAAAACACATCCTGTCCAGAAAAGCTAATACCACAGCGCGCCTCAAGCACAGCCAGCACCATTGACAGCCGGTTATTATCCCAGCCAACCACGGCGCGTCTTGGGGTTGCCAACGATGAGGGGGCGGCCAGTGCCTGTATCTCAACCAAAAGTGGACGCGTGCCTTCTATGCCTGCAAAAACAACTGCGCCCGGCACATTTTTTTCGCGGGCTTCTAAAAATAAGGCTGAGGGGTTAGCAACTTCAGCTAGACCACTGCCGCGCATTTCAAAAACGCCAATTTCATCAGTCGGGCCAAAGCGATTTTTAACAGAGCGCAAAATTCGGAAACTATGACCTCTGTCGCCTTCAAAATAGACAACTGTATCAACCATATGTTCTAAAACACGCGGGCCCGCAATTTGGCCTTCTTTCGTTACATGCCCAACCAAAACCAATGCGGTGTCGCTTGCTTTGGTGTGGTGTATTAGCTCTTGCGCGGCGGCGCGAACCTGAGAAACAGTTCCAGGCGCGCTTTCAATGGTGGGCGACCAAACCGTTTGAATGGAGTCGATAATCACTAAATCGGCATTCGCACCATTTTTTAAGGTTGCCACAATATCAGCAACATTTGTTTCTGCGCCAAGTTTGACAGGAGCGTCGGCCAGCCCTAACCGACTGGCGCGCATGCGCAATTGGGCAATCGCCTCTTCGCCCGAAATATAAATCACTTCTTTACCCTGATTGGCGAGCGCGGCGGCAGCTTGTAATAAGATTGTGGATTTCCCTATGCCAGGATCACCCCCTAACAAAATAGCTGAGCCTGGTACAAATCCGCCGCCAATGACGCGGTCAAATTCGTCAATGCCAGTTGTGTTGCGTGGCGGTGACTCGGCTTCACCAGATAATGATGTTAGCTCAATGCGTTGGGCTTTTGATTTGCCTGATTTCGCGTTGCGCCCTAAAGGTGGCGCGGCGTTCGATTTCTCTTCGCTCAATGTATTCCATTCATTGCAGCTTTCGCATTTGCCGCTCCATTTGCTGGTCACGGCGCCACAAGCTTGACAAACATATTGGTTTTGCGCGCGCGCCATTATTGCGCCCCCTCAACAAATATTGGCCCGTCAACATCGCCATTCACAAATTGAGTTAAATAAGCATTATCGCTATTTTGCATATCTTCTAAGGCACCTTGCCAGATAATTTTGCCCAAATATAAAAAAGCCACCTTATCAGCAATGGCGCGCACGCTGGACATATCGTGGGTGATGGTCAGGGTGGATGCGCCTAAATCTTGCACACATTCGCGGATAAGATGGTTAATGACATCGGTCATAATTGGGTCAAGACCCGTGGTTGGCTCATCAAAGAATAAGATTTTTGGGCGATTGGCAATGGCGCGGGCCAGCCCAACGCGTTTATGCATGCCACCAGATAATGAGGCCGGTGTCATATCGAGTAAATCCGGCCCCAAACCGACGCGCTCGAGCGCTTCAAGTGCAATATGGCGCGCTTCTTCTTCCGAGCATTTAGAATTTTGAATCGCTGCAAAAGCAACATTTTCCCAAATGGTGAGGCTGTCAAACAAAGCCCCATTTTGAAACAGCATGCCAAACAGTTTATTAACCTCATGATGCTGCGCTTCATTAAGATTTGTGGTTTCAATGCCATTCACTTTGATGGAACCCGAATCTGGTTTGAGTAACCCTAAAATGGTTTTCATCATAACGGATTTGCCGCTGCCAGACCCGCCAATCACGACAACGGATTGACCTTCTTCAATCGATAAATCAATACCTTTTAGAACTTCTTTCTTCCCGAAGCTTTTATAAACGCCCGACAATTCAATGAGGTTCTTTTTGGTCATATGCAACTCATGAGGAGAAGAAAAGCGAGGTCATGATATAATTCGCTGATAATATTAATATGGACGCGCTGACCACAGCATTTGTTGTGGCCCTCCCAACACCTTGCGCACCGCCTGCTGAGAAATAACCGTTGAAACACCCCATTATCGCTATGATATAGCCAAAGACAGAGGCTTTGATGAGGCCTGAGCTCACATCGTCAAATTCAATAAAATCAATGGTGTTTTGCACATAAAGCGGAGCATTAAAATCAAGCAATTGCGTGCTGACAACAAACCCACCCATCACGCCAATAATATCGGCTAACAAAACCAGTAAAGGCATCGATAAAATGGCTGCCAAGACACGCGGCGCCACCAAATATTTAAACGGGTCTGTCGATAGTGTTGTCAGCGCATCTATTTGTTCGGTCACGCGCATGGTGCCAATTTCAGCAGCAATGGCAGAGCTGACCCGCCCAGCGACCATCAGCCCACCCAAAACGGGCCCTAATTCGCGGGTGATGCCAAGCGCCACAATGCTGGCCACAATCACTTCGGAGTTAAACTCGTTGCCGCCATAATATATTTGTAAGGCCAATACACCGCCTGTGAAAAAAGAAGTGAGCGCGACAACTGGCAATGAAAAATACCCAATGCGCAGCATTTGTTGCAAAACCAGTCTCGCATAATAAGGCGGGCGCGCCACCGCAATGCTCGAGCGGGCGATAAAGATGGATAATGTACCAACACTTGCAATGAAACGAAGCGTTAATTGGCCAATTTTTGCAATAGGGTTCATAAGCGTCCTGTAGCTGATTCAGCTTTTATCATAAACCCGTTTGAAGCGGCTTCCAAGCTGTGTCAGCACTTCATATGAAATTGTTTCGGCCTGTTGCGCAATATGGTCTAGTAAAATTGTTTGACCAAGCATTTCGACTGTATCGCCAGTTTTTGGTACTGTGTCCAAATGCGATATATCTGTAGCCAGTAAATCCATAGATACTCGGCCAATCAAGGGACATATTTGGCCCTGATAAGCGACATTGCCATAGCCAGAAAGCTGGTCATTCCCGCGCCCTAAACGGCGGGGGTACCCATCAGCATAGCCAATGCCTAAAATGGCAATGGACATATCTTGTGGCGCTAAAAAATCCGCTCCATAGCCAATCGTTTGACCTTGTTTAACTTCGCGTATTTGCAAAATCGGGGCGGTGAGAGTGGCCACAGTTTGGCGCGCGGTCAAGCCGTCAGATGTGGGCGAGCCGCCATAAAGGCCAATGCCAACCCGTACCATATCGAAATGATAATCGGGCCCGAGTAAAACACCTGCCGAATTGGCAAGACATTTTGGTGTATTAGGAAAGTGGCGTGCAAGGGTTTGGAACATTTCTAATTGCTGGTGATTCATCGGGTGGTCAGGCGTGTCCGCACAAGCCAGATGGCTCATAATCAGTTGCGGCTGCAGGTCATTTGGCAATCTCTCAATATCATCATAGGTTAACCCCAACCGATTAAAGCCTGTGTCAAAAAACAAAGCATAATCCGCAATGCCCGCCTGCAATGCATGATGAACCTGCTCAACAGAATTAAGGCAGGGACGTAAATGATGGTCTTTAAAAAGGGTTTCAGTCTGACGGGTTAAGCCATTAAATACATAAATCTCGGCCTCTGGCGCGATGTCAGATAAAAGTGTCCGCAATGCCGTACCTTCTTGCGCCTGGGCCACAAAAAAGTGCCGACACCCTTTTGCAGCCAGAGCAGGGGCGATTTGCGCCATACCAAGCCCATAGGCATCAGCTTTCACAACTGCCGCAATTTCTGTTTTCTGTGTTTTATTTTGATGAATTTGGTCAGCATAAAATTGATAATTAGCTTGCACAGCCGGAAGGCTGATGCGCAATTCACCATGATCATTCTGGGGCGTAAAGTTTTGCTTATCAGACATCAATTCTTTCTGGCAAATACTCATCTTCAGCCAAATCGCGGAAGCGTGTGACGCGGGCGTCAAAGGCCAGTTTGATATTATCAGTGGGTCCGTGACGGTTTTTACCAATGATAAGCTCTGCCATGCCGTGAACTTTATCCATGCGTTCTTGCCAGCTGAGATGTTCTTCAGTGCCAATTTGTGGCTCTTCTTTCATCATGTAATATTCTTCGCGGTATACAAACATAACAATATCAGCATCTTGTTCAATCGAGCCCGATTCGCGCAGGTCCGAAAGCTGAGGGCGTTTATCATCTCGGTTTTCAACCTGACGAGACAGCTGGGATAATGCCACAATCGGCACGTTCAGCTCTTTGGCAAGTGCCTTTAAACCTTGTGTCACAGTGCTGATTTCCTGCACACGATTATCAGCACCTGTTGAATTTGAAGCCCGCACAAGCTGCAAATAATCAACCACTATCATGCCCAAATTATGTTGCCTTTTTAAACGGCGCGCCCGCGCGGCAAGGGTGGAAATTGGGATTGCCCCTGTATGGTCAATATAAAGTGGTAAAGTCTGTAATTCTTTACTCGCATCATATAAACGACCATATTCTTCTTCCGTGATGTCGCCTTTACGAATATTGCCTGACGAGATTTCAGTTTGTTCTGCAATGATACGCGTCGCAAGCTGTTCAGCGGACATTTCTAGCGAGAAAAACGCCACCACCGCCCCATCACGCGGCACAGTCTGTCCGCTGGGCAATTCTTCCAGATTGCCTTCAGCATAAGAGCGTGCGCAATTGCGGGCGATATTGAAAGCGATATTCGTAGCAAGGGAGGTTTTCCCCATGGCGGGGCGCCCTGCCAAAATAATCAAATCACTTTCCTGTAAGCCACCTAAAGTTGCGTCAAGCTTGGTTAGACCCGAGGCCAGGCCAGATAAATGGCCATCGCGCTGATAGGCGCGCTCTGCCATTTCAATCGCGCCAGATAAGGACTCTTGAAAATTCATAAAACCTGACTGATGCGCGCCTTTTTCTGCGATTTCATAAAGGCCTTGCTCTGCCGTTTCGATTTGCTTGTCTGGCGACTCGTCAATTTCGGCATCAAAAGCAGTATTGACCATATTCTCGCCAAGCGTAATCAACTCGCGGCGAATGGCCAAATCATAGATGGTTTGCCCATATTGCTTGGCATTAATAATGGTTGTGGCATTACTGGCCAGCTTGGACAAATATTGCGTGCCACCAAGCTGTTGTAACCCCTCATCTTGCTCAAAATAGGTTTTGAGTGTGACAGGAGAGGCGGCATTGCCTTGTGCGATAAATTTGCTGGCGGCCTCAAAAATGCGCCCATGAACCGGATCAAAGAAATGTCGTGGTAGCAGAAAATCTTCGATTTTATCCATCACATCATTATTGACCAAAAGCGCACCAAGTAACCCTTGCTCGGCTTCAATATTATGAGGCAAAGAACGATAAGATGTATCTTCTTGTGCTGAGGGTAATTGTGTGATTTGCGGTTCCATAAATTCTTTGTATCAATATTTTTTTAAATTTCGCGCAAAAAAAACAAGCTCTCGAAAATAAAAATTCGAGAGCTTGTGAATTATGGGGAAAACTTTTGCTTTCCTTAATAAATCATCGATAAAGCTTATGACTCTTCTTCAACTGTTTCGTCAGTAGCTTCTTCGTTTGTTTCTTCTGGTGTTTCTTCAGATACTTCAGCAGTTTCTTCAGCAATTTCTTCAGATGCTTCTTCATCATCTAAGGAAACATCAACGCCTTCTTCGAAAACCTCTTCGATTTCAATGGTTTCTTCTTCTTCAGCTTCAATCATCACATTTTCACCGCGTGCCTGAAGCTCTGCTTCATCTTGGGTGCGGGCAACATT
Organism: Parvibaculales bacterium; assembly: GCA_049889535.1. Taxonomy (GTDB): domain Bacteria; phylum Pseudomonadota; class Alphaproteobacteria; order RS24; family RS24; genus JAYQKL01. Next base: position 34,262 of record JBMHDF010000018.1, on the reverse strand, counting down.
GACTTTCACATTGGCGTCGACCTCTGGGTGAAGCGAAACAGAAATATCATAAACACCAAGTTCTTTAATGGGCGCATCCAAAACAATTTGTGATTTATTCAGGCTGAAGCCAGCTTCAGTGAAGCTTGCGGCAATATCGCGCGTGTTGACTGAACCATAAAGCTGGCCAGTATCGCTTGATTGACGAATGATAATCACGCTTTCGCTATCCATTTTGGCTTTGACAGCTTCAGCTTCAGTTTTCAATTTTAGATTATCAGCTTCAAGCTGGGCGCGCTCATTTTCGAAACGCTCCATATTTTGTTTATTGGCTCGCAGAGCTTTTCCCTGTGGCAATAAGAAGTTACGGGCGTAACCGTCCTTGACAGTCACAACGTCGCCCATTTGTCCTAATTTTGCAATTCGCTCAAGCAATACTACTTGCATCACTTTATCTCCTTTAATGTTGAGGTGTTTCTATACCAAACAGGTCGGAAACACAATTATTTCGTGCATATTTTCAAAAATTAATATTTTTCTGCCATTTCAGTGTTATTTCCCCTTGTTTTGCTGGCGCGCGCGAAACGCGAAGTTTGTTTCAAGTAAGCCAAATATACCAATCAGCAAAAACGCCCATGGGAAAGTCAAAAGGCATAAATATAAAACGACCAGCAAAAAAGTTCTGGCGGATAAACCGCGTGTCAACACATGTATGGTGGCCAATCCCAGCAAGAAATAGGCAAAGACAATCAAGCCAGTTAAGGCTGCCGCGAGTACACTATACCAGCCTGTTAGCAAGAAGCTTGAAGCAAAGCCAATGCCGGCCAACAGCACGAATGATTTGGGTAAGTCAAATTGGCCGTAAGCGGGGCTTGGGCGTATATTGAGGCGATATCTGGTGCTTAAACTTTGCGCGAGGATTATATTACCAATAAGGGTTAGCGCCCAAACAGCTGGCGTGATGGCGAGCAAATATTGGCTAACTAAAGTCGCTTTTTCAATATTCATATCCGCATTGCCAATATCGGCCAGCAAATTCAGCAATTCAGGTTCTGCAGCTATACGTTGCCCCATAAGACCGGGTAAGCCCCCAGGCGCCCCCGCCTGAGAAATGAATATAAAGCTGGTTACACCCCCCGCAATGCCAAGCACCCAATAAAGCAGTCGGTCAACGGGCTTAAAGTGTAAAATATGATCATCGTCTTGATAGCGCTCAAGTGCCAAAAACAGCAAAAACAAGCCTGGTAGGATAAAGACAATAGCTGCCGTGATGGCAAGATTTGGCCCGGTAAGTGCTGCACCAATGCCGAAAAAAGCTAAAGCCGCCAGCAAGGCCGTGCGCACACCCCAGCTTAAGCCGACGAATAAAATCGGCAAAGGGGTGAACGCCATGAGGGCAAAGGACAAAAACAGAAAATTTGTCACAATGCCTGCAATGATTGCGCGTAAAAGGGTGCTTTGAGCCATTTGCGTCTCCATGACGCCATAACTGTCGAAAAGTTTTGCTTAGTCGACAGTATAGGGCATCAGGGCAAGAAAACGGGCGCGTTTAATTGCTTTTGCCAATTCACGCTGTTTTTTTGCAGAAACAGAAGTGATGCGACGCGGCACAATTTTGCCCCGCTCGGATACATAACGCTGCAGTAAACGCGTGTCTTTATAATCAATCTGCGGGGCATTGCTGCCAGAAAAAGGGCAAGATTTCTTACGGCGATAGAAAGGTTTACGACCATTACTCATGATTGGCTCTCCTCTTCAGATGCGGCCGGTGCGGCTTCGCGGCGTGCTGGACGTTTATCGTCTTTATCGCGGCCTTTATTTTGCAATGGGGCAGATGGTTCAGTGTCATGCTCATCGACACGAATTGTTAAAAACCGAATAATGTCATCATTCAGGCTCATTTGGCGCTCCATTTCGGTGATTGCCTCATGAGATGCGTCAATATTGAGCAATGCATAATGACCCTTGCGGTTTTTCTTAACCTTATAGGCCATGCTGCGTAGGCCCCAATATTCGGTTTTTGCGATAGATCCGCCATTATCTGAAATGACAGAAGAGAATTGCGCAGTCAGATCCTCAACTTGCTGTTGAGAAATATCCTGACGGCAAATAAAAATATGCTCGTAAAGAGACATAGCCTTTCCTTTCATTTTGTCCGGCGCAGAGCCTCCAACGAGCCACCTAAACGGAAAGGCTCACTCGGAACGCGAGAGCGAGGACAAGGGAAAAGCATTATAAAACATATCTTTAAAAGAAATTATATCTCAAATGGCTTATAACGCTCCATTGCGTTATTTTCCTTTCAGCCCTCAACCGGACGTTTTCAATGAAGGTTAAATACACTGAATAGAAGGGCTTGGCAACCCTTGCGAAGGCATGTATTGATATTTTAATAATTGGCAAACAGCCTCATCAGTCAAGTCTCAAGCCGAAAGGAACCCCCCATGAGTTTTGCATTTACATTTCCAGGTCAAGGCAGCCAAGCTGTTTTAATGGGCAAGGAGCTTGCCGACCAGTTTGCGGCAGCGCGGCAGGTATTTGAAGAGGTTGATGACGCGCTGGAGCAAAAACTCTCAACGATTATGTGGGAAGGGCCAGAAGATACACTCACTTTAACTGAAAATGCTCAACCTGCTCTAATGGCCGTATCGATGGCGGTGATGCGTGTTTTGGAAAGCAAAGGGTTTGATTTGGCAGATAAGGCCGCTTATGTCGCCGGACATAGTTTGGGTGAATATTCTGCTCTTGCGGCGGCTGGTACATTCAGCCTTGCCGATACGGCGCGCCTGCTCAAAATCAGAGGGCAAGCCATGCAAGCGGCAGTGTCAGTTGGGCAGGGCGCTATGGCCGCTATTTTGGGGCTGGATTTTGCAACTGTCACTGATATTGCGGGACAGGCTGCAAAAGAGGGTGAGGTTTGTGGTGCCGCCAATGATAATGCACCTGGTCAGGTTGTGGTGTCGGGGTCGGTTGCGGCAGTTGAGCGCGCTTGTGAGCTGGCGAAAGAGGCGGGCGCCAAGCGTGCTATGCCGCTTCCGGTGAGCGCGCCTTTCCATTGTTCCTTAATGATGCCAGCGGCTGAGCGTATGGCTGTGGCTTTGTCTGAAGTTCAGATGAGCGCCCCTTCTGTGCCATTGGTCGCCAATGTGACGGCGCGCCCCACCAGTGACCCTGATAGAATTCGTGAGCAATTAGTAACCCAAGTGACTGGCGTGGTGCGTTGGTCAGAGTCTGTTAGCTGGCTTAGGGAGAATAATGTCTCGACTTTGGTTGAGCTTGGTTCGGGCAAAGTCCTGACAGGGCTGTCACGGCGGATCAATAAAGAGCTTTCAGCTACGGCTCTCAACAATGGCACCGATATTGATGCTTTTTTAGAAACTCTATAAGGAAAATATCATGTTTGATTTAAGCGGAAAAACAGCCCTTATCACAGGCGCATCAGGCGGAATTGGCCGTGACATTGCGCGCCAGCTTCACGCGCAAGGGGCTAAAGTCGGTTTGGCTGGTACGCGCACGGAGGTGCTTGAAGAACTAGCCGCCACATTGGGTGAGGGCGCTTTTGCTTTGACCGCCGATTTGTCGTCTGAAACTGGCGCGGCTGATTTATTGGCCAAAGCAGAAGAAGCGCTTGGCGGGGTTGATATTCTGGTGAACAATGCTGGGATTACACGCGATAATTTGGCATTGCGCATGAAGGATGATGACTGGGACGCGGTGATGAATGTTAATTTGAAGTCGGCGTTTCAATTAACCCGCGCCTGTTTGAAAGGTATGATGAAACGCCGGTTTGGACGCATTATCGGTATTACTTCAGTTGTTGGCACAACGGGAAATCCGGGGCAGGCTAATTATGCAGCAGCCAAAGCTGGCATGGTGGGTATGACCAAAGCATTAGCGCAGGAGGTCGCGTCGCGCCAAATAACTGTCAATTGCGTAGCACCTGGGTTTATTGCTACCCCGATGACAGATATTTTGCCTGATGAACAAAAACAGGCACTGACAGAATCAATTCCGGCAGGGCGTTTGGGTTCTGGTGATGATATTGCAGCTGCGGTTTTATATTTAGCCAGTGATGAGGCCGCTTATGTGACGGGTCAAACCATGCATGTAAACGGCGGCATGGCTATGGTTTAGGCAATGGTTTAAAGCCTTTTTAATAATTTTTAATTGTTTTTTTGTTGGTATCAAAAACTAGACATTTTAAAAAAAGGGTGTTATTGAGCGCACATCAACCTGAATATTTAGGGTTTATTTTACTTGGCGGCTTTCGCCATATTTTAAAGCAGGGATATTAACATGAGTGATATTGCAGAACGTGTAAAAAAAATCGTTGTCGAAGAATTGAATGTCGAAGCTGATAAAGTAACTGAAGGTGCGAGCTTTATTGATGATCTTGGCGCAGATAGCTTGGACACTGTTGAGCTTGTTATGGCGTTTGAAGAAGAATTTGATATTGAAATTCCTGATGATGCGGCTGAGAGCATTTTAACAGTTTCTGACGCAATTTCTTACATCACAAAAGCTTCTTAAGACGCTTCACCTCTTTTCAGGTGTAAGCGTTTTCCTTTAGGAAATTTAAAGTGAGCATGAAATGAGAAGAGTTGTTGTAACTGGTATTGGTTCAGTCAACCCGCTTGGTGCCAATGCCAAATCCTCTTGGGATAATATAATTTCTGGAAAATCCGGTGCATCATCGATTTCTAAATTTGATGCGTCGGATTTGCCGTGCCAGATTGCCTGTGAAATCAATCACGAGGCGCTTGGTTTCAATGCTGATGACTGGCTTGATCCAAAAGAGCGCAAGCGGGTTGATGATTTTATTCTATACGGTATTGCAGCGGCAGATATGGCGCTAGCTGATTCAGGTTATCAGCCTGAAACGGACGAGCAGTTTTGGCGCTCTGGGGTGATGATTGGTTCTGGGATTGGTGGTCTAAATAGCATTGAGCAGCATGCGATAACTTTGCATGAACGCGGCCCGCGCAAAATTGGTCCCTTTTTCATTCCAGGTGCTTTGGTCAATTTAGTAAGTGGGCAAGTTTCCATTCGCCATGGCTTTAAAGGGCCTAATCATGCGGTGGTAACAGCTTGTTCAACAGGCGCACATGCCATTGGTGATGCGTCGCGAATAATTATGTTTGGTGATGCGGATGTGATGATTGCAGGTGGTGCTGAAGCGTCTATATGCCGTCTTGGGATTGCCGGATTTACCGCCTGTCGGGCGCTTTCAACCAATTATAATGATAACCCAGAACAAGGCTCACGGCCTTATGACAAAGACCGCGATGGTTTTGTGATGGGTGAGGGAGCCGGTGTTGTCGTTCTAGAAGAATATGAGCATGCTAAAGCCCGCGGAGCAAAAATTTATGCTGAGGTGGCTGGTTATGGCATGTCGGGCGATGCTTATCATATCACTTCGCCAGCAGAAGATGGTAATGGTGGCTTCCGCTCTATGCAGGCGGCGTTAAAAAACTCCGGTCTTTCTATTGAAGATATTGGCTATGTGAACGCGCATGGTACTTCTACACCTTTGGGGGATGAAATTGAACTGCGCGCTGTTGAGCGACTATTTGGCTCGGTTGCTGATAAGATGATGATGTCCTCAACCAAATCTTCCATTGGTCATTTGCTTGGGGCGGCGGGTGCAGTTGAAGCGATATTCAGTATTATGGCACTTAATGAAGGCATTATTCCGCCAACACTAAACCTAGACAATCCCTCTGTTGAAACAAAAATTGACCTCGTAGCCAAACAAGCCAAAGAAAAAAAATGTCAGGCAGTTTTGTCAAACTCATTTGGCTTTGGTGGCACAAACGCCTCGCTCATATTTAAGGCGGTTGCGTGATAATAGATTGGCTCGTCGGTTATTTACAGCGCGATAAACCGCTTCCCTTTTTAATTGCTATCAGTCTGCTAAGCGGGTCTCTCGCTTTTATTTTGGCTTGTCTGGTTAGCACTGCTTTGTTTTTTATGCCAGGCCCAGCTCAATCTGATGTCCGAATAATTTTACCCAAAGGGGCGTCACTGCCTGCTATTTCTAGAGCGCTGGCAGAGGGGGAGATGATACGCCATCCGGCGATATTTCGTATCGGTGTGCGTTTGTTTGGGCAGGCACGAGATTTGCAAGCTGGTGAATATGAAGTGCCAGCCGGCGCGTCTCATTATCAGCTCATGTCTTTATTGGTCAGCGGAAAAACATATTTACACGCGGTTACCATCCCAGAAGGGTTAACCAGCCAACAGATTGTTGAACTGTTACAAGAAAACCCGATATTGGCCGGCAAGATAAAAACTGTGCCAGATGAGGGTAGCCTTTTGCCAGAAACATATAAAGTGCGGCGCGGTACAAAACGCCATGAGATGATTGGTTTGATGCAAAGCGCGCAAGTCGATTTGATGGCTCAATTATGGATGAGCCGCGTAGCTAATGCCCATATCAAAACCCCTGAAGAAGCGCTGATTTTGGCATCTATCGTGCAAAAAGAAACGGGGCTTCATCAAGAATATGGCTTGGTGGCTTCAGTGTTTCTCAATCGATTAGCACAAAATATGCGCCTACAATCAGACCCGACCATTATTTACGGGCTTATTGGAGGGAAGGGACGTTTGAACAGACCTATTCGTTTGAGTGAGATAAAACAAAAAACCGCTTATAATACCTATCAAATTGCGGGGCTGCCACCGACACCAATTTCCAATCCTGGTAAGGCAGCGATTAAAGCTGTTTTGCAGTCACCTCAAAGCCCGTATTTTTACTTTGTTGCCGATGGCAAAGGCGGGCATGTTTTTGCAAAAAACCTCAAAGAGCATGAAGAAAATGTAAAAAATTGGCGGGTTTTTTTAAAGAACCAGAAACAATAAAGCCAACAAAACTGCCTTCTTCATTTGAATAGGGTATAATGAACACAAATTTTGATTCTGTGAGTAAATAATGCCTAGCGATATACAACGACGTGGATTAATGCTGATTTTATCTTCGCCTTCAGGGGCAGGAAAGACCTCTATTAGTCGTGCTTTGTTGGCGCAAGATAATATGTTGGATATGTCAGTATCCGTCACCACGCGTCCACCAAGAGCAGGTGAAACCGATGGCGTGGACTATCATTTTGTCAGCACAGAAACATTTGGCATGATGCAAAATCAGGGTGCATTGCTCGAATTTGCTAAAGTATTTGATAATTATTACGGCACCCCGCGCCAAGCGGTTGAAGAGGCACTCATGGCGGGCCGCGATGTGTTGTTTGATATTGATTGGCAAGGAACCCAGCAATTGCAGGAAGCGGCGGCAGATGATTTGGTGCGCGTGTTTATATTACCACCCTCGGCGGCGGCTTTGCACGAACGCCTCACGGACCGCGCACAAGATACGGCAGATGTTGTGGCCAGCCGTATGAGCAAGGCTTCTGATGAAATCAGCCATTATGCTGAATATGATTATATTATTGTTAACGAAGATTTTGAAACCAGCGTCGCGCAGGTCAAAAGTATTTTGATTGCAGAAAGATTAAAAAGAACGCGCCAAACTGGCTTGTCTGATTTTGTGAAACAATTACGCGCCAGCCTTTAAGTTTTTTGGAAGCGTTTCTGCCAACGCGCAAAACTGCTCTATAGTTAAGTTTTCAGCCCTTAATGTTTCGTCAATGCCAGCTTGGGTTAGCCAGTTTTGCGGCTCAGGGGTGAGTTGTTTCAGGCTCGCACGAAGCATTTTACGCCTCTGTCCAAAAGCGGCCTGTGTCACTATTTCCAGCTTGTCCAGCGCTACATCAGATATTCTTTTTGGCCGCGGTGTGAGCTGGACAATAGCTGATGTCACTTTGGGTGGCGGTACAAACACTTCGGGTTTAACATCAAATAAAATGTCGGTTTGCGCGACAAAATTAGAAATCACACCAAGCCGTCCATAATGTTTATCGCCTGTCGTGGCACAAATGCGTTCACCCACTTCTTTTTGAAACATCAAGGTGAGATTTTGCCAGCCAATAGGATCTTGTTTAAGCCAACCAAGCAATAATGGTGTGGCGAGATTATAGGGCAGATTGGCGACGATTTGATAAGGCCCTTGAGTGACTTCATGCAAATAAACCTCAAGCGCGTCAGCAAAAATAATTTCTAGACGGGGCGCATAATGCGCAGCGATTTCTTCTAATGGCTCCTGAAAGCGTCGGTCACGCTCAATCACAGTGACTTTTCCAGCGCCTTCCATCAGCAGTGCTCGGGTTAAGCCACCTGGACCTGGACCAATTTCAATAATATGCGATTGTGGTGTGATGTTGGCGCTGCGCGCAATACGGCGCGTCACATTTAAGTCAAGAATGAAATTTTGACCGAGGCTCTTGTCAGCCCACAAATCATAGCGGTGGATAATATCACGAAGGGGTGGAAGTGGGTCGTCGTCCAAATCGGCCATTAGCGATATTCAATGACCGCATCGCGGCGCAATTCGCGCATATGGCGACGCGACATCATCGACATGCGTTGTTGATATATATTATCTTCAACTTCTTCCCGGCTGACAGTCGCGCCCAGATCGTCTTTTCTGTTGCAAACAACAATTAAATCAACACTTTCTTTAGTGCGTACAGATGGCGAAATTTCACCAGCTTCTAAGTCAATCAGAATAGATTTTAACGCCCCCATAAAAGTGCCAAGCTGGCGCTCGCCTGTCCGCTGGGTTTTAACCGCGCCATATTTGGTTGCCTCCTGCTCGGCTTGTTTGCAGGTTCTGAAACTATCTCGCGTTTGCTTTAAATTATCGGCTAAATTGGGATCATCTTGGCTAAATGAAATCAGCAAAAGGTCATAAAGATGACGATTACTGTCTATGCCGCCTGATTGTTGAAATGCATTTAATTTTAAAATATGAAAACCAGAATTTGTTCTTATCGGGTCCGAAATTTCTCCGCTACGCATGTTTTGCAGCGCTGGTCTGAGTTCAGTATTGATATCGTCAAGCGTTGACCAGCCAATTTGCCCACCTTGTGCCGAAGAGCTTGCATTGCTGAATTGACGGGCATAGGCACCAAAATCAACACCGCCCCGCAATTGAGAAACAATTTCATTGGCGAGATTACGAGCCTGCTCTTCTTCGGCAGGATTATCAACCAAAAGCAAAATTTCGCTCACATTGTAACGGGACTGGTTCAGGGTTTCGAGAGCACGATTATAGGCTTCATCAATCTCGATTTGGCTAATACTAACGCGGCCGCTAAATTTGCGTTGCACGAAATATGACCAGGCCAGTTCTGCCGCGATTTGTGTTTCTAAAGCACGTATGCTGATTTTATTTTCGTCAAGAAAATCAGTAATGGCAGACATGTCACCGCCAAAATCCCGCGCAATTCGTTTAATGGATGCGTCAATTTCTTCTTGTTGAATTTTAATTTCTGCGTCGCGCGCTGCTTGCAGCTGCATCATTTCATCAATCAGGCTGCGCAATACTTGCCCGCGCAGGCGCTCAATAATTTGCGGTGTTTGCTCTATTCCTGACGTCACCAGAAACAGGCTGGTGCGCTGATTAACATCATAAATTGAAATGACTTCATCATTTACAATAGCAGCAATGCCACCAATTTCTTCACTCTGTGCAGAGGGAATTTGGAAAGCGAAAAGGGTAAAAATTAAAGTAAAAAGGCTTTGCGCAACGCGAGTCATTCTTGTCTATCCGAAAAAAATTTAACCCTATTCTATACCTTGCCGCAGTGATTTCAAGAGTGCTTAGCTCTGAAACGAAAAAACATTTACTCAAACATTTTTGTGCCAGCCGCGACACCGCCCAGCGTTTTCAAATTAAGCTGAATGCTGAAATTATTTGAGGGGCCAATATTTCTATCTCTGACATAATCTTGCGAGAAACCAATGCGGATATAGGTGCAATCATCTCGATATGAAATGCCAATGCCGCTATTGAGGCGGGTTTCGCGCACCATATCTTGCCTGATTGAGGTATCAAAGTACCAATTATTAGCAAATGTATAATTGAAATTGGCGCGTAACTCCTCACGCTCTTTCAAATCGCTAGACAGTTTTTTATCCAAAAACACATAACCCAAGCTCAGTTTGGCATCGCCATAACTTGTATAAAAATTGGATTCGGAGCGCACAATCTCATAATCATTTTTATCAAGCCGTAATCTGCTGGTGAAATTCACGCCCTTATAGGGGGTTGCAAGAAATTCAACAACATAGTCTGATTTGCGATCTTCCAGTCCAGTATTACCCGTTAAGCTGTTAATTTTGCGGCGGCGCAATGACTGCCCCACAAACACGCTCGCATTGCGGACATTATCAAGGCGCGCTGTATAGCGTAAACCAATATCAGCACGAGATCCGCTTTCAATGAGGTCATAACCTGGATAGCGCGAGATTTGGAATAAATTCGTATTGTCAAAGTCAATGCTCAAACTGTCTTCATTAGGAATGCTTGGGTCGCTTTCATGGTTCGGCGACAGAATAACTTGCGCGGTAGGCTCAAGAATTTGCGTGAGTGTGTCGCCATATTTGACAACAGGGTAACTCCAGCGCCCCCCCAAATAACCAATGGCGCGGGTTTCAACATCATCATCATAGGTCAAATTGGGGTCGCTGGTGCTGACATTTTTTTCCGAACGATACGCATCAGCACGGATTTGCGCAAAACTATTGAATAAATGCCCGCCAGCAGTGATAAAGTTTCTTTGCCAGCCGCCAGAAATTGTCGCGCGCATCACATCGCGCCCTTTATCGCGCGAAAGAGCCATAAACTGACCATTAAGGCTCATATCGCCACCTAATATTTTTTGGTCAAAAATGGTCTCATAGCTTATGACGGGTAAAAGTGAGGGCAAAGTGTCCGCATCTACAGAACCCAAAGTTGTGTCATAGGTTTTGGCGCGAATATCAAAATATGTCTTATCCTTAAGTTTCTGCACATAAGCAAAGCTTTCGAGATAATTCTGGTCAGATAAATTATATCGCCGCAAAAATGTCTCATCGGTTTGGCTTTCAAGCTGGAAGCCATATTCCCAATAATCTTTTAATGAGAATTTCCCTTTTGCCGAAAGATTGCCGCGAAAGTCACGGTCATTATCTTTATTGTCTTTCTCATCGACCCAAAGACCGTTTGCGTTGATTTCATAAATGCCATTGCTGACCATATGCCGAAATCCAAGCCCGAGTAACAGGCCCGCCTTGCTGGTCACACGCGGGGTAATCGTCATGTCATAATTAGGCGCAAGATTGATAAAATAAGGTGTGCTGATATCTGTCCCCATATCTGAAGAGACATTAAAGCTTGGCGTTAAAAAGCCGCTTCTTTTTTTGACGCCCGGTGAGGGGTGGGAGATATACGGCAAATATAAAACCGGTAGCCCCATAATTTCGAGGCGAATATCTTCATGGTGCAAGGTTTGTGTCGTTTCATCATTCAGTGTGCGTGCGGTTTTGATTTGCCAGCTTGGGGTTTTCTCGGGCTGTTCTTCACAAGGTTTGCATGCCGTGTAGCTGGCTTTATTGATAATGGTAAGATTGCCGCCTGTACGCTTGGCATTTGCTCCTGTCAGGCGCGATTCGTCGGTCATTAAAATCCGAAGGCTTTGCATCACCGCTTCACGCATCTGGTCACTAATGACGGCTTCATCTGTATAGCTTGTCGTGCCATCTGCATCGACCAGCACAATATTATCAAAGGCTTTTAAGATGTCTTTTTTCTGCTGCCATTCAATACGCCCTGCGCGCAGTTTCTTTCCCTGATAAGCTATTTTAACATTGCCAATGGCTGTGACTGTGTCGCTGGCTTCGTCATAAGATAGGCTGTCCGCCTCAATCGCAGCGCGATCTTGCTGTTGAGCTTGTGCTTTATTTTGTGCTTTATTTTGTGCAATGGCGGGGCTGACGAGATGGCTGAAGATAAAAACCAAAACAGCGCCCAAGCACAGATATTTGAAATGGGAAGAAAACCTCAATTATCCATCCTCTTGAAAAAGCAATAAGGTAATACCAATAAGCATAGCTATGGTGCTCGGCGCCCATGCCGCGAGGGGCGGAGGTAATAAGCCAATAGCGCCAAGTGTTTTCATCATATCGGTGAAGAAATAAAGCACAAGGCCTGCCACCACTGCCATAAAAATCAACCGCGTGCCACCGCCCAGACGCGAAAAATGCAATCCAAAAGTAGCCGCAATCAGGACCATTGCGCATAGCAATAAAGGCTTGGCCAGCAAAGCGTGAAAATACATTTGATATTCTTCTGTCGGAAAACCAGCTTCACGCGCAACGCTCATAAAGTTCGGCAATTTCCAAACAGATACGGTGCGCGGGGGAACAAAATTTTCTTGAATTTGGTCAGGCCGTAATTCGGTGGCGCGGATTATTTCTGAAAATTTTTCAGTTTGTCCCTCTTTATCAACCAGCCAGGCATTTTTAATTACCCATTTATTTTTGGCTAATAAGGCAGTTTCGGCATCTATGCGTTCTAGGTTTACGCCATTAGGCGCAAAAGTAAGATAGCTGACATTTTTCAAAATGATGGGGCTGGATGAAATAATTTGCGGCGCATGGATTATCACATAGGCATTGCCATTACTTTGTTTGCGGTCTTCGCGCAACCACAGACCATTATCTGAAACTGTCAGCTGGTTGGTTGTGCCATAGGTGATGTTTTTTTCAATATTTTTGGCTTTTCCAGCCATTACTGCTGCCATTGGGTGCCAAAAAGCCGTCATTAAAACGCCGATGGCCAGTGTGATGGCCATGCCAGGAAATAAAAACTGCCAGACGGAAAGACCAGAAGCGCGCGCCACGATGAGTTCATGCGTGTTGCTTAGGCGGGTGAAATAACCGATTGATCCAAACAAAAAAGCAAAGGGTAAGATTTCCTGCACCAAATTTGGAAATTTAAGCAGGGAAAGCCCAACAAGATTGAGTAGATTATTATCGGTTCCCCGCGACGCCACGCGCGAAGTTTCGCCCATATCTCCTAGAAAACCAACAAAGGAGCAGACCGCAACAGAAATGGCGAGCCAGACAAGGAACTGGCGCGCAAGATAAAAGGAGAGTGTCAATGCTGGCATCATGCGCCCCCTTCCGATTGTGGCGCGTGAGCGGCGCGCCAACGGTTGAAAAACTGGTTCGTGTCAGGGGCGACATGCAACCATAAAGCCGCGCCCATCATGCCGCTTGCGGAGAAAGCATAAAGCATCCAAATATAAGCATTATTATTCGAGGCCAGACCAAGCAGGGCAAAGCTGATGAGCTTATAAAGCAGTGCCACACCGCTTCCATAAATGAGCCGTTTGGTTTGCCCTTGTCGGTTCATCGTGCCAGTTAGAATGGTAGCAAAGCAAATAAGCGTAAAAGCAAATGGGTGGAAAATCTCGGCAAAATGATTGTGTCCGGTTGCGATGAGTTTGTTTTGAAAAACCTTGTCATAGCTTTTCGTGAGGTCTGGTTGAAATAAGTCGCTGGGGAAGCGCTCTTTGATTTCATATACTAATTTGCCAGAGGGTGGCGCTATCGCGCTCAAATCATAGACATATTCTTTAAACATCAAAATATTGGTTGGTCCATTGTCAGACGGGGTGTGAATGCTGCCGTCTATCAGCAGAAATTTTGGCGTGTCGAGGTTTTTAATAATGGCGCCTTCGCGCGCAACATAGGTGATGGGTTTACCAGCCTGGCGGGCATCATGTAACAAAAGCCCGTGATAAGTGCCATTATCTTCTTTGTAGCGACTATGGATGGTTAATTTTTTTGCAGGATTATGAAACGCCCCTTCTTTAATCAAAGTGCGCGCAAAATCATTTTGAATCGCATATCGATAGTCGCGCAGTTTTTGCATAGAAAGCGGGCTTAACCATAAGCTAAAAAACAGCATAATAATCATCACAATGCCAGCAATCCAGAGTGCGGGTTTGGTTAAATCCCAGCGGCTTTGACCCGTGGCAGACATCACAATCAGCTCACTATCTTGGGTCATTTTGTTGAGGCCGTAAAGCGTTCCGCAAAATAGGGAAATGGGGAGAATAATGCCTAAAATACGCGGCAGGGTGAGCAGGGTGAGTCCAAAATAAGTTAAGACTGAGTCGGTTTGCCCGCCCAAAAGCTCGAGTAAGCGCACAGCCTGAATAATCCAGCCCATACCCCCCAGCATCAATGTGATGAGAAGGATAGGCCCTAATAATTGTCGGGCGGTATAAAGTGCGTAACGCGACATTTAGTTCTGCTTGGCCTTGATTATCATTTCTTATCACTGCATATCATAATCTATTGAAAAACCCTATTAAATAGATGTTTTTCCGTCAGGAAATATATATATGTATGTAATATTAATTTTATCGAAAAAAGACAAAGGACAGCGCGATGACAATTGCAATTACGGGTAATGCCCTCCCAAAAACCGGAACTTTGGTGATAACGGTTTCAAATAAAGGGCTTGGCTCTCAAGGTAAAGAGCTTGATAAGGCTCTTAAAGGTCAGATTAAAAAAGCCATGAAAAGTCAGGACTTCTCGGGCGGTTTTAAAAGTATTTTAAGCCTTGTCGCGCCAGCCAATAGCAATATTGAAAAAATTATTTTGCTCGGAACAGGTCCGCTGGGTGAGCTAACGCAAGCCGCCTGTGAAACTTTGGGCGGTGTTGGCGCTGGCGCGGTGGCCAAAACCAAAGGCACGATTTCTGTTTTGGCAGATTTTTCATCTCAACCAAAATGCGGAGCTGATGAGGCTGCGGCTCATATGGCGATGGGCAGCTTAATGCGCGGTTATCGGTTCGATAAATATAAGTCTAAGACAAAAGTCAAAGTGCCAGCCCAAAAAATAAACTTTGGCGTTGATAACCCTAATGCGGTGAAAAAACTTTTTGACCCTCTCAAAAAAGTTGCGCAGGGCGTTTTCTTGGCGCGCGATTTGGTCAATGAGCCAGCCAATATTCTAAACCCACCGGAATTTGCCAAGCGCGCCCGCGCTTTAACCAAGCTGGGGGTCAAGGTTGAAGTTTTGTCAGAAGCCAAAATGAAACAGCTTGGCATGGGTGCGCTGTTAGGTGTTGGGCAGGGCAGTGTTCAGCCTAGCCAGTTGGTGATTATGCAATGGCAGGGCGCAGCGAAATCGAAAAAGCCCGTTGCTTTTGTTGGTAAAGGTGTTTGTTTTGATACGGGCGGCATTTCAATTAAGCCATCGGCGGGCATGGAAGATATGCGCGGCGATATGGGGGGTGCAGCGGCAGTGACGGGTTTAATGCATGCATTGGCCGCGCGTAAAGCCAAAGCCAATGTGATTGGTGTGATTGGGTTGGTGGAAAACATGCCCTCTGGCAATGCACAAAGACCCGGCGATATTGTAACATCAATGTCTGGACAGACCATTGAAGTGCTGAATACGGATGCTGAGGGTCGTTTAGTGTTGGCGGATGCGTTGTGGTATACGCAAAAACGCTTCAAGCCTGAATTTATGATTGATTTGGCCACTCTCACGGGCGCAATCCTTGTCGCGCTTGGACAAGAATATGCTGGTCTGTTTTCAAATGATGACGCGCTTTGTGCTAAATTGGATAAGGCAGGGCAAGCTGAAAATGAAAAAGTCTGGCGCATGCCCATAAATGATGTTTTTGACAAAATGATAGATACACCCAATGCTGATATGAAAAATATTGGCGGGCGTTATGCAGGTTCCTCAACGGCGGCGCAATTCTTACAACGCTTTACAAATGGTGTGCCATGGGCGCATTTGGATATTGCGGGCACGGCCATGGGGTCACCAAAATCGCCTATCAGCCAATCTTGGGGCAGTGGTTTTGGGGTAAAGCTACTCAATCGTTTGGTGAAAGACCATTATGAAGGCTAGCTATGAGCGCAACTGAGGTTCTGTTTTATCATTTAGAGCGGCAAACGCTGGATCAGGTTTTGCCGCAACTGCTTGAAAAGAGCCTTGAGCGTGATTGGCGGGCAGTTGTGCAGGCAAGTTCAGATGAGCGCGTGGCTGCTTTGAATAGTCATTTATGGACCTATGAAGATAACAGTTTTCTGCCGCATGGCAGCAAAGCGGAAGGCGTTGCAGAAGAGCAACCAGTCTGGCTGACCACAGAAGCTGAAAACCCAAATGAAGCGCAAGTTTTATTTTTAGTTGATGGCGCCATGCGGGAAGATATTTCAGGTTTTTTACGCTGTGTTTATATGTTTGACGGCACTGATGAAAGCGCCGTTGCCCGCGCCCGCGAGGTTTGGAAAAAAATGCAAGCCGATGGCTTTGCAACCACTTATTGGCAGCAATCTTCTGATGGAAATTGGGAGAAAAAAGCTTAATGGCTTATTGTTTGTCATGATGATGAGGCTGTACCTTGCGATAGGGCTTGCTTAAATGCCTACAGAGGGCTATAAGGCGCGCAAGTTTCACGTCTTTAACTCAAAGAAAAGGACATAAATTATGGCTCTTGAGCGCACATTTTCTATCATTAAACCAGATGCCACAAAGCGCAATCTGACTGGCAAAATCATTGACCGTTTTGAAAGCAATGGCTTGCGCATTGTTGCTTCCAAGCGCATTCACATGACCCGTGAGCAGGCTGAGGGTTTTTATGCGGTGCATAAAGAACGGCCTTTCTTTGGTGAATTGGTTGATTTTATGATTTCTGGTCCAGTTGTTGTGCAGGTTTTAGAAGGCGAGAATGCCATTGCTAAAAACCGTGAGATTATGGGCGCGACCAACCCCGCCGAGGCTGATGCAGGCACAATTCGTAAAGATTTTGCAGAAAGCATTGAAGCTAATTCCGTGCATGGGTCTGATGCGCCTGAAACAGCCGCAGAAGAAATCAAATTCTTCTTTTCAGATGATGAGATTGTTGGCTAAAACTTTTCGTTTTTTGCTGAATATGAAAACCCGTAACAGCTTGCTGATGCGGGTTTTTTTATGTTGAGAGTTTCGCGAGCGCCATATCCAAAGCTTCAGGATAAGCAATATGCTCTTGTTCCAAAACACGTGCGGCCAATGTTTCGGGCGTGTCATCAGGTAAAACGGATACGCTTTTTTGCACCAAAATTGGGCCTTCATCCATTTCTGGCCGCATATAGTGAACGGAACAGCCATGCTCGGTTTCTCCAGCCTCTATCGCGCGGGCATGGGTGTTGAGCCCCTTAAATTTAGGTAAAAGCGCGGGGTGGATATTTAAAATTTTATTTTCCCATTTGGTGACAAATTCTGGCGTTAAAAGGCGCATAAAACCTGCCGCGCAAATTAAATCTATCTCAGCATCCTCCAGCGCCGCGTCGAGAGCTGCATCAAAATCGGCACGGCTTTCATAGGCTTTATGGTCGATTATCTGGCAGGGTATCTGCTCATCACGGCAGTAACGAATACCGCCCGCATCAGGGCGATTGCTGATGGTTAATACCAGTTCGGCAGCTATATGCGGCTGGGCAATGTGGGCGGCAAGGGCTTTCATATTGCTGCCACCGCCTGAAAATAAAATGGCAATGCGAATGGGTCGCGTCATTTAGCCATCTGCCTTTTTGGGAGAAAAATCCCCAATGAGCTTGACGGTTTCTTCACCGCTTAAAGTTTTGAGCGCGCCAAGATGGAAAACCTGCTCGCCTTGTTCAGCAAGCGCGGCAGCAATGCTGGTTTCATCTTGTTCGGATACGACAAGAACCATGCCAATGCCACAATTAAAAGTGCGCAGTAGTTCTGGCGTGGCGATATTGCCTTCAGCCTGTAACCAAGCAAAGACGGCAGGCAAAGACCAGGCGGATAAATCAACTTCTGCGCAGATGCCGTTCGGTAAAATACGGGGCAGGTTTTCAGGAAACCCGCCGCCTGTGATATGGGAAAGCGCTTTAATCTGATGCCCGTTTTGCAGGCAATTTAAGATGGATTTTACATAAATGCGCGTCGGCGTCAGTAAAGCATCAGACAGGCGCGCATCTGCAAAAGGGGCCTGGTCATGCCAGTGAAGGCCTGATTTTTCAACAATGCGCCGTACAAGCGAGAACCCGTTAGAGTGCAAGCCAGAGGAGGCAAGGCCTAATAATTTATCGCCTGCGCCAATGTCTTGGCGCGGTAAGATTGCATCACGCTCAACTGCGCCGACACAAAAACCCGCTAAATCATAATCACCATCGGCATACATGCCAGGCATTTCAGCCGTTTCACCACCAATCAGTGCGCAACCGGATTGCAGGCATCCCTCAGCAATGCCCGCTATTACATCAGTGGCAACATTTAAAGCTAATTTACCTGAGGCAAAATAATCGAGGAAGAAAAGCGGCTCCGCGCCTTGAACGATTAAGTCATTCACACTCATCGCCACTAAATCAATACCAACTGTTTTGTGGCTGTCAGCCTCAATGGCGATTTTAAGCTTGGTACCGACGCCATCATTTGCCGCCACAAGAACCGGGTCGTCATAGCCGCAGGCTTTGATATCAAACAACCCGCCAAAGCCGCCTAAATCACTATTTGCACCTGTTCTGGCTGTGGCTTTTGCAAGCGGTCCAATGCGCCGGACAAGTTCATTGCCAGCATCAATGTCAACGCCCGCATCGGCATATGTCATTTGTTGAGAATCAGGAGAGGTTTTTTTGGTGTCAGACACGGTGATACCTATATTGAATCTATTGGCAAATTGTCATGTTTTGCCATGAAATTGACAAACTTATTCCCTTGAATAGCATTATTTAATCGCTCAGTGTATAGATATTCGAAACAAATCAGTAAAAGGTTTTTAATAAGGTGACACATATGATGATGAAATGGCAAATAACTGGCCAATTTCGATTGATGAAACAAATGATTTTCATCATATGCGTTCTGTCATTCATGCTCTTGCCCACAATTGGTAATGCTGGGGATTTGTTTGAAGTTAAAAATGTTGCGGTTGATGCGCGCGATAAAAACGCAACCGCTGCCCGTGCAAAAGCCCTAAGTGATGGACAAAAGCAAGCCTTTGAAATATTGCTAAAGCGCATGACACGCCAGCAAGACTGGTTGGTTTTACCTGCTTCGGATACTGTGAATGTAGAAGATTATATTTTAAGCTTTCGTGTGCAGGACGAAAAAAACTCCAACCGCCGCTATCTAGCAAATTTATCTTTTCAGTTTGATATGGCTGGTATTATTGGCTTGCTTAATGAGTTGAATATTCCCTATATCGAGACCCAAGCAAAACCAGCTTTACTTATTGCTTTGCTTGAAGATGTGACTGGCTATCGTTTATGGGAAAAAAACTGGTGGCAAGAAAGCTGGCAACAGCCTGATTTAAATAATGTCCCGGCGCCGATTGTATTGCCACTTGGTGATGCAGAAGATGCTGAAAACCTATCGGTTGAAGATATTCTTATTGGTGACACAAAAAGCATGGCAGCCATTGCTGCAAAATATAATGCTGATGCCGTGATTATAGCACATGCCAATGCCACTGAAGTCGCGCAATTAGATGTGGCTGTTTATCAATATACGGGGCAGGGAAGCCGGTTGTTTTTCCGTAATTTCACTGGCAAAGACGAGCCGCGCGATATGAGTTCGCAGGCGGTGGCCGAAATTGCGCAGGCTTTTTCTGATGAGTGGAAGCAAACCGCAATTGTGAGCGCCAATCAAATGGCGCGTTTTACAGTGGCGGCAGATTATGAAAACTTACAAAGCTGGTTAAAAATGCGGGATCGGTTAGAAAACGCGCGTTTTATCAAAGACATGACGGTTCATGTGTTGACCTCAAATGGCGCGATTGTTTCTTTATCCTATACAGGCTCGGTTGAACAATTGACATCAAACCTTGCACAAAATGATATGGTTTTGCGTGAGGATGAAACAGGCTGGCGGCTGAAATTACGACGCTAGACTTTCGCCATGATTAAGGCCATCATAGAAGCATGACAAATTCCATTACACGCGTCGTTAACCTATACCTTTTGCTGGCTTTAGCGGTTTTTTTACTCTACAGCCTATCTGATATTTTACTGCCCTTTGTTGCGGGCTTTGCGATTGCTTATTTGCTTGATCCTGTGGCAGATAGGCTTGAATCTTTTGGGCTGAACCGTATTGCGGCAACGGCAGTGATTACTTTTGTTTTTATGGTTTCCATTATTCTATTGGTGATGTTCGGGTTGCCTTATATTGCCAATCAATTAATGGAATTTGTCACTCAAATCCCCGCCTATGTTGAGCGCCTGAAAGGGTTGAGCGAAGGTTTGGTACAAGATGAGCAGATTGAAAAAATTATACAATCTTTTTCAGAAAATGCCGTAACCACAGTCAGTGGATTAGGGCAGCAACTGCTTTTAAAGTCATTATCTTTTTTAAATATTCTAGCCTTGCTTGTGATAACGCCAGTGGTGACATTTTACATGCTGAATGATTGGGATAAAATGGTGGCGCGCCTGGATAGATTATTGCCGCCAGAAAATGCCAGCAGAATTCGACAACTGGCTGGTGAGGTTGATAATGTCCTCACTGGTTTTGTGCATGGGCAAATTCTGGTTTGTTTGTTTTTGGGTCTGCTTTATGCGATTGGCCTTGAGCTTATTGGACTTGATGGTGGTTTTATTATTGGGTTTGTCGCCGGGCTCATAAGCTTTATTCCTTATCTTGGTTCAATGGTAGGTGTTTTGCTGGCGACGGTTTTTGGCTTGTTTCAATATTGGCCCGAATGGCAGGTTTTGGTATATATCCTGCTCGTTTTTGGGCTTGGACAATTTATTGAGGGCAATATTTTAACCCCCAAACTGGTCGGGGAAAAAGTCAGATTGCACCCAGTTTGGATTATGTTTGCGTTACTGGCTTTTGGGTCTTTATTCGGGTTTCTTGGCTTGCTTTTGGCGGTTCCAGTCGCGGCGATTATCGGCGTTATTGTCAGAAACGCGATTGGGGTTTATGAAAATAAGATAGGTGTTTCAGCAGATGAAACCGATTAAATGCTAATTTTGAGGATGTATGACCGCCACACAGTTAATTTTTGATTTGCCGCATCTTGGCGCTTTTGGGCGCGAGGATTTTTTGGTGGCGCCCAGTAATGAAGAGGCGGTGGCTTTAATTGACACCTCTCAAGACTGGCTACGCCCGATTAAAGCGCTGATTGGCCCTGAGGCGAGTGGCAAATCACATTTGGCGGCGGTGTTTAGTTTGCAAACTGGCGCGCAAATTTTTTCAGTCAAAGCGCTCAGTGAGGCTGCTTTACCCGATTTGATGGACATGCAGTCATGGGTTATTGATGACTTGCATCTCATTACGCCTGAACAAGAAGAAACCTTGTTTCATTTATATAATCACGCATTTCAAAACGGGCATTTATTGTTATTATGTTCTGCCATTGATTTGAGCGTGATTAAGGTTGGCCTGCCCGATTTAAAATCGCGGCTCTCTGCGGTTGAAACAGCTCGTTTGCAATCGCCTTGTGAAAGCGTGATGGCGGCAGTGATGGTCAAGCAGTTTCATGACCGACAAATTCGTGTTTCTGAGAAAATTATAAATTATGCTATCCCGCGAATTGAAAGGTCGTTTGCCAGTATTCGCAATTTTGTTGAGAAAGTTGATAAAGCTTCGATGGTTGGTAAAAAACCTGTAACAATTCCGCTTATAAGTCATGTACTTGAAGAGGTTTCTCACCAAGATGAGGAATCGCTTTTGAGTGAAAGAAGCTAAGATGACACAAAGCGAAGAAAATAAGCCTGAGGCAAAAGCTCCAGATACGATTGAAATTCAGTCTCGGTCTGGTATTGGGCTGGTGCGCCAAATGCCAAAGCCTGAAGAAACAAATTTTGGGTTTGACCGGTCCGAGCGCTTCATCAATCGTGAATTATCATGGTTGGCTTTTAATATGCGTGTGGTTGAAGAGGCTGAAAACACCAACCATCCGCTATTGGAGCGGCTGAATTTTCTGTCCATTTCGGCCAAAAACCTTGATGAATTTTTTATGGTGCGCGTGGCCGGGCTGGCGGGGCAAAAATTAGCGGGCGTTCAAAAACTATCTCAAGAGGGCAAAACGCCTGATGAGCAACTTTCTCAAATTTTGGCGAAAAGCCATGAACTGTTTGCCGCGCAAGAAAAAAACTGGCGTGAAATTCTTCGCGGTTTAGAGCAAGAAAATATCTATGTTTTAAAACCTAAAAATATTAATAAGCAACACCGCGAATGGCTTGAAGATTATTTTTTCGACCAAATTTTGCCTGTCCTAACGCCACTGGCTATTGATCCGGCACACCCTTTCCCCTTTATCCCAAATGAGGGGTTTGCGATTGCTTTGCATTTAACCCGCCTTGCCGATGATAGGCACTTAAATGCGCTTATGCCCGTGCCGCAGCAATTGCCGCGTTTCATTAAACTGCCAGAAGATTCTGACCACCCAGAGCAGGTGAGTTTTATTCAGCTTGAGCATGTCATTACCATGTTTATTGATAAAACTTTTCCAGGCTATGACATGATTGGGAGCGGGGTGTTTCGGGTTTTACGCGATAGCGATATTGAAGTTGCAGAAGAAGCGGAGGACCTTGTGAGTTTATTTGAGACGGCTCTGAAGCGTCGCCGGCGCGGTATGGTCATTCGGTTGGAAATTGATGACCATATGCCAGTCGATTTGCAACAATTGGTGATTGCTGAGCTTGAGGTTGATCCTGAATATGTTGTGTTAATAGATGGCATTGTTGGATTAGCGCAAACTGATTTAATTTTTCAAAAGCTTGGGCCGCAATTGAAATTTGAACCTTTTATTGCTCGCTTTCCAGAGCGGATTCGCGAACATGCAGGGGATTGTTTTTCTGCCATTAAAGCCAAAGATATTATCGTGCATCATCCCTATGAAAGCTTTGATGTGGTGTTGCAGTTTTTGCGCCAAGCTGCGGCTGACCCGAATGTTGTCGCGATTAAACAAACGCTTTATCGAACATCAGAAGATAGCCCCATTGTTAAAGCGCTTATTGAAGCTGCGGAAAGTGGCAAGTCTGTAACAGCTTTGGTTGAGCTAAAAGCGCGATTTGATGAGGCGACAAATATTCGTTTGGCGCGCGATTTGGAGCGAGCAGGCGTGCAGGTGGTTTATGGCTTTATTGAATTAAAAACCCATGCCAAAGTCTCTCTCGTTGTGCGCCGCGAGGGGGGTAATTTATTAACCTATGTGCATTTGGGAACAGGTAATTACCACCCTCAAAAAGCAAAGGTTTATACGGATTTGTCTTTATTTACCTGTAATCCAAAAATCACTGCGGATACGGGGCAGGTATTTAATTTCTTTACTGGATATGCTGTGCCGCAAAAATTGCAGTCTGTGGCGATTTCACCTATTAATCTTCGCGAAACACTTTGCGCGCATATTGATCATGAAATTGCATTGGCCAAAGCAGGCAAGCCCGCGAATATCTGGGCGAAAATGAATTCGCTGGTTGATGCGCATATTATTGATAAGCTTTATGAGGCTTCTGCGGCAGGGGTGCAAATTAGTTTGATTGTGCGCGGGATTTGTTGTTTACGCGCCGGTGTGCCAGGCCTTTCCGATAATATTAAAGTAAAGAGTATTATTGGGCGGTTTTTGGAGCATTCGCGCATTATTTGCTTTGGCAATGGTGCCGTTTTGCCGTCGGCACAAGCAAAAGTCTTTACATCATCGGCTGATTGGATGCCGCGAAATCTTAATCGTCGCGTTGAAGTGCTGGTGCCGATTGAAAATGAAACAGTTAAAGAACAGGTTGTTGGGCAGATTATGCAATTGAATATTGATGATAATTTGCAAAGCTGGGAAATGCAGCCTGATGGGGTTTATCAAAGGGTACAGGCATCAGGAGAGGGTGTTTCCGCGCATCATTATTTTATGACCAATCCAAGCCTGTCAGGACGTGGAAAGTCAGCTTAGATATGTCATTCAAACACCAACATTTACCACTCCCAGATACGCTTGCCGCGTCGCAAACTCTGCCCGCCGATAAGCCGTTTGGAGTGGTTGATATTGGGTCCAATTCGGTTCGTTTTGTCGCTTATGGCGGCTCAACACGCAGTCCGATGCAAATTTACAATGAGAAGAAATTTTGTCGTTTAGGGCAAAGTGTTGTTTTGAATGGGGGCATTGAGGGTGAGTATTGGGACCATGCAATGGACACTTTTAGACGTTTCCGACAAATTTCTAAGAGGCTTGGCGTTCGAGAATTAATGGTTGTCGCCACAGCAGCGGTGCGTCAGGCTGAAAATCAAAATGAATTTATTGCAGCTGCTGAACATATTTTAAAAACCGATATTGCTGTTTTGTCAGGCATTGAAGAGGCGCATTATTCAGCGCTCGGTGTGATGATGGGCTTTCATAAGGTGGATGGGCTGGTCGCTGATTTGGGTGGGGGGAGTCTGGAGCTGGCACGTGTGGTGCAGGGCAGCATTAAAGAGGTAACAACTTTACCAATTGGCGTGTTGGCGCTCGAAACCAGATTTCATAAAAATAGAAAAAAGATTACGAATTATGTTCACCGGCATTTGCAAACAATTGGCTGGTTGAAAAAAGCCAAAAACAAACCGCTATATCTGGTTGGTGGCACTTGGCGTGCCTTAGCCGAAGTTGACATGGGGCGGCGTAATAGCGAATTGCGGGTTTTGCATCATTACAAAATGCCCAGCAAACAGATTTTTCCGTTTCTTGATGAGTTTGCCAAAAAGCGCGTCTCTGAGCTGAAAAAACTCAAACATATTAATGCACAAAGGCGGTTAAGCCTGCCTAATGCAGCGATTGTTTTGCAAGAACTTTTGACTTTTTCAAGATGTAATATGTCTTTGGTTTCGACAACCGGTTTACGGGAGGGGCTGATTTATAATGCCTTGAGCGAACGGGTTCAGGAGCAAGACCAACTTTTATCTGCCTGCCACGAGATGAGTGAGCGTTTATGCAAAAACCCTGAATATGGCGAGGAATTAATCGCCTGGACAGAAAACTTATTTGCAAATGTTTCAATGTCACCGCGTAAGGCTCAGAGTTATGAGCGATTGCGGCAGGCGATTTGTGTGATTGCCGATGTGGCGTGGAGCCAGCATGAAGACTTTAGAGGCATGATAGCGGCTGAAACTGTTTTGCATTCCCCTTTCACGGGCATCAGCCATGCTGGGCGGTGTTTTATGGCGAATGCTTTATTATATCGCTATAACGGCTCGTCATCCTTCACTTCAGATAAAGCGCCGCGCGGTTTTATACCCATGCGCAGCACGGCGCGAAAGTTATCTGCATCATTGGGGTTAGCGATACGTTTAGCAGAGACACTCAGCGGGGCGAAACCTGGTATGTTGATGCAGACACGAATTTATCAAGATAGCGATGAGCTGATATTGGAAGTTCCAAAAAAATATAAGAACTTGATTGATGAATTGGTTGAAAAGCGTCTCGCAAGCCTTGCCAAAATGCTTAAATTAGATGCGTATATTAAAGTTATTAATTAAAAGCAGATACTTTCAGCTTTAGCGCTCAATCAAAACAATCTCATCATCTTCAATCGTCAGACCGATTTCCCCCGCTTTCAGGCGCAACGCATCTTGACCAAAAACTTCAAAGCGCCAGCCCTTAAGTGCTTTGACCTGTGGCTCATTATCGCTGGCAATGCGTTCAAGATCGGCAACATTGGCAATTAATTTTGGCGCGACATCATGATGCTCGCATTTATGTTTCAATAATACTTTCAGCAGTTCAACAAGCGGACCAATGCCAGGCCGATTATCGATTTGGTTCGGCATATCGGGTAGGTCTTTTTTCTTAAATTTTCGACCCAGCTCTATCGCTTCCATCAGATTGCTGATTTGAGATGATCTGGATAGACCATTGGGGAAACTTCGTAATTTTTCTAAATCTTCAAGACTTTTAGGGCCTTGCAGTGCAATCTCGCGCAATGTGTCATCTTTCAAAATGCGTTGGCGCGGAATATTTTGCGTTTGCGCTTTTTGTTCGCGCCATTCAGCCGTTTTGATTAAAACCCCGATAACATGTGGGCGTCTATCATTCATCCTCAGACGCCGCCAAGCATTTTCCGGTAATTGAGTATAAGTGTCCTCATCTGTGAGGGTGTTCATTTCTTCCAAAACCCATGTTGTGCGGTTTGTTGCTTCCAATTGTGCTTCGAGTTTTTCATAGATATCTCGTAAATGCGTCACATCTGCAATCGCATAGGCTAGTTGATGATCACTTAAGGGGCGTTGTGACCAATCAGTAAAGCGTGGGCCTTTATCAATTTTTGCCTCTGCAATTTTGCGCACTAAAGTTTCATATCCTGCGGCATCGCCAAAGCCGCAGACCATGGCCATCACTTGTGTATCCATCAAAGGCGTTGGAATTTTATTGGTGTTTTTATAAAATATTTCAATATCTTGGCGGCAACCATGCATCACTTTGATGATATTTGGGTCTTGTAGCAGCTCGTAAAAGGGAGCCAGATCCAAATCTTCTGCGAGCGGGTCAATTAAAGCTTCAAAGCCTTTTGCAGCCACTTGAATCAAGCAGAGCTTAGGCCAGAAAGTTTTTTCTCTTAAAAATTCTGTATCAACAGTTATATAGCGGTTTTTGGCCAGTTTTTTGCAAGCTTTAGCCAAAGTTTTATTGTCACTTATCAAATCCATAACTACCTTATAGAACACTCAGCACTTTGATTAAAGCTGAAGGTGTATCTGCTATTGACAAAACGGCCAGAAGCGTGTGTTTTGCGTGCAAGAATTTTATTTACCCTAATGGATTTAGCATATAGAGGCATCAATGTCTGACAACAAAAATCAAGTCACTGTAAACCCCTATCGCAGTCACAATTGCGGTGAGTTACGGGCAGACCAAATTGGTCAAACTGTTACCCTGTCTGGCTGGGTGCATCGCAAGCGCGATCATGGTGGTTTATTATTTATTGATTTGCGGGATCATTATGGTCTCACACAATTGGTGATTGAACCCGAAAGTCCCCATTTCGCAAGCGCTGAGGCGGTGCGGGCCGAAAGCGTGATTTGTGTTGAGGGTGAGGTGATAGCGCGGGCTGATGAAGCGAAAAATCCAAATCTGCCAACTGGTGAGATTGAAATTCGCTTGTCAAAATTAGAGGTTTTATCGGCAGCTGGTGATTTGCCATTGCCCGTATTTGGTGAGCCTGATTATCCGGAAGATATTCGGTTGCGTTATCGCTTTTTAGATTTGCGCCGTGAAACCTTGCACAAGAATATTATTTTGCGCTCCAATATAATTGCGTCCTTGCGCCGTCGCATGACGGAACAGGGGTTTATGGAATAT
The DNA here is from genome assembly GCA_049889535.1 of Parvibaculales bacterium. Taxonomy (GTDB): domain Bacteria; phylum Pseudomonadota; class Alphaproteobacteria; order RS24; family RS24; genus JAYQKL01. The sequence goes on along the minus strand of JBMHDF010000018.1, from coordinate 7,108 downwards.
CAAACGCCTATTTTGACCGCCTCGAGCCCGGAAGGGGCGCGTGACTTTTTAGTGCCGTCTCGCATGCATCCAGGTAAATTTTACGCGCTCCCACAAGCGCCCCAGCAATTTAAACAATTATTGATGGTGGCAGGCTTTGACCGCTATTTCCAAATCGCGCCATGTTTTCGAGATGAGGACGCGCGCGCTGACCGCTCGCCTGGCGAGTTTTATCAGCTTGATATTGAGATGAGCTTTGTAACGCAAGAGGACGTTTTTCAGTCTGTTGAGCCTGTCTTGCGCGATGTTTTTATTGAATTTGGTAATGGCAAGCGGGTGACTGAAAACTTCCCGCGCATTCCATATGCACAGGCCATGCAAAAATACGGTTCCGATAAGCCTGATTTGCGAATACCGATTGAAATGGAGCCGGTCACAGAACATTTTAAAGGCTCAGGCTTTAAAGTTTTTGCCAATATGATTGACAAAGACGACAAGGTAGAGGTTTGGGCGATACCAGCCAAAACAGGTGGCACCCGCTCGTTTTGTGACCGTATGAATAGCTGGGCGCAAGGCGAGGGGCAGCCTGGATTAGGGTATATTTTCTTCCGCGAAGGAGAAGGCGCTGGTCCTGTTGCTAAGAATATTGGACCAGAGCGCACTGAAGCCATCCGCACCCAATTAGGGCTTGAGGATGGCGATGCGGTGTTTTTCTGCGCGGGGCGCCCCAAAGATTTCGTCGATTTTGCTGGCGCGGCGCGCAATCGCATCGGGCGTGATTTGAACTTAATTGATGAAGACCAGTTTGCCTTTTGCTGGATTGTTGACTTTCCAATGTTTGAATATGATGAAACAGAAAAGAAAATTGACTTTTCCCATAATCCATTCTCAATGCCACAAGGCGGGATGGAAGCGCTCGAAACTCAGGACCCGCTCGATATTTTGGGCTATCAATATGATATTGTGTGTAATGGTATCGAACTGTCATCAGGCGCTATTCGGAATCATTTGCCAGAAATCATGCTCAAAGCCTTTGAAATTGCAGGCTATGGACCAGAGGTCGTAGAAGAAGAGTTTGGCGGTATGTTAAATGCGTTCCGCTTTGGCGCGCCCCCACATGGTGGTATCGCGCCGGGTGTTGACCGAATTGTCATGTTGTTGGCAGAGCAGGAAAACTTACGCGAAGTTGTGGCTTTCCCGATGAATCAACAGGCTGAAGATTTGTTGATGCAAGCCCCCGCGCCAGCAACAAATGCGCAATTACGCGAGTTAGGAATTCGGGTTGTTGAGCCGCCAAAAAATACGGATAAAGGTCAGGAATAAGCTGATAAATTCGCTGTTTATTGCGGGCAAGGCTGGACGACTCTGAGCGCGCATGCGATAATAGACTTTCAAGCCCTGATAAGGGACGGAGAAAAAAATGCAATTTTTAAAAATGATATTTACTTGGTGGCACGGCCAGACATTCGGAACGGCTTTATTTACAAGCCGTCGCGGCGTTTGTGTTGGGCAAGATGATCAAGGTAATAAATATTATATTGATAAAAAAGGTCAGTCTATCAACGGCAAGGTACGCCGTTGGGTGGTTTATAATGGCGATGTGGAGGCTTCGCGCGTACCGCCAGAATGGCATGGCTGGTTGCATTATACCGTTGATAAAACACCGCTTGAAGATGCCCCTGAGCGTAAGTCTTGGCAGCAGCCGCATCAAATCAACCAGACCGGACTTGCCGGCGCGCATCAGCCAGATGGTTCTTTACTTGACGGCAATGCCAAACAGGCCGACAGTTCAGGTTATGAAGCTTGGTCCCCTAAATAAGAGAGGCGTTGGCCATGAAAAATAATTTAGTTGAAACACTTGTCGGCACAGCGGTTCTTGCGCTTGCGATGGTTTTTGTTTTTTACGGCTATTCCGTCACCAATGTCACGCCGCGTGATGGCTATGAGCTGGCCGCATCATTTGACCGTGTTGATGGGTTAAGTATTGGTAGTGATGTGCGCATGTCAGGCATTAAGGTTGGTACTGTCGTCGAGCAAAAGCTAAATGCTGAAAGCTATTATGCTGAGGTTAGGTTGCAGATAAATAACGATATTGCTTTACCCGATGATACAAGTGCAAAAATTACAATGGAAGGCCTGCTTGGCGGGAATTATATATCCCTTACACCAGGCGGTTCTGAAGACTTTTTGAGTGATGGCGACGAAATTATTTACACACAAGGCTCTGTAGATTTAATTGGTCTTGTCTCTCAAGCTCTGTTTAGCGCGGAAGAAACTGGTGATAAGGAATAGTTTTCCTCTGCTCTTGGGCGCTTTTTTTGCTGTTTTTTTTAGCTCAACGACCCATGCCCAAATTGCTGTTTTTAAAGCCTTGGACAAGGTGACGGGTAAAACTTTTTTGCTCGAAATACCTGTCAAATCCTCTGCCACGCTTGGGCCGCTAAATGTCCATGTGCAATCATGTTTTTCGACACCGCCAGAAGAGCCGCCCGAAACAAAAGTGTTTTTAGAGGTTGAAGAAACCATTAATAGCCAACAACGCCGCTTGTTCTCGGGTTGGATGTTTGCATCCAGTCCAGGTTTAAATGGTCTGGAGCATCCAGTTTATGATTTGTGGTCAATAAGCTGCAAAATGGAGTCGGGTGAATTATTCACTGGCAATGAATAAAAATCTGCTGGTGTCTCTAACGCTTCTTGCAAATAGCTGTGATAGCGCCCGCGCGGCACATTTATCGCGCCCAAAGATTGTAGATGGTCTGTGAGGAATTGCGTATCCAGCAGCACATAGCCACCAGCCAGCAATCTGGCGACAAGATAAACAAGGGCTGTTTTGCTGGCATCTGAGGCGAGACTAAACATGCTTTCCCCAAAAAACGCCGCCCCAAGCGAAACGCCATATAGCCCGCCCACAAGTTTATCGTCCTGCCAACACTCGATGGAATGCGCATGCCCACGCGTGTGCAGGTCGCAATATAGCGTAAGAATTTCATCATTAATCCAGCTGGTCTCGCGGTTTTCGCGTTTGGCGCGGCAATTTTCCATCACCTCTTTAAAATTTTTATCAAAGGTGATGGTGAATTTTTGTCTTTTTATGGTTTTGCGTAAAGACCGTGATATGTGGAGCTTATCGAGCGGTAAAACGCCGCGATAATCCGGGTCAACCCAAAATAATTCCTTTGATTCAACATCTTCAGCCATAGGGAAAACCCCCATCATGTAAGCACGCAACAGGCTATCTGAAGTTAATCGAGCATTTTGTGGTCCGCTCATACGAGCTCCCTAATCGGTTTTGTTTTGGCCCTCAAGATAATTTTCAAGCCAATGAATATCATAGTCTGCCTTTTGGAAATCTTCATTGGTGAGCAAATCTTCAAAAAGCGGAATTGTGGTGTTCACACCATCAATGACAAATTCATTTAAAGACCTTTTGAGTCTTTTCAAACATTCATCTCGGGTTTGGCCATAAACAATCAGCTTACCAATCAAGCTGTCATAATGCGGCGGGATTGCATAACCACCATAAACAGCAGAATCCATGCGCACCCCCAACCCGCCTGGCGGGTGGTAGTGGTTTATTTTTCCAGGTGAAGGCACAAAAGTTTGTGGATGTTCAGCATTGATACGACATTCAACCGCATGACCATTAAACTCAATATCTTTTTGCGAGAATCGCAGTTTTTCACCAGAAGCAATACGGATTTGTTCTTGCACCAAATCAAGGCCCGTAATCATCTCGGTTACTGGATGTTCAACCTGCAAACGTGTGTTCATTTCGATAAAATAAAACTCGTCATTTTCAAATAAGAACTCAACTGTGCCAACCCCGCGATAGCCCAGCCCCTTAATGGCGTTGCTCACAATCGTGCCAATTTTATCGCGTGCGGCATCATCTAAAACAGTTGAGGGAGCTTCTTCAAAAACTTTCTGGTGACGTCTTTGTAATGAGCAATCCCGTTCTCCAAGATGCGCAACATTGCCATGAGTGTCTGCAATAACCTGAATTTCAATATGGCGCGGCTGCCCAAGATATTTTTCAATATAAACTGCGTCATCTCCGAAAGCGGCTTTGGCCTCGCTTCGAGCTGTGGTGAAAGCTTCTTGCATCTCTTCGTTACTATAGGCCAGTTTCATACCGCGCCCGCCGCCACCAGATGCGGCTTTGACCAGCACTGGATAACCTATTTCCTGCCCAATTTTTAAGGCCTCGTCGACACTAAAAACCTCGCCATCAGAACCCGGTACTACGGGAATACCTAACTCCATGACTTTTTCTTTGGCGGCAATTTTATCCCCCATAAGGCGGATATGATCAGCCTCTGGACCAATAAAGGTCAGGCCATGCTCGTCAAGCACATCAACAAATTTGGCGTTTTCAGACAAAAACCCATAGCCTGGATGCACGGCGTCTGCGCCTGTTATCTCACATGCCGCAATAATCGCCGGAATGCATAAATAGCTTTGTGCGGCTGGCGCGGGTCCTAAACACACACTCTCATCAGCTAGGCGCACATGCATTGCATTGGCATCAGCCGTTGAGTGAACCGCGACTGTCGCAATGCCCATTTCTTGGCAGGCGCGAATGACCCTAAGGGCAATCTCCCCGCGATTGGCAATTAAAACTTTAGATATCATTTTGTGTCCCCAATTAGTCAATAATGACCAACACTTCGCCAAACTCTACAGGCTGCGCATTGCCAACACATACTTGTTTAATCGTGCCGCTTTTGGGGGCGGTTATCGGGTTCATGGTTTTCATGGCTTCAACAATTAAAATGGTCTGGCCCTCTGATACTGAGTCACCGGCTTTCACAAAAGGGGCAGCGCCAGGTTCTGGAGCTAAATAAGCTGTGCCCACCATAGGCGATGTGACCGCGCCTGGATGGTCGGATAAGTCAGTTGTATCGGCTTCGGCTGGCGCGCTTGGTGGGGCTGCTGCCGCCACTGGTGCAGGCGCTGATACGATAGGCGCGCCGCCAGTGACCTGACGTGCTACACGAATGCGTGTGCCATCGCTTTCAATTTCAATTTCAGACAAATTCGTCTCATCTAACAGTTCCGCGAGTTGGCGGATGCGTTTGCTATCAGAAGATTTAGATGTCATTGGGGGATTCCTTTATTGGTTAATCATTAGTGAGACTTTGAATGGCAAGCGCGTAGCCCATTGCACCAAATCCACACATGACGCCACGCGCCACTGGTGAAATATAAGAATGATGTCGAAAAGCTTCACGCTTAAAAATATTGGATAAATGCACTTCTAAAATCGGGATATCCAGAGTTTGGAGGGCGTCTAGAATCGCAACAGATGTATGGGTATAAGCCCCTGCATTAATGATTAAGGCGCTGGCCTTTTGTCGGGCTTCTTGGATTAAATCAACCAATTGCCCTTCATCATTTGATTGCGAGAACTCTACTGACTTGCCTATTTTTTCAGATTCAGCGTGGCACATGGCCTCAATATCAGCAAGTGTCGTCGTGCCGTAAAAATCTGGTTCACGTTGCCCCAATAAATTGAGGTTTGGCCCATTTATGATGTAAATTGGTTTTGACATTGTTGATATTGCCTATTGATGCCTGGTTTTAAACCCTATTTTAGTTCATATCCTTATAACCTGATTGCTGTTTGAATGCGAGATTTTTAGGATTGAAAGGCCAATAGTGACTTAATTTGTATATTTTCTCAATCATTTGTCGGATATAGGGCAAAGTTTTTTATCATTTTTTTGTTTATGTGTTAGGAAAATCCGAATCCAGATTGTTAAGCCCGTGTTTTTTGGTTAGAACAAGGGCATGAAAATTATGGTCAATGGTGAAGAGCTGGAAATCGAAGCGGGTTGGACAATTGCGCGTTTAATCCAACATTTTGATTTGCCAGAAAAAAAACTTGCCGTTGAGCGCAATTTACAAATTGTGCCGAAATCAAGCTTTGCAAAACAACTGCTTGCAGATGGTGACCGCATTGAAATTGTTCATTTTATTGGAGGTGGTTGAGCATGTCTGGGACGGAAAATGTAAGCCCAAAAGATGAACCGCTTGTGATTGCAGGTAAGACTTATCAGTCGCGCCTTATCATCGGAACGGGAAAATATAAAGATTATGCCGAAAACGCCGCGGCGGCTGAGGCGGCTGAGGCTGAAATCATCACGGTTGCTGTTCGGCGGGTGAATTTAACCGACCCAAACCAGCCGATGCTGGTCGATTATCTTGACCAAAAAAAATACACATATTTACCAAACACGGCAGGTTGTTTTACGGGTGAAGATGCCGTGCGCACCTTGCGCCTCGCCAGAGAGGCGGGAGGGTGGAACCTTGTTAAGCTTGAAGTGTTGGGCGATGAAAAAACGCTTTACCCCAATATGCCAGAAACATTACGCGCGGCTGAATTGCTGTTGCAAGACGGTTTTGAGGTCATGGTCTATTGTTCTGATGACCCGATTATGACGAAAGAATTAGAGGATATGGGGTGTTGTGCCATTATGCCGCTTGGAGCGCCCATTGGTTCAGGTCTGGGTATACAAAATCCCGTTAATATCCGGTTGATTATTGAACAATCAAATGTACCGGTTCTGGTTGATGCGGGCGTTGGCACCGCTTCTGACGCAGCCATTGCGATGGAGTTGGGGTGTGATGCTGTGCTGATGAACACGGCAATTGCTGGTGCAAAAAACCCAATTTTAATGGCAGAGGCGATGAAGCATGCAGTGATAGCTGGTCGCCAAGCTTATTTGGCTGGGCGCATGGCAAAAAAGCAATATGCGGACCCAAGCTCGCCTTTAGCTGGGCTCATTTAAGATTATTTAAGCGCGTCTACGGCAGCTTGGAGTTGCGCATAAGGAACCGCGCCTGGAATAATCTGGTCGCCAATCACAAAACCTGGCGTGCCGTTAATACCAAGTTCGAGGGCAAGTCGGCGCGTGTCATCAAGATGTACCTTTATGGCATTGCTTGCGCGCTTGGCTCTGTCTGATGCCGAATTAATGCCATATCGTTGAGCGATGGCGTCAATAACTGCAGGGGACAGTTTGCCTTTTTGGCTCAAAAGTTCAGTATGGATTGCCATATAGTCTTCATTAGATTTTGCTGTGAGTGCCATTTCTGCAGCTGTGCGTGAGGTTGGCCCAAGTATCGG
>JBMHDF010000017.1:0-72850 GCA_049889535.1 Parvibaculales bacterium | reverse complement strand
TTTGGGACCAGAAAAAGCGCTCATTTATGGCATTTTTATTCTGCTTAATTGCCTTATTTTTCTCACCGATTTAGAGGCGTTTATAATCCCTGATTTTGCTTCTCTTGGTGGGGCGATTATTGGAGGTTTGGCTGTGCTGCTGCTCCCCTATGCTGGGATTGGGATATTACCAACGCCGATGGAAGCGCTGCTGGGGGGGGCTCGTTGGCTTTGGTCTGCTCTATAGCATTAATTTTATATATCGGCTCTGGCGCGGGCATGATGGTTTGGGTTTTGGTGATGTTAAACTCATGGGCATGTATGGCATTTGGTTGGGGGCTGAGGCTATTTTACCGATTTTATTTCTAGCGGCATTTTTGGGTGCGGTGAGTGGCATTATTTTAATTTTGATACAAAAAATACCCTATTTACAGCCCGATGGGGCGGCGCAAAAAACCGCACCAGCTCTGCCGTTTGGGTGTTTTTTAGTGCCTGTGGCCTTGCTTTGGTTGTTTTATGGGGCGCAGATGGCGTTACTGATTATCCCCAATCTGTAAATAAACATGCATATTCGCGCTTTTTTTGTGGTTTTTCGTCACTTTTACGCCAGAATAAGGATATACTGAAATCAGTATGAGATTCGTATCGGAGTAAGCAATTGTCTGAAAATCATGGGTCTGAAAATCAGGGGTCTGAAAATAGAAGTCTTGAGGATATTGAGCAGTCTATTGAAGCATTATTAGGTGAAGCGGAGCGTGTTGCGCGAGCCGAAACCCGCATGCATGCCGATAATTTTGGGCAAACCCCAGCCGCAGAAATTAACGCGCAGGCCGATGAAACAGAAATCAAAAACTATCTTGATGGGCTTGATGTTTTAATATCTGAAGAGGCCACTATGGCTTTACGTGCAGAGTTTTTAAGATTTTCAAGTGTCTTTGATACTGACAAAACGCGCGAAACCATTCAGCAAGCCATTCAAGATGTGACCAAGCCATTGATTGAGGCTTGGATTGAAAAACACATGCCTGATATTGCCCGCTCGGTTGTGAGTGACGCCATTGGAAAAATTGCTGAAGTTGGGAAAAACAGGGGATAAAGCTCTTAAAGCCAGTGTTGAGTATGCGTTTGAGGTTACAACTCCAAAAGACAAAAATAGGGCGGGTTCTTTCAGTGATTGGGCTGACGGCTTTGCTTGTATCCTGTGGTGTGAGCGCCAAGCGTGATGTTAGTCTTCAGGGCGCGAAAGAGCTTTTTAAAAAACGCCTGATGACCAATCAATCTTCTGAGGAAGAAAAACAAAGCCAGCAAGATACGGCTTTGCGGGTGCAAGCCGACAATATGAAAAACCGCCGCCGCTTATTGCAGGTGCGTATTCCTGAAGGGTTTGATGGCGCTGGCATGGGGCCGCTAGATGTTTTGTCCGCCTCTGGCATGAGCAATGTCAGCAGCCAGCAAAATTATGTGCGCAGCAAACAGGCTCTAGAGGTTAAACAACGTGCTTTAAAAATCAATCAGGACGGGCTGGCAAAATCAGATCAGGAGTTTGCGAAAGTGAACGCGCTGGCGGAGCAGGAATATTTATTTGATATTGAAAAAATCCTGCTTGGTGAAATTTCGCGTCTTGAAACTGATATAAAAGCTGCAGAGCAGAGCCTGGTGATTGGCAGCAAGTCTCAGGCTCTGGCTGATGCAAGTATTTTATTTGGACGCAACCGCCTCGCTGCGCAAGATGAGCTGGTGGATTTGCAAAAAAGCTTTTTCTTTGTTGGTGGTGATGTGGTCACTGGTGTGTCTTTGGGGCGGGTGAATGGACTTGATGGCATTGTAAAAAGCCGACAATTGAGCGCGAATTTTAATGGCCTGACATTGCCTGCCGCTTTGAAGTCATTATCAAAATCGATTGATTTATCCGTGTATTTATCGCCTGATTTGCGCCAATCATCGGAAAAAGTTTTTCTCAATGTTATGCGCAGTGATGTCCTCGATATTATTGATATTTTAATTGATACTTATGATATTGCGCTGGCTTATGACCGCGATATGGGCATTGCACGATTTTATACGCAAGCTGAATTTAATAAACGCTTGAAAAGCGCTATTGCATTTGCGTCCGCACATAATGAACAAGCGCTGATTTATCAAAATATTCAATCTATGAAAAAGCAGCGCCAGCAAATCTTTGAGCTTTATAGTCGTTACTTTAACAAGCCAGGGGAAGAGGCGCGCCTGTCCTCGATTGAAGCGCAATTGATTTTAGATGAGGCGCTCACGATTGAAGTGCCACAGGTTTTGGTGCAGTTAAAGGAATTAGCCATTCGCCGTCAAAAAGAGCTGACCGTTGGACAAGTACAAGCAGATAATCAACGACAGCTATTGCTTGATGAAATTTTCACACTGAAACAAGAAATTGAGTTATTGGAAATTGTGATGGCGAATGCAGAAGCTGGCTTTGCGGCTAGTCGTCAGATGGTATCGGCGACGCCAGAAACATCGCCAGCCGCTGCGAAGAATATGCCGAATGGTTCTGCAACTATGTCGCCCGCAGTGACAGGGCGGCGGTTAATCGAACTAGAGCGCCAACGCGTTTCGGTTATTCGCGATCCATCTTTGGCGACCAATCAGCCAATATATACTGAGAGCTTCACGATTTTTTACCAAAATTCAGATGACATCAAATCAGCTCTTAACACATATTTTGACCAGATTTATCCTGCTGACCGCCCGCTCCCTGAAACCAGTAATGGCGGTAGTTTGGCCGCGCGCAATCTTGGCCGCGCACCAGCAATACAGGCTGAAAATGCTGCTAATAATGGCGAAAATGGCGGGGCGCCAACTGGGAATGCAGGGCCACGCGCGCCGGATATTTCGCTCACGCCACTGGCTGATAATCGTTTGCGCGACCAAGACTTCCAGCCGCCAAAAATTGAAAGCAACAAAACCTCTATCATTTTAACAGGTCTTAAGACAGATATTGATTTGGCACATCAGCTGATTGATGATTTGGATATTCCGGCCAAGCAGGTGCTGGTTGAAGTGTTTATGGTCAATGTTACCCGCAATTGGCAGCGCAAGCTTGAGGTTCAAATTGAAAGCGTTTTAGGGGCTATCAGGGCTGAAGGGCGCGCGGTTGAATTTATTTCTAATGTGGCGCAGCAATCATTAAATAACCGTATTTCCATCATGCCTGATGAAGGCGGCAGTGTGAATGCGCTGATTGATTTTATGGAAGTGAACAATATTGGCCGCACGATTTCCAGTCCGACTATTTTAGCCAAAGACCGTGTTGCAGCAAATATCAACCGAACCGTTACTCGTTTCCGTGAGGTGCGTAATCAGGTGCCAACTGGCACGCTTAACGCAGACGGCATACCCGTGACCAGTACTGAGGTCACATATGAACCTGTGGAGGCCAGTCTAAACCTAACTGTGACCCCAACAATTAATGTATTGAATGATCATGTGACGCTTGAAATTAATTTTGAAGATAGCAGCTTTATTGGTGAGGACGCGAATAGCCCACAATTATCCAATAATATTACAACAACACTTAACGCGGCGCCTGGTGATGTGATTGTTTTGGCGGGGCTTTATAAAGAGAGCAATAAACGCAACCGAGAGACTTTGCCGGGATTAAGCGGTGTGCCATTTCTCGGACCATTGCTCGGTGGCAGCGTTGACGACCAACTCCAATCTGATGAATTGGTGATTTTCTTGGCACCGACTGTTATTACCCCGCAAACAGGTATTGTGCCAGCTAATGCGGTACGCTGATGGCTGGAATGGCCACTGATTTGAAGCCTGATGAAAAAGGGTTTTCCCTAATTGAGTTTATTGTTGCGCTGACGCTGTTGGCGACAGCCTTGATTGGCACTTATGCGCTGCTTGGCTCTAACAGCACGCAATTCACACAAACCAGCTTGCGTGGGCAGATGCAAAATATTGCCGATAGTATCTTAACCGATATTCAAATGCGCTATGCCGCAGGATTGGGGAAGTCGAGTGTAAGCAATCTTACAGCTGCTACTTGGTCTGGTTTTTTGAGTGATAATGGTTTAACCCCAAGTGATGTCACCTTAAGCTTTACCGACTTAGCAGCTTTATCGACTTATCGCATCTCCACTTATAATAACACGACGCGGCAACTGGTTATCACCAGCACCAGCCCTGGCACAATTTTGCCACTGGCTGGTGATAAGTTCCAAATTGATGCGGGAAAATATATTTGCGAAGTAGAGGCAGTAAGTGGCACGGCGGGCAATTTAACGCTGACACATGGGGCAGGATGCAACTTAAGCGGGCTAACTGTTAACACCAATACGCTGTTTTTCGGGGAATTGCGCGTTAGCTTGAGCGTGAGGGCGCGTAATGGGGATACGCTATCGCAACAACGCCAGCTCATTGCTGCCTGGTAGTTAAAAGCTCTCCATTTGGATGAGGCTAAAATCCTGCGTTGAGGTGCTATATTGCCAGACCCCGTAAACTACGCGGTTTTGTGTGCCTTTTATCGCACAGCCATAAATTTCAAATTGACGCGGCGTGCCTCCCGCCGACGCGTCATAGATAAAATACCGCCATCGAATATTTTTTGAGGTCACGGCACGGCTCGATATATAAGAAGAGGCAGAGGCGCTGGTGTAGCTGCCGCGCCCTGTCAGGCAAACTTCCCTGTCAGATACTAGATTGCTATCACTTAAGCCCGCCGCGAGGCTATAGCCTGTTTCATCTGCCAAAATTGCGGCGCCCTCCGCTTGCATTTCGGCAAGCCCAAATTGCAATGCATGATGGGCTTCCAGATAAATATTTTTTTGTGTGAAGCGTGACAATTGACTTTTGGTGAGAAAATCCAATTGTTGGCTTAGGGCAGATAAATTCAGGCTTACCAATACGATAAAGCCAAGTACTAAATAAATAGCAAAGCCTTGTTCTTGTGGGTTGTTTTTATATCGTGGTTTGTTTTGCATGACTGCCTCTAATCCAAACCAATCAGCGCATGAGTGGGTAATAAATAACTTTGTGTGAAGTTTTGTTCGGCTTCGGAGCCAGCTCGTCCGCGCGTGAGGGTAAATTTGGCTTTCAGCATTAAATTAGGCGGTGTGGTATCTGGCATTGAAAAATTGATACTGGTAAAGACTGGTTTGGTTAAATTTTCCCACTCCACACCTGTTTCTACGGCGCAATTATTTTGATGTATGCGCCTTTGTAGGCGATAGCGGCCATTTTCTATTGAGGATAATTTGAATTCCGTGAGTTGGCGCGTGCCATTCAAATTATCAGCGCAAAATTGTATATGCGATGAGGAGACGAGATTTACAGCCTGCGCGCGCGTCATTGCGGCACTGCCTTGTGTACGAAAGCCTGCGCGTTGTGCGGCTGTGGCAATAAATTCACGGGAAAATTCTGCATCGCGTAATAAATCACCAGAAACGCGCATGCGGTCATTTTGTAGGCTGATATTATTCATCACCGCATAAAGTGAAACTGAAATAACGCCGAGCAAAGCCACAAGTGTGAGTGTTTCAACAAGCGTAAACCCACCTTGCTGTTTGGTCATTTTATCCATTAATTTTTCTGGCAAGCTCACGAGATTTGTGTAGATAAATTTCTGTCGCAATCAGCCCCGCATCGTGTAATTCACGTAAAGCTTTCATTTGCCGTTCAATATCTTGCAGCATGTCTTTGCGCGATGGTGCATTTGGCGCGGTTGTTTCATTAGTAACTGCACTCTCTTCAAGATTAGCGGTCACATCAGCGGCAATCTCGTCCATAATATTCTGAACGGACAAAGCGTCTGAATTTGCTTCTTCGCTGCTTTCTAAACTTTCTTCTACGCTATCTTCTTCGTCACTATCTGTCGTGTTTTCATCATGCGCTACATCTGACAGGTCAGTTGTTACAATGTCCTCAGCTTCTTCTTCTGTGTTATTACGCCCAAAAGAAAAGAACCCTTTTTTCTTTTTTTGTGGGGTGGCGCCCAATTGAGGAATATCTATATCCTCGTCAAGTGGGCTGGTCTCCTCACTGTTAGATGTTTCGGCTTCAGAAGAGGGGGCGTCAGCCATACTTAAAGGCGCAGCCTCTGGATTTTCCATTTGTGATGCCGTTTCGTTTGCCGCTTCATCTTCTTCTTCAAGTGTTAAAGGCACTGTGCCTTGTGCTGTATTTTCCGCGTCTTGCTGGTTTAAAGACTCCATAACGGCAGCAAGCCCTTGGGGCGCTTTTTTCTCAGCCGTTTCACCGGAGGTTAAAATGGCAGGAGGCGCCCGGCGTGCTGCTTTTTTGGCATGGCGTCCACTCAGTGTCCGATAAATCAAAAATGTCACCAATAAAATAAAAGCCACGCCCGCGCCGATAATAAGGCCGAGATCATCGCCAATAAAAAAAGTCAGATTTTTTGTTAATTTATCAAAAGACATGCTCAAACTTCCAAAAATCGCCTTTTATCATACCCCAAAACAAAACGATTCTAAATAGCTCAACTAGGGTTAAGATGAATCTTTAAAAAATCAGATGCAACAAAAGCATTTTTAAACAATTTTGATGCTTTGTCAGCCCGTGCATCAAGCATCTCATCTGTCAGCTCTGGAGCATGATGAATGATAGCTAAATTTTCAATCTCAGCATTTTGACACAATCGAACCCCTTCTTGCCAGGTGGAATGCCCAAAGCCAATAAATTTATCAAACCCATCATCATCATAAGTGCAATCATACAGCAAATAATTTGCTTGATAGGCAAAACGCACCAGCTCCTGATTAAGCGTGCCAATGACATGCTCTGTGTCGGTTGCATAAACAATTGATTGATGCGGCGTTGTCAGGCGATAAGCATGACAACCGCCAGGATGTGGGATGGGATGGCTTTTTATGGTAACATCTCCAACAGACCATTCTTCCCCTGATATGCCATTTACAAATTCAATATTGGCTTTAAAAATATCGAGGCCGACAGGATAAGTAGGTGGTGCCATATAGCGTGCCAGTGCTTGTTCTAGTGTGAACCTTTCCTCATTGGGCATGGCATAAATTTTAATATTGACCTCAGGGTCAAAAAGCGGCGCAAAAAATGGTATCCCGCATAAATGGTCATTATGAAAATGCGAAATTAAAAGCGTGATATTTTTGATGCCTTTTTGCTCCAGCTCATCGCCTAAAAACCGGAGGCCTGAGCCACCATCAATGATGATATGCTGGTCATGATAAGCCAATTCAACACATGATGAATTACCACCATATTTTTGATGCATGGGTCCACTGACAGGCAAAGAGCCGCGTGTTCCCCAAAATTTCAAATAATCATCACTCATCTTTTTGTTCATTTTCCACAACTATTTTGCTTGTGCCAGATAAACGCCATTCCAGTCAATGGGAGGCGGCGTGGTTTTATATGTGTTAATGCGTTGCTTATATAACTCATAAAATGCTTGGAGCTCCACTCCATTTATTTTTTCTTTCTCAAGCTGCTTTATAAGCGTGAGCGCGGCTGACCAATCTTGCGCGCGAAAAGCCAGCAACATGTTATTATGGGTTTGCTCAAGCGCTTTAAAATCTGCGCTAGAAAACAGAGTTTCATCACCTATTAAGGCAAACACCCGCTCGGCCTCTTGTTTTCCTTTTAACGATATTAAATCCAACTCTAAAAAAGCGAGATTATCAATTTCAGCACGGGTTTTTGACCCAACCAGTATCGGCATGCCATAATTTTTTGTTTGGCTCTCAAGGCGCGCGGCAATATTGACCGGATCGCCCATAACTGAATAATTAAAACGCTGGCGCGAACCAACATTGCCAACCAGACACTGACCTGTATTCACACCTATGCCGATGGCTAATTGCCCTTCCCATAGATCTTTTAATGCCTTATCAGCAGCTAGTTTTTGGTTTAAGACAATCAGTTGCTGTTTCATGCGCAGCGCCGCAACACAGGCTGCGTATGCATGGGTTTTTGTTTCAGACGGTGCGTTCCAAAACGCCATAATGCAATCACCAATATATTTATCAATCGTACCGCCAGCCTCCTGAATAGCTTGCGATAAATCCGTTAGGAAAAGATTAATCACCCGCGTTAATTCATGCGGGTGACTTTTGAGTTGTTCTGAAATCTGGGTAAAGCCGCGAATATCTGCGAACATGACGGTAATGGGCTTCTCTGCGCCACCCAATTGAAGATTTTGCGGGTTTTGCGCGATTTCTTCAACCAGTTCTGGGGATAAATATTGTCCAAAAGCCTGTCGCACTTCACGACGCTCACGCTCGGTTTGCAGATAGTTTAAAAAGCCGGCCAATAAAAAACTCCCTGTAATGGCCAAAGCTGGCAGGAGCGGATCAAATAAATGTAAATGCGTTTCAAATGCCCACCATGATGTATAGGCAAGGCCTGCTAAAATAACAGCTAGCATCAGGCTGGCAGGGGTCAGGCCATAACGCAGCGCTAAGATAATCAACAAAAGGCCAGCGAAAAGGGCAATCAACGGCTCAGTTGTTTGAAGCCAAAGCGGACGGCGGAGAAAAACCCCATCAATAATTTGCTGTGCGGCTTGCGCATGCACCAACACGCCCGCCATGGCTGGGTCAAGCGGTGTGGCGCGCAAATCTTTTAATCCAGCAGCTGATGTGCCAATAAATGCGATGCGCCCTGCCAATCTATCGCGCTCAAAATTGGGTGCTAATAAATCACCTGCTGAAATTCTTGTCACAGCGTTTGGAGCGGCGTAATAAAGCCGCATGGATCCGTCAGCCTCAATGGGAACAATAAATTGCCCAACCTTCAAACGCGAGAGACCAAGCCCGGACGCATGTGCTTCTTCACCCTGAATATTGGATGCTTTCAGGGCAAAGCTACCCGCTCCTTGCGCCACCCGCAAAGCTTCTAGCCCAAGGCTTGGATAAATAAGGGCGTCTCCGCCTTTTAATATTAAAGCTGTGCGTCTGATAATGCCGTCAGGGTCAATGCGTGCATTGATGACCCCTTGTGCGCGCGCCGCGTTCTGAATTGGCGCGATATTTACAATCGCTTTTTCCTCGCCCCGCAAAGCATGAAACGGACTGCTGACAGGCGTTTCAGCCTGTATCGTGTCACCACTGCTTCTAAGCGCGAAACCAGTTTTGGGTGCGGGCAGGTCTGTTCCATCAGGGTGCAACATTATCGAAATAATGCTCGGCGTGTTGGCGAGAATACGGGCAAAATATCTGTCCGGGTCATCTATCATATCCGAAAGTTTTTCTTGTAATTGCTGCCATTCCACTGCGTCGGTGTTTTTTTGCAAATCGGCCCATTCTTGAACAATAGTCTGCGGAGCGGTTCGGTCAGGCTCTGAAAATAAAACATCAAGCGCAATCGCCGCAGCGCCGGCTTCGGTCATGGCGAGGACAAGATCCCCAAACAGATTGCGCGGCCAGGGGAATTGCCCAAATTTCTGCAGGCTGGCTTCATCAATATCTACAAAAACCACCGCATCATTAAGCGGTTGTCGCGGCAACCAGCGATTATATTGATCAAAGACGCGGTTTTGTGTGTTGGCAATATATGGTGGCACGCTCAATAGGGCGTAAACACTGGCAAGCAGGAAAATAAAAGGCAGGAGGAAAGAAACAATTTTCATGTTTCTAAACAGAGGATACAGATTGCTCAACTTCACGCGCATATGCAAAACCACTCATTAAATACTTATTCAGCTTAGGTGAAAACAAGCAGCGAGGCAAATAGCTTGCGGCGACAAAATACCAATCAGAATGAGTGTATGGTTTCTAAGCTAATGCCCATCATCCCATGGATGACGCTGGTTTGGACGGGCAGAGTTTTGCTGGTCTGGGTCGCGTAAAATATCGTGCCGTGTGTTTCTTTTTTGCACCATTGACGGAATATGTAGGGATTGGCTGGTCACGCGTTCAACCTCAAAAGGACGGCTATGAGCGGGTGCAAATAGGCGTATTTGTCGCTTTTTAAAAAACGGAATAAGCGCCATACCTGCAACAAATCCACCAATATGGGCAACATAAGCCACTCCTGCCCCTGTTTGCCCTAGATTGAGAAACTGCAACCCAATCCAGCCTAATAAAACCAGAAAAGCCGGAACCGCCATCATCCGAAAGAAAATAAAAAACCCAACCAGACAATGCACATTGGCACGTGGATACAGCATCAAATAGGCGCCGAGCATGCCTGCAATCGCACCTGACGCGCCAATCATGGGAATATCAGATTGCGGGTCAACGAATGCTTGAGCAAATGCCGCCGTCATGCCGCATATGAGATAAAAACAAATAAAGCGGAATTTAGAGCCAACGGCTTCCTCAATATTATCGCCGAATATCCACAAATAGAGCATATTGCCAGCAAAATGCATCACCCCGCCATGCAAGAACATAGAAGTAAAAACCGTCATGATTGGCGGGATTTGGTTGATTTCAACTGGCAATTGCGCCCCGCCAATCAGCGTTGCAGGGGTGACGCCATAGGCCAAAATCGCATATTGGCCATCCTCTCCGAGCCCTAATTGCCATAAAAATACAAGTCCGCACAGCACGATGAGAGCCCAAACAAAATACGGCTTTGAGGCCGTTGGATTATCATCTCTGAGCGGAAAGAAAAACATCAGCGTTTATTCCGTTTCTTTTTCTGGCGGCGTTAAAACACTTATCAATAAATTGTCTGGATTTAAAACGCGGCGCGCCACACGCTGAATATCTGCCGATTGCACGGCCTCAATGCGCGCCTGGCGTAGATTAGGATAATCGCGGTCAAAGCCATTTAATTGCATGCTTAATAATTGGCGTGCAATTTTTTCACCACTGTCAAAACGAAATAAATAGCTGCCAATCAAATAGGCTTTAGCATTGGCAAGCTCAGTAGCACTGACAGGGGTTTGCCGCAGTTTCTGCATTTCAGTTTCCAAAAGCGCAATCGCTAAATCCACATTTTCAGGGGAACTGGCCATATTGCCCGTCCACAATGCGCTGATATCAAGTTCATATAAAGAGCTATAAACACTATAGGCCAGCCCGCGCTTTTCTCGAATTTCTTCCATGAGCCGCGCTGACAAGCCGCCGCCCCCCAAAATATAATTCATCACATAAGCCGCAAAAAAATCAGCATCCTGATAGGGCACGCCCTCTAGCCCGAAAATAATATCACTTTGCGGCGTCGGGTAGATAAGCTTTGTGCGGTTTTGGTTTTTGTCAGATGCACGGGTGGTCTGCGATAATGGTTTTTTCTCAATTTGCATTAGTTGCGCATGAGCGGGCAGGGCGGCGAAAACTTCTTCCACACGCACAATGGCTTCATCTTCTTGCATATGCCCGACCAGCGCGATGAACAAATTATCGCGGGCTAAATGAGCGCGATGGCGGGCCACTAACTGCTCGCGGGTCAGGCTTTGAATGGTCTCCTGTGAACCAGAAACCGGGCGCGCATAGGCGTGGTTACCATAGGCCAGCCGCCACCAGTTTTCATTATTTAATACATCAGGATTACTCAAAGCGCGTTTGCGCTGGCTGATTTGCAAGGCCCGCATGCGTTCAACGGCTTCCTGGTCAAATCGCGGTTCATGAAGTGCCAAGTTTAATAGCGAAAAGGCTTGTTTTTGTTGATGGGTTAAAAATTGCAAAGACCCGGTGACAGTCTCAAGGCCTGCGCTGAAACTCAACCGAATGCCATGCGCTGATAAAGCGTTTTGAAATTCAGACGCTGACATACCCCCGGCGCCTTCATCGAGCAAATTTACCATGAGTTGGGTAATCCCGTTTTGTGCGGGTTTTTCGCTAACAGCGCCGCCTTTCCAGGCCATTTTAAGACTGACAATTGGGCGGCTTGTATCGGCAACAAACCAAAACCGAATGCCTGATGGGGTCACCAATTCTTTAATCTCAAGCTTAAAATTTGTCGCTGCATGGGCGGGCAGGATTGGCGCATATAGAGTAAGGCACGCCATGAGCAAAAAGCCAAAACGGATAACGCGATTCATTATGGGCCAGAAGTCACTAATCATTGCGCCATGCCTCGAGTTGTGGTGTGTGCGGGGCGCAAAATACCCGTGACTGATTTTACAGGGTCGAGATAAAGTTTTGCTGCTTGGCGCACATCTTCTGCTTGCACGTTTTCAACCGCGTCAACCCAAGCCGCAATATCTTCCGGCCGCTCGCCATTTGCGAGGGTTGCGCCAAAAATCCGTGCCATGACAAATTGCTGATCCTGGCTGTAGAAATAATCGGACAGCAAAGACATTTTTGCCTGTTGCAAATCGGCTTGTGAAAATAGTTTTTGCCCAGCCTGCGTTAGGTTTTCTGTTATGGCTGTTTCTAGCGCGGCAATATCCGTATTATTTTGGGGCGTAACGAAAAACGCCAAATAACCCCCATCCAGCATTGAAGTCACTGCATATGCGCTGATTTGTGTTGCTAGTTTTTTATCTTTGACGAGCGTTTGATATAGCGGGCTAATGGATGATTGATTGAGAATTTCAAATAAGACATCTAGGGCGGCAATATGTTGGCGCTGGATGGTTTTATCCGTTGGCAAAAATAGCTGATAATAGCGCGACCATTGCATTTGTTGGGTGCGTTTATCTGTGCGCTCTAAGGTTATAGCTGTTTGTAATGGTATGAGAGCTGGGCGTTTTTCCCGCGGTTTGTTTTGCGCTTTTAACGGCCCATAATGTTTTTTTGCCAGCCGCATCACTTCAGCAAATTCAACATCGCCGACAACAACCAAAATCGCATTATCCGGCGCGTAATAGCGTTGATAAAAACGTATCGCATCATTTAAAGAAAGCTGTTCAATTTCCTTGCGCCACCCAATAACAGGAATGCCATAAGGGTGGTCGCCATAAAGCTTGGCGCGCATGGCTTCATTTAACAAAGCGGCGGGGTTTGTATCGGTGCGCATGGAGCGCTCCTCAAGCACCACATCCCGCTCGGCATTAATAACCGCATCTGTTAAAATCAGATTTTGCATACGGTTGGCTTCCATCGTCATGACGGTTTCTAAATGCTCCACCCCAACACGTTGGAAATAAGCTGTATAATCATAAGAGGTGAAGGCATTATCCTGACCGCCAAGCGCTGCAACTTTTTTGGAAAAAGCCCCAGCTTCGATTTTATCCGTGCCTTTGAACATTAAATGCTCAAAATAATGCGCAATGCCAGATTTTCCTTCAGGTTCGTCAGCCGAGCCAACTTTATACCAGACCATATGTGTGACCACTGGCACACGCTTATCGGTTATCACAAACACATCCATGCCATTGTCAAGCCGCCCGAGCTGCCAATTAGGGTTGGTTTTGGGTAATGTGAGACTATTTGCGGGCTGTGTCAGAATGAGTTCGAGTGCCGCAATGCTGCAAAGTGTAAAAGCCAGTGCAGCATAAAAAATGAAACGCTTTGAATCTTCAAGAATTGCAGAAAAGGGGCGTGCCATAGCAGGCTTTAGTCACCGAGATTTTTATCAAGCACAGACCATTCGCCGCTGATGAGGTCTGATTGGCCTTGATTAGGTTTTTTGCCCTCTTGCTTGTTTTTTTCAAGTCGCGCGGCTTCCGCTTCAGGGTCAATCACATCAGAGGTGACAGCATCATCACCAAATAATAATTCTTCTACAAAATTACCTTTTTTGCGAATGGTGGTTTTGCCGTCTTGCTCAATTGTGGTGCGAATAGAATCGTCTGCATTAAGCGCGCCAGCTTTTTCCAAAAGACTTTTCTCAATGCCTGCAACATTGGTTGGGACAGATTTTGGCGCGCCCAATAATACATCGCGCACCTGTTCTCTTGGGTCAGACTCACGCGGCCCAGATGCCAGCTTATTAGGCGGACGCAGTGAGTAATCTGGAGGCAGAATAAGTGGAGATTTAGTGATGACGGCAAACTCATCAGGGGCGTTTTTGGAATACCCAAAGGTTTCTTTTAAATCATCACCACAAGCCGACACTGTGAGGCTGGCCGCGGTGATAATAAAGGCAGTTTTGAGAAATTTTTTATTTAAAAGTTTTTGACTTTGCGTCATACGAAAACGTCCTTGCGTAACGAAAAAGATTAACCATCAAATTACAGTTTTTAAGCTTCTTCTTTTTGAAAGAAACTGTCAAACAAAACAATAATGCAGCCAAGTGTAATCCAAATATCAGCAAGATTAAAGACATACCAGTAATAATCTTGATAATGCGGGCTGATAAAATCCACCACAGCACCATGCAAGACTCTGTCCAATCCATTGCCAAGCGCGCCGCCAATCACCAAACCCAGCCCCCAAGCATAGGCTTTGCTGCTTGTTGTGCTGATAAGATAAATAAAATAGAGGCTTATCAGCAGTGATAAAACGGCAAATCCATATTGAGCGACAAAGCTGTCTTGGCTGAATAGGCCATAGCTGATGCCGCGATTCCAAACCAAGGTGAAATCAAGAAAAGGCAGAATGGCTTTTGACTGACTGGTCACTGGGCTTGATAAAACCAACCATTTGCTGATTTGGTCAGCAAAAAAACTTAATAGAATAATCAGCCCTGCTTGGCGCGCATTTGGCCGTGTTTGATAGGCTGCAATAATATTCTTAAGCGCGGTCATCAAATTCTTTCACCGCCGCTGCATCGCGAGGGCTTAAATCGGGATAATCTGGGTCGGCACCTACTTCAGGTAAAATTTTCCAAGAACGCTGGCATTTTTTCCCCGATGCCATAGCTGGCATAACCCCAACGCCTGACACTTCATCAAGTGTAAAGCTTTCAGGCGGCGCCGGTGCGTTTAAAATCTCAATTTGTGAGGTAATGCAAATATCCGCCATATTTTGTGCTTCAATCAAAGCGCATAATGCGTCATCTGCAATATAGACTTTTGGCGCAGCCTCAAGACTTGAACCAATACGTTTTTCGCGCCGTTCAATTTCCAATGCGCCAGTTACAACCCGTCTGACAGATTTAATTTTTTCCCATTTTTCTGCTAAATCGGTTTGTGTCCATTGTTCAGGAATTTCAGGGAATTGACGCAAATGCACTGAGTCAGTGTTTTCACCTTGATGGTCGTGATGGCGTGCCTGCCACACTTCTTCCATTGTAAAGCACAAAACAGGTGCCAGCCATGCTGTGAGACATGAAAAAATCTCATCCATGACGGTCCGGCAGGCGCGACGATTAAGGCTTCCATTCGGGTCGCAATAAAGTGCATCCTTACGAATATCAAAATAAAATGAAGACAAATCCAGCGTCATAAAATTAAACAATGCTTGGTAAATTTTTCTAAAATCAAAATTTTCATAAGCCTGTCGCACCAGCTTATCGAGTGTGACAAGCTTGTGTAGCATGAGTTGTTCCAATTCGGGCATATCGGCATAATCAACTGCGTCATTTGCGTCATAGCCAGCCAAATTGCCCAACATAAAGCGGAAAGTATTCCGCATTTTGCGATAAGCGTCAGTATTAGATTTGATGATTTCTTGTCCGATGCGCAGGTCTTCAGAATAATCTGAGCTCATGACCCAAAGCCGGATAATATCAGCACCTGATTGCTGAATAACTTTAAGCGGGTCAACCACATTGCCAGCCGATTTGGACATTTTACGTCCTTTTTCGTCCATCACAAAACCATGCGTGACAACGGCTTTATAGGGCGCTTTGCCGCGTGTGCCGCAACTTTCAAGCAAAGAAGATTGGAACCAGCCACGATGCTGGTCTGAGCCTTCTAGATAAACATCGGCAGGGCTGGTCAGCTCTTCGCGGTTTTCCAGCACAAAAGCATGGGTGGTGCCGCTATCAAACCAGACATCGAGCACATCCATAACCTGTTCATAGTCATCAGCCAGATAAGCATCACCCAAAAACTCTTGCGCGGGCGTTTGAAACCAAGCATCTGCACCCATTTTCTTTACCGCTTCGACAATGCGCGCATTGACCGCTTCATCGCGCAATATCTCGCCGCTTTCTTTATGTACAAAAACAGTCAGCGGCACGCCCCAGCTCCGTTGGCGCGAAATCACCCAATCTGGACGACTTTCGACCATCGCTTGAATGCGGTTGCGGCCCGCTTCTGGCACAAATCTCACGGCTTCGATTTCAGAAAGCGCCGTTTTGCGCAAGTCATTGGTTTCCATTGAAATAAACCATTGCGGCGTATTGCGGAAAATCAAGGGCGCTTTAGAGCGCCAGCTATGCGGGTATTGATGACGCAATTTCCCTTTGGCCAATAAACGGTCATCCTCAATCAATTGGCCAATCACCGCTCCATTCGCATCGCCCATTTTTCCTTTGCTATCGACCACTATTTTACCAGCAAAAAGCGGTACATGCGGATAATAAGTTCCGCTTTCATCAATGGTGAATGGTATGTCAAGGTTATGTTTTAAACCCAACTCAAAGTCATCTTGGCCATGTCCTGGCGCTATATGCACAAGCCCTGTGCCGGTTTCATCCGTAACAAAATCACCCGCCATGACCGGAACATTAAAATCATATCCATGAGCGGCAAATGGGTGAGCGAGATTTTTAATCTCAGACATGGCAACATCGCCTAGTCTTTTTGGGTTTTCAATGCCAGCAACATCAAGCACGCTTTGTGCAAGGCTGTCGCATAAAACAAGCTGCTCTGTTCCAGTGTCATATAGCCCATAACTTAAATCAGGGGCATAAGCGACACCACGATTGGCAGGAATCGTCCATGGGGTTGTCGTCCAAATCACAATTGAGGCATTTTTTATGTTTTCAGGGCCCTCTATAATCGGGAATTTTACAAAAATTGTTGGCGAAACATGTTCTTCATATTCAACTTCAGCTTCAGCCAATGCGGTTTTTTCGACAGCCGACCACATCACAGGTTTGGACCCGCGATACAGCCCGCCATTCATGATGAATTTTTGAAACTCCGCCACAATTGCCGCTTCAGCATCAAATGCCATTGTGGTGTAGGGGTTTTCCCAATCACCAACGACGCCAAGTCTTTGAAACTGTTCAGATTGAATTGTGACCCATTCTTCAGCAAATTTGCGGCATTCAGCCCGAAAATCAATCAAAGGAACCTGATCTTTATCCAAGCCTTTATTACGATATTTTTCTTCAATTTTCCATTCAATCGGCAGACCGTGACAATCCCAGCCCGGTACATAAATTGCGTCTTTTCCCATCATTTGTTGGGCGCGGGTGATGATATCTTTTAAAATTTTATTCAGTGCGTGGCCGATATGCAAATTGCCATTGGCATAAGGCGGGCCATCATGCAGGATATATTTCTCACGCCCTTTGGCCGTTTGACGCAATTGGTCATAAAGCTTGGCCTGCGCCCAAAATGCCAAAATATCCGGCTCACGCTTAGGTAAGCCAGCTTTCATCGGAAAGTCGGTCTGGGGCAGGTTTAATGTATCTTTATAATCGCGCCCATTTTCGGGGGTTTTTGAACTATCACTCATGCGGGGGTTTTATCAGTCTGTTGGGATTGTCGCAAGCGCGGGATGCAAGGCAAGTTGTTTTTTTGCAGTTTCGGCATCTGCCGCAATTTGGGCTTTGAGCGCCTCAAGCCCAGCAAATTTTTGCTCTGGTCGAATAAAATCTACCAAAGCGACATTCAGCGTTTCACCATAAATATCTGCATCAAAATCAAATAAATGCACTTCAAGGCGCGGGGCTTCGGTTTCAAAACTTGGCCGTATCCCTAAATTGGCTACGCCATCATAGCTTTGACCAGCATGTGCGCCTGTTTTAATGGTCGTGCGGATAGCATAAACGCCAAAAAGCGGAAGATGATAATCATCCAAAGCAATATTTGCCGTCGGAAAATTAAGGGTGCGCCCGCGCTGGTCACCTTTGCTGACCTCGCCCTCCAAACACCAAGCATGCCCCAGTAATTTGGCGGCGAAGCGCACTTCGCCCCGCGTCAAGCATTCTCTTATCGCGGTTGAAGAATAGGGGCGGGCGCCTTGTTCATCAGGTGTGACTGCATCTAAAACAATCACATCAAAGCCATTTTCGCTGCCATATTGTTTGAGCATTTCAGTCGTGCCAGTTCGGTTTTTACCAAAGTGAAAATCATGTCCAACACAAACAGCTTTTGCGTTTAAGGCGCCAATGATGATTTTATCAATAAAATCCTCAGGTGACATCTGAGCCATGTCTGCATCAAAAGTCAGCGCAAGTGTGTGGTTGGCACCATAATGTTGCAGCAAACTATCGCGGGTGACGAGCCGCGTTAAGCGAAGCGAGGGCGCATGCGGGGCAAAAAATTGTCTTGGATGGGGGTCAAAAACAAGCACCGTCACGGGTGCCGTGTGAGAGCCATCGCTATATTTTTGCGCAAGCTCACGTGCTTGTCGCAAGACGGCTTGATGGCCCTTATGAACACCATCAAAATTGCCAATCACGACAACCCCGTGACGCCCCGCATCAGTCAGACTGTCCAATGTGCGAAACAAACTCATAGTGCTACCATACCAGATGCTTCATAAAATAGCGTGAAAAAGCGTCATGCTGATTTAAAAATTGCGCCGCCTGCTCAGGTGTTTCTGGCGGGTTTTCAAGCGTTTCAGCCAGGCCGCCCGTTACATAAAGCACATCATATCCGGCATGATTAGCGCCCGCAATATCGGTTTTATGGCCATCCCCAATCGCCAAAACACGGTGTTTCGGGCAATCGCTTAGGCGCGCGACACGTTTGGCAGCTGTTTGATAAATGGGTCCATAAGGCTTGCCAAGCCAAATCACTCTACCGCCTTGTTGTTCATAAATTTCAGCTAACGCACCAGCACAATACATAACCTTGTCACCAATTTGCACAACCCGGTCAGGGTTTGCACAAATCAGGGTTAAATTATGCTGTCGCCAATTTTTGATGGCGTCTGCATAATCCTCAGGTGTTTCAATTGTGTCGTCTTCCATACCTGTCAGCAAAATAAAGTCAGCCTCTTCAACATCGGTAAATTCAATATCAATGCCCGCGACCAAATCTGTATCTTTGCCAGCGCCGACAAAATGACAGCTCTGGTTTTCAGCCGCGCGCTCTTGCAACATGTCACGCGCCGCATCTCCTGATGATAAAATATCATCATAGGCCTCACGCGACAGCCCAAGTGAATCAAGACGTTTTTGTACAGTTGTTGCGGGGCGAGGCGCATTGGTCAGCAAAACCACATGGCCACCATTTTGCCGCCATTTCACAAGAGCCTCTTCGACGCCAGCAAATAAATTGATGCCATTATGAATAACACCCCAAACATCACACAGCAAAACATCATAGCTTTGGCGCAATTGCTGCACGCCAATAAGCTTTTCAGGTAAAATTAATTCAGTCATGCCCGCAAAATGCTTTAATTCTCGTTGAGTGGCAAGCCATAAGTGGGTAAAGTCTTGCACATAAATATGAGGGGAAAATTATGAGTCTTTTTGATTTAACAGGAAAAACAGCCATTATCACCGGCGCGTCACGTGGGATTGGTAAAGCCATTGCCATACGCATGGCCGAGCAGGGCGCCAATGTTGTGGTTTCAAGCCGAAAAGGGGACGCTTGCGATTTGGTGACCAATGAAATTAATGAAAAATTTCCAGGACAAGCCAAAACCATTGTCGCCAGTATCAGCGATAAGCCCGCTTTGCAAAATCTGGTCGACGAGACAGTCGCGCATTTTGGTGGGCTGGATATTTTGGTCTGTAATGCGGCGGTGAACCCATATTTTGGGCCTGCTGAGGAATGTCCTGATGATGCTTTTGATAAAATCTTATCCAGCAATGTGAAATCAAATCATTGGCTGTCCAATATGGTTTTGCCCCATATGCGCAAAGCAGGCGGGGGGAGTATTATTATTATATCGTCAATCGCGGGTTTGCTTGGGCAGGAAATGATTGGTGCTTATGGTATTTCTAAAGCAGCCGATATGGCGCTGGCACGAAATTTGGCGGCAGAGCATGGTAAAGATAATATTCGTGCCAATGCGGTGGTGCCGGGTCTGATTAAAACTGATTTTTCAAAAGCGCTTTGGGATAATGAAAAAATTCTCGAGCGTGCTGTTGCAGGGTCGCCTTTGAAACGCATTGGTCAAGTTGATGAAATTGCTGGTGCGGTTGTGTTTCTGGCCGGCGAGGGTGGAAGCTTTATGACGGGTCAGTCGATGGTCATTGATGGCGGGGAGACCATTTCTCATATTTAAGGCGAAAACCGCCAACTTTCATGCGGTATGAGCCAAAAAAAACCCGCTCAAAAGAGCGGGTTTTTCTATGTGCTTAGTTAGTTTGGGTTACATCATGCCGCCCATGCCACCCATGCCGCCCATGCCGCCCATATCAGGCATTGCAGGGGCTGAAGCTGGCGCTGGCTTATCCGCAACCATAGCTTCAGTTGTAATCATCAAGCTGGCGACTGAAGAGGCATCACGCAAAGCAGTCGAAACCACTTTGCCCGGATCCACAATACCAGCTGCAATGAGATCAACATATTTTTCGTTTTGTGCATCAAAGCCAAGCTTGCCATTGGCTTCTAACACTTTGTTGATAACGATAGAGCCATCAACACCAGCATTTTCAGCAATCTGACGCGCTGGCGCTTCAAGTGCATTCATCACCAGATTGATACCAGCTTGGATATCTGCATTATCGTCCGTGATTTTAGCAACAGCTTTTTTCGCAAGAAGCAAAGCTGTCCCGCCACCAGGTACAATACCGCTTTCAACCGCAGCACGTGTGGCATTAAGCGCATCATCAACACGATCTTTACGCTCTTTCACTTCGACTTCAGTTGCGCCGCCAACTTTAATAACAGCAACACCGCCCGCTAGTTTGGCTAGACGTTCTTGCAGTTTTTCGCGGTCATAATCTGAGCTTGTTGATTCAATCTGCGTACGGATTTGAGCAACGCGGGCTTGAATTTCTTTTTTCTTGCCAACACCATCAACAATCGTTGTGTCATCTTTGCTGATGTTCACACGCTTGGCAGAACCCAGCATGTCCATTGTGGTGTTTTCAAGCTTAATGCCCAAATCTTCAGAAATAACCTGACCACCTGTCAAAATGGCAATGTCTTCAAGCATAGCTTTGCGGCGGTCACCGAAGCCAGGTGCTTTGACTGCCGCAATTTTGAGGCCACCACGTAATTTGTTCACAACCAAGGCCGCCAAAGCTTCGCCTTCAATGTCTTCCGCGATAATCAATAATGGGCGTGAAGACTGAACAACAGCTTCCAAAAGCGGCAGCAAAGATTGCAAGTTAGAAAGCTTTGACTCATGCAATAGAATGAGTGGGTTTTCTAAATCGGCTGTCATTTTGTCAGGGTTGGTGATGAAGTAAGGTGACAGGTAACCTCGATCAAATTGCATACCTTCAACCACATCAAGTTCACTGTCCAAGCCTTTGGCTTCCTCAACGGTAATCACGCCTTCATTGCCAACTTTTTGCATGGCTTCAGCAATCATCTGACCAATCTCAGCTTCTCCATTGGCAGAAATTGTACCAACTTGCGCGATTTCATCGTTTGATTTCACTTTTTTAGAGCGCTTTTCCAAATCTGACAGAGCAACGCTCACAGCTTGGTCAATACCGCGTTTAAGATCCATTGGATTTAGGCCTGCGGCAACGGCTTTGCAGCCCTCACGCACAATAGCTTGGGTCAACACTGTGGCTGTTGTTGTGCCATCACCGGCGACATCATTGGTGCGAGACGCTACTTCGCGCACCATTTGCGCGCCCATATTCTCGAACTTATCTTCCAGCTCAATTTCTTTTGCAACTGACACACCATCTTTGGTTGTACGAGGCGCGCCAAAAGCTTTATCAAGCACGACATTGCGACCTTTAGGGCCAAGCGTTACTTTGACGGCGTCAGCAAGAATATCAACACCTTTCAACATTTTTTCTCGGGCTTCAGAGCCGAATTTTACATCTTTTGCCATTTTATTTCTTCCTATCTCTAAAGGTTAGCCAATAACGCCCAAAATATCGGACTCTTTCATAATCAGGAGCTCTTCCCCATCAAGGGTGATTTCAGTGCCTGACCATTTTCCAAAAAGGACTTTATCTTTTGGTTTGACGTCTAATGGGGTGATGCTGCCATCTTCGGCTTTTGTCCCACTGCCAACAGCAACGATAACGCCTTCTGATGGTTTTTCCTGAGCTGAGTCAGGGATGATAATCCCTCCAGCTGTTTTCGTCATTTCTTCGACGCGACGTACAAGAACGCGATCATGTAAAGGGCGGAAAGTCATTTTTTCTCCTCCAGACTTGCTGCTTTCATGCAAGGTTTAGTTAAACAATTTTTAAGCTTAAAAAAGGTTGCCTTCTTGCAATCTTTGTTAAGCTTCACGCTTGAGATAAGACCCAAACCAAAGAGTTTCAAGGGCAAACTTGCGAAAAAAATAAAAAAAATTCATTAAATTTTCTAATAAAAATTAGAATTTTTAACCCATTGAATTTATTGAAATTTATAGGCTTTTCGAAGGAGGTAAAAATCCATCATATAAGAGCATGCTTCATGCATGTCGGAAAAATTTTGGTTTGCAGGTTTCTCCCACCTACCTGCGGTTGAAAATTTCTGACGGCTGCGTGGTGTTACTGACAGCACGCAGCCACCCTTTTCCATCATTATAGGCTTGAAAAAAACTAGGCGGATAAAAGCATCAGGCCGCGAATAATAAAAGTAAAACCGACCAGCATCATGATGCGGCGGGTCCAGCTATAGAAATTTTTATCACTCATCGCATCAAGGATAATCTTGCCTAAATAGGTGCCAGCAAAGGATAGTAAAATACATATCGCAAACACCCAAAGCGGAGGCCAAATGGCTTCACCTGTCGGGCTGAAAGTTTCGGCCAAATATCCATAAAAGAATATTTTAATCACATGCGCGATGACTTGGGTCATGGCTTTACCAGCCACAACTTCGTGTCGGGTGAGGCCGCTGCGTTGGAAAAAAACATCCAATAAAGGCCCCGCCACCCCTGCTAGTAAATTTGTTGTGCCAATCAGCACCCCGCTTAATGGCGCCATATAGGGGCGCGTGATATCAAGTTTCAGTTTTTCGGGCAGGGCAAATGCAATAAAGGGCAATACGCCAAGACTGAGATAAACCAAAGCAGCGGGAGGGCGGTCAAAGCTGGTGACAAGATAAAGAAACAACCCAACCGCGCCCAAACTGCCTAGCAAATATCCCCGAATAATATCCCAGCGAATGCTTTCGCGGTTCAAATAAGCGCGATAGGCGTTTGAGGTGAGTTGGATCATGCCATGCAAAACCATTGTCGCACTGACCGATAGAACTGCCGTTAAGAGTCCCATCAAAATCATGCCACCTGTCATGCCAAAAATGCTCGACATGGCGGCGGTGAAAAATGTACCAAGCCAAATCGTCAATAGCGTCAGCAGTGACATCATAAAGCTCCGGCTAGGCGCTCATATAAGCGATTGGCGTTTTCAAAAACATAATCAGGGCGGGTAACACTTGCATGGGCGAAACCGCGCGCGGTCATATCTGTGCAAAAGGCGGCCATATTGTCTTGCGGCACTTGAAAGCGATAGCCGCCTGCGCTGTGATTGGGTGTGCCTGCATAGTGGCCAATTTCTTGAGCCTCATATTGCTGCGCCAATTGGGCAAGGTCAGCGGCATCAAGGCGCGCGCTGGGCGCGGTAGCACCATAGGCAAAATCGACCAAACATGTGGCTTGAGCCTTTTGCCAGGCGGCAAGGCGGGCTAATATTTGTTTGGCGCTTTGGCGGTGGCTATCATCCCACTTGGCGGTCAGCGAGGCAGTTAAATTTGCCTGACTTTTTAAAATCACCCCATCATCTAAAACCCGCAAATCATTGGCTGATAAGGTCGCGCCTGTAGAGGTGATGTCCACAATCAGCTCAGCTGCGCCGCTGGCAGGCGCGCCCTCTGTCGCACCAAAGCTATTGACGGTTTGAAAGTCCTGCACTCCATTAGCGGCAAAATAATCATTGGTGAGGTGTACATATTTTGTGGCAACGCGCATTAATCTGCCATTTTGAATACGAAAATCTGCCGCGACTTCAGCTAAATCTGCCATTGTGGTGATATCAATCCAGGCATCTGGAATGGCCACAACAACATCAGCCTTGCCAAAGCCAAGCGGGGTAACAAGCTGCAAGCAGCTGTCAAGGTCAGGGACTTCTTCGCGCAGTAAATCTTCGCCAGTAATACCAAAATGAACCGCCCCATCGCGCAGGCGGCTGGCGATTTCACTGGCTGATAAATAGGCAATCTCGACATTTTCTATGCTCTCAAGTGTGCCACTATAGCCGCGCGCGCCTGCACGTTTTAGGGGAAGGCCAGCAGCGGTAAAAATATCAGCGGTTTTTTCTTCCAAACGGCCTTTTGAGGGAACTGCAATAATGAATGGGTCAGAGCGGGACATTAGGCACTCTCCAATGTTAGGGCTTCATGCAGGCGCTCAAGTGCAATCGCGCCGCCAACGGCTGGCACGCCAGAACCCGCGCCTAGATTTTGTAGTAAATCATCATAGCGCCCACCACTGGCAATGATGTGTCGCGGGCCAAGTGCTGGCACCCGAATATCAAAAGAAAGTCCGGTATAATAGGCCATTTTTTGATGCGCACTAAGTCCGCTCATATTTTCAATTTCAATGTTATCAGATGGAATATCTTGCTCAAGCGCGGCCTGTTGTAAGGGGGTCATCGCGGCGAGGCTGTCCTCATCAGTCTCAAAAATCTGGCTGATTTCTGAGTCTAGAAATTGTTGAATGCGCTCTCGATTGGTTATCATTATCTCGCGCGCGCGGATTTTCATTTCTAACCGCGCTAAAATATCACGCCCCTGACGCCCAGCAATCAGCCGATCATTTGCGGGCGCGATGGGTTGTTCGGTTTTGTTATCATTTTCTGCCTCAGCCAAAAGACGCGTTACATTTTGCCGTAACCCTTCAATGCTTTGTGTGCGGTTGAGGATTTGTAATAACAGACCCGATAAATCAGGCGGCATCTCAAGCTGGCTGACTTTGCGGGCCATTTGCGTAATATCCCGCAAGGTGAGTGTCATTTCTCTAAGGCCAGCTGTTTTTAAAGCGCCCAAAATTTGGCTGAGTACGGCCACATCATCTTCAATGGCTTTTTCCCCATCGGCGCCACCAATAATCTCAATGCCAGCCTGTGTGAATTCTTCTGGCTTGCCAGCGCCGCGCGGTTGATAGCGAAAAGCTGTGCCTTGATAGCAATAGCGCTTCATACCTGTTGCCTGTGTCTCAATATATTTTAACGCCGTTGGTATGGTGAGGTCAGGGCGCAAGCAAAGCTCTTCCCCACCAGGGTCGGTAAATCGATACAGCCGGCGTTGCATTTCTGCGCCCATTCGATTGATAAAAGGCGCGCTTGGTTGCAAAATTGGAAACTCAACAGGCTCAAAGCCTTGCGCGCTAAACCCTGCTAATAGGCTGTCTGCTTCAGGGGTGACAGTTAGCTCATAGCGAAAATGTCTGGCCGCTTTTCCAGCCTGCGAAGATTTAGGCTGATAAGAAGTGGTTCCAAAAATAGCTTCGTCAACCTGCAGCCCCTGCGCCTGACAAGCTTTTGCCAGCGCATAATGTTTGGCGGCCGGGAAACCATTCTTGCGGTAATTCGAAATCGCAGACGGGCCAACTCCCAGCCTTTTTGCCAGTGCCTGTGTGCCGCCTAAAGCGTCAATAATTTCTGACGTGGTTTTTAAGGTCATGCCTGTGCATAGCATGATATAAAATTCATGTAAAATGAAAAATTTGATTTATTTCATAAAAATTGAATTTCAAATTTTATGAAATTAGGCGATAATCTGGTTTATCTTTGTTATAAGTTCAGATTTCTTGACCTCTTGTTGGGCGTGGGCTGAAGCACGCCATTCTGCATTATCGTCAATTTCTGCGGATTTTTGCGCGCCAAGCTCTAAATCTTTAATCGTGACCAATCCTTTTGCGTGCTCATCTTCGCCTTCAATAATCACCAATCGCGCCTGGCGGTTATCGGCATAACGCATCTGCGCTTTCATACCGCTTTTGCCCATATACATTTCAGCGCGAATGCCTGCCTGCCGAAGCTCCTGCACCATGCAGGCATAATCAGCAAGGCGGTCGCGATCCATCACCAGAACCACAACCAGCGGTGCCTGACTTGCAATATCGTGCTTGCCTAAAGCAGTTAATGCTGCGGCCAATCGGCTGACACCAATTGAAATGCCAGTTGCTGGGATTTCAACACCCTTAAAGCGTTTCACCAAATCATCATAGCGCCCGCCGCCACCAACGGCACCAAAGCGGCTTAAAGTGCCGTCTTCGTTTTCGGCTTCAAAAGTCAGGTCAATTTCAAAAACGGGACCCGTATAATAGCCAAGCCCGCGCACCACTGAGGGGTCAAAAATCACGCGGTCTGTATCATAACCCAATGCGGTAAGCAGCTCATCCATCTGACGCAATTCGTCAATGCCAGCTAATCCCAACTCACTGCCCGACACGAGTTTTTCCAAGCGCGCCAATACTTCGGCACGTGTGCCGCCGCCGCAATCAACAAAGCTGATAATTTTGTCAATTGCATCAGAGGCCAGCTCCGCGCCAGCGGTAAAGTCACCGCTTTCGTCCTTACGCCCTGAACCGAGCAGCTGGCGCACGCCCTCAATGCCCAGCCGGTCGAGTTTATCCATTGCGCGCAAAACTGTCAGGCGGCGCGCCTCGTAATTTTCTTGCTCGGGCGTTAAACCAATTATTTGCAAGACGCCATCAAGTATTTTGCGGTTATTGATGCGCACAAGATAATCACCGCGATTGATGCCTAGTGCTTCCATACAATCGGCAGCCATGGCGCATATTTCAGTGTCAGCTTGTTGGCCCGCTGCGCCGACAGTATCTGCGTCAAATTGTAAAAATTGCCGAAAGCGGCCGGGTCCTGGTTTTTCGTTGCGATAAACGGAACCATATTGATATCGCCGAAAAGGTTTAGGCAAGCGGTCATAATGCTCGGCCACATAACGCGCCAAAGGTGCGGTTAAATCATAGCGCAAGCTGAGCCATTGCCCGTCATCATCTTCTAATGCGAACACACCCTCATTGGGTCGGTCATCATCGGGTAAAAACTTGCCCAAAGCGTCAGCATATTCAAAGGCGGATGTGTCAAGCGCCTCAAAGCCATATTTGGCGTAGATGTCGGAGATAATTGCAATCATATTGGATTGCAATTCAAGCTCTGCGCCAGACATATCACGCATACCACGCGGAATGCGAGCTTTAGGTTTAAATGTCTTTTGCTTTTTTGCCATTTTGATACGCTCTCATTATCTCTTAGCTTCCTAATCTATTGTGATGGGGATTGCAAGCCTGCAGCCAAAGCCTCATTAAAAATCAAACGGGCTGAAGCCGCGCGTTTGTTCATCAAGTTGTAATTGCCGATTCAGCGGTGGGGTCGCGCGTTGTTGACAATCGGCGCGCTCACAAAAACGGCAGTTAATGCCAATTTTGGTGTCCTTATCGACCTGATCTAAATCATAATTTGTGGCATAAACCAGTTTGCGGGCATGGGTGATGTCACAGCCCAAGCCAATGGCGAACTGATTGCCTGGCACGCCAAAGCCAGAGGTGATGCGCCCGACAGTTCGGGTGACAGAAAAATAGCGCGTGCGGTCCTCCATCTGTATGATTTGCGTCAGAATTTGACCTGGCACACGAAAGGCGTCATGGATTTTCCATAAAGGGCAGGTGCCGCCAAATCGGGAAAAGTGAAACCCAGCGGCTGAAAACCGTTTGGAAATATTGCCCGCATTATCTACCCGAATGAGAAAAAACGGAATGCCTTTCATATCTGGGCGTTGCAAGGTTGTCAGGCGATGGCAGACTTGCTCAAAGCTGGTACCAAAACGGCGACCCAGCAAGCTAATGTCATAAAGTGTTTCCTCTGCGGTTTTAAAAAACACCTCATAGGGCATCATCAGCGCGGCGGCAAAATAATTGGCCAGCGATTTGCGCGCCAAGCTTTTGGTCTCCTCGTTTTCAAAGCCGCCAAGCTGCACTTCATCTTCTAATAAACCTGTAAATTCCAAATAGGCGATTTGATAGGCCAGCTGAAAACACCGGCCGGGTTGGTCTAATAGCTCAGAAATAAAAACAGTTTGTCGGTGATGGTCATAGCGGCGCAAAGTTGGGCCCATGAGGTCGGTTTTGCCTATCTTAACCTGAATGCGGTGTTTACGCTCAAGATAATCACGCAAAATGTGAAGCGGGTCATCATTGGCAAGCCCGATTTCATTATGTAACTGCTCAGCTGCCTCATCAATCAGCGAGAAATGATTGGATTTTTGCGTGATAAAATCGCGCACTTCTTCATGCGGCAAAGTTATCGGATTGGTTTCATCGCGCCCATGATCGCCAAGCCTTTGTGCCAAAAGGCTGGTGGTGGTTGTGTTCTCGCGATAGGTCTGGAACAAGCGCGCAATCGCATCAGCCGCAATCGGACTGATGCTGGCCATTTCTTTAATTTCTTGTTCAGATATTTGATTATCAGCAAAAAACGGGTCAGAAAAAACTTCTCGCAATTGCGCATAAGCGCGCGCCTCTTCATCACCAGCTAAACCGCGCGGGTCAATGTCAAATGCCTCAACCAAACGCAAAAGAATTTGCGCTGAAATTGGCCGTTGGTCGCGCTCAATTAAATTTAAATAGCTGGTCGAGACACCCAAAGCATCGGCCATGGCGGCTTGTGTGAGGCGCAGCTCGCGGCGTAGACGACGAATTTTAGGCCCAGCAAAAAGTTTTCTATCCACAGGTGTGGTGCGTTTAACTGGTTTTTCAGACATTGTGTTTACCAATAAATCTCAATTGCTTATGACGCATATGTTTACAATATTTACAAACTTTACAAAAATCAATCATTAATCTGTAAATATGTTTACTTTAATATAATCAATAACTTAAATATATGCTTGAAAGATAATGTAAAAGTTGTATGTAGAGTTATGTTGAATTACCTGTTGAAATAAAACAAGTTTTGAGACATTTCAGGTCAAATTTTATTGCTCGGGGGAGTGTTTTTTTGACCTTTTGATGGCGACCATAATATGTGCCCCCCTTATAGGGTTATTATGGTCGCTTTCATCGCTTGGTCTTTGACCATTCAATATTAACCGGCCCATAGAACAGGATGAAGCCATGACCAAATATCTCGATCTCATTAAAGAATTTGAAGCCCAAAAAAGCAAGCTTGGTGCGAGCTGGACAGGCATTAACCCCGAATATGCTGCGCGTATGCGTTTGCAGAATCGTTTTAAGACAGGACTTGAGATTGCACGTTATACAGCCTCCATCATGCGCGCCGATATGGCTGCTTATGACAATCAATGGGAAAATTACACACAATCGCTTGGTTGCTGGCACGGATTTACCGCCCAACAAATGTTGATGGCCATTAAACGTCATCGCAAAACAACCAAACAGAATTATGTCTATCTCTCAGGTTGGATGGTCGCGGCGCTGCGTTCGGATTTTGGCCCATTGCCTGACCAGTCCATGCATGAAAAAACAGCCGTACCAAACCTGATTGAAGAAATTTACACATTTTTGAAGCAGGCTGATGCCCGCGAATTGCGGCATGTGTTTGCTGAGCTTGATGAGGTGCGCGCCGCGGGTGGTGACGAAAGCGCCATTATTGAGAAAATCGACAATTACGAGACGCATATTGTGCCAATTATTGCTGATATTGACGCTGGTTTTGGTAATGAAGAAGCGACATATTTGCTGGCAAAGAAAATGATTGAGAGCGGCGCGTGCTGTATCCAGATTGAAAATCAGGTTTCTGACGCCAAGCAATGTGGTCACCAAGACGGTAAGGTGACTGTGCCGCATGAGGATTTCCTCGCTAAAATCAACGCGGTGCGCTATGCCTTTTTGGAGCTGGGTGTTGAGGATGGCGTTATCGTGGCACGGACTGACTCGCTTGGCGCGGGTCTCACGCAAAAAATTCCTGTTTCGCGTGAAGCTGGTGATTTGGCAAGCCAATATAACGCTTATCTAGAAACCACACCTGTTACGAGCCCTGACGATTTGCAAGAGGGCGATT
Source organism: Parvibaculales bacterium (assembly GCA_049889535.1). Lineage (GTDB taxonomy): Bacteria > Pseudomonadota > Alphaproteobacteria > RS24 > RS24 > JAYQKL01. The sequence goes on along the minus strand of JBMHDF010000017.1, from coordinate 42,886 downwards.
TGGCCATGCACCAAGATGGTCAGCTGGTAAAGCCGACACGTCTGGAAAATGGTCTTTATGCCTTTAAAGCAGGCACAGGTGAAGATCGTGTGGTTCTGGATTGCATCACAAGCCTGCAAAATGGTGCCGACCTTTTGTGGATTGAAACTGAAAAACCAAATGTGGCGCAAATTGCGGGCATGGTTAATCGTATCCGTCAGGTCATCCCAAATGCTAAATTGGTTTATAATAATTCTCCAAGCTTCAATTGGACACTGGCCTTCCGCGAGCAGGTTTATCAAGAGTGGCAAGAAGCGGGTAAAGATTTATCGGCCTATCCTGATATGGCCACCAATGCAAAAGCGCTGATGGATGAATCGCTTGATGATAGTGAATTGGCGCAAGAAGCTGACCGCCTTATTCAAAATTTCCAGAAAGATGCAGCCCGTGAGGCAGGTATTTTCCACCACCTCATCACGCTTCCGACCTATCATGACACGGCTTTGGGGACGGATATTCTGTCCGAAGGCTATTTCGGTGATTTAGGCATGTTGGCTTATGTGCGCGATGTGCAACGCCGTGAGATTCGCCGCGAGCAGGCCTCTGTGAAACACCAAGACTTGGCTGGTTCCAATATTGGTGATGACCACAAACTTTATTTCTCAGGTGACAATGCGCTGTTGGCATCGGGTGAACAAAACACGATGAACCAGTTCTAATCTTGGGTTCAAAACATGAAAAAGCCTGCACTTGACCGTTTGGTCGTGCAGGCTTTTTTATGCTTTTGCTTCTAGTTAATTTTTTTAACCCTAGCTTGTTCCCGCAGTTTTAAAATTTGCTCTTCCAAATAAGCTTCAAAACTGGCATTGCGATAAAGGTCCTGAACTTTATTGCGTACCTCTTCAAACGCGGGCGGCGTGCCTGTCAGGCGGTCTACAATATAAATAAAATGCCAACCACTGCCAGCTTGAACGGCATCAGTCAGAGTGCCGGTCGGCAGGTTTTGTATCCGCTCAACCAGTGCCGGCCCCATATATTTTTTCAATTCTTCTAAGGTAAGCAATTTGGCCGGAATCGCTGGCGGTAAGTCATCACCAAAAGCGATGGCGACTGCTTCAAAACTTTGCCCTTGTTGAAACGCGTTACGGATTTGGTTGAGTTTAAGGGTCACATTTTCCTGCGCGCCGCGCACAAAAATTCGCTTCACATAAATTTGCGCACTTGGCGCAAATGCCGATTTATTTTCTTCAAAAAACGCTTTTAAATCAGCTTCTGCCACATCTTCTTGCAGCCATGCTTGCTGGCGCTCTAGCATATAAAGGTTTGACAGCTGGCGTCTTAACTCAGGGTTTTGAGCTAGTATGTTTTGGCGCAAAACTTCTTGAATCATTAATTCTTCATCAATGATTAAATCGACCAATTGATTTTTTTCTTCATCAGTGAGCGCTTCTTGTTTGAGGGCTTCCATTTCAGATAATATCGACACATAAACTTGTTTGCTAATGGGTTGATGATTGACATAGGCTATAACCTCAAAATCCACCTTTTTATTATTATCCCCCATTAACAGAGCAAAACCACCAATCATGATGACAAAAACAATAATCAGGAAACCAAGCTGTCCGCGCCAATTTTCCATTTCATTCGGCATTTCACGCACCTTTAAAATTATTCACAATCTTTCACTCTCTTATGTGTAACAGGGGGAGAAAAGCCTGCCAACAGTTGATATGCTAAGTATGAGTCGAAATGAGGAGATAATTTTGGGTGATAAGTCCAAAAAATCGATTATTCAACGCCTGAGCGAGGGCACTATTAATCGCATTGCCGCAGGTGAGGTGATTGAACGCCCGTTTAGCGCGGTAAAAGAGCTAGTCGAAAATGCGATAGATGCGGGTGCGCAAAATATTGAGGTTGCGTTGGCTCAGGGTGGTAAAAGCCTGATGAGTGTCAGTGATGATGGTGTTGGCATGAGTGCTGAAGATTTAACTTTAGCTATTGAGCGCCATGCTACATCCAAACTGCCAGAAGGTGATGGCGGTGACCGGTTGTTCCATATCAAAAGTCTGGGGTTTCGAGGCGAAGCGTTACCATCTATTGGCGCGGTCGCGAAAATGACCATCACCTCTCGCCCACAGGGTGCTGATACGGCGATGCAAATTTCTGTGCAAGCTGGCCGCGCTTCGCAACCAAAGCCAGCTGCTGGGCAAAAAGGCACACGGGTTGAGGTGCGCGATTTATTTTATGCGACCCCTGCCAGACTCAAATTTTTAAAATCCGATCGTGCTGAAACAACAGCTATTTCAGATGTCATCAAAAGACTTGCAATGGCACATCCATTTGTTGGCTTTACACTTTTATCGGAGGGGCGGCGTTTGTTTCAGTATCCGCCAGAATTAGCAGGTGATGAACATGCGCGGCTCAATCGCTTGGGTCGTGTCATGGGGGCAACATTTGCAGATAATGCGGTGCCGGTTTTGGCCGAGCGTGAGGGCTATCAGCTAACGGGCTTTGCAGGATTGCCCACCTATAATCAAGCCACTGCCCGCGCGCAATTTATGTTTGTCAATGGGCGACCTGTCAAAGACCGTTTGCTGAATGGTGCAATACGCGGCGCCTATCAGGATTTTCTGGCGCGCAATCGGCATCCAGCGGTTGCTTTGTTTTTTACAGTCCCTGCTAGTGAGGTTGATATCAATGTGCACCCGGCCAAAACCGAAGTCAGATTTCGACAGGCTGGTCTTGTGCGCTCCATGATTGTGGGTGGCTTGCGTACAGCTTTGAATGCGGCTGGTCATCGGGCGGCAACAACTGTTGCTGATGCTGCCTTATCTGCATTTGATGCGCAGCCAATGCAGGCGGGTCAGCCTGGTTTTGGCGAGGCGGCGACGCAAGCTTTAGATCCACAGACTTTGACCACAGCTCTGCATCAGACTGGCCAAGGCGGTTTTGCCGATTTAGGCGGGTATAGCACGCCAGGAATTTCGGAGGCGCCAGCTCATATGGCGTCGCACGGAGTGGATTTTGCCAGTTCAACTTCATCACCAAATATGGATGAATTGGCAAAATTGCCGCTTGGCTTGGCGCGCGCGCAATTGCATGAAACCTATATCATCGCGCAAACCGCTGATGGGTTTGTCATTGTGGATCAGCACGCGGCGCATGAGCGATTAGTATATGAACGTATGAAGCGCGATATGGCTGAAAATGGTGTGCCACGGCAATTACTGCTCATCCCGGAAGTGGTGGAGATGGCGGAAGATTTGGCGGAGCAATTAATTGCCCGCAAAACAGAATTGGCTGAACTTGGGTTTGAGTTAGAACGCTTTGGTCCCGATGCTGTGTTGGTGCGTGAGTTTCCGGCTTTGCTTGAAAAAACCAATTTAGAGGGGCTGGTTCGCGATTTGGCAGATGAAATTGCAGAACTTGGCACGGCCTTGTCGTTGAAAGAAAAACTGGCAGATATATGCGGCACAATGGCGTGTCATGGTTCAGTGCGCGCTGGGCGGCGTCTCTCGCAAGAAGAGATGAACGCATTGTTGCGTGAAATGGAAGTCACACCCCATGCTGGCCAATGCAATCATGGTCGCCCAACTTATGTGGAATTGAAACGCCGCGAAATTGAAAAATTATTTGGTCGTCGCTAGCGGGCTTGCGACAAGTCCAGATATTTTTTCATTTCCAAACGGGCAATGGTGCGGTTATGCACCTCATCAGGCCCATCTGCTAGTCGTAAAGTACGAATGCCTGCATAAGCATCAGCCAGACCAAAATCTTGACTCACACCGCCGCCGCCATGTGCCTGTATTGCATCATCAATAACTTTGAGCGCAATATTTGGGCCCGCCACTTTAATCATAGCGATTTCTGTTTTGGCCTGTTTATTGCCAACTGTATCCATCATATAAGCAGCTTTAAGGCATAAAAGCCGTGTCATTTCAATATCGGTGCGCGCGCGTGCGATGCGCTCTTCCCATAAAGAATGCTCAGCCACTTTTTTGCCAAAGGCGGTACGGCTCAAAAGGCGTTTACACATTTTCTCAAGCGCCATTTCGGCCACCCCAATTGTGCGCATGCAATGATGAATTCGGCCTGGCCCAAGCCGGCCTTGCGCAATTTCAAAACCGCGCCCTTCACCTAGCAAAAGGTTTTCAGCTGGCACCCGAACATTATCTAAAATAATTTCAAAATGCCCATGCGGCGCATCATCATAGCCAAACACTTTCAGCGGGCGCACAAGCTTTACACCTGGCGTATCAAGGGGCATGAGTATCATAGATTGTTGCTTATGCGTGGCTTCCTCAAACAGCGTTTTACCCATAACAATCGCTAGCTTGCAGCGCGGGTCACCCGCACCAGAAGACCACCATTTGCGCCCATTAATGACATATTCATCACCATCACGCAAAATGCTGGTTTCAATATTGGTTGCATCTGAAGACGCTACTTCTGGCTCGGTCATTAAAAAAGCTGAACGAATCTCGCCCGCTAAAAGGGGTTTCAACCATTGCTCTTTTTGCGCGTCAGTGCCATAGCGGTCGAGTACTTCCATATTGCCCGTGTCGGGAGCGTTGCAGTTAAATACTTCAGACGCCCAGCTCACGCGCCCCATGATTTCAGCCAAAGGGGCATATTCTAAATTGGTTAAGCCCGCGCCATGTTCACTTTCTGGCAAAAACAGGTTCCACAATCCAGCCTTTTTTGCTTTTGCTTTTAAGTCCTCAATAATCGCTGGAACCTGCCAGCGCTCTGTCCCAAAACTCTCCATCTGGTCGTGATAGGTCGCAATATTTGGGTAAATATGTGCGTCCATGAAGGCTTGCACATCGCCCATAAGTTTTATTGTTTTTTCGCTATAGTCAAAATTCATATCTTCCCCCTATGAAACTTACCATAAAGTGCCTTTTATTCTGCTGAAATGCGAGTGTTATTTTCTTTTTTGGTTAAAAAAACCGCGTAAAAGTTCTGCGCAGTCGCTCTCTCTAAGCCCGCCATAGATTTCGGGCTTATGGTGGCAACTGGCTTGATGGAACACCCGCGCGCCATGGTCACAAGCGCCTGTTTTTTCGTCAGCCGCGCCATAATAAAGTCGTTTTATGCGGGCAAGTGAAATTGCGCCAGCACACATGGTGCAGGGTTCTAGAGTGACATATAGCGTGCAATCAAGCAGGCGTTCATTGCCAAGCTTTTCGCCTGCCTCGCGTATAACTAAAATTTCAGCATGTGCAGTTGGGTCATTTTTTTCACGCATACGATTGCCATTGGCGGCAATAATATGGCCTGTGGCATCGACAATCACCGCCCCTACAGGCACTTCATCGCGCTGTGCGGCTTGTTCTGCCTGTGCAATCGCCAATGCCATAGGGTCGTTATTTGTGTCATTAATCTTTTCAGATTTTCCAGCCATAATGCTTTATACTCAATTTTAAGGCGGGACGAATGGTTTTTTTAATGCTAACACTCTCGCAGTATAGCTAAAGTTTTTCAAAGCAGATGACCAACTCAAATCATAATTCGAAAAAAACATCCATGACCACTCCAGCAGGAGAAGTCAAAGGCGAAGTTAAAGGTGAGCGTATTGCCAAAGTTTTGGCACGGGCGGGCGTCGCGTCGCGCCGCGAAGCTGAAAAAATGATTACTGATGGCCGCATCAGCGTGAATGGTAAGCCAATAAAATCACCTGCCTTAAATGTTTTGCCAGGCGCAAAGATTTTGTGTGATGGCAAACCCATTGCCGAGCCAGACCCGCCGCGCCTTTGGCGCTATCATAAAAAACGCGGACTGGTGACCACTGAGCGTGACCCGCAAGGGCGCCCCACTGTTTTTGCAGCCATGCCCAAAGAATTGCCGCGTGTGGTGTCGGTTGGACGCTTGGACATTAACACTGAAGGTTTGTTGTTAATGACCAATGATGGCGGTCTAAAGCGTTATTTAGAACTGCCTGAAACAGGTTGGCTGCGCCGGTATCGGGTGCGCGCATATGGGCGACCAGATATGAAGCGGCTGGAGGAGATTAAAAAAGGCGTGGTGGTTGACCGCGTGGTTTATCGCGAGGTTGAGTTAGAGATTGAACGCCAGCAAGGGGATAATTTCTGGCTGACCATTGCTCTGAGAGAGGGCAAAAATCGCGAAATTAAAAAATTACTCGATTATGCAGGGCTGCAGGTGAACCGCCTGATAAGACTTTCTTTCGGCCCGTTTCAGCTGGGTGGTTTAGAGGCAGGAGCCGTTGAAGAAATTCCGCGTCGTGTGTTGCGCCAGCAATTGGGGGCGGCTTGGGCTGATATTGTTGATGGCCGCGAGCCATCACTGCCCAAAACGCGTAAAAAATCGGTGAAGGCGCCTGTATCGGATAAAAAGCCTCAAAATGAGCAGAAGAAAGCGCACAAAGCTGCAAAGTCGTATAAAGCCAAAAAAGGTAACAATCGCGGCAATGAAGCAAAGGCCAATCTTGCCCCATGGGATATGGCATCGCAAAAGCCCTCAAACAAAAGACCCAAAAAATAATGTTCTGGCAGGTGCAAAAAACAAAAAGGGAGGTCAGGTGATGCGCATTGTTGGCGGCAAATGGCGTGGGCAGCCCTTAGCGCGGCCAAAAAATAATCTGACACGCCCAACATCTGATCGCACACGTGAGGCTTTGTTTTCAATCCTGACGGCGCTAACTGATTTTTCTTTCAGCACAATGCGGGTTTTGGATTTATTTGCTGGCACTGGCGCTTTGGGTTTTGAGGCTTTGTCACGCGGGGCAGCTTATTGTTTGTTTGTCGACGATAATGCAGCGGCACGAGGGCTTATTCGTGATAATATGGAGCAGTTGCAAGCCAATGGCGTGAGCAAAATTTTTCGTCGTGATGCCACTCGGCTTGGGGCGTGTCCGGCCAATATTGACGCATTTGATTTGGTGTTTGTCGACCCACCTTATGGCAAGGGTTTGGCCGAAAAAGCATTATTGAGTGCGCTTACGGGTGGATGGATATCCTCCAATGCATTGATTATTGTGGAAGAGGATAAGCGATCAAAATTTGCGCCACCAACAGGGTTTTACGAAACAGACCGTCGCCAATATGGGGATACTGAAATTATTTTCTTACACACGCATCAAAGCTAGCTATCAGACTTTTTCGCGTGCAATTTCTCGATGTCCAATATCGCGGCGGCAAAACCCTGCTGGCCAGTCGATTTGATCTATCGCTTGATAGGCTTTGTCACGCGCTTGTGTAACAGTCTCACCGCGCGCAGTCACATTCAAGACCCGCCCACCAGTGGCCAAAATTTTATCATTATCCGCTTGCGTGCCGGCATGAAACACAACCGCGCCGGTTTCTTCGGCTTTGTCTAACTGTTTTATTTCTGTGTTTTTCTCATAAGAACCGGGATAGCCTTGCGCGGCCATGACAACGGTCATGGCGAAATCTTGCGACCAGTCCAGTCCAATCTCACTTAAGTCACCACATGCTGTAGCCATAAGGGCAGGCACAATATCGCTTTCAAGACGCAGCATGAGTACCTGGCACTCAGGGTCACCAAAACGGGCGTTATATTCAATCAGCTGGGGGCCGCTTTCGGTCAGCATAAGACCTGCATAAAGCACCCCACGATAGGGGTGCCCTTTATCACGCATGGCTTTTAAGGTTGGCTCAATAATGCGATCTAGTGTTTCTTCTATCAGCGCAGGGGTCATGATGCGGGCTGGCGAATAGGCGCCCATGCCGCCAGTGTTCGGCCCTGTATCACCTTCGCCGCCGCGTTTGTGGTCTTGAGCGGTGGCCAGCGGCAAAGCGCGATGACCGTCGCATAACACAAAAAAACTGGCTTCTTCGCCGGTCAAAAATTCTTCAATAACAAGCTCGGCGCCCGCATCACCAAACCCGCCATCGAAAATCATATCGACTGCTTCATGAGCTTGCTGGTCTGTTTCAGCGATAATGACGCCTTTACCCGCCGCTAGGCCATCAGCTTTAATCACAATTGGGGCAGGGTGCGTGGTGAGATAATCATGCGCCTCGCTGGCTTTATTAAATCGCGCATAGGCGGCGGTAGGAATATTATAGTCCGCGCAAATATCTTTGGTGAAACCTTTCGAGCCCTCCAGCTGGGCAGCAAAGGCCGTTGGTCCAAAAGCAGCAATGCCAGCGGCTTCTAACGCATCAGCCACCCCCGCCACAAGCGGCGCCTCTGGGCCAATGACAACTAATTCAATATTGTGTTGTTTTGCAAAACTGACGACCTCTTCCGGACTCTCCGGATTAAGCGCGGCTGGTTCAGCAATTTTGTTAATCCCGCCATTTCCAGGCGCGCAATAAAGTTTTTTAAGCATTGGGCTTTTTGCGATTTTCCAACACAAGGCATGTTCGCGGCCACCGCCACCTAAAACGAGAATATTCATTTTATTTTCCTTTACGCGCCATTAATGGCTAAAGCTTTATCTTGTTCTTGTTTATTAAATCTAAGATAGCCTCGCAAGTCTCTTCATAAAATAAATATGTTCTGTTTGATGTGAACCAGACTATGGTAATAATAAATCTATGAGCCAAGATAATTTGACAGAATATTCAGTAAGTGAACTGTCCGGCGCGGTCAAAAAATCCATTGAAGAGGGGTTTGGCTATGTGCGCGTGCGCGGTGAGTTGGGGCGTGTGTCGCGCCCGCAATCTGGTCACCTTTATGTTGATTTAAAAGATGAAAAAGCTGTGCTGGCAGCAGTCATTTGGAAGGGCGTCGCACAGAAAATGACAATCCAACCCGAGCAGGGTTTGGAGGTTATTTGCACTGGCAAACTAACAACTTTTCCGGGCCAATCGCGCTATCAGCTTGTGATTGACCATATTGAGCCAGCTGGCATAGGCGCGCTGATGGCGCTGTTGGAAGAACGCAAAAAAACATTATCGGCGGAGGGGTTGTTTGATGCGGCGCGCAAAAAACCAATTCCTTATCTGCCTGATGTGATTGGCGTTATCACCAGCCCCTCTGGTGCGGTTATTCGAGATATTTTGCATCGCCTGAAAGACCGTTTTCCGCGCCCTGTATTGGTTTGGCCTGTGCGGGTGCAGGGCGAGACCTGCGCACAAGAGGTTGCCCAAGCCATTGCCGGTTTTAACGCGCTCAAAGCAGGTGGCGATATTGCCCGCCCTGATGTGATAATCATCGCCAGAGGCGGCGGCAGCTTGGAAGATTTATGGGGCTTTAATGAAGAGATTGTGGCGCGCACTGTGGCGCAATCTGACATTCCCATTATCTCAGCTGTTGGCCATGAAACAGATGTTACTTTGGTGGATTATGTGGCAGATTTACGCGCGCCAACCCCAACAGCGGCAGCCGAAATGGCGGTGCCTGTGCGGGCAGAGTTACAAGCTCAAATTCTTGACTTAGGTAAGCGCCAATTACGCGGGGGCGCGCAATTGCTGCAAAACCGACGGCAACAACTAGATGGCTTGTCGCGTGGTTTACCCAAATTGGAAGATATTTTAGCTGTGCCGCGTCAAAAACTCGATTATTTGCGCGAGCGGCTTGACCTTGCCCTGACACACCAAACAGAGAAACAAAAAACGCGGCTAGACCAATTTACCCAGCGTTTATCTTTGCGCATGGTGGCGCAATCGGTCAGCACGCATCAAACCCGGATACAGGATTTTCATGCGCGGTTGGAACGGCGCCAGCAAGAGGGGCTGAACCAACGCCGCACAAAGCTGGCATCGATTTCCAAACAGCTTAATTTGCTCAGTCATGAATCGGTGCTCGCGCGTGGTTTTGCGCTTGTGATGGATTCTGCTGGCCAGGCGGTGCGCAAAGCCGCACAAGTGCCTGTCGGTGGCGTGGTGACGATACATTTGGCACAAAATGAACATTTGCAGGCTGAAGTAACAGATGCAAAAACGGATATGGAGCCAAAGCCCGAAAAACACATCACAACAAAACAAACTTTGTCGTCAAAAGTCAAAAAAACCGATAAGACAGATGAAAAGCAAGGCGATTTATTTTAGACATAACAGCGAAATTGACTTATGAATTCAAAATGGATTTACAAAATATAAAACTTGGGGCGGTTGCTGAAATTCGCTATTTAGATGGTGATTTTGAAATCATGCGACCCGGCACGCATGTTATATGTGCGATTACTGGCAAGCCAATTTTACTTGAGATGTTGCGCTATTGGAATGTTGAGCGCCAAGAAGCTTATCTAGATGCACAAACCTCTTTAATCGCGCATCAAAACAACCAAAAGGCTTAGTTTTTATGGCTGGTTTTTTTTCAAATCTGCTCTTTGCTGGTTTGTTGAACCTCACCCCTGTGCCGCTTGATGATAGCATCACAAAATCTGATTGGGTTGAGACTGTTTCAGGTGATTTTTCAGCTGGCAGTTTGGTCGCTATGCAACTCGCGCCTGATATTGCGCTTGAGGTGGATGGCATTACCGTCAAGGTGCATAATCAATTAGCCGTGTTTGGGTATGGGCGTGATGCCAAAGGCGAAAGCCATATTATTTTGCGCAAAAATGGTGAAATTCAAAATATTCGAAAAACCATCACCGCTGGTGTTTATGATATTCAGCATATTGAAGGGGTTGAACAAAAATATGTCACTCCGCCTGAGCATGTTCTGGCCAGGATTTCTGCAGAAGCCAAACAAAAACGACAGGCGCGAACCAGTCAATTTGATTTACCCGCTTTTCGTGATGGGTTTCATTTGCCTTTAAAGGGGCGAGTCAGTGGCGTTTATGGCTCTCAACGCATTTTTAATGGTGAGCCGCGCCGCCCCCATTATGGCCTGGATATTGCCGCACCTGCTGGCACGCCTGTTCACGCCATGTTAGCGGGTCGGGTGACATTGGCTGAAACAGACATGTATTATGAAGGCGGGTTGATTTTTATTGACCATGGGCTGGATGTGATTTCGGCTTATTTGCATCTTGGCGAGGTGCGCGTCAAAGCAGGTGATAAGGTTGAAAAAGGCCAAATAATTGGCGCGATTGGCGCAAAGCAGGGGCGTAGCACAGGCGCGCATCTTGATTGGCGGGTTTATTGGCAAAATAAACGGCTCGACCCAGCAAAATTGTTAAGTCAAAAACAACAACAACAACTTAATTTAAAGGATTAAAGCGGGTCAAAATTCGCATCTGCAAGCGGGTCATCATCGCGTTTTTTCCACCGTTTATGAAGCCATAACCACTGACCTGGCTTTTCATTAATCGCCGCTTCTAACTGGTCATTTAGTTTTTGTGTGGTCGCCAAAATATCAGCAGCGGCGTCATCTGTCTTATCTGCCTCAAATGCATCATGGAATTCAACTTCAAATTGGCACGCGGCTGTTCGTTTATTGGTGATCAGCATAAGCGGGACATTATAGCGCCGGGCCATGCTGGCTGCAGCTGATGGTGTCATGGCGCGCCGGCCAAAAAACTGCGCCTCAATCCCATCATTCATTTTTTGGTCAACCAGCATGCAAATAGAAGCGCCCTGTTTCAGACGTTTAATCAGCTCTTTTGCGCCCTGACTGCCTTTTGGCACTTGATGAGAAATCACATTATCAAGGCGTTTTTTAATCATCCAACGATTGAGAATTGGATTATTGGCATGGCGGTAAACACCTGTTGCATCAAGCCCTGACAGACGAATTGCCATCGACATTGACTCCCAATTTCCCATATGGGCTGAAAATAAAATTAGCCCGCGCCCTTGCGCTGCAACATTCTTGGCTTTTTCTGCCCCCTTAATTGTAAGCCGTGTCTCATGGTCACGATATAATTTATCTAGATTGACCAATTCACCAAATGTGCGTCCTGCATTTTCCCAAACTTGTTTGGTTAAGAGGTCGATTTCTGCATAGGATTTTTCAGGATAAGCGCGATTAAGATTATCGCGTGCGACATGGTGAACACGGGTTATTGGACCAAAAAACCGCGCCATAAAAGCCATAAAAGCGCCGCCGCGCTCAAGCCCGAGCAGACGGATTAAGCCGATTAATATATAGGCAAAAATCGCTTCAAAAACATAGCGAAGTGGCAAGATAGCCTTGCGCAATATGTCGGTTATTTTTTTCATGGCCAATTTATATCAGGGCTTCGAAATTTGTATAGTATCTAGATTGCATATCGTCAGCCATGGCGGTTTGCAATCTGTTTAATAAGTTTTGTGCTTCAGCTAGGGCACATGTAATCGGCACAGTTTGCAACTTTTGGGACAGTTTCGCGCGCGGGTCTGGCGCTGGCAAGCCGAGCAAACGCATATGGTCTTTTTCTGTAGTCACAATGTTCGCCTTGTGCTGGTCTGCCAATTCCAGAATTTTCTCAGCATCACGCAGGCTATAAGCATGATGGTCGGGATATTCTATTGTCTCTGATAATGCAAACCCTAAACCCGTCAACATATTGAAAAACTTATCGCCCCGCCCAATGCCGCAAAAGGCGATGTAATTGGCGTTTTCCTGCGGCTGAATATCCGCTTTTGGTTTTAAACAAGCATGAAACACATCTATGCCTTGTGCTTCGCAACTAGCAATAAACTGCGCAACATCATTGCGCATAGCGCCCTTAGGCTGTGGGGTCTTGAAATCCCAAATAGGGTGCATGATGATAACACCATTAAGGCGCTTTAGGGCATTTTCTGGTTTTTCCCGCAATGGGCCAGCTGGAAAAACCCGCCCATTGCCAAAACCGATTTCAGCATCAATAACTGCTAAATTATAGGCGCGTTTGAGCTGCGGGTTTTGTAATCCATCATCCATGATAAAAACATCTGGCATTTGCCCCAATTTTTGGTGCTGCGATTGTAGCGCAAAACGGGCGACCGCTTCTCTTTCGGCGCCAATAAAAACCGACGCATGATGCGCCATCATAAAGGGCTCATCTCCCACCATATTGGCGTCATGTTTTTGCAGGTCTACATGGGTGGGCGTTTGGCTAGAGATTGTGCCTTTATAACCGCGCGATAAAATCGCAGTTTGTATTTGGGCCTGTTGCAATAATTCTACCAGCATCAGGCTCACAGGTGTTTTGCCTGTGCCGCCCATATTGATATTGCCAACACAAATCACGGGCCGCCCACAGTGATTGGGTGTTGCCATTTTGAGCCTTGTTTGCCCAGCCATGCTGTAAGCAGCACCAAGAGGCAGCAAAATATGGCTTAACAGAGTTGGTGGTTGTTGCCAAAAACGAGGTGCTTTCATTTATGCGCCCTCCTGCTGATTTATTTTTTTTATTAAATGCGCCAATGTTTTCTGTCGTGCGCCGCCATGTTGAGCGCAGCTATTTAAGGCTTTGCTCTGCATCGTCTCAACCAGTTGCGGGTTTTTCATCAATCTATTTAATATCGAGGTCAGTTCGATATTATCAGCAATCTTAAACACCGCTTCGGCTTCTAAAAAGTGCCGATAAACCGCTGCAAAATTTTGATGATAAGGGCCAGTGATAATCGCAGAACCAATCAGCGCCGCTTCAATCGGGTTTTGTCCACCATGCGGCACTAAGGACCCACCAATAAAACTCACTGGGCAAAGGCTATAAAATAAGCCTAATTCACCCAGACTATCAGCTATATAAAGCGCGCAATCTTCATCGGGTTGTTGGTTTTGAGAGCGCAATTTTGTCGTCAGTCCAAAAGGCTTAAGGCTTTGTTGAATATCGCCGCCGCGATGGGGATGACGCGGCACTATGATGGTTAGCAAATCTGGAATATCCACACTCAGGGTTTTATGTGTGCGCGCAATTTGCTCTTCTTCACCTTGATGCGTGCTGGCGGCCAGCCAAACAGGGCGCTGTCCGATGAGGGTTTTTAACTGCGCCAGCGTTTGTGCGTCAAAATTTGGGGGCGGCGAATCCAGCTTAAGATTGCCAGGCGTCTGCAGGTTTCTAGCGCCCAGATTGAGTAGGCGTGTTTCACTAAATTCATCTTGTGCCAAAATGCTATCAAAATACCCGAGTAATCTTTGTATGCTTCCGGGCATGCGTTTCCAGGTCGCGAAAGACTTTTCGGACATGCGCGCATTAATCAAAACTGTGGGGGTGGCACGCTTATGTAAGTAACGCAGGAGGTTCGGCCAAATTTCTGACTCCACAAATACCGCCAAATCAGGGCGCCAGTGATTTAAAAAACGGCGGACAAATAAAGATTGGTCCACTGGCACATATTGATGAAGTACACCGGATATATTTTTGCGCGCGAGTATTTGTGCCGAGGTGGTTGTGCCGCTTGTTAACAATATGGAAACAGGCATTTGCGTGGTTTTAATATGAGCAAGAAAATCTTCAATCAAGGGTAAAATGGAATTCACCTCACCAACACTTGCCGCGTGAAACCAAATTAATTTCCCCTCAGGGCGCGGTGCAGAGGCATAGCCCCGTCGTTCTTTTAATCGCCCAGCCTCTTCACGCCCCTTTGCCAATCGCCATTTGAGAAATATCCAGATAAAGGGCAGGAGCAGCCATGTCAGAGCAATATAAGCGTAATAAACAAGCGGCATTTATTCCTCGCGTGACCCCTGCGCCATGTCGGACTTCTCAAATTGAGCGTGATATAAATCGGCATAAAGCCCGCCTTGAGTTAAGAGCTGCTGATGCGTGCCAGACTGAACAATTTGGCCTTTATCAATAACATAAATACAATCGGCGTTCATGATGGTCGATAATCGGTGAGCGATGACCAGTGCGGTGCGGTTTTTCATCAAACGCGTCAACGCTTTTTGAACCTGCTGTTCGGAGGCGGTGTCTAATGCTGATGTGGCTTCATCTAATAATAAAATGGCCGCATTTTTGAGCATTGCGCGGGCGATGGCGATTCGTTGACGTTGCCCGCCAGATAATTGCATCCCCCCTTCACCGCATCTAGTTTGGTAGCCGTCGGGGAAGTCGAGAATAAACTCCTCTGCCGCGGCAGCTTTAGCCGCAGCCTGAATATCTTCCATACGCGCATCGGGTGTTCCATAGGCGATATTGGCAGCAATTGTATCATCAAATAAAAATGGTTCTTGCGTGACCAAAGCGGTGGCCTCGCGAAGGCTTTTCAAGCTAACCGAGCGAATATCCTGCCCATCAATTTTAACCACGCCACTGGTTGTATCAAAAAATCGTAAAACCAGATTTAACAATGTAGATTTGCCCGCTCCGGATGGGCCAACAAAAGCGATGGTTCCTTTTTCAGTAATGTCCAGCGAGATATTTTTTAAAGCCTGCGTGTCTCGGTTTTTATATGAAAATGAGACTTTCTCAAAACTGATATTGCCTTTTTTAATCACTAAATCAGCTGCGTTTGGCGTGTCCACAATTTCAGTTTTTGTGTCGATAATATGAAACACCCGCATGCCAGCTGCCACACCTTCTTGCATGAGTACGGGTAAATTAGCGACCGCACGCAAAGGTTGATAAGCCATCAGTAAGGCCGAGATGAAGCCCATAAATTCGCCGGCTGTCAAATTGCCGCGAATGCTCTCATAGCCGCCCCAAAAAATAATCCCTGCAATCGCCACGCCAGCCAGAGCCTCAACCGCAGGCGAGGCTGCTGAGCGCGCTTTGACGGCGCGCATGGTAAAATCAAGCACCCGCTCGATGGTTTTGCGGGCATTGGCAATTTGGCGCTGCTCCTGCCCATAGGCTTTGACGACGCGCAAACCAGTTAATGTCTCAGAAATCAGTGACGATAATTCACCAGTTTCGGTCAAGCCATCATGTGCGGCGCGGCGCGTGACTTTGCTCAAACGGCGCATTAAAACCGCGCCTGCGGGTATCACAATAACTACAAAAATAGTTGCCAAATACCAGTTCATGACAAACATCATAGCTGTCAGCATGACCAATGTGAGCAAATGCCGAAACAGGTTAATCACGGTATTATTAATGACATTGGCCAGTTGTTTGGCATCATTTAGAAAAATCGCCACATGATTGCCTGTATGGGTTTCTGAAATAAATGCCAAATCGGCTTGCACAAGATTTTCAAAAACATCGGATTGCAGGGTCGCTGTTATGCGCTGGCCGACATAATTTAAAATCACACCCGACAAATAAGTGGCACCCCCGCGAATGAGTGACACAATAATCACGCCGATGGGGATAAGCCATAATTTTTCACGATCACCATTGGTGAAAACACTATCGACAGCCTGCTGGATAAACCATGGCAGCGAGCCCGCCGCGCCAGCGACTAAAATATTGGCAATAATACCAATAAAAATCAGCTTGAGATAAGGGCGTAGATAAACAGACACCATGCGCCCAACAATAGATTGACGCGCCTGGTTGTTGTCTTGATTGTGCTGACTTTGCGTATCGGTTTTGGTCAATGTTCCAGCCTATATAAGAACTTTGTCTTACTCATTAATATAACTCAATTTTTTAGCATAAGCTTTAATGTTCACAAAGCACTCAAAAACTCGTCAATTCCTTGTCCCAGCATTGCCATAAGGCGCGGGTGACCCCCAATCATGCGCGGGTGTTCATATGTTTCATGATGATAGCTGAATGTCTTGCCGCCAAGATTTGATAAATGCCCGCCTGCTTCGCGTATGATTAAATCACCAGCGGCAATATCCCAATCATTTTTGGTGTTGAGAATAATTAACATATCAAAATAACCCTCTGCCAAAAGGCAAAGGCGATAGGCGACTGATTTTGGATTGCTAATGCGCACATTTGGCCATTTATCCTGCCATGCCTTTTGCCATGCGGGGTGCGATAAAATCGGCGGATACACACAAACATGCATATCATCTTGCAATATTGGCGCGCCCGAAAATTTGATGGATTGGGTGTTTTTGGTGGCGCCGTGTCCTGCCATCGCGGCGTAAAATTCATCAGTCGCGGGGTTAAAGACACAAGCTAAAATGGGCTGGTGATTGTCAATCAAGGCGGCGGATATCGCAAATTCTGCTTTATTATTTAAAAAGGCGGAGGTGCCATCAATTGGGTCTATCACCCAAGATTTTGTTTTTTGTAGCCGCGCTGTGCGTGCCTTGGGGTCGGCTGTTTCCTCAGATAACCAACCATAATCAGGGCGCGCTGTCGTTAGTTTTTCAAATAAGAAATCATTAACTGCAATATCTGCCTCGCATACGGGCTGGTCATCTTCTTTGGACCAGCTTTTTGGGTTATTGCCGAAAAATGTCATGGCTAATTCGCCGGCCTCGCGCACGGATTGTTTTAAAAGCTCAAAATCCGCGTGATTATAATCCGGCAAGAGACATCTCATTTATCAGCAATGAAGGCGCGTTAACCCCGTGTTTAAATTCAAGGTCACTGGCGGGCGTAAGGTTTTGGAACATATCCATCAAATTGCTGGCAATGGTGATTTCACTGACAGGATAGGCAATCTCGCCACTTTCAATCCAATACCCTGCCGCGCCGCGACTATAATCGCCCGTGACGCCATTTACCCCCATGCCGATTAATTCTGTGACTAACAACCCTGTGCCAATTTGTTTTTGCATTTCTTCAGGTGACAAAGCGCCCGCTTCAATATGTAAATTGGTGGTGGTGGGGTGCGGCGGGCCGCCTATGCCACGCGCGGCGCGGCCATTGGTTTCTAGCCCTAATTGTTTCGCGGCTGAACTGTCCAATAGCCAGCATTGCAAAATCCCATTTTCAATCAAATTGAGTTTCTCAACCGCCACCCCTTCGCCATCAAAACTCAAAGAGCGAAGGCCACGTTTGCGTTTCGGGTCGTCAATGATGTTGATGCCAGAGGCAAAAATTTGCGCGCCCATTTTTTCTTTCAAAAAACTTGTGCCACGCGCAACCGCACTGCCAGAAATAGCTGAGGCAAAATGGCCCAGCAGTGACTTTGAGACACGCGGCGAAAAGATAACTGGGGCTTTGGTGCTGGCGATTTTTCTGGGGTTGAGGCGCGCTAA
Source organism: Parvibaculales bacterium (assembly GCA_049889535.1). Classification (GTDB taxonomy): domain Bacteria; phylum Pseudomonadota; class Alphaproteobacteria; order RS24; family RS24; genus JAYQKL01. Next base: position 25,069 of record JBMHDF010000017.1, on the reverse strand, counting down.
TGTTCGCTCTGCAGCGCGTTGGCCGATTTGTTGAGGCGTCTCTAAATCCTCAAAATGCCGGCTGCCATGCGCGGCATAATCACGCTCCATAGCCTCGCCTTCGCCGCCCAGCACTGCACATGATAGGGACCATGAGCTAGCTGTATAGCTGCCAGAAAACCCATCACTGGTCACCAGCCCTGTCGTGCCGCGTGACCAGCCCGCGCCAGCCCCTTCAGAATTGGTAATCCCCGCCACCCCGCGCGCGGTTGCTTCGGTTTCGAGAGCCAAGTTTTGCAACAGTTTGATATCCGGCTCGGTGGGGTCAAGAATATCTAAATCCTCGAAACTTTTGGCCAGCCGGTCTTTTGGTGCCAACCCACAATAGGGATCATCAGGCGCCAATCGCGCCATATCAACTGCGCGCTTGGCAATTTTGTTGAGATCATTTTCACTGAGGCCAGAGCCTGAAATAAAGGCTTGTTTTTGTCCAATAATCACCCGTAAACCTGTCTCTTTGGTTTCAGCGCGCTCAACATCTTCAATCTTGCCCAAGCGCGAGCTTGCGCTTAACGAAATTCCCTCACTAACCATGGCATCGGCAGTTTCCGCCCCATTTTGAAGGGCGCAGTCGACAAGTTTTGCGGCTAAATCAAGTTGTTCGGACATGTGTTTTCTTTCGTTTAAACTTTTTTATAAAATAAACTGCTGTTTAAATTGGCTTATATATAGAGCGCAGATAATATCGCCACAGTGATATATAGCCCAAAATTTCGGTTCGACTTAAACAGATAGAGGCAAAGGGCAGGATTATCAATATCCAAGCGGTAAATCTGCCAAAACAAATGCACCCCGCCCAACATTAAAAGCGCGAGAGTAGCCCCGCTTAGTCCTGCGATGAAGGCAGCATAGAAGAGCGCGGCCAGCGCGGCAGAGTAAAAAATCACCAGCGCGGTTTTGGTATGCGCCCCCAGCCAGCGTGCAGAAGATTTGATGCCCGCAAGTGCGTCATCTTCGCGATCCTGATGGGCATAAATTGTGTCATAGCCTAAAGTCCAAAAAATACCGGCGGCATAAAGTCCAATCGCTGCTGGGTCAAGGCTGCCCTGATGCGCGGCATAACCCATAAGTGCGCCCCAGTTAAATGTAAGCCCTAAAAATAATTGCGGCCACCAAGTGATGCGTTTCATAAACGGATAAAGCGCGATAGGGCCAATCGACATAAAACCAAGCGCGATAGCGGCAATATCGAGTTGTAAAAGAATGAGTAGACCCAGCGCGCACATCACAAATAAAAATAGCCAAGCTTGCCAGACTTTTATCACCCCTGCCGGAATTGGTCTTTGCCGGGTGCGGGCGACTTGAGCATCAAGCTCCCGGTCGACAATATCATTAAAGATACAGCCCGCGCCGCGCATAATTACTGCGCCGAGCGCAAATAATGCCAATAAATAAAGCGACGGCCACTCCCCCGATGGCGCTTGCCCTGATTGGCCAGTCGTCACAGCAGCCAGCGTTAGTCCCCAACTGCATGGGATGAATAATAACCAAGAGCCAATTGGGCGGTCGAGCCGTATCATGCGGGCATAGGGGCGCATCTTAAGGGGCAGGCGGTCTACCCAATTTTTTTCAGCGTCTAATGGTTTGGCGTCGCTCATGGCACAACCTGTTTTGATAAATTAGTCGTTAATCTGACAGATTCCTGATAATTGATATAGTGTTGGTACAAGATGTAACTGCCAATTATGTGGATGGAATTTGCAAAGAGAAATAGCTTGATGACAAATCAAAAGACACCCTCATCAAAAATCAGACTTTATATTGGCGCTGAGCAGGAGAAATTGTCACAGAGGGAGACTGGCTTTGCTGCATCTTCACAAGTTGAGCTATCGCCTGACCAGCACCATTATCTTCGAAATGTCATGCGATGTGCTGAGGGTGACAAGCTGTTGGTTTTTAATGGCCGCGACGGCGAATGGCAGGCTGAAATTGCCGAAATGTCCAAAAAGCAAACCTGTATCACGCTATTGCACCCCACGCGCGCGCAAACAGATTTGCCTGATATTTGGCTGTTATTCGCGCCCATTAAAAAAGGGCGGCTGGATTATATGGCGCAAAAAGCAACAGAAATGGGCGCACGGGTGATATGGCCCGTGCGTACCGCGTTCACGCAAGGCGGCACGCTAAAAGAAAGCCGGTTGCGGGCGAATGCGATTGAAGCGGCTGAACAATGCGGTTTGCTCGCGGTTCCGGCTATTAAAGAATGTGTGGATTTGCAAAATATTATTAGCAATTGGGAGCAGATTGCTCCGAGCCGGCAATTGATTTTTTGTGATGAAAAGGCCGCGCCTGAAAATGGTTTGGCGGCCTTAGACAAGCTCAAAGGCCAGCCTATTGCGGTTTTGATTGGGCCAGAGGGTGGATTTAATGATGCTGAACGAGCGGCGCTGATGGCGATGCCCGCAGCACATATTATCAGTCTTGGCCCGCGCATATTGCGCGCGGACACTGCCGCTGTTGCAGCTTTGGCGGCGTGCCAAATTCATTTGGGCGATTGGTAGAAGGTGAAAGCGTGCATAATTTGGCTTGCCTCCATACCTAAAAGCCCCTAATTCTATCGCATAAGTCCTAGCCGAATAGCCAGATATATATCGGACTTTTAAAACATCGAAAACATGTTGCAAGATATATGGGCTGAGGAGATTAAATGGCAGACCAAACGCCAATTGAAAGTAAACCCCAACTCATTGACTGGATGATGGCTGGCGCCAAGCCTGAAGCAGATTGGCGGATTGGAACGGAACATGAAAAATTCGGTTTCCATAAAGATACGCTTACGCCATTAGCTTATGAGGGCTCAGACGGGATTCAAGCCATGCTTGAAGGGCTGCAAGAATTTGGTTGGTTGCCGAAATTTGAAGGTGACAAAGTGATTGCGCTTTATCGACCCGCAGAACAGGGCGGCGGTTCTGTGACGCTTGAACCGGGTGGGCAACTTGAATTGTCGGGCGCCCCGTTGCGCACCATTCATGAGACTTGTCGCGAGGTGAACAAGCACCTCAAAGAAGTTCACACGATTGCTGAAAGATTAGGGCAAGCTTATTTGGGCGCTGGTTTTTCGCCGCTTTGGGGGCTTGATGAAGCGCCACATATGCCCAAAGGGCGTTATAATTTAATGCGTGATTACATGCCCAAACAGGGTGAGCGCGGACTGGATATGATGTATTTGTCCTGCACGGTTCAGGTCAATTTGGATTTCGGGTCTGAGGCCGATATGGTTGAAAAGCTTAAAATCGGTTTATCGTTGCAGCCCTTAGCAACTGCGCTTTTTGCCAATTCACCTTTCAAGCAAGGCCAGCCCACCGGTAATCTGTCTGAGCGCTCACTCACATGGCTAACCCTTGACCCGAAGCGCACAGGCATGTTGCCAATGGCGTTTGAAACGGGTTTTGGTTTTGAGCAATATGTTGATTACGCGCTTGATGTGCCGATGTATTTTATCGTCCGTGATGGTAATTTCATAAACGCATTGGGTATGAGTTTTCGAGATTTTATGCGCGGCGAACTGCCCGCTTTGCCGGGTGAGTTGCCGACTGAACAAGATTGGGAGGACCATTTGACCACGCTTTTCCCTGAGGCGCGGGTCAAAAGGTTTATCGAAATGCGCGGTGCCGATAGTGGGCCTTGGAATACGCTTTGCGCCTTGCCTGCTTTTTGGGTGGGCTTGCTTTATGATGCTGAGACGCAAAAACAAGTTGCATCCCTGATAGAAGACTGGACGCAAGACGAGCGCGAAAGCTTGCGTGCGCAGGCGCCCGTGCAAGGTTTGGCGACGCCTTTTCGTAATGGTACATTGCGTGATATTGGACGCCAAGTTATCGATTTGGCTGAACAAGGTTTGAAAGCGCGCGCCTGTTCAGATGGGGCAGGTGGTGATGAAACCATATTTTTACGCCCGCTCAAGGATACGCTTGAAACAGGTCTAACGCCTGCTGAAAAATTACTGGCAAAATATTATGAAAAATGGGGCGAAGATGTTCGCCCGATTTTCACTGAACTAGCGTTTTGAGTTTCTTCAAACCAGCCTAAGCTGTGCCGCCGACAGTTAGGCCATCTAGGCGCAGGCTTGGCTGGCCGACACCGACTGGCACGCCTTGCCCATCTTTGCCGCAAGTGCCAATGCCTTCATCCATTGCCATATCATTACCAATCATGGAAATACGCTGCATGCTCTCTGGGCCTGTACCAATAAGGGTGGCACCCTTTAACGGCGCCCCTAATTTGCCATTTTTAATCTCATAGGCTTCGGTGCAAGAAAATACAAATTTGCCAGATGTAATATCCACCTGTCCGCCACCAAATGCGGTGGCATAAATGCCGTTTTTGACAGAGGCCAGAATCTCGTCAGCTTCATGGGTGCCGCCCAGCATATATGTATTGGTCATGCGCGGCAGGGGTTGGCAGGCATAACTTTCGCGACGACCATTGCCAGTTGGGGCCATACCCATCAGGCGCGCATTCATGCGGTCTTGCATATAGCCCTTTAAAATACCGTCTTCAATCAGGACTGTTTTTTCTGTCGGTGTGCCTTCATCATCAATGGTCAAAGAACCACGACGGTTTGGTAGCGTGCCATCATCAATGACCGTCACACCCGGAGAAGCAACGCGCTCGCCAATGCGGCCAGAAAAAGTTGAGGTCTGTTTGCGGTTGAAGTCGCCTTCTAAGCCATGTCCTACAGCCTCATGCAGAAGAATACCCGGCCATCCAGGCCCCAGCACGACGTCCATTTCACCCGCAGGCGCAGGAATTGATTCCAAATTCACAAGGGCGCCGCGCAGCGCCTCATTGACCTGCGATTGCCAATTTTCAGGATTGAGCCATTGCGCATAACCAGCCCGTCCGCCACGTCCACAATGACCTGACTCTTGGCGATCCCCTTCACCTGCTACAATCGACACATCAAGCCGCACCAATGGCCGCACATCATAAAGCGGGGCGCAATTTGGCCGAATGATACTCACAACTTGCCATTCGCCCGACAGACCAATTGATACCTGCCGCACGCGGTTATCTTTGGCTCGGGCATAGGCATTTATGTCTTCCAGCAATTTAATTTTATCAATAAATTCAGTGCCATCGAGCGGATTGTCACCAACATAAAGTGGCGCGCCGCCAGCGCGCGGCGCGGGTGTTGGGCTGCCTGAATGGCCGGATAGAATTGGCGATAAAGACGCACCTGCGCGCTCAATGGCAGCGGCTGATATATCTGAAGAATGGGCAAAGCCCGTCGCTTCCCCAGCGATGGCGCGCAAGCCAAACCCTTGTGCTGTGTCATAACTCGCCGCCCGCAAGCGATTATCGTCAAACGAAAAACTCTCGGAGAGAGTGTATTCTAGGAATAATTCGCCATCATCAGCGCCGGCAAGTGCTTTTTCGGTCAAAGCCAAAGCCTGTTTTTCGTCAAGGCCGGTTTGATTCGGCGCCGAATCGGCAATCTCGGCTGTCCCAAAAAATAAATCCTGCGGGGTAGGGGCTTGTGGCGCGCTCATATTATTTCCAATACTCTTAAACGGTGAATGACTAGCATCTTGGCTAGAAATATGTGTGCTTCTTGACCCAAGAGCAAGCCCAAAACGCAAAACTTAGTGATTTGGGCGCGATATTTACCTTATTTGGTGGCGCTTAACCGCAAAAAAAGCTGTAAAATCTGTATACCTCTTAGCCATGTCGGGTTGGATGCGTTAATGTATGGGCATTTGGTCGCATCAGCCATATGGCTATGGGTTTTCTTGTGATTTGAAGTATAATCCCCCTATCTTAAAAGTCGGATTGGCGTTACATATCTGACAGAAACAGATGAATGGAATAAACATGATGAATAAAATGCATTTTTTAAAATTTGCACCAATGTCTAAGAAACGGCTTTTGACGCATTTCTTTGTATTCTTGTGTCTTGCTATCATGTCTTTGTCAGGCGCGGCACAAGCTGCCCAGCCTGAGCCATGGCAGCTTGGTTTTCAGCCTGCCGCCACAGATATGATGACACAAATTACTGATTTTAATAATTTTCTGCTCATTTTAATGACAGTGATTTCCGTCTTTGTGCTTGGTCTGTTGTTGTATGTCTTGTTCCGCTTCAACGCCAAGTCAAATCCAGAGCCTTCAAAAACCAGTCACAACACGCTGATTGAAGTGGTTTGGACGGTGGTGCCAATTTTGATTTTGGTGGTCATTGCGATTCCTTCTTTCCGTTTGCTTTATGAGCAGGTGGAATTGCCAGAAGTCGATATGACGATTAAAGCCACAGGCTATCAATGGTATTGGGGATATGAATATCCCGATCATGGTGATTTTGCTTTTGATGCCATCATGTTGGAAGAAGATGAGCTAGAGCCCGGTCAGCCGCGTTTGCTGGCAACCGATAATGCAGTTGTGGTGCCTGTGAATAAAACCATTCGCGTTGTCGTGACATCAGCTGATGTTATTCACAACTGGGCCATGCCAGCCTTTGGTAATAAAATGGATGCTGTGCCAGGCCGTTTGAACGAGACATGGTTTAGAGCTGAGAAAACCGGCACATATTACGGTCAATGCTCGGAGCTTTGCGGTATTCGCCATGCCTTTATGCCGATAATGGTAAAAGTTGTTGAAGAGGAAGAATTTACCGCTTGGGTCGAACAGGCCAAAGTCGAATTTGCAAAAATTGATACTGATACTGATGCGGTGAAGCTGGCAGATGCTTCATCAAAATCAGTTTCTGTTAACCAGTAAAAGGAGCTGTCAATATGGCAACTGAACATGCTGTAGATAACCATCACGAAGACCATCCAAGAGGGTGGAAACGCTATTTATATTCAACCAATCACAAAGATATTGGAACCATGTATCTTATCTTTGCGATTATTGGCGGCGTCATTGGTGGCGCTATGTCTGTGCTTATCCGTATGGAATTACAAGCCCCTGGTGACGGCATTTTAGGGGGTGACCATCATCTTTATAATGTGCTTGTCACAGGTCATGGTCTGATTATGATTTTCTTCATGGTTATGCCTGCCATGATTGGTGGTTTTGGTAACTGGTTTGTGCCGCTCATGATTGGCGCACCTGATATGGCGTTCCCGCGCATGAATAATATTTCTTTCTGGCTTCTGCCTTTCGCGCTGGCGCTTTTGTTGTTGTCCATTTTTGTTGAGGGCCCGCCCGGCAATAATGGTGTTGGTGGTGGTTGGACGATTTATCCGCCGCTCTCAACCTCTGGCCAGCCTGGTCCAGCAATGGATTTGGCGATTTTTGCTTTGCATGTTGGCGGTATTTCTTCAATTTTGGGGGCGATTAACTTCATCACCACAATCTTGAACATGCGCGCACCGGGCATGACAATGCACAAAATGCCATTATTTGTTTGGTCTGTTTTGGTAACCGCTTTCTTGCTGCTCTTGTCTTTGCCAGTGCTTGCAGGGGCGATTACGATGTTGTTGACGGATCGTAATTTCGGGACAACTTTCTTCGACCCAGCCGGTGGTGGTGACCCGATTTTATACCAGCACCTGTTCTGGTTTTTTGGCCACCCAGAAGTATATATTTTGATTTTGCCAGGTTTTGGCATTGTCTCACATGTGGTTTCAACCTTCTCGCGCAAGCCCGTCTTTGGCTATCTTGGCATGGCCTATGCGATGGTTGCGATTGGCGGTGTTGGCTTTGTTGTGTGGGCGCACCACATGTACACAGTCGGTATGTCCGTTAATGCGCAGGCCTATTTTGTGGCGGCGACAATGGTGATTGCGGTGCCGACAGGGGTGAAAATTTTCTCTTGGATTGCGACCATGTGGGGCGGCTCAATCGAGCTGAAAACACCCATGCTTTGGGCGTTTGGCTTTATCTTCCTGTTTACGCTCGGGGGTGTCACTGGTGTGATGCTGGCCAATGCGGGTGTTGACCGCTCTTACCACGATACTTATTTCGTGGTTGCGCATTTCCATTATGTGCTGTCATTGGGTGCGGTTTTTGCGATTTTTGCAGCCTGGTATTATTGGTTTGGCAAAATGTTTGGTGTGACCTATTCAGAATTTATCGGTAAGTTGCATTTCTGGGTCACCTTTATCGGGGTGAATCTCATTTTCTTCCCGCAGCATTTCTTGGGCATGGCTGGTATGCCGCGCCGTTATGCAGACTATCCAGATGCTTATGCAGGTTGGAACTATGTTTCATCTATAGGTAGTTATATTTCAGCTTTTGGGGTGGTTATTTTCCTCATTGGCGTGGTGCATGCCTTTATGCGTAATGAAAAAGCTGCCAATAACCCATGGGGTGAAGGTGCGGATACGCTTGAGTGGACACTCAGCTCACCACCACCATTCCACCAGTTTAACGATCTGCCAAAAATCAAATAGGCAGTCTGGAACGGAAAAACCAAATGACCAAAAGTTTGGGACAAAATGAAAAGGCGCAAGAGCCGGTATCTATGACAGATGCCGGCTCTGCCGCAGATTATTTTGAGCTGTTAAAGCCGCGCGTAATGTCTTTGGTTGTTTTTACAGCCTTTATTGGCTTGGTTGTCGCGCCAGTGAGTGTGCATCCTGTAATGGCTTTTGCAGGGCTTTTGTTCATCGCCATTGGGGCGGGTGCTTCTGCTGCATTAAACATGTGGTATGACGCTGATATTGACGCCCAAATGACGCGCACAGCATTGCGGCCTATTCCGTCAGGGCGCATTGATCAATCAACAGCTTTGGCTTTCGGGTTATGGCTGGCGGGTATTTCGGTTTTTTGTTTGGGTGTGTTTATTAACTGGACAGCAGCGAGTTTGCTGGCATTTACCATTTTCTTTTACGCTGTTGTTTATACGATTTGGCTTAAGCGCAACACCGCTCAAAATATTGTTATTGGTGGGGCGGCTGGTGCATTTCCGCCAATGATTGGCTGGGCAGTGGCGACGGGTGACATTGGTCTTTATTCAATTATCCTTTTTGCCATTATCTTTTTTTGGACGCCGCCGCATTTTTGGGCATTGGCGCTGTTAAAAAATGCCGAATATAAAGCGGTTAATGTGCCTATGTTGCCTGTGACCGCAGGCATAGAGGCTACCCGCTTGCAGATTGTTTTATATAGCTTGGTACTCGTCGGCGTAAGTTTTCTTCCCTATGCAATGGGCTATGCGGGGCTATTTTATGGCCTAACCGCACTGAGCTTAAATGCAATTTTTTTGGTGTTGGCGGTTTGGTTATTACTTGCGGATAAAACGCAGCTTGACCAACCTGCGCGGCGTTTATTTGTATATTCCATTTTTTACTTATTTCTGCTTTTTGCCAGTTTGCCAGCAGATCAACTTTTAGGTTCAACACAAGGTTAAACATGTCTGATAAAAAAACAGAAACAAATGAAAACACCGAAATTGGTACATGGAGCGAAGACTTGCTGGCCACCCGCCGCCGGCGCGCGCGCGTGACCGCCTTTTTATTGGGTGCGTTTGTTGTGCTGTTTTTTCTCATTACAGTTGTTCGACTTGGTGCCAATATTGTGAACCGACCTTTATAAGAGAGATTTTTCAAAAAGATGAGCCACGAAACCAATCCTCAGATTTTACAAAATAAACAACGCCGCACGCTTATTGCTTGCATTGGCGGTGTGGTGATGATGATTGGGTTGGCTTATGCCTCTGTGCCGCTTTATGACTTGTTCTGCCGTGTTACTGGTTTTGGTGGCACCACCAATCGGGCGCTACAAGCTTCTCAGACTATAGGGGATCGTGTGATTGAGATACGCTTTGATGCAAGCTTAAACCGTAAAATGCCGTGGGCGTTTAACCCGCCAGCGGAAAAGGTTGCGCTCAAAGTTGGCGAGACAGGTTTAGCCTTTTATCAGGCTAAAAACCTGACAGATGAAACCATTACAGGCACCGCGACCTATAATGTGACGCCGCAAAAAGCCGGTTATTATTTTTCGAAAATTGATTGTTTTTGCTTCACAGAGCAAGTACTTGAACCCGGGCAGAGTGTTGATATGCCCGTCACATTTTTTATTGACCCGGAAATTGTGAATGACAAAGAAATGGATGATGTCAAAACCATCACTTTGTCATATACTTTCTTCAGGTCTGAAAAGTCAGCAGACAATAAGTCTGCAGAAAAAACTTTAAGCCCGAAAGGATAGAAAAGGGATTGAATATGGCTGACGCACACGCAAAAAATCATGACTACCATTTGGTTGACCCCAGCCCATGGCCGTTTATCGCATCGGTAAGTGTTTTTATTTTGGCCGTTGGTGCCGTCCTGTTTATGCATGACTATACGCATTGGGTGATGACCATTGGTTTTGTCGGTGTTCTTTATGTGATGTATGCTTGGTGGCGCGATGTGATACGCGAGGCCAATCAAGGCGATCACACACCTGTTGTCCAGCTTCACCATCGGTATGGCATGATGATGTTTATTGCCTCTGAGGTGATGTTTTTTGTAGCTTGGTTTTGGGCATATTTTGATGCCAGCCTGATGACCGCCCATCCTTTGCAAGAGCTGCGGACTGAATTAACTGGCGGGCAGTGGCCACCACAAGGCATTGAGACTTTTGACCCTTGGCATTTACCGTTTATTAATACACTGATTTTGCTGACCAGTGGCACAACTGTCACATGGGCGCATCACGCCTTGCAGCATGATGACCGGCAAGGTCTGAAATGGGGTCTAATTCTGACTTGCCTGCTTGGGGCATTGTTCACAGTTTTACAGGTTTATGAATATACTCATGCCGCTTTTGGTTTTTCTGGCCATATTTATGGCGCAACCTTCTATATGGCGACAGGCTTTCATGGTTTCCATGTCTTAGTGGGTACGATTTTCTTGCTGGTTTGCTTATTACGTGCATTGGGCGGGGATTTCACATCCAAGCAGCATTTTGGCTTTGAAGCGGCGGCTTGGTATTGGCACTTTGTTGATGTCGTTTGGCTGTTTTTATTCGCGGTTATTTATGTGTTGGGAGCTGGCGCACCAGCCGCGCATTAAGCTTATAGCTGATGCGAAACATTATCGTGATATTCACACAACAAAAAAGGGACGCCTTTCGGGGCGTCCCTCTTTCTTTTTCTCAAAATAGTGGCATATCTAAATGATGAGAAAACCACGTATCATAGCAAGCCTGATGAGCCTTTTTGTGTTGGCTGTTTTGATACTGCTGGGCAATTGGCAAATGGAGCGTTTGGCATGGAAAGAAGCTCTCATCGCGCGGGTGAGTGAGCGTCTGGACGCGCCGCCTGAATGGGTACCGAATGCAAGGCGCTGGCCAGAATTAAGCGCCGCGCAAGATGCGTATAAGCGGGTTCTGTTTGCAGGCAAGTTTAATTATGAAAAAGAGATTTATTGGTATGCAGGCGCCTATCGCGGCGCGACGGGGGTGCATGTCATTACGCCACTTCAACAGCTTGATGGCACTTATATTCTGGTCAATCGTGGGTTTGTGCCGGACCGTTTAAAAGACCCAAAAACCCGTATAAAGGGGCAGCTTGAAGGGCATCATAATCTTTCTGGCTTGATGCGTTGGCCAAGCAAACGCGGCATGTTTGAGCCCGAAAATGACACAAAAAATAATTTATGGTTTTCACGCGATCTTGACCAAATGGCGGATTATTTAGGCCTTGAGGTGGCACCGTTTTTTATTGAATTGGACGCAGATAGCGGATTTGAAGGCGGGCCGATTGCGGGCCAGACGCGTGTTCAGTTTTCCAATCGCCATTTAGAATATGCGATGACTTGGTATGGTCTTGCACTAACACTTGTGGTTATCTTCATTTTGTGGCACATCCTGCCTCAACATAGAAAACCAGATGATGATTTGTGATGAAATATGTAAGCACGCGCGGGCAGGCACCCGTCTTAAATTTTGAAGATACGCTTCTGGCGGGACTGGCGACAGATGGCGGTCTTTATGTGCCTGAAACTTGGCCGCGTTTATCTGATGCGACCATTCGTGGTTTTGCGGATAAAACTTATGCTGAAGTGGCCTTTGAGGTGTTATCACCGTTTCTGGGTGCAGATGCAGATTTGGGTCGGTTTCAAGAAATTATCCAGCAAGCCTATGCTTGTTTTGAGGCGCCAGAGGTTGCCCCGCTAGTGCCATTGAAAGAAGAAAATGGTCGCGCGCATTATTTGCTGGAACTGTTTCATGGCCCCACTTTGGCTTTTAAAGATGTGGCCATGCAGCTTTTGGCACGACTTATGGATGATGCTTTGGCCAAACGCGGTCAACGCGCCACGATTGTTGGTGCGACTTCTGGCGATACGGGCGGGGCGGCGATTGAAGCTTTTCGAGGGCGCGAAGCGATTGATGTGTTCATTTTATATCCGCAAGGGCGGGTTTCTGATGTGCAGCGCAAACAAATGACCACCCCGCAAGATGACAATGTGCATGCGGTTGCGGTTGATGGCACATTTGATGATTGTCAGGCTTTAGTAAAGTCTATGTTTAACGACAAAGAGTTCCGCCAACAGGTTGGTTTGGCGGGCGTGAATTCCATTAATTGGGCGCGGGTGATGGCGCAGACGGTTTATTATTTTACCGCTTCTGCAAAATTAGTCGGCGCACAAAAACCCATTGGTTTTTCTGTGCCAACAGGTAATTTTGGCGATATTTTTGCAGGCTATGTAGCGGCTAAAATGGGACTGCCTATTGCCAGCTTGATGATAGCCACCAATGTGAATGATATTTTGGCACGGGTGTTGGCGACGGGTGTGTATGAAATTGGTGATGTGGTGGCAACCGCCAGCCCGTCAATGGATATTCAGGTTTCGAGTAATTTTGAGCGCTTACTATATGAAGCTTCAGGGCGGGATTCCGATATGGTGCGTTCGCTGATGGCGCGTCTCGCGACTGAAAAAAGTTTTACACTTTCAGAAACCATGCGAGAGAAAATCAAATCTCAATTTGAGGCTGTCAGAATTGATGAATCGCAAACATTTGAGGTGATGCGCAAAGTACAAAATGATACAGGTATGATTTTGGACCCGCATACAGCTATTGGGGTTGGTGCGGCATGGCAGTCTCAGCTTGATAGCGCGATTCCGATGGTGACATTGGCCACGGCCCATCCAGCAAAATTTCCTGCTTCTGTGGAAAAAGCCTGTGGCCAGCCCGCGCCAGCCCCGCAGCGGGTTATTGATATGATGTCACAACCAGAGCGCAGTGATGATTTGCCAAATGATTTAGCGCAAGTGCAAGACTATATTCGCGCCAAAACCCGCGCAATTAATAAAGCATAATTTGCTCGCTCTTTTGGATGAGATTTGGCAAAATTGTTTCATGCAATCTCTTCACGGATACAAAAGACTTAATTTTTGCCAGCTTATAGCTATGTTTCACTTGGCTTTTGGCGCCATATTGATTTCCTATTTTTTGGCTACATTACCTGTCAAAGCGGCCAGCGGTGTTGATGTTGTTTTGGTTTCCAATCAATTGCGGGTGATGAATGTCAGCGACACAATGGTGCGCCTGCGACCCAATGAAACCGAATTTGCCGTTCAAAATACCAGTGATGTTGCGCTTGTTTTTGACCTTCACATTACAGGGCGTGATATTTTTCATCAGGCGGTTTTGGGCTATCGCGAAAATGCGCCCGTCACACCTTACCGGCTTGTGAGTTCTGACGATCAGGAAACAACCTCTGTGCGGCAATTCCCTAACCGCTTGCCAATATCGCTTATGCCAGGCGAAGTGAAACGGTTTTTATTGATTGGTGAAACGCCAACACGTGCCAAATTTTGGATTTGGGATAGAAATTACCACAAAAAATTTGAGCAAAACCAAACTGTTTTTCGTCAAATTCTGCTTTCATCTTTAGCTGTATTTGGATTTTTATGTGTGCCAGCTGCCTACCGTCTAAAGCGCTGGCGGCTTTTATTGCCTGCCTTCTTTTCACTATCAATAGGCGGTATTTTATATTTACGATGGGAGGCAACCCATTTCACCTATGGGCTTGTTTTCCTACGTTTGTTGTTATTAGTTGGTTTAGCCTATGTCGTGTTCGCGCATCGTGCCTTATTGCGCCTGCCTTGGACGGAGCGGCGTTACTGGCGGACAGTGGTTTTGTCGATTGATATTTTGCTGTTTTTATGTGTGCTAGGCTGGGTCACTTTATATTTTCAATCAGATTTTCTAGATAGCATCAGCACGGAATGGCTTGAATTTGCCTTAGCCATGACCGCTATATTGCTGTGTTTGGCAAGTAATTTATATTTTCTGTTTCCTGGCCGCTCTAAGCTGACCCCTGATCGGAACTAAGCATGCCCGGATCAATGCCCATTAGGCTCATGCCTGCTTGATATTTCTTTTCAGGGGCAATGGCAAAAATCAAATCCAGATTAAAGTCACAAATCAGCCAGGCATTTTCAATTAATTCCTGTTCAAGCTGACCTGCTGCCCAACCCGAATAGCCCAATAAGATAATGGCATTTTCAATAGGGTGGCGTGAGCATAGCACTTCAAGAACATCTAAAGTGGCGGTGACCCCAATTTGCCCATTGGCATTAAAAACAGTAGAGCTGCTTTTATAGGTGCTGTCATGCAAAACAAAACCGCGCCCTGTATCAACCGGCCCGCCAATAAACACGGGATCATTTGTCGGGCGCTCAGCATCAGGCAGGTCAAGGCTTTCGATAATATCAGTGAGTACGATATCTTCGGCTTGTTGATTAATGACAAAGCCCATTGCGCCTTCGTTATTATGTTCATGAAGGTAAATAAGAGTTTGATTAAAGCGCGTGTCACCAATCGTCGGGGTTGCCAGCAATAATTTACCAGCAAGGCTTTGCGTTTTTTTCTGTGCAGTATTCATCAATTGTACCCTATCGCTAAAATGAGGGTTTGGAAATAATGCAAAAACAAAAAATAGGCATGATGAGACTGCTAAGTTGTATCCGGATTTAAATATACAGGCTTTTTTGTCCCAAATCCTGCAGATTGATGCTTTATGGGGCTTGTTTTTTTGAAAAGAAACTTATTCTATAACAAGACCATTATTTCAATAGGAGAAACTGATGACAATTTCAGTAGGTGACAAATTACCGGAAATTACGTTCATGCATATGAGCGATGCGGGCCCTGCGCCCATCACAACTGAAGCGCTTTTTAGCGGCAAAAATGTTGGGCTTTTTGCTCTGCCAGGTGCGTTTACGCCAACCTGTTCAAATCAACATTTGCCAGGTTTTATTCAGCAAGCCGAAGCGTTGCGCGAGAAAGGCTTGGATACGATTATCTGCCTATCTGTGAATGATGCATTTGTCATGGACGCATGGGGCAAGCAACAAAATGCCGATGGCAAAGTCATGATGCTGGCTGATGGCAATGGGGAGTTCACCGCCGCGATAGGGCTTGAAATGGATGGTTCTGGCTTTGGTATGGGTACGCGTTCTTTACGCTATTCAATGATTGTGCGTGACGGGGTTGTTGAGGTTTTAAATGTTGAATCCAATCCGGGTGAAGCCAAAGATTCAGGCGCTGAAACCATGTTGGGCCAGCTTTAAGACACCAGCTTATAAATATTGAGCCATGCCTTCACGTGCCAATTCGTCTGCACGTTCATTGCCTGCGTGACCGGCATGGCCTTTAATCCACTCCCATTGCACATTATGGCGGCTATTTTCAGCATCGAGCATTTGCCATAAATCGACATTCTTCACAGGTTTCTTTGCAGCAGTTTTCCAGCCGCGCTTCTTCCAATTATGAATCCAGCTTGTGATGCCATCTTTGAGATAATTTGAGTCTGTTATCAGCCGAATCTTTGTGCCAGGCTCAATTTGTTTTAAGGCTTCAATTGCGGCCATCATTTCCATGCGATTATTTGTGGTTTCTGCCGCGCCCCCACAAAAACTTGTTTCCTGTCCATTTTCAATAATCAGCACGCCCCAGCCACCAGGCCCGGGATTGCCGGAGCAAGCGCCATCAGTATAAATGGTAATCTCGTTCATGATGAGGTGCCCCCTGATGTGATGCCATAATCTTGCGGGCGTGTAGCGGTTTTGTGAAACCTCAGGCGCCGCAAATAATCTGTTGGGTTTTTTGGCCGCACCAGCGCTTCAGGGTCTTGGTTAAACCAGTCATGCAAGCGGGTCAGTAAGAATCGAAGAGCCGCGCCACGTGATAAAATAGGCAGGGCTTGTATCTCAGACTCGGAAAGCGGGCGCACGGACTGATACCCTTCCAAAATTGCTTTAGCTTTTGTGATGTTAAAATTCACATCGGCTTCAAAACACCAAGCATTCAATGTGATGGCAATGTCATAAACAAGTTGGTCTGTACAGGCAAAATAAAAATCGATAATGCCAGACACCTCATCATCAAGAAAAAATACATTATCGATAAACAAATCTGCGTGGATAATGCCTGTGGGCAAATTGCGCGGCCAGTTTTCAGTTATGAAAGCGAGTTCTTCTGAAATATAGCTTTCCATATTGGGATGCACCTGATTAACCTGATGGCGGTTTTGTTCAAACAAACCCTGCCAAGCCTCAAGGCTCAAACTATTGCTGCGGGTTTGTTGAAAATCCAGACCCGCAAGGTGAAGTTGTGCCATTGCCTTGCCCAGACTAAAGCAATGACTGACTTGAGGGCGGCGCATACTGGTGCCTTCTAAAAAACTGATAATCGCGGCTGGCCGGTTTTTTACCTGTGATAAAAACCCACCTTTTTTATGCTTTATTGGCACGGGGCAATTTAACCCAGCGGCAGCGAGATGGGTTTTGAGATCAAGAAAAAACGGCAGGTCGTTTGGGTCAACCCGTTTTTCATAAATAGTCAGAATATATTTGCCAGTTTCGGTGTTGAGTAAATAGTTGGAATTCTCAACACCTTCGGCGATGCCCTTCAGACTTACCGCTTTGCCTATTTCATACTCAGATAAGAGGCGATCAAGCTCGGCAGGCTCTATTTGAGTATAGACCGCCATTATATCTGCCCCTTTTGTGCGGAAACCATATCCTCACGCAATGTTTTGGGAAGTTTGAATTCAACATTTTCCTCAGTTGTCACAATTTCTGTGATGGTGCAGTCAAACTGGTTCTTTAATTGCTGAATCACATTTTGAACAAGTGTCTCTGGAGCAGATGCGCCAGCACTGATGCCTAAAGTGTCAATATTTTCGAGTTTTGCAAAATCAAGCGGGTCAATGCCATTAATCAATTCTGAGAAATGACACCCCAGCCGCTTCCCTAATTCGACCAAGCGCAATGAATTTGATGAATTGGGGGCGCCAATGATAAATAATCCATCGGCTTGCTCTGCCAGTTCTTTAACAGCTTGCTGCCGATTGGTCGTGGCGTAACAAATATCCTCCTTATGAGGGGCATGAATATTTGGGAAACGCTTTTTTAGCGCCGCAATAATATCTGCCGTGTCATCAACCGATAAGGTTGTTTGTGTGAGATAGGCAAGCTTGTCAGGATTGGTAATTTTGAGCTTTTCGACATCGTCAATTGTTTCAATCAGTTCTATCGCGCCATCTGGCAATTGCCCCAATGTGCCAATCACTTCAGGATGGCCAGCATGGCCAATTAAAATAATATGATGTCCTTGCTCATAATGTCGTTGCGCTTCAATATGCACTTTTGAAACTAGCGGGCAGGTTGCATCAAGCCAATTAAGGGCTCGGCGTTGCGCCTCAGCAGGCACAGATTTAGGCACACCGTGAGCTGAAAAAACAACTTGGGCATCATCAGGCACCTCATCAAGCTCATCAACGAAAATAGCGCCACGCTTTTTAAGCTCGTCAACCACGTAACGATTATGCACAATCTCGTGGCGCACATAGACAGGGGCGCCATATTTATCCAGCGCCTGCTCGACAATCAAAATGGCGCGATCGACACCTGCACAAAAACCGCGCGGTGCGGCGAGCAGAATATTCAATTTTCTTTTCGTCACGGGCCCCTCTTAAACGGCACTTGCTGTCAACACAATCATTAGGTAGGTTACACTTAATGTTTCTATAGCTTATACACCAATTCTTGGTAGAGTTGAAAATAACAAGCTTTTTTTTGAGGTTTTTCATGCGCTTTTTTTCCGCTTTAACTAAAAAAAATCTGACTGTCATTGCTGTCGCGCTGATGGTTTCAGCCTGTGGTGGTGATGTTGAGGTGAGTCGTCAATATTGCCCAACTGAAGGGGTTTTGGCTGATACGGAGCGGCTGGTTTTTGAACGCGACGGGCAGCTGGCATGGGCGGCCAATATCACCGGCACGGCGATGGATTGTGCATGGAACCCAGAAACCCGCAAAATTGAAACCTCGCTGAGTGTGCGTGGTCTGGTTGAGGCGCAAGGCGCTATGCCAACAAAACTCAGCTTGCCCGCCTTTATGATTATTCTAAATGGTCAAGATGATGTCATGACCCGTAAGGATTTTATGATTTCTGTAAGCGGAAATAAAAATGCTGAGCAAGCTGTTTTTGTGCAAGAGATTGGGCGCCAAGCCATCACCTTATCTGAAGATGACCGAATTGAAGATTTTTCAATTTTGGTGGGATTCCGACTCAGTGCAAATCAATTGAAAAAGAATCGCTTGGACTATAAAAAACGTCTCAACTTATTATAATTTTTTCGCCCGCTAACATATTCAAATATTTGGTTGAATCTGAGTGTATTTAAACTGGCTTTGGTTATGCACAGGCACAGTTTGACATTTTGCTTGGATTGCTTATTTTGAAATCATCATTTGATTATTGCGGAAGAGACCGACAAGTTTTGTTATGTCGGCGCCGAAGGAGCAACCGCCCTCGGAAACTCTCAGGCAAAAGGACCGCAATATGATGAAACTCTGGAAAGTAGGTTTTTCGCAAACCTCACCGACGGGGTAAGAGGCCAACCGGTCTTCAATCTCTCAGGTACAGCGACAGAGGAGGGCGTTTGCATTAAACCTTTTGGTTTAATTTTGAACGACTCAGGACTCTGTATGTTGAACCGCTGACGGCTTATATGCCGGATTGGAGAACGGAAATAAAATGGCTGAAGCTGCCAAAATAAATGAGCTCAATGCACCGCTTTTGCGGACCCCGCTTTATGATTTGCATCTGGAGTTGGGCGCAAAAATGGTGCCTTTTGCTGGTTATGAGATGCCTGTGCAATATCCGCTTGGTGTGATGGGCGAGCATTTGCATACGCGCAGCCAGGCGGGCTTATTTGATGTGTCGCATATGGGGCAGGCAAGACTTGTGCCACTTAATGATGATACCGATGCGGGGCAGATTTTTGAACAACTCGTGCCTGCAGGGTTAACAACGCTCAAAGAGGGGCGTATTCGCTATTCGCAACTCACAAATCAAGAGGGCGGCATTTTAGATGATTTAATGGTGACCCGTTTTGGGCAAACGCTATGGCTGGTGGTGAATGCGGCGTGTAAAGAAGCGGATTATGCGCATATTCAAGCGGCTTTAGCTGGGCAGGCCAATCTTGAAATTGAAACGCGCGGCTTGTTGGCTTTGCAAGGGCCTAAAGCGGCAACGGTTTTGGCAAAACTGTTTCCACAAGTCGCGGATATGCCATTTATGAGTGCCTGTTATGTGGATTGGCAAGTGGGTTCGCAGAAGGCAGAATTATTGATCTCGCGCTGTGGTTATACAGGTGAAGATGGCTTTGAGATTTCTTTGCCTGAAAATTTAAGTGTGGCATTTGCTCAAACTCTTCTAGCTGATGATGCGGTTGCAATGATTGGTCTGGGGGCGCGTGACAGCTTGCGGCTGGAGGCGGGTTTATGCCTTTATGGCCACGATATTGACACCACAACCACACCGGCACAGGCCGATTTAATGTGGTCAATCCCAAAGCGTCGCCTAGAGGCAGCGGACTTTCCAGGTGCTGAGGTGATAAATCAACAAATTACAGAAAAGATTGGGCGCAAGCGTGTGGGTATTGCGCCGGAGGGTCGTGCGCCCGCGCGCGAAGGGGCACTGATTCAGGCTCTTGATGGGCAAGAAATTGGTGTTGTAACAAGTGGCGGCTTTAGCCCAAGTTTAAAGGCGCCGATTGCAATGGGCTATGTGGCGGCTGAGCAAAGCGCCATCGGCACCCAAGTTCAACTCATTGTTCGCGGCAAAGCATTGCCAGCAAAAATCACGGCGCTGCCTTTTGTGCCGCAAAATTATTATAGGGGAAAATCATGACGAAGCTTTTTACCAAAGACCATGAATGGATAGAAATTGATGGTGATACAGCCACTGTTGGTATTACGGATTATGCGCAAGCCCAGCTTGGCGATGTTGTGTTTGTGGAAGTGCCAGAAAGCGGCCGTCAGGTTACGCGGGGCGATGATGCGGCAGTTGTTGAAAGCGTGAAAGCGGCAAGTGATGTTTATGCGCCTGTATCGGGTGAGATTTTGGAAGGCAATGCCGCGCTAGATGAAAATCCAGCTTTGGTTAATGACGACCCTAATATGGCTGGCTGGTTTTTTAAAATGAAACTCTCATCACAAGATGAAACGGAAGGCTTAATGGATGAAGCAGCCTATGAAGCCTATATAAAGGAGCTTGGTTAATGCGTTATCTTCCCTTAACCCAAATTGACCGGGAGCAAATGCTGGCACGCATTGGTGTCGACACAATTGATGATTTATTTGTTGATGTGCCTGAAGCCGCGCGCCGCAAGGATTTGTTGGATCTGCCGAACCATCAAAGTGAACTTGAGGTTGAGCGCCATTTTAATAAAATGGCTAGCAAAAATATATCGGCTAGCCATGTGCCATTTTTCTGTGGTGCGGGGGCTTATAAGCATCATGTACCCGCGACTGTGGACCATATAATCCAGCGTTCGGAATTTCTAACTTCTTATACACCTTATCAGCCAGAGATTACGCAAGGCACATTGCAATATTTATTCGAGTTCCAAACCCAAGTTTCTGAGTTGACAGGGATGGAAGTTGCTAATGCCTCTATGTATGACGGTTCAACTGCCGCTGGTGAGGCGGTTTTGATGGCGCATCGGGTCACACGCAAAACCCGCGCTGTGTTATCTTCAAGGTTGCACCCGCATTATAAAGCGGTGATTGAGAATCTATCAGATATGGGCGGGTTTCAGCTCGCCCAGCCTGAACCATCGGCTGATAAAGCAGAAGACTTATTGGCGTTGGTTGATGATGACACCTCCTGTGTGGTGATACAAAACCCTGACTTTTTTGGGCATATTCAAGATTTCTCAAAATTGGCTGACGCTTTGCATGCCCGCAATATTTTGCTGGTTGTCGCGGTGCCGGAAATTGTTTCTTTGGGATTGTTAAAGCGACCAGGTGATATGGGCGCAGATATTGTGGTTGGTGAAGGTCAAAGTCTTGGAAATGGCCTAAACTTTGGTGGGCCATATGTCGGACTTTTTGCAACCCGGCAAAAATATATCCGGCAAATGCCAGGTCGTTTATGTGGAGAAACAGTGGACGCCAGTGGCAAGCATGGATTTGTGCTGACATTATCTACCCGTGAGCAGCATATTCGTCGTGACAAAGCGACATCAAATATTTGCACAAATTCAGGTTTATGTGCGCTGGCTTTTACCGCGCATATGACATTGCTGGGCGGTCAAGGGTTGCGTGATTTGGCACAAGCCAATCATGCGCGCGCCGTGCAATTGGTAGAAGCTTTAGAAGTTTTGGACAATGTGCGTTGCCTGACACCAAGTTTCTTTAATGAATTTACCCTCGAGCTGCCCGTACCTGCCATAGATTTTGTGGAGCAAATGGCTGCAAAGGGTGTGATTGCAGGCGTGCCAGCATCGCGTTTAATGCCTGAGGCAAATATGGAAAATCTACTAATTGTGGCGGCAACTGAAGTGACCACTGATGCTGATATTGAAAGCTATCTACAAGCCTTGAAGGAGGTGCTGTGATGAGTCATCGTGAGACATTTACTGGCAATAAAGGGCTGGTCTTAGAAGAGGCGTTGATTTTTGAGATTGGCCAACACGATAAATCTGGTGTGGATATTCCACCCGCGCCTGAAACCAACTCGCGTTTGGGGGATTGTGCCAATCCGATGCCAATTGATTTGCCGGGTCTGACCGAGCCAGAGGCAATGCGCCATTATGTGCGCCTAAGCCAAAAAAACCACTCAATTGATGCGGGGCTTTATCCGCTTGGCTCTTGCACGATGAAACATAATCCGCGCCTGAATGAAAAAATGGCACGCTTACCTGGTTTTGCCGATATTCACCCATTGCAGCCGCAGTCGACAGTGCAGGGCGCGTTAGAGTTAATGGACGAATTAGCGCATTGGTTGATGCGCCTAACAAATATGCCTGCAGTTGCGATGTCGCCCAAAGCCGGCGCGCATGGTGAATTATGCGGCATGATGGCCATTAAAGCCGCAATTGTTGCGAAAGGCGAGGTTGAAACACGCAAACGTGTATTGGTGCCTGAATCCGCACATGGCACAAACCCCGCAACGGCGGCCCTGCTTGGCTTTAAGGTTGATGAAATTCCGGCCAATGATGAGGGGCGCGTAGATTTGGCGGCCTTTAAAGAAAAGCTCGACACTGATGTTGCGGCGATTATGCTGACCAACCCCAACACATGCGGTTTGTTTGAGCGTGATATTATTGAAATTGCTGATGCGCTGCATGCGGTTGGCGGGTATTTTTATTGCGATGGTGCGAATTTTAACGCCATTGTTGGGCGCGTTTGCCCAGGTGATTTGGGCATTGATGCGATGCATATTAATTTGCATAAAACATTTTCGACCCCTCATGGTGGTGGTGGGCCAGGTGCGGGGCCAACTGTTTTGTCTGAGCGTCTTGCGCCGTTTACGCCATTGCCTTTTGTTGTGGCTGATGAAAATGGCTTCCAACTTGTCGAGCATGATGCCCAAACTCAAGAGTCGCCATTTGGACGCATGGTCGCGTTTCATGGCCAGATGGGCATGTTTGTGCGCGCACTGGCCTATATGATGAGCCATGGCGCAGATGGTTTGCGCCAAGTTGCTGAAGATGCTGTTTTGAATGCAAATTATATTATGGCCTGTCTAAAAGATGAGATGAGCGCGTCATTTGAGGGGCCATGCATGCATGAAGCCTTGTTTGATGACCGCTTCTTGAAAAATACCGGCGTGGATACGCTGGATTTTGCCAAAGCCATGATTGATGAGTGCTATCACCCAATGACCATGTATTTCCCGCTGGTTGTGCATGGTGCGATGTTGATTGAGCCAACAGAAACTGAAAGTAAGGAAACGCTGGATTTATTTATTGCAACCTTATTGGATTTAACCCAATCCGCCAAAGCTGGCGAGCTTGATCGGTTTAAACAAGCGCCGCATTTTGCGCCGCGCCAACGTTTGGACGAAACCCAAGCGGCTCGTAATCCTGTGTTGCGGTGGCATGCGAAAGACACTGTCACGGCAGAAGCGGCAGAATAAATGCTGACCACTGAGCTGGAGGAGGCGCAAGGCTGGCCAGTTCGGTGCGTGGTAGGGGTTGATGAGGTTGGTCGTGGCCCTTGGGCTGGTCCTGTGGTGGCGGCTTGTATTGTTTTGCCCCCGGATTATGCTGAAACTGATTTAGCAGCATTAAATGACAGCAAGAAACTAACAGAAAAAAAGCGCACGGCTTTATTTGAGCTTTTAAAAGGGCTGCCACACGGTATTGGGCAGGCCAGTGTCGATGAAATTGATGAGCTGAATATTTTACAAGCCAGCCTGCTTGCCATGCATCGCGCGGTGGCGGTGATGCCAAACCCACCTGACCATGTTTTGGTTGATGGTCATAAATTGCCAGATTGGCCTTTTGCGGCGAGTGCGATTATCAAGGGCGATAGCCTGTCACCCTCAATTGCGGCGGCTTCGGTTTTAGCAAAAGTAACACGCGACAGATATATGGCGGCATTGGACCGCGACTTTCCCGGCTATGGCTGGGCGCAAAATATGGGTTATGGCACCAAAGCCCATCAAATTGGCTTGGCAGAGCGGGGGGTTACGCCGCATCATCGAAAATCTTTTGCCCCGATACGCAAGATATTGAGTCCCGAAAATTAAAAAGTGACTCTATCTTGTGGTCGAGGGATAGGTCTGTGGATAAGGTAAAAAATTATAAGTCATTGGAATCAATAGATTCTTGACGCCAGCCCTGCTTTGACTCATGTTACTATGATGAGTAAAAAGAAATTTGATAAATCCGTTATAGCGGATAAATATGACAGGATTTTGCAAGGTGATTGCATTGAACAATTGCGTGCTTTGCCGGATGCTTGTGTGGATGTGGTGTTTGCCGACCCGCCCTATAATCTGCAGCTGAAGGGCGCGCTGCACCGCCCGGATGACAGCAAGGTGGATGCGGTCACCGATGATTGGGACAAATTCGCCAGCTTTGCCGCCTATGATGCGTTCACCCGCGACTGGATGCAGGAGGCGCGCCGCATCCTTAAACCCAATGGCACGCTTTGGGTGATTGGCTCCTATCATAATATTTTCCGTGTGGGCAGCATGATGCAGGATTTGGGTTATTGGTTGCTCAATGACATTATCTGGCGCAAGTCCAATCCGATGCCGAATTTTCGTGGCACCCGCTTCACCAATGCGCATGAAACGCTGATTTGGGCGGCGCGCGATGAAAAAGCAAGCTACACATTCAATTACCAGGCGATGAAGGCGCTGAATGAGGATGTGCAGATGCGCTCCGACTGGGTGCTGCCGATTTGCAATGGCGGCGAGCGGCTGAAGGATGCGGCGGGCGACAAGCTGCACCCCACGCAAAAACCCGAAAGCCTGTTGCACCGCGTGCTGCTGGCCTCTACCCAGCCGGGCGATGTGGTGCTGGACCCGTTTTTCGGTACCGGCACAACCGGCGCGGTGGCGAAAAAACTCGGGCGGCATTTTATCGGCATTGAGGCCGACCCGAAATATGCTGAAGCCGCGTGTGCGCGGATTGCGGCGGTGGCACCGCTGGATGCCGACAGCCTTGATATCACGCGCTCGCCCAAACAACAGCCGCGCATTCCGTTTGGCCAGCTGGTTGAAAACGGGATGGTCAAGCCCGGCACGCAGCTTTTTGGGCCGGCGCGCAAGGCGCAAAAACGGGTGCAGGCGCAAGTGCGCGCTGATGGCAGCGTGAAACTCGGCACGGCAGATGCCCGCGCGCGCG
>JBMHDF010000016.1:0-6868 GCA_049889535.1 Parvibaculales bacterium | reverse complement strand
TTTTACAAGCCGTAAACATTCACATAAAAGTTTTCGCCATCATCGGTTAATTCAACAGTATATGTGATTGGAATTTCATTTAAGAATTTAGAATTTGCATATATTTCCATATCTGCCGCACACTCAAATGCACCTGTTTCTGGGTCCTCACTTGTTGTTCTGATATATTTCAATTCAAATGAAAAATTATTCTCCCCACCAGCGCCAAGCAATTGGAGCAGCAAATTATTTTCCAAAACATCAAAAGCTATTTCTTTGACCAGATCAATTGTTTCTGGGTCACCACATTTGGGGACATTAGGCGCGCATGCATTCAATAAAAATAGGAGCGGTAAAACTAAAATTGATTTTTTCATCAGCAACGGCCTTATCTCTAAACAACAAAATACTGTTAAAATCATGACACACCATATTGTAAGTCTCAACAAAAAAGAGCCTGAGGCGCGCCTCAAGCTCTTTCCAATGTCTGGGCTTTGTTTCAGCCCGCGGCTTAGTCGCCCGCGGCAACAAGATTAACGGCAGAAAATTTTCCATTTTTGCCTTCTTGTTTTTCAAATTCCACTTTCATGTCTTCTTTCAGTTCAAGCCCACTTGCTTCAACGGCAGAAATATGCACAAACACATCATTTTCGCCTTCAACAGCAATAAACCCATATCCTTTGGTGGCATTAAACCACTTCACGGTTCCAGTAATCATAATCTTTCCATTTGTTGGTGTCTTTTGTTAACGTAAGGTATTTTTAACAGGGCTTTTCATAAACACCTGCATAGCTGTGCCAAAAGAAACAATCACGACACACAACAAGCATTAACTAGCACATATGCAAAAAATAAACATAATTTTCTTTATGCGCGCTTAACTGTTTTGCCTAATTTGGTAAGACAACCAGTTTTCCAACCAAAAATTATCGGCTTCAGCCAACAGGCTCTCATGTATCGCCACATAAAGCTGACGCGCCTGCGGGCTTTGCACCCCAGCAGAGGCCAACAAATCAAGAAAATGCAACGCCGCTTCAGCTTCACCTTGCGCGGATTTTTCTTGCGCTTTGGCCAAAACGGCCTCTGCGCCGCCAGCCATTTCAACCAAATCAGCATGAATGGCTTGTTGTGGGACATTGTACAGCTCAGTGGTGGAACGATGGTAAAACCAGCCAACATAATATTCCCAAATCGCGCGCACGCCCCATGATACTTGACCATAACCCTGCCCGACTTCTAATTCAGGCGGCAGGTGAATTTCAGCTTGCAATTCATGTACTTGCTTGCCCGCATTCATGCCCGCAACCACCGCGTCATGCACATACATTATTGCACCATGCAAAGCGCCAAGCTCTTCGGCAATCACATCCTTGCCGTTAATCGGCGCGTGGTGACCATACATAATGGTTTCTGGCTCAAGCTCTTGGACTGTTTTGACAGCGGCCGCAACAACCAGTGGGTCGCGATAGCGGTCACCTCGAATGGTAAACAGATTTGGAAAATGACCAAATGGGCAACCAAATAAATTGCCCGTGAAACAAATTTTATGCTGCGGCAACCAAACAATCAGCGAGTCATTGGTTTCAGCACCCGCAACCGCTCTTACCTCAACCTCTAAACCGCCCAGCGTGAATTGGTGCTTATCTTCAACCAGAATATCTGGCGTGGGCTGGTCTTGTGGTTCAAAATCCGTATAGCCGTTTTCTTGGTAATACTGAAAAATATCCACAAATTTTTGTTCAAAGGCAAAAGCAGAGCGACGATTGCGAAACTCTGTGATGCGCTGTTCATAATTTTGATGCTCCAGACTTTCTTGATGCGCGATGACCTGAACCTCAGGATATTGCCGGCGAAAATAGGCCGCCCCGCCCACATGGTCGACATGGCCTTGGGTCAAGATAATATGCCGCGTGTTTTGGTCTGAAAATTTCTTAAAATTTGCATCAATCACCGGCGCTTCAAGCCCCATGCCTGTATTGAGCTGAATATTACCCTCTGGCGTTTCAATTAAATAAGCATTGGAAAACGCTTCTGATAAGATAATGAAATCATTCAGTCTTTCGCCGCCAAACTTCGCTGGGTTAGGCTCCACAGGGCGGGATTTATAAATCGGTTTTCTCATTTCGCTTCTCTTATTTTGTTGATTTGACAGCAAAGGCGTTGAAATAAAAATCAAAGCGCGCCCGCAAAGCTTCAGGTGACAAGCCGAAATCACGCTCTAAATGATAACGCACGCGCCCATATTTGCCGCGCTGATGATGCGCCATAAAATTGTTTAATTCCTCGCGCGCCTGTTGCGTAAATTCTAAACCAGCTTTGTCATAAATACGCGCCACCATTGCAATATCATCAGCCATGAACTCGTGAAACAAAACATCAATTGATTGCGCTTCTGGCAAAACATGGCGGTCACGGACACACGCCTCAAGCAAATGATGGATGCGGTCAGGCCAATACTCTGCCAGTTCTTTGATATTTATGTGATTGCAGGTTACACGCCGACCATAGGCAACCATTGTGAGAGCAGACTGTATCACCTCTATCGGGTCACGATGGGTTATCGGTATGGTCGCGTCAGGAAAAGTTTTCAGCAATATCGGCAATTGCTCCAAATGTTGTGGGCACTTTAAAACCCATCTGGTTTTTGACCCGTCATGGTCACCATCTTGCCAAGTCAAAATTTTCAAAACAGTTTTCATATAGTCATATTGGCCGCTTTGGTCGGTTTGATAATAATCATCGCGCCAACGCGGCGAATGCGCCAGCCACTCGAAATTATAAGACCCAAAATTCGGGCCCATAAGTTCTAACTCCTCGTGAATATGGTCCGGATTCATCGGGTGCATCGCCGCCAAATGAGGCGTTAATTGCTGCGTCATTTCCCATTGCTGCTGGCAACGCAGCCAGCGCGGGTCTTGGCCATTTTCATCGCGACTTTCATGAGGCTGCGGCACAGGCTCATAAGACTCCCAAAGCGGCAGCGCCCGCAACCGACTATCCGCCGCCATAAGGTTAAGCAAATGGGTCGTGCCAGAACGCGGCAGACCTGCGACAATTATCGGCGCGGTGATTTGCACATCATGAATTTCAGGATGTTGGTTCAAAAGATTTTGTATCAACAGGCGCGAGCGCGCGAATAATAATAACTTGGCGCGCAAGCCAAGCCGGCCCAAATTACTAATATCTGGATTTTGCCCCCATTCATCGCATAGCAAGCTCAAGCGCGGCAGAAAATCCATTGGGCCAAAATCATCCAGCGACACATCCTGACTGGCTTCATCCAAAATGCTTTGGGGGTCAAAATTCACAAGCACTTCCGCAACTGCAGCCAGCGCCGCTTTGCTGGCCTCGTTTAAAACCGGATTGGCCAAATCCGTAATATCTATCACATCAGACTGGGACATGCGTCTCGCCCTACCCCCTATTTATTGCTTAAACAAATTGAACAATTTGATAACCAGAAAGTCAAATCTAGACTGGCTGCAATTTGATGATTTCCTAATGACCTGCGCCTGAAAGGCTGATAAAGTGCCAAAAATGAGTAAATAAAGGGCATCAAAAAAACCATGAGCATTACATTTCATAAAGGCGACTTGCCAGACGGGCTGAGTTTCGAAGGGTCGGTAGCGATTGATACGGAAACCTTAGGCCTAAAGCCCAACCGCGATAAGCTGTGTCTCGTGCAAATTTCAGCGGGCGATGGCACGGCGCATATTGTGCAATTAGATCGTAACAGCTATGACGCGCCCAATTTGAAAAAGCTTTTGGGCGACCGCTCCATTTTAAAAATTTTTCATTATGCGCGTTTTGATGTGGCGGTAATTGCGCATTATCTGCGTGTGCATACAGCGCCCTTATGGTGCACAAAAATTGCCTCCAAATTGGCGCGAACTTATACAGACCGGCATGGGCTGAAGGATTTATGTCGTGAGTTGGCCGGTATTGATTTATCCAAACAACAGCAAAGCTCGGATTGGGGGGCGGAGGAATTGAGTGAGGCCCAGCTCAATTATGCAGCTTCTGATGTTTTATATTTGCACCAACTGAAAGATGTGCTGGAGGAGATGCTGGTGCGCGAGGGGCGTAAGGATATGGCCGAGGCCTGTTTTGATTTTGTGCTGGTGCGCGCAGCCATGGATCTTGCTGGCTGGGAAAATCTTGATATTTTTTCACATTAGGGAAACACGCCGCTTATGACCAAGCAGCAAAATTATTCGCGACGCGTTAAGCGGCTGAAATTTATTCTACCGCTCGTTGCGCTGGCGCTTTTGCTCGCCATTGTGCTTTTGGGCGAGCAGGAGATTGAGGTTGCCGACCTGCCTTTTGATTATCAAAAGATTGAACTCACGCGCAAAGGCCCGCTTATGCGCGAGCCGGAATTGCGGGGACGCAATAGCGCGGGCACGCCCTATGAAGTGGTGGCAGAGCTGGCGCGCCCCGACCCGAATAATGAGAATATTGTTTATTTACAAGATGTTAAGGGTGTTTTGCTCAGCCCGGATAACACCGAAACCCGCCGCATGACCGCGCCTAATGGGGTGTTGCAGCGCCAAAACGACCAGCTTTATTTAACAGGCGGTGTCCGCCTCACGGATTGGCGCGGTTTTGAGATGACCAGCCCAACCATGAATATTGATTTCCGCACGGAGATTGCAACCACGCAATCGGAAGTTGTCGCCGCACAAGAGAATAGCCGCATTGTAGCGGGCAGCATGAATGCCAATGCCGTCAATGAAACCATTTATTTTTTTAACGGCGCGACCACGACCCATATCCCCCCCCAAAATAAAACGCAGGATAAAACGCAAAGCAGCTCATCACCTGACACGAAAGAAGCAGGTTTCCAAACTGACCCAAGCGCACCTATTGTGACCAGCGCGCAAGATTTATCACTCAATCAAAAAACCCTATTGGCGATTTATCAAGGCGGTGTCGACACTGTGCAAGGGCCGATGAGCCTGCGCAGCGCGCGTCTCGCGCTCACCTTTAATGAGCAAAAAGAGCTGCAAACTCTGCGGGCCGAGCAAAATGTTGAACTGCGGGACACAGATGGCACCATTGCGCGGGGCGACTGGGCGGAGCATCATATCGATAGCGGCGAAATTTTTATGGGTGGTGCGCAGGGCAGCGAAGTGACGCTAATCGATGGCGGCAATATTTTGCGCGGCACGTCTTTGCGGGTGGACACAGCTACCGGCAAAGCAATCCTGACTGGCGGTACTGAGGCCGAAAACAGCCAACGCGTGCGCGGGATTTTCACCCCCGGCCAATAAGCCAGCAACAAACTAGCGATAAACCGGCAATAAACCATTGCCAGCCTTTGCTAAGCCCGATTGTCAAAGCTGGCAGAATAAGCTAGACTGAAATCATAATGACAATTCAAGACAATGCTTCAAACAATCAACAAGGCCCCCGATTAGCGGCCAGCTCAGACGGGCTGGAGGTGCTGAATATCGGCAAAAGCTATGCCAAGCGGCCGGTTGTGCGCAATGTATCGCTCAATTTGCAACGCGGCGAGGCGCTCGGCCTGCTCGGCCCGAATGGCGCTGGCAAAACCACTTGTTTTTACATGATTACGGGCCTGATTGGTGCGGATTACGGCACGATTAAGCTGAATGGCGAGGACATCACCGCCCTGCCCATGTATCGCCGCGCGCGCCAAGGCATTGGCTATTTGCCGCAAGAGGCCTCGATATTTCGCGGCCTAAGCGTGGAGGATAATATCCGCGCCGTGCTAGAGGCGGTAGAGCGCAATCCGGTGGAGCGCGACAAGCAACTTGAAGCCCTGCTGGCTGATTTTTCGATATCGCATTTGCGGCGCACACGCGGCATTGCGCTGTCTGGGGGCGAGCGGCGGCGCGTTGAAATTGCCCGCGCTCTGGCCGCCAACCCGTCTTATATTTTACTTGATGAACCCTTTGCCGGGATTGACCCGATTGCCGTTGGCGATATTCGGGATTTGGTCGCGACATTGAAAGACCGTAATATTGGCGTGCTGATTACGGATCACAATGTCCGCGAGACACTCGGCATTATTGACCGCGCCGTCATCATCCATGACGGGCAGGTTTTAATGGAAGGCACGGCAGACCAAATTATCGCGCATGATGATGTGCGACGTCTTTATCTGGGCGACCAATTTAAGATGTAGGCCTGCCTGCCCGCCAATGCGCGCATGAAGGAGCCTAAAATGCAAATACAAATCACTGGCAAACATATAGAAACAGGTGATGCCCTGCGCGCACATGTGGAAACGCAGCTTGAGGCGGGCATTAGCAAATATTTCGAGCGCGGGGCGGAGGTGCATGTCACTTTTTCCAAACAGGGGCATAGTTTCCGCACCGATTGCACCGTGCATTTGGATAGCGGCTTGCGGGTGCAGGCCAGCGCCGATGAGGCCGATGTTTATGCTTGTTTTGAGCAGGCGCTGCAAAAGATAGAAAAACAATTGCGGCGTTATAAGCGCCGGCTAAAGAACCACCATGCCAAAACCGCCCTTAAAGAAATTGAGCAGGATATGGCGCAAGGTAGAGCCACCGCGCAAATGCTGGCGCGCACACTGGCCGCCGAACCAGATGATGAGGAGCTGCCGGAGGAATATCAGGCGGTGACGATTGCCGAGCAGCTGGTTGACATCCCCCGCCTGTCGGTGAGCGAGGCGGTGATGCGCATGGAACTGGCGGATGCACCGTTTTTGATTTTCCGCGCCATCAGCCATGATGGGATAAATATTGTGCATCGGCGCGATGATGGCCATATTGGCTGGCTCGACACAAAAAAAGATGAAGCTTAAAGAAAAAGCTTAAAGACAAAGCTTAAAGACAAAGCTTAAAGAAAAAGCTTAAAGACAAGAAGGGAAGTTGGGCGGCGCCTGAAGATTTAAAAATCG
>JBMHDF010000015.1:0-67249 GCA_049889535.1 Parvibaculales bacterium | reverse complement strand
GGAAACCAAATTTCAAGCAACACATCAAAATCCGGTTCGGCAATGCGCCCCTCCGCATCTGGCAATGGGTTGATGTATCGGCGTATATATTTTGTCGCATAGCCTTGTAAATATTTTTCACCAATCAAGCGGTGATAGTTTTCATAATAGTGACGAAAATCATCAACCGACATATCGGCTTTGCGTTTGAGGGGCATTAAAACTTTATACATGGTTTTCCCTTTGGGCTGTGAGTGGTATCAAGCCTAAGTAAAAGTGACGCAAAAGGCAAATTGGGCGGCGCGCTTTATCTTGGTAATGCAGCGCGCTTTTGTTAAGCTAGACCCATGTCTTTATATGATAAATATGTTTTGCCACGTTTGATTGATTTTGCTTGCGGTTCCAAGCCAATATTGAAGCAGCGCGAGAAGGTTGTGCCTTATTGCGAGGGGCGGGTGCTGGAGGTTGGTATTGGCACTGGCCATAATCTTAAATTCTATGACCCCTCAAAGGTAGAGCGCGTTTATGGTCTTGAGCCGTCTGTTGAAATGGTGCAACGCGCGCAAAAAGCGGCAGCCAATGTAGATATTCCGGTTGAATTTATCCCCTTGCCGGGGGAGGAAATACCACTTGAGGATAAAACTG
Organism: Parvibaculales bacterium; assembly: GCA_049889535.1. Lineage (GTDB taxonomy): Bacteria > Pseudomonadota > Alphaproteobacteria > RS24 > RS24 > JAYQKL01. The sequence continues at coordinate 66,625 of JBMHDF010000015.1, read as the reverse complement.
TCGATACGGTTTTATTGACCTATACGCTCTGTACCATTCCGGATACGGCGCAAGCGCTGGCGCAAATGCGGCGGGTTTTGAAACCAGGTGGTAAATTATTATTTTGTGAGCATGGCCGCGCGCCAGATGCGGCAGTGCAAAAATGGCAAGATCGATTAAATGGCGCTTGGGGTAAAATTGGGGGTGGTTGCAACATTAACCGCGATATTCCTACGCTCATTCAACAAGCTGGTTTTGAAATTACCGACCAGCACAGCATGTATGTGCCGTCAACCCCTCGTATTTTTGGCTTCACTTATTGGGGCGCGGCATCATAATTTTTATCTATATTTGCAAAAGGGGAGGTGTAATTGGACGGCGTAACCATTTTTCTTATTATCAGTCTGATTGCTTTTATTTTATTGCTAAAAGGTGTCATTCAAGCGTTTAAGCGCAATGCCGTTGTTGCGATTTTATGTGTGATTTTTATTTTCCCGGTTTTCTTATGCTGGGCATTTGTAGAAATATTTTTACCTGCCCCAAAATAGTTATTTAGAATTATTCTAAATAACTTGACAAAGCGCATATCATCTCTTAATTTAGAACTATTCTAAATAAGGAGATGGTCATGATTGGACGAAACTTACCAAATATTACTTTTAAAACGCGTATACGCGATGAATCAATTGTTGGCGATAATCCTTATCGCTGGCAAGATAAAACCACGGCTGACTATTTTGCTGGCAAGCGTGTGGTCTTGTTTTCCTTGCCCGGCGCCTTTACGCCGACTTGCTCAACTTTTCAATTGCCAGATTTTGAAAAGCTTTATCCAGATTTTATAGCTGCTGGTATTGATGCGATATATTGCATTGCGGTCAATGATGCGTTTGTGATGAATGCGTGGGGGCGGCAACAAAATATTGGATGCATTGGGTTAATTCCAGATGGTTCAGGGCATTTTACGCGCCAGATGGGCATGCTGGTGGATAAGGATAATCTGGGTTTTGGTTATCGCAGTTGGCGTTATGCGGCTGTGGTGGAGGATGGCAAAATCACGACTTGGTTTGAAGAGCCAGGTTATGCAGATAATGCCAGCGATGACCCATATGGCGAAACCGCGCCGCAAAATATTCTGTCTTATTTGCAAAAAGATAAAACAGATATAATGGCAGCGCAGTAATAAATTAATAGCCGCTTATTTGTGCATAACGGTCGCGGTGAAATCGCGTATCCCCAAAAATTTGCGATTGAACCCGCGCCCGTTTCATAAATAAACCAATATCAACATCATCTGTCATGCCTATGCCGCCATGCATTTGGAGACCTTCATTAGTAACCAGCGTAGCTGTTTCTGACAGCCGGGCTTTTGCAAGGCTGGCGAGGCGGGGCAGATGATTGCTTTGTTTATCGGCTTGCGACAAGCTATAAGCAACAATAGAGCGGCAGACTTCAATTTCACCAAACATGTGTGCCGCGCGATGGCGTAAGGCCTGAAAACTACCAATTGGGACACCAAATTGTTTACGCTCTTTCAGATAGTCCAAAGTGCGGTCAAAGACTTCCTCAATTCCACCTAAAACTTCTGCTGATAAAGCGATACGGGCTTTATCGAGCGCTGCTTCAAGCGGGTCAAAACCAGCGCCAATCTGGCCCAATATGGCATCTGGCGAGACTTGCACATTCTCAAACTGCAGCTCAGCTGCGTTGCGGCTATCCACCATTTTTGTTCGCGTGATAGTGAGACCTTCAGACTGCGCATCAACCAGACAAAGCGTTAGGCCATCTGTCTCCCCAGACTGACCAGAGCTGCGTGCCACAACAATAAACTGATTGGCAATATGGCCGTCCAAGACAAAGGTTTTTTGTCCGTTCAAAGTCAGGCCGCCATCGGTTTCAACAGCAGATAAATTCACCATGCTTGGATTGTGATGTCCGCTCTCGTCAAGAGCGAGTGCGATAAGCTGTGAGCCATCAGCAATTTTTGGCAAAATTTCCTGCCTTTGCGTTTCATTACCCGCCTGTAAAACCAGCAGACTTGAAATAATGGAGCTGGACAAAAGCGGCGTTGCCGCCAATACACGTCCGGCTTCTTGCATCACCAGCCCCATGCCGGTAAGGCCAAACCCGGTGCCGCCATATTCTTCTGGGATGAGAATGCCAGCAAAACCAAGCGCGACAGCTTCTTGCCAAATATCGCGGTCAATGCCATCGGCATCTTCAGAGTCGCGCAATTTACGCAAATTGGCGGTGCCGACTTTATCGCGAAAAAACTGGCGCGCCATATCTTGTAATAAAACCTGCTCTTCACTCAGGATAAAATTGAATATCTTTTGGGTCTCCTCAGCCATTAGCTTTGCCCCCCTTCAGGCAGGTCAAGCACGCGCTTTGCAATCACATTAAGCTGCACTTCAGATGTGCCGCCTTCAATTGAATTACCTTTTGAGCGTAGCCACTGGCTTGACATTTCCAGCTCATGGTCTTTATAGCCTTCGCCCTCAATGGCTAATGAGCGTGTACCCATCAGCTCTAACAAAAGCTCAAAACGGCGTTTGTTCATTTCCGTACCATAATATTTGAACATGCTCGCAGCAGCGCCTTGCCCTTTGCCCGCTTTTGCCATTTCAGCAGAGCGGCGCAGGGTGAGGGCAAAAGCTTCTTCATCCATTTTATGGCGGGCGACTTTTTCACGGATAACTGCGTCACCAATCATACCGTTTAATTCTCCAAACACATCTTTGGCCAATTGTTCCATGCCGCCCATAGAGGCTTCGCCCGTGCCCATATTCATGCCAGATACCATAGCGCGTTCATGTTCAAGCAGGCGTTTGGCAATCGTCCAGCCTTTATTCAGCTCGCCAACAAGATTTTCTTTTGGCACTTTGACATCGGTCAAAAATGTTTCGCAAAAGGGTGACTTTCCGGAGATTAATTTAATAGGGCGCGCTTCAATGCCGTCGCTTTCCATATCAATCAACAGGAAGGAGATGCCTTCATGTTTGACGGATGTATCCGTGCGCACCAAACAAAATATCCAATCTGCTTGATCGGCATAGCTGGTCCAGACTTTTTGGCCATTCACCAAATAATGGTCGCCCTTATCCTCAGCACGGGTTTGTAGGCCTGCCAAATCAGAACCAGAGCCAGGCTCTGAATAGCCCTGACACCAGCGCACCTCACCGCGTGTAATGGGCGGGATAAATTTTTGCTTTTGCTCTTCAGAGGCAAACTCCAATAGGGCGGGCCCGAGCATCCAAATACCGAAACTGTTTAGGGCTGGTCGTGCCTTTATGCGCTTGAGTTCTTGCGCTAAAATCGTGGCTTCTTCATTACTCAGGCCGCCGCCGCCATATTCAGTAGGCCAAGTGGGCGCCACCCAATGTTTTTCGACCATTCGGTCAAACCATAATTTGGCATCTTCACTATGAAAATGCGCATTGCGCCCGCCCCAAACCTGCTCATCATCTGGCATGGGTGTGCGCATGGAGGCTGGACAATTTTCTTCAAGCCAAGCACGCGTTTCCTGGCGAAACTCTTCTAAATTACTCATATTTTCCCCCTAACTCACAAAATATAGAAAAACATTTTGTTGGTTGTTCAAACTGACACGCAACCCTTATTTGGTCAAGAAATACTGCCAATTTGAAAGATTAGAAAGGTAAGAGATTTATTTCTTATCACTCTTGCCGTAACGCTGTTGGCGGATTTGGAGCGCGACTTTCATGCCTTTTTCTTTCACCGTTTTGAAAAACTCCCGAAAGGTTGGGCTTTGATGAAAAACTGCATCTAAATCAGCTGCGCGTCTGGCGGAAGGTTCAAATCCCATATTCTCATACCAGCTATTGGTCGCTTCCTTCAATAGGGTCAAATGATTGACAGGCGAGCGTGCGATATCTTCTGCCACTTCTAAAGCGCGCGCCTCCAGCACATCATCTTCCACGCATTCATTTATCAGGCCAAGTGTCACGGCTTCTTCCGCGTCAATCAATTTGGCGGTATAGAGCAACTCTTTTGTTTTGCGCATGCCGATAAGTAAGGGCCATAAAAATACTGTTGGGGGTATGCCTAAATCCCGTGCCGCAGGGTGGCCAAATTTGGCAGATTTGCCAGCAATCACAATGTCGGACATGGCAATCAATTCTCCCGCCCCAGACAGGCAAGGCCCTTGTACGCGGGTGACGATAGGTTTTGGATATTTCCATAAAGCCAGCCAATAATCTAAGAGTTCGTGAATATCTTGACGGTCTTGTTGTATCTCTACGCCATCTGGATAATCGGCTGGAAATTGTGAAATAATCCAGTTTTCCTCGCTAATATCATAGCCTGGTGAAAAAACGGGTCCCGTGCTTTGTAATAAAATAACGGCAATATCGGAATCTTCATTCGCACTTTTTAACGCCTCTTTAAGCTGCGCCAATAAGGTTGGTGACAAAGCATTGAGCTTATCTGGCCGATTAAGCGTGATATGAAAAATCTTGCCTTGCTTTTCTGCCAGTATGGTTTCTTTGTCAGTCATTTTATCGCACATATAACGTATTAAGCTTCGGCAGCTTTTAAGGCTTGGTCAATATCAGCAAGAATATCATCAATATGCTCAATGCCAATCGACAAGCGCACATAGCCAGGTGTAACCCCAGACGCAAGCTGCTCATCTGCGCTGAGTTGGCTGTGCGTTGTGCTGGCCGGGTGAATAGCTAATGAGCGCGCATCACCAATATTGGCAACATGATAAAGCAGCTGCAGTGCATCAATAAATTTCTTGCCCGCTTCCATGCCGCCGGCCAGTTCAAAGCCCATTAAGGCGCCATAACCATTATTCAAAACCGCATCCGCACGGTCACGATACAGCCCGTCCATCAGGCTTGGGTGTATCACTTTTTCGACTTGCGGGTGGTTGCTCAAAAAGGCAGCAACAGCATTTGCGTTCTCACAATGCGCGCGCATGCGCAAAGCGAGGGTTTCAATGCCTTGCAAAAACATGAAAGCATTAAATGGGCTCATGGCGCCGCCTAAATCGCGCAATAAAGTTGTGCGCGCTTTAAGAATATAAGCAATTGGGCCAAGCGGTTTAACCGCTTCTGTCCATACCGCGCCATGATATGAAGGGTCAGGATTATTAAGCAAAGGTTGGCGCTCGCCCGCAGCTTCCCAGTCAAAATTACCCCCATCGACAATCACCCCGCCAATTGAAGTGCCATGCCCGCCAATATATTTGGTTGAGCTGTAGACAATAATTGCGGCGCCATGATCAAAAGGTTTGCAGATAATTGGCGCGGCTGTGTTGTCCATAATTAATGGCACGCCAAAACCGCGTCCAATTTCAGCGACTTCACGAATTGGAAAGACTTGCAATTTTGGGTTGGGTAAGGTCTCAGCATAATAAGCGCGTGTTTTATCATCTGTTGCATTGGCAAAAGCTTGCGGGTCAGATGGGTCTACAAAGCGCACTTCAATACCCATATCTTTGAAAGTGTTTGAAAACAAATTCCATGTGCCGCCATAAAGGTCGGTTGATGAAACAATATTGTCACCTGCGCGTGCAATATTTTGAATGGCATAGGCGGAGGCCGTTTGGCCAGACGACACACCGAGCGCAGCGGCGCCGCCTTCAAGCGCGGCCACACGTTGCTCCAAAACATCTGTGGTTGGATTCATCAATCGGGTATAAATATTTCCCAACTCGGATAGAGAAAATAAGCTTGCTGCATGCTCTGTATCGTTAAATTGATAACTCGTTGTTTGATGGATCGGCACGGCAACAGACCCGGTTGTTGGGTCATTACGCCAGCCAGCGTGTAATACTTGTGTTTCGGGGTTTTTTGAATCAACCATAACTATCTCCATTAACAACTGGTACTTGCGTAGCCCATAAGGGCATAAATAATCTGCGCGGCAGAAAAATCACTATACGGTTGCCCGGCAATGGGGGCAAGCTCTACAATGTCCAAACCAACACATATGCGCCCATTTAGCGCGGTGCGGACTAAATCAAGCGCTTGATAATATCCCAACCCACCTGGTACGGGGGTTCCGGTTGCGGGCAAAACAGATGGGTCAAGACCGTCTACATCAAAACTCACATAGAGCTTTTGCGGAAAATCATCTGGCAAGGTCACGCAACTTATATTCTGGCGCACAATATCTTTAGCGTCATAAGTCAAAACACCATGTTTTCTGCGCGCTATTTCTTCTTCCCGCGAAAGCGCGCGAACACCAAAACTTGCCATCCTCACACCTTCTTGCGCCAAAAGATGCATCACACTGGCATGCGAATGATGATGGCCTTGATAGGCATCGCGAAAATCAGCATGCGCATCAATATGAATAATGCCCAACTCTGTGGGCGCAATTTGTAAGCCCTCAATCACGCCCATCACCGCGCCATAAGACAGGCTATGCTCACCGCCCAAAGTCACCGGAATTTGCCGCTTTTGTGCGGCCTGCGCTGTTGCCTGACGCAAATCACGCATCACCTGCGCTATGGGCTGGTCGCAATTAATGGGGGGATGGGTGAATAGACCATGCTGGCAGGGTTCCTGGCCTTCATATAGGCGTTCAAGCTGATGACTTGCCGCAATCATTGCAGCGGGGCCATTGGCGGTGCCTGTGCCATAAGAAACGGTTTGTTCTAACCCACATGGGAAAATTTGAAACTGCGCTATGTCTGGATTATTTTCCTGCGCTGTAAGTTCCTCACCGAGAAATTGATTTTGGCGGTCATGTTTATTGGTCATTTTTAAGCATTACTTTAATTATTTAAATTTCTACGAGAGCCGATTTTCAAAATCTTCAAAACCAAACTCTTTCACAATTTTGAGCGCATCTGTCTGGCTGTTCCAAACCGCGAGATAAGGCAATTGCACGCCGTTAAAACTAGTTGTTTTAACCATTGAATAATGTGCTTGGTCAAGGAAAGCGAGACGTTGGCCCATTTGGGGTTCGCTCTTAAATTGATAAGTTCCAATCACATCGCCTGCCAAACAACTTGGCCCGCCAAGTCGCACGGGCTGACCCTGCATAGCTTCTTGCATCAAGGCCGGGCGATAAGGCGCCTCTAAAACATCTGGCATATGGCAGGTGGCTGAAATATCCAATATCGCATTGAGGCCGTCATTTTGCATCACATCTAAAACTTCGCCAACCAAAATGCCAGCATCAAAGGCAATCGCGGTGCCAGGCTCTAAAATAATTTGCGTTTGCATTTTTTCGGATAGTTCCTGCAAGAAAGCAACCAGCCCGTCGCGGTCATAGTCTGGCTTAGTGAGTAAATGCCCACCCCCTAAATTAAGCCAGTCAAGCTGGCCGCGATAGGGTAATAAATAAGGTTCAATTGCCGCCCAAGTGCGCGCCAGCGGCGCAAAATCTTGTTCACATAAGCTATGAAAATGCAGCCCGTCAATTTGCTCAATATGAGCTTGTGTCAGCTCTGTTATGGGCAAGCCTAAGCGCGAGCCAGGCGCGCAGGGGTCATAGGTTGAAATATCTGACTCTGAATGAAGCGGATTAATGCGCAAGCCAAGCGCGGCCCCATGAGTCCGCCCCACCGCGCCAAATCTTTCAAGCTGTGCTGGGCTGTTAAAAACCAAATGGTCGGATAGGCGCGCAATGGTTTCAATTTCAGATGCTTTATAAGCAGGGCTAAAGGTTTCAATTACACCGCTATAATGTTTATGGCCCAATTGCGCTTCCCATAATCCTGATGCGCATATGCCGTCTAAATATTGGCTTACCAAAGGGGCTAAATGCCAAAATGAAAAAGCTTTAAGGGCTGATAGAATTTTAACATTTGAGCGGGTTTTTAAATCCGCGAGCAATGCTAAATTTTCTTCTAACTTGACTTCATCAATCACAAAACAAGGCGAGGGCACGCGCGACAAATCGAAATTTGCAAAATATCCTGCCCCTTGTGATTGTGTTGGCATCATAATTGCGCACCTTCATTCATCGCCTCGAAATTTACAATCTAAAAATCGAGGGCTGCATCCAGAGTTTCGACCTGCCAGCCAAGCCCGTGTTGATTGAGCATATCCATAAATGGGTCTGGATCCATTTCCTCCATATTCACCACACCTTTTTTGTCCCAAACCCCTTGCAACATCAAAGCGGCACCAATCATGGCTGGCACACCTGTAGTGTAGCTGACTGCCTGTGAGCCAACCTCTTCATAACAAGCAGCGTGGTCACATATATTATAAATATAGATGGTTTTTGCCGTGCCGTCCTTTTCACCGCTTATAATATTGCCAATACAGGTTTTGCCCGTCGTGCTTTTGCCCAAATCAGCAGGTTCAGGCAAAACCGCTTTTAAAAACTGCAGCGGGACAATCTCTTGCCCTTCATAATTGATGGGCTCAATGGCCGTCATGCCGACATTTTGTAATACTTCCAAATGCGTTAAATAAGCATCACCAAATGTCATCCAAAACCGCGCGCGCTCCAGCGAGGGGTAATTCTTGGTCAGTGACTCAAGTTCCTCATGATACATCATATACATATTGCGGGCGCCAATTTCTGGGAATTCATAAACCTGCTTATGTGATAAAGCTGGTGTTTCGACCCATGCCCCATTGTGCCAATGCCGCGCAGGAGCGGTGACTTCGCGAATATTGATTTCCGGATTGAAATTTGTCGCAAAATGCTGGCCATGATCACCGCCATTGCAGTCCAATATGTCCAAGGTTTTCATTGTATCGAAATAATGTTTTTGCGCATAAGCAGTGAACACATTGGTGACGCCCGGGTCAAAGCCAGAACCAAGTAAGGCCATCAACCCCGCTTCGCTGAATTTTTCCTGATAGGCCCATTGCCAGTGATATTCAAACTTGGCTTCATCGCGGGGTTCATAATTGGCCGTGTCTAAATAATGCACGCCGGTGGCCAAACAGGCTTCCATAATCGCTAAATCCTGATAAGGCAAAGCCAGATTAACCACCAAAGCGGGTTTAACTTTTTCAATCAGCAAAATGGTTTGCGCCGTATTATCGGCGTCTAGCTCAGCCGTATCAATATGCACGCCAAGCCTGGTTTTCACGCTTTCAGCAATCATTTGACATTTAGCTAATGTGCGGCTTGCCAGCGTGATATGCGAAAACACTTCTGGCAGCATGGCCATTTTATGAACTGCCACTGATCCAACACCACCGGCACCAATTACAAGAACGCGTGACATTTAAATTCCTCTACTCGTTAAATGGGGCTAATGCTCGTAATAAGTATAGCCCTGAATGCTGTCTTTATAATCGCGGATAATCTCTCGCCGATCTTGAGGCGTGATTTTCCCACTGCTGACCCCTTTTTCAACAATCTTTTTAAAATTGCTAATCATTTGGCGGGGGTCGTATTCCACATAGCTTAGAACCTGTTCAACTGTATCGCCCTCTAGCTCATGCACAATCTCAAAGCCGCCATTTTCTGTTAGTTCAATGGTGACCACATTTGTATCGCCAAAAAGATTGTGCAAATCGCCAAGCGTTTCCTGATAGGCGCCCACAAAAAACACGCCGAGATAGTAATCTTCACCTTCTGGAATATCATGCACAGGCAGCGTGCCTGAAATCCCATCAGCCAGAACAAAGCGGTCAATTTTGCCATCACTATCACACGTAATATCGCTTAAAATAACATTCCGACTAGCTGGCAAATGATGGTGGCTTAAGGGGGCTATCGGGTGAATTTGATCAATTGCCCAAACATCAGGCAAGCTTTGGAAAAGTGAAAAATTACAATGATATATATCAGCCACCTGCTCCATTGCGGCCAGCATATCTTCACTCATATCATCAAGATTACGCACCATATTTTTGATTTTATTCATCAGATATAAATAAATGCGCTCAGCTTTGGCTGTCATTGCCAGTCCAGCTTGGTTATTGCGGAAAAGATTACGCATTTCGTCGCGATAATAAATTAAATCATTCCAACATTCTTGAATGCGCTCTTGCGTGAGATAGCTTTCAACGCCGTGCATGTTTTTTAAAATCTGATGGTCATTTTCATCAGGCTCAACAGGTTTCGGGCTATCAAAATGCGTGACTTCTAAAACGTTAAACAAAAGCAGCGAGGATTGCGCTACACAGGCGCGCCCGCTCTCTGTAATGATACGCGGGTGGTCAAGCTGATTGGCATCCATCGCATCTTTCACCGTTTCAATAATATTCAGGCAATATTCTGAAAGGCTGTAATTGGTTGAGTTCGCGCTTGAAGTGTGTTCGCCTGTATAATCCACGCCAAGACCGCCACCTAAATCCAGATGGGTCAGGGGCGCGCCCTCGCGTTTTAGCTCAATGAAAAAACGGCAGGCCTCTTGTGTGGCTTTTCGGATTTCCAGAATGTCGGGCACCTGGCTGCCTAAATGCGAATGTTGCATCACAAGGCAATCTAAAAAATCACGCCCGCGCAGCGTGCTGACAACGTCCATAATTTGGGCAATCGTCATGCCAAATGTGCTGCGGTCCCCACTTGATTTTGCCCAATTACCACTCACGCGTAAATTGAGTTTGATGCGTACACCCAGTTGCGGGCGAATGTGCATATCTTCTGCAAGGTCCAGCACCATGTCCAATTCTCGCGGGCTTTCTAAAACAATAAAAGTGTTGAACCCGAGCCTTTGTGACATCAGGGCGAGGCGTAAAAATTCATTATCTTTAACGCCATTACAAATCAGCGCCGCCTCTTTAGCTAGGTTTTGCGATAGAGCGATAAGCAGTTCAGCTTTTGAGCCAACCTCTAAGCCGAAATCATAATTTTGGCCATAATCAACAATGCGCTCCACGACCTGCGCCTGTTGGTTAACTTTAATGGGAAAGACGCCTTGATAGCGATTGCCATAATTAAGTTCTTGAATAGCGGCGTTGAAATTTTCATTAATATGTCGAATCCGGTGTTCAAGGAAATTGGCCACGCGCAAAAGAATAGGGGCGGTGATGCCGCGATTGGTGAGATTATCTAATATATGAATTAGGTCTGTTGGGGTTGCTTCAGGCTTGTGAGGATTGGCCAGCCCCAAATGTCCGTTAGGCAAAATTTGGATGAGGTCTTCTCCCCATTTCTCAATGCCATAACGGTCTGCTAATTGATGTGTTTTGACTGGCGCGTTCATCATCTTAACTCAAAAAAATAATATTATCGCCCATTAGAGAGTAAAATCGTGCTGGTCAAGTCAAAAAAAGACCCCGAATGCAAAGCATTCGGGGTTAGTTTGTTAAGCGAGGGAGGGTGTTTTATTATGTGAACTCAGGATAGGCTTCCATGCCGAGTTCTGTTTTATCGAGACCTTCGAGTTCTTCTTCTTCAGAAACCCGAATACCGATTGTGTATTTGATGATGGTCCAACCAATTAGGCTGGTAACAACCGCGAAGGCACCAATTGAGACGACGCCTAAAGCTTGTGTGCCAAATGAGGTGCCAGTATTGGTCAATGGCACCGCCATTGTACCCCAAATACCGCATACCAAGTGAGCGGGTATTGCACCAACCACATCATCAATTTTTAGTTTGTCTAGAAGCGGGACAGAGACCACAACCAACACACCACCAATGGCACCAATCAACATGGCCATTGGAATGCTTGGGGTTAGAGGTTCTGCTGTGATTGAAACCAAACCGCCAATGGCGCCATTAAGTGCCATTGTTAGGTCAACTTTGCCATAGAGGAGTTGGGTTACGACCATGGCCGCGACAACACCTGCAGCGGCAGCCATATTTGTGTTCACAAAGATATTGGCAACACTTACAGCGTCAATTGCAGAGCCGAGCGCGAGCTGTGACCCGCCATTAAACCCAAACCAACCCAGCCATAGGATAAATGTACCTAATGTTGCGAGTGGCATAGATGAGCCTTGAATTGGGTTTACACGTCCATCAGCGGAATATTTTCCAGCCCGTGCACCGAGCATAATGGCACCAACCAAAGCTGCCCAGCCGCCGACAGAGTGAACAAGTGTAGAGCCAGCAAAGTCTGAGAAACCAGCTTCGCTTAACCAGCCACCGCCCCACTGCCATGAGCCTTGAATTGGGTAAATGAGACCTGTCAGAATGACCACAAAGGCAAGGAAACCCCAAAGCTTGATACGCTCTGCAAGTGTACCAGAAACGATAGATGCGGCTGTCGCGACAAAGACCATTTGGAAAAACCAGTCAGAGCTTGCTGCGTAGCCACCGCTAAAATCACCAGCTTCGGTAGCGGCATCGTCAGCTCCCCAAAGTGAGAAACTCCCCATATAGCCGCCATCGACACCATCATACATCAGGTTGTAACCAACCAGATAATAGAGAATACCAGCAATGCCAAAGAGTGAAATATTTTTCACGCAAATAGTGGCAACGTTTTTGGCGCGCACCATGCCGCTTTCAAGCATGGCAAATCCGGCAGCCATGAACATGACCAAAAAACCACACATGAGGAACAATAATGTATTAAAGACATAGGCTGACTCACCAGACACTTCCGCATGCGCTGGGCTGGCAAGAGTTGAAATAAGACCAATGGCTAGAGCGAGGCTCCATAAGCGCGTTGGAATTTTGTTAATTTTTTTAACTAAATTTTTCATAATGAAACTCCTAAATGGCTTCGCTACCGGTTTCGCCTGTGCGAATACGGGTAACGGCTTCAAGGGGTAAGACAAAGACTTTTCCGTCACCGATTTGACCAGTTTTGGCCGCGCTCATAATGGCGTCAGTGGCAGTATCGATCTGGTCATCTTCCAGCGCGATTTCGAGTCTTATTTTGGGTAGAAAATTTATTTCATATTCGGCGCCACGATATATTTCGGTTTGGCCTTTTTGGCGGCCATAACCTTTAACTTCCGTGACGGTGACCCCTTCAATATTGACAGATGTTAGAGCTTCGCGTACATCGTCAAGCTTGAAGGGTTTTATGATGGCTATGAGCATTTTCATCGTTTTATCCTTCTGTTCTGTTAACTAAATGGAACAAACGGGTCATATGTTGCCGCATATGACCCGTTCTTTTTTTAAAATTCGATGCCGTATGACAGTGACACTTCAGGGTCTGCGCCTGAAATATCTGTGTCTGTAATAGCAAGGGTGAAAGCGTCTTTGGCGATTGTGAGCGCGTAATCATTTTGCTCATCACCGCCATCTAGATCATAAATACCAGCGGCAACACCAATTGTGTAATCACCAACTTCGGTTTCATAACCAAGATTATAATAGACATTATTGAGGGTATCATCACCATCATTGTCAACTTGATAGGCGACACTGAAAGTAACTCCAGCGGTGCCAATGCTTGCATAAACTTCGCTAAAGTCTAAGTCGGCACCGGACTCATCATCATAAATATATGAGATGTAGCCGATGTCATAACTAAAGCCACCCGCTTCGCCAGCATAGCCGCCATAAAGATCTAATTCATATGTTGTGTCATCACCAAAATCTACATTTGACGCCCATGTGCCGACATAAAAGCCGTTTTCAAACCCAAGATCTGCCCCCGCCTGAAAAGCTGGGTTATCATTTGTTTGGGTCATGCCGCGCCAAATATAATTGCTCGTAACGCTGGCATTAAAGCTGACTTCCTGAGCCATTGTGGGGGCTGCCAGGCAGGTGCCAATCATGAGTGTTGCGGCGAATTTGTTTAATTTAGACATTTTAAATTCCTTTCAAAAAAATGTTTTCGCACTCCCTGCCACCTATATCCAAGATGCGTGCCAAAAATGATAAAAATATTATAAGTTATTGAAATTAAACATTAAAAAAAATTCCTAATTTTCTGAACCCGACTTTATGGATAAAATAAGACAAAAAATAGCTTTGAGAAGGGGGAGATAGCCCCCATAATATGCATAAAAAATAGGCATATAAATTTATTGATTAAAAATTAATCACTTTTGATTATTGATTGAAATTAATTTCATCAACCAGATAGCTGGCCTTTTTGTAATATCGTGCAATATCAGCAAGCGGGGTGGTGTCAGCGTTTAACTCACCCCATGCGCTTACATATGATGCAGCCTCAACATCACGGCGTACAGGGTATTCATAATTTGTTTCGGCATATATTTTTTGTGCTTGCGGGGTCAGCATAAATTCCATAAATGCCAGCGCGGCTTCTGGGTGGGGTGCATGTTTGGCCATCACCATGCCCGACACATTTATATGTGTTCCAAAATCTTTTTCATTTTTCTGGCTGGTTGGAAAAACCAATCTAACAGTTTGGGCCCATTCGCGTTGCTCAGGGTTTTTGTCATTAAATTGCATCATGCCCATATAATATGTATTCGCCAGCGCGAGGTCACACGCATTGGCATAAATTTGTTTCACTTGCGCGCGATCATTGCCTGCGGGTTTGCGGGCGAGATTTGCTTTCACGCCCATTAGCCATTCACGGGTCCACGCTTCGCCATGGCGCTCCATCATGGCCGCAAATAAACTCAAATTATAAGGGTGTTGGCCAGATCGCATGCACAAACGCCCTTGCCATTTTGGGTCAGACAATTCCTCATAACTTATTTGTTTTTCGCTTACGCGATTTTGAGCGGCAAATAAAACGCGGGCGCGTAAGGTCACGCTAAACCATTTGTTTTGCGGATCTCTATAGGCCGGTGGAATATGCTGGGTTAGCTGCTCGGATTTCACAGCTTGGGCAATTTTCTCTCCCGCTTCTGCGAGATGATGAAAATTTGATGTCAGCACAACATCAACTGGACTGCGCTCACCTTCCAGCATCACACGCTCAATCAACCCCTTATTGGCAAAAACTGTTTTTACCTCAATACCTGTTTCGCGGGTGAAGGCATCAAATAAAGGTTGAATAAGCGTAGGTTGGCGATAGGAATAAATATGAACAGTTTGTGCCGCGTTGGATGGTGTATTATCTGTCTTGTTCTTAGCAAAAAAAACCATCCCGCCTGCGATAAAAGCGATGACCAAAGACGCTATGAAAAACTTGCGTGTGCGAAGGCTTTGAATTGGAGACGGCATATTTCTAACTTGCTATTGAGAATAATTCGCAACTTAGGCGACGCATGAAACACTGTCAAGATTTTTAAAAAAAATTGAAAACCAGACACGAGCGCCGCCGCCCCGCCGCGTCAGTCGTCGTGTCGCATAACCAAAAATTAGCCGTCAATGCGTAATAAAATATTGGTGAGCTTGCTAAATTTCACTGGCATGAGGCGTTTAATCCAATCAACCAGCACGGCATCTTTCCCAACTCTTATCCGCACTTTGTTTTTTTCAACCGCGCGCAAAATAATATTGGCGGCTTGTTCAGGGCTGGTCATAGTGATTTTATCAAAATCGTCAATCAATTGCTGGCGGCGCTCTTCCATACCTTCCATTTGCATGAAGCGTGCTCGCGCCGCAATACGGGTTTTAATGCCACCAGGATGCACAGTGGTGACGTTGATATTTTGAGTTTCCATTTCTTGGCGCAGTGCATCGCTGTAACCAAGCACGGCAAATTTGCTGGCATTATACCCGGATTGATTGGGTACGCTAATCAGGCCAAAAATACTTGAAAGGTTAATAATATGTCCCTGACCAGTTTCGAGCATATGCGGGAGAAAAGCTTTGCAGCCATTGACCGTGCCAAAAAAATTAATATCCATAACCCAATCTAATTCTTCTTGGGTCATTTTTTCAGCCGTCGCAAAAAGCGCGACACCTGCATTATTCATGACTATATCAACAGGGCCGTGATTGGCTTTAATATTATCGGCCAACGCATAAAAAGCATCGCGATCTGTTACATCAAGACCATAGGCTGTTGCGGTGCCGCCAGCGGCCTGAATTTCTTGAGCGGTTTGTTCAGCTGAAGCCGCATCAATGTCGGTAACAATGAGTTTGGCCCCTTTGCGCGCGGCAAGGAGAGCTGTTTGTTTGCCAATCCCATCACCCGCGCCAGTGATAAAAAACAACTTGTCTTGTAAAACAGTCATGTACTCCTCCCCGAATAAAATAACCCCTGCCTTAGGACAGGGGTTAGCTTAACCTTTTTATAGGCAGGGGGCTAGTCCAACTGCATGATGTGCTGCATGCTGTCTTAGCCTGTTTTGCGTTTGCGGCGGCGTTCCACAGGCTGGTAGGCTTGCACAGCATGGGTTTCGCAATAAGGATTACCTGATTTGCTGCGCGCCCCACAAAAATGAAAATTCTTTGTGCCAGGGTCGCCCACTGGCCATTTGCAAGTATGCTCAGTCAGGTTTAAAACGCTGGCGCGCTCTTCTTGGCTTAGGATTGGCTCAAGGTTATCAGCCTCTTCAATCGGATGTAATTTTTCATCAGCTTGATAAGTTAAATTGCTGCCCGCCACGGAAGGTTGGCTCGGACGGCCTGGTCGAGCGGTATTGACTTTAGCTGTTGTGACCCGGGCCGGCGTCGCGCGACCTGAAAGACCCAGGCGATGCACTTTACCTATCACCGCATTTCGAGTGACCCCACCCATTTGCCGGGCAATCTGGCTGGCACTTAGGCCTTCTGTCCAGAGTTTTTTAAGCATTTCAACGCGATCTTCAGTCCAAGCCATGTGCATCTCCCTAAATTTTAACCTGTCAATTCTGACAAGCTGGCGACTATTTTTATCCAAAACCCACTACATGTAGTGTCGTTATAAATTAAAAACTACTAGATGTAATGAAAATTTCAATCCCCGAATTTGGCGTTATCCACAGAGAAGTGCAGAAACATGCGGAAAAAGCGCTTTTTTATATAGAATTGCCTGCCCTAAAGTCTGACAACTCTTGCATGGGGGCGCTAAAGCCCTTATTTATAAACTAACACCTCATGGCGAGGATTTCTTGGCGAGGATTTCATGGCAAACTCCAATACTTCAGAGCCGGCAGACGCTGTTCCATCACAACCAGAGCCGAATTGGCCTGATTTGGGTAATCGGCGGTTTGGCCGTATGAATTGGATTGGTTTGTGGACGCTCTATCTCAAAGAAGTGCATCGATTTTGGAAAGTCATGACGCAAACCGTCTTAGCGCCTGTGATAACGACTTTATTATTCTTGGCGGTCTTTGCCCTCGCGCTTGGCAAATTTAGACCTGATGTGAATGGCGTGCCTTTTATTAGCTTCCTTGCGCCTGGCCTAATTATTATGGCGGTGTTGCAAAACGCTTTTTCAAATCCATCCTCTTCTTTGCTGACGGGTAAAGTGATGGGCAATATTGTCGATATTCTCATGCCGCCTCTTTCACCGACCGAAATGAGTCTAGCGCTTGCCATAGGTGGGGTAACGCGGGGTGTGGTGGTTGGTTTTGTGACCTATCTTGGTATGATTTATTTTGTCGATTTTTCATATCATCATCTTTGGGCGATTTTCTTTTTCTCGTTCACGGGGTCTTTATTAATGGCGCAAGTGGGTACTTTGGCTGGTATCTGGGCTGAAAAATTTGATCATATGCAAGCCATTATGAATTTTGTCATCACGCCTTTAGCTTTCTTATCGGGTACTTTTTACTCCATTAAACAATTGCCTGCGACATTTCAGGTGATTTCGGCCTTTAATCCGTTTTTCTATATAATCGATGGTTTCCGTTATGGTTTTACAGGCAAAACAGAGGGCCAAATCATGTCGGGGGTGATTATCTTATTGCTGCTCAACGCCATTTTCTGGGTTCTTAATCTTTATGTTTTGCGCAAAGGTTATCGCATTAAAAGCTAAAACCGTCTGGCAGTAGCTGATTGAAAATAATTGACAAAACAGTATGTTTGGGCTGATAATCAGCTTATTCGCCGCCTGACCCTGATGGGCGTGGGCGGCTTTTTGTTTTTCAGATTTTGGATATGAAAGTTTTAAACTCAATGACCCGTGAAAAAAGTCATGTCATGCCAACCTATAATCGCTCTGAACTGGCGTTCGAGCGGGGTGAGGGCGCGTGGCTTTTTACGGCGAATAATGAGGCATATCTCGATTTTGCCGCAGGTATAGCCGTTAATGTCTTGGGGCATAATCATCCGGTTTTGAATCAAAGTTTGAAAGACCAGGCTGATAGACTTTGGCATACATCTAATCTCTACACGATTTCGGGTCAGGAAAAACTCGCTGATAAATTATGTGCGTCGTGTTTTGCAGACCGCGTTTTTTTCTGCAATTCAGGGGCAGAGGCTATGGAAGGCGCGATTAAAACTGCCCGTAAATATCACGCTGTGCAAGGGCATGGCGAAAAGATTGAGATTATCACCTTTAAGGGTGCTTTTCATGGTCGCACGATGATGGCATTGGCCGCGGCTGGTAATCCAACTTATTTGGAAGGATTTGGCCCCGTGCCGGAGGGCTTTGTCCAAATTCCTAATTTTGATTTAGAAGCAACCGAAAAAGCCATTCATGCGAACACAGCTGGTATTTTGATTGAACCCATACAAGGCGAAGGTGGGATTGTGCCCGTGCCGCATGATTTCATGCGGGGATTACGCCAATTATGTGATGCGCATGATATTTTGCTGATTGTTGATGAGGTTCAGTGCGGCATTGGGCGCACAGGAAAATTATTTGCTTATGAATGGTCTGACATTCAACCCGATATTATGGCGATAGCTAAAGGTATTGGCGGGGGATTTCCGCTTGGCGCATTTTTAGCGACTGAAAAAGCCGCTTCGGGCATGGTGGCTGGCACGCATGGGTCTACCTATGGCGGTAATCCGCTTGCGGTTGCAGTGGGCAGTGCAGTTATGGATATTGTCGCTAAGCCTGAGTTTTTAGCACAGGTTGAGAAAACGGGCATGGTGCTGGCGCAAAAACTCGCGGCGCTTCAAGATAGTTGGCCAAATGTCATCGCTGAAATTCGCGGGCAGGGTTTAATGTTGGGAATTAAAACCGTTATCGCGAACACTGAGCTTGTTGCCGCTTTGCGAGAGGCCAAAATGCTGACTGTGGGTGCCGGTGACAATGTTGTGCGGCTGATACCGCCGCTTAATATCACTGATGATGATGTTGACGCGGCCATGCAGGCGCTTGAAACCGCCTGTGCATATGTAACTCAAAATAATGAGGTCGGGCATGACTGATCACCCGAAACATTTTCTAGACTTAGCGGATTTAAGCGGCGATGCGGTGCGGGCAATTTTAGATGCTGCGCATCGGCGTAAACAAGCGCGTGCAGGATTGCCAAAAGGTACGCCCGATGCAGATGCACCGTTAAAGGGGTATATTTTGGCGATGGTTTTTGACAAGCCCTCTACGCGCACACGGGTTTCATTTGACCTCGCCATGCGCCAGCTTGGCGGGCAAAGCCTGATTTTGAATCAAGGCGATACCCAGCTCGGGCGCGGCGAACCATTGTCGGATACAGCCAAAGTTTTATCGGGCTATGTCGACGCCATTATGGTGCGCACAGGCCCGCATGACAATATTTTGCAATTGGCTGAACATGCAACTGTGCCAGTGATTAACGGGCTAACGGCGTTTAGCCATCCGTGCCAAATTATTGCTGATATTATGACTTTTGAGGAACATAAAGGCCCTATAAACGGGCATAAAATTGCCTGGCTTGGCGATGGTAATAATGTTGCCGTTTCATGGATACAGGCAGCGGCTTTATTGGGTTTTGATTTGCATCTTGCGGTGGCTGACGGGTTTCACCCGCCCGCAGAAGTCGTGGATTGGGCGCGCCAAAAAGGTGCCAATATTCAAGTCAGTGATGATGTAACAGCAGCGGTCAAAGGCGCCGCGGCTATCAATACGGATTGTTGGGTTTCAATGTCCGATGACCCTGAAACCGCCGCAAAACGCGCAGAAGCTTTCGCGCCATTTCGGGTCACGCAAGAGGTGATGGCATTATCAGATGCGGCTTTGTTTATGCATTGCCTGCCTGCTTATCGGGGTAATGAGGTGACTGCAGAGGTGATTGACGGTCCTGCCTCAGTGGTTTTTGATGAGGCTGAAAACCGTAACCATGCCCAAAAAGCAATTCTGAACTGGTGTTTAGGGCGCGAGTAAGTTAAGTCTTTGATGCTTGCCTTAAAACTTTGCGTAAAACGGAAATAAGATGGAAGATTACCCACCGCAAGACAATATTGCTATGCCTTATCGCATTGAAGGGCTGGATGCGCAGGGTCGTGTTGTGCGGCTTGGCCACGAGCTTGATACGATTTTAACGCGTCATGATTATCCTGAACCTGTAGCAAAACTGCTTGGCGAGGCTTTGGTGCTGACGACAATGCTCGGCTCGGCGCTAAAATTTGATGGGCGTTTTGTCCTGCAAACCCAAAGTGATGGCCCTGTGCCGATGTTGATTTGCGATGTTCAAACCAGCGGCGATATGCGCGCTTATGCCAAAATTGACTATGAAAAACTGTCACTTTACGGCAAAAACCCTAGCCAATCTGTGCTTTTGGGAAAAGGGCATATAGCTTTCACTGTGGATCAGGGTGCGGATATGGAAAATTATCAGGGCGTGGTGCCATTGGATGGTGATTTAACCCAAGCAGCGCATTATTATTTTGAACAATCTGAGCAAATTGAAACGCGCTTGCGACTTGCGGCTGATTTGGTGGACTTATCTGATGGTCATAAAGTCTGGCGCGGCGGGGGCATTTTATTGCAAAAAACAGCGCGCGAAGGTGGCCAACGTTTTGATGACAATATTGACGCGGCTGAAAATGCGTTCCAAAATTCATGTTCCTCCGATGACTGGTTGCGTTTAACCAGCCTGCTTGAAACCACAGAAGAGTCCGAGTTATTGGACCCTGACCTGGCTGGTGAAATTTTGGCTTATCGCTTGTTCAATGAAGATGGGGTGCGTGTTTTTGAGACCGCGCCTTTGCGGTTTTCTTGTCGGTGCTCGCGGGCGCGGATTGAAAATATCATCACCACTTTTTCTGATGAAGAACTGCATGATATGTTGGAAGATGGCATGATAAAAGTTGTGTGCGAGTTTTGTAATGAGAAATTTGCGTTTGACCCATCGGATTTTGCGACGCTGAGTTAATGAAAATCATAAAATTGGCGTATAGAGTTATGTCTCAGAGAAACTTTATCAAAGAGGTTATGTCAATGACGCCCCGTGAAATCATACGATATTTCAACCTCATAAGCTTGCAATGGGTGATGGTAATGATGCTGAGTGCTTGCACCATTGCGTCTACCCCGCCGCCGCGATTGCAACAATCTTTTGAGCATTTACCAGCTATTACATGGCTGGCGGCGCCACCGCAATTGCTTTACGCGCCGTCTTTGGAAACAGATTTGCGCGAGAATATTAAAGGCAAAGGCTATGACCCTGTGAATATTTTGCGTTTTTGGTTGCGTGACCGCGTGCAAACCACCACCACGCCCGCGTCTCAAAAAACGAATATGCAGGTACAATTTATTGTCCAGCGCGCTGAAATCATTGAAAAGCGGTCTGTGCAGAAATCATCATTTTCCAGCCTTTTGGACCGCGATTTGATACAATTGGGTGGCGTTTTGCAGGTCAAAATTGTAATCAAACATGCTTCTGGCCAAATTGACCAGAATGTCATTGAGGTAAAATCTGTCTTCACCCATGATGGTACAATCAGCTTGAATGAGCTGGATACTGGTTATTTTAAGGTTTTTCAGAAGCTTAGCGATGGGTTTAACGAGCAAACAGAAAGCTATCTCACGCGAAAAAAAATCATCAATGCGACAATTTAATGACTGGGATTTGGCCACGCAAACGTTATATATCAAAACAAGTAATGGAATGAAAAACGTGATGAAAGCACTCAACTATATTTTTCAGGCAATTAAGCTTGTTATTGAGAAAATATTGTCTTTGGCAACCGGATTTTTGCCAGAGACAGCACGCTTGCCTGCAAAAATTTTGATGGTGGCGTTTGCGGCTTTCTTTTTATTGATTGTGACAAAGCCTGAAACCAAACCATATGAGCTGAAAGAAAAAGCTTGGCCTGTGAGTGCGCATAAGGCGCAATATGAAAAGCTTGGGCCAGAACTCAGTACATTTGGCGAGATTGTCGCGGCGCGCGAGATTGACTTGCGCACATTGGTGTCTGGTGAGGTGATTTCGGTGGCGCCTGCTCTTGAGGAGGGTGCCTTTGTTAAAAAAGGCGAAACGCTGCTGACTATTGACCCGTTTAATTATGAAAATGCATTGGCTGAAGCTGAGGCGCAATTGCTTGGAGCGGAGGGGGCATTTGCCACCAGCAAAACCGATTATGAGCGGGCGCAAAAATTATATGAAAAAGGAACCGTCGCGAAAAAATATCTAGACGACAGACGGGCTGATTTTCTTATGAAAAAAGGCTCTTATGACCGGCTTAAAATTATGGTGCGTCGCGCCAAGCGTGATTTAGAGAACACGCGCGTTGTGGCCCCTTATGATGCTTATGTCAGCCGTGTTAATGCCCGCGAGGGGCGTTATGTGAGTCCAAATGATTTTATCGCACGGTTAAGTGATGCCAGTAATTATGAGTTACGATTCAATTTATCAGATGCTGAATATGGCGCTTTATTGAGTGCAGGTAGCCCGATTGTTGGCCAGCAGGTGACGGCAATTTGGTCGATAGGTAATAAGGAATTTAGTTTTGAGGGTAAGGTTCGGCGTGTTGGTGCTTTGATTGATCAAAAAACGCGCGGTGTTGATATTTACGCAGATATTCAAACGGGGGAAGACACGGTCTTGCGTGGAGGTGCATTTGTGAAAGTGCGTCTGGATGTACAGCCTTTAGAACGCGTCGTGGTGTTGCCGCTTGATGCGTTGAACTCTCAAGATGAATTATTTGTGATTAAAGATAGCCGCTTGCAAATGCGACAAGCCGAGGTGTTTTTGCGTTCCGGCAATAAAGCTTATGTGACAGGCGGCATTGAAGAAGGCGATTTGGTTTTGCTCACGCGCTTTAACGAGGTCTCTACCGGATTGCTTGTTGAGGTCAAATAAATGACCGACACACCCGAAACATCAGACAAAAACCAAACCGACGAAAAACCGCCGGCTTACGGCTTTTTTGGGGCCTTAGTGCGCACAATGGTGCGTCATCGCAATGCCGCGAATTTATGCATGGTGATTGCTGTCGCCCTTGGGCTTTATGGGTTGAGCATTATTAATCGCCAGTTTTTCCCTGATTTTGAGATTGAGGTAGTTTCCGTCACGATTGTATGGCCAGGCGCCAGTGCGGAAGATGTGGATATAAATATTGTCGACCCCGTGCAAGCTGTTGTGCGATTGGTTGACGGGGTGAAGGATTTCTCGGCCACTTCAACAGATGGGGTGGCGCAATTTAATCTCGAATTTTACACAGGTTGGGATATGACCAAAGCAACGGCTGATGTGGAATCGGCAGTTGACCAAATCACGACCTTACCGAAAGATATTGAGCGCCCCATAATTCGCCAATATGTCAATTTTGAACCTGTCGCATCTATCCTGATTTCTGGCCCATATGAAGAGCGCACGATTTTAGAGCAGGCCAAAAAAATACGCGATGGATTGCTGGATCGTGGCATTGATAAAGTCTCCTTGATTGGTGCGCGTGATCAGGAAATATGGGTGGAAACAAAGGCTGAGCAAACGCGGCGCTATAATCTCACACCAGAACAAATATCTCTTGCTATTCGCCAGTCTGCGCAGGATATGCCAGGAGGTTTATTGCGCGGCGACCGCGAGCGGCAGGTGCGCTCTAAAGGTTTGGTGAAAACGCCAGAAGAAATAGCTTCGATTGAAGTGGTGGCGGCGGCTTCAGGGGACCGTGTCTTGGTTTCTGATGTGGCTGATGTTTATGACACATTTGATGTTGACCAGCCCTCTGCCTATGTGCGCGGCCAACCTGCCATCCAAATATTTGTGCAACGCGCTGGGTCAACCGATGCCATTGATTCCCTAAATCGCATGAATGAATATGTCAAAGAGGTTGAAGCTAATTTGCCTAAAGGCCTTGAGCTTGATGTCTATGCAGTGATTGCGGATAAAATTAACCAGCGCATTGGTGTGATTGTTAAAAATGGGGCGGGTGGCTTTGTTTTGGTCATGTGCATTTTGTTTTTATTCCTGAATTTGCGCGTGGCGATTTGGGTGGCGACGGGCATACCCATTGCGATTATGCTGGCGCTGGGTCTGTTTGATGTGTTGGACCAAACCATCAATATGTTGTCCATGTTTGCCTTTATCATGATGCTTGGTGTGATAGTTGATGACGCGATTGTGGTGGGGGAATATTCGAGCGCGATTTATGCCAAAGGGGGGCTTACCCCGCAACAAGCAGCTGAACAGGGTGCCATACGCATGGCCAAACCTATTTTTGCAGCGGGACTTACAACATTGGCGGCATTTTTACCGATTATGTTAATTGGGGGCTCATTTGGACAAATGTCATATCCTCTACCAATCGTGGTGACATGCGTTTTAATTGCTAGCCTGTTGGAGTGTTATTTTATCTTGCCCGCTCATATGTCGCATGCGCTGTCTTACCCGCAAGGGCAGGCCAAAGGGTTTCGTAAAAAATTCCGTGACCGATTTGAAAGTTTCAAAAATGAAAAATTCCCGCTCATAGCCGCCAAATCATTTGATAATCGCTACACCACAGTGAGTGCCGCTTTGGGGATTCTGATTGTCATATTTGGCTTGATTGCGAGTGGCTGGGTTCAGTTTAGTTTTTTCCCAGCTCCTGAAGAAGAACGGCTTGAGGCTGCTATTCGCTATCAACCAGGTATTCCGCAATCCCAATCCCGTATGGGCATGTTAATGGTAGAGGAAGCGCTGCATCGCACGGATGAAGAATTGCGCGGTGACGGCCCGTCGCTTATTCAGGCAAGCTTTACCCTTTTAGGCAAGGCTGGTAAATCACACGGGAATAATCTGGCCAGTGTGCAAGTTGAATTAACGCCGAGTGAGGACCGTGATGTGCGCACGGCACAATTTGTTAAACAGTGGGAAAAAAATATTCCGGTGCTGGCAGGGGTACGCACGGTTTATGTGGGTGAGGCAGGAGAGCCACCAGGGGGCGCGCCGATTGATTTCACAATTGTTGGTGAAGACTCGCTTGCAATGAAACGAGCGGCAGAAGATATTAAAGAGCGCTTAAAGCTTTATCCCGGCGTTCAAATGGTTACCGATACGCTAAAATTTGGCCGCCAAGAATTGCTGATAGAAGTCAATGAGCGCGGCGCGGCGCTAGGGTTTAATAATCAAAATGTTGGCATGCAATTGCGTAATGCCTATGAAGGCGTGATTGCCCGTCGTTTCACCCGCGATAATAGCGAAGTAACCATTCGGGTTTTATATCCGCGCGACCTGACGGCGCAAAGTTTGGATGGATTCTATTTGGTGGTGCCGGGCAGCCAGCCACCGCGTTATATTGCTTTGCCAGAGGTTGTCTCCATTGAAGAGCAGCCTGGCTTTGCCTCTATTCGGCGCGGCAAAGGTGGGCGTGAAGTGCGGGTTACCGCGAATTTTCATAATAACGCAACCAGCCCTGAAGTGGTGATGAATGATATACGCGAGACTTATTTTGCCGATATTTTTAAAGAGCATGGTGTGAAAGAACGTGTTTCACGCCGGGCCGAGGAATTGCAAGATTTCTTTATCGGTTTTGTCGTTGGCACATTAATGGCGCTGGGGTTGATTTATGTCATTTTGGCGATTGTGTTTTCAAGCTACAGCCGCCCATTGGTGATTATGTCGATTATTCCATTTGGGCTTATTGGTGCGGTGTTTGGCCATTTTGTTCAGGGTTTCAACATTAGCTTTTTGAGCCTGATTGCGCTTTTGGGACTGTCCGGAATTTTGGTGAATAATTCGATTATTTTGCTGACCCGTATTGAAGAGTTGCAAGCTGAAGGCCTAGATTTGCGCACGGCGGTGATTAACGGTACCAAAGACCGGTTGCGCCCTGTTGTGTTGACCTCTGCCACCACAGTATTTGGCTTGGTGCCGATGCTTTTTGAAACCAGCGTGCAGGCGCAATATGTCATCCCGATTGCGATTACTATGGCATGGGGATTGGCCACTGCTTCTTTTCTTGTTTTGTTGGTATTACCTGCGATTTTGGGTGTGCAGGAAGATGGTCGCCTGCGTCGTCAACGCAAAAGACAAGCCCGCGAAGCCCAAGCTTTGGCTGGCGAATAAGTTAGTTATTCAGCATAAAGAGTTAAAAATTTAACGCCGCCAAAAAGCCGGTGTGAGCATTACTAGAAGTGTGAAAATTTCTAGTCGTCCCAAAAGCATTGATAAGGATAATATCCATTTGGCTCCATCAGCCAGGCTGGCATAATTACCTGACGGGCCAATAATATCGCCAAGCCCGGGCCCAAGATTGGATATGGTTGAGGCGCTGGCGGATAAAGCTGTCATTGTATCAATGTTAAAGAATCCAAGCGCACAGGCAATTAAGATGAATAATAAGAAATAGGTTATTGCAAAGGACAGAACGGACTCCGCGACATCATCTTTGACGGGGCGGTTATTATAACGCAAAGTGAAAATACCATTTGGGTGAACCAATTGCTTTATCGAGCGTAAGCCCGCTTTCAAAATTAGCTGAAAACGGAAAATCTTAATGCCGCAGGCAGTGGATCCCGCACAGCCTCCAATGAATGCCATCAGAAAAAACAAGCTTAATGGTAGCGCTCCCCATTTATCAAAATCAGTGGTGACATAACCTGTGCCGGTTAAAACAGATGTGACATTGAAAAAAACTTGGCGCAAAGCCAACAAAGCAGTGGTATCGCTAGTGACCAAACGATAAACCCACAAAATGCTGATAAGGCTAAACAGTAAAATTAAAAAAGTGCGGATTTGTGCATCTTGAAAGAGCGGCTCGCGATTGCCATGAACAGCCTGCAAATAAGCAGCGAAAGGCAGGCTTGATAAAATCATGAAAATAATAGCGACAGTGTCTATTTTGGCTGAATTAAAACCCGCAAAAGAAGCATCTAAGGTAGAAAACCCGCCTGTTGCAATGGTGGTCATGGAATGCGCGATGGCATCAAAGGCGCTCATGCCAGCGAGCAAGTAAGCCAGCGCACAAGCCATGGTAATCCCAAAATAAATACGCGCGATTGAGCCAGCAATTTCAGTGGCGCGCGGCATGATTTTTTCTGAGTTATCTGAGGACTCAATTCTAAACAATTGCATACCCCCGACATTTAGAAGCGGTAATACCGCAATCGCCATCACGATAATACCAATACCACCAAACCATTGCAGCATAGAGCGCCACAGCAGCAGCCCTTTTGATAAATCATCAAGCCCAGAAATAATGGTGGCGCCTGTGGTGGAGAGTCCGGACATGGCTTCAAAAAAACCATCAGTATAAGACAGCCGCAATTCGCCTAAGGTAAAAGGCAGCGCTGCGAAGGCAGTCATGGCTATCCATGACCAGCTGGTGAGCGCAAAAGCTTGTGGCACATTGAGGCGGTTTATATCGCCGCGACAGGTTAAAATCATCATGCCAGCGATTACCCAAGTCAAAGCAGCGGCGGCGGCAAAGCTTTTCCAATTTGGATGCCCCATCAGAAAATCTAATAAGGCAGGTATCAACATAGCCCCTGCCAGCGCGGCCATTAACAGGCCGGTGATAAAAATAACAGGGCGAAAATCTTGCATTTTAATGCATCACTTTCTGGGCAAATGGGCTGTCTAGGGAAAAACCTGGCACTTGCGCATCAAATGACGTGCCATGCTCGGTTTGCATTTGATATGTGCCCACCATAAAACCAGATGCTGTTGACAGCGGTGTGCCAGAAGAATAGGTAAAATGCCCACCAGGCGGCAAAATTGGTTGTTCGCCAACAACACCATCACCTTTGACTTCCTGCAAGCGCCCTTGCGCATCGGTGATTTGCCAATGTCGGGTTAGTAGTTGCACTGTTTCTGAACCTAGATTCTCAATCGTGATGCGGTAAGCCCAGACGAAATAATTTTCCTCTGGGTCTGATTGCTCATCGATAAATCGCGTTTCGACAGAAACTTTTATATCTCGTGTGATGGCTTCATACATGTCGCCGTCTCCGCTCAATTTAATCTAATTTACCAAGTGCCTGCGTAAAGTCATCAATTAAATCGTTCACATCTTCCAGACCGACTGAAACCCGCATTGTGTTAGGATAAATCCCAACTTCTGCGCGCGCTTCATCGCTTAGGCGTTGATGGGTTGTGGTGGCCGGGTGTGTGATTAATGTTTTCGCATCACCAAGATTATTTGAAATGCCAACAAGCTGCAGGGCATTCATCATTTTGAAAGCCTGGGCTTTGCCGCCCTCAATCTCAAAAGCAATTAAATTACCTGGTCGACTCATTTGTGCTTGCGCTAATGCGTAATGCTGATGGTCTGCCAAGCCCGGATAGATAACTTTTTTGATTTTACCATGCGCTTTTAAAGCTTGGGCGAGGGTTTCAGCATTATCGACATGGGCATGAACCCGTAACGCGAGTGTTTCAAGAGATTTGAGAAGAACCCAAGCATTAAAAGGGCTTAAAGATGGGCCCGTCTGGCGGATAAAATTAGTCAAATATTCATCAATCCAAGTTTGCGGGCCAATCACCACGCCGCCTAAGCAACGCCCTTGCCCGTCAATATGTTTGGTCGCAGAATAAATGACAATATCAGCCCCAAGCATGAGAGGCTTTTGCAAAACCGGCGTAGCAAACACATTATCAACCAATAAAAGCGCGTTATGGCGATGCGCAATGTCTGCCACTTTTTGAATATTAATCAGTTCTAAAACCGGATTGGTCGGGCTTTCAAGAAACAGCATTTTTGTGTTGGGCTGAATGGCTTGCTCCCACGCATCGAGGTCAGACCCATCAACTAAAGTGCTGGCAATGCCATAATTTGGCAAAAGGGTTTCGACCACATAGCGGCATGAACCAAAAAGTGCTTTGGCCGCGACCACATGATCGCCTGCCTTGAGACTACACATAAGCGCTGCCGTAACGGCTGCCATGCCAGTGGCTGTCGCGCGGGCATCAAAATTGGTCGCGCCGTTATATCCCGCTGTTTCAAGAGCCAATATACGCTTTTCAAAGCTGCGCACAGTTGGATTGCCAAAGCGCGTATATTGATAGCCATCATCTTCGCCAAGAAACCGCGCTTCTGCTTGTTCAGCAGAGTCATAAATATAACCAGAGGTCAAATAAAGCGCTTCACTGGTTTCACCATAAGGCGAGCGCGGCTCAGCCTCGTGAACCATATTTGTGCGTGGACGCCATTTATTTCTATCCTGCGTACTCATATTTTACCCTATAAAAAAACCGACCCTTTAAAATTAAGAGGCCGGATTACCCGGCTTCTTTAGCTGTTTATTTTACGTGGCCGCAAGCCAGCCGGCTCAAATCACCACAAAATCAAATACTGAGCGGCACAATGACGAAAAAGCGCAAATGCGTCAAGTAGAAATATTCAACTTATATACGCGATGATGCGTTATATAAAGCATAAGACTTTCCACAAAAACTTCTAAATTCGGACTTGATTTCAGGGGCTTCCCCTCGTTTACTGAGGATTGGAGAATCTGTATGACTCAGTCTGATAAAGCCCTGCAATTATTTCCTGAAGATAAAGAACAAGCGCCTGTCAAAGCGCCTGGTCAAACGCATGCAACGGGCATTTTACCCGCACATGGTATTCGAAATATGATGCGTGAACAGCAAATTTGGGCGCCTGGCGGTGTTTTGGATGACCAGGTTCAGCCCGCTTCGCTTGATTTACGATTGGGCGACACAGCCTATCGTGTGCGCGCAAGTTTTTTGCCAGGGCCTGCGGGTCAGGTCATGAACAAGCTAGAAGAGCTGGCCTACCACAAAATAGACCTAACACATGGTGCGGTTTTGGAAACGGGGTGTGTTTATCTTGTGCCTTTGATGGAGGCGCTAGCTTTACCTGAACGCACCACGGCTTTTGCCAACCCTAAAAGCTCAACTGGGCGGATAGATGTTTTCACCCGCGTGATTACCGATTATGGCACAGAGTTTGACAAAGTGCCGGCGGGCTATAAAGGGCATTTATATTTAGAAGTCAGCCCGCGCACATTTCCGGTTCTGGTTCATGCGGGTTCGCGACTTTCTCAAATTCGCTTTCGCCGCGGCAACCCTGCGCATTCAGATTCTGAGATAAAACGCTTGCATGATGAGATTGGTCTGGTTGACGGCCCAGCT
Organism: Parvibaculales bacterium; assembly: GCA_049889535.1. Taxonomy (GTDB): domain Bacteria; phylum Pseudomonadota; class Alphaproteobacteria; order RS24; family RS24; genus JAYQKL01. Next base: position 36,614 of record JBMHDF010000015.1, on the reverse strand, counting down.
AATATTGATGGCGGTCTGGCACTTTCAATTGACCTTGAGGGGGATAAAGAAACTGGCTTGATTGGCTATCGCGGCAAGCGCCATGCAGGCTTGATTGATGTTGACCGCGTCGGGAAATTAGATGTCGCCCAATATTGGGAGCCGATTTACAATCACGGCACGCGCCAGCTTATTCTTGATCCGGAAGAGTTTTATATTTTGGTATCGCGCGAGGCAGTTACCATTCCGCCAAGTCATGCGGCTGAAATGGTGCCCTTTAACCCGCTTGTTGGCGAATTTCGCGTCCATTATGCGGGGTTTTTTGATCCTGGCTTTGGGTCCGGGGAGGCCGATGGCAAAGGCAGTCGGGCTGTGCTGGAGGTACGCTCTCGCGAAGTGCCCTTTATTTTAGAACATGCCCAAATCATTGGCCGGCTGATTTATGAACGCCTCACCGATCAGCCAGAAGTGCTTTATGGCTCGGATATGAAGTCCAACTATCAAAAACAAGGGCTGCGTCTTTCAAAACACTTTAAGCAAAGCTCGTGATGCAGCTTTTTAAAATCAGTCTCGGGTTTTTTCTTCTAGCTCTTTATTTTAGTCTTGGTATGGCGGTGCAGAACTTATCAGGCTTGCCGGTCCCTGCGGGTATTTGGGGGCTGATGATTTTGTTTATTAGCTTTATTGTTTTGAAAAAAGTGCCGGAAAGCTTAAGGCTTGCTTGCGCGTTTATGATTCGTCATATGCCGTTTTTATTTTTACCTGCTTTAGTGAGTCTTATCTCTTATCGGGAGTTTCTAAAAACTCATGGATTGGTTTTATTTTTTAGTGTGATTGTGAGCACAATTTTAGGACTGGCGCTGGCGGGTTTGATATTTGAGAGATTATCGGCGCAAAAAAATGCTTCTATCAAGACGGAGCGAACCTAATATGTCTGATGGGCTGGCGAATTTATGGCAGGGGTTTCAAAATGTGCTTCCCAATATGCCGCAACAAGCAGGTTTGGCATGGGGGCTTGGTTTGCTTCTCATCTATGGCGGGGCGCATCGTCTTTATACGCGTCGGCCAAGTGTATGGACAAACCCATTACTGGTTGCGGGCAGCGGGCTTATTTTATTGGTAATGTTGGCTGGGTTTTGGCGCAATCATTTAGATTTAGCCCTTGCCGAGTTCATGCAGGCAGGTGATTGGTTATTGGTATTATTGGGGCCAGCCATTGTCGCGTTGGCATTGCCGCTTTATGACCATTTGAGCAAAATTAAAAATTTTGCACGTCCGTTTTTCTTTGGTTTGGTTGCAGGCTCCGTCTCTTCTGTGGGAGGGGCGCTGGTGTTGGCATGGTTGCTGGGCGCGCCTGAACAAACATTATGGTTATTGAGTACAAAATCGATAACCAGTCCAATGGCGATACAGCTTGCGCAAGAATTACCGTCTGCCCCGCTTTTGGCAGGAAGTCTGGTTGTGATAACAGGCTTGTTTGGAAGTCTTATAGCAATGGCTGTTTTCAGGTTTTTCAATATTCACTCAAAACCGGCTCAAGGCCTTGCAATTGGTGTTGTGGCGCATGGTATTGGCACCAGCCTGCTGTGGCGTCGTGACCCTGAAGCGGCTGCCTTTGCGGCATTGGCTTTGGTTGTTAATGGGTTGTTGACGGTTTATCTTTTGCCGGTTTTTTATGTTTTATTTTCTTGATTAACCCTTTCAGTTCGGCCATTAAGGACATATTGGCGGGTGTAGCTCAATGGTAGAGCAGCAGCTTCCCAAGCTGACGACGAGGGTTCGATTCCCTTCACCCGCTCCACTCCTTATAATTTAATTTGAGTGAGATGATGTGGCGATTTTTCCCAATAAAAAGGGCGCCGTAGCAATTGCCATAGAGCGCGAATAAAAGTCATGCATAGAAAAAACCACTGAAGCGGGATAAGCGGCACCAGAAAAATTAGCCAATAAGTTTTGTTTTTGAAGCAGGCCAATAGATTGAGCATGACCAATAAAACATATGGCAATAAAGATATGAGATTTGGCAAAGAGGGGGTGAATGTCTCCTTATAAATCAAGGTAAGGTTTGACAAAATCAAAAAGGCAAATAGGGCTGGCGATAGGCTGCGACCAAGCAGGCTTAGTAAAATATATATTTGTTTTATCGTGGGCTTTTTAAAACCCCAAATATGGCGATGCGCGATGAGCGTTTGCATGGTGCCTTTTTGCCATCGTGTTCTTTGTTTTATGTGATTGATAAAACCATAGGTCGCGGACTCATAAGTTGGGTGGTTTAACATTTTAATCTTATAGCCTCTTTGATAGAGGCGCAGTGACAGCTCGGCATCTTCCGTCATATTATAAGCGTCCCAACCAAGCTCAGCCAATAAGTGACGACGGTTTAAATGGTTAGATGTGCCACCAAAATAAATCAGCCAATCTGCTTTTGCTAAAATAGGCATTTGCAAACGAAATAAGGTTGTATAGTTGAGCGCCATAAAACTGCCCAATAAATCATATTTATGGTCTTTTATTATAAGCGGCGCCTGAAAACAGATTTTGGCGTCCGGGTTTTGGGCAAACCATGTGGCGGCTTCATTGAGTTGTTGGGGGTGCGGTAAATCCTCTGCGTCATAAATCACGCAATAATCACCACTGGCTAAAAGCAGCGCATAATTACAGGCACGGGGTTTGGTTTGTGGGTGTGCTTCTGGCACGATGCAAATTTGATAATCCATCATTAATTTTTCTTTGGCCAAAAGCGCCAGCAAAGCGGCATGAGTGTCTTGGTCGTTTGCCTCTAAAATGAAAATCAGTTCTAATTTATCGGGCGGATAATCCAGCTTTTGCATGGCGGCCACTAATTGCTCCAACATATGCGCTTCGTGAAAAAGCGGTAAGAAAACAGAATATCGACCATAGTCTGAGGGAGCGAGGCTTGTTGTTTTATCATGGTTTTTAGGTGTTTTGCGGTGCAGGGGAGCCAATATAAAACACGCGCATTCATTCAAGGCAAATAGCAAGCAAATGACTGAGAGCAGAAAAAATGTGACGTCGAGATAAAACCACACAAGGCCAAGCGTGATGAGGGTGAGACATGAAAACCAAAATAAAAATGTCAAAACAGGCGCATGTTTTGCTGATTGATAAGGCGTGAAGCGCACAATGGCCTCGCTCGCCCAATATAGTTTTTGATCTTGTTGAGTGGGGTGCAGTTGGGCAGAGGGGAGATTTTCACCAAATCCAGTTTCCAACAAGTGTCTGGGATTATTTTTATCGCCATTCATGCTGCCATCATGGCTTTGAAATGGGATAATTCAACGAATTGTAAGTTTAATTTCTTTTAAGACACAACCTTCGGTTGTATTTAATGAAATGCGTTTGGGGCAAAATTTAATGCGGCATTTGCGTGAATCTCGCCCGCGCGCCGCGTTCAATCGCGGCAGTGACGAGTTTTTCAAGTTTTAAGGTGTCACGGATAAGTTCTAGCAATCTAATTTCTTCAGGCTGGACATCATAATCTGCCGCCGCCACTTCAACAGCAAGCGCATATGCGGTTTCATAAAGTGCAGGCGGCACAGACTCGCCAACGAGTTCCATGAGCGTATCCAGCCCCGCCTCGTCGGACATGAGCGCCGCAAAATGGTCTATGATATCCGGAATTTGCTTATCGGGCAGGTTTTCAAACACAGGAAGTACCGCGACAAGTCGAGCAATTCGGGCGGTTTCAGTGTCGTTAAGCGGGCCGTCGGCGGCAGCCATTGTGAGCATTAAAAAAACTAAAACTTGCTCGGTTGTGAAAAGCGTATCTTCGCGCATTGGCCACCTGTAAAGAAAAAATGAAATTACCCTGTTCTTTAAGGCTAGAGTGCGCTAGATAATGCTTTTTGACAAGAACTTATCGGTTTCTTGCAACCATATCTCGCATGAAAAGCGGTTGAGCATAATATGAGTGACACGTTAAAAGACATCGCCTTAGAAAGCAAAGCCTGGCCATTTGAAGAAGCCCGTAAAATTCTGGCGCGGATTGAAAAAACAGGTCAGACATCTGTTTTATTCGAAACAGGTTACGGGCCCTCTGGCTTGCCGCATATTGGCACATTTGGGGAGGTGGCGCGTACCAGCATGGTGCGCCAAGCTTTTCAATTGCTATCACCTGAAATACAAACGCGGCTGATTTGCTTTTCTGATGACATGGATGGCTTGCGCAAAGTCCCCGATAATGTACCCCAGCGTGAGATGCTAGAAGCGCATCTTGAAAAACCGCTGACCCAAGTACCAGACCCGTTTGGCACGCATGATAGTTTTGGGGCTCATAATAATGCCCGTCTACAAGCTTTTTTAGACCAGTTCGGGTTTGACTATGAATTTGCGAGCGCGACTGAATATTACACAACTGGTCGTATGAATGACACTTTGCTGACCATATTGGCTAATTATGATGCTGTAACGAATGTCATTTTACCAACACTTGGTGAAGAGCGGCGCCAGACCTATTCCCCTTTTCTGCCGATTTGCCCGATAAGCGGCAAAGTATTAATGGTGCCTTTGGTTGATAAAGATGTGGCGGCTGGCACCATTAGCTATGTACACCCCGAAACGGGTGAAACACTGACCACGCCGGTCACCAATGGGGCGGTTAAATTGCAGTGGAAAGCCGATTGGGCCATGCGCTGGACCGCGCTTGGTGTGGATTATGAAATGGCCGGCAAGGATTTGATGGAAAGTGTCAAATTATCCTCGCGGATTTGCAAGGTGATAGGCGGCTTGCCACCTGAAGGCTTTAGCTATGAGTTGTTTTTAGATGAAAAGGGCGAGAAGATTTCAAAATCCAAGGGTAATGGGTTGACGATTGAAGAATGGTTGCATTATGCCTCGCCAGAAAGCCTTTCGCTTTATATGTTCCAAAGCCCGCGCAAAGCCAAGCGACTCTATTTTGATGTCATTCCAAAAAATGTTGATGAGTATCTCATCTTTTTAGATAAATATGCTGCGCAAGAGCCAAAAGAGCAATTGGCCAATCCGGTCTGGCATATTCATCAGGGCCAACCGCCTGCTAAAGGATTACCTGTGAGTTTCGCGCTTTTGCTGAATCTGGTTTCTGCCAGTAATGCGGATAATAAAGAAACTTTATGGGGCTTTATTAAAACCTATGCGCCAGAAGCAAGCCCCGAAGCCATGCCGATGCTCGACCAGCTTGCGGCTTATGCGGTGACTTATTTCCATGATTTTGTGAAACCCAATAAAGCCTATCGCGCGCCAACAGATGCGGAGAAACAAGCTCTGTCACACTTGCTTGACCAGCTTAAGCAATTACCTGCCGCGTCAGATGCGGAGACAATCCAAAGCGAGATTTACGCCGTCGGCAAAGCGTTTTTTGAAGATAATTTGCGCGACTGGTTTAAGGCGCTTTACGAGATTTTATTGGGTCAAAGTCAGGGGCCGCGATTTGGGTCTTTTGTCGCGCTTTATGGATTGGACAAAACCATCGCCTTAATCGCGCATGCGTTAGATGAAAATGGTCTTGATGAAAATAATCATGGATGAGTCATGCTTGACCCACAACAGCCAGCCCAACAGACAGATTATATTTATAAAATTTGCGCCCGCGAGGATTGGGAGCTGGCTTGTGAGAAAAAAATTTTTTCAGGCGTTGGTATCGATATTGATGATGGATTTATTCATTTCTCGGCAGTGCATCAAATTGAAGGCACGGCCAAAAAATATTTTCTGGGGCAAAAAAATTTGATATTGCTTCAGGTGCCAGTTAACCAGTTATCCAACACTGAGTTGGTCTGGGAGGCGTCGCGCGGTGGGGAGCATTTCCCGCATCTTTATGGCGCGCTTTTGCCGCAACAGATCAGCCAGATTTGGGATTTTCTGTGGGATTCTGAGTGCCAGCCTGTGTTAGCATATGCAGATGGAAAGACGAAACCACTTGCCGCGTTAAAGGTCGCGCCTCAAACTTAGTTATATGAACATCAACGATGAGAAAGCCTGATGCCAATATATAAAATCCTGCGCCCCATATTATTTTTGCTGCCGCCAGAATTTGCGCATAAAATGACATTGTTGGCTTTGAATCTTTTTGGCCGCGTGGCGCCATTGCCTGGCAAAGATGATTATATTTTGAAACAGGATTTGCTTGGGCATCAATTTTCAAATCCTTTTGGGTTAGCGGCTGGATTTGATAAAAATGCAGAAGCCATTGATGGTATTCTTAAGTCGGGCTTTGGGTTTACAGAGGTCGGGACAGTGACACCATTGCCGCAATCTGGAAATGACAAGCCGCGGGTTTTTCGATTGAAAAAATCAGAGGCGATTATTAACCGCTTGGGGTTTAACAATCAGGGGCATGAGGCGGTGCGCGCAAGGCTCTCACGGCGTGCACCAGTGGGGCTGGTTGGCGTTAATATTGGCGCGAATAAACAGGCACATGACCGGATTGCAGATTATACGCTAGGTGCTGAAGTTTTCGGTGATTATGCGAGTTATTTAACCGTCAATGTGTCCTCACCCAATACGCCAGGTTTGCGGGATTTACAGGCGCGCAAACCGCTTACGGAATTGCTCAAAAAAGTCAAAAAATCCGCCCGTGCCACACCTGTTTTACTAAAAATCGCGCCTGATTTAGACGACGCGCAGTTGGAAGATATTGCTGCCTGTGCGCTCGCCACTAAAATTGACGGCATTATTATTTCAAACACCACATTAGACAGAGATGCCATCGCAGGCGAAAAACATGCTGCCAAAGAGGGCGGCTTGTCAGGACGGCCCTTAATGGCACCTGCCACGCAGATTTTGAGCGCAATGCGGCGGCTGACAAAGGGGCAGATTTTGCTAATTGGTGCAGGGGGCGTTTCGAGCGCCGCAGATGCTTATGCCAAAATCCGGGCTGGCGCAAATTTGGTACAGCTTTACACCGCAATGGTGTATCAGGGGCCGCGACTGGTTGAAAATATGAAGCGTGATTTGGCTGAGTTGCTGCGCGCTGATGGGTTCCAGAATATCTCGGAAGCGGTTGGCGTTGATGTGCCATTAAAACAAGCAGTGAAGAAAAAGCCAGCAAAGCCAGCAAAGACAGCTAAATCTGCCGCAAAAAAACCTGCCGTGAAGAAACAAAAAGGAGAGAGAAAAATGACCACAACAATTTATCACAATCCACGATGCACAAAATCACGCCAAACTTTAGCCTTGCTGGAGGAAAAAGGGGAAAGCGTGAAGATTGTTGAATATTTGAAAGAACCGCTCAGTGCAGATGAGATTGCTAAGCTGGTTAAGAAGCTGAAAATAGAACCCGCCAGCCTATTACGCAAAGGCGAGGCCGTTTATAAAGAGTTGAAATTAAAAGAAGTGACAGATTCGCAAAAGCTGATACAAGCCATGGCGGATAACCCGATTTTAATTGAGCGTCCAATTGTTGTGAAAGGGCGAAAAGCAGCATTGGGGCGTCCGCCTGAAAATGTTTTAGAGATACTCTAATGCGATATGCTTGGCATAAAATAAATTAAGTGCTTTACTCTCGGGGGGGAGAAATTTATGTCACACTTAGAGTCCAGTGGCGAAGCAAAAAAAGGCCGGCGTTACACGAAACGGGTCGATAATAATATCGCGATTTTAAAAGCGGCGCGGCGTGTGTTTTCTGAACGCGGGTTTGGCGCCACGACTGTGCGCGATATTATCCGTCAAACAGGTTTGGCGAGCGGCACTTTTTACAATTATTTTCAGGGCAAAGAGGAAATCTTCCAAGCATTGATTGAAGATATGGGGGAGCGTTTGCGTGCGCGTTTGTCGCAAAGCCGCCGTCAGGCTGACACGCTTGAGAAAAGTGTTGAGGAAAGCTTTTACGCCTATTTTGCGTTTTTTGCTGAAAACCCTGCCGATTATGCATTGGTTCGCTCCAATCGTGGGCGCGAGGGCGGGCATGTGAGTGGTCCCCAAATTCGCGCGGGCCTTGATGAGCTGCGTCAGGATATTCAGATTTACATTCACAAAAATGACCTGCCACAAATTGATGTGGATTATCTGGCCGCCGCCGCAACAGGTATTGCGTTTTCGATTTTAGATGTGATGATGAAGCGCGAGAATCCCGACCCGCAGCAGGCAGCAAAATTTGCCGCGACCCTTGCTCTAGAAGGGATTGATGGGCTGGCAGAGATTAAGTAAGTCCTAATTGCACCCCTGCAACCGCTAACAGACACGCACTGGCACCAAAGGTTAATCCAAATCGAAGGTTGGCATACCATGCTGGCAATTCGCCTTTTTGACTGGCCCGTATATCTGATGCTGCTTGCAAAATATGCAATAAGGCCAGCGCCAATGGCGCCCATATATTGGCCGGAAAAATTAACAGGAAATAGGCGAGCAGGGCGGGTATCACACTCAGGCTTAATCCTTTTGTTAGCTGCATTTGGTCTTGTTGATAAACCAACATGCTCGTTCCCCAACGAATGCCCGCCATAAAAGATAAAATAACCGCGCCATAAGTCAGGGTAAACATCACCCCAACCTGTCGCCAGCTCTCCAGCGCGGGCGTCAAAGCCACAAGGGTTGGCAGAAGAAATGGAAGAAGACCCGCCCCGCCAAGCATGAGGGCTGGCAATGGGATTTGTTTATCTGTTTGAGTGGTGTGTGTCTTTGTCATGATGTGATTAATAGGCTGAAATTTTGATTAACCAAGCTTGGACATGAAGGGGAACCAATCAAGTAAATAGGTCGCCAGATTTTGCAAGGAACCGAGATAAATTAACAAACCGGTTGCCATTAAAAGTCCGCCCGTGAAGATTTCAATTTTGCGCATATGTTTTTTTATGCGGCTACTTGATTGCATAAAATATGAAACCCCCAAAGCTGTGAGGATGAACGGCACTCCCAGCCCAAGCGCATAAAAACTAAGCAGAATAATGCCATCGGTTAGGCTATCGCTGGAAGCGGCCAGCGTTAAAATGGTTGCTAAAATTGGGCCAATGCAGGGCGTCCAGCCAAATGCAAAAGCCAGTCCCAAGCCAAAGGCAGACAGCCATTGCCATGATTTGTTTTTTTCAACGCGTTTTTGCACGCGCAGCTCTTTTTGCAAAAAATTCAGACGTAGGATGCCGCTCATATGCAAACCAAGCAGAATGATAAACACGCCCGCGATTTTGCCTAAAATATCTTTATGGCCCAATATAAACGGGTTTATCGCTGCCGCCCCCGCGCCAAGACTGATAAACACAACTGAAAACCCAAGCACAAAGGCCAAAGCTGACGGTAACACACGCGCATAAATCGCTTGGCGATTGGCCTCAGTTAACTCGTCATAATCCATGCCAGCGGCAAAGCATAAATAACCTGGCACCAGCGGCAAGACACATGGCGAGAGAAAACTGAGAAGCCCACCTAGCGCTGCCAGCATCAGAGAAAATAAAAATCCATCTGCCATGATTGGTCCGTCCTTATTTTTCTTTATCTCTTTGTATCTTCAAAATTTAACTGCGGCGACGGAAGAGACTGGCTGTACCCCAACCGCAAAAAACTGAAATAATAACGCCGACAATACCATATAGCATGGGTTGGCCATGCGCCCAGCTATAGAGCAATTGTTCAACCCCGCTAATACCGACATCAATTTTGTTGGATTGCTGGCTGATGACTTTGCCATTTTCAAATAATAAAATGCGGGCTTCATAACGGCCGACCGGAATGCCAGAAGGCAAGTCAATCTCGGCCCGAAACAAACGCCCCCCAATGAGTTGCACACCATTTTCAGTTTGGCGATATAACCCCGCGGCCTGTTTATTGCGGATTAACCCATTGATAAATTGTTGAAACTCACCATGTTGATTGCCCGCAAGTGTGACGGGCAAATTATCCAGACCAGCGGCGTGGCGTGCCAGCTCTGTGTCTGTCGCAATTTCAGATAATTTTCGAGTGCTGGCCACCGCATAATATGAAGGGACTTTTTGAAAACTTTGTTTTTCATCATTAACCCAAATACCGAAATTTTGATTTTTTCGGCGCACGGTCAGGGCTTGGTCGGGCCCCTTAATAATCACCACAATATCTTGTGCATCTGGTTTGACCTGCTCAATCGCGCCAAACAACAAGACGCTTTCGCCAGTGAAATTGGTTTCAATCGCAACTTCGTTTTTGGACAAATCTGTAACCAGCGCCTGCGCAGGCAACGCTGATATGCTCATTAACAAAAGAACTAAAAATCTAGCAGCAATGCGGATTGGCGATAAAAATGACATTATTTGTATTCCTGTATTTTAATGAAAGAATACAATTCATCTGGTTGGATAATTAAATCCAGCAGGATTTTAATGCCCACTGCCAGAACGAGAAGTGCCAAAAAGGCGCGCAATTGTTCAGCCCGCAATTTTTGCCCGGCACGCGCGCCAATTTGCGCCCCAATCACACCACCAATCAATAAGATAAAACCAAGCAAAATATCAACAGTTTGGTTTTGCACCGCATGCATAATAGACACGGCAGCGGTTACAAAAATGATTTGGAACAGTGAGGTTCCGACCACAACATTAGTGGGCATGCGCAAAATATAAATCATGGCTGGCACCATGATAAAGCCGCCCCCGACACCCATAATGGCTGCCAAAATACCCACAATAAAGCCAATCATAATCGGCGGAATGATGCTGGTATATAAATTAGAGGCACGAAACCGCATGCGAAATGGCAGGCCGTGAATCCAGCTATGTTGGCCGGGCCGCTTGGCGGGTATCGGCTTTCCGAGTTGGGCAGAGCGAATGGCGCGCAGGCTCTCAACCAGCATTAGGCTGCCAATGACACCGAGAAATATCACATAAGAAAGATAAATGAATAAATCGATTTGGCCAATGGCACGCAATTCCGCATAAATTTGAACCCCAACAAAAGAGCCCATCAAACCACCGATAAACAGGACCGTCCCCATTTTGATATCGACAGCGCGCCTTTGCCAATGCGCAAGTCCGCCCGACACGGAGGAGGCTAAAATTTGATTGGCTTCCGTCGCCACCGCCACGGCAGGTGGAATGCCAGCAAATATTAGTAAAGGGGTCATTAAGAACCCGCCACCAACGCCAAACATGCCAGACAAAAAGCCCACAAGCCCGCCCATGCCAAGCAGCAAAAACATGCTGACACTGATTTCGGCAATAGGCAGATAAATTTGCATGTATAAATTCCAATGGCTGGATTACGACCTGACTTTTCCTAGCACAAAATCCTGATTGTGACCAGAAACTGCCATAAAATCTTTGCTCTTTATTGGCCGTGAGAGCAGGCTGCTTTAAGTCATGGAGACAGGTTGAGATTTGTGGTAATTCTCAATATCTAGAGTGACTGCGGGGGAAGCATGCGCTGTGAAATGATAATTGACGATTTGGCTTTGCATGGGCGCAGCTGTGCGGTTGATGATGCGCCTATATTTCATTGGGCGCATGCGAACGGTTATAGCGGGCGCACTTATGACAGCATGCTGCGACCAATAAGCGATAAGATGACGGTCTATGCGTGGGATGCGCGCGGGCATGGCCATACCAAACTGACCGCCAACCCAAACCAGCATCAGGATTGGTATCTTTATCGCGATGATATGATTGCCATGCTTGAGGTTTTGGTGGCGCGCCATAACCAAAAGATTATTTTAGGCGGTCATAGTATGGGCGCAACGACCAGCCTTTTGGTGGCGGCTGAACGACCAGATTTAGTGCGTGCTCTTGTGTTGGCGGATCCGGTTGCTTTTCCGAAATTCTTTTTATGGTTGGAAAAAATTTTCCGAAGCCTAACTGGACGCTCAGCTGAGGCAAAACTTGTAGAAGGGGCGTTGAACCGCAAATCCATTTTCAAAAGCCAAGAAGAAATCTGGCAACGCTATCATGGCCGCGCGTCTTTTCGGAGTTGGGACGATGCGTTTTTGCAAGATTACATTAAGCACGCCACCTTGCCGGCCACAGATGAAACAGGCACGCAGGTTTTGCAGCTTGCCTGTGCGCCTGCGTGGGAGGCGGCTAATTTTTCTGCTCAGGGACATGATACATATGCGGCGCTGGCCAAGCTTGTCACGCCTTATGTTATTTTGCGGGGCGAAAAAGGCTCGACCGTTTTTCATTACCGACCTTTTCAAAAACACGCAGAGTGCATCAGTCATGAGATTGTGGCAGGGAGTTCACATTTTTTACCTATGGAACAACCACAAGTCATTATAAAAACAATATTCGAAAAACTTCTGCCAGCCCTTGCCTGATTTTACTTACTCAACATATTTGAGATATTCACCATAACCCTGTGCCAGCATTTGCGCGCGCGGGATGAAGCGCAAAGCGGCAGAATTCATACAATAGCGTAAACCCGTCGGGGCGGGACCATCTTTGAAAACATGTCCAAGATGATTATCGCCATGACGCGACCGAACCTCAGTGCGCGGCCAGATTAGTTTAAAATCGATTTTTTCAATAATCAGATTGTCGTTAATCGGGCGGGTAAAAGATGGCCAGCCAGTGCCGCTGCGATATTTATCGCGTGATGAAAAAAGCGGCGCGCCAGATAAAATATCTACATAAATGCCTGCCGCTTTATGATCCCAATATTTATTGTTAAAGGCGGGTTCGGTGGCATCTTTTTGCGTGACCGCAAAAGCCAAAGGGCTGAGTTGTTGTTTAAGGATTTTCTCAGCAGGCTTTTGGTAATCCTGCCAATTGGGAGCGGATAGCGTATCGCTGGCTTGTGTGGCTGGGGTCACATTCATCAATATAAACAGAGCGAACAGGCGACGCAGTGTCGGTTTCAATATGCTTTGATTGCTGTTTTTCATAATCACCCTATAGTTTTAAAATAAGCCTTTTTTGTGACATTTCATATGCGCGCCGGGACTGTTTGCTTTAGTCCAGCGACTATTTGGGAGATAGAACCATGAAAAATTTTTCCACCCCTTATCATATTTTCCTATGGGTGATGCTGGCACTGTTTGTGGGGCTATGCGTTTGGGCGCATTTGACGGCCCCGTTACCAGGGTTTCAGCGGATTTTTGACCAGCCCTGGTGGTTGGTGACATTTGCTGATTTAGCACTAGGCGCGCTTTGCATGGCGAGTTTAATGGTTTTTTTCGAGCCCAATAAGCTGGTTGCCCTGATTTGGGTGGCTTCTTTATTGGTATTGGGCAATATTGTGAGCGTATTTTGGCTTAGTTTTCGTTTCACACGCTTCATAAACAATCGGTCAATTTGATAAGCCGTGTTAAAAGCTGTCCTGATTTAAAACTATCTGTGGATAATTTTTTTGAAAATTTGAAAAATTTTTTTTCACATAAAAATAGAGAAAACTCCCTTTTTTTAATTTTTTTGTAAAAAAAATGCATTTTTTTAAAAAAAATTATTCACAAGGTGTTGACGATTTGAATCGGTTCAGACACTATATGTTGTAGTTCGAGTGTTCTCAACCAAAAATGGGAGAGGGCGCAGGGATAAGTTTTCATACCGAAGGAATAGCAAGATTCCCGGAGTGTTCACGCACACCGCATGCAAGCTGCGCCCTGAATCTAGGACTTATTAAGAGTTATCAAGAGGCAATGGCGGTTGAAACCATTTTTCTCTTTGAAATAGAGGTAGGGCAAGATGTTTAATAATTCAGATCGTAAGCAGGGGCAGGTCGAACTGGCGGAGCAACAGGTACAAGAAATGCTAGATATCGCATCGAAAGAGGTTCATACAAAGCGCAGCGCTGAAGGTGATAAAAACGCTGATGAACCGCGTATGAATTTTGAAAATGTCGACCAAGTGGTCCAGTTTGAGTCGCGTCCGAGCGTGAAAATTGATGCTTCGCGCGACTCTTTATTGACTGAATTTGGTAAGGCGACCCTATTGGATCGCTATCTATTGCCTGGTGAAAAGTTTCAAGATTTATTTGCCCGCGTCGCCTCTTATTACGGTGATGATGGCGCGCATGCGCAGCGTATTTATGATTATTGTTCAAAATTATGGTTTATGCCCGCAACCCCGATTTTATCTAATGGTGGCACCGATAGAGGTCTGCCGATTTCTTGCTTCTTGAATGAAGCGGATGACAGTCTGGGCGATATTGTGAATTTATGGAACGAGAATGTCTGGCTGGCCTCGCGTGGCGGTGGCATTGGTAGCTATTGGGGCAATTTGCGCTCTATTGGCGAAAAAGTCGGTCAAAATGGTAAAACTTCAGGCATTATTCCGTTTATTCGTGTGATGGATAGCCTGACATTGGCGATTTCTCAAGGCTCTTTACGACGTGGTTCTGCAGCGGTTTATTTGCCTGTTGACCACCCTGAAATTGAAGAATTCATCGAAATTCGTCGTCCAACAGGCGGCGACCCAAATCGCAAAGCCCTCAACTTGCATCATGGTATCCTAATTTCTGATGCCTTTATGCGCGCGGTTGAAGCTGATGAAGAGTGGGCGCTGCGCAGCCCTAAAGATGGCTCTGTTCAAGAAACCTTAAAAGCACGGGATTTGTGGATTCGTATGCTGACAGCTCGTGTTGAAACAGGTGAGCCTTATATGGTGTTTAAAGACACAGTGAATAATGCGCGCCCCGAACATCAAAAGCTGCTCAATCTGGAAGTCAAAACATCTAACCTTTGTGCCGAAATCACTTTGCCGACTGGCGAGGACCATCTTGGCGAAAACCGCACAGCTGTGTGTTGCTTGTCATCTTTGAATGTCGAAAAATTTGATGAATGGCAAGATGACGAAAACTTTATCCCAGATGTGATGCGCTTTTTAGATAATGTGCTGGAAGATTTTATTCAACGCGCTCCCGATAGCATGGCAAAGGCCCGCTATTCAGCCATGCGCGAGCGGAGTGTCGGTTTGGGTGTGATGGGTTTCCATTCTTTCTTGCAAGCCAATATGATTCCGTGGGAGTCGGTGATGGCGAAAGTCTGGAACAAACGTATTTTCACCCATATTCAAGAGCAGGTAGATGTTTCGTCCAAGCAATTGGCTGAAGAGCGCGGCGCCTGCCCAGATGCGGCTGAATGCGGCATGAATGAGCGTTTTTCAAATAAAACCGCCATTGCCCCCACCGCGTCGATTTCTATTATTTGCGGGGGCGCGAGTCCTGGTATTGAACCGATTGCCGCCAATAGCTTCACCCATAAAACGCTGTCGGGTTCCTTTAATGTCCGTAATCGTCACCTTTCAAAATTGCTTGATGAAAAGGGTCATAATGATGATGATACCTGGTCAAGCATTGTAACCAATGGCGGCTCTGTGATGCATCTTGACTTTTTGACAGATGATGAAAAAGCAGTGTTTAAAACCGCTTTTGAAATCGACCAGCGTTATTTGATTGAGCTGGCGGGTGACCGCGCTGAACTAATTGATCAGGCGCAATCACTCAATGTGTTTTTGCCCGCCAATGTGCATAAGCGCGATTTACACCAAGTGCATTTCCAGGCTTGGAAGCGCGGGGTGAAAAGCCTTTACTATTGTCGCTCTTTGTCTATTCAGCGTGCTGAAAAAGACGAGAAAGGCAGTCCTGCGGCAAGTGCGCCTGCGCCAGCAGCGGCGGATTATGAAGAATGTCTGTCTTGCCAATAAACATAAATTAAACCATTTCCGGCCCTTCTGGGTGACCAAAGAATAAAACGTATAAACATATAAATAGAGGTATGAACTATGTCGCTTTTGGAAGAACGTATTGTTTACAAACCCTTTCGCTACCCATGGGCTTATGATGCCTGGCTGACACAGCAACGGATTCACTGGTTGCCCGAAGAAGTGCCTTTGGCTGAAGATGTCAAAGACTGGCACAAAAAACTCACCGGTGCGGAGCGTAATTTGCTGACGCAGATTTTCCGCTTTTTTGTGCAAGCCGATGTGGAGGTTAATAATTGCTATATGAAGCATTATTCGCAGGTGTTTAAGCCAACAGAAGTGCAAATGATGCTGGCGGCTTTTTCTAATATGGAAACCATTCACATCGCAGCCTACTCGCATTTGCTCGACACAATCGGCATGCCTGAGGTGGAATATGAAGCTTTCATGAAATATGGCGAAATGAAAGATAAATATGACTATATGCAGGAATGGGGTGTGGAAACCAAAGAGGACATTGCCAAGACGCTTGCCGTTTTTGGTGGTTTCACTGAAGGTTTACAGCTGTTTGCCAGCTTTGCGATTTTGATGAATTTCCCCCGCTTTAATAAAATGAAAGGCATGGGGCAAATTGTGACATGGTCGGCGCGTGATGAAACCCTGCACACCAATTCAACCATTCAATTGTTTAATACTTTTGTTCAGGAAAACCCTGAAATTTGGAACGAAAAAGTTCAGGCTGATTTGTATAAGGCCTGTGAAACAGTTGTGACGCATGAAGATGCCTTTATTGACCTCGCTTTTGAAATGGGCGGCGTTGAAGGTTTAGAGCCGCAGGAAGTGAAGGATTATATTCGCTATATTGGCAACCGCCGTTTGGCGCAGCTCAATCTCAATCCAATATATGATATTGAGAAAAATCCACTGCCATGGATGGACGAAATGTTAAATGGCATTGAGCATATGAACTTCTTTGAAGGGCGGGCAACAGAATATGCCAAAGCGGCAACGCAAGGGAATTGGGACGAGGCTTTCGACTAATCCGCACCACCGCGATTGAAATGCAATGAGGCAGGGCTGGCAACAGCTCTGCTTTTTTGTTAGAAAGGTCTGGGGAGATAAAAACATGATTGATTTACATACCGCGCCAACGCCAAATGGGTGGAAAGCATCTGTTACGCTTGAAGAATTGGATATGCCCTATGAGGTGCATACAATCGATTTAGGCGCCAATGAGCAAAAGACACCGGAGTTTTTAGCGCTGAACCCAAATGGGCGGATACCTGCAATTTATGATCGCGACACGCAAACACGTGTGTTTGAAAGCGGGGCAATTATGATTTATTTGGCCGAAAAGGCCGGTAAATTATTACCCACAGACCCGAAGGGGCGGGCTGAAACTTTGTCTTGGCTGATGTTCCAAATGGGTGGTATTGGCCCGATGATGGGGCAGGCAAATGTGTTTTATCGCTATTTTCCGGAAAAAATCCAGCCCGCAATTGACCGCTATCAAAATGAAGTACGGCGTTTGTTTGAAGTGTTGGACACACATTTAGCGCATCACGAATGGTTGGCGGGGGATTTCTCCATTGCAGATATTGCCAATTGGTGTTGGACCCGCACGGCAAGTTGGTCGGGCGTGGAAAGCCGCGATTTAGAGCATTTGCAACGCTGGTCGGCTGCGATGGATGCGCGCCCCAAATGCCAAAAAGGTATTGTGGTGCCGTTTGATATTCGTGACTTACTGTCAGATGATGATAAAGAGGCAGAAAATCAGGAAGCCTTTATCAAAAATGCACAAAAAATGGTGCAAAAGTAATTAACGAACAGGGCTGACAAGATGACTTCACTTTCTTACCAGAATCTGGTCGCGCAATTAACGGCTGGCGGGCAGGTTAATGCGCTTAGCCTGCCAGAATCATGGCTGCAGGGGCGTACGGCCTATGGCGGTATCAGTACTGCGCTTTTATATGAAGCTGTTCGCCAAGAAAACCCTGACGCGCCTCCTTTGCGCTCTGTTCAAGTTACCTTTATCGGGCCGCTTTATGGTGAATTAAGATTTTCCCATACAGTGCTGCGCGAGAGCAAAAACACTTTATTGATTGAGGGTCAAATTGAAAATGAGTTGGGTGTGGGTTTGAAGGCTTTGTTTATTTTTGGCCATGACCGTGAATTTTCTGATCGATTTGTAACTGAGCCGCGCGCGTTTCAACCGCCGGAGGATTGTTTCCCGATACCGCGTTTGGGACCAAATTCAGGCATACCAAATTTTTTGCAAAATTTTGAAGTCATGTTTGCGCAAGGCACGCCGCCTTTTTCAGATGATAAAACTTCCAGTCCAAAATTTTCTTTATGGATGCGCCATAATGACACGGCCTCGCATGAGGGGATGGGCCCACTTTTAGCAATTGCAGATGGACCGCCGCCAGCGATTATGACGCGTCTGGGGGGGCGCACACCGTTAAGCTCTATGAACTGGCATTTAAATTTTTATGATGCCAACCCACAAACCAAAGACGGTTGGTGGTTAATTGAATGTGAGGCGAGTTTCTCTCAAAATGGCTATACGGCGCAATTTATGCGCATGTATAACCATGCAGGTGAAGCGATAGGAGATGCTACGCAGCATATTGTTGTGTTTGAGCCAAAACCAAAACCATAAATAAAAACATAGGCTTATGATTCTTTTGGGCGTTTCTCAAGACATCGAAAATCGGCGGCGAGTTGATGGCCCGCAAAGTCAATATGGCAGATATTAATGTCATGCCGCCGACACCAAATTTGCAATCCTTGTTCGGTAAAGCCCACATCCAGAACCATCATTTCTTGCAAATTGCGGGCGTCACTTTTGCCAGCCAATAAATCTGTTTCACATTGGGCGCAGATAATCGGATGTGTGATTTGATTCAGCAAATGGTCCATAAAAATTCCTTCATATTTTAAGGGGGCGCATGTTTATGATTGCACCGCATTCATTAAGAATTAAAATAAATCAAATCTTTTAAAAACCGACATTTTTAGAAAGTTTCACATGCGTTATCGGCTTCATATTTTGACTGTATTAATGTGCTTTATTCTATTGGCTTGTGAGCAGGTCTCTTCTAGCCAGGCGCCGGCTATTATCAAAACGGCAGAGGCACAAAAAGGCGAATGGGTTTTGCATGGCTATAATGGCGGCGAGCAACGCTATGTGCCAAGCACGCAAATTAACGATGGCAATGTGGAGCGGCTTGGTCTGGCGTTTTCTTATGACGGTATTCTCAATCGTGGGCGCGTATTGCGCGGCGCTCAGGCAACGCCGTTGATGAAAGATGGGGTTTTATATTTCACTGGCCCATGGAGTGTGGCATATGCAGTGGATGCGCGCACGGGTGAAGAAATTTGGGTGCATGACCCAGAGGTTGAGGGGTGGCGCCCGCGTGTGGCGTGTTGTGATGCTGTAAATCGCGGGATGGCTCTGCGTGGGGATACGCTATTTCTGGCGACTTTTGACGGTTTTCTTGAGGCGCTTGACCGTCATACGGGCAAACGCTTATGGCGGGTGGACACGCTGATAAAACGCAAAAGCAGCTACACCAT
Organism: Parvibaculales bacterium; assembly: GCA_049889535.1. Lineage (GTDB taxonomy): Bacteria > Pseudomonadota > Alphaproteobacteria > RS24 > RS24 > JAYQKL01. The sequence continues at coordinate 17,526 of JBMHDF010000015.1, read as the reverse complement.
CACAGCTGCCCCGCGTCTGGCGGGCGATTTGGTGGTGATTGGCAATGGCGGGGCTGAAATGGGCGTGCGCGGTTATGTGACCGCTTATGACCAACGCACAGGACAGCAGGTTTGGCGCTTCTGGACGGTACCTAGTGCTGATGAGCCTGAAAATGACGATGTAGCTTTCGCTCGCAAAACATGGTCAGACAAAACGCGCTGGGATTATGGCGGCGGCGGAACGGTATGGGACAGCATGGTCTATGATGCTGATTTAGATCTGCTTTATATTGGTGTTGGTAATGGCAGCCCGTGGCCCGTTTGGGACCGAAATGGTGGCGAACGGCCTGATAATTTATATCTTTCCTCAATTGTGGCCGTTAAGGCAAAAACCGGTAAACGGGTTTGGCATTATCAAACCACGCCTGCCGATAGCTGGGATTATACAGCAACGCAGCATATGATTTTGGCCGATATAGAGTGGCAGGGCCAGCCGCGCAAAGTGATTATGCAAGCGCCAAAAAACGGGTTCTTTTATGTGCTTGACCGTGTCACTGGTGCGCTTTTATCGGCGGCGCCTTTTGTGCCAGTCACATGGGCGTCGCATGTCGATATGGCAACAGGCCGTCCTGTTGTGCAGGCCAGTTCAGATTTTAGCGAAAATAAAGCGCTGGTCATGCCAAGTGTGACGGGTGGGCATAATTGGCACCCTATGGCCTATAATCCGGAAGCAGATTTAGTTTATATCCCAACTTTGGAAATTCCGATTGTGTTATCGGAAGATAAAAACCAAGAGGCGTATTTACCGCTGGCCAAAAACAACCGTACTTTGCCTGAAGGCTTTAACCCTGACCAGCATTTGTCATTGCTTGAAGGTAAGCCAAAGCCAGTTTTGCAGTCTTTGCTGAAAGCTTGGAATCCACAAACTGCAAGTGTGGTATGGCAAAGTGCGCCAATGCCATATTGGGGCGGTGGTGTGTTAACGACAGCTGGTAATTTAACAGTGCAAGGCTCGCCAGATGGATTTTTAAATTTTTATCATGCGCAAACGGGCAAATTGTTGAAACGCATTGAAACAGGGGTTGGTATTTCTGCCCCGCCCATAAGCTATGAACTTGATGGGGTGCAATATATTGCGGTGATTGGCGGCATGGGCGGCGGTATGGCGCGGTCTTATATGCCGGGTTTTGCAACTGAAAAATACCAGAATCTCACAACGCTTTATGTGTTTAAGCTTGATGGCGGGGCGCTTGAGCTGCCGCCAGAAATAGACCCTAAAATTATCCAGCCAATTCCGACAGGATTGCCCGAAGATGCGCCAACCATTGCGCGAGGCAAAAAGAAATATGAGCTGGTCTGTGTCAATTGCCATATTCCGGGTGGCTATCCTGGCGCTTATCCTGATTTATGGAATTTGTCGCCAGAAGTTGATGCGATGTTTGATGAGATTGTGTTAGGCGGTATATATGAATATGCGGGCATGGGCTCTTTTGCCGATGTTCTCAATAAAGATGATACACTGGCCATTCGGGCATATTTAGCTGATGAGCGCCGCAAACTTGCCCAAAGTGATGGGCAAAAACAGGATTATTTCGCTCCAACCCATTAATCATGGTAAACAGGAACAAACGCAATGAGTGATGAGATGACCAATTCATCGTCAAAAAACAAAACTGATAATAAGCAGGCGCGCTTGCGCCAAGCTTTGCGGGATAATTTAAAACGGCGTAAACAGGCGGCGAAAAACAGCCGTTCTGGTGCGCCAAATCCTGATAAACCACGTGCTGTTTAGCGAATCTGAACCTAAGTTTTAAAGCGTGAGGAGACCCTATTTTGGATAAAATTATCATTGAAGGCGGTTACAGACTGTCTGGTGATTTAGCCATTAGTGGATCAAAAAACGCTGTTTTGCCGCTTATGGTCGCGAGCCTTTTAACCGATGAAAAATTGCAACTTGAAGGCACGCCGCGTTTGGCGGATACGCGCACGCTCGCGCAGGTTTTGGCGGAGCTGGGGGTTGATACGCAGCTTATTGGTCAGGGCGCGAGTGAGGGGCTGAGCTTACATGCCGCCAATATTGCCTCAACAACAGCCTCTTATGAATTGGTTTCAAAAATGCGGGCAAGTTTTTGGGTAATTGGGCCTTTGCTTGCCAGATGTGGACAGGCGCGGGTGTCCTTGCCCGGCGGCTGTGCGATTGGCACACGCCCGGTGGATATTTATTTAAATGGCCTAGCCGCAATGGGTGTCGAGATTGATGTGGCAGAAGGCTATGTCAATGCAACGACCAACGGCAAAAAACTCCAAGCTGCGCGATTTGAAATGCCACAAGTTTCAGTTGGCGCAACACATGTTTTGATGATGGCGGCCTGTTTGGCGGAAGGGCAAACTGAATTGCTCAATGCGGCTTGTGAGCCTGAAATTATTGATGTCGGGCAGTGTCTGCAAGCCATGGGCGCGCAAATTCAAGGGCTTGGCACGCGGCATCTCAAAATCACGGGTGTGGATAAGCTGAATGGTGCTAGCCATCGCGTATCGCGCGACCGGATTGAGGCGGGAGCCTATGCCTGTGCGGTGGCAGCAACGGGTGGTGATGTGGTTTTGCAAGGGGCGTGTCAGGATTTATTGGGCGCGCTATCACCAGTTTTGCTCGCTGCGGGATGTCAGTTACACGACCGTGATGAAGGCTTGCAGGTGAAGGGGCCGCAATCGCGTCCGCATGCGGTTGATATTGTGACTGAACCCTTTCCTGGTTTTCCAACCGATTTGCAAGCACCCTTTATGGGGTTGATGTGTCGGGCGGAAGGGGTGAGCCGGATACGCGAAACAATTTTTGAAAACCGGTTTATGCATGTGCAAGAGCTGGTGCGCTTAGGCGCACAAATTCAGTTGGAGGGTGACACCGCAATTGTGACTGGGGTTGAAAACTTACAAGGCGCGCCTGTTATGGCAACGGATTTGCGCGCATCGGTCACACTTGTGATTGCAGGTCTTATGGCAAAAGGGCAAACAAGTGTCAGTCGGGTGTATCATTTGGATAGAGGCTATGAGAGGCTGGAGGAGAAGCTCTCGCAATGCGGTGCTAAAATATGGCGTGAAAAAGAGTGAGAAAAAGTCGGGTTGATGGAAAAATTATTGCATTTATGGGCGCAAGACGCTGAGGATTTGCTGGTTATATCAGCCAGCCTGCAAGATGCCGTCATGAAAGCGTCTGATATGGCTTTTGATAAATCCCAAAAACGCTTTGCACTGATGGCTAATCGGTTTTGTTGGGAGCGCAAATCTGATAAGCCTGTGCGCACGAGAGCCGGCATGCATTTTGATAATGTTTTGGCGGTTAAGGCGAAAAATATTCAACAAAAATCTGACCAGACATTTGTTTTATTGGCGATTTTGTTTGAAGCCGCGCAAGGAAATGAAAATAGCCCCTCGCCAGAAGGTACTATTCGGCTTATGTTTTCAGGAGAAGCTGAGTTAAGTTTAACTGTCGAGGCTTTACATGTTGTTATGCAAGATGTCATGGGAAGTTGGGTAGCGAAATCGATGCCACAGCATGACTTAAAAGAGGAATAAAGACGAATGACTTTGCGTCTGAACATAAATGATGCAGATTTTGATACCCGCTTTGCGCAAGTTTTGACAATGAAGCGGGAGCAAGATGGTGATGTGACCCAAGCCGCACAGGATATTATTGACCAAATCCGTGAGGCAGGAGATTCGGCTTTATGCGCGCTTACAACCAAATTTGACCGCTTTGAGGTCACGCCAGATAGTCTGGCTTTGCAGGCGGGGGAAATTGAAGCCGCCATTGCGCATATTGCTGATGAAGATGCGCAAGCCCTTGAGCTTGCGGCGCAGCGTATTCAGGCTTATCACGCGCGGCAAAAACCCGATGATGATTTTTATACAGATGAGGCTGGTGTCAAGCTTGGCCACAAATGGACGCCAGTGCAAGCGGCAGGTGTTTATGTGCCAGGCGGTACTGCCAGCTATCCGTCATCAGTTTTGATGAATGCTATTCCGGCAAAAGTAGCAGGGGTTGAGCGTTTGGTGATGGTTGTGCCAACGCCAGATGGCGCGTTAAACCCATTGGTTTTAATGGCCGCAAAATTAGCAGGCGTTGATGAGATTTATCGCATTGGCGGCGCGCAGGCCATTGCGGCTTTGGCTTATGGTACGCAAACAATCGCGCCTGTCGATGTGATTACGGGGCCGGGTAATGCTTATGTCGCGGCGGCTAAAAAGCTTGTTTTTGGTCAGGTTGGGATTGATATGATTGCTGGCCCGTCTGAAATTTTGGTTGTGGCCGACGGGCAAAATAATCCGGATTGGATTGCAGCTGATTTATTATCACAAGCCGAACATGATGTGGCGGCGCAATCTATTTTGATAACCGATAGCAAAGATTTTGCAGATGCCGTCGCGGTGGCAATTGACAATCAATTACAAACGCTAGAGCGTCGTGAGATTGCGGCAAAAAGCTGGGCTGATTTTGGGGTGATGATTGAAGTTGATGATTTAGGCGCGTCCACAATCGAGTTAATCAACCGCTTGGCGCCAGAGCATTTAGAGCTTGCGGTTGAAGCGGCAGAAGCCATGGCGGCAAAAATACATAATGCTGGTGCGATTTTTATGGGACGCTACACACCAGAGGCGATTGGGGATTATATTGCAGGCCCGAACCATGTGCTGCCAACAGCGCATACGGCGCGCTATGCCTCTGGTTTATCAGTCTTGGATTTCATGAAAAGATCGTCTTTGATTGCCTGTGATGCGCATAGCCTTTCAGCGATTGGCCCGCAAGCCGTGCGTTTGGCACAAAGTGAGGGCTTGGGCGCGCATGCGCGCTCGGTTTCGGTGAGGTTGAATAAGTAAATGAGCGACGCGCCGATGCAGAATACACAACGCATTGTGCATTTATCTCTTGAAGATGAAGCGTTGATTGCGCGCAATGCTGATGTGGAGCATGAGCGCCGTGTCGCGATTTTTGACCTTTTAGAAGAAAATAATTTTCGCCCGCTAGACTGTGCTTCTGGTCCCTATCGGGTCACCTTGTCGGTCAGTGAAAAAGGGATTTGTTTTAATATTCGCAATCAAAAGGATGAGCCATTGAAAGAGGTGGAGCTTTCGCTGATGCCATTTCGCCGGATTGTGAAAGATTATTTTTTGATTTGTGAAAATTATTATAACGCTATTCGCGCTTCGTCTTTGGACAAAATTGAAGCCATAGATCAAGGGCGCCGCGCCTTGCACAATGAGGGGTCTAGTCTTTTGAAAGAAAAACTCGCGCCGCAGCTCGATGTTGATTTTGATACAGCGCGGCGTTTATTTACCTTAATTTGTGTTTTGCAAATGCGCGGTTAAACCAGAAAAAACTTGATTTTATGACGATTTATGGGCAATCTCCGCCAATATTGAAAGAGAGTGTTTATGGCTAAAGAAGAACTTTTAGAGTTTCCTGGAACGGTAGTTGAATTGCTACCTAATGCGACATTCCGTGTGAAGCTTGAAAATGACCATGAAATCATTGCGCATACGGCGGGTAAAATGCGCAAAAACAGAATTCGTGTTCTCGCTGGTGACAAAGTCTTGGTTGAGATGACCCCCTATGACCTTACAAAAGGGCGCATTACCTATCGCTACAAATAAAAAACTCTGGCTTGCGAGTGCATCGCCGCGCCGTTTAGATTTGCTGACCCAGCTTGGCATTTCTCCTGATAAAATTGTTCCATCTGATATTGATGAAACCGCACTTCCTGCTGAATTGCCCTCAGTTTATGCGCAACGTATGGCACAAGAAAAATGCCAAGCGATTTTCCGAAATATAAAAAATCAAGATAATGTGGTGGTTCTAGCCGCCGATACAGTGGTGGCGGTTGGTCGTCGGATTTTACCAAAAACCGAAACCAAAGACGAAGCGCAGGCATGTTTGGGTTTATTGTCAGGGCGCGCGCATCGTGTCTATACAGCGATTGCTGTTCATCATGGTGCCTTTGAGGGGCGCAAGCTGGTGCAAAGCCGGGTGCATATGAAGCGTCTATCTGTTGAAGAAATTGAAACCTATTTGGCCTCGCAAGAATGGCAAGGCAAAGCAGGGGGCTATGCGATACAGGGTCTAGCGGCAGCATTTATTCAGCGTATTCACGGTTCCTATTCTGGTATTGTTGGATTGCCGCTTTTTGAAACCAATAATTTATTACGCGCTGCGGGCTATCATTGATAACTGACATGAAAAAACCGTTCTGGATATTCTTTCTATTATTTTGGGTTGCCTTTTCGTCCGCGTCAGATGCGGGTTCTGCCAGAGGTCAAAAAAATTCCTGTGGTGATTGGTGTGCGGGCGCTTATTGGCAAAAATTGCAATCGATATGGGGTGAGATGTCATTGCATCAAAAGTCTGGTCAGGAAAATGGAGAGAAATAATGAATGAGCTGATTTTTAAACAAATAGAAGGCCGGATTATAATGGCGCGATGCGTGAATGGTGATTTGTGTGAGCTCATTGTTGAGTCGCTTGCGCCGACTGATAAAGATGCAGCTCAAACAGGCTTGATTTATCTTGGGTTTGTTGAGCGCGTGGTGCCAAATTTACAAGCCGCTTTCGTTGATATTGGGCAAGACCGAGCTGGATTTTTGGGTGCGCGCGAGGCCAAAATTTTAGCTGAAAACCCAGAGCCTGAAACCAATATTGAAGATTGTGTCGCCGCTGGTGACACCGTGTTGGTGCAGGTCACGCGCCCGGCCTCTGGTGAAAAAGGCGCGAGCCTGACGGCGAATGTCACTTTGCCAGGCCGGCATTTGGTTTTAGCACCATGCAGCTCACGCATTGCGGTGTCGCGGTCTATAGAGGATGAAGCTGAGCGCCAGCGTTTGGCTGATTTAGCAGAAGCCGCGCGCGCAGAATTGAATATTGATGGTCTCGATGGGCCAGCGGGCTGGGTTTTGCGCACAGTTGCCGAAGGGGTGTCCGCAGAAATTTTAAAAGAGGATATGCAGCAAGTGGCCGCTGGTTGGGACGCCGTTCTTGACAAAGCTGACGCACATGAACCGCCATATCTGGTGCATCAGGATGTGGGGGGCATCGCTAAATTACTGCGCGACCATGTGCAGTCACAAACCCAAAAAATTATTATTGAAGGGGGGGATTTGGCGCAAGCGGCGCAGGATTATATGCAGCAAAACATGGCCAATCAGCTTGACTTAATTGAGGCAGCGCAAGATGAGGATATATTTGAGCGCCACGACATTTATGCGCAGATTGAAAAAGCTCGCGCGCCGCGTGTGAATTTGGCCAGCGGGGCATGGCTGATGATTGAGACCACCCAAGCCATGACAACAATTGATGTTAATTCTGGAGCGCAAAATAGTTCAGCTTTTGAGGTCAATCTTGACGCGGCCAATCATATTGCGCGTGAAATTCGTTTGCGTGCGATTGGTGGTCTCATCGCGATTGATTTTATCGATATGGATGCGGGCACGAATAGCGAACCGATTATAGAGGCTTTGCTCGCTGGCTTTGACGATGATAAGGTGCCTGTGCGCATTGGTGATATGTCTGATTTTGGGGTGGTTGAAATGACGCGCAAACGCGAGCGCCAACCACTCAGTAAAGCGCTATCATTTATGGATTGAGTATGGCTGATAAAAAACCACTTTGCCCAATTTGCAAAAAAGCTGAAACCGCACCAGCGACACGGCCATTTTGTTCTAAACGCTGTGCAGAGGTTGATTTGCATCGCTGGCTGGGTGGACAATATGCTATCCCCGCTGTCGAACCACCAGATGAATGGGAGGTTGAGGCCGCGCTCGAAGAGGAGCTGGCGCAAGACCCAGCTCAAGATGATGAGCTTTTGCATTAGGTAAAGTTTTTTTCGTTTCCATTGAAGTTGGACTGGACAGCTAAGGTGCAACACCCTATAAACCTAACATTATTTATACCCCAAATGCCCGGGTAGCTCAGGGGTAGAGCAGCGGACTGAAAATCCGCGTGTCGGTGGTTCAAATCCGCCCCCGGGCACCACTTTTCCTTCCTGAAAATTGAACTCATAACCCTATAGCGATAATCGATTTGTGAGGCGTGACAATTATTGAGCCATATTTTATGATAGCGGCATGACGCTTCTCCTTTTTTATTTATTCTTGGCAGTTCTCGTCTCGTTTTTTTGCTCTGTGGCGGAGGCGGTTTTGCTGTCTGTGCGCCCGTCTTATATTGCGGCACTTGAGGCAAAAGGGGCGGGTCGTGCTCGGAAGCTTAAAAAATTATGTGATAATTTAGACCGTCCGCTGGCGGCCATTCTGACTGCCAATACAATCGCTCATACTGTCGGCGCGGCGGGTGTTGGGGCGCAAGCGGCAGTGGTTTTTGGTAATCAATATATTGGGCTGACCTCTGGGCTGTTAACGCTTGTGATTTTGGTGTTTTCAGAAATTATTCCTAAGACTCTGGGCGCACTCTATTGGCGGCAATTGGCTGGTGTTTTTGCCGTGCTGATTGATGGGCTTACACGCATTCTGCTGCCCTTTGTTTGGTTGTCGGAAAAACTCACGCGCCTGATTTCGCGGTCTAGCGATGGGGCTTATACATTTAGTCGCGACGAATTTGAGGCGATGGCTAAAATTGGCGCGCATGAAGGGCTGTTAGAAGCCAAAGAGCAGAAAATTGTCACCAATCTGATGCGTCTGCATCAATTATCTGTGCGTGATATTATGACACCCAGACCTGTGGTTTTTTCTGTAGCAGAAAAAATGACGGTTAAAGAGTTTTTTACGGCTTATGCCACAAAGCCTTTCTCGCGCATTCCCGTATTTGGTGAAAAGCAAGATGAAGTGACAGGCTATGTGCTGAAAAGTGATTTATTAATCGCTCAAGCTAAAGATGAATTTGATAAATCATTAGAAGCTTTTCGTCGCCCATTGCTGATGTTTTCAGAGCTTTTAGATGCGTTCAAAATATTTGACCGTTTGATACATGACAAAAATCACATTGCGCTGGTCTTGGATGAATATGGCACCATGCAGGGGGTTGTGACGATTGAGGATGTTCTGGAAACGCTCATTGGCTTAGAAATTATGGATGAGTCCGATAAGGTTGAGGATATGCAAAAACTCGCGCATATTCGTTGGCGCGAACGCATGAAAAACATGGGCATTGATCCGGATAATCTATGAGTGCCTGTTTTTAAGTGCAGTTTGAGCGGCTGTCTTATTCATGATAACAAAATTTTATGAGATTTGAGTGAAGCCTTGATAAGGTGTTTTAAATGATTGGCAGCAAGGTAAGTGCAAAAAGTTTTTCTGTTAAAACTGATGATGTTTTAACGGCCAGTATGGTGGCGCGTATGTATGCCACAATGGGCTGGCCGATGCCTGAAAATGCTTTGCGCGACGGTGCGCCTGCCCCGCTTAATAGCTATTTGATGCTGTGCCTGGACATTTTGGGCAATGATAAGTTGCGCACTGATGGCCTTGCTTATGAAGAAGAAACATTGCCTTTTGTTGATTTGCCGCGTCGTGTGTGGGGTGGGGGTGGTTTAACTTTTATCGAGCCGTTGCGCATTGGTGACAAAGTCACAAGAACCACTCAAATTATCGACCAAAAAAACAAAACCGGTACGCTTGGTGAGATGGTGTTTGTCGATGTGCTGAATGAGTTTTTTGTAAAAGAAAAATTATGTTTATCAGAGGCTTTAACGCTTATTTATTTACCCGAGCGTCAAGCCGGTGCAGACCAATCCGCTCAGGACACTGTTCCGCGCCCCGCATGTGATTATGTGCATAGCGTCAGTTTCTCGCCGCATCAATTATTTCGATTTTCTGCGATTACTTTTAATGCCCATCGTATCCATTTTGACCCGCATCATGCACAAGTGGTTGAGGGCTATGCAGATCAAGTTGTGCATGGCCCTATCTTGACCAGTATTGTTTTAAATTGCTGGCAAATGCATAATCCTGATAAATCTTTGAAGCAGATTAAATTGCGGTGCAATGGTTCGGCGATGGTTAACCAGCTTTTGCATGTTCAGGGCAAGCGACACGATAGCGGTGATGAGCTATCGGTTTATAATGATTATGGCGAGGAATTATATGCCGCGCAGGTGGTGGCGCAAGAGCGATAGAGGAAGAATCTTATGGTGAACATTATTGATAAAACACGAAAAGCTTATGCGGAATCTGCCAGTGCTTTGCTTGAGTATATGGAAAACGGCACAACATTTGAAACCGATAAAATAATTAGTTTGCCGTCATCGCATTTCACAGACCCGGAAAGATGGGAAAAGGAAATGTCGGAAATTTTTGATAAATTGCCGCTTTGTTTGACTACGACGGCGGAAATTAAAAATCCTGGTGACTATAAAGCGGCTGATATGCTTGGTAAGCCGATTGTCATTGTGCGAGGAAAAGATGATAAAGTGCGTGCTTTTTTAAATGTATGCGCGCATCGCGGCGCCCCACTTGTTGATGAGGGTTGCGGGCATTTAAGACGTATGAGTTGTAAATATCATGGCTGGACTTATGATTTGGACGGCAAGCTTATGGGCGTGGCCGATGCCGATAAATTTGGTGAGATTGACAAATCCACAAAGGGGTTGAGAGAGCTTGCTTGTGAAGAAAAAAATGGCCTAATTTTTGTTTGCCTCACACCCGGAATAACTTTTGATTTGGACGATTTTTTCAAAGGCTTTCTTGATGATTTTGAAGAGCTTGGCTTTAAGGATTGGACATTTCTTGGTAGTCGCGTTTTAAAGGGCGCAAATTGGAAAATTGCTTTTGATGGATATATGGAGGCTTATCATTTTGCGGCTTTGCATCCCAAATCTGTCGCCCCGCGTACGCCATCAAATGTGGCGCATTATCAGGCCTATGGCCCGCATTTGCGTATTGGGTTTCCGCAAGTCAATATTGCCAAACATTTGCACGCCGCCCCGAAAGAGCAGTGGGGGGATATGGAGCATAAAGGCTTTGATTTCATCAGAATCCTTTTTCCAAATGTGTCGGTATTTGTCGCCAATAAAATCACCCAATTGGCGCAACTTATTCCCGGTCCCACGCCAGATAAAAATATCACTATCTTGAATTATTTCCACCGCCAGCCTGCCGCAAATGCTGAAGAGCAAGAGGCGTTAGAAAGCATGATGGATTTTCTCTATAAGGTTGTTCGTGATGAGGATTATCTTGTCGGCAATCAAATTCAATCTGGTCTTGAAGCGGGCGCGCATGACAAAATTATTTTTGGACAAAATGAACGCGGCAACCAGTTTTTTCATGAATATGTGGACTGGTATCTTGGCCTGCGAGGCGCGGAACCAAAGCTCTAGTATTTATCCTAAAGCGGGTTATTGAATGTTTTCCCAATCAATCTGTTGCGCCCAGTCTTTGAAATAGGTTGGTTTTATATTGAGCGTTTCAAACAGAATTGCCATATCGACTTTGAATGGTTCAAGTGGTGAGGTGTTATACCAGCTATAAACCTTAACCAGTTCCGCTGAGAGCTTTTCCGCGTCATATGTGTTTTTGTCTGCAAACAAGTTGGCCATAATCTGACCAAATTCTGATATTGGCATGGATTGAAATTCGATTTGATGTCCTAATGCATTTGAAAGATGGTTGGCAATCTCCGGACCTTTTAAACTTTCAGGCCCACCAATGGTCAGCTCTTTGCCATCAAAAGCTTCATGCTTAATCAAAGTCAGCATAATCTGCGCCACATCTCGCAAGCTTATCCAGCTCACATCTAAGTCTTCATGATGCGGGTAACGAAATATCCGGTGTTTTACAAGATTGGGCAGTGTCCAGGCGGTTAATAGATTATCCATATAAATGACAGGTTTCACTGTCACATGCGGGCAACTTGCCTGCTTTAAGCGATTTATCATCAGGCGGCGTACCTTGGGGGCCTGAAACGCGATTGGTTCTTCTCCGACATACATGCTGGTATTGAATATTATTTTTTTGAGATTGTTTTTCTGGGCTGCTTCTAACAAATTATCAAACATGGTCAGCAAAATATCTTCATCATTAAATGACGAAGACGGCATGTTGATAAAAAGATAATCTGCGCCCTCTAGTGCCAACTCCACTTCTGATGCAGAAGAAAGATTAGCTTGTCGCCATTCAAGTTTTTCCGAGGTCAACCTCTCTTGACGCTCTTTAGAACGTGATTGTCCAATTGCAGTTACATGATACCCATGTTCAAGGCTGGCAATGACCTGCTCATAGCCTTGTTGTCCTGTGCCGCCAATTATGCAAATTCTCATCATGTTTCTGTTTCAGAGATCACCACCAAGTCGCGATATCCATTAATATATATGAGCAGTGCAATGGGGGCGGCAATCAGCCCAAGCACACCCATCGACATGCCTAAACTCATCGGGTCTTGGAAAACCTGTTCTGTTAGAAAGGCAACAAATGTTGGCCCCAGCCCCATGCCCATAACATTTCCAGTGACAACAAAAATGCCAGCAACCAGCCCACGCATTTTATTGGGGGAGATGGTTTGAAGCGTCACGGCGAGTTGCGGCAAAGGTATCGTCACAAAGAAACTGGCAAGTGCTAAAAATATCAGGCAGGTCATGCCATCTGTTTGCAGGCCAGCCAGAAACAAAAACAGAGCCGTCATCACTGTGCTGATGATAAGCATGAGCAAAGGAAAACCTTTAATGTTTAATTGTATCATTAATTTTGCGACCAATGGGGAGGAAAGAACCCCCAAACTTCCTGTCACAAGCGCGACCATTCCATAAAGCCGACCTGCATAGGCAATGTCCCATTCATGAACCCGTATCAAGAGTGTCGGCGACCATGCCTGAATACTATAGAGCATGATAATAAGAAACGGCGCGCCCCCCAAAAAGGCGAGATAAACTTTCCAGTTCTTTTTCATATAGTCGACAGCCTCGCCCAGAGGCAGGGCCTCGTTTGTTTGCGTGTCAGCTACAATTCTTTTTGGTTCTTTAATGCAGGCATAGATGAGGGCAAAAATAATGCCCGGCGCACCGCACAAAATAAGCGTTACTTGCCAGGGTTGCAACACGCCAATAACGGGCAGGTCAACAGGCGGGGCGGATTGCGATATTTCAATGACCTGCGCGCCAGCGATGAGCGCAATACCAGCGCCCAAATAAGGCGCCATTGAAAAAATGCTCATGGCAACGGCAAGCTGAGATTTGCTGAAAATATCCGGAAACATTGACCAAACAGCCGGTGTAAGTGAGGCCTCACCCGCACCAACAAACCCGCGTGCAATGGCAAGCTGTGTGTAATTGCCAGACAGCCCGGCGGCTATTGTTGCCAAACTCCAGACCAATATGCCGCTAATGATGACATATATTCTGGAAAAAACATCAACCAGCCGTCCAATCGGAATGCTGAGTAAGACATAAGGAATAACAAAAATGAGTCCTTGCAGATAACTTATCTGAACATCGGTGAGGTCCATATCATCTTTAATAGGCTCAACGAGTAGATTGATAACCTGTCGGTCAACAAATGAAAATGTATAGGTAAGTGTAAATAGGGTCAGTAAAAACCATGTATAGATTTTACGAGAAGATTGTTCATTTGCATTTGAAGACATCATTGACACTTTCTAAAAAATTACATGCGTAAAGCCTGTAATAAAATGCGCCTGCTTACAAGCCTAATTTTTTAGCTAGTTAATTCATAAGTGATTTACCGAATGCGGATTTTGTTCTTGCTCCCTGTCTGCGAGCAAAATAGTCTGTGGTTATGATTAGTTTCAAAGAACTGCGATATGTGACGCTTGTTAATAAATATAAAAACTTTAGTCAGGCGGCAAAACATGCTGGTGTTTCTCAGCCAGCTTTGAGTATGGCGATTTCTAATTTAGAAGAGAAGCTGGGTATTGTCCTTTTTTACCGCGATAAAAACGGCATGGTCCGGTCAAATGTGTTTAGTGAATTTTTGTCCGAAGAAGGCGGGCATATCATTAATGATTTGGACAGCGTTATGCTTAAGCTGAATAGCATTAACGAAAAGCGGGTTGGCAATGTGGTGTTTGGCGTTGGTAATATTGTGGCTGATAGTGTCTTGTCAGAAGGCCTTGTGGATTTCTGTCAAAAAAATTCAGACATAAGACCAAATTTTATCAATGGCTATTGGTATGAGCTACGCGAAAAGCTGCTGCGCCAAGAAATAAATTTTTATGTGACAGCTAATCATGTTGAGACAGTTGATGAAAAAATCACTGAGCGTGATTTTATGAGTCTTAAAATCAATTTTTACACGCGGGCTGATCATCCGCTCGCCCAGCTTAAAAAAGTTCATTGTGTAGATTTAATCGAATATCCGACCATCACTTATTATACAGTCATTTCAAAGCAGCTCATTTTTGAGAAACTGCACACGCAGCAGCAAATCAATAAACTTGAGAAAAATTTTCCAGCCGGACAATTAGAAAGCATGAAACTGGCTTTGCCGATTATCTCGCAATCGGATTATCTGATTATGGCCCCCGATAAGTTTTTCAAAGAAGAGATTAAAAGCGGTCAAATTCGAATCATTGATGTTGAGGACTTTGATTTGAAAATCAATATTAAGCTGGTCACGCGCTCTAAAGAAATCCTATCACCGCTTGATAATGAGTTGATTGAGTGTCTAGAAAAAGCAAGAGATAAATTTCTAGAACCTGTAGCTTAAACAGCACCCTATTTCATCATATCATAGACCAAAACCCCTTCATTTTATCTGTTTTTGCCTTATAAGATTTTCTTATAAGGGGTGGCTGGTGATATAAGAAATATAAATTTTTATTGCCGAGCCTTGTTTTCTCTATCTAAAGTTTAAGTGCTAAAGGAGAGGGAAACATGAAAACAAACATTAGTTATTTCAAAAAAACCGCTCATTATGCTGTTTTGACAGCATTTATGGGCGCTTTGATTTCTGGACCTGCAACAGCTCAAATTGATGAGATTATTGTGACGTCACAGAAAAAAGCTGCGGGTATTTCTGTACAAGATGTCGGGGTGGCGATTACAGCACTTGATGCTGATAAAATTAGCGACTCATTCTCAGTTGATTTAAGAGATCTTGCACGATTTGCTCCAAATGCTGAGCTTGACACTTCAGCGACATTTGTTGGCTATCCGAATTTTTACATTCGGGGTATTGGCGTCAACGGGAGTACACGGACCGCTGACCCAGCTGTTGGTATCTTTTTGAACGGCGTGTATCTTGGTTATTCACCAGCTTCGCTTCTAGATACTTTTGACCTCGAAGTTGTTGAGATTTTGAGGGGGCCACAAGGAACGCTGCTTGGTCGTAATGTAACCGGTGGTGCGATTAACGCTCGTACCAAGCGCCCGGGTGATGAGTTCAAAGTTGAAGGCAAAATCACATTGGGTGATTACAATCAGACAGATGTGATGGTTGGTGTGGATATGCCTTTATCTGATAAAACGAAAGTTCGACTTTCAGTTTTAACCCAAAACCGCGATGGTTATTGGGAGGATACGAATTCAGGTACAGTTGATACTTCTATCTTTGCGCCTGGTTATCCAACCACGACGGAAGTTAATGCAAATGGTGCTGCAATCACTGGTGGTGTTCCAAATGCTACGGGCACAAAACCAGATATTGATACGCAAACCATTCGAGCGACTCTAATGACCGAGCTTGGTGAAAATACAGACCTAACTTTGATTGGTGAGTATTATACGAGCTCTAATGGTCCAGCAAACTCTAAAAACATCACACACAGTGCGGGCCGTCAGGCACAAACTGTTTATGGGTTTACGCCACCTGCTGGTGATTATGCAATTGACCATAACTTGCACTCACAGTCAGAGGTTGAATTGTGGAGTTTGACGGGTGAATTGACGCATGATCTGGGGCATGGCCTTGTGACTGCGGTTGCTTCACGCAGAGAGCTTGTAGATTTTAACACTAGTACTGACTTTGATGGCACACCTTTCACACTTTTCCATTTTCCTGATAACAGAGAAAATCAAGAGCAGGATAGTATAGAGCTCAGATACGCATCTACATTCTCTGAAAAGTTTGATTTTACAGCTGGCTTGTATTTCTTTGACCAAAGTTATTATGTTGGTGAAAGACGTCAAATTCTTCAAGTTGTGAACCAAGCTGGTGTTACTGAGCTTGATCATGAAATTCAGGCCATTTTCGGTCAGTTAACATATAATGTGAATGATCAGGTTTCAGTTGTTGCTGGTTTGCGCCGCACGCAAGAAGAAAAAGCGGTCAAGTTCTCCCCTCCAGGGACTTGTGCGCTCGACTTCTCAAGCTGTACCACGGTTATTAATAAAGATGGTGAATTTGAGAACACAACACCTCATCTCGCCCTCAATTATAAGCCAAACGAAGATAGCCTTTACTATATAAGCTATACGGAAGGCTTCAAAAGTGGTGCATTTAACCAACGTGCGCAGTCAGCTGCTTTTATTGGCCCAGCCGATGAGGAGTCTGTTTCCTCTATTGAAGTCGGTATGAAATCAATTATGAATGACGGCAAATTTTTGTTTAATGCAGCTGTCTTTATGGTCGATTATGAAGACATTCAGGTAAATGTTAACGAAGACATTGATATTTTGGTTAATGGGGTTGTGCAAACAGCCTCTGGTCAGGTTCTTAAGAACGCTGCGAAAGCTGAAATTTCTGGTGTTGAGTTAGAAGCCATTGCTTATTTGAGTGATAATCTTAAATTGAACGGTGCATTTGGTTATGTTGATGCGGAATATAAAGAGTTTCAAGGTATTCCTAATGCAAGTAGCCTGAAATTTGCTCGTGTGCCAGAGTTTACCTATAACATTGGCGTAGAATATGAGCTTCCAGTCAAAACAGGATTAGTGACCTTTAGAGGTGATTATTCCTACAAAGACGATTATTTCACTGATTTAAACAACGACCCTGAAATTATGCAGGACGGTTTTGGGTTGGTTGATTTGAGCGTCTCTTATGATAACGAAGAAAAAGGCTATAGAGTCTCTCTCTATGGTCGTAATGTTACTGATGAAGACTATTTTGAGTTTGCTGCTAATGTCGGTAATATCGACACAGTGGTCTGGGGTGGTGCACCTCAGAGATTCGGACTTGAATTAGCCTTCGGTCTATAAGTTTTTTTGGGGCCGCTTAGGCGGCCCCAATCACTTTTTCTTTTAAATTAAAAAATAACTGGGGCTAGCTTTATGACTGGTCGTCTAAATAACATGGCAATCATCGTCACTGGTGCGGGTGCGGGGCTTGGTCGTTCATCTGCCACCAGATTGGCAGAAGAGGGGGCGCAGGTTCTGAGTGTGGATATTAATGCTGAAACCGCGCAAGAAACAGCAGATATGATTATTGCTGCGGGCGGAAAAGCCCAAGCCTGTCAAGCTGATATGAGCCATGAGGCTGATATTATAGAAATGGTTAAGCAAGCCAAAAATCATTTTGGTGGTATAAATGGTTTGCTGGCAAATGCTGGCATTGCAGGAACGGGCGCAGCGCACGAGACCTCTTTAGAGGATTGGAACAATCTTATTACGATTTCTCTAACTGGCAAATGGCTGTGCGCCAAGCATGTCTTGCCGTATAT
>JBMHDF010000014.1:0-42859 GCA_049889535.1 Parvibaculales bacterium | reverse complement strand
TTGATGCGGTGTATCCGGCGCTGGCCGAAAAACACGGGCTGGCGCTGATGCCGTTTTTCCTAGACGGCGTGGCGGGCGACGCACAGCTCAACCAGCCCGACGGCATCCACCCGAACCGCGAAGGCGTCGCAATCATGGTCGACAACACCCTGCCCCATGTGCAGGCGATGCTGGATGCGGCGGGGGAGGCGGCGGTAGAAAAGAAAGAGTGAGGGGGGGTATCAGTTTTCCGGCATTTTTCGGTGTTGCGGAAAAGACTCAACAGGACATAAACCTCCATCCAGCCAATCATTTTACCATCTTATTCACGCCCGCCCCAAATAGGCTATATATATGTTTTTAATGTAAATTTTACCTCCCCAAAGGCAAAACTTAAGAGTTCTAGGGGTCTTATAAGGGGGTTGACTATCTGATTCTGGGGGATAATGTGATCAAAGTCATTTGTGTATGTTTTTATTGTTGTTGAAAGACCATGCCTAAAATAACCAACAAGAAGAAGGGGGCTGGAACGATGACGATTATTGAGGCTCTTAAAAATAGCAAGTCTAACCCTGAGCTTATTAAAAAAGCGAAAGAGCTTGCAGGTCAACCTATGACCGCTGAAGAAAGGTTCGAGCAAATGGTTTCTTTTGTAAGAGGATGCAGCGGCGGCGACCTTTCCACTGAGGAAATTAAAGAGCTCAGTGGTGGCAAGGGAGTTGATATGATTTTTTGTAAGGAGTGAGGATGCTTGAAAAACTGTCGACACAGCAGCGACGAGACGCAATGAAAAAACTGCCAAGCTGGAAAAAAACCCGCGGGCGTGAAGCGATTGAAAAAACATTTGTTTTTACCAGCTTCAGCACGGCTTTTGCGTGGATGACCCGTGTGGCTTTGCGCGCTGAACAAATGGACCATCACCCAGAGTGGTTTAATGTCTATAATACGGTCAAAGTCACGCTCACGACCCATGATGTCGGTGGCCTCAGCCAGCTTGATATTGACTTGGCCAAATTTATGGACAAATCTGCCGGCAAAGCTGGGAAAGCGCGTTAAGAGCGAATTTCCACCACGACTTTGCCCGTCGCCTGCCGCGCACCAATATGGGCAATAGCCTCTGGCGTTTGGTCAAAAGCAAACACTTTGGACACATGGGGCTTAATGCGCCCATCAGCTTCCATCGCCATTAACTCGCGATTATTTTGCGCCGACAGCTCCGCTTCCATGAAAGTAAACTGCCCCCAAAAAACACCGACAATTGAACAGCCCTTAAGCAAAGTTAAATTGAGCGGTATTTTCGGTATCTCGCCAGCAGCAAAACCAATCACCAAATACCGCCCATTCCATGCCATTGCACGAATGGCGGGCTCGGCATAAGCATCCCCCACCGGGTCATAAATAACATCAACTCCCTTGCCACCACTGAGCTCTTTAATTTGGGCGCTAAAGGCCTTGGCCTCTTCTTTATCCATATCGCCGGTCGGATAAAGCAAGGTTTCATCAGCGCCATAGTCGCGGCACAAGGCGAGCTTTTCTTCTGTCGAGGCGGCAGCAATGACTTTTGCACCCATTGTTTTGGCCAAATCCACTGCCGCTAGACCAACCCCACCAGAGGCACCCATGATGAAAATGGTTTCGCCAGGCTGCAATTGTGCGCGCTGTTTCAATGCATGGTATGAGGTTCCATAGGTCATAATCAACGACGCCCCGACATTATATGTCATCGCATCTGGCATTGGCACACAGGCAGCCGCTGGCAAAGTTGTTTGCTCGCGAAATCCATTAAATCCACACAGCCCCAAAACTTTATCGCCGACCTTTAGCCCATCAACCCCTTCGCCCAAAGCAGCAACCCTACCAGCCACTTCACTGCCGGGTGAAAAGGGCAATTCAGGTTTCATCTGGTATTTATTTTGAATGATTAAATAATCCGGAAAGTTAACCGCCGCAGAATGTACATCGAGTAAGATTTCACCCTTGCCAGGCACAGGCGCGTCAATTTCTTCCATCACCAGTGTTTCTGGCAACCCATGTTCTTTACATAAAACAGCTTTCATTTTTCCCCCCAATATATCTTTTGCTTGCAGATGCTTGCTGTGTTCTCCAAATGGCTCTATTAATTCATTATTGAAGGTCAGACGCAAGCAGGAAAGACGTAACAAAGCAAAATGCGCGGTTATTTTGGAATTGGTGTTGAAGGTATTTCCAAGCCAATGAATATGGGCAATCTTATTCGGTCTGCCCATGCTTTTGGCGCCAGCTTTGTGTTTACTATAAATGCGACATATAAAGTGCGCCAAGCCAAGTCAGACACATCGCGCACACATCATAACGTCCCTTGGTATGATTGGGATAGTTTAGATGATATAATTTTGCCCAAAGGCTGCCAAATTGTCGGGATTGAGTTGACCGATGAAGCGATTGATTTGCCAAGTTTTACGCATCCACGTTGCGCGGCTTATATTCTGGGGCCTGAGCGCGGCTCTTTATCTGAAGAGATGCGGGCGAAATGTCATCACATTATTCGTATTCCCACCAAATTTTGTATCAATGTCCAAATTGCGGGGGCGATTGTCATGTATGACCGCGTGCAAACAATGGGCCAATTTGAGCCGCGCCCTGTAATGCCAGGCGGCACTAAGGGTGTGCAGTTCCAGCCCTAAATTATATGTTTTTAATCAACTTCTTTTAGCATGTCGCGCAGGCGGGAAAAAGCCAGCCGCAAACGTGATTTAACCGTGCCAAGCGGCAAGCCTGTTTCTTGCGCAATTTCGCTATGTGACCAGCCTTTATAAAAAGAAAGCCGAATGAGTGACACTTGTTCTTTGGGTAATTTTTTTAAAACATCGAGGACTTTTTCCGATCGGTCAACGCGAATGGCTTCCTCATCTGGGCGGGGCGGCTCCTCTGGGTGCAAAGCTGGCTCATGCGGGTCAAGATCCGAAGCTTTGCGGCGACGCAAAATATCAATGCGCCGATTTCTGGCAATGGTAAAAAGCCATGTGGAAGAGGCCGCCTTTTTGGGATCAAAAAGCGGCGCCTTACGCCAAACAGTTAACATTACGTCCTGAACAATTTCCTCTGCCTGCGAGGGCGAGGATCCAATTCTCATCAAATAACCTTTGAGACGGGGGGCAAAATATAAATAAAGCGTCTTAAAAGCTTCACGGTCTTTATCCCTTGCAATAGCAAGGATAAGATTTGACAGTTGTCCCCGATCAAGTTCTTGATGGTCAGATGCTCCATTAATGGCTAAATCAGCATCTACATTATTCTGGCCGCCGATATTCTCGGCCACATTACGCCTCTTAAAAGTATTCAGTTTCTTTTTTTCTACGCAGAAACTCAAACGTATGACCATCCCACTCTAATTTCTACATGATTGCAAGCGGATTCGGCGTTTTTAAAATTTTAATTATGGTCAAATAAACTCAAACGCTTTATTTTAAAATTGATTAACAGGGTGTTTCATGATCAAAAAATTTAAAAATCTAACATTTATAGGCCTATTTGTTATGATTTTGCCTGGTCTTGCATCAGCGCAGTCTTTGCAAGAAATTGCCAAATATAAAGCCTGGCGGGTTTTTAAATCAGGCAGCGAAGAAACCATGAGTTGTCATATTTCTTCAGAGCCGCGCAAAAAAACACCCGCCAATGTGCGACGGGGTGAAATTTTTATTTCTATTAGCCACCGACCCGGACAAGGGGTTTATGATGAAGTTAGTCTGCGAATTGGCTATCCTTTTTCGCCCAGCAGCAAGCCTTTTGCGCAAATCGGCAAAGAAACATTTGCTTTTTTCACTGGCGCCGCGCAAGAACATAGCGCACCAAGCTGGGCCTGGATGGAAAATGCCGACGACCATGCGCTCTTTATCAAAACCCTTAAAGCCGGCGCCCGAATGCGTTTTAAAGGCACCTCGGCACGCGGCACGCTCACCACTGATGAATATTCGCTGATGGGTTTTACCGCCGCCTATAATCATCTCAATAAAGTCTGCCCAAAATGACGGATGCGAATGAAACGCCCGATAAGCTGACAAATTTAGTCGGCTTAACTCCGCATGATTTGCAAGCAGCCTTGGGGCAAATGGGGGTTGGCGACAAACAAACCAAAATGCGCGCCAATCAAATATGGAGCTGGCTTTATGTGCATGGCGCTACCGATTTTGACGCCATGTCGAACCTGTCCAAAGATTTACGCGAAACCCTAAAAACACATGCGCGCCTGCCGCGTCTTGAGGTCAGTCAAAAACAACTTTCCGAAGACGGCACCCGCAAATATTTATTTAAGCTGCATGATGGGCATGAAATCGAGACCGTATATATTCCCGAGCCCGGCCGCGGTACCTTGTGCATATCCTCGCAGGTTGGCTGCACATTAAACTGCACTTTTTGCCATACAGGTACGATGCGGCTTGTGCGCAATTTAACAGCTGATGAAATTATTGGGCAATTAATGGCAGCGCGAGATGATTTGCAGGATTGGGGCGGTGATAGTGATCCCCATAAAAACCATCAGGGGCGAAAAATCACTAATGTGGTGATGATGGGCATGGGCGAGCCCCTTTATAATAGTGACGAGGTTATCCCCGCGCTTAAAATCATGGCTGATGGAAACGGGCTGGCGCTGAGTAAGCGCCGTATTACTTTATCAACCTCTGGTGTGGTACCAGAAATTGAACGTGTTGGTGCGGATACAGGCGTCATGCTGGCTATTTCATTGCACGCGGTGCGTGATGATTTGCGCAATGAGCTGGTGCCGCTTAACAAAAAATATCCGCTAGAAGAATTGCTTAATGCCTGTCGGGCTTATCCTAATTTATCCAATGCCAGACGCATTACCTTTGAATATGTGATGCTCAAAGGTGTGAATGACTCTGATGCTGATGCGCGCGAATTGGTGCGCCTGTTAAAAGGCATACCGGCCAAAATAAACCTCATTCCGTTCAACCCATGGCCTGGCGCGACTTATGAATGCTCAAGCTGGGAACGAATTGAAAGCTTTGCCGAAATTGTCAATCGGGCGGGTTATGCCAGCCCCGTACGCACGCCACGCGGGCGTGATATTATGGCGGCTTGCGGGCAACTCAAATCAGCCAGTGAAAAGCAATCTGCAGGCGCGCGCAAACGGGCCGAACTTACCGCGCTGGAAACCAAACGGCTCAACCGCCCATTGGGTTAAAAATTTTTAAAACCCTAATCGCCCCAATAGGCCTGATGCGCTTTCGCAGCGGCGGATTCAATGCGCATTTGCCGGATAGCAGCAGATAAGACTTTACGCCCGTCATCAGGCGTGCCGCCATCCGCCATCACGCCGATTTGCCGATAAAACCAATTTTGCTGCAAAAGCTGATTCAACATCATGAAAATTTTAACTTTTGCCTCGGGGCGAATGGGCCCAAAGCGTAAGTTTTTTTCCATTTGTGGCAAGGCTGGCAAATCGCCTGACAGTAAATCATTTGGGCCATTTGGCACAGCACAAAGCGGGCGCCCCATACCAACCACATCACACCCATTGCCCGCCAATGCCGCATCCATGCCCGCCCGCGAGCGAAACCCGCCAGTTACCATTAGCGGCATCGCCACCGCCGCGCGCATTTGAGCGGCATAGTCTAAGAAATAAGCCTCGCGCGCAATTGTGCTTTGGCGGCGGGCTTCAGAACGCTCTGGATTAAGCGCAATTTCATCCGCGCCTATAAGCGCAGGGCGCTCATATGTGCCGCCTGAAATTTCTAACAAATCCAACCCTTCAGCTGCCAACCATTGCGCCACCTGTGTGGCATCGCCTTCGCTAAAGCCGCCTTTTTGGAAATCAGCTGAATTGAGTTTGACCGCAATCGGGAAATCCGGCCCCACTTTTGCCCGCACGGCGCGCACAATTTCTAATAATAGCCGTGCGCGGTTTTCCAGCGACCCGCCCCATTGATCAGTGCGGGTGTTAATGTCTGGCGATAAAAATTCCGACACTAAATAACCATGCGCGCCATGCACTTGCACGCCTGTAAAGCCTGTATCACGCGCCACGCTAGCCACATAGGCAAAGCGTTCAATCACATCTAAAATTTCATCTTCGGTCATCGGCCGCGGCGTGCCAAATAAATTGCCTGGCATATTGAGGCCAATATCGCTGGGGCCAATCGGGGTTTCATTAATGCTGCGCGGGGTTTGTCGCCCTGCATGTGAAATTTGCATCCACAAATGCGCCCCATTTGATGTGCCAGCTTTTGCCCAAGCTTTCAGCGCCGCAATTTGTGCATCAGATTGCGGGCCCTCAATCACAACATTACCCGGCGCTTCTAAATAACGATGGTCAATCTGCACATTACCCGTGAGCAACATGCCCGCGCCGCCTTCCGCCCATTTTTGATACAGCCGCGCATGGCGTTCATTGGCATGGCCATTTGGTTCAGCCAGCCGCTCGGTCATGGCTGCCTTGCTAAGGCGATTCTTAAGCACAGCGCCACAAGGCAGGGCAAGGCTATTGGTAATGTTGATTTCGGTTTTTGTGCTGCTTGACATAAACGCCCCTTTATTAAAACTTTTTCTTAAAACTTTGTCTTATAAATTAGCCAGTATCTTGGTAAAAACAAGTCTTAAGCACCCATAAGCTGTTACAAGGCTTGCACTTGTCTTGATTTATCTTATAAAGACCGCAAGACTGCAAATAACAGCAAATGTGTAATGAAAAGAGCTGAGACCGATTATGACAGCAGACACAAAAGACATTAATAAAGTTGTCCTGGCCTATTCAGGTGGGTTGGACACCAGTATTATTTTGAAATGGCTTCAAGAAACCTATGATTGCGAAGTGGTGACTTTCACGGCTGATTTAGGTCAGGGTGAAGAATTAGAACCCGCGCGGCAAAAAGCAGAAATGCTTGGTATCAAGGAAATCTTCATTGAGGATTTGCGGGAAGAGTTTGTTCGCGATTATGTGTTCCCAATGTTCCGCGCCAATGCACTTTATGAAGGGGTTTATTTACTCGGCACCTCAATTGCGCGCCCGCTCATTGCTAAACGGCAAGTGGAAATCGCCGCTGCCACAGGCGCCGATGCTGTCTGTCATGGCGCGACTGGCAAAGGCAATGACCAAGTCAGATTTGAACTGGGTTATTACGCTTGCAATCCGGATATTAAAGTGATTGCACCTTGGCGCGAATGGGACTTGAACAGCCGCGAAAAACTAGTTGCCTATGCCGAACAAAATCAAATTCCGGTGCCAAAAGATAAGCGCGGTGAAGCGCCGTTTTCGGTTGATGCGAATTTGCTACATACATCTAGCGAGGGCAAAGTGCTTGAAGATCCTGCCGAGCCATGCCCGGAATTTGTGTACCAGCGCACAGTATCGCCCCAAGACGCCCCCGACAAACCAACCGACATCACGATTGGTTTTGAAGCGGGTGATGCCGTTTCGATTAATGGCGAAAAGCTATCACCTGCCGCTTTGCTAACGAAACTGAATGAATTGGGCGGCGCCAATGGCATTGGGCGGCTGGATTTGGTTGAAAACAGGTATGTGGGGATGAAATCGCGCGGGGTTTATGAAACACCGGGCGGCACAATTTTGCTCACCGCCCATCGCGGCATTGAGTCCATCACTCTAGATCGCGGCGCGATGCATCTGAAAGACGAGCTGATGCCCCGCTATGCTGAACTGATTTATAATGGTTTTTGGTTTTCTCCAGAGCGGGAGATGTTGCAAGCCGCTATTGATAATAGCCAAACACATGTGAGCGGCGAGGTTGTGGTGCGTCTGTATAAAGGCAGCGCAACAGTGGTTTCGCGCAGCTCACCCTATTCATTATATTCAGAAGCGCATGTTACTTTTGAAGAAGATGTGGTTTATGACCAGCAAGATGCTGAGGGCTTTATCAAACTCAACGCTTTGCGGCTTAAACTGCTGGGACGCCGGAACTAGAGCTCAATTTCAGGTAAATTGCGACGACGGGTCGCCGCTGTTACGGTGTTACGCAACAAACAAGCAATGGTCATGGGCCCGACCCCGCCCGGCACGGGTGTGATGTGACCGGCAACTTCTGCAGCCGCCGCAAAAGCGACATCGCCCACCAGCTTGGTTTTGCCTTCGCCTTTTTCGGGCGCGTCAATGCGGTTAATGCCAACATCAATAATGCAGGCCCCCGGCTTCACCCAATCTGCTTGCACCATTTCTGGAATACCAACAGCCGCGACCAAAATATCCGCATTGAGGCAAACCTCAGCCAGATTTTGTGTGCGTGAATGGGCAATGGTGACGGTGCAATTTTCATTAAGTAGTAATTGCGCAACGGGTTTGCCAACCAAATTTGAGCGCCCAATAATCACCGCATGCTTGCCAGTTAAATCACCCAAAGTTTGCTTGGCCAAAATCACACTTCCAAGCGGCGTGCAAGGCACCATCGCAGGCAGGCCTGATGCCAAGCGTCCTGCA
Organism: Parvibaculales bacterium; assembly: GCA_049889535.1. Classification (GTDB taxonomy): domain Bacteria; phylum Pseudomonadota; class Alphaproteobacteria; order RS24; family RS24; genus JAYQKL01. Next base: position 34,452 of record JBMHDF010000014.1, on the reverse strand, counting down.
TTTATCGGATGCAAACCATCAACATCTTTATCTGGGCTAATCGTGTCAATGACTGTTTGCTGGCTGATTTGTTGCGGCACAGGAAACTGAACCAATATGCCGTCAACATCATCTTGGGCATTTAACTCCCTGACTTTTTCAAGCAACACTTCCTGCGGCGTGTCGGCTGGCAGTTTATATTCAAATGAATTCATGCCAGCCTCTTTGGTCGCAATGCCTTTATTGCGGACATAAACCTGGCTTGCAGGGTCTTCGCCAACCAATACAACCGCCAGGCCAGGTGTGATGCCATGCGCTGCCTGCATGGTGGCAACGGCCTCCCCAATTTTACTTCTTAAATTCGCTGCAATGGCTTTACCATCAATTAAATTTGCACTCATCCAAAGATTTCCCATAACAAGTCGCGGATAAACCAAAGCCCAAAAATGACAATAATCGGCGACAGGTCAAGCCCGCCAATTGGCGGCAAGACCCGACGAATTTGCCGGAAAAGCGGCTCTGTCATTTGATTGATAAATTGCGCCACATTATAAACAAAACGGTTGCGAATATTCACAATATCAAACGCCACAAGCCAAGACATGATGACGCTGGCAAAGATAATCAGGCTGTAAAAATCAATCAGCCTTGATATGAGCGTTAAGACGGAATACATAAAATCCTCCATATGCCTTATCCTTATGTAATGCGCCTGCGCGTAAGGCGCAAGTCTCTGGGTAGGAAAACTTGCGGCATTTTCTCGCATTTGTGCAATCTGCCTTAAAATTTCCACAAATTGGGTCTAAAAGAGCAAGCATGATGAACTTGGCTCACGCCAGCAACGAATAAGGATTTGCAATAAAAAGACCATGACAAACACAGATATTTTTTCAAACCCAGCGCAAGTGCTTTTAAAGTCTCTATTCGCACTTTGCTTTATGCTTTTTCTCGCCGCACCACATGCATTAGCCGGTGAATCTGGTGACGATGAGGGCGGGTATAGCTTAGAAAGCGCGGCTGAATATACCCGTCAACATGAAAGCCAAAATCAACATGACCACCGTGACCGTCACCAACGGCATGAAACAAATAGCGTTCAGTTTTCGTTAAAAGTCATGCAAATGCATATGCGCGGCAGCAAAATCGGGCAGGATAATGCCACCAATGCCCAAATCCTCGCCACCGCCAATCAAAATGGTGGCATGTTTAGCCAGTTGCGTATGGTACCAGAAGAGATGGACAGCCTCATGATTATGGCAGGGGCCATGACCAAGCTATCCAACCAGACGCATCTGATGATTATGGTGCCTTATATTGAAAAAGAAATGCGCATCCGCAGCTATAATGCCAATGGCACTGCGATTGGGGCGTTTCAAACCACATCAGAAGGGCTTGGTGATATTAAAGTCAAACTTGCGCGCCCTATTCGGCAGACAAATCATGGTCACTGGACCGCAATGGCGGAATTTAACCTGCCGACCGGCAGCACTGATGAACAAGGCGTGGTGCTGACACCAATGGGGCAATATGCATTGAAGCGTTTACCATATGGCATGCAGCTCGGCTCGGGTACATTTGATATTAAGCCAGGCCTGCAGGGTCACTTTACGACAGGAGATTGGCGGATTGTGACTTCATTATCGGCACGCATTCATTTGGGGCGTGGGGATGAGGGCTATGCTTATGGCGATGAAATTGAAGCCGGTCTTTCCATTGGCAGACAAATCGGTGAGATGCTGGCCAGCCTTGATTTGAATATGCGTTCTGCGGCCAGTATTGATGGCAAAGACGCGCAAATAAATGCGCCTATTCAAACTGCTCAGACAAGTTTTTATGGCGGCCAGCGCGCCACACTCACAGCGCGGCTCACTTTAAAAGACCGTCTCAGTGCTTTTATCACAGCTCCAATATATGAAGATTTGCACGGCCCACAAATGAGCCTCGACCATAGTCTTGGTGTGCAGGCACATTTTAGTTTTTAAGAATTGGCGGCGAGCCTAATGTTTTGAAGGCGCAAGAGCGGTGGTTTTTGCAGAAGGGGTGGCGGACAAAGTCACCCCTTTTTTATTTTCATCGCCGCGCTGCCACTCAAAAGCATCAAACGCGCCAGTATGTGGACATAAAGCTTGCCAATCCGACTGCTCCCCCATTGGGCTGACCCAACCAGGCCCAGCAGGGGCGCGTAAAGCCTTATCAAGCCAGGCGCGCGCGGCGGTTTCATTTTCATTCTCACCACTTTCAAGCTTGGCCATCAACCGATAATAACGCTGGTCAAGCGCCCTATCAGTTTCTTTTTTAGCAATTTCCGTTTCCAGCATGACCCGCGCCAAGCCCCAACGCCGCGCGGTGATTGCCGCCTCAGCCAAAGCATAAAGGCTTTCTATATGCTGCGGTTTGCTGGCCGTGAGTTTTTGAATGGCTTTTAACTGCTGCAAAGCCGAACGGCCCGGATAAATCTGTTGATAGGCTTTGGCCAGTTCGGGGTTTGGATGCCGTTTCCAGTTTTTTTCAATCTGGCGAGCTAATTTTCTTTTTTGAGTGGCTTTCTCACCAGCTAAAAATCGAGCGCCCAAACGAAAAGCAGGTGTGAAATCAGGGGCTAATTTGAGTGCCTTTTGGATATTCTTGACAGCTTGCTGACGATCTTCTGCCTGCTCGGTTGCGCCTAGATCTTGTGCGGCCGCGACCAGTAAAACGGCCTGACGACGATTAAATTCTGGCTTTTCAAGGTCGCCCGTTTTGCTCAGTTCGAACAACCAATGATGCGCCTTATCCCAATGACCTTTCTGCGCTTCAAGCAGAAACATTGCCTCTAAAGCCCAGCTGGTTTTTGGCGCCAAAGTCAAAGCGCGTTGCGCATGCACCCGCACCGCATGGGCATCGTTTTTTTCAAGCGCAAGGCGCAAGAGACCTCGCAAACCAATCAGCCCTGTCTGGCCATCACTTTCAGATTGGTCCTCGCCAATCATGCGCCGATAATGCGCCTCCTCTTCATCATATTGACCATTTAGCCGCGCCGCTTGCGCCGAAAGCATAAGCGATAAACTGTCATTAGGTAGTGCTTTTCGCGCTTTGAGTGCTGCTTGGGCTGCCTCGCCACTGCGCCCATCTGAAAGCGCCATCATGCCCGATGCCACTGCATGCGTCACTTCTTCTTGACGTTGGCGTTGACGCCGCGCGCGTAAACGTTTTGGCCAATCACGTATATAACGAAACAAGCCCGCTAAAGACAAAAGCGAGATCGCAAAAATAAACGCGAATAATAAAAATAATGCGCCGGAAATACGCACCTCATAGCCTTGCCAGATAAACTGCACAGAGCCTGGATTGGCGCGCACCCAAATTGCGGCCAAGCCTATAGCTGTGAGTGCGATGAGTGAAACCAAAAGCCGGCGCATTAGGGCCCCCTGTTTTGTGCTGCAGATATTCTACCAGATAAGCTCATTAATAAAGTTTCTGCCGCCATGCGTGCCTTTATTTTTTCACGCCAATCAGATAAATCAGTCTGCACATTTTCAGGCAACCGCGTTAAAAGGCTTTGCGTTTTCTCAAGCCCCTCAAGCCTTATGCCACCATTTTGTATTTGAGTTAACTGGTCATCAATACGCCAAAGTATCTGCTCGACATCATCCCCCACACCACTATCAGTCGCATCACCAACCGGACGTATGCTGATAAAGTTTTTCAACATTGCTTTTGTGGTACCCCAGAAACCTTGTGCCTGCTGCTGCCGCCATTTGGATAATAAAATGGGCAAGCGGGTTTGATACTCAACAATCAAGGCATTGAGGGGCGGCAATCCATTATCAGCATAAGGGGATAAAATATTTAATGCCGCGGCCTCTTTTGGTGGCAGATTTTGCTGAAGAGCCGACAATTCGAGCGCATAAGGCTGCCCCAATATCACCGCATGGCCTAATTGCGCTAGTAATATTGACTGCCAGATTAGCGGCGTGGCGGCGTCATCAAGCGGCGGCGGCGGAGAAATGTTTTTTGCTGTTTTCAAAAGCTCGACTTGCTTTTGCACGCGCTGTAAAGCAATCATATTTTGCTGTATTTGGGCCATTTGTGTTCGCTCATTATTTTCTGTCACAGCCTTATTCTCAGCAAATTGCGCCTTCACATCACCCAGCCGCGTATCCATATCGGCAAAAACATCTAAAGCCGCTTCCACTCTTTGTTGATTATTTTCAGCCGTTGAAAGTCGTGCCTCAATTTCTGACAGTTTTTCTTGATGATGCGGGATAAAAGGAGACGATAGAGGCATATTCACCATATGGGCTGCATAGAGAAACACAAGAATGCCAATGCTGCCAATCAATCCACCCAGCACACCCCAAAAAAGCCCCGCACCAAAGCTTGATTTTTTCGACCCGCCCATATCAATAATAGGCGCGCCAGATTGGGTCGCGTCTTGGGTCGCATCCCGCTTTTGACGCCCCTGCTTTGGTTTATTATTTTCAGGCGTTAAAATTTCGGGTTCGGGTTTTTTGCGTTTTCCTGCCATGCATATATCAATCGCTTATTTTGCATTGAGATTATTTTAACCTGATTTATCAAAACCAAATAATTTTCTTTTTTCAAAAAAGAGATAAAAAACCACTCTCACTAGAGTGAAGATAATACATCTAAACAATCCACCAAAGCTGCTTCATCTGGTGTGGGGGCAACATAAAGCCGTGTAAAACCAGCCTGCTGACATATGTCAGCAACATTTGGTGATAAACAGAAAAAGACCAAATTTTGAACGCGTAAAATCTCCGTCAGATTATGGGCCGCTATCAAATCAAAAAATATTTGCGCACTTCGTTTGGAATAAAGCAGGACTGCAGATATTTCATGTTGCGATAAAGCGGCCAAAGCGCGCGGCGTAAAATTCTCTCTGGCCTGCGCCTGATATAGATTTAATGCCTTAGCCGAAAACCCTTTTTGGGTGAGCGTGCCAATCAAATCACCAGCCTTATCGCGCCCTGCAACATGCCAAATGACCGCATCCGCAGGCACTAATTTTTGTTGGGCAGAGGTTACAATCAAATCTGCCAAAGCGGCCACATCACCATCGGCCTTGCGCGCATCAAACCCAAATTCCTGACAGCAATTATAGGTCGCAGGTCCTACAGCAAAAGCGTAACGCTTTGGCAGATTATGATATGCGGCCGCGCGAACCCCATTAGCGCTGGTAAATGCATAAACATCATGACCCGCAATTTGAGAAAAATCCGCTTTTTGCATATCCACGCCGTCATAATTTATTTCAATGACTGGCGATGACAAAACATGATAGCCCCGCGCTTCCAATTTTTGCTGCAAATCATCAGCATCTTCTGCCGGACGGGTAATCAAAATGGTTTTTTTGTTGACCATCATGTGGTTCCGTTTATTCGACTTTTGGCAAAAGGTCAGGCCGGTCTTGCCGCGCCTGATGCGCTGCGGCCAAGCCAAGCTCTTCAGCCAGCGCTAGAACGTCACCTCTGGATGCGCTCATATCAATTGCATATGTTTCTTGATGCTCATAAATTTCTGCCCCATCATCGGATAAAAGACGGGTCATAAGCACCAGCGCGTCATTTTGTATTTGCGCAAAAGCCGCAATCGGGGTGCGGCACGAGCCTTCTAACGCGCCCAAATATGTCCGCTCTGCCGTCACACAACAGCGCGTGAATAAGCAATCAACATGTAGCAATTTATCCAGTAGCGCGGCATCATCGGCACGACATTGTATCCCTAATGCGCCTTGGCCTGCAGCGGGCAACATCGCATGCGGGGCAAGCGGAAAAAACCCTACGCCCGCCCCCTGTTTTATCGCTGGTTGAGCTGACGATTTTTGCAAACGATTTAAGCCTGCCTGCGCCAATAGCGTGGCTTGCGGCCCGTCTTTTGAGGATAGTTTTTTAATGCGCGTTGCAACATTACCGCGCAAAGATTGGGTTTCCAAATCGGGGCGCTGGTTTAAAATTTGTGCCGTGCGGCGCAAAGAGGCAGAGCCAATCACCGCACCTTCAGGAAGCAGCTCAAAATCAACCAACATACCGGTCTCTTGCAGCAACTCATGCGCCTGCGCCGGCGGGTCTATCATCACCAAAACATCGCGCGGATCCTCGCGGCGCGGCACACAGCCCAGCGCCAAACCCTCTGGCATTTTCGTTGGTAAATCTTTTAAAGAATGCACAGCCATATCTAAAGCACCAGATTGCAAACCGGCTTCTAATTCTTGGGTGAATAAGCCCTTACCCCCAATTTCAGCTAAAGGTTGGTCGAGAATTTCATCGCCTCTTGTGCTAAGACCAATGATTTCGACATGCGCGCGAGGCAACCCTAATGCCGCGCAAAATGCGTCAACAAATTGCGCGGTTTGCGCCATCGCGAGGGGCGATTTTCGGGTGCCAATTTTAATCACATCACGCATCAAAGTTTCACCAAAATATAAATCAGAACATTATTCATAACAAAGGCTTATATTGGCATAATGCCGATTATCCGCTACATAACAAGCAGGAATTATAAATCTGAGCGATTCTATGACGGTTAAAGAAATAAAGGTTCTGGGGCTGGAAACCAGTTGCGATGAAACCGCAGCGGCGATTGTCCGCTTGCGCGCTTTTGACCCTCAGGAAAATGAAACGCGCATGATTGAGGGTGAGGTTTTATCCAATCAGGTGTTCAGCCAGATTGACGACCATGAGCCTTATGGCGGTGTCGTGCCTGAGATTGCCGCGCGCGCCCATGTCACCAAACTTGATGGGCTAATTGAAACCGCACTGCAAGAGGCCAATTGCTCTTTATCAGAGCTGGATGCCATTGCAGCGACGGCTGGGCCCGGCCTGATTGGCGGGGTAATGGTCGGGCTGGTTACTGGCAAATCACTGGCTTTGGCGGCGCAAAAACCATTTATGGGTATCAACCACCTTGAGGCGCATGTGCTAACCATACGCCTGACCAGCCAGCAAACGCAGCTTATGCCCTTCCCCTATCTGGTGTTGCTGGTCTCTGGCGGGCATTGCCAGCTTATATGTGTGCATGGTTTGGGCGATTATGAAATTTATGGCAGCACATTGGATGATGCCGCAGGTGAAGCCTTTGACAAAGCAGCCAAGCTCATGGGCTTAGGCTATCCGGGCGGCCCCGAAATTGAAAAGTATGCACGACTTGGCGACCCCCAAGCGGTTCCATTACCACGCCCGCTAAAACATGATGGTAGTTGTAATTTTTCCTTTTCGGGTTTGAAAACAGCCCTGCGCATGAAAGCCAAAGCAATGGAGCCAGTAAGTGAACAAGATATTGCCAATCTTGCGGCCAGCTTTCAAACAGCTCTCACGGATTGCTTAAGCGAGCGCTGCGTCAATGCCATGCAAAGATTTGCTGAGAATTATCCTGAAAAGGCGCATCACTTAGTCATTGCAGGGGGCGTGGCGGCCAATCAATTTATATATGAAAGCCTTGCAACAATTGCCAGCGCATATGATTTTACCCTCGAGGTCGCACCGCCCCAATATTGCACAGATAATGCTGCTATGATTGCTTGGGCAGGCGCGGAAAGGCTGCTGCATGGACAGTCTGACCCACTCACTCTGGCGCCGCGGGCACGCTGGCCACTCACCGAACTCACCCCACCTTTTTGAAATAAGCAGGCAATAAAAAACGCTGGTGGGGGGGCCACCAGCGTTCCATATCTTAATCTTTGAGGGGGAGGGGTACTCAAAGATAAGTATCCACAATTTATAAAATCGATATCAGTCTGCTGTCGTCTGTTAAAAGAGCAATACCGTAAATCACCAATAAGGCTGTGATAATAGTCGGAACAGCTTCTAATTTTCTAATCTTATCAAAAAGGTTTAGCATCGATTTTTCCTTGCGGTTTGAGTCTCGTAAACATTGGTTAAGGAGTATGTTGTTTACGGATATATATATAGCACATAAAAAATAAAAAACAATGAATATTTTCATTTTTATTCATTATTTTTATAGAAAGCAAAAATGTTTTAACTCTCTGATTATATTGAATTTTTTATGTTTTTTTAATTTTTTATGATAATTTTCAGAAAAATAAATCGAAATAATAACTATATTATGACAAATTTTTTAATATAAAATAAGATTTATTCGGTGATTTGGCGCTGCACCAGCCCGTCAAATATCAAATCCAGCAAATTGTGTAATTCTTCTTCAAGTTCAGCTAGTGTTTGGTGGGTAAATAATTGCGGATAATGAAATTTCATGGTCGCAGACTGCAAAATCGCAGCAGCCTTACTCACATCATTAACTTTAAATTCACCGGATTTGCGCCCATGCTCCAGCACAATCGCCAAAACCCGCCGCTCGCGTCGGAGACTTTCAACCAAAAACCGCGGGCGCTCATTCACCACATATTGCACCAGCTCCACCACTTTTTCGTTATTTTCGAGCTGGTGAAATGTATTGCGCAGTTCTTGAAACATGATTTCTTCAAGCTTTTGGCGCGCCGAGCGATATTGGCACTCAATTAATGGCCGCAGGCGCTCAACCTGTGCAATCGATTCCGCGCGCGCAATTTCAGTTGCAATTTCAAGCTTGCCTTTAAAATAGCGATAAATATTGCCAGGTGACATGTCGCAATCTTTCGCAATTTCAGCAATTGTGGTTTTAAAATAACCATAATGCTCAAATCTTGCGATGGCAGCGTCTATAATTTGATTTCGAATAAAGCTATCATTATCCTGCATGTATTAGTTATATTTCCAGATTGATTAAATAATCAACAAATTATTTAATCGTCATTAATTCGTATTTACGCGCAAAGGAGTTCGCATGACGGAAATGTCAGCGCATATTTCAGAAAATGACAAGCAGGCCGCGCGCCAAAGCTTGGATAAACATATTCGAAAAATTGGGATTGTCGGTGCTGGGGCATGGGGTACGGCGCTGGCCTGTGTTGGCGCCCGCGCCGAACTCGACACCAAAATCTGGGCGCGCGAAACTGAGGTTGTTGAAAGCATTAATCAATCAAATGAAAATAAGGTTTTCCTGCCAAATGTGACTTTGCCCGAAAATATACTGGCGACATCTCAGCTGGCCGATATGGCGGATCGCGATGCCATTTTAATGGTTGCCCCTGCCCAACATTTAGGCCAGGTGCTTGCTGAGTTGGAACCCCATTTGAAGGCTGACACAGGCATCGCCCTTTGCGCCAAAGGCGTTGAACGCGATAGCCTGCGCTTTATGTCCGAAGTGGCCGCCGACCACCTCGCGCCAAATCGCATTGCTGTATTATCAGGGCCAAGTTTTGCTATTGATGTCGCGAAAGGCCTGCCAACAGCCATCACGCTAGCCAGCCAAGATCCTAAATTTGGAGAAAGTCTCGCCGCCGCCATTTCGCAACCAACCTTTCGCGCCTATCCATCAGATGATGTGATTGGCGCTGAAATTGGGGGTGCGATAAAAAATGTTCTCGCCATTGCTTGCGGCATTGTGCAGGGTAAACAATTAGGCGATAGCGCCCGCGCCGCCTTGACCGCCCGCGGCTTTGCTGAAATGACACGATTGGGTGATGCTTTAGGCGCCCGCCGCGAAACGCTGGCTGGCCTGTCTGGCTTGGGAGATTTAATTTTAACCTGCTCAAGCCCAACCTCGCGCAATTTCTCGCTTGGCATAGCACTTGGGGAGGGGCAAAAGGCCGGGGATATTCTCGCCGCGCGAAATTCTGTCAGCGAAGGGGCTTTGAGCGCACAGGCGGTTCAAAAACTGAGCCAGAAACATGATATCGATATGCCAATATGTTTAGCGATTGCGGATATTATTGATGGCCGCCTCGATGTCGATGCGGCGATTGTGCAACTGCTCGCCCGTCCCGTAATTGGAGAGGGTTAAGTCCGCCACATTTTTTGTTATAATGAGCTGATGAAGAGTTTGGAGTAAAAAATGGCTTTATACAGTTTAATATGTTGGGATAAGCAGAATGCAGGGCATATTCGCAAGGCCAATCGCGACAAGCATTTATCTTTTTTGCAAGCCAGCCCGCAAGTGAAATTTGCTGGCCCATATTTAAGTGAAGATGGGCAAGATATGATTGGCAGCCATATTTTATTGGAATGTGAAGACCGGCAAGCCGCAGAAAATTGGGCAGAAAATGACCCTTATAAACGCGCCGGCCTTTTTGCACGCACTGAAATTCACCCCTGGTTGCACGCATATGGCGGGCTTGAGAGCAAATAAATAGGAGATAAAAATGGCAAAAGCCTATTGGTTATTTAAATCCGAACCCAATACATGGTCTTGGGAAGATCAATGCAAGCGTGGCAAAGCGGGCGAGCATTGGGACGGTGTGCGTAATTTTTTAGCCAACAAAAATATGAAGCAAATGAAAATTGGCGATATGGGATTTTTTTATCACTCGGTGAATGAAAAACGCATTATGGGTACTGTAGAAGTAATTAAAGAACATTATCCAGACCACACCGACCCAAAAGGCCGCTTTGGCATGGTCGATATTATGGCGCTTGAGACCGCCGCCACCCATATCACGCTTCAAGAAATTAAAGGCGACCCAAGATTAGAGGACATGGTGTTGGTGAACAATTCTCGGCTTTCGGTGCAACCCGTCGCGGCGCAAGAATGGAAAATTGTCTGCAATCTGTGTGGGCTTGACCCCAGCGGCAAAACCCGCACCGCGTTTTAATCCATGCGCCCGCCCAAAGGCACCGTTTTATGTAATCTCAAAGATTTGCCGCTCGACAGCGCAAAAGGTTTCAGCTTTGAGATGGGTGATACAGAATTCAACATGGTGTTATGGCATAGCAAATACGGACTCTATTTGTTTGAAAACGCCTGCCCACATTTAGGCCCGCCGCTCGAAACATTTCCAGATAAGTTTTTAACCCTCGATAAAACCGCTTTAATCTGTTCCGCTCATGGCGCGCAATTTGATGAAAATGGGAAATGTTTTGCCGGCCCCTGCAAAGGCAAAAGCCTGAACAAAATCGCATTTGAAGTCAAAGACGATACAATAATTCTTGCCTAATACCGCGCCATTTGTCAGGCTAAGACAGACGCATCATAAATAATGGACGAAGTCGGGTAAGTGGCGTCATCGGGGGGGATTATGCGTAAGGAAAACCAGCGAACTGTTAATATGGCGATTTTGGCTTTGTTGATGGTCATCAATATTTTTAACTTTATTGACCGCCAGCTTATTGCCAGTTTCTCGAATTATATTCTTGATGATCCAGATTTGAACATCACCAATAAGCAATTCGGATTTTTGACCGGCATCGCTTTTTTATTTTTCTATTGTCTGATGGGTTTATTTATGGGCGCTTTGGCTGACCGCACACACCGCCCCAGATTGCTCGCCGCCGCGGTAACCCTTTGGAGCGTTTTAACCGCCGCAACGGGCATGGCCAAAAGTTTTGTCGGCATGCTTATCCCTCGCCTTTTTATTGGCATTGGAGAAAGCGCCGCGACCCCTACTTCCATTTCTATTTTGGCGGATCGCTTTCCCGCCCGCCATATGGGACTCGTCTCTGGCATTTATTATCTCGGCGTGCCAGTTGGTGTCGCCGCAAGCTTGCTGATTGTTGGCTATTTAGGGCCAATGATTGGCTGGCGCAATTGTTTTTACTTAATCGGTGGCTTAGGCGTAGGGCTAGCGGCTCTGCTTTTATTAATACCCGAAACGCGTCAAAGCCGCAAAATAGCCGCGCAAGCCGCGCCTGCCATACCGTTAAAAGACTCGCTTAAAGATATGTGGCAGGTTTTTAAAGCGTCGCGCTCTTTACAATCAATATTTCTCGCCAGTGTGTTTTTTCATGTCATTTTGGGGGCGGCAAATTTTGACCAACGCTGGCTGGTGGAAGAGCGCAATTTTGACCGCGATGAAATCGCCATTACCGCTGGCTGGCTAGCGGCGGCGGGCGGTATATTAGGCAATTTATTCGGTGGTTTTTTTGGTGATTTGTGGCAAGCCAAGCTCAAAACTGGGCGGCCTATGTTTTTATTTTGGGCTTTTATTATCATCGCGCCCATCACCATTGCCTATCGCTTTGTCAGCGGCGACAACCCCATAATCTATCTTGGTATTTTTATGGGATTCTTCCAGCTTGGCATGTTTTACGGGCCAAGCTATGCAACTGTGCAGGAGCTCACCCCACCGCATATTCGTGCGACCATGATTGCGTTTTTCATCTTGACCATGAATCTGCTTGGGCTGGCGTTTGGCGCGACAGGCGCGGGGATTATGATTGATGTTCTTATCGAGCGTGGCAGCCGCGCGCCTTATTCAACAACTTTAATATTTTTTATGTTTGTGTCATGTTTGACCGCACCTATGTTTTATTTGAGCGGAAAATATTTCAAAACTGACAAGCAAAAGATTTTCGATGAGGAGGGTTCATAATGTCCGACGATATTATTTTCAACGTACCGGAAGCGGCAAAACAAAATACACTGGCCGATGAGCAAACCTATTTCGCTATGTATGAAGAAAGCTTACAAGACCCAGATGCTTTTTGGGGCAAACATGGCAAACGGATTGACTGGATAAAACCTTATAGCAAAGTGAAAAACACGCATTACTCAAAAGGTGATGTGTCCGTGAAATGGTATGAAGATGGGGCGTTAAATGTATCGGTAAATTGCATTGACCGCCATTTGGCAAAACGGGGCGACCAGACGGCGATTATTTGGGAAGGAGATGACCCAAACCAAGATGCGCATATTAGCTACAAACAATTGCATGAGGAAGTTTGCACTTTTGCCAATGTGCTGAAGGCGCAAGGGGTGAAAAAAGGCGATCGTGTCACAATCTATATGCCAATGATACCTGAGGCCGCCTATGCCATGCTAGCCTGCGCGCGCATTGGCGCCGTTCATTCAGTTGTGTTTGGTGGCTTTTCACCCGAAGCTTTAGCGGGCCGTATTTTGGATTGCGACAGTCATTTTGTCATCACCGCAGATGAAGGCATACGCGGTGGCAAAACGATACCGCTTAAAGCCAATGTTGATGCCGCACTTGAAAAATGCCCAGATGTCAGCGCAGTGGTCGTGGTTGAGCGCACCGCATCAGGGGTTGATATGAAAAACGGCCGCGATGTTTGGTATCATCAGGCGCGCCAATCTGTTGATGCGGATTGTCCTGCGGAAGAAATGAACGCAGAGGATCCGCTCTTTATTCTGTACACATCCGGTTCAACGGGCAAACCAAAAGGCGTGCTGCACACAAGCGGCGGCTATTTGGTTTATGCCGCCATGACGCATGAATATGTGTTTGATTATAAGGAAGGTGAAGTTTATTGGTGCACGGCTGATGTCGGCTGGGTGACGGGTCATTCTTATATTGTTTATGGCCCGCTGGCCAATGGCGCCACCACCCTTATGTTTGAGGGCGTGCCAAATTATCCTGACAGCGCGCGTTTTTGGCAAGTCTGTGACAAACATCAGGTCAATATTTTTTACACCGCGCCAACGGCTTTACGCGCGCTGATGGCAGAAGGTGTTGAGCCGGTAAAAAGCTGCGACCGCTCTTCAATCAGATTGCTTGGTTCAGTTGGCGAGCCCATAAACCCCGAAGCTTGGCTTTGGTATCATCGCGAGGTTGGCGATGGGCGTTGCCCGATTGTGGACACATGGTGGCAAACCGAAACAGGTGGCGTTCTCATTAGCCCCCTGCCCGGCGCAACACCCTTAAAGCCCGGCTCTGCAACGCGGCCCTTTTTTGGTATTCGACCCGTTTTGGTTGACACAGATGGCTATGAGCTTGAAGGGGCGACTTCGGGCAATTTATGCATTGCCGATAGCTGGCCTGGCCAAATGCGTACAGTCTATGGCGACCATCAGCGTTTCATCGAGACTTATTTTATTCAATATCCCGGTAAATATTTCACTGGCGATGGCTGTCGCCGTGATGCAGATGGTTATTATTGGATAACCGGTCGCGTTGATGATGTGTTGAATGTTTCCGGCCACCGATTAGGTACGGCAGAGGTTGAAAGCGCGCTGGTGGCACATGCAGATGTCGCCGAAGCCGCTGTGGTTGGTTATCCGCATGATATTAAAGGGCAGGGAATTTATTGCTATGTGACGCTTAATCTCGGCACGCCAGATAGTGATGAGCTGAAATCAGAGCTGGTGAAATGGGTGCGCACAGAAATTGGCCCCATCGCAACGCCCGACCATATTCAGTTTGCGCCAAGCCTGCCCAAAACCCGTTCTGGCAAAATCATGCGACGGATTTTACGAAAAATTGCCGAAAATGATTTTTCTAATCTGGGCGACACTTCGACTTTGGCCGACCCCTCGGTTGTCGATAATTTAGTCGAAAATCGTCAAAATCGCGATTAAGCAAAAAAGCTTGCGCCCTTTGCTCGGGCGCTTAGTTACACCATTGCGCGCGCCGGCCAAGATAGGGCTTAGCTAAATTGGCATTGAGCAAAGCTGAGGATAAAGTCTCGCCCTTTTTGGTTTGCGCCGTTGCTAAGACACGGCCAGCATAAGTGCCATAATGCACATTGGTCAGAACCAACCCTTCTTGCTGCAGCCAATTTTTTGAGAACTGACGCGCTTGTTGCGCAAGCTGTGTTTCAAAAGCGCATTTACCGCGCATTTCAGGTGTATCAATTTCGGTTAAACGAATTTTGACGGTCACTGTCTGCCCTAGCCAAATATCAATCCGCGCCGTGAAAGTGTCACCATCATAAACATCTAAAACATCAAATTGAAACGGGCCTGGCAGAATTTGCTTTTGGCGGGTTTTGGCATCAAGGGCAGTCACAAAGCTAAGGGTAAAACCAAGCAGTGCCGCACATACAATCAGTGGTTGTATTATGAATTTATTTCTATCCATAGGTGCAGATTAGCTAAGAACAAGTTATTTTGCACCCGAAAAGACTCAATAATCTTAACCAGCATGAGCGGGTACGAACAGCTTATTCATTATTCTTTCTCCACAATTAAAGCGCCGTCATGACCGGCAGGTGCCGGGCTGTGTTCATCTCTATCCATGGAAAGAAACCCTACCTTTTCCCACAAGGGTTTTGTATCGGGTAGGCAACCCGACAGAGGGGCTGCATGAATAAAGATGAACGAAAAAAAGTTTATTTTAGATTAAGAGAATTGACAACCTGAACAGATTGGGAACAGGAAAAGGGGGTGGCGGATAATGCCGGATAGTCCTCCTATAACCCCCTATAGTCCCCTAAAACTGGCTTGCGCAACACGCCGGATAAAGGCACTATCAGGCACTATCAGGCACTATCAGGCACTATCAGGTAAAGCAAAACGAGCTGGGGGATATGCGTTTGAAAAATATCAAAAAACGTCTTCTAAGGTGGCTGCTTATTAGCCTGAGTTTTTGCGCTATCTTAGCGATTACTGGTTTTTTCCAATATCAGCATAACGCCCAAACCCGCGCGGCAATCGGCAGTTTGGAACAAATCAAACGGCCATCCCAACATGGCGAGATTATTATTAGTTTTCACACCAGCACCCCGCCTGAAGCTGTTACCCATCATGACCAAGCGGTGGTTTTAATTCCATCTTTAGCCCGTCCAGCCAGCGATTTTAACGAATTGGCCGCCGCGTTAAACGCAGCTGGATACACTACATATCTGCTCGACCCGCGGGGCATGCACGATGAAAGCGGCGTCGTGTTGGAGGATATCACCCTGTTTGATTTGGCTGATGATGTCGCGGCACTGCATGCCCATTTGCAAGCGAGCCAAAGACTGGCTGACCCAGAGATTATTTTGATTGGCCACGCCTTTGGCAATCGTGTGGCGCGCAGTTTTGCCACCAAATATACGAATAAAACCGATGCTGTTATTTTATTAGCTGCGGGTGGGGTTGCGCCCCTATCAGCCATTGCAGAAAAAAGTCTGATGCAAAGCCTGTGGCTTTTTATGCCTAACCAATGGCGGGAGCCGCGCTTGCGTTATGCGTTTTTTTCCCCAACAAGCACCATACCTGATTATTGGATAAAGGGCTGGCGCCTATCAACAGCCTTTACGCAAGCTGCCGCCACCGCCAATACGCCCGCGCAGGACTGGTATCACGCTGGCGGAAAGCCGCTTTTTGTCATTCAAGGGGCGCAGGATAGCGTCGCCCCACCAGCTTTGTCAGGTGATGTTTTGCAACAAGAATTTCCAGACCGTGTCAGCACTTTAACCTTGCCAGATGCAGGTCATGCGCTGCTGCCAGAACAACCAACGCTCATTGAGGCGGCGGTTTTGTCGTTTTTGCGCCAGCGGACACAGCTTAAAAGCAGCCCTCAAAAATCGGAAATAATGCCCTCTTTTTCCCAATCGCCATAGCGGGTGGGTTCGGGGCCTTCCTGACCACCTGTTTCTTTGGGCCGGTGCGCATTATGTTGCGCCGCTTTTTCCTTTCGCCGCGCTTGAGCTTCTTCTAGAGCGCGATGGGCGGCGGCACGACGGCGCGTTTCAGGGCTGTCTTGTTTGTCTTCCATAGGTTATATATGGGGCCAAGATAAGCACTTGCCAAGTGGCAGATGTCTTTTATGCTGTTTTTTTACTCTTTTGATAGCGCTATTTGATGGCTGAAAAACCACCCAACCCTAAAAAAAGCACAAGACCCAAAAACCCGCGCCGGGCGGCGGGCAATATGCTTGCAGCGATTGACCGTGGGAAAACGCTTGATGAAGCCGATGACCGGCTCGATGGGCTGGCGCCCAGAGAGCGCGCTTTGGCACGCGCTATGGTGATGATGTGTTTGCGCCATTATGGCGAAATAGAATTTTTATTGCGCCCGTTTTTGAAAAAACCAATCCCACCACGCCCACATATTGCCAAAGCGCTGCTTTATTTGGGTGTGACTCAAATTTGTTATATGGACACAGCTGACCATGCGGCGGTAGGCGAAACCGTGAATGCCTGCGGGCGGCAAGAAAAGCCCTATCGCGGATTAATCAATGCGGTTTTGCGCAAAATTCTGCGTGACGCTGAACATCAAGACCCGCGTCCCAACCAGCCGCATTTAAATGTGCCAGACTGGATGTATGCACAATGGGAAAAAGATTTTGGCCCACAAATGGCAGCCAGCATTGCGCGCCAACACAGCCAGCAACCGCCCTTAGACCTGACATTTAAAACCAGTGCGCAGGCGCAAAACTGGAGACAAGAAATCGCCCAGAGTGATGCAGCTGAAATGGGCGTTACAGAATTAACCCCCAATCAGCTCAGAGTTTGGCACGCGCCGCGGGTTGACCAATTGCCCGGGTTTGACCAAGGCGATTGGTGGGTGCAGGATTTCGCTGCAAGCCTACCCGTTACCGGCCTGACAGCAGCCATGCAACAAAGCCATAAAAAGACAGGTTTAAAAGTGCTTGATTTATGCGCCGCACCAGGTGGCAAAACACTGCAATTGGCAGCCGCGGGTTATGATGTGACAGCGCTTGATATATCCGAAGCACGGCTGTCACGGCTGCGGGATAATCTTTCGCGCACGAAATTATCGGCAAAACTAATATGCGCCGATGCGATGAGCTGGCAAGCGACAGAAAGTTTTGATGCGATTTTGCTTGATGCGCCCTGTTCGGCAAGCGGCACCATACGCCGCCACCCCGACCTGCCCAGACACCGGCGCCCAGGATATGTCAAAAAACTTATCGCACTGCAAGACAGTCTTTTGCAACAAGCTTATCAATGGCTGGCACCGGGCGGGTTAATGGTTTATTGCACCTGCTCGCTTGATAAGCAGGAGGGCGAAGAGCGGATCAAAGCCTTTTTGACACAACAGCCTGACATGACACAAATCGATATCCACCCCTATTTACCCGAACAAATTATGAATGAGGGTCTTGTGCAATCTGATGGTGGCTTGCGCACCACACCCGCCCATATGATGGAAGCGGGCGGCATGGACGGATTTTATGCCGCGCTTTTAACAAAAAAAACTTAAAAGCCAGCCCGATACCGCCTTCTCTTGTCTAGAAGTGCGACTTATTTTATGTCATAATTAACAAAGATATTTTTGTGGGCCTGAATGAACCATCATGACTGATTATCCTGAAACTTATGTAAAAATTTCTCCCTCCATTTTGTCGGCTGATTTTGCCAAATTAGGAGAGGAGGTCGCGGCCATTTGTGAGGCGGGATGTGACTATGTGCATGTTGATGTGATGGACGGTCACTTTGTGCCCAATATAACTATAGGTCCAAATGTGGTCGCCGCCATTAAGCCATACGCCACAAAACCGCTTGATGTGCACTTAATGATTGCGCCAGTCGATAATTACATTGAGGCATTCGCCAAAGCAGGGGCAGATATTATCACCTTCCACCCTGAAGCTGGCCCGCACCCACACCGTACCGCACAAGCTATCAAAGCGGCAGGGTGTAAAGTCGGTGTCTCCCTTAATCCAGCCACAGCTGTGAGTATGGTCGAAGAACTCATGGGGGATATTGACCTCATTCTAGTTATGTCAGTTAATCCAGGTTTTGGCGGGCAATCTTTTATCGACAGCCAGCTGGATAAAATCAAAACCTTGAGAACTATGATTGAAAAAACAGGCCGCCCGATTGAGTTGGAAGTCGATGGGGGTGTGAACCGAGACAATGCCGCACAAATTATTGCAGCAGGGGCTGATGTTTTGGTGGCCGGCACGGCGAGTTTTGCCGGTGGGCCAAGCGCTTATGCAGAAAATATTAAAGCCCTAAGAGGCTGAGCAAAGGGGACGCATCAGCTATGAGCAAGGCGCCCCAAATTGGTTATTTTTTATCTCGCAGCCTATTCTCCGAAAATAGTTTGCTCGCAAAAACAAGTGCATTGCTCACCCAAAAATTCTACCAAAAATATTTTGAGCAAGGCGAAACAGATGACCTCATCCGCCCGTTTCCTAAAACACTTTTACCCAATAATCGTGATTTGGGGCTGGCCTGGCTAGCGGGCGATTATCCGTTAAAGGGTGCAATATTACGCGGGCAAAAAAACCTGCCCTTTGACTGCACACCCCCCAATGAGGCGTGGTTGTCGGAACTTTATGCCTTTGATTGGCTGGTACATATTTGTGCGATTGAGAGCCCGCAAGCCGACATGATGATACGCGCCTCTATAAGTCACTGGTTGCAACAAAAAAATTATACGCCCAGCTTGGCCTGGCGGGGGGATATTCTAGCGCGGCGCTTTGTAGCGCTAACCGCATGTTATAAAAATATTACCCCTTTGCTGACCAACCAGCAAAATATTGACTTCCTAAGACGCCTGACCACAGAAGCGCGCTATTTGTCTAAAATGATAAACCATACGCCAGATGGCCTGCCGCGTTTGATTGCCGCTTGTGGTTATACCTATAGTTGTTTTGCGCTCGCCAATGGTACAAGCCAGCTCAACCACGCTATTGCGGCGCTGACCCGCGAGCTGAAAAGGCAGGTCGCGAATGACGGACTTCATAAATCGCGCGCCCCTGATGCCCTATTATGGGTGCTGCCTGTTTTGATTGAAATCAAAAACACACTGCAAGAGCGCAAACTTAATCTGCCGCAAACTCTGGTGACGGCCATTAAACAAATTGGCCAGGCTTTGAAATTTATGCGCCACGCAGATGGTAAATTATCTGTTTTTCAAGGCGGGCTGGAGACAGGCTGTTTTACTGGCCTGACCAAAAACGGGGTGGCCAGCTTGATTAAGCTTTCAGGCGCCACCCAAGCGATTAATTATGGCTTGCTCTCTGACAGTCAATATCACCGCATTTCAGCAGGGAAAACGCTGGTTTTTGTTAATACTGGCAGCACGGCCGGCACACAAGAAAACGCGCCTTGCGCTATAGAGCTATCGCGGGGCGGCCAGCGCCTGCTGGTTAATTGTGGCACAAATTATGTGCATGGTGAAAACTGGCAAATAGCGTCTCAACAACCGGCAGCGCATTCTATGTTAAGCCTCAACAGCCCCTCTTCTCTTAAACCCCCGCGCGTTAGTGCCAAACGTCTTGAAGACCCGAATGCTATTTGGTTGGAAACCAGTCATGATCTTTATAAACCAGCTCAGAATTTAGAAATGCATCGTCGTCTTTATATTGATTTGACAGGTGAAGATATTCGCGGCGAGGAGTTAATTTTTCGCGGGTTGCAGGCGGAAAGCAAACCGGTTGAGTTTACTTTGCGTTTTCATTTGCACCCTAATGTCAAAGCATCACTGACCAAAAACCAAAATAGTGTTTTATTGGCTTTGCCCAATCGCGAAGGCTGGCAGTTTTTGGTTGAGGCAAATAAAGCCAAATTAAGCCTAACGGAGAGTGTCTATATGGGGCAAAATGGTGTGCCGCGCCAAACCCAGCAAATTTGTCTTGAGGGGGTTTTTGATGCTTCTCAATTTTCATTAAAATGGGGTCTTAAACTCATGCGTTAATCTTACTGGCATCGCCTGTTGATAAATGTCATGGCGCGAGATTGGCGGGTTGATTCCCCGCCGCGCTCATGCTAACCGCAAGGCATATGCCCGTCATATCACGACCCAAGCTGAGGAGTAATTATGTCAAACCAGTCATCACGCCCTATCCAACGCGCACTTTTATCAGTGTCCGACAAAACAGGTCTTTTAGAATTTGCTCAAGGGCTTTTAGAGCATGGCGTTGAGCTTGTTTCTACTGGCGGCACTGCGAAAATGCTCGCAGAAGCCGGTTTGCCCGTCAAAGATGTGTCTGAACTAACGGGCTTTCCAGAAATGATGGATGGACGGGTTAAGACTTTGCATCCAATGGTGCATGGCGGGCTCCTAGCGGTGCGTGATAATGAAACCCATCAACAGGCCATGCAAGCGCATCACATTCAGGCTATCGATTTGCTGGTGGTTAATCTCTATCCATTTGAGCAAACCGTTGCAGCTGGTGGGGATTATGATGCCTGTATTGAAAATATTGATATTGGCGGGCCGGCCATGATCCGCGCTGCCTCTAAAAATCATGCTGATGTGACAGTGATTGTAGAGGCGTCGGATTATGACAATGTGCTGGCTGATATGTCGGCTCAAAATGGGGCGACCAGTATAGAGCTGCGTAAAAAACTTGCGCAAAAAGCTTATGCCCGCACGGCTGCTTATGACGCAGCTATATCAAACTGGCTGGCGGAACAAGTTGGTGAACCAGCGCCTGCTTTTCGTGCGGTTGGTGGGCAATTGCGCCAAACTTTACGCTATGGGGAAAACCCTCATCAGCACGCAGCATTTTATGTGTCAGGTGAACAACGGCCCGGTGTTGCCAGTGCCACACAAATTCAAGGCAAGGAGCTTTCTTATAATAATATCAATGACACTGATGCTGCTTTTGAGCTGGTCGCTGAATTTGACCCCGCCCAAATTGCGGCCTGTGCGATTATCAAACATGCCAATCCGTGCGGTGTTGCAACAGGTCATGATTTAGCTGATGCCTTTGCCAAAGCGTTGAAATGTGACCCCGTCAGTGCCTTTGGTGGCATTATTGCGATGAACCAACCGCTCGATGCGCCAACCGCTCAAGCGATTACACAAATTTTTACTGAAGTCATTATCGCACCTGATGCGGATGATGCCGCGCGCGAAATTATTGCTGCGAAAAAAAATCTACGGCTTTTGCTGACTCATGGACTGGCTGACCCGCTCGCGCCTGGCTTGTCTGTGCGCTCTGTGTCCGGTGGGTATTTGGTGCAAAACCGCGATAATGGCCATATCGGCGCGGAGGATGTCAAAACCGTGACCAAGCGTCAGCCAAGTGAAGCAGAAATGGCAGATTTACTTTTTGCGTTCCGTGTCGCCAAACATGTGAAGTCAAATGCTATTGTTTATGCAAAAGACGGTGCCACTGTCGGTATTGGCGCTGGGCAAATGAGCCGATTGGATAGTTCGCGCATTGCCGCGCGCAAGTCTCAAGACGCGGCTGATGCGGCGGGCGAAAAAACAGCCCTCGCGCAAGGGTCAGTGGTGGCGTCTGATGCGTTTTTCCCATTTGCTGATGGCCTGTTATCTGCCGCAGAGGCTGGCGCAACGGCAATTATCCAGCCAGGTGGCTCAATACGTGATGATGAGGTTATCGCTGCCGCCGATGAAGCGGGGCTGGCAATGGTGTTTACGGGCATGCGCCATTTCCGGCACTAAGCCCGCAAACCGTCATATTTATTTTAGGCATATACCAGTGAAATAAATTCTGCCACGCAAGCAGGTTTTTCTTCGCCCTCTATGGCAATGGTTACTTCTAAAATAACCTGCGTGCCGCCCGCCGCCTCTCCGACTTCTTTAATGACTGCCGAGGCTTGAACGCGTGAGCCGACTTTGACAGGATTGAGAAAACGGACGCGGTTGAGGCCATAATTCACCCCCATTTTTACATCAGCGACGCGATAAATATCCTGCACCAAACGCGGCACCAGCGACAAAGTTAAAAACCCATGCGCAATGGTTGTGCCAAATGGTGTTAATTTCGCCGCCTCTTCATCAATATGAATAAATTGATGGTCTTCTGTTGCGTCAGCAAAAAGATTAATGCGATCCTGCTCCACCGCAAACCATTCTGATTTCCCCAATTCTTTACCAACATAAGATGGCAAATCTGATGTTTTTTCGATAACCAGTGTCATTATATCCCCCTATAATATCTTTCAGACCGTTAGTTTGGCAGGTTTTAGGTTGTAAAACAAGGCATGTAAAAGGCTGCAACCTTGAGGGTTCTCACCATATTAGCCTCTCTTTACTATATTCGTACATTTGTACGAATATAGATTGACCCAAACGCCCCACCATTTTAGTGTGTGCCAATTGGAGGCCAATATGTTGACACATTTACAAAGACTCGAAGCTGAGTCCATTCACATAATGCGCGAAGTGGTGAGCGAGACCGAAAATCCGGTCATGCTGTATTCGGTTGGCAAAGACAGTGCCGTTATGCTGCATTTGGCTATGAAGGCGTTTTACCCATCAAAGCCACCTTTCCCGCTTTTGCATGTGGATACGGGCTGGAAATTTAAAGAAATGATACGCTTTCGTGATGATTTGGTCGCCAAGCTTGGCCTAGAATTGCTCACCCACACCAATCCGGAAGGTCTGGCCGACAATATTGGCCCTTTTACGCATGGGTCCCAACATCATACAGATGTGATGAAAACCCAAGCGCTGAAACAAGCTCTGGATAAATATGGATTTGATGCGGCCTTTGGCGGCGCGCGGCGTGATGAAGAAAAAAGCCGCGCCAAAGAACGGGTGTTTTCGTTTCGCTCACAACAGCATCGATGGGATCCTAAAAACCAGCGTCCGGAAATTTGGTCGCTTTATAATGCGCGCAAACAGGCTGGCGAAAGCATTCGCGTTTTCCCTTTGTCAAACTGGACGGAGCTAGATATTTGGCAATATATTTATCTCGAACAAATCCCGATTGTGCCGCTTTACTTTGCCGATACACGCCCTGTCGTTGAGCGTGATGGGGCGTTGATTATGGTCGATGATGATCGCATGCCCTTGGCGCCAGACGAAACGCCCGAAATGAAGTCTGTTCGTTTCCGCACGCTTGGTTGCTACCCGCTAACGGGCGCGGTTGAAAGTACCGCCGCTTCACTTGAAGATATTATTCAAGAAATGCTGCTAACCAAAACATCTGAGCGCCAAGGCCGCGTCATTGACCATGACCAATCCGCCTCGATGGAAAAGAAAAAACAAGAGGGGTATTTCTAATGGCGCATCAATCAGACCTTATAGCTGAAGACATTCAGGCCTATCTCAAAGCGCATGAAAACAAATCTATGCTGCGCTTCATCACATGCGGGTCCGTAGATGATGGAAAATCAACTCTGATTGGTCGCTTGCTTTACGAATCCAAAATGATTTTTGAAGATCAGCTGGATGCGCTTGAATCCGACAGCGCAAAAATGGGCACCCAAAATGGTGAAATCGATTTTGCCCTGCTGGTTGATGGCTTGGCGGCAGAGCGCGAACAAGGCATCACCATTGATGTGGCCTATCGGTTTTTCTCAACCGATAAGCGCAAATTTATTGTTGCCGACACACCAGGTCACGAACAATATACGCGCAATATGGCAACAGGGGCATCTACAGCGCAACTGGCTATTTTATTGATTGATGCGCGTCAAGGCATTCTCACACAAACCCGTCGCCATGCTTTTATTGTCTCACAACTTGGTATTCGCAATGTGGTGCTGGCGATTAACAAAATGGATTTGGTGGGTTTTAGTGAAGAGATATTCACCAAAATTCAAACCGAGTTTGAAGCATTCGCCCAAAATCTTAATTTTGACAAAGTGACAGCCATTCCCTTATCTGCCCTGCAAGGCGATAATGTGACCGAGCCGAGTTATCATACCTCATGGTATGACGGGCCAACGCTGATGCATTTTTTAGAATCTGTCGAGGTGGATGATGAAACGCTGAACCAGCCTTTCCGTATGCCTGTGCAATGGGTCAATCGACCCAATCTGGATTTTAGAGGCTTTTCAGGCATGATTGTCAGCGGCTCCGTGCGACCAGGCGACCGGATTAAAAGCTTACCCAATGCCAAAGAATCCACTGTCACCCGCATTGTCACCCAAGATGGTGACCTTGATGAGGCAATTGCTGGCCAATCTGTCACCCTATGTCTGGCTGATGAAATTGACATTTCGCGCGGCGATGTGATTGCTTCAGCAGACCAGCCCGCTGAAGTGTCTGACCAATTTGAGGCTACAATTTTATGGATGGATGATCAAAAGCTCATGCCAGGGCGACCTTATGTGATGAAGCTTGGCACGAATAACGCGCTCGCCACCATCAGCCAGCCCAAACATAAATTAAACATAAACACGATGGAGCAATTGGCGACCAAAACGCTTGAGCTAAACGAGATTGGCGTAACCACATTATCGCTTGATCGATTGATTGCTTTTGACCCTTATAATCAAAACCGCGATATGGGTGGGTTTATCTTAATTGATCGCACCACAAATAATACCGTTGGCATGGGTTTTTTACATTTTGCGCTGCGTCGTGCAGCCAATATCCACTGGCAAGCTCTGGACATTGACCGCACCGCCAATGCCGAACAAAAAGGCCAGTCGCCTGTCGTGCTTTGGTTTACTGGCCTGTCTGGTTCAGGCAAATCCACAATTGCCAATGCGGTGCAGAAAAAACTATATGCGCGCGGGCGCCATACTTTTGTCTTAGATGGCGATAATGTGCGGCATGGGCTGAACCGAGATTTGGGCTTTACCGACACAGACCGCATTGAAAACATTCGCCGAATTTCGGAAGTTGCACGGCTGATGGTGGATGCAGGATTGATTACGCTTGTCTCATTCATATCGCCGTTCCGGGCCGAGCGGCAAATGGCGCGGGAGCGCGTGGGCGATGAAGCTTTTATTGAAATTTATATTCAAACCCCGCTTGAGGTGGCTGAAGCGCGCGACCCAAAAGGGCTGTATAAAAAAGCCCGGAGCGGCAAATTGCAAAACTTCACAGGCATAGACAGCCCTTATGAAGCACCAGAAAACCCGGAAATCACAATTGATACCGTTGCGCAATCGCCAGAAGAAGCCGCCGATGCAATTGTTGAGACTCTTGTCGAGCGGGGCTTTATAAAGTCATGAACCCGCAACCCGCATCTCCAATAAAACGCTCCGGAATTGAGCCTTTATTGTTGGGCGGCTATCAAATTCTAGCGCAAAAGGGGCTGGATGCCCTGACCTATCGCGCACTGGCGGCAAAACTTAATTGCTCGGTTGGCACATTGAGTTATCATTTTCCGCAAAAAGAGGATTTGCTCACCGCCATATTGGCATCGCAAATCAATCCGCGCTGGCGCCCCAAGCTTCGTCATATTTCCCCGCAAGAGCCACTTGTCGAGTTATGCGAGATTGTGAAACAAATTTTGCCGCTCACAAATGAGATGGATATGTGGTGGCGCGCACGGCTTAATCTTTTTGCTTTTCGAGCAGGTCATCCCAAATTACGGGCAGAAATGAAAAAAGGGTTTTTGGAAACGGAAGCTTTTTACGCACAAAAATTTAACTTGCTGAAGCGACAAAATCAAAAACAGCTGGCCGTCACAATGACGGCGCAAGAATTATCGCGGCATTTTATTTTGTTGCTGGAAGGGGCGGGCGCAAGCATGTTACAATTGAGCATGCCTGAGCGAAGTGATTATGGGGCGCCTATCTTAAATTGGCTGAATGGACTGGTTATGCGTAAAAATAACGAGAATTCTAGGAATAAAATCTCATGACTGCAGCCGAATCGCGCCCTATTGCCCATGAGCTACCCTTTGAAGAGCGCCCGAAACACCGCCGGTTGTTTTTTGAAGGCGCACATAATTTTCGGGACATGGGGGGCTACCAAACAGATGAAGGCAAACAAGTCAAATGGGGGCATTTATACCGTTCTGACCGCTTATCTAATCTGACCGATGAGGATTTGAAATTTCTCAATCGCCTGCAACTCAAACATATTATTGATTTTCGTTCCGACAATGAACGCAATGCGGCGCCCTCTCGTCTCCCCAAAGAAAGCCAAATTGAAACTGTTAAATTACCCGTTTTTGAGGATGGCGCTTTTGTCGATGCGCTATGGCAGGCCATAGCCAGCGGCCAGCTTTTAGGCCGTGATTTGCATGATATTATGGTCGAGGCCAATCGTAATTTTGTCCGTCAACACAATAAACCCTTTGCGCAATTTCTCAAAATTGTCGCCCAATCCCAAAACACACCGCTTATGTTTCATTGCATGGCAGGTAAAGACCGCACTGGTTTTGGCGCCGCGCTCATCCTCACCATTCTCGGGGTCAGTGAAGAGGATGTGCTGTCAGATTACCTACAAACCAATATTCACCTAGAAGCCAATAGCCAGTTGAAATATGAAGAACTGACCACGCGCATTAATAGCCAAGCCAGCTATGAAGAACTCAAGCCTATTCTGGGCGTGCATGAAGATTATTTGGCCGCAGCCTTTGAAACCATTCAAGCCGATTATAAAAGCTTTGATGATTATCTTTATCGAGGCCTTGGCCTAAATGAGCGTATGGTTGAAAATATGCGCCGCGCGTTTTTAGACTAAAAACATAAATTAAGGGCAAAGATTGGGCGCGCGTATATGCACCGCCTCAATTTCTTCCATAATTTCATCGCTCAAAGAAATATCATTAGACCCAATCGCTAGGCGTAATTGCTCCATTGTGGTTGCGCCGATAATATTAGAGGTGACAAAGGGCCTCGAGGTGACAAATTTATTCGCCATTTGCGATGGGTCGAGATTATATTTTTTAGCAATGGCTAAATATTTGACAATCGCTTCCTCAGCACCAGGTGTTTCATAGCGCTGCAAACGGTCAGCGATAGATTTGCGCGAGCCAGGCGGAATTGCCCCATTGAGATATTTTCCCGATAAATAACCTTGCGCGATTGGGCTATAAGCCAACAGGCCAATCCCTTCGCGGTGATAAATTTCTGACGACCCATATTCATAAATCCGATTAAGTAGATTATAAGCATTTTGCACTGAAACAATCTGGCTTTGCGCGTTCACTTGCGCATAATGCAAAAATTTCATAATCCCCCACGGGGTTTCATTGGACAGTCCAATAGTGCGGATTTTACCCGCCTTTACCAACCCGTCCAAAACACCCAATGTGTCTTCTATCCGGTTGATTTCATCGCTGTGATGCGTGTATCCCTGCCCGCCAAAAAGATTGATTGGACGGTCTGGCCAATGCAATTGGTAAAGATCAATATAGTCTGTTTGCAGCCGCTCTAGGCTTTTATCAATGGCCTCATGAATTTGTTCTTCACTGAGCTCTGTCGGCGCGCCATTATCTCGAAACCAAGGCATTTTTGACCGGCCCGTTACTTTTGTCGCAAGAATAATTTTGTCACGATTGCCGCGGGCGGCGAACCAATTACCAATCATGGTTTCAGTGCGCCCTTGTGTTTCAGCCTCGGGTGGTATCGGATAAAGCTCGGCTGTGTCAAAGAAATTGACGCCCTGCTCAACCGCATAATCCATCTGCTCAAAAGCTTCTGCTTCTGTGTTTTGCCGCCCCCATGTCATGGTGCCGAGACAAATCTCAGAAACCAGAATATCTGTATTTCCTAACTTATTTTTTTGCATCATCCCCCCTTTATGACTTTTAAAATCCAACAAACCCGCTAGACTGTCTTTTCCTAAAACTAGCGTATTTAAAGGAAAATACAATGAGCGATCCAGTTTTAACAGAAGTAGAAAATGGCGTAATGACCATCACCATTAACCGCCCAGAGGCAAAAAATGCAGTCAATAAGGCGGTTGCTGAACATATTGCGGCGGCGATGGATGAATTGGACAGCAATGACGATATTCGCGTGGCCATTTTAACAGGGGCAGGCGGCACATTTTGCTCTGGCATGGATTTGAAAGCTTTTGTGTCGGGCGAAATGCCGATGGTTGAAGGGCGAGGATTTGCTGGCATCGTGCAAGCCCCGCCGAAAAAGCCACTAATTGCTGCCATTGAGGGTTATGCTTTAGCGGGCGGCTTTGAGTTGGCAATTGCTTGTGATTTAATTGTGGCGGCTGACGATGCAAAATTTGGGATACCAGAAACCAAGCGCGGCCTGGTTGCCGCTGGCGGCGGGCTATTACGCTTGCCCAAACAAGTCAGCCCAAGATTTGCCCTTGAGCTTGCACTCACAGGAGACTTCATCGACACGCAACGCGCTTTGCAAGTTGGGCTTATCAATCAAGCGGCGCCCTCGGGTCAGGCACTCGCAGCTGCCAAAGAACTGGCGGGGCGTATTAGCGCCAATGGTCCTCTGGCGGTTGCCGTCAGTAAGGACATTATTGTCAATTCAGAAGAATGGACACAGGCAGAAATGTGGCAAAAGCAGGAAGCTATGAGCATGCAGGTGTTTGCCAGTGAAGACGCGATTGAGGGCGCCACTGCTTTTGCAGAAAAACGCCCACCCAACTGGAAAGGCAAATAGCGCCAGACGGCTCTTCATCAACCAGATATAAAATGACCCACTTGAAAAAGCGGGTCATTTTTTTTGTCACTTAGCCAGCAACAATTGGGGGTTTTTGGTCGCCCCATGGGATTGTGGCCTCTAACTGATAGGCCAAATCAAGTAACACCGCCTCTTGACCAACATTGGCAGCAATCTGTACGCCCATTGGAATATTGTTTGAACTAAACCCACCCGGCACCGACATCGCAGTCGTGCCAAGCGCGTTATGAATTGGTGTATAGCTGGCATAATGCGCTGAACGGCCCATCAGCTCTTCAGCGGGCAGGTCGGCGATAAAATACCCAAGCTTTGGTGTCGCCATTGGCGACATAGGTGTTAACCAAGCATCATAATTCGCCATAAAATTATTCATCTCACCCTGCAAGCGCACAATTGTGTCTTTGACAAATTGCCCGTCATCAGCCGTAATAGGCGCAAACATCTCAATCATTTTCAGCGTATTGGGTTCTAGCAATTTACTTTTTGTCGCGGGCATACCAATCATCTGCTCTGCTACGGCCAGTAAATCACGCGCGCCACTTGCCCAAATCTTGGTGAATAAATCCTGAAAAATTGGGTCATCATGCGGGGTCTTATTCACCAGCTCAACTTCATGCCCAAGCTTCTCAAGTGTTTTGGCAACATGCCCAACAACGCGCTTTGTATCCGCATCTGGTGTGATATCGCGCACATTATAAGACAAAGCAATTTTGCGCTTTTGATTGCTCGGCCCTTCAATAAAGCCAATAGGCGGCAGTGTGGCGCCTTCGCCATTTTCGGTCAGAGCCATTAAATAAGCACTATCGCGCACTGTGCGGCTAATCGTGTGTTTCACTGATAAATCAACCAAACGCCTCGGATTGTTTTGACCGCCAAAGCGGCCACGGCTTGGTTTGATGCCGAACAAATGACAAGCCGATGATGGAAAGCGAATAGAACCGCCGCCGTCACTCGCGCCCGCCGCAGGCACCATACGCGCTGCAACCGCTGCCGCCGCGCCGCCAGAAGAGCCACCTGTTGAATATTCTGTATTCCATGGGTTGCGTGAGGGACCATTCGCAATCGGCTCGGTTGTTGGCATTAGTCCGAATTCTGGCGTGTTGGTTTTGCCCAATATCACGACCCCTGTATCCAAAACCTTATCGGTGAAAGGAAAATTTTTCTGCGCGGTATAGCTTGAGAAAAGCCGCGAGCCATTGGTTAATCGAACCCCCGCAAGCGGATTCAAGTCTTTCAATAAATATGGCACGCCCGCCAAGGGGCCTTGCCGACCTTTGGCCAATTGCCGCAAGCCATAATCATATGATTTGGTAACCACTGCATTGAGTTGTGGGTCCAATGCGTCAATCCGGTCCATCGCCGCATAAGTCACTTCCATCATAGAAACTTCACCAGATGCAATCGCTGCCGCCGTATCCATTAAATCAAGATTGGCCAAATCTGCTTGATTGGCCGCATAGCTTCGTTGGCCAGGCATCAGCGCAAAAAATGTACCCGCCCCTAAGGCCGCCATAAAATCTCGTCTATTCATAAGTGCTTCCTCCCTCATATGGCCTTAGGCTATCATATCGACAAAAGGAAACGAAAGCTCTATTTTGGAAGCCGTATCAGATAAATCAGCCCCATAGATATGGATGATGTCACCAAAAATGCGATAAATGCCGGGTCATAACTACCAGTGAAGCCGTGAACCTCCGCGATAAAGCGTACAAAAAAGACTGATAAAATTTGCATAAATGGGGCGGTGAAGCCAAACACGAGACCAATGCTTTTCGTGCCGAAAACTTTAGCCGTAAGCGTTGTCCAGACCGGGTAAATACCACCGACTGCTGCGCCAAAAACCGACGCGAAAGCCAATATGCCATAAAATCCTGGCCGCCCAAGAAAGACCAATAAAAGCCCGATATGAAAAACAGCAACCAAGGCAAATAAATGGCGAATATCAAAATAATCAGCCATATAACCAATCACTAATTTGCCGATAACAGCAGAAAATATCATGCTGGAAATAATCGTCGCCGCTTGGGTAGAGGTCAGGCCGCTATCGATAAGAAATGGATATTTTGAGGTGAGCATCGCTTGATCGCTCCCTAACAAAAGGCCCGCGCCCAAAACAAGAAACCAGAAATTGCGTTCCCTCAATAAAGATTTGAAAGTCCAGCTTTGCTCCTCACCCATAGCTGGTGCATCATCAGAAGCAAGAGGTGTATTTTGGTTCTCAAATTCATCAAAAGCAGCCACATGATATGCCTCAGGCTTGGTACGAATAAATATCAATGCGGTAACCAAAATAATTAGGCAGGTTACCCAGCCAATAATCAATAAAGTGGTGCGCCAGTCCTGCTCAGCCAAAAGCCAGACCACAATGGGCGTCATAATAAACCCGCCTGCAGAGGAGGTTACAGAGACCATACCAAGCGCCCGCCCGCGCCTTTTTTGAAACCAGCGTGAAGTTACCGCATTAGACGCAATGCCGCCCGCGCAGCTCACAGATAAAGAGACCAGACAAAAAATCGCCGCCGCCATGACCCAAAGCTGTTGGCTCATAGCAATCACGCTATAGCCCAAAGCATAGGCGATACCGCCCATCGCAAACACATATTGTACCGGAATTTTATCCAGCAAACGGCCAATAAAAGGTGACCATATAGCGAGACCAACCAATAAAGCGATATAGGCTGTTGAAACGGTACCACGACTTATCTGATATTCTTGCGTAATCGGTATCACAAAAAATTGGTAACTATAGACCGTGCCACCAACAATAATCATCGAACAAACAAAACATGCCGCCAGAACAATCCAGCCATGATAATAAATTATTGGTTTCTTACTGCTGCTCATCACAACCCCCAACACATTCTGACCTGAAGGCCTGCTAAAAAATTTATGAGCAGCACATTCATGCATTAAAACGTTAGGGCAAAATAAAGGGCGGGTAAAGCTGAACCGCCATAAAAGTTTATTTTTTCTAGACAGGCTATTATGACCTGTTACTGTTTAAAAAAACGGGAGGGGAATATGCAAGCGGGTGAACCAAGTCAAACGGCAAAAATGACAGCTGTCATGCGAGCGCATCATTATGTATCAGCTCCAGAGCCAAAAATTTTACATGATAATGTTGCATTAGCGCTTTCAGGCGCCGCCAATGAAACTGAATTGATGCATCATTATCAGGGCGTGGTAGAACTTTTTACCGCGCTAAGCGATAAAGAAACCGCCGAGCTTTTTGTTCTGCGCTCGGCACATGCTGTTTGTATGCGCTCGCGTTTGTTCGAAGAGGAACTTCGCGCAGCCCTAAAAGAGGGCGCGGAACAAGTGATTATTTTGGGAGCGGGGCTGGACACCACCGCCTATCGCTACGCGCAGTTGTTGAAAGATCGTCCGATTTATGAAATCGACCATCCTGCCACCCAAAAATGGAAAAAACATACATTGGAGAATGCGGGCATTTCCATACCCGAGAACCTGCATTTTATTGGGGTCGATTTTGAAACCCAAACCCTGCCAGATGCATTGGCGCAGGCGGGGATTGACCGCTCGCGCATCACGGTGATGTCCTGGCTGGGCGTCGTGATGTATTTAACCGATGAAAGCACAATTGCTGGCTTTAAAGAGCTTGGCAGCTTCGCGCCTGGCAGCCGTTTGGTCATGGATTTTTTAATGCCTGATTATGCGCAATCCAAAGAGTTTGAGCCAGATAGCCTCGTGCATCTCAATAAAGTCGTTTCTGAAATGGGCGAACCGATGATCAATCAGTATACAGTTGAAATGCTTGATGAGCGTTTAAAGCAGGCTGGTTTTACGCAAAGGCGGTTCTTTAACTCACAGGAATTAGCAGCGCTATTTATGGATGGCAAAAGAGAGCTGTTCAGCATGCCAGATGACACAATTACTTTATTATCAGCCACTGTTTAGGCTATGGCTCTGCGCGGTCTACTGGTTCTTGAGACTCTGACAGTGCCGATAAATTGACAAAACCATTTGACTCGTTTTGCACAGGGGTCAGCCACTCAAATGGGTCAATTGTGATATTATCAAAGTTAAAATTATTCTGGCCATCAAGTTGATTTTGCAAAATAGCTGGCGGCAATGGCGCGCTCAGAACATCGGACAAAATCTCATCTGTTTCATTCACATTCAAGCGCGCATCAACCCGATTGATAAAGGCATTGGTTTGGGTGAGGTTATCAACATAATCCGCACCAGCCACGAAATTATCAAGTGTCATCGACATGCGCTGGTCAATGCGTTGGCGCTCTGCTTCGGCGCGCGCCAATACATAACGCGGACTCCATGTCACGGCGAGACCATTACTTGAAATATTGGGGTCGTCATAAAGGAAGTTATAAACCAGAACAGAATTTGGATTGGTTAAATAATCACCAGAACCCGTCACTGTATAATTTTCTTGCCGCCCACCAAAACTTAAAGCAGCACTATCAAAGAAGGTGCTTTCTTGCGTGTCCGTGATCCAGCTTGCTGGCTCTAATGTGCGCTCTTTTAAACGACCAAGGCGCGCATTCATTTGTGCAGAAGTGATGTAAATATCTTCTTGTGTGATACCGCTGGTGATTTTGAAATAAGTACTATCGGGAGCAAATATACCTGCATGGTCAGCATAAAGCCGGTCAAAAACAATCCCTGCGTCAGACATAAGACCCAACATCACGGCACCTGTGCGCACCTCTGCCAGGCCTGATTTACCACCCACCGTCAAACGCAAATTGCTGTTATTTGTATTGGTAATATTGTTGAGATTAATATATCGGCTGGCAAAAAGATTCAGGCGTCCGGTGCCGCTTTGTAAAATATCAGGCCGCGCATCACCGCCCTGCTGGATATCAAACGCCCGTATTGTCACCGCATCATCACCGCTCGCCGCTGTGCGCAGGCCTGTGAGCAGCACCTGCCCGCTCGCCTCTATCAACACGCGACCCGCGCCCACATCTAGCAATGCCTGGTCGCGTATATTAACAGTCTGGTCAAACCCATCATTCGCATTGACCGTGACATCACCACCTTGTGTCACCACCCGCGCAGTTGTTGATAATGTCAGCTCATTATCGATGGTCACGGTTACATCACCACCTGCTGTGGTCACCGTACCGCTTAGGGTTGTGCCGCCGCCATTTGTGACATTGAGATTACCGCCGCCGGTTAAAATCTCACCAGTTGCGCTTTGTCCAAAAGCCCCGACAACATCCATCGTTAGATTGCCGCCTTGCGTCAACACCGAGCCGCCTATTGTCAAGCTATCCGCAATTGTCGAGGTTATATTGCCCCCGGCGGTTTGTACTATGCCGCCAGTGGACAGAGTAAAATCATTGCCAATGGTCGTGTCAAAATCACCGCCTTGCGTCAACACCGAGCCGCCTATTGTCAAGCTATCCGCAATTGTCGAGGTTACATTGCCCCCGGCGGTTTGTACTGAGCCACCAATAATCATGTTGTTTGTAATGGCCGCCGATATATCCCCGCCCGCCGTTTGCACCGAACCGTTTAGGGTTGTGCCACCACCATTTGACACATTCAAAACACCACCGCCAGTTAAAATTTCACCGGATGCGCTTTG
>JBMHDF010000013.1:0-233139 GCA_049889535.1 Parvibaculales bacterium | reverse complement strand
GCCACCAATAATCATGTTGTTTGTAATGGCCGCCGATATATCCCCGCCCGCCGTTTGCACCGAACCGTTTAGGGTTGTGCCACCACCATTTGACACATTCAAAACACCACCGCCAGTTAAAATTTCACCGGATGCGCTTTGCGTGAAAGTACCAACAGCGTCTATGGTGAGATTGCTACCCTGCGTGTCTAAACGCGTGTCAATCTGCATATTCGAAGTGGCATTAAGATTAACAGCCGTATTGCGGAAAATGGCATTATCTTCGTCATCAAATATAATATCCGAGAATCCAATCATGCCGAAATCATGGCCATTCGTGTTCACCTCACCGCCAATCCGCACATCACCAATTGCCATCAGCGCTATATTATTTTGTGTCGAAAGCTGCGTCAGACGCAATTGCGTGCCAAAGGAATTATAAATCGCGGCCCCAGCATTTTGGGAGGTCAGTGTAAAACGTGACTCCGTCAGGCTGGTTGTTGCCAAATCCAATGCTTTTTGGCCAATTTGCGTATCGCTATCCCCAATAGAGGCAACCTCGCCAATGGAATTGGCCGCAACAAGTGTCACATCATTCGCTTTAATATCGGTAATTAAGTCCGCATTAGCGTCAAATATCGCACCTGGCGATACAAGATTAATTTCATTTGGCGAGTATAACTGCCCGACCCGCACATCGCCGCTTGCTTCTTCAATCCAAAGGCCTGTTTGCGCGCGCGCTGTTAAACTAAAATTATCATCAATATTAATGAGGAGCGATTTATCGCCTGCCCCAATGCTGCCTGTCGCCGCCTCTAAAACCAAATTCTCAGAGTTCAAGGCAATCACGCCTTCATCGGCAATATTATAAATATTGCCCGACACTTTCAGGCGTAAATCCCCACTCACATTAAATGAGCTAATATTGACACTGGTTTCGCCGCCTAAAAAGGCATAACCCTGCGGCGTATTTACAATAACCGCGCTATCTGCATTGCGGGTTTGAATGTCCAAATCATCTCTTTGCGTCAGCGTCACAAGGCCTGTTGTCTGGTTGTAATCCACATCATCAGCTTCCGCCGCGGCCAGCAGAATTTTTTGTTCATCCGAAAGGTTCTTGGCATAAACATCTGCAATCTCAAATTGTGTGGTATCCGTGAAAGCCCCAATATTGCCCGTGGCAACCGTCAGGGTAATGTCATCGCCAATAATGTTGCTGGTTTCAATAAAGGCGCTTGTATCTGTAATGTCTTTAAAGGCCTGGCCTGGCAATGGCGCTTCTAAATGTTCTTGGTCCCAAGCAAAGCCCGCTGTCAGGGCATTGGTTTCTGTGGCGCCCGCGCTATAAGAAAAGCCCTGTTGATAAGCCTCATCGCCGAATTTTTCATAAGCCTGTTGATAGCGCGCTTCGCGAGATGCTTCATATTGCGCGACAGCAGTATCGGTGAAATCAAAACTTGGATTATAATCAAGCGTACCAAAGCGTTCATAGCCCAGTTGATAGCGCGCCTGCTTATCAAGCTTAAGCTGGGCAATTAAATCCGGGTCATTATTCAGCGCCGCTTCTTCCGCCGCTGTTGGCACATAAATAAAGTT
Organism: Parvibaculales bacterium; assembly: GCA_049889535.1. Lineage (GTDB taxonomy): Bacteria > Pseudomonadota > Alphaproteobacteria > RS24 > RS24 > JAYQKL01. The sequence continues at coordinate 231,564 of JBMHDF010000013.1, read as the reverse complement.
CGGATTATAGGCCTGCGCGATATAGTCCCCATCAGCATTTTGCTGCACATCGCGCAATTGCCAATAATCCTGATAAAGCGCATTGCTCTGTGCCACAAAGCTACCACTGGCGATTTCAGCGCGCTCTTCTGCGGTCACAGTATAATTAAAATTCGCATCATAGGCGTCTGCAGAATAAGACCCATCAGCATTTTGGGCCAGGTTTCTCAAGCTCCAGTAATCGCCATAAAGCTGGTTCATGCTGCGCCGATAAGAGTCCATTTGCTCATTGCGCTTGGCGACCGCATCATCACCGGTTAATCGCAAATCCGCCCAAAGGCTCAAGAGCGCTTCTTGGGTGGCCACATCATCGGTTTGTTCTTGATTGCCATCAAGCAAGCTGCCAGTCGGGACGGAAATCGATACATTGCCAAATGCATCAATCTGGCGCAGGCGCAAATCACCTTGCGTTTCGACAATCGCTATATCGCCCGACCGCGAGTATGCGCTCAGCGCGCCAGACCCTGTATTAACTTTAATGGCATTGCCAGAAAGGTCAGCCAGCTCACCATAATTGGCCCGCAAGGAAATATTTTCACCCGTCAGCACATTATCCGTCGTGGTAAGATAGATATTTTCACTGGCTACCAACTCAATATCACCCGCGCTATTAACGAGGCTTGCAAAGCGCAAGTCACCATTTTCTGATTTTATATAAACGCCATTGCCCGCATTTGCTGTAATTGTGTCTGTGGCATCTTGAACGAGCTTAATTGCATTTGTGCCATTACCAATACTGCCCGTTGCGCTCAATGTCACATCATCAACTTCAATCACCGCGCTATTATTAATGGCGGTGATATCCCCATTATTTGCCGTCAGGGTCGTCACCGTATTGACCGCTTTAATCTCCCCGCCAATCTGTATCCCGCCACCAGAAGTGACGTTAAATGTGCCAGTATCGCTGCCAATAAATTCAATGCCAATTGGGCGGTCGGCCGACACATCTTGGTAATAGAATAAAGAGCCGCGACTGATTTCTGTGCTGACATTTGTCCAGCTGCAGTCTTCATAAAGCGGGGCCCAGCTTGCGCCTACGCGGAAGCAACTTGGCGGGTCAGGATCACGCACCGTGTTGATATCATAATAGGTCTCGTCATAGCGCATGCGGAAGCGATAATCATCAGTGACCGATGTATCAATCGCCGCATAATCCGCGCTGGGCAACATATCTGCAGGAATTTCTTGGCTTGTGAAAGAGCTATCTGGCGGGCGGAAATTGGTTTCCTCACCAATATTAATTCCAATCAACACTTTTTTGCGGCGGTCGGTTCTATAGATACGGGTGATATCAAGCGACTCACCTTCAATCCAATAATAGCGCATACCGTCTTTAATGGCATATTGCGCGTCGCGCCCCGCCACCGTGCTGACAAGCTCAGTTGGGTTAGAGCTATTTGTGCCAACATTATTGCGCACCGTTAGCGTATCACCAATGCGCGTATATTGGGTCACACGCGGCACACCATTGCTGTCCGCAAAAGCGTCATCAATGAGGGTCACAACACCTTCTACTTCACCCAGATTGGCATAATTAATACGCACATCCTTATCGGATAAATTATTGACATTAAATGTGCCATAGCCATCAAGCACTTTAATCTCACCATTGCCTGTGCTGATAAGCTTACCGACTAATGTCACCTTGCCGCCCTTCGCCTCAAGGCCCGAAATCTCTATCACATCTTCGGCGGCAATATATTCAGCCGTCACGCCGCCAATACCTTCACGATTGGCACCAGTTTGCCCGTTTAGGTCAATCGCCACATCTTCAAGTGTATAGGCTGAGACCCCATCATTATTGGTGAAGGCATCATAGTTTTCATTAATAGTGATAGATTTATTCGCCACACCAGACTGTATCAATCCATTAACATTAATGGTGTTGGCAACGATATAGACCTCATCACCAAATAAGCGCGCGGACTCGTCATCACTTTGGTTCACTGTGCCAACATGGCAGCTTTCTGTATTATTATTCACCCCGCCATTATCATGCGGCATGGCATAAGACGGTGAACCCGTGCAGCCACCAAGATCCGCATCTGGCTGGCCAATATTATCTATCCGCGCTGCCGCCACATCACCATAACCTTGCGGGTCGCTATTATTGCTGCGCGTATCGGCTGTGGGGGCGGCGCCGACATTATAAATGCCTGGCGTTTTATCATTCACAAAGAAAGCCCCGCCAGAAGTCACCTTAATGCGGCGCGCCTGTATCTGGCCATCAGAATAAATGGAGCCATTTTTATTCACCACATTCACGCTGCCCGCGCGATTCATAATGGTGCCGCTCAAAATCATAGATGGGGCTTTTATAGGCACGCTGACATCTGGATTATAGGCAGAAGAGTTTGGGTTATATCGACCATCGATTTGGACGCTTGTGTTGAAATTACCTGGAGATGAGGTAAGGCCGAAATCAGTTTGCGCGCTATTATTTCTGTTTAGATTGGCAATGTCTTGCTGGGTCTGCACCAGAACTTCATTGAAATATATCGACCCGCCCGGGCTGCGCGGCACATCAATATCGCCTATTTCGATTGGTGAGTTGCTATCATTGCGGATGGTCACCGAGACCTCATGATTTGAAATAAGCGCCCCCGTATTCGTCCCGGTTAAATTATCTGCTTTGGCATATATATGCCCCGTCGCAGCAAAAATATCCTCCACCACAATGACATCTACCGGACCTTGATTGAGATTGGCTTTTTTCGCCTCCAAAAATGCAATCTCATTGTTGATTTTGGTCACCGTTGCTGGGTCACCTGAGGAATCAAAACTATCAATTTGCGCCTGAATGCTTGTTAACTCGGTCGCGATATTTGCCAGCACATCGGTATAATCCACATTGTCAGCAACATCTGCATCGGTCAGCGAGAAATTATCAATCTGGTTTTGAATATCATCAATCTCAGTTTGGATATCGGGTTGGTCAGCAGGGTCAGCATTATTATATTCGGTTTGCTTGGCCGCTAGTTGATCTTGAAGCGTCGCCAAAACATCTGCCGCCGTCATCTGCCCAGATTGCAACCCTTGATAGAAAGCCTGCTCAGCAAGCAAAGTGGTCTGTTTATCTGCCAAAGCATCTGCAGCATCAGAGTTAAAGCTGCGCAATTTGGCGACCTCAAGCTGGTTAATCTCCGTGTCAATATCCTGCGAAAGATCACGATTAGGGTCAAACCGCCAGCGCACAAAATCGTTAGAGCGCATGGTTGTGGTTTTATCATCAGAATAACTATCCACCACTGGCACATCCATTTGCGTGCCATCAGAGCGCGTCCAAACACCGTCAGCCTGCGTCACAGACATTTTCTCAACCGTACCTGGATTGTTAGGGTCTTCGCGGAAAGTGCCAAAATTTGTGCCAAAGCCAATATATTGCTCACTATAAACACCTGTTTCGAGCGTACCTGAGACATTTATATTGCTGTTACCTGCCAGTTGCGCATTGCCAAAACTGCTATTAATTGGCACCACCGCAATGCCGATATATTGCAACCACTCCTTATAACCAACCGCATTGGCGCTGCGTGACCCGGTGCTGGCCTCAACAATTAAATTCTGAGCCGAGCGCAAAGCGGCGCTTTCAGCGATATTCACATCAGAATTCAGGCTAAGTCGCGCATCAGATTTTTCACCAAATATGCCGGCAATCAATGTGTTGTTATAAATATTGGTTTGCGCCGTGATGCGGTTCAGGCTGGCTTCTCGGCCAGCATTAGCAGTTAAATATCCATTGGCCAGCAGCTGCGTGCCCGTACCAATATCAATAGTGTTGCGCCCCGTCATAGAGATGTCAGACAAGCCCGTCGCGCCCACACCAGCCAAGCCCCATACAGAGGTGCGCGCATCGGCATCAATAGAAGAAAGCGTATCCGCAAGCAAAGTCACATCACCGCGCTGGGTATAGAGGCCACTATTTTCTCCCATATTGATGCGCGCGGTGGAATTGGCAATAATTTGTGTATCCGAAATTGGCACCCCGACCAGCGCACCTGTATTAATAATGGCCTCATCGTCAGCAACAATATTTACGCGTGAGGTAATGACTGCATCTTGGTTGTCCGTTTTTGAGCCAGTGATAATTGCGTTGGAATAATTGCCAAAATCAACCAATGCATTTTGCGCATGGCGGGTGCGGCTATCACCAATAGTTATCGAAATTGCGCCACCGCCATCAAATTTGAAATTATCATCAAGTCCAGATTTGGTGAGATTATTATCCGCTGTCACAACCAAGCCATGACTGGTCATGTCAGCATAATCCCCAAAATCAATAGAGGTCGTCGCACTGCCCGTCATGCGCGCTACCGCTCCTGTCACCCCGCCCAGCGCAACCGCGCCCGCATCCATAGACGCATCATAGCTATCATTATTTATGGCTGTGACCACAAGGCTGCCTGCCGCAGAAATACCCAGCCCGTTGCCAGTCGAAGTCCCATCGGCAGCGATGACACCCACATTAGACTGATGCGTGACGGTGGACTCAGCACCATTAGCCGCCACCAAACCACCAGCCCCAGCAATCGCCTGCGCACGGCTATCGCGGTCACTTAAGCTGGCTATCGTAATGTCATCCATAGACATTAAATCTGTATTCGTGCCAAACACAATGCGGCTATCCCCGCTTGAAGTGCTGTGTGTCAAATGCACGCCTAATGCCGCCACACCAGCTGCCACGGCGCGGCTGTCATTATCTATGCGCGCCAAATTTGTGGCATTAATATTTAGCGTCCCACCTGCTGTTTCTTCACCAGCCAGCAACGCATTGCTTTTCAAACTCACATTATTACCAAGCTGAACTTTTGTATCCGCATCTGCCGACACGGTGCTTTCGGAACCTGAGCCCGCCACAATGCCGCCCGTGGCACCAACCACATCTGAGTCCGCCATGTTTTGGCCGCTCTCCCCAATGGTTGAGGATAATTGCAACCCATTACCAACCAATGTGGCATTGTCGCCAATCAATGTATAGGCATCGCGGTCTGCTGAGACCCGCGAAATAATGCCCGACATTGAAAAGCCTGCCGACACCGCAACGCCTACCGCGTTACCATAATTACGCGCGCGGTCAAGACTGCTGACCGTCACCAGACCACCACCATAAACCGCGCTGCCTGTACCAATGGAAGCGCGCGTTGTGCCGCTATCGCTCACAGTCGCGCCCGCACCAACACCCGCCCCCAAATAGCCAATGCCGCCCGCCCCCGCACGTACATTTTGGGTTGACTCATTTAAGGCTTGTAAAGTCACCGCGCCCAACCGGGTGGCATTACTGCCAAGGCTGGTATTATTGCCAATCGAGGCCACCGCATCGCCAGACGCGTTCACCCCTGCAACGCTAACCCCCGCCGCCACTGCACCTGCCGCCAAGCCCAAAACATTTGTTTCAGCATCAACATCGCGCGTGGCTTGAATGGTGACATCGCTATCCATATCTGACGAAGTTGAGGCGACGCTGACATTATCCCCTATCGCGGCGGTAACATTTTCATTTAAGTTAAGCTGCGAGACGGTCACATTGGCGCCCAGCAAACCAATCGAGGCACCAATGACAGTCGAATTGACCGCCTTTACTGTAATATCGTCCGCCAGCGGCACCGTAATATTTTTATCCGCACCGCTATTGAGAACACCCGTCAGGGTTAAGTCACCACCCAGTGTCAGCGCGCTATTGTTACCAACACTTGTGCGCACAGACCCATTATAATCACCCACCGCCACAAAGCCACCAACGCCAACCGCGCCGCCGGCTGCACCACCAGCAATTTGGCTCAAGCTGATGGTTTCTTCTGCTGCAAGGCCAATATCATCGCCCGCGACCAATTGCACGCTATTGCCAATTTGCGTCAAGGTGGAGTCGGCACCGTCGCCCTCAATATCTGAGCGTAAATTCGCAGTTTGGGTGGCCACTTTGCTGTTTGTGTCATAATCATCTAAACGGCTTGTATTGGTATTTTGCTGGCCGCCATCTGACGCATTCGCGTTGCGGTCGCTGGTAATGGATTGGTCTGCCTCGCCAATAATACTGCCATTATCATTCGTCAGCGCGTCGCTACCATCCTCAGACATTGAGCCGCCAATCAAAGTCAGCGCCACCGAACCCGCCGCGCCGAGCCCAATGCCGCCGGCTGCTGCAATACCCTGATTTGAAATGTTTTTAGTGGCGTCAGCCGCAATCGAAATATCATCTTGCGCCTTAATCACACTATTATCACCCACGCGTGCCACTGTTGAATTGCGGGTGACGGTGACGGTTATGCCGACCCCTACCCCAGCTGCACCGCCAATCGCGCCCGCGCCCGCCGCACCTTGTGTGGTGACGCTATCTGTCGCCGCCAGCGTGACAGATTGTGTGGCATCATAATCTGGGTTTGCCGTGGCATTCACATTTGTGCTGGCACCAATTTCTGCCAAAGTTGTGGTCTTTAGCATATTAATGCCAACCGAGCCGACAATCGCTGCCGTGCCACCGCCGCCAAAGCCAATCACATTTTGATTAATATTGGTTAGCGTATTGGCCAAAACATCAAGATCGCGATAGGCGGTGATGGTCGCATTATCGCCAATCCGCGCTGTGTTGCTGGATTTGGCAACCAACACGCCCAGTGACGCCCCAACACCTGTGCCGCCACCGCCCGATACATTGCCGCCCGTTTGCACAATGGAAATATCTTGGTCGCTATCAACAGTTATGTCGCGCTTGGCGGTGACGCTTGCGCCATCACCAATTTCGGCCACCACCTCATCCGCCACGACCGACACGCCGACTAATCCACCGATACCATCTGACGCTCCAATGGCAGAGCTCACCATTGTCTGGGTGACGCGGTCACGATTAAAGGCGGTGACATCAACGTCGCGCTCCACTTGGGCGGTGCCCAGCATGCGCGCGCGGACTGTTTTTTCATAGACCTGCGTATCCAAATCATTGGCAACACCAACCCCGCCATAAGCAAGACCAGCGCTGACATTGTTTAAACGCGTATCGGATTTGGCTAACAGGGCAAGAGACTGAAAATTGCCGGCGCCTGTATTGTCACTATTGATTGTCGCGCCCTGTCCTATCAACGCCTCTGTTGTTGAATCTGTCACGGTTGTGGCGATAGTACCGACAACGCCTACCGCCCCAATCGCCAAACCAACTGGTGCCAAATCAACATCCTCTTGTGTGACCGCTGCAACAATTAAACCTGATGCGTTGCCAGAAACAAAATTTGTATCACTGGTGGTGATGGTTTGGTCTTGCAGGCTGCCATCTTGCTGGCGGACTGCCTGCGTACTGGTTTGGTCGGTGCTGGTGATAGCTCCCGTCAACGCCGCAATGCCGTCACCCGCAGCTTCTGCCAGCGCGGTGACTTGCGCATTTTGCTCAATCTGCGCGCGGGTGATGTTTTCTAAAACATATGTCCCCACCGAGCCACCAACGCCAACCGCGCCACCTGCACCTGTAATGATAATCGCGTCAATCTCACTATCATCAGTGGCCTGCACCCGAATAGAGTCATCGGCGGTCACAATGGCGCCGGCTTCAATTTCCGCTTCTGTTAAATTGCTCACCACAACCACACCAGCCGCGCCTGTCACACCAACCAGGCCGCCATTTATCGACATCGCGATTTGTAACAAATCTTCCTGTGAGCGCGCATCGACAGAAACATCTCCACCTGAGGCCACTTGTGCATTCTCACCAATCCAAGCGCGCGTTTCTTTTTCCAAAATCATCACATCGCCCGTAATGCCGACGCCGACCAAAGCCCCGCCACCTGAACCTGAGAAAGTAACCAAATCAGTATCGCTGGTCGCCAGCACTGAAACAGATTGTGTGTCATTGCTATTGTCGGTTTGGTTGAGCAGGGCGTTATCTTCAATAAAAGCGCGCGTGCGTGAATAAGTGGCTTGGGTCATCACCACGCCCTGTACGGAGGTAATACCCGCACCGCCGGCTGAAAGCGCGCCAGAGCCAACCGACTCCGCCGTGCTGGCATGGATGAGCGTATCCTCACTGACATTCACACTGGCATTGCTGTCAATATATGACTCGGAGCTGGTGTTAAATACAAGCGTACCAACCGTCGCCCCGACCCCAACCACGCCAGCGCCGCCAACCGCACCCGCTGTGAAAATCGTCGTAATTGTATCATCAGAGCGCAGAGTTAAATTGCCGCCAGCGGTTACTGTTGCGCCATTTTCAACAAAGGCTTGTGTTTTATTGCGCGACAGATTGGAGTCAGATGGGGTAAAGCTGCCCGCAATATCGGCATTGGCTTTATTTGTATTGTAAACAGTACCAATTTCTGTCACCGCGTCACCCGTGCGGGCATAATCTCCATCTGACGCATCATCACTTAATATTGCACTTAAATCGATGGCGTTAATGCGCTCATTGGTATGCGTGATATAATTACCGTCCTCGCCATCATTCATATAATCATTGGACTCATCATCATTGGTCGCGCCGACCAAAATCACCGCCACATTACCAGCCACGGAGACTGTCCCCGCTGCGGCGCCCGCAAGCGTAAAGTTTTTGGTGTTTTTATCGGAGTCCGCTGTGACATCGATATTGTCAAACGCCGACACCCGCGTATTGGTGCCGCCGCCAATATAGGCTTGCGCATTATTATGAACCACCAGTGCATTGAGCGACACACCAACGCCAACCGTGCCACCGCCTGCTATACCACCCACAACATCAATTGTGGTTACGCGGTTTAATGCTTCAACATCAACATTTTGGCCGGCTTGCGCAAAACCCGCATCTTGGTTCACGCTGCCTTTAATATATGCGCGGGTGTTGGACTCATGAATTTTTATACCTGCTGAAACCGCCACACCGACCGTGCCACCAATACCGCCGGCAATCACCGCCGCAACAGAATTCTCGCCTGTATTGGCCGTCACCAGCGTATCACCTGAAGCATTGGTGACTGCATCATCATCTATATATGCTTCTGTTGTGTTTTTGACATAGGCCACACCAAATGAGGCGCCAATCCCTGCGGTGCTGCCGCCACCAATGCCGCCAGCAATTTGAATTAAGTCACTATCAGCATCAGCGCGCACAGTTAAATCATTTTGCGCGGCGGCATTACCATCAATCCATGCTTTGGTATCATTAACCATCACCCCAACTGCCGCCGTGCCAGCCACGCCCGCGGTTGAGCCAATCCCTAATGTAGCGGCTGAATTAACCACGCGGTCTTTATTATCTGCATTGACGACCACATCACCATCCGCATCAATATCGGCGCCATTTTCAATAAAGGCATAGGTGTTTTTCACCTGCACAACAACATCACCGCCCACACCCACGCCAGCTGAACCCGTGCCAGCCCCAAGCGCCGCCGATAAATCCACCCAATATGTATCTGATATGGCGCGCGCCATCACATCAGCATTATTGCCGCCGCCCGTTGTGCGCACAGTTGCCGCGCCAATGGAGGCTTCTGTTGTGCTGACCCCAACACCAGCAGAAAGCGAAATCGCAATCGCGCTATCCGACGACACCGCACCGGAAGCGGCAATCGAAATCACATCTTGGTCAGAAACCGCACTGACCGACACACCATAGCGGGTTTCGGTGTTGCGGGTTTCGGTAAGGAATAAATCCTTTACATTGTCAAAAGTAAAACTGTCATTAAAGCTGGAAAGCGCCGAGCGCGTTTGCTCATCATCACCACTGAAAATACCATCGAGCAAGGGGGAGCTGGTGGTGACGCTATCCAACGCAACCTGCATGGCCGTTTGGCCCTGCGCATCAACAACCGCGCCATCATAAATCCGCGCTTTGGTGGTGCCGACAAACACCGCCGCGCCAACCGCACCCGCCAACGCCGTGCCGCCAGAAGAAAAACTCGCCGCCGGCTCAAGCATAAAAATATCTGTGTTATCGCCGGCATGCAGCTTGACGGAGCCATCCGCATCAATATTGGCATTGCTGCCAATTTTGGCTTCAGTGGTTGACTTGACAACCCCTGCCGAGACAGACCCCGCACCCGAAAAACCGCCTGAGGAGCCGGCAATACCGACCACTGTTGCGGTGAGGTTTTGTTCGGTCTCAGCCGTCACATCAACCTGACCAGCAGGGGATATTGTGCCGTCAAAAACAGCATTCACATTCTTCCAAAACACATTCGCGCCTAAAGCAACACCGACCGATGTGCTGCTTGAGGCCGCCAAAGTGCCAGTCAAGTCGGTAATATTAGATGTATCATCAGCCGTCACAAACACCCCTGTGTCAAACACAGAGCTATGGGGGGCAATCACCTCGCCCGTCACGCCCTGATAAAGCGCGGCGACCGTATCACCCTTGATGATATTAGATGAAAGCGCGCCAGAAATGGCATTGCCAGAGGTCGAAACGCCAGCCGAAATCACGCCATTGATAATGTCTTGTGTGGCATCAACATCAACCCGCAAAGCATCTGAGGCATAGGTTGCAATATTATTATCCGCGTTGGCAGACTGACCAAGCTCTGCTTTTTTATCGGTTAAAAACAGATTGAGTGCCAAAGAGCCACCCGCTGAATCTGAACCACCAGAACCGCTGACGGCTAAGGCAAAGTTTTTAATTCGCGTATTACTGTCACCTTCAAGCCGTACGTCACCATCATGGGCATTAATGACCGCATCTTCAGTGACCCGCGCCTCAATATCTGTGTCCATAACATTCACACCTAATGCGCCAGATAAAGCCAGCTCATTAGTTGAAACGCCGCCCGCTGCCATCAGCGTGATATTTTCTTGATCCGCTTCAGCTTGAATAAGCAAATCACCTGCGCTGGTTTCAAGCCTCGTCGTCGCGCCCGAATCTGCATCGCCATCCGTGCCAACCAGTGCCGACACATCTTCGCGCAAATAAATCCCTGACAGCGAACCGCCTATGGCTTTTTTCTCAGCTATCGCCAAAGCCCCCACCAAATGGCGCGCATCAGACTCATTATAGGCACGCAGGGTCAATGCATCTGCGCTCAATGTCACGCCCTCGCCAATCAACGCTTTTGTTGAACCAAGTGAAACGGTAACCGCCAATGAGCCTGAACCCGCATTCCCGCCTTGCGCCGCACCACCCGCAATGGCCTCGGCATAATAAGAAGCGTTTTGTAAAATTGTTGTGTAATTGGTCGTGAGATATTCTTCTGTGGTAGTGCCATCACCCTCAGGGTCTAAGTCAAACGCAGCATTTTCTGGGCTTAAATCTTCGGCCTCAACCGTCGCTGTGCCGCCTGTCGTGAAGCTGCCATCCTCTGCCAGCTCAACATAATTTGTATCGGTGATGACATTGACCGCAATCGAGGCGCCGACAGCCGTTTTGTTGCTATCAGAATTACAATTACCAGGATCCGAACAAGTCGCATCGCTGGCCACAGCTAAAGCCCATGCACGGTTCACAATTTTATTCGTGGCCTGCGACTGCACAATCAGATTACCGCTATGAGTAATATCAGCGCCAATTCCTATGCCAGCAAATTGGCTGTCGCCCGAATAGACCAGCCCCAACGCGCCCGCGACACCCAAATCACCGCCGCCCGCACCGGCCACACCCTCTGCCGATGCATAGCTCCCAAAGGAGGCGTTACCAACCGGGTCTGTTCCTTGATTTTCAGAAGTCAGCGCGCGCACGGAAACATTTTGCGCCGCCGTGATGGTCACATTATCACCAATAAGGGCTTGTGTATCTTGACCGGTTTTTAGAATGCCAACACCCACCCCAATCGCATTATCTGCAAAAACCGCCATGCCCGACCCGCGCGTGCGATAATTCACATCATTATCTGACAGCACACTCACATTGCCAGATGAAGTGAGGCTCACCCCATCACCAATGCGCGCCGTGCTGTCATGGTCGGTCCAGTTCACGGCCACCGATGCGGCGATATTAATCGAACCTGATTGCTGGTTGTCACTGCCGCCACTTCCGGCATCTGTGTTATCGCCCGTTAAATCAAAACCAGCACCATCGCCGCCAGAAAATCCGCCGCCCAACGCTTTCATGCTGGCTGGGTTATCTTCAGCGTCGCTGTCACGCGCCAAAGCATCCGAGCCCAGCAAATTATCTGAATCCAGATTGAGCTTATCGGCATATTTACGCACAACCGTCCCCGCCGCTACCGCATCAGCCAAAGCAATATCGGTTGAGCTGGTGCGCGCCGTCACAGTAATGCCAGCGCTGTTTAAAACAGAGCGGTTAAGACCAGCCGACACATTTTCGTCAATCACCGCAACGGCCACACTGGCGCCAACAGCTGACTCTTCTGCCTCAACCTCACCAAACGCATGCGAGCGCGCATGGCCACCCCCCGTTGCCTGGATGATTAAATTATTGAGCTGGTCAAGATTATTGCCCGTGCCAATTTCTGCCGTAACCGATTTTGTTACCACCGCCACCGCCACAGCAGCGTCTAATGAAGTTTTGGCCGTAGAGCCACTTGCCTCATCAGGCTTAGCGCCAGCTTCTGCGCTTGTGGTCACATTAGATTGCCCCGACGCAGTGACGGATATATTTGTCGTCGGCGCGGTATGTGCCGTAATTGTTGCATTATCAGCAATGCGGCTTGTGGTGGTATCATTGAGGACAACATTCACGCCAAAGCCAGCGCCAATCCCAACATTACCCTCACCCGCCTCGTCATCATCATCAGAGGCTGGCGCCGGGCTGTCATCAGCCGTGCCCACGCCCAAAGCCGTGCTGACACCGCCGACCAATGCCGTGAAATTATCCAGTGAGGACAAATATCCTTCAATACCGCTAAAGACTCGCGCCGTGTCGCCAACTGTGGCTTTACCCTTCACTGTGTAATCATTGGTCGACAGCGTATCGACCAAAATAAGCTCATCGGCCACCACTGTTGCAGAGGCCACCAAAGCCGCACTGGTTTGATTGCGCAAGATAACATTTAGGCCAACCGCGCCCGCCAGTGAAAACTCACCCGTGCCAACCCCTGCCGTCGCGTCCGCCTGAATTGCATTTTGACTATCAGTTATGTTGCCATCTGTCAGGCTGCGCATGCCCGCGCGCACCGTAACCTCGCGCCCATCAACCAAAACATTTGTGCCAAGCTCAGCCAGATTCTGCATATCGGCAATATTCAGACCAACCGCGCCGCCCAAATTATAAGCGCCACTATCAGCAGAAGCATCCGCATCAGAACGCACATCTATATTGCGTAAGCTTTCAACCAGAACCGAGTCGCCCGTGATAGATTTTTCATTGCCAATTTTCGCGCTGACCAAATCTTCTACATAATTAACGGCAAAGGCTGCTGCGACTGTGAGCGACTTGTTTTCATCACTGTCCTCTGTACCGCCAAGCGCATCTGAGTCCACTGACAATTTGTCAGTGATGGCGCTACTGGAAATATCTTCATCAGAAAACGCATTCCCCAAGCCAACCATCGCATTCGTGCTATCGGCTAGATTGTTGCCGCCAGTTTCTTCATCATCATTTTCAGTGTCATCATCTTTTGCCAGATTGGCGCCTGCTTTACCGCCAGTTTCAATGTCACTGGTCGACAAAGCCTGCACCGTTACATCATCGCCAGCGGCAATGTCACGGTTTAATGTCGCTTCGACTTGATTGTCAGAAATCACCAATCCCGCCGTCAAGCCAATAGCGGCATTAGCATCTTCACCGCTTAATGTGGCGACGCCCTCACCCAAAGCTGTGGCCTTGGCGGTTTGGTCAGCGCGCACGGTCAAGTCGCCCGTCACAGCCATCGTGTTGAAAGCGCCCTGCACATTGGCGTGGGTTTGATTGCGTGCAACCGTTACCGCTGCGACAGGAATGACGGCCACGCCCCCCGCGCCGCCAGCCTTTGCTTGGGTTTGTGACAATGCATTTTGCGTGGCCGTAACGGACGCATTTTCGGCATTTACACTATTATCACCGCCAATCGAGGCGGTGACATCATTATCAGAAATGGTAACGGCGATAGAAGCACCTATCCCGACTGTGCCGCCATCATTAGACCCTGAATCTGTGTCAGTGGTTTCATCCAAAACATCAAAGACAGCGTCAACCGCTGCATGAGAGTCGCCCGACCCGTCAGCTTTCGTCTTGGCGCGCGTGTCGCCATCGGCCGCAATGACAATATCGCCACCATTATTATTAAGGCTAACATCATCACCCAGCGCCGCCTCTATCTGGTTGGTTTCATTCACACTGACCGCAATCGCACCAGCAATGCCAATCCCATCATCAGCCGCTGTTGGCGCGCCGGAAAGCGCGGTTACGCCATAACTGTTATAATCGCCAATATTGGCGCGATGGCTTTCGCTCAAAGCCTGTATGGTAAGGTTGGTCAGCGACAGCAAAACTGTGTCATCATTATTGCCAGCTATATTTGCGCGCACCTGATTATTGGTTTCCTGAATAGCAATGCCCGCAGACCCGCCATTTGCGAAATCTTCCGCCTGGCCCGATGCAATGGCCTGACTTTGCACAACCCCACGCGCGCGATGCACCAAATCCTGCGCCGATAGCTCAGGCGCATTTCCTGTAGCCGCGCGCGGGCCAATATAAGCATGGGTGTTGTTGGTGACACTTGAATAGGTCACCGCGCCGGCAATTTGTAAATTGCCCCCATCTGAGCCCGTATCAGCTCCGTCAGAGATTTGCGACGTTGCGCTGCCAAGCCCAGAATCAAAAGCCGCGCTGATGATGCTGCCAATCGTCTCGCCGTCACGAATTTGGTTCATGCCCGTGGTATCATCAAGCGCATCTGACAGGGCAGTATCAATGGCCTCTGTTGTGGCATCTGACGCCGCCCGGCTGGCCGCAAGATTTTGCACCACACTTTCGGCAAAGAAGTTTACATCTCCCGTCGTCACCACCCGAGCCGTGTCGAGTAATTTTGTATTGGTCGTGACATCTAAAAGCGAAACCGCAAAGCCCAACGCCCCGGAAAGGCTTGCATCGCCAGATGACGCATCGGCTAAAGCATTCGCCTGCACATTGGTTTGCGAGTTGATGGAAATATTATTTGTGGAAAATAAAACACTTGTATCTTCAATCAATGTTTCAGCCGTTGTGTCTAAAACATTGACAGCTCCCGTCAGGGCAAGGTTTTGAAAATTCGCTTCAGCATAAAGTGTGGACAGCGTATCTGCAGTTGTCGTTGCCTCAATATTGCCCCCTTGTGCAATCATTATAGAATTGCCGCCAATAATTGTCCGCGCCGTTGACTGTGTGACCGCGGCCTGAATATTTGCTGGCAAGGCTGTGCTGAAACTGGCCCAGCCCGTTGGCGTGAGGTCGGTATATATATCCGCATCCGATGTCAAATTAATGCCGCCTGCTGAGGTAATGTTTAAATCTTCAAGATTAATCGTGGCGGTGGCGCTGCGCGCATCAAAACTAACCAAGGCGCCTTGCGTGGCGGCTTTGTTTTGTAATGCCACAGAACGAATGGTGACATCCCCACTAGTGGTAATGCTACCGCTCGTCAAAGCAATGGCGCTGGTGGCGGTAGATAATGGGTTGGCGTAAACCGAAAGCGGGCTGCTGGTTGCATTAGCGCTTAATGTTAGATTGCCGGATTGTATGGTTGCATCATTAATGGTAATGGCCGCATTGTTTTCAGCCTGTGCGCTCAAAGTTATATCACCGGCCGCATAGCTGCTGCCGCCTTGCGTATGCGCTAAAATTTTTGCGCCAGTATTAAGGGTTATTTGATCCGCCTCAAGCGTGATATTGCCCGAATCCCCGATAGAATTTCCACTCTCATGCGAGGCGGCATTTGTCGGGTCGGCAACATCGCGACTCGAAATGATAATATTATTGTTTACGGTAAGCTGGTTATCGGCCTGCAAAATCAGATTGCCCGCCGACCAGCTTGTTCCGCTGCTATTCACTCCGCCATTGGCGACACCATCATCACGCATTAAATTCGCGCTAATGGTCAAGTTTTCAGGGTCAATCAGAACGGTTCCCGCCTGTCCGTTTTCAGCCGTCGCCTGCAAAGTGCCGCCCGCCAGCTCAACTGTTTGGCGCGCCGAGAACTCAACAAAACCACCATCACCGCTTGCGCCAGCATTGGCTGTTATGGCCGCCCCTTCTTCCAGCAAGGCGGTGTCTTCAGCAAATAAGCGCACCCACCCGCCATCGCCATTGGTACCGGAAGCACTAGCACTGACATGCGCGCCATTGCCAAGCGTGATATCCTCACCAGCCGTTACATTTATCACACCAGCGCTTTGGCTTGCGCCACCATCCGCCGCCACACGACCCGTCAAGACGATATCTGCTTCAGCCGCCAACATCACGTCGGGCGTGGCATCTAAATCCACAAACGCGCCCGCGCTGTTGACGATATTTTCAATTTTAATCCGCGCTGGCTCGCCCGTTTCAATCGCGCCGCTCACATTCAAACGCCCCGCCTGAACACTCGCCGCCTCAAGCGCATTGACCTGACCAGCAACTGAAATCACGCCTGTTTGCGACAGCGGCACATCATTGGACAAAACCTGTCCAACAAAATGCGGCTCAATCACCCCGCTGGGGCGAAACAGATTATTCATAAAATCATGGGTCGGCGTTTGCAAATGAACCGCGCCAGCATTGATGACCCCGCTCTCGCCAATATATATGCCATAGGGGTTGAGGAAATAAACATTCCCGCCCACAAGCCCATTTTGATAAGCCGTTAAAATGCCATCAATATTGGATTGTTTGTCATGAACAAAATTGATGAGCGCGTTTGTGTTATCTGGCAAATGTAAGTTGACCTCATTGCCCTCATAAACATCAAAAACAGAAAATGAGTTGAGGCCCGCCGTGCCAGAAATGGTCTGGGTGCGCACATCTGTAATATTGCCTTGTATAGATAAAGAGGTTTGGGTTTGGCCATCCGGCACAATTTGAGCATTGCCTGATTGCGCATAGGCCATTGGCGGCATGACAACCTGTGTCATCCCAATAATATAGGTCACTAATTTTGCGCCATTTTGGCGCGACCCTTTACCCATAACCACTCAACTCAACAAACCAAATATTACAAAAATTATTTCGCCTCTGTGGCTTCCTCCTCAGTGTTTTGCACCTGCAGACAGCGCACATTAATTAAGTCAACGCGGCGCCCATCATACTGCACAAAAACAGTGTTACATTTATTATTGGCTGATTTATCAATAATATCATTATAAATCCGGGCAGCCGTTTCAGTTGCGCCATTTAGCACACCCGTTTCATAGACTTTATTTGAAAGATGATTCCAGGCCACCAATGCCAAAATCACCGCCGCGATGAGCGACCACACCCCCAAACCGATTAATAATATATCTCGTTTCTTTTCCATTTTTCCCTCCTGAAAAAAGCTTATTCGTCGTCCTTACTTTGGTTAAACTTTATCCGCGCCACTAAAGAAAACTTGATGGGCTCTTCTTTCGCGGCTTTTTTCTGAGCTTCGTGAACATTACTATCCAATGCCCATGCGTGATACATATCGAAGCTTAAATATTCAGCAATCACTGGAATAGTGAGACCGACCCCTGCGCCAGACCAATAATCTTGCCGGTCTTTAATATCGGCACGGCTTTGCGCATAAGCATAATCATAAAAAACATAAGGCTGAACAGATGGCAGCCATTCAGGCAATGAGACCCATCCCCAATTGCCCAATTCAGAGCGTAACTCAAACGATAGCAGATACCCCTTCATGCCGCTTGAGACACCCGGCTGGTAAGCACGCACTGAGCGCGGGCCACCAATGGTAATGACTTCGGTTGGGAAATTAAGCGACCGCTTATCGCTCGTGTAAGCCCCATCCGCCCGAAAGCTGGCTGTGAGATATTGATTCAAATAACGTGAAAAAGAAGTCTCTAATTTATAGACCTGCAACCAATCCTCATTCAGCGCGCCAAACACTTCAGACTTGGCAGAGGTTTCAAGCACATTATAACTTGGCGTAACCGTTGCCTTGAATTTATCGCTTTCATAACTGGCGGGTAAAGAAACTGAGAATTTTGTAATTCGGTTCTCGGTTAGTTTTTCTTGCGCGTTGATCAGGGTCACATCTGAATAATTATAGGCGTAACCAAAAGATCCAAACAGAGCAAATTTATCATCAAAATAAAGCGGGTGAGATAAGCTCAGCGCCCGCGCATAGGAATTACCCCGCGTCCCGACCGTGCCGGATGCGCCAGGCCCATCTTCCACAAACCGGGTGTTTGATTTGGTGCCGCTAATGGCAAGGTTTGTGCCGCGCGAATTGACCGGCAGCGAGAAACTAAAACTCATCGACTCCGTGCCATCGCTATTGAGATAATTAAAACTTGTTTCATCATCGCGATGGAACAGATTATTAAATGTAACATTCAGAGATTGTTGATTAAAGCCTGCCACATCTGACGCATAATTATCCGCTCGCAAACTCGGCCACTCGACGAAGTCTGGCTCCTGCACTTTGACAAACACATCTGTTTCGCCAAAATCAGAACCCGCCGCCACCTGTGTGCTGATTTTGCTTTTATTCGTCGCGTTATAGCGCCGCAATGATGTTTCCAACTGCTTGAGCGAGACCCAATCACCCGGCGCAAGACCCAGCGACTCGATGATAAAATTAGGATCAAGCCGGCCCGGCTCAACAACCTCCAGCGCGCCAATTCGTGCCTCAACCAATTGCAGCCTCAAAATGCCATTGCGCACTTCTTGTTGCGGCACTAGCGCGCGCGATAACTCGTAACCCTTTTCCAAATAGAGCGCATTGAGCTGGTCTAAAATTTCTCGCAGCAAGTCGCGATTTATAAGGCGGCCTTTTTTATCAGATAAAATGGCATCAAACTCAGCGGGCGCGATAATCTCAGAAGCAATATCAGAAAAACCTGCCAAGCGATCTGTATCGCCCGCCCGCACGCGCAAGCCCTCTGCAATGATTTTTGCAGGGGCGCCAGGCCGCGGCAAAGTCTCGGCCAGTTCAGTGGCGCCTTGAATGGTGCGCGACAAAACAAAGCTGGTCGCATAACCAGCCAACCCATCATCACTTTTGGGGCGCACACGGACTGAAATTTCCGTGCCAATATCATCTAATTTGAGCTGATAATCGCGCCCACTGGCACCGGCAATTTTTTTATTATCGCGCAGCCAAATGATTTCCGTCTCGCCCTCAGCATCATCAGGGTTGGGATCTTGAAACTGATATTCGGCGGATAAGTTTTGCCCAACCTGGGGCACACCAACAATCTGCAAATTTTCAATAAACGGCAGGCGCTCAATGCCCTCAACGGCCGCGGGCATGGTGACGCGCTTTGCGTCGAGCAAGCGACCTTCTTTATCATAAGCATATATTTGCGCGCCGATAATCGCACCAACATCACTAGGCGTCAGGCGATAGTCGACCTCGTTTGCCCCTTGAATAACAACACCATCGCGCAGCCAATTAATTTTAAGATCCAAATCCAAATCACGCGCGCGAGCGCCTGAGAGCGCAATATAAACACTCACCTTCTCGCCTTCTTGTGCCATGCCAACAATCCGCGAGACAGATAAGTCGCTTGTGCCAGGGCGCAAGGGACGAAACTCATTGATGAAATTTGCGTCGCGCGCTTCATCGCGTATGGTGATTTGCAAAACGCCTTGCGCATCAGGAGCCTGAACATCAATCGCGTTAAATGCCAGTTGATTGGCCAAAAGCTGGATGGCCAACTGGTCAGTCAGGCGCAAAGAGGCTTGGCGGTCATAACAATCGGGCAGGGTCTGGCTGGCAAAATCAGCAATGAAATCAGGTGCCAAAGCTTGTGGGGATGTTAGGCGAAAAGCCGCAATGGGCTGCGCGCACGCATTTTGCGATACAGAGGCACTCACTTCGCGCACAAAAAAAATAGTCATTGCGCAAATGATAGCTGCTTTATAATTACGCAAACCCACTCCCACTTTTACACATGCCTTTCGACCCAATAAAAGATTGGACGAAAGCGTAATAAATTATAAACTAATTTTATGTTTAATTATAGTGGTGAATACGTTGCGTTTATTTGGATTTTTATCAAAAAAAGCCCCTGCGCCTAAGGCGGAAGAAAGGGCGGAAGCAGAGGCGGAAGCAGAGGCGGAAGAAGCGACGGAAGAAAGTTTTGCCGATGAGACGGCAGAGACAATTCTGGGTCTCGCGCAAGCCTCTCAAGAGCATGCCGATGGAACGAGCGGCCCAGATGATGCGCTCAATGAAACCCTGTCCGATTTCGTTCAGGCGATACAATCGAGCGACGCGCTTGATGATGGCGAAGCTGATAATGTAGAGACAGAAGAAGCGGCACCACAAGCACCTCACCCTGAAGAAGCCGAGCCTGAAGAAGCTGAGCCTGGAAAAGCTGAGTCCGAAGATGCCAAAGATGCAGAGGATGCGGAGTTAGAAGATACAGACGCGGAAATCATTTTAGACCTTGCAGATGACCCGACAGATATTCTAGCCGAAGCGGCAGACGTGCCCTTAACCCCCGATGCGCTTTTTCCAGAAATAGCCACGCAAACACCGCCAAAACCGGGGCGCGTTAAAATACTGGTCTGGTCTTTTTTGCTGGCCATCACTGTCACGCTTTTGCTTGGCGCAACCGCATTTGGCACTTATTTATATGCCCTCAAGCAAGCCCCCTCTGCGCGCGATATTGCGCAACTGGACGGTCAGGGGCTTAATGTCACGGCGGTTTCTTTCGAGCACATTTCCAACCAGCTTGGTGAAACATTGCTGATTAATATTGACCTACAAAACAACAGCGCGACGCCGCAAAAACTGGGTAAGATTGATATTTATTTAACCGGCACGGAAGATAAAATTTTGGCCAGCTGGCAAATTGATACCAGTGGCCAACAACTCGCCGCGCAAGAACGCACGGCTATCACAACCCGCCTCTTCACCATACCAGAAGGCCTGCAAAATGTGATGGCGGTGCATCACAGCGCGGCGCGGGAATAAAATAAGGCTTCAAAAGACTGATTTACAAAGAAAACTGGAGCGGGCGATGAGATTCGAACTCACGACCCCAACCTTGGCAAGGTTGTGCTCTACCCCTGAGCTACGCCCGCTAAGCGACTGGTGTATTTCCAGCCAGAGTGTTATGCCTTAACAAAACAGGATTTGCAAGTCTGTTTTAGCGTTTTTAATGCCATGTTAAATCGGGCTAAAATTTTCATCTCGGCACTTGGCAAATGGCATTAAAAACCCCATTTATAAAGGGTAAGAGGATATTATGAATAATGATTTAAATCTCGGTGGCACACCACCCCCGCAAGAACCAGCCGAAAATCAGGCTGACAATGGCGCCGGTAGTGCGCTGATTGTTGATACCACAACCCAAAGCTTTATGGGCGATGTTGTGGAGGCTTCCAAAACCCAGCTTGTCCTGGTTGATTTTTGGGCTCCGTGGTGCGGCCCCTGCAAACAGCTTACACCTGTGCTTGAAAAGCTTGTCCAACAAGCTGGTGGTGCGGTGAAGCTGGCTAAAATGAATATTGATGAGCATCCACAAATTGCCCAACAGCTTCAAGTTCAATCAATACCAGCCGTCTTTGCCTTTAAAAATGGCCAACCTGTTGACGGTTTTATGGGCGCATTGCCGGAAAGTGAGCTGAAAGCCTTTATAGAAAAAAACCTTGATGGCGCCCTTGGCCCAAGCGATTTTGACAAATTATATGCGGCTGGCAAAGCGGCGCTTGAGGCACAAGATTACGGCAAAGCAACTGAGTTTTTTTCCGCCGCATTAGATTTGGAAGCTGACAATCCAGACGCGCTGATTGGCTTGGCACAAACTTATTTAGCGATAGATGCTGGCGAGGCGGCGCATGAAATTCTAGCTTCAATACCACCTGCCCATGCAAATAATCCTGACGTTTTGGCGCTAAAAGCACAATTGGAATTGGCTGAAAAAGCAGAGGAAGCCGGCGATATAGAAAACCTGCTGGCCGCTCTCGCTGAAAATGAAAACGACCATCAAGCGCGGTTTGACTTGGCGCTGGCCTATCATGCGAGCAACCAGCGCGAGGAGGCGGTTGACGCGCTGCTTGCCATTATTGAAAAACAAGCTAATTGGAATGACGATGCCGCCCGTAAGCAGCTTATTGAATTATTTGATGCTTATGGAGCCATGGACGAAGTGACACAAGCGGGACGGCGTCGGCTTTCATCGCTCTTGTTCAGCTAAACATAAGGTAAAATACAGTTAAATAAAGGCACAGATAAACAATGCGCAAAAACTATAAATCCCCAGAAGATTTTCCGGAAATACTGCCCGTTTTTCCCCTATCGGGATCTTTGCTTTTGCCGCGCGTGGTAATCCCCTTGAACATTTTTGAGCCGCGCTATCTGAAAATGATTGATGACGCGCTGGCTCATCACAAGCTTATCGGCATGGTTCAGCCGCAAGCGGGGCGGGGCGTGCACCCTGATGGTAAATCGATTTTAAATCAAACCGCTTGTGCGGGTCGGATAACCTCTTATGCAGAAACCGATGATGGGCGGCTTTTAATCAGTCTCACAGGTGTTTCGCGGTTTAAAATTGTGCATGAAATTGACACCACCACCCCTTATCGCCAAGTCGCGACAGATTTTCATTATTATCAGGCTGATTTGGTGCAAAACCATGATATGCAACAAGAAAACCGCAATCGCCTTTTGGGGATTGTGCGGGAATATTTAGCCGCACATGACTTGAATGCAGATTGGGACTCCATCAACGCCTCGACCAATGAAGAGTTGGTGAATTCTCTCAGTGTGATTTCGCCATTTGGACCTGAAGAAAAGCAAGCACTGTTGGAAGCGCCGACCCTCTCGCATCGCGCGGATATTTTAATCGCCTTTGGTGAAATGGTGCTGGCGCGCTCACTGGGCGAAGACACCCCCATTCAATAGTGATAGAGCCCATAATGAGTGACAAAACAAAATCCCCATCACAAAATGAGACAATGATTAACCCAAGCCTATTGGATATTCTGGTCTGCCCACTGACGCATCAGCCGCTGAAATATGATAAGAAAAAAAATGAACTCGTCAGCGAAAAAGCAAAGCTGGCTTTTCCTGTCCGTGATGGTATTCCGATTTTATTGGCTGATGAAGCGCGCGCGCTTTAGGCGGTAAAATCGTCACCCCGCAATAAACGCGGCGGGGAGCCAAGGCCTGTATCTGCAAAATTTCGGGCAAGGCGTTGCATGGGAGCAAACCCCTGAGACAAAGATAAACCAAGTTTTCTTAAAGATGGTACGAGCCAGCCAGACTGGCCAAACAGGCGCGACAGGCTGTGCGTGAGCGCAGACATTGCCAACGCATCGCGCCGGCGCAAAGCTTGGTAAGGCGCCAATGCGAGCGGCGCGCCAGGGTCCAACCCTAAGCGGCGCGCGTCAAACCAACAATCCGCCAACATAGCCGCATCACGCAAGCTGAGATTAAAACCTTGCCCCGCCAATGGGTGAATAATATGCGCCGCCTCGCCAAGCAAAACACAGCGCGTGCCTACATAGTCTTGCGCCACCATCAAGCTTAATGGGAAAGAAGTTGGCGGCGCGATGCTGGTTATCTCGCCCAAAAGCCCATCAAAGCGCTGATTGATTTCCGCCTTCAACTCATCAGGACTCAGCGTCATAAGCGCCCGCGCATATTCAGTCTGTTCAGGCCAAACCAATGACGAACTCGGCTGAAATTTTTGGCCCTTTCGTTTATCAGGCATTTGTGTATCAGATAGGGGCAGGCTAGCAAGTGGGCCCTGCGGTCTAAACAGCTGGAAGGCTTTTTGATGGTGCGGCGCGGTATGGGTAATGGTCGTCACCAGCGCTGTGGTTTGATAATCATGGTGGACTGTTTCACTGCCCATATGTTGGCGCACAAAAGACTGTCGCCCATCGGCACCCACCACAAGCTGCGCGCCATAACATTGCCCATCTGCCAGCACCACCCCGATTGGCGCTTGCTGGTTTTGAGGCGCTGCAATTTCAACCACTTGCTGGTCAGTAATGGGCGTAATGTTGGGCGTGGCTTTAATGGCCGCTGTTAAGCCAGATAATAAATCCTGATTGCGGACAATATAGGCCAAATGCGGGTCTTTAGTGTCACCCTGCAGCGAAAGCCCGCCAGCCAATAAGCCAGTGTCTGGATGCCCATCTGACACCTGCATATGCGTCACTGGCGAAGCACGCCAATCAAGCCCCAATACAGAACTCCCGCGGGTTAATGTTTCCAACATAATGACGCTGGCAGGCGAGAGCGCGGTCACCCGGTAATCATCAGTCGATATGGGCTGTTTGGGACTGTTTGAAGCAGGGGCTTTTGCTGGGTTTTTGGTAGTTTTTAGTCCGCCTTTTCGCGCGCCACCAATAAGGCCAATACGCGCGCCAGCATGCGCCAGCGCCAGTGCCGCGGCCTGCCCCGCAAGCCCAGCCCCGACCACCAGCACGTCAAAGCTCATTTCACCCGATTTATCCGTTTTGCGCTTTGGCATCACCGTCCTATAGCCTGTTTTAAGATGCTGACATCAAACTCGTGCAACAAAATGGCTGAGCGCCGCCGCAAAGTCCAGCATCAATTCAGATTATTTCGTCACTACGCTCAAATATAAAGCATTTGCGCAAATTAGACAGCTATCCGCCTAATTTTTAGACATAATTTAGCGCCACCCCCTTAACTGCACAAAATTTATGCAAAACTAGGCTGGTTTTGAGAATCCAGCCGCCGCCTTGTTTCCTGGGCAAGCCGCGCATATTGCCGGCGCCCGCGTCCATAGCCTAAGCTATTGATAAGATACACTTTTATGGCGCAGACAGCAAGCCAGATTTTTTGGCACGCTACTTGCTTAGTATGTGCGTTAAGCTAATTATGAAGGAGTGTCTCATGACAACCGGTCCGGAAGTCGCGTCTGTTGGCGGCGACGTTTTTTTTCTTTTAATGGGCGCGATATTGGT
Source organism: Parvibaculales bacterium (assembly GCA_049889535.1). Lineage (GTDB taxonomy): Bacteria > Pseudomonadota > Alphaproteobacteria > RS24 > RS24 > JAYQKL01. The sequence continues at coordinate 206,645 of JBMHDF010000013.1, read as the reverse complement.
TTTTGCCATGCACGCTGGCTTTGCCTTTCTTGAGGTTGGCACTGTGCGCAAGAAAAACCAAGTTAATGCGCTGGTTAAAATTATTTCAGATTTTGCTGTGTCCACCATTGCCTATTTCTTTGTCGGCTATGGCGTGGCTTATGGCGTTGATTTTCTCTTGTCGGCCGCAGCGCTGCAGGGCGATGATGTTAATGCTGGATTCAGCCCGCAAGGTCTCGACCTTGTGAAGTTTTTCTTCCTGCTCACTTTTGCCGCCGCCATACCAGCGATTATATCTGGTGGCATTGCTGAACGGGCAAAATTCGTGCCGCAACTCATCGCAACCGCTTTGCTAGTGGCTTTGTTCTATCCATTTTTCGAGGGCCTCATCTGGGGTGGTAATTTTGGATTTCAGGACTGGCTCGCCGCTTCATTTGGCGCGCCATTTAATGATTTTGCCGGCTCCATTGTCGTACATGGCGTTGGTGGTTGGGCCGCGCTTGGTGCCGTCCTGATGCTGGGCGCGCGCACCGGGCGTTATGGCCCGCGCGGACGCGCTTTCCCGCCCTCATCTATCCCCTGGCTGGCATTGGGTTCTTGGATGTTGTGCGTTGGCTGGTTCGGCTTCAATGTCATGAGCGCACAAGCCCTTGAAAGTGTGACAGGTCTGGTCGCAATGAATTCACTGCTGGCAATGGCTGGGGGCATTTTGACGGCGATGATTATTGGCAAAAACGACCCGGGCTTCATTCATAATGGCGCGCTGGCCGGATTGGTCGCGGTTTGTGCCGGCTCAAATGTCATGCACCCGCTCGGATCGTTCATCACCGGCGCGATTGGCGGCGGTATTTTTGTGGTGTTTTTCACCATCTGTCAGGAAAAACTCAAAATTGATGATGTGTTGGGCGTCTGGCCATTGCACGGATTGGCGGGCCTTTGGGGCGGCATCGCGGCTGGTATATTCGGTCAAGCCTCTCTTGGCGGGCTTGGCGGTGTCAGCTTTATGTCGCAGTTAATTGGCAGTTTAGCGGGCTGCGCATATGCCCTGATTGCCGGCTTGCTGGTTTACGGTATTTTGAAAGCTACGCTGGGCATACGCCTCACCGAAGAAGAAGAGGCCATGGGCGCGGATTTAGCGATCCACAAAATCCAGGCCGAACCAGAAGCGGCGCTGTCTGGCAGTAGCCGATAATATTTTAGTTAGGCGATAATAAACTAAACCCGCTCCCACTGGGGGCGGGTTTTTTATTGCAACAAGGCGTGGGAAAGAATAGTGAAACAGGCGCGAATTTTGTTATAATTGCAAGTCGTAACAGTGAGCCATTCAACCTATAGGACGCGCCACCAAATGTCATCTAAGCCTCTAGCTGGTCAAACAACCCCCGCTCAAATGCCGCAACAAATCGGACCTTTTGCCCGTTTGCGCCATTTGCTCGCCGACACAGCGCCGGCTGAAAATGAAACAGTTTTTGACCTAACGATTGGCGCGCCACGCCATGCACCACCCGATTTTGTATTACAAAAATTACAAGAAAGCGCCGCTGAAAACGGCGCCAGCTATGGGCGATACCCACCCATTGAAGGACTGCCCATATGGCAAGACGCAGTACGTCACTGGTTGGCGCGGCGGTTTGGGCTAGCAAACCCTTGCCCGCATCCGCATCAGGTTTTGCCTGTCAGCGGGACGCGCGAAGGCTTATTTTTATTGGCACAACTTGCGCGCCCAAACCGGCCCGACAAAACCCTAATGGCAATGCCAAACCCGTTTTATCAGGTTTATGCCGCCGCCGCACAAGCCGCAGGCGCGACGCCAGTTTATTTATCAGCAGATAAAGAAACTGGTTTTTTGCCCGATTTAGACCAGCTCACCCCCGAAACACTCTCGCAATTGCGCGCGTTTTTTATGTGTTCGCCCGCCAACCCTCAGGGTGCCATCGCGCCCGAAACCTATTTGGACAGGCTATTAGATTTGGCAGAAAATTATGATTTTCTGGTCATTTTAGACGAATGTTATATGGAAATTTACGACCGGCGTTTTGAAAAAAACCCGCCGCTCTCGGCCTTGAATTGCGCTGAAAAGCGGCCAGAAGGGGCACGCAATTTGGTGGTTTTTCACTCTCTGTCCAAGCGCTCAAACCTGCCGGGCTTGCGCTCAGGCTTTTGTGCGGGCGGGGCGGAAATCATGGAAGCTTATTATCAGTTTCGCTTGGTTGCAGGGCCGCAAACGCCGATCGCCACATTAGAGGCCGCCGCACTGGCTTGGGCCGATGACGCACATGTCGCTGCCAATCGGGCGCTATATCAGGAAAAATTTGATGTGGCAGAAAATATCTTGGCAGGACAATTTGGATTTTTTCGCCCAGATGGCGGATTCTTTTTATGGCTTAATGTCGGCAATGGCGAAAAGGCTTGTCTGGAGCTTTGGCAAAAAGCGGCCATTAAAGTTTTGCCCGGCAGCTATTTGTCGCGCAGTAATGACGCAACAGACCCAGGCGCCGCCTATATTCGCGCGGCGCTTGTCGACACCGCTGAAAAAACCGAGCAGGCTTTAATAAAAATGCGTGAAACTTTAAGCGAAGCAGGGTTAACATAAGTTATGCCACAACAAAAAACGAAAAAGAAAAATGCTTTTCTGGCCAAAATAGGAGCGGCCAGCCGTGCTTTCATCTTAGCGCGGGGTCGCGAGATTATTGCGCTTGGTTTAATGCTCGGTCCACTTGCGGTGAGCTTGGCGCTGTTGAGCCATCACCCGCAAGACCCAAGCTGGAATCGCGCGACAGGGGCTGCGCCTGAAAATTGGCTCGGCATTTTTGGCGCTACCACGAGTGACCAGCTTTTACAGATATTTGGCATTGGCATATGGGCGGCCCTGCCAGCCATTGCGGCGTTTGGGTGGCGTGTTTTGCGCAAGCAAAGCATATCATGGCCTTATTTTCGTTTCCTGAGCTGGCTCATTGCGCTGGTGGGCTTGTCATTAGCGAGTGCATTATGGGCGCAAACAGTTTTGTCAACGCCTAGTGAAACCGCCATCACACCTTTGGCGGGGGGGTTATTGGGGCATAGTCTGGCCTCTCTTCTGCCCCAACTGAGCGATGTCATTCATTTCACCCTAAGTGATGCCGCACTAAAAACTATCAGCATTGCCTGCGCGCTAATCGCGATAACGCTTTCTTTGGTCGCGGCTGGCTGGTTGATGGGCAGCTTAAAATTTATCAAGACGAGTGCGCAAAAAACTTTTGCGGCGCTTATTAAGTTACGCGATATGAGAAACGCGCCAGCAGAGGCAAAGCCTACGCAAGATGAAGCAACAAAAAGTCGATGGCGCAAAGCGGGCGCGCTCGCTTTGCTGGGCAATGTGGGGCAGGGGCTCGCCCGAACAAGAGAGATATTTATCGCACCCATTAAAAATGCCCTCACCAAGAAAATCGTCTCTTCAGAAGCGGCGGGAGATGAAGAGACAGAAAATGATGCGGCACTGACGACTTCGGACACAACTGCAAAACCGCGCGCCAAGAGAAAAACCGAAACGGATGCATCGGCGGCGCGCGCCACACAAGGGCGCAGCCAGAACGAAATCCCTGTGGAAATGCCAAAACAAAAATCAAACCCCGGCAAACGGGCCGCGCGCGAAGACCAGCACGCGCTATCTTTTGACGCCCAAAGTGATTTTGAATTACCGCCACTGCGCCTGCTGACAGAAGCGCGCAATCGGGGCCAAAAGAAAATTAGCGAAGATGCGCTTCAGGCCAATGCGCGTTTGCTTGAGGGTGTTTTGGAAGATTTTGGTATTAAAGGGCAAATCTTGCGGGTGCGGCCTGGCCCTGTAGTGACCCTTTATGAACTTGAACCGGCTGCAGGGATACGCGCGTCACGCGTAGTTGGGCTGGCTGATGATATTGCCCGCTCGATGAGTGCCGTTGCTTGCCGTGTGGCGACAGTGCCAGGTCAAAATGTGATTGGGATTGAGCTACCAAATACAGATCGTGAAACCGTTTATTTGCGCGAACTTTTATCGAGCGCAGAATTTGAGAAAAACTCAGGCGGCCTCCCCTTGGCGCTCGGGAAAGACATTGGCGGTGCGCCGATTTTGAGCGATCTTGCGCGCATGCCTCATTTGCTGGTCGCCGGCACCACTGGCTCCGGCAAATCGGTTGGCATTAATGCCATGATTTTATCTATTCTTTACCGCATGACGCCGCATGAATGTCGCCTGATTTTGGTTGACCCCAAAATGCTCGAATTATCCGTTTATGATGGCATACCGCATTTGCTCGCGCCGGTGGTGACCGAGCCGAAAAAAGCGGTTGTAGCTTTAAAATGGGCGGTGCAGGAAATGGAAAACCGCTATCGGAAAATGTCCAAAATTGGGGTGCGGAATATTCATGGCTATAATCAACGCATGGTCGAAGCGCTTGAAAAAGGCGAAAAACTAACGCGCAAAGTGCAAATTGGTCTTGACCCGGATACGGGCGAGGCGCGGTACGAGGAAGAGGAAATTAATCCAGAAAAACTACCCTTCATTGTGATTGTGATTGACGAAATGGCCGACCTAATGCTGGTTGCTGGCAAGGAAATTGAGGGCGCCATTCAGCGTTTGGCGCAAATGGCGCGGGCGGCGGGTGTGCATTTAATTACCGCAACCCAGCGTCCTTCTGTTGATGTCATCACCGGCACAATTAAGGCAAATTTTCCAAGCCGCATGTCGTTTCAGGTGACCTCGCGCATTGACAGCCGCACGGTGCTAGGCGAGCAGGGCGCGGAGCAATTACTCGGCATGGGGGATATGCTTTATATGGCAGGTGGCGGACGGTTGCAGCGCATTCATGGTCCATTTGTTTCTGATGGGGAAGTTGAAAAAGTCGTACGGTTTTTGAAAAAACAGGGCCAGCCAGATTATGTTGAAGCCGTCACAACTGAACCAGAAGAAAGCTTTGGAGGGGACGAGGGCGTGAGTGGCGACAGCCTTTACGACCAAGCCGTGGCGATTGTCACCCGCGATAATCGCGCCTCGACCAGCTATGTTCAGCGCCGCCTATCAATTGGCTATAACCGCGCCGCAACCTTGATTGAACAAATGGAAGAACAAGGCGTCATCAGCCCGCCCAATCATGCAGGTAAGCGCGAAGTTTTAGCGGGCAAGCACTGATGCGCGAATTTTGGAAGATAGTCACGCGCCGCGCAATAGTTTACCTTGCGCTCATTATACTTATGAGCGCCGCCCACATTACCGGCGCCCAAGCGGGGCAAAAATGGACACAAGCCCAGGCCGCCGCCCTAGCCAACCTAACCCAGTATTTGCAGAACCTAAAAGCGCTTGAGGGTCGGTTTATTCAAATTGATGCGCAAGGCGGAAGCCTTGGTGGGAAGTTTTTATATGCCGAGGGTGGGCGGCTCAAATTTATTTATGACGCGCCCGCGACCATGATTGTCATGGTGAAAAAAAACGGGCTTTATATTCAGGAAGAGGCGGGCAAAGCGCCCGATATTTATCCGCTGGCCGCGACCCCGCTTCCTTTATTTCTTAATTCAGGATTCGATTTTGCTAACCAAGCTTCCACCCGTGATGTGATTGTCTCTGGCACATTGGCAGAAGCTTTGCTAGAAGACCCGTCAGGCGATGCGGCGGGACGGCTATATTTAACCTTTGACACCAACCCAACACAATTGCGGGGCTGGCGCGTGGTTGATGCACAAGGCCAAAACATTACTTTGGTTTTGCGCGATTTGGTTGAACGCGAAAGCCTTGCAGATGAAATATTTGAATTAGAATATAGAAGAAAACGCGGACCGCGCCGTTAATCAAACATGGCAATTTGAGAACAGACAGGGTAAAACAGCTCATGACTTCAAATCGTTTTTCCGACACAAGCCCAGAAGCTGTGTCCTATTCTGATGATGAAAATGATATCTCCGCCGATGGCCTTTTGGCGCTTGAAAATGAAATGCCTGTTCTGGCGGCTTTACGAAATTTTACGGATCGCGCCTTGCGCGTCAACTGGTTCACAGAACTCGGCGAGCCTTTGAATCCGCAAGCCCTAAAATTTGCCCAACAATATATAGATGCGATGGGGTTTCCTGATACCGATATTGCCATTTTATCAGACTGGGCCGATGCCGCCACCGCCGCAGAAAGTCTTGATTTGAATAGCGAGTCTTGGGAAGCAGAAGAGCAATTGCGCGCCGGGCTGCTGCAAGATGCGCTCTCTATCGTGAGTGAGGAAGGCTTGGGCGTTGTGCTGACACATATGGCCAGCGCGGTTAATGAGGCGGCTGAAAACTGTTTGGAAGAGGCACTTTATTATGGCGATGAAAGCGTTGACCTATTCGGCAAGCTCGCCTTAGGCGCAGCACACCAGGCTTGCCATGGTGCCGCCTTGGCCATTGCCGGCCTCGCCGCGCGCGCGCAAACTGATAACAGCCTTTCTTTAGAAGACGAAATTGAAGCGCACCCGCTTATGCTGCGCTTCCGTTTGTTTGAAGAGGGGCGCTGGCCCGTCTCGCTGATTGGGCGAAGCTTTAACATTTTTTAGGAAAATAAAATGCGTATTATTAGCTGGAACATAAATTCTGTTCGCTTGCGGATTGGCTTGGTTGAAAATCTTATCAAAAAACATAAGCCTGATATTTTATGCCTTCAAGAAACCAAATGTCCGAATGATAGTTTTCCAGAAAAAAACTTTAAGAAGCTTGGTTTTGACCATATCGCCAAAAACGGTATTAAGGGTTATCACGGCGTGGCGACCGTGAGCCGCGTGCCGCTTGAGACAGAAAAAATCATCAAATTTTGCGGCAAAGAAGATGGCCGCCATCTCGAAACCGTTTATCAATATAAAGGCGCCCCACTGAGTGTGCATAATTTTTATGTGCCTGCCGGTGGCGATGAGCCGGACCGCACTATTAATGAAAAATTTGGTCACAAAATGGACTTTCTGGACGAAATGGAAGCTCTTTTCAAAAAAGCCAGAAACAAAAAAACCGCGCAGAAAGTTTTGCTCGGCGACCTTAATATTGCGCCTTACGAGCATGATGTCTGGTCGTCTAAACAATTGAAGAATGTTGTCAGCCACACCGCAATTGAACGCCAGCGCCTCAATGATGTGCTCGCGTCTTTTCAATGGCAGGACATTGCGCGCCAATTTGTTCCAGAAGACGAAAAGCTTTATTCATGGTGGAGTTATCGCGCGCGCGATTGGGACGCTTCGGATAGAGGCCGCCGGCTTGACCATATTTGGGCAAGCCCCGCGCTTTCACCTCATGTCAAACATTATGAAGTCCTGCGCGCCGCGCGCGGTTGGGAGCGCCCATCAGACCATGCGCCAGTGATTATTGATTTAGCTTGACGCCAGCAAGGTTTTAGCCAGCAAAATCTTTAAGGCATAATGCCTGCCCAACCTTGACGGACCCATCTGGCAGGACTGTCATCAAGGGCGGGCCATAAAGCACATAACCCTGCTCAAGATGATCAGAAACACGCTGGCAAAAAGCCGCATCGTCAACGCCTGTGAGCAATTTATAATTTTTTTGTGGGGCAGGTTGTTTTGTTTGGTCTTGCGTCATTTGTCTTTCTCATATTGCCGTATACAAAATCAGGCATTCAACCGATAGCCACCTGCATCAGTGACCAGAATTTCAGCCTTTGACGGGTCGGCCTCAATATTAAGCCGCAATCGATAAATATGGGTTTCCAAAGTATGCGTGGTGACGCTGGCATTATATCCCCACACCTCTTTCAGCAATGTGTCGCGATGAACTGTTTTCGCGCCGGCGCGCAAAAGATATTTCAAAATATTTGTTTCTTTCTCCGTCAGACGGATTTTTTTATCTTCAGGGTCAATGAGCATTTTCAAGGCGGGCTGGAATTTGAAATGCGCAATCATAAAATTGGCCGCCTCGCTTTGCTCAAACTGACGCAATTGCGCCCGCACACGCGCCAATAAAACACCAAACCGGAACGGCTTGGTGACATAATCATTGGCGCCAGCCTCAAGCCCTAAAATAGTATCTGCGTCAGAATCGGCACCCGTTAACATGATAACAGGCACTTGCAAGCCAGCCTTGCGCATAAGCTTGCACACTTCGCGGCCATCTTGGTCGGGCAGGCCGACATCAAGCAAAACCAGGTCAGGCGCCAGCTCGCGCGCTTTGTCCAGGCCTTCACGCGCCGTCATAGCAAGCTCAATGTCAAATTCTTCATGCATCGAGAGCTGCTCTTTAAGTGTGTCGATTAAAATTAGGTCATCATCGACAATCAAAATTTTACGCGTTTGACTCATTTTTGACCAATCTGCTTACTGCCCGCTCATTTCATTTCTGAACAAAATATTTTTCATTATCTCTGTCTATTCGAACTATTCCAAACATTATTTTTTAAATATTTTTAAAATCATATGGTTAAGTTTTTATGAAGAAAGCTAGCATCACAAAAACAGCGCGATATAATCACAAAATGATAACTATATTTCCCAATCCAAAAAACCCGCAAAAAGGCAGGCTTTACTTTAAGGGCCGGTTTTATGACTGCGCGCTTGGCCGCAATGGGGTCACGCGCAATAAAACAGAGGGCGATGGTTGCACCCCTATTGGGCGGTTTCAACTGCGCGCATTTTGGCGGCGTCCAGACCGACCCGCCGCGCAATGGCCTAAAAAACATGCCGCCAATGTGGGTAACATTCAACCGAGTGATGGCTGGTCAGACGACCCAAGAGACCCAAATTATAATCGCCTGATTAAACGCCCGCATCGGTTTCGCCATGAGCAACTTTGGCGCGATGATGGGCATTATGACATTATCATTCCGCTTGGCTATAATGACGACCCGCCACAAAAAGGGCGCGGCAGTGCGATATTTTTTCACCTCACCAGCGCAGAGTTACCGCCCACCGAAGGCTGTGTTGCGGTGACACCAGAAACCATGCAAGCCATTTGGGGCTTTTTACGCCCCAATATGTGGATGCATATTCGGGGTTAAGGCGGGCCTTACCCGCGCGGCCCAAAAATAGCTGTGCCCAATCTGATATGCGTGGCGCCAAAAGGCAGCGCTGATAAGTAGTCGCCGCTCATGCCCATGCTCAATGCTGTGAGGCCAAGATTATGCGCCCGCTTTTCAAGCAGAGCAAAATGTGGCGCCGGCACATCATGGGCGGGCGGCAAGCACATCAGCCCTGTTATCGTAAGCTCATAATCACGCGTGCAAGCCTCAACAAACCCGTCCAAATCATCAAGCGATATGCCTGATTTTTGAGGCTCATTGCCCGTATTCACCTGCACAAAAAGTGTCGGCTGGCGCCCCAGTTTTTGGACAGCATCAGCCAGCTTGGCCGCAAGTTTTAGCCGGTCTAGGCTGTGAATGGCGTCAAAATGTTCAACCGCCTGCGCGGCTTTATTGGATTGTAGGGCGCCAATCAAATGCAAGCGGGCTTGCGGAAATTCCTCTTTTAAGGCGGGCCATTTATCCAGCGCTTCTTGGATACGATTTTCGCCAAAATCCAGATGCCCTGCCTCTAAAACTGGCCTTATAGCTGGCGCGGAAAATGTTTTCGACACGGCAATAAGCGTCAAAGCTTCAGCTGGGCGCGCACATGCCTGCATCGCCGTCGCCAATTCGGCCTGCAGCCGTGCCAAGCGCTCAGGCGCGGACATATTATTCAGTTTTTGTGATTGTGCGGGGGGCATTATTTATCTGGTTTCCTTTCTATGATAAGCATATAAGACATGCGGCAAAAACAGCAAGGCAGATTTACATGTATCCACCGCCTCCTCAGGTCAAACCCTCACCGCCCAAGAATTTACGGGCAGGATGCTTGCCAAAAGTCATTTTTATGAGCGACGCAAATCGTGTGCCAGATTGGCGGGCGGCACTTTATGCTTTGCCCACGGGGGCGGGCGTTATTTGCCGCGATTATAAACACCCGCATCGCCATGAGCTGGCAACACAAATGGCCGGGCTCTGCCACGAGCGGGGGCTTTATTTTTCAGTTGCTGGAGATGCGGGGCTGGCGCTCAAAACACGCGCTGGTCTGCATTGCCCAGAAGCACTGGCGCCGCGCTTGGCAAGGTATTTCCCATTATTACGCGCGCAGCAAACGCCTGTTCGCCAAGCACCGCCGCTTATCACCATGGCCGCTCATAGCGCCCAGGCACTTAAACTTGCGCAGACGCTACACGCCGATGCGGCATTGCTGTCACCTGTATTTACAACTCAATCACACCCACAGCAAAAGCCGCTCGGCGTGGTGCGCAGTGCAGGGCTGATACAAAATGCACAGCTGCCTGTTTACGCTTTGGGTGGTATGGGGCCTGATACGCTTCGCCGCATGCGCAGCACAAAGCTATATGGTTATGCCGCGATTGACCATTTTAAAACCCCCTTTAAACCCAAATAAACCTGCACTTCAGGCGATAAAACTTTAAATTGAGGCTTTAAGTCAAAGCTGGATATGCTATTGTCACAGGGAATTCTTATTAAATATTAGGATAGCTTTTATGTTTCGTTTCTCGTTTCAAGACCACACCTTGTCGCTGAAAAAAACCACTCTCGCACTCGCATTTATGGCGCCGTTTTTGCTAACAGCATGCGGCGGGGCTGACCCTGAGTCCAGCTATCCGAGCGGGCCTGGTGAAACTGTTGCCGAGGCAGAAAGCGGCGGCCTTTTTTCAAACGGCTTCTCATTCTTTGGCGGCAATGATGCGCCACCGCAAAACACAGGCAGCATTGGCGTGAATGGTTATTTATGGCGCGCCACATTAGATGCTATTTCGTTTCTCCCTCTCAGCTCGGCCGACCCATTTGGCGGGGTCATTATTTCTGACTGGTATAGCGAGCCGCAAAACCCAAATGAGCGCACCAAAGTCACAATATATATCTTAGACAAAAGATTGCGCGCAGATGGATTGCGCGTCAGCATTTTCAAACAAACCCGTCAATCGGGGGGCGAATGGACAGATGCCGCAGCCTCAAACGAAGCCGCGCGGAAGCTTGAAAACCTTATCCTGACACGGGCGCGCGAAATGCGCATTGCTAATGTGGATGCGGGCGAGTAAACACGGGGGTCGGGTTTTTATTGACCCGCCTGTTAATAGATTAGGAAAAAATGATGTCCCGCTATAACCCGCAGGAAACTGAGCCGGCTTGGCAAAAACGCTGGGAAGCAGATGGGTGTTTTACAACTGGCGACACCGACGCTCAGCGCGATAAATATTATATTTTGGAAATGTTCCCCTATCCATCTGGCCGTATTCATATGGGTCATGTGCGCAATTATGCTATGGGCGATGTGATTGCGCGGTTCAAAAAGGCGCAGGGCTTTAATGTGTTGCATCCAATGGGATGGGATGCTTTTGGCATGCCGGCTGAAAACGCAGCGATGGAAAAAAATGTTCATCCGCGCGACTGGACATATGAAAATATCGACACCATGCGGGCGCAACTCAAAACAATGGGGCTTGCGATTGACTGGTCGCGTGAATTTGCAACCTGCGACCCAGATTATTACAAACATGAACAAGCCATGTTTTTGGATTTTTTAGAAGCAGGCTTGGTGGACCGGCGCGAAAGCATTGTCAATTGGGACCCGGTTGACCAAACCGTGTTGGCCAATGAGCAGGTTGTTGATGGGCGGGGCTGGCGCTCTGGAGCTCTGGTTGAACAAAAAAGTCTGACCCAATGGTTTTTGAAAATTTCTGACCACGCACAGGACTTGCTCGATGACTTAGACGGGCTCAAGCGCTGGCCAGAAAAAGTCCGCACCATGCAGAAAAACTGGATTGGCCGGTCTGAGGGGTTGGAAATTAAATTTGCCCTCAATGATGCGCCCGAAGGCTTTGACAGGCTTGCGGTTTACACGACCAGACCTGACACTTTATTTGGCGCCAGCTTTGTCGCGCTGTCACCGGACCATCCCTTAACTAAAAAACTGGCTGAAACCAGCCCAGAATTGCAAGCCTTTCGCGAAGAATGCGCCAGACGCGGCACCAGTGAAGCAGATATTGAGGCGGGCGAGAAAAAAGGGGTTAAAACAGCGCTCACTGTTACTCACCCCCTCCAGCCTGAAATATCATTGCCGGTTTATGTCGCGAATTTTGTGTTAATGGATTATGGCACAGGCGCCGTATTTGCCTGTCCAGCACATGACCAGCGCGATCTTGATTTTGCGCGCAAATATGACTGTCAAGTCACCCCCGTTGTGCTACCCGCCAAGCTGCCAAAGGGCGTTACGGCCGAAAGCTACACTATCGACACGCAGGCCTATACAGGACCCGGCGTGATGATAAATTCAGATTTCTTAAATGGGTTGACCCCAAAAGAAGCGTTTGACGCTGTCGCGGAGCGGCTCATCAAAGATGGTGTGGCTGAGAAAAAAGTGAATTTTCGCCTCCGCGATTGGGGTATTTCGCGGCAGCGCTATTGGGGCTGCCCTATTCCAGTGGTGCATTGCGATGACTGCGGCACTGTTGGGCTGAAAAAATCTGACCTGCCCGTCACGCTGCCTGACGAGGTTTCCTTTGACCAGCCAGGCAACCCATTGGCACGAAATGAGGCCTGGAAAAAAACCTCATGTCCTTCATGCGGCGGCCCTGCAACCCGCGAAACTGATACATTTGACACTTTCATTGACAGCTCATGGTATTATGCCCGCTTTACTGGCCAGCCAGAAAACGCGCCAACAGACAAAGCCGCCAGCTCTTATTGGCTACCCGTGGACCAATATATTGGTGGCGTAGAGCATGCGATTTTGCACCTGCTATATGCGCGGTTTTATGCACGCGCCATGAAAATCACAGGGCATCTTGAGGTAAAAGAGCCCTTTGCTGGCTTGTTCACACAAGGCATGGTCAATCACGAAACCTATGCCACACCCGATGGGCAATGGGTCGCGCCTGAAGATATAATCGCCAGTGATAATGGCTATGTTCTCAAATCTGATGCCACCACTCCCATTACTGTTGGTCTGGTTGAGAAAATGTCCAAGTCGAAGAAAAATGTAATTGACCCGACCCATATTATTGCGCGCTATGGCGCGGATACGGCGCGCTGGTTTATGTTATCTGACAGCCCGCCGGATCGCGATGTCCAATGGACAGAGGCTGGCGTCGAGGCGGCGCATAAATTTATCCAGCGCCTGTGGCGGCTTATTCATGAAAACAGTGATCGCGCAAAAGGGTTTGTCGCTGGCCAAGAAATCGAGAAGCCTTCATCGGATATTGGTTTAGCACTTTATAAATTTACCCATCAAAGTCTTGATAAAATCACTGCCGATTTAGAGCGTCTTGCCTTTAATCGCGCTGTTGCTCGCATATATGAATTAAGCAATAAAATTTCTGATGCGGTTAAACAAGATGTCCCCGCCGAAGTTCTGCACCAGTCACTGGCGTTTCTGGTGCAAATGGCAGCGCCGATAGTGCCGCATTTAATGGAAAGCTGCTGGCAAGAATTAGGGCAAGAAGGTTTGGTGATAAATGCAAGCTGGCCCCTTGCCGATACGAGCGTTCTGGTAGATGATATGGTTACCTTGCCAGTTCAGGTTGGTGGGAAAAAACGAAGTGAAATCACAGTGGCGGCTGATGCAGATGAGGAAACTGTCCGCAATGCCGCGCTGGCTGACCCTAAAGTGGAGAATGCTCTTGCAGGTAAAGAAATCAAGGCAGTTCGTGTCGTTCCAGGCCGCATTGTCAGTATTCAGATTTAAATCATTCGCCCCGCTCATTGCGCTCAGCGTCGCTGCCCTGTTCGTGGCAGGGTGCGGCTTTACCCCGCTTTATAGCAATGCCGGCACAGGGCAGTCAGGTGATTTGCTCGCCAGTATTCAACTCGATGCGCCGAAAAACCGCGATATCCAGCTTGTGCGCAACGCGCTTTATTTAACCATGTCGCCCGGACCGAACCCGCTTTATCGACTAACACTTAAATCGCGCGACAGCATTTCCAATTTGGCTATTGAACGCGATAGTCGGGTCACGCGTGCCAATTTCAGCCAAACGGTTCAGTTCAAACTTACCGATATAAAAACCGGACAAACCCTTTTCAGTGGCACATCAACCCGCGCCGCGTCTTATAATAAAGTTGCATCTGAATTTGCCAATGACCAAGCCGAAGCAGATGCGCGCAAACGCACCTCTTTAGCCATTGCTGAAGATATTCGTCTCCAGCTCTTATTGGCGCTTAGAGATGTTAACAGTCAGTCGCGCAAAAAGCCCCGCCAAGAAGAGCAGGGAAAATGAAGAAATCAGCCAGAGAGGTTGGCGCTTTTGTCAAAAACCCCGACCCGGCAATGCGGGCAATCTTAATTTATGGTAGCGATGCTGGCGCGGTGCGCGAACACTCCAAAAGCATAGCAAAATGGGCGCTCGGCGATAATCCCGACCCGCTTTCCATGATACAGCTTAATGAAGATGAGCTGGCCCAAGATCCGGCTAAGCTAAATGATGAAGCCTCTGCTATTCCCATGTTTGGCGGCAATAAAGTGATTGAGGTGCGCGTGACAGGTGACCGCCAAGTTGATTTATTTGCTGACTATTTGCAAAACCCATCGCCAGATTGTCTGGTGCTGATAGAAGCGGGCAGCCTGAAACCATCATCTAAGCTGCGCAAGCTTATAGAAGGAACGGCCTGCGCTGTTGCGCTGCCCTGTTTTGAAGATGGCGCTCAGGACATTCAGCAAGTGGCGCGGCAATTTTTGGAAAAACAAGGTTTTCGCATAGAGCAACAGGCTTTGGCTTTTCTGTCTCGCCATTTGGGCGCAGATCGCGGCGTTACCATGAGTGAGCTTGAGCGTCTGTCGCTTTATATGGGGCTTCCAAAAGAGGGGGCGCCAAAAATGATAACGCTGGACGATGTTGAGGCGCTGATACATGACAATGCCGCCGTTTCAGTTTTTCATCTGGTTGACGCGGTGGCGCTAGGACAGCTCGACGAGATGGACCGCGACCTGATTAGGCTTGAAACAGCTGGTGAAACCACACAAAGGCTGCTTATTGCCTTGCGGGCGCATTTCCAAAGCCTTCATCAAACCTTGTCTGTGCTACAAAATAACCGCGACACCGCCGCTGCTTTGCGGGCTGGTTTTCGTCCACCTTTGCACTTTAAACGCGAGCCAAAAGTCAAACAGCAATTAACGCTTTGGTCGCTTGGAAAAGTAGAGGCCGCGCTGACCATTTTGCATGAGGCAGAAAAGCAATGCCGAACCACACATGCCCCCGTTCAGGCGATTGGAGAAAACACCATTTTACGCCTCACGCGGGCGGCAGCACGGTGACTTTTAAAGAATAAGCGGCTAAATTTTTCGCTGCATCAGCCGGCCGACCACATCATCTAATTGCTCCAGCGTTTTATAACTGATTGATAATGTGCCGCCCGCCGCGCCCTGATGCTGTATATCAACACCAAGACCAAGCGCTGTTTGCACTGTTTGCTCAAGCGCCAGCGTGTCGACATCTTTTTCATTTTTTGTTGGTTTTTTTGGCTTTGTCTTTGGCTTTTCATGCCCGCCCTTGGCCTCGGCGACAATTTTTTCAACCGCGCGCACACTCAACCCTTCGGCGACAATCCGCTTGGCCAGCGCATCCGCGCCGGCAAAATTTAACAAAGCGCGCGCATGACCTGCCGATAAATCACCAGCGATTAAAAGCTTGCGGACCTTATCGCTCACCCCTGTGAGGCGCAGCATATTCGCAATATGGCTTCGGCTTTTCCCCAAAGTTTTCGCCAACTCCTCTTGCGTATAAGAAAACTCCTGCATCAGCCTTTGATAGGCCAACGACTCTTCAATCGGGTTCAAGTCGGCACGTTGCACATTTTCAATAATGGCAATCTCAAGCGCCTCTGTATCGCTGAGCTCGCGCACCAGCACTGGCACTTGATGAAGCCGCGCGCGTTGAGCGGCGCGCCAGCGTCGCTCACCAGCAACAATCTCATATGGGGCTTGACCATCTGCCGCCCCATCCGGTAATGAGCGAACCAAAAGAGGCTGCAAAACCCCCTTTTCTTTCAATGACTTAGAAAGGTTTTCTAAATCCTCCTCAGCAAAGTTCTGACGTGGCTGAAACGCGCCGGCTTGCAACTGGTCAATGCCAAGCATCATAAACCCGCTGTCATTTTGAGGGGCCGCTTGTGGCTGGACCGACCCCATCTCAGCCGACTGGTTTTCAGCGAGTTTTGAGGTAACCTTATTCGGTGCATCCAACTCAACAGGTGCGTCGCCAATTAAAGCGGATAAGCCCCGACCCAATGCGCGTTTTTTTTCAGCCATTTTTATCTCCTATGGGTTAACAGACGCGTTATGATAAGCGCGCTCACGTTGAATAAGCTCCGACGCCAAGCGCATATAAGCCTGTGAGCCCGCGCATTTATGGTCATAAAGCAGCGCGGGCTGACCAAAAGAAGGAGCCTCTGAAACCCGCACATTTCGAGGCACCAATGTTTTATAAACCTTGTCGCCAAAATGCGCGCGGACATCTTCTTCAACCTGCCGCGATAAATTATTGCGCGGGTCATGCATGGTCAAAACAATACCCTGAATATCCAGATCCGGATTAAGCGTGTCGCGCACCTGATCAATTGTGGAAAGAAGTTGAGACAACCCTTCCAGTGCAAAAAACTCGCATTGCAATGGCACTAAAACCGACTGCGCGGCCGTCATCGCGTTCAGCGTCAATAAATTAAGCGAAGGCGGACAATCAATCAGCACATAATCATAAGGCGCGTTTTGCGTAGCGCGCAAGGCATCACGCAACAGCATCAGGCGGCGCGGATTTTGCGCCAGCTCCATTTCCGCCCCCAGCAAATCCATTGTTGACGCCAATAAGTCAAGGCCCGGCACAGCCGTCGGCATGACCGCTGAGGCAATATCAGCCTCACCAACCAGCACATCAAAGGATGAGGTTTCCCGCATCGCCGCCTCTACCCCCAAGCCCGTGCTGGCATTACCTTGCGGGTCAAGGTCAATAATCAGCACTTTTTGTCCAATAGCCGCCAGCGCGGTGCCTAAATTAATCGCTGTTGTGGTTTTCCCGACCCCGCCTTTTTGGTTTACCAATGCCAAAACCCGCGTTGCCAAAGCTGTCGCCTCTGGTGAGGGCGCGGCTTTTGCGTCGGAGGTTGGGGTGTCGTTTTCCATATATTGACCAAGTCCTTTTTCGCTGGCTTTTTGCGGTGGCAGAAAGCCTAAAATTCCGTGTAACTCACTATAAGCCCCTACAAGGGCTTTTTACAAGCTAAAGCTGATGCGGGTGAGGGCAATCGCATAAAAGCACCCGCGCCGCCTTATCTGTCCGGCTCTCAACCGCCATACAATCTATCTTCCATGATTGGCGGGCCTGCGTCAATTCCTCTTGCCACTCTTTTCCCTTTAAAAACACACCTTTTGTGTGGCTTTCAAAAAAGGGCGCCGCCATACCAACTAATTTGGGCAACGGCGCCAGAGCTCGCGCGCTGACAACATCTATTCGCCCAAAAAAAGCGGTTTTCTCGTCAATAAACGCCTCGATACGCCCCTCATGTACAGTAGCCGGCGCGCCGGTTTCGCGAATAACCGCGCGCATAAAAGCGCATTTCCGCTGGTCAGATTCTATCAAATGCACATGCCGGCCAGCATTTTCATCCCCACCAGCAGCACCCGCGCCACCCGCGCCACTGGCGCCAAGCCACAGCATGGCAATTACCAAGCCCGGAAACCCGCCGCCAGAGCCAATATCAAGCCATGTTTTGCTGGTCACCGGCACCAAATCCAAAAGCTGCGCGCTATCCGCTGCATGCCGCTCCCAAAACAAATCAACCGTTGAGGGACCGACCAAATTAATGGTTTTTTGCCACTTAATGAGCAGTGCCTCATATATTTCCAGCGCCTTGCGTGTTTCACGGGAAACATGAAACATTTCAGTAAACCATTTGGCTCCATCAGAGAGTGAGGGCGGGTCAGAAGGTGACACTTAGCGCCCCCCATCCGCCACATCGCGGGCGGGCTGTAAATTTTTACGCGCATAATGCAGCAGCAATGTCAATGCCGCCGGGGTCATGCCGTCCATACGCGCGGCCTGGCCCAATGTTGTTGGGCGGGTGGCAGCTAGCTTTTGGCGCACCTCATTTGACATACCTTCAATCTGCATATAATCAAAATCTTGCGGCAGTTTCAGGCTCTCATCGCGCCGAAACGCAGCAATATCGGCAGATTGCCGATCCAAATAGCCTGCATATTGCGCGTCGGTTTCAATTTGCTCCCGAATTTCAGGAAGCCAAGCATCCATTTCAGGCCAAATTGACGAAAGCTGCTCCCAGCTCGCGCCCGGATGACCCAAAAGGTCAATAATATTGCGCCGGATGCCATCTGAATTTATGTTCATCCCGTGCTTTTGCGCCTCATTTGGGGTCAAATTATGGGCCTTAGCAAAGCTGCGCGCCGCCTCTAATTTTTCGACTTTTGCCTCAAAAACCTTCTTCCGCGCCGCCCCCACACAGCCAAAAGCCAACCCCTTTGGTGTCAGCCGTTGGTCGGCATTATCGGCGCGCAATGTCAGGCGATATTCCGCCCGCGAGGTGAACATACGATAAGGCTCTTGCACACCGCGCGTGACCAAATCATCTATCATCACCCCAATATAAGCATCAGCACGATCCAGAATAAATGCGTCATCTCCGTCACCAGATACGCTTTTTGCTGCATTCAAACCAGCTATCAACCCTTGACCGGCGGCCTCTTCATAACCTGTTGTGCCATTTATCTGGCCCGCCAAATACAGGCCGGGCAAGCGCTTGACCTGCAGGGTCATATCCAGCTCGCGCGGGTCAACATAATCATACTCAATCGCATAGCCATAGCGCTTGACGCGCACATTTTCCAAGCCCGGTATGGTCCGCAAAAACGCATCCTGAATATCGCGCGGCAGAGAGGTTGAAATGCCGTTTGGATATACCGTGTCATCATCCAGCCCTTCCGGCTCTAGGAAAACCTGATGGCGCTGGCGGTCTGGGAAGCGCGCAACCTTATCCTCCAAAGCCGGGCAATAACGCGGCCCAACACCCGCAATTTGACCTGAGTAAACCGGTGATTTTTTGATGTTTTCAGCAATAATCGCCTGCGTCTCTTCCGTCGTGGTGGTGATGTGGCAAATGGTTTGCGGCACTTTAATTTCAGAATTCATAAACGAAAAGGGCAGCGGCGGCTCATCGCCGGGCTGCGGCTCACAAACGCTATAATCGATACTGGTCGCGTCTAGCCGCGCTGGCGTGCCAGTTTTCATACGACCCATGGCGAGGTCTAGCGCATAAAGACGGGTTGAAAGCTTTTTAGCCGGCGCCTCGCCAAACCGTCCTGCTGGCGTGCGCTCTGTGCCCAGATGAATAATACCATCCAAAAATGTGCCGGTCGTCAAAACCGTCGCGGGCGCGTGATAAACCACGCCATCGCCAGCAACCACACCAGTGGCGCGACCGTTTTCAACCACCAAATCATCAACCGGCGCAGCCACAACGGTCAAATTGTTCATATTTAAAATCTCAGCCTGCATGGCCTCCCGATACAGCTTGCGGTCTGCCTGCGCCCGCGGCCCGCGCACTGCTGGGCCTTTGCGTTGGTTGAGCAATCGAAACTGTATGCCAGCCTGGTCAGCAACGCGCCCCATCAACCCGTCTAGCGCATCAATTTCACGCACCAAATGCCCTTTGCCAACCCCGCCAATCGCAGGATTGCACGACATTTCGCCAATCGTCTCAATTTTATGAGTCAGCAAAAGCGTGTCTGCGCCCATGCGCGCGGCGGCGGCAGCGGCTTCGCAGCCTGCATGCCCCCCACCAATCACAATCACATCAAATTTGGTTTTTCGGCTCATGCTGGTTTTTACCGCGCCCAACTCCGAACAGCAAGATGTTTCACATGAAACAATCACAAAATGAGCGCCCTATTTTCCAATACAAAAATCACGAAACACAATGTCGAGCAAGGCCTCGACATCAACAGCGCCGGTAATGCGCCCAATCTCGCGCATGGCAAGGCGCAAATCTTCCGCAACCAATTCAAGCACCCCCGCATCCTCTGGTACATTCAACGCCCGCGCCAACGCGACAAGCGCGGCCTCTAGTGCGTCTTGGTGGCGCTGGCGCGTCAAAGCTGGATGGTCTGAAAGCCCAAAGGCCTCAGACACATGCGCCTCCAAAGCGGCCCAAAGCGCCGTCATACCATCGCCGGTTTTTGCCGAAACAGAAAGCGGCGCGGCTGATAACGCCGCAAGCCCATGCATTTCAAGCGCGTCGAGCTGCGCCTTATCCATTTCGTCAAACGCGCCCAAATCAGATTTATTATAAATCACAAGATCTTGAGCCGCTGGCTGAATTTCAGACAAATCTTCCTGATGAAACCACAGTGACGCCGCTTTTTCTGAATCCGCTGCGTCTTGCGGCGCAAAGACAAAGAGTTTCATATCAGCCTCGGCGGCGCGTTTGGTCGCGCGGCGGACACCTTCGCGCTCTATCTCGTCGCCCGCTGCGCGCAAGCCAGCCGTGTCCGCAACCACCACCGGCACACCTGCAATCACCATTGAAACCTCAATAATGTCTCTGGTCGTGCCGGCGCGCGCTGAAACAATCGCCGCTTCGCGCCCGGCTAGCTGGTTGAGCAGACTTGATTTACCAACATTTGGCGCGCCAATAATCGCTATCTCGACCCCATCGCGCAAGGCTCGCCCGCGCCCCTCGGCTAGATGCGTGCGTATCTCGCTTTCCAGCGCCACCACATCAGACAAAACAGCTCGACCAATACCGCCCGGCAAATCCTCATCGGCAAACTCAATATCAGCCTCCAAATGCGCAAGCGCTCGCTCAAGGCGTCCGCGCCAGCCGCCATAAAGCGCGCCCAGCTCTCCGCGCAACTGCCTGAGGGCTTGGGTTTTTTGGGCATGGGTTTCAGCATCAATTAAATCTGCAACCGCCTCTGCGCGGGTTAAATCAAAGCGCCCATTCAACACGGCCCGGCGCGTAAAAGCGCCAGCCTCGGCGGGTGCCAGACCTTCAATCTTTGACAAAACAGCCAAGGTTTCTTCAATCACCGCCGCGCCACCATGCACCTGCAGCTCGGCCATATCTTCACCGCTATAGGAATGGGGCGCTTTGAAAAAAATCACCAAAGCCTCATCAACAACCCCGTCATTTTGCGGATTATAAAGCCGCCGCAGCGCCGCCTGCCGAGGCGGCGGAACTTTATTTTTTGTAATGATATCAAGAGCTTGAACGGTTTTCTCGCCCGAAATACGAATGATGGCCACCGCGCCGCGACCCGTCGGCGTGCTCAACGCATAGATGGTGCTATCTGTCCTTATCTCGGTGCTCATGTGACTTCTCTTACTCTCTCAGCTATACTGAATAATCGTTTTATACTTTCTTAGCGCTGCCCTCAAGCGGCCAGACACCATATCCCAGATAGGTTTATATGTCACAAAATCTGTTACACAAACAAGCCAGCCCATATTTATTACAACACAAAGATAACCCTGTTCACTGGATGCCATGGGGCGCTGATGCGTTGGCGCGGGCGCAGGCTGAAAACAAGCCTATTTTACTTTCAATTGGCTATGCGGCTTGCCATTGGTGCCATGTGATGGCGCATGAAAGTTTCGAGGACGCGGCCAGCGCGGCCATTATGAACGAGCTGTTTGTCAATGTGAAAGTTGACCGCGAAGAGCGTCCTGACATTGATGATATTTATATGAATGCGCTTCATATGATGGGGGTTCAGGGCGGCTGGCCACTCACCATGTTTTTAACGCCCGATGGCCAGCCTTTTTGGGGTGGCACATATTTTCCCAAAACCGCCCGCGCTGGCATGGCCGCCTTTACAGATATATGTCGTGAAATTGCGCGCCTGTATCACGAAGAAAATGACAAAGTTCAAACAAATGCAGACCAGCTAACAAAGGCTCTAAAAACCCGCCAATCCGTCGTGCTACACGCTAAGGCACAACCAGGCTTTATTGCGCAGGCAAGCGAAACACTTTCACGCTACCTGGATGAGGAAAATGGCGGCATGCAGGGCCAGCCCAAATTTCCTCAAGCCTTTGTTTTTCAATTTCTATGGGAAACAGCCATTGCCCAACAAAACCCAGCCCTGCAAAATCTGATGCATCACACCGCCAAACAAATTTCCTCTGGCGGTATTTATGATCATTTAGGGGGCGGGTTTGCGCGCTATAGTGTTGATGCGTTTTGGCGTGTGCCTCATTTTGAAAAAATGCTTTATGATAATGCACTGCTCATCGATTTTCTCACCGCACTTTGGTGTGACCAGCCTCAAAAAATATATCAAGACCGCATAACCCAAACCATCGATTGGGTCGTGCGCGAAATGACGCTTCAGGGGGGTGGGTTTGCCGCGTGTCTGGATGCAGATACTGAGGGGGAAGAGGGAAAGTTTTATGTCTGGACACAGGCTGAGGTGCAAAGCGCTCTCGACCCTCTTGGTGATGACTTAGCCAGCGCTTTTATGGATTATTATGATGTCACAAAATCTGGTAATTTTGAGGGTAAAAATGTCCTTAACACTCTGGCTGGCTATTGCGCCGAAACAGAGGAAAAATTATCTGGTGCGCGGGAAAAGCTTTTTGCGACACGCCTGTCTCGCCCCCAACCAGCGCTTGATGACAAGGTTTTAGCAGATTGGAATGGCCTTATGATTGCCGCTCTCGCCCGCGCCAGCCTGAGCTTTAATCGGCCCGACTGGTTAATCCTTGCACAAAACGCCTATGACTTTATCATGACCCATATGCATGAAAAAAAAGACGGCCTAAGCCGCCTCACCCATGCTTGGCGCGACAGCATGCGCAGCGCTCAAGACACTGCCGAAGATTATGCTAACATGGCCGATGCGGCGCTTGCGCTTTATGCGGCAACCAACAAGGCTGACTATTTACAACATGCTGAAAATTTCTGCGCCACACTTAAAGATTTATTTTGGTCTCAACAATATGGCGGTTACTATATGACCGCCTCTGATGCTGAAGCTGTTTTAGTGCGCCCACGCCACGCCCGTGACAACGCCCTGCCAAATGCGAACGGCACATTAATATGGGTTTTAAGCCGATTAGAAATCTATTGCGGAAACCCAGAATATGGACGCCACGCCGAGACCCTTATAGAAAGTTTTTGGCTTGATTTAGAAAAGTCATTTCCGCAAATGACCACCAGCCTGTGCCATTATGCGCGCCATCAAAACCGATTACTATGTGTAATTAGCGGGTCTGAAACCGATACAGTATATCAAAACATGAAAACACTGGTCGCACGACACCCGCATATGGGGCTGATGGTACAGTTCTTAACACCAGAAACGGATATACCCAAAACCCACCCTGCCTATGAAAGCCTGAGCCAAAAAAACAATCACGGCGCGCAAAAAACACAGGCATTTTTATGCACAAACAACGCCTGTCTTCCGCCAATTGATACTGCTGAAGCGCTTAAAGAAAAATTAGACAGTTTTTAAGGATAGAAAAAGAGCTTTAGGGGCAAACAGAACTTGCCCCATAATTATGTGTTCATGGAATCGAAGAACTCATCATTTGTTTTTGTCTGTTTTAGCTTATCCAATAAGAACTCGATAGCATCAACCGTTCCCATTGGATTTAAAATCCGGCGCAAGACATAAATTTTTGCCAATGTATCTTTATCGATCAGAATTTCTTCTTTTCGAGTACCAGACTTCATAATATCAATGGCTGGGAAGACGCGCTTATCAGCAATTTTGCGGTCCAGTACAACTTCCGAGTTACCGGTTCCTTTAAATTCTTCAAAAATAACTTCATCCATTCGGCTGCCTGTATCAATCAGCGCGGTCGAAATGATTGTTAATGAGCCACCTTCTTCAATGTTACGCGCGGCACCAAAAAACCGTTTCGGGCGTTGGAGCGCATTTGCATCAACACCCCCAGTTAAAACCTTCCCAGAGGACGGCACCACAGTGTTATAGGCGCGGCCTAGGCGGGTGATGCTATCAAGCAAAATCACCACATCGCGGCCATGCTCGACCAGGCGTTTTGCTTTTTCAATTACCATTTCAGCAACCTGAACATGGCGTGATGCTGGTTCGTCAAAAGTTGAGGAAACAACCTCGCCTTTCACAGAGCGCTGCATATCTGTCACTTCTTCTGGTCGCTCATCAATCAATAAAACAATCAGATAGCACTCAGGATGATTGGTTGCGATTGATTGCGCGATATTTTGCAGAAGAACGGTCTTACCAGTACGCGGCGGCGCCACAATTAACGCACGCTGCCCTTTACCAAGGGGTGATACAATATCAATAATGCGCGAAGATTTATCTTTGACTGTCGGGTCATCGACCTCCATTAGCAATCTTTCGTCTGGATAAAGCGGTGTGAGATTATCAAAATTCGCTTTCAGACGAACTCTTTCAGGGTCTTCAAAATTAATGCTGTTAACCTTAATTAAAGCAAAATAACGTTCACCTTCTTTTGGGCTGCGAATATCGCCTTCAACTGTATCCCCTGTGCGTAGCGAAAACTTTCTAATTTGCGATGGCGAAACATATATATCATCTGGGCCTGGCAGATAATTAGCATCAGGTGATCGCAAAAAACCGAATCCATCAGGAAGCACCTCAACGACACCGCTGCCAATAATATCTGTGCCTTTTTCAGCCATAGATTTTAAAATCGCAAACATCAAATCTTGCTTGCGCATGGTTGAGGCGTTTTCAATCTCATATTCACCCGCAACCTCAAGAAGCTCTGTTGGAGATTTTGTTTTAAGATCCTGTAATCTGATCTGTTCCATAATTAACCGCATATTTTATGAAAAATTGGCCAATATTGGCCGAAAAGGTAGGACGGAATTATCCGTTCTTCGACAATGGCCTGAAAATGACATTTTGGCAAGTAAATTTGACGCATAAATGCGATGGGTACATAAAACTAGAATGGCTTCACAATAACCATAATCACAATAATAATGGTCAAAACTGGTGGGATTTCATTAATCATTCTAAAAAAACGGCTCGGTCGGGGGGATTGCCCTAATAAAAATTGCCGCCGCCAGCGCGCCAAAAACACATGATAAGCGGTTAAAATAATCAAGCACAGGATTTTAATATTTATCCATTGCCCAGCATCAGCATAGAAACCTGGACGCAGAAGAAGCGCCAGACCAAAAACCCAAGCCAAAATCATGGCAGGATTTAAAATAATCCGCAGCAGTTTTAACTCCATCACTTCGAAAGTCTTAACCGGCTCATTTTGCTCATAAGCCTCTGCATGATAAACAAACAGGCGCGGGAGGTAATACATACCCGCCATCCAGAACATCACAAAAATAATATGAAAAGCTAAAATCCAATTCGAGTATGTCCATAAAAAATCCATCATGTCTCTTTCTTTATCAGCTGGTTTTCAAGTCTTCGCTCAACTGCCCTTCACCATCTTCAAAACCTGCGCCACATGCTCTGGTGGCGTTTGCGGCACAATACCATGTCCTAAGTTAAATATGTGTTTCCGAATTTTTGTTTTTTCTAATATTTTTTCAACTTCTAAAGTTAGGTTTTGCCCACCTTGAACCAAAATTTGCGGGTCTAGATTACCTTGCGTAACAATATTTTCAGGAATGATATGCAGTGCGCTTTCCAAATTAACTGACTGATCAAGACCAATTGCATCAACTTCCACCGCCTGCACAAAATCTTGCAAGGCTGGTCCTATAGCTCTTGGAAAACCAATAATCGGCACTTGGATATTTTTACCCCGCAGGCCTGCAATGATTTTTTGATTGGCCTCAAAGCAATATTTCTCCAAATGTTTTGGCGTAGCATGCGTCACAAGACTTGATGCCCAACTATCAAACAATTGAAGAACTTGTGCCCCGGCCTCAACTTGTGCAGCTAAATACTTAATCGTCGCCTCCGCTACAATATCCATAATGGATTGAAACGCACCTTCGTCTTTTTGCATGAGCGCATGAGCTGGGGCTTGGTTTTGAGTGCCGCGTCCAGCAATCATATAACTAACAACCGTAAAAGGGGAGCCAGCAAAACCAATCAAAGCTTTATCTTTTGGTAAATGCTTTTTTAAAAGTGATACCGTTTTATAAATAGGCGCAAGTTGGACGTCAAAATTATCATAATTCAAACTATCAGCATTTGATATTGGGGTCAGGCGTGGCCCTTCGCCTTCTTCAAACCAGAGCTTTTGACCCAATGCTTGGGGAATAAGCAAAATATCGGCAAATAAAATAGCCGCATCAAATGCATATCGGCGTAACGGTTGTAAAGTTACTTCACATGCAAGCTCTGGATTGTAACAAAGCTCTAAAAAACTGCCTGCATCGGCGCGGGTTTTTTTATATTCCGGTAAATAACGCCCGGCTTGTCGCATCATCCAAACAGGCGGTGTATTTGGTATCTTATCTTGTTCAAATAAAGATAAAAAAGGAGAAGTCATTATAAAATTAAATTTCTTAAATTATGAAACATGGCTCGTGTAGTCATATAACACATAGCTATATTTTAATCTGTGACTTAATGTCATTTACTCATATATAAATTTTTCTTCTTTCTTATATATATATTAAAGGATGTAGTTTTTGTAGTGCCATCCAAATATTGTGGATTAAATCTTTTCCATAAAACTATCTTCAAAAACGGACCCCTCTTAAACAGGCAACCGCGATACGGCGGATAGCTGCTTTTCCACAAAATATCCTTTTTATGTCAGGGCGTTTGAATTTATCTGGTTTAAAAAGCTTTTTATAAATTTGTGAATATGGATAAAAACGGGGATAAGTTTAATTGACCCAAAAACACGAAACTTATGCACCTTATCCACAATGCGGGTGAGCGATTTATTAAACGCTTTAAAAACGTGTTTATGAAAACAGGATAGATGTATAAAAAAACCATAAACTGGCTTAAGGTCATCTTATCCCCTATATTCATGTTATCCACAGTGATTTTGTGGAACAGGGATTATTGAGCATAAAGATTAAAGGCATTGTTTTGACAACTGAATTGACCGCCCCGCAAGCCACGATGAAAGAGTTCCATCTTTACCTTGTTTCTGATAGCACGGGCGAAACCATAAACTCTGTTGCCAAAGCGGTATGCGCTTGTTTTGTTGGCGCCAAAGCCATTGAGCATTCATATGGGCTGGTGCGCAGTGACAAGCAGCTGGAGCGCGTGCTGGAGGTGTTGCGGGTGACACCCGGACCAGTTCTTTATTCTATGGTTGAGGGTGATATTGCTAAAAAACTCGAACGCGCATGTAAGCAAATTGGCGTGCCTTGCTTAAATGTGCTCGACCCATTTGTGAATATTATTGGTAGCCATTTAGGGGTCGAGATACGCGGCAAGCCGGGCATGCAACACCAATTAACGGCAGAATATTTTGAGCGTATTGGTGCTTTAAATTATACGGTTGCGCATGATGATGGCCAAAGTCAGGGCGATTTAAACGAGGCTGATGTTATCTTGGTTGGGGTTAGCCGCACCTCAAAAACCCCGACCTGTATGTATCTTGCCAATCGTGGTGTGCGGGCGGCAAATGTTCCATATGTGCCGCGCATTGATTTGCCGCCAGAATTGTTTGATGTGACCGAGCCATTAATTGTTGGGCTGGCGGCAAGCCCTGAAAGATTGGTGCAAATCCGTAAAAACCGCCTACTTTCTCTAAATGAGGTCTCTGAAACTGATTATATTAATCCCGATCAGGTGAAAGATGAAACGCAAGAAGCGCGTCGTTTTTTCAAGAAAATGGGTTGGCCGATTATTGATGTGACGCGGCGCTCGATTGAAGAAACCTCAACAACCATTCTTAATCTTTTGCAGCGCCGAAAAGAAGAAAAGCTCAAACAAGCAAGCGCGAGCGAGGATAAATAATGAGCGCGGCGCCGACATTGCAAAACCTTGACCATGACTTGGTGCTGGCATCTAAAAGCCAGATTCGCGCCGATGTCTTGTCTCAAGCGGGATTTAGCTTTGAGGTGGTGCCATCTGGTGTTGATGAAGATGAGCTGAAGGCAGAAATATCAGACCTGCACGCCTTGGCGCGGGCGCTTGCTGTTGCGAAGGCTAAAACCGTTAGCGCGACGCGGCCAGAGGCTTTTATCATTGGCGCTGACCAGATTATGCAATGTGCGGGGCGGGTTTTCGATAAACCCTCTTCAATGCAGGAAGCGCGTGACAATTTGGCGTTTTTAAGCGGCAAGCCGCATCAATTATTAAGTGGCATTGCGCTGGTGCGCGGGGGTGAAGTTTTGTGGTCGGACACAATCGTCGCAACGCTGCATGTGCGCACTTTGTCAGAACAAGACCTATCGCTTTATTTAGCGGCGGCGGGGGAAAGTATTTTAAGCAGTGTTGGCTGCTATCGACTGGAAGGTGTCGGCATTCATCTGTTTGAAAAAATCGAGGGCGACCATTTGACGATTTATGGTCTGCCGCTTTTGCCGCTTTTGCCGCATTTGCGCCAGTGGGGGGTTTTACGATGAGCGAGCAGCCAAAAGCGGGGGTGCTGGGCGACCCGGTGGTGCATTCGCGGTCTCCGCTTATTCATAATTTTTGGTTGTCTGAATATGGGATTGGCGGGTCATATGAAAAGCTGCATGTCACGGCAGATGAGTTTGCCCCCTTTGTGCGCGGGCTGGCAGCGCAGGGTTTTGTTGGTGCCAATGTGACGCTGCCGCATAAAGAGGCCGCGTTCGCGCTGGCTGATGAGCTGGACCCTTTGGCTGAGCGGCTGCAAGCTGTTAATACATTGGTTTTTGAGGGGGGGCGCATAAAAGGGCTGAACACAGACGGTTATGGCTTTATGCAAAACCTAACCAGCCACTCCCCACAATGGCGTCGTGACCGGCCTGTTTTGGTGTTAGGGGCGGGCGGCGCGGCGCGGGCAATTGTGGCTAGCCTTGCAGCGGCGGGGGTGCCAGAAATTTTCATGGCCAATCGCACGGTTGAAAAAATTGAGAGCTTTCGCCCGCTGATGCATGATTATGATTGTCGTTTGCAGGCTTTGGCTTGGTCTGAGCGCGCGCGGCCGTTGGCTGAAATTGGGCTTTTGGTGAATACGACAAGCCTTGGTATGGCGAAGCAAGCTGCGCCGGAAACGGGTATGGTGCTTGATATGACGCTTGCCGATATGGCGCCCGATGCGGTGGTGACTGATATTGTCTATACCCCCCTCATCACCCCATTATTGCAGGCGGCGCGAGCGCGTGAGCTGCAGATTGTTGATGGGCTTGGCATGTTGCTGCATCAGGCGGCGCCCGGTTTTGCGCTCTGGTTTGGACGCCAGCCTGAAGTAACCCCCGCTTTGCGCCAGCATATTGAAGCGGATTTACAGGAGGGCGCATGATGTTACTTATTGGCCTCACAGGCTCAATTGGCATGGGCAAGTCAACCACTGCCAAGCTTTTTGAGCAGGAAGGTGTCGCATGTTATGACGCTGATGCGGCTGTGCACCGGCTTTATCAAAAAAATGGCGCGGGCGCGCTGGCTTTAAAGAATGTTTTTCCGCAGGCGATTGTCGATGGCGCTGTCGACCGCGAGGCGCTTGCTGCGGTGGTTTTAAAAGACCCGCAGGCGTTAGCAAAGCTTGAATCGATAATTCACCCATTGCTGGTTCGTGAGCGACAGGGTTTTTTAGAAAAAAACGCTGAGGCAGGGGCTTTTGCTGTTGTTCTCGATATCCCTTTATTGTTTGAAAAGGGGGACCCCGCTGATTTTGATTATGTTGTGACGGTTTCTGCGCCTTTTGAAGTTCAGAAGCAACGGGTGTTGGCGCGCCCTAATATGACGGAAGAAAAATTTGCTGCTATTTATGATAAACAGCTGCCGGATGCGGAAAAAACGGCGCGCGCTGATTTTGTTGTGGATACCTCTGTCTCAGTTGCAGATGCGCATCGCCAAATCAAGCAAATCATCGCTAAACTAAAAGCCTCAGCTCATTAAAGGGCGGCGATAAAGGGTAGGTAGATGCGCGAAATTGCTTTGGATACAGAAACCACAGGCCTTAAAACCGAAGATGGCGATCGTATTGTCGAGATTGGGTGCGTTGAGCTTATCAATCACACGCCGACGGGTAAAAATTTGCAAATCTATCTCAATCCGCAACGCCCCATGTCAGAAGGTGCGCTGCGCATCACCAATCTAACCGATGAATTTTTATCGGATAAGCCCCTGTTCGAGCATGAGGTGGATAAGTTTCTGACGTTTGTGGGGGATGCCCCCTTGATTATTCACAACGCCCCTTTTGATATGGGGTTTTTGAATTTTGAGTTGGAAAAATCAGGTCGCCCCGCGCTCGACAATGAAGTTATTGACACGCTGGTAATTGCGCGGAAAAAGTTTCCGGGCGCGCGCAACACACTTGATGCCCTTTGCCAGCGCTTCAATGTTGATAATTCTGGGCGCGAATATCACGGCGCATTGCTTGATAGCTTGTTGCTGGCAGAGGTTTATTTAGAGCTGATTGGCGGGCGCCAACCCGGCCTCGTGTTCCAACAAGATGGCGCGCGCCAAGATGCCGCTCAAAAGGCTCAGCAAGAGGCGCAAGAAATGTCTCGCCAGCCACGGGCGCCGCGACCAACGGCGCTGCCGCCCCGCTTGAATGCTGAGGCGCATAGCCAGCATATGGCTTTTTTAGAGACGCTGCCAACGCCGGCCAAATGGCTCAACCCTGATACGCCGAAAGCAGAGACAGCAGAAGAGGTGTCTCGCGACTAAGCGTTAAGCGTCAGGCTTTTTGTCTTGTTGTTCAGCTTCTGCCTGTTGGGCGGCGGCTTCGTTTTGTTGATAAAGTGCGACAAAGTTTATTGGGTCAAGCAATAAGGGCGGGAAGCCTCCATCGCGGGTAACATCAGCTAGAATGCGTCGCGCGAATGGGAAAATTTGTCGTGGCGCCTCAATAAGCAAGACTGGTTTGAGGTCTTGTTCTGGCACATTTTGTATACGGAATACCGCGCCATAAAGCAGCTCAACAATGAACGAGGTTTCGTCACCCGACTTCGTCTCAACTTTAAAATGCAAAACAACTTCATAATCATTTTCTTGCAAATGACGGCCATTCACATTGATACGAATATCAACATCTGGCCCGCCATCTTGCGCTTTGGCGGCGGCGGGCGCTAGCGGGTTTTCAAATGATAAATCTTTGACATATTGCGCTAAAATATTCAGGCTTGGTGCGCTGCCATTTGCTGCTTCTGCCCCACCCTCAGGGGCGTTTTGTTCTTGATTATTATCTTCACTCATTTTTTTCTCCTTTATGAAAACTCATTTAACATATTGGGGCATAATCGCAAAACATCATTTTCCCTTTATGTTATCAAGAGCTAATCCCTCTTATCTGCAATGTTCTTTTGAGCTTTGTTCACCTGCTCTTCATGTACCTCAAAATCTGTATCGATAATAATGTCAGTCTCTGCCTCTTGTCTCATATCTGAGCGCGCGTAAAACCTGCCGCCTTGTGCGCCGCCTGCGCGGCTGGTTCTTTGCCCAAATTGAGTGAAGCGCTCAGCAGAAACGAGCCGGTTAAGAATAAGCTTGGCTAAAAGCGGGCGCAGCGGCGGTATGAGCAATAAAAACCCAATCGCGTCTGTAAAAAAGCCGGGCAAGAAAAGCATAATGCCAGCAATGAGTAACATTGACCCATGCACAGCAAGGTTTCCGGTTGATTTTGCGCTGTCTGTCTCTTGGGCGGCGCTATGTAAAAGCGCCATGCCCTGTAAGCGCGCGACGCCGACCCCAAAAAAAGCCGTGGCAAAAATCAATAAAATTGTCCAGCCGCCGCCAATTTGGCCGCCGATTTCTGCAAACAGATAAATTTCAATCGCGGGGATTAAAATAAATATGATAAAAAGCGCTAAAGACATAATTAATCTTTTTAACCGAAAAATGTGAACCAGATACAGCCAAAGCTGGTCAAAGATATAGCCAAAGCTTGCTATCTGGCATAACCTTACCCATATATTTGGGTATGATTGGCATGATTTTCAATGGAGGCAACAATAAATAGCTTACACCTCATATTACTCATTATCATTGCGATTGTTTTTTGGCGCTTAAGGGCGGTGCTTGGCACGCATGAAGACGGGCCTGAAAAGCATAATCCAGCGCTTGATGATATGTCTGAGCAGTCTCAAGCCAATCCGGTTTTGCGGGTTGTCACCAAAGGCGAAAACCCTGATGCTGGAGATGGGCTGGCCGATATTATGAAGGCTGACTCTGATTTTGATGCGGCGCGCTTCTTGCAGGGTGCTGGCCAGGCTTATCAAATGATACTGACAGCCTATGCAGAAAATGACCGCCAAAATTTAACGCCGCTTGTTAGCCCAGATGTATTGGCCGGGTTTGAGGCGTCAATGACCGAAAGAGAGCGACAGGGCTATCAGCTTGAAACAAAAATTATTTCTTGTGACGAGCCAATGATTGAGCGCGCAGAGCTGGACGGCCGTCTGGCGCGCGTCACAGTTCAAATTCGGGCAGAGCTTGTTTCATTCATTCGTGATGCGGCGGGTGAAATTATCGAAGGCAGTCCTGAGCAAAGCCAATCAACCCATGACTTTTGGACTTTTGAGCGTGACATAAAAAGCCGTGCGCCAGATTGGGTTTTAATTGCGACCCAAACAGCATAAACGCGTTTGGTAGGAGGCGGGGGTAAGTGATGTGTTAATAGCCCCGCATGAGGGTGATGGATAAAAAGCGGTCTCAAACTGGCACTCAAAAAAACAGACAACCAGATGATTTTGGTTTATGGACTGAGGTCGCAAAATCGGTGACGCCGCTCCCAGCTGCGAAAAAAAATAAATCTAAACTGACACAAGCCCCAGCAAATAAAACCTCAGAGACAGGCGCGCGCCAAAAAACCCCCGCGCCCCAACAAGCCCCGATTGTGACAAAAAAGAAAGCCAAGTCGCCCCCCGCTGTCGCGCCCGCAAATTTGGATAAAAAACAAGTTCGACGCGTTAAGCGCGGCAAGAAAATTGAAGCTCGTATCGATTTGCATGGTGACTTTGCTGATATGGCGCGTCAAAGACTGCGTGGGTTTTTCGCACAATGTCAGGCAGAAAATAAGCGCTGGGTTTTGGTCATTACAGGAAAGGGCGTGCGCGGGGAGGGTGTTTTGCGCCGCGAGGTTCCAATCTGGTTACGAAGCGCAGATTTTGCCCCCCTTATTGTCGGTTATGAAGAGGCCGGCGCCGGATATGGCGGAAGCGGTGCGCTGATTGTGCAACTCAGGAAAAACCTCTAATCCGCAAACAAGTCTGGAAACAATGCCTCTGACCTGATAAAAGACAAGAAGTAAAAGACATAAATGGATTTCAGATTATGACGCAAAGAACAGCAGAGGTTTCACGAGATACTAAAGAAACGGGCGTTGCGGTTAAACTCAACCTTGATGGTAAGGGTATTTATGATGTGTCGACCGGCATAGGGTTTTTAGACCACATGCTCGAACAGCTTTCGCGCCACTCGCTTATTGATCTTGAAGTTAAGGCAAAAGGTGACCTGCACATTGATTACCACCACACAACCGAAGACACAGGCATCGTCATCGGTGAGGCTGTGCGGGAGGCTTTGGGCGATTTTAAAGGCCTAACGCGTTATGGCTCGGCGATTATTCCAATGGATGAAACCTGTACGCGGGTTTCTTTAGATGTATCCCAGCGCCCTTATTTGATTTGGAAAGTATCTTTTTCAAAACCAAAATTGGGGGATATGGATACTGAATTGTTTAAGGAATGGTTTCAGGCTTTTGCGCAGGCCGCAGGCATTACACTGCATGTTGAAAATATGTATGGGGAAAATAATCATCATATTATTGAGTCATGCTTTAAAGCGTTGGCCCGCGCTTTGCGTCAGGCGATTGAAATTGACCCGCGTAAATCTGACGAAATTCCGTCAACCAAAGGTGTGTTGGGCAGCTAGTCACGCGCGTTAAGAGGCCAATAGGAAGCCAATTTTGAAGATTGCATTGATAGATTACGACTCCGGCAATTTGCGCTCGGCGCAAAAGGCGTTTGAGCGTGTCGCCAGCACGCAGGATAAATCGGCAAAAGTGATACTCAGCCAATCGGCTGAAGATGTTTTGGCGGCGGATTATATTGTGTTGCCGGGCGTCGGGGCTTTTGGTGATTGTGCGGCGGGGCTAGCGGCTATTCCGGGCATGATTGAGGCGCTTAATGAGCGTGTTGTCGCGCAAGCTTATCCGTTTCTGGGTATTTGTGTGGGCATGCAGCTTATGCTGGCGCGCGGCCATGAGAATAAATCACATAATCAGGGGGCGCCCTATGCGGGTCTTGGCTGGATTAAAGGCGATGTTGATGTTTTGCAGCCGCAGGATAAAACGCTCAAAATCCCGCATATGGGGTGGAATGAAATAAACCCAACGGGCGCGCACGCGCTGGTCAATGGTTTGGGTGGAGAAGATGTTTATTTTGTGCATAGCTTTCAGGCCATGCCTGCGCAAAGCGCAGATATTTTGGCGACATGCAATTATGGTGTAAATTTTGCCGCTATGATTGGCCGTGACAATATGGTGGGTACGCAATTTCACCCCGAGAAAAGCCAAACAAATGGCCTGAAATTTATTGATAATTTTTTAAGGTGGCGGCCATGATCCTTTTTCCTGCGATTGATTTAAAAAATGGCGAATGTGTACGCCTCGAACAAGGCGATATGGCGCGCGCCACAGTTTTTAATGCCAGTCCGGCAGATCAAGCGCGGGCTTTTGCCGCGCAGGGCTTTTCGCATTTACATTTGGTGGATTTGGATGGCGCATTTGCGGGCGCGCCGGTTAATGCCTCTGCGGTAGAGGCGATTTTAGCGGCAACCAAAGCCCCTGTTCAGCTTGGCGGCGGCATTCGTGATTTGGATACGATAAAGCTATGGCTCGATAAAGGCGTGCGCCGCGTTATTCTTGGCACGATTGCTGTGCGCGACCCAGCGCTGGTCAAAGAGGCCTGCGCGCTTTACCCGGACCAAATTATTGTTGGTATTGATGCGCGCGGCGGCAAAGTTGCGGTTGAGGGTTGGGCTGAAGAAAGCAATATGGACGCAATTGATTTGGCGCGCCAATTTGAGGATGTGGGCGTGGCCTCTATTATTTATACCGATATTGACCGCGACGGCCTGTTAAAAGGTGTGAATATTGAGGCGACGGCAAAACTGGCGGCGGCGGTTTCTATCCCGATTATTGCCTCTGGCGGGCTGGCCGGGATTGACGATGTTGTGGCGCTGCAAAAGCATGAGGCGAGCGGCATTATTGGGGCGATTTCAGGTCGGGCTCTTTATGATGGCCGCCTTGACCCGACTGAGGTTTTGGCGCTTGAGGGGGTGCGTTAATGCTTAAGACACGCATCATACCCTGTCTTGATGTGGCTGATGGCCGCGTCGTAAAAGGGGTTCAATTTGTTGACCTGATTGATGCGGGCGACCCGGTTGAGGCGGCGCGCACCTATGATAAAGAAGGTGCAGACGAATTGTGTTTTCTCGATATTACGGCCAGTCACGAGAAGCGGTCTATTTTGTTGGATGTTGTCCGCGCGACGGCAGAGCAATGTTTTATGCCGCTCACAGTTGGTGGCGGCGTGCGCGAGGTACGGGATGTGCGCAGTCTTTTATTGGCGGGTGCGGATAAAGTATCTTTTAACACGGCTGCGGTGCGCAATCCGGACGTGGTGGCAGAGGCGGCGCAAAAATTTGGGTCACAATGTATTGTTGTCGCGATTGATGCCAAGCAGGTTGATGATGACCGATGGGAAATTTTTACGCATGGCGGCCGCGAGGCGACAGGCATTGAAGCGATTGGCTTTGCGCGCGATATGGTGGCGCGGGGCGCGGGCGAAATTTTGCTGACCTCGATGGATCGCGATGGCACGCGGGAGGGTTTCGACCTTGCCTTAACGCGGCAATTATCCGATGCTGTGCCGGTTCCCGTCATTGCCTCTGGCGGTGTGGGGCATGCGGACCATTTCGTGGCAGGTGTCCTTGAGGGCCATGCCAGCGCGGTTCTGGCGGCGTCGATTTTTCATTTTGGCGATTACACAATCGCCGAGACCAAGAAAGTCATGGCAGAGGCTGGCATTGCGGTGCGGCTTTAAAAGCTGATAAAGAAATTCTTTCATAACAACGCATTCTTAAAATATGTTATGAAAGGAAGCGAAATGATTGAGAGATTAAGACATGTCTGGTGATAATAAAACGCAGCACTCAGATTCCGTTTTAGCGGCTTTATTTGCAACAATTAAAAGCCGCAAAGGCGGTGACGTTGCACAATCTTATACGGCCCAACTTTTGGCGCAAGCACCAGAAAAGCCAGCGCGTAAATTGGCTGAAGAGGCCGTTGAGACTGTTATTGCGGCGCTGCAAAATGATAAGACGGGCCTGACAAAGGAAGCCGCAGATGTGCTTTATCATCTGCTGGTTGTGCTTGCCGGTGCAGATATTGAGCTTGACGATGTTTTGGTTGAGTTGCAACGCCGAGAAGGTGTTTCTGGCCTTGATGAAAAAGCGGCGCGGCCAAAAGGATAAGCCAAGCCATAGGAAGGCCAAAAACATATGTCCCCCACAACCCCTCTATCTCAGGCCTTGCCCGCTGAATCCCCTTATCGCTGTTTTTCGGCCCAAGAATGGGGCGCTTTGCAGCGCGATGAACAGCTTAAGCTCACAGAAAAAGAAATTATTAATTTACGTGGGCGCGGTGAAACGGTCTCGCTTAAAGAGGTTGAGCAGATTTATCTACCCTTGTCGCGGCTTCTAAGTTTATATGTTGAATCGACGCAGGGCTTGTTTGCAGCTTCTAATAAGTTTCTCGGGCGAGAACGCAAAGTGCCTTATATTATCGGCGTTGCTGGTTCGGTCGCTGTGGGCAAAAGCACGACCTCGCGTATTTTGCGTGAAATGCTGGCGCGATGGGAAAGCCATCCAAAAGTGCAGCTCATCACAACAGATGGGTTTTTATATTCTAATGACGAGCTGGAAAAGCGCGGTCTGATGGAGCGCAAAGGGTTTCCTGAGAGCTTTGATTTGGTCGCGTTGCGACAATTTCTGTCGTCTGTTAAATCAGGGGCAACAGATTTAACCGCGCCAGTTTATTCACACATAGCCTATGATGTGATGATGGATGAAAGCATATCCGTCGACAGCCCTGATATTTTGATTGTTGAGGGTCTCAATGTTCTCCAGCCCGCGCGTTTGCAGGACGCTGATGCTGAGACACCTTTTATTTCTGATTTTTTTGATTTCTCTATTTATATTGATGCCGAAACGCCTGTGATAGAAGCTTGGTATGTTGCGCGGTTTTTAGAATTGCGGCGCACGGCGTTTAACCGGCCGGGTGCGTATTTTGCTCGCTATGCAGATTTAGATGACGAAACAGCCGTGCAAACCGCAAAAGATATTTGGCGGCGGATTAACCAGCTTAATCTTGAACAAAATATTTTACCCACACGCTGGCGCGCCGATTTGATTTTACATAAAAATGCCGCACACCAGATTGATGAAGTGCTGCTGCGTAAAATTTAACTAAATTTTTACTGCATTTATTTTTTCAGTAATATCGGTTTGCAAGCGTGGGCCAATATGTGTAATGACCTCAGCTGCTGCAATCGCGCCCATTTTACCACAAATAGCTGCAGGCTGGCGCTGTGCCAAACCACTCAAAAAGCCTGCTGCAAATTGGTCGCCTGCCCCTGTTAAGTCCACCAGCTCTGTGACGGGTTCTGCGGGCACCTCAGTGACATCACCATTTTGCACAATCACGGCGCCCTTTTCGCTGCGCGTGATAACTGCGTCAAAGCCTTGCGCCTGAATCGTTGCAATAATTTGCGCCATGTCTTGTGTGCCAAATAATGCTTCGGCTTCTGCCTGGTTACCAAGCATTAAATCGACTTTTTCCCCAAGCAGGGTTTTGAATTGTTGCAAATGCCGCTCAACGCAAAATGGGTCAGATAGAGAAAAGGCGACTTTGCCGCCCGCTTGCTTAACCATTTGCGCGCCGGCGATAAAAGCTTGGGTGGCGCTGGGGCTGTCAAAGACATAGCCCTCTGAGAAAAAACAGGCTGTTTGGGCGAGGATATTCTTATCTAAATCATCAGGGCTGGTCGCTGCTGCCGCGCCAATTAATGTGTGCATGGTGCGCTCAGCATCGGGTGTAATCAAAACCAGACACCGACCTGTTGGGTCGCCGCCTTTGAGAGGGGATTGTTCAAAATGAATATTGGCGGCTTTCATTTCCTGAGTGAAAAATGCCCCCAATTCATCATCGGCCACTTTGCCAATAAACGCGCTTTTTGAGCCAAGCCCCGCAATGCCCGCAATCGTGTTAGCCGCTGACCCACCAGAGGCCTGACTTTCAATCTCTACTTGCGCGCCTAAATTTTCGGCCTGCGCCGCGTCAACCAGTGTCATCGCGCCCTTTTGGCTGCCCAGCAATGTGAGCTTTTCATCGCTGACTTGCGCATAAATATCTACCAGAGCCGCGCCCATAGCCGTTACTTGAAACTTTTTCTCACTCATATTTTTACCTTAAAGTTAGTCCGTTTTAGATTTGTAGCGACATATATCACGAACCACACATAATGGACAGTCAGGCTTTCTGGCTTTACAGACATACCGCCCGTGTAAAATAAGCCAGTGATGGGCATCAACGCGATAAGGCTCAGGCACGCGACGGTCGAGCTTCTTCTCAACATCGAGAACGGTCTTGCCCGGCGCGAGGCCCGTTCGATTGCTAATCCGAAAAACATGCGTATCGACGGCAAATGTGTCCTTACCAAACCCAATATTCAAAACAACATTGGCGGTTTTGCGCCCCACACCTGGTAATTTAATCAGCGCGTCCATTGTATCGGGAACTTGGCTGGCATGTTTTTCAATCAAATCTTGCGACAATAAAAAAACATTTTTGGCTTTGCTGCGATACAGGCCAATTGTGCGCACCAAATCGCGAATTTTATCTTCGCCCAATGCGACCATTTTTTCTGGCGTGTCGGCTAGTTTAAACAATTCCGCTGTTGCCTTATTGACCCCTTTATCGGTGGCCTGTGCGGACAGAACAACCGCAACCAATAAGGTGTATATATTCACAAAATCCAATTCGGGTTCTGGTATGGGGTTGGCGTCTTTGAGACGGGCGAAAAATTCTGGTATTTGCGCAATTTTCATTTTTTCTCTCGTAAAAGACTACCATATGGGTTCGCCTGAAACTTGACAAGAGGCCGGCAAGAGGCTGGCAATAGGTCGCAGGCCAAGCGCTTGTGTTTCTAGCCAGACACTCTAATTTATTTTCTATGGAAGCCACAACCACATATTTTTCAGCGCGCTTGCGCCCCAATGCATCGCTTTCTCGCAAAGACTTTAAGATTGTGATGGCGCTTTTTGGCCTGACCAGCTTTGGCACGGGGGCATTGTTTTTGATGCAGGGCGCTTGGCCTGTTTTTGGTTTTTTTGGTCTTGATGTGGCGCTTTTTTATCTGGCTTTTAAAATGAATTACCGTCAGGCGCAGCGCTATGAAATTGTTGAGCTGGTGGATGATAAATTAAAAATTACGGAAGTTTCGTCACGCAAAGTGAAGCAAGAAACAGAGTTTAATGCTTATTGGGTGCGCGTGGTTTTACAAAAGACAGCCGACGAAATTGGGCCTTTGTTCTTAACCTCGCATGGCAAGCGTGTTGAAATTGGCGCGTTTTTATCGCCAGAAGAGCGGCATGATTTTTCGCAAGCCCTTAACGGCGCGCTGCAAAAACTAAAAAGCCGCGCGGCCTGAGATAATAATCCATAACTTGACAGCGCATATCAGACGCGCTCTGCTCTGGCTATGACTCATATCGCCATTGATTATGATTATTGGCCCGCAATGCAAAGCGGGACTTCGGGCAAGGTAGCGCATCAAGATATTGTTGAGCGGTCATTATTGGAATTTTCAACCCTGCAGATTGGGTCGCATTTTGGTCCGCTACAGCTTGTCGTGACCCAGCATAACCGGCTGGCGGGGCTGGGTCTGGGGTTGGGGAAGTCGCCCACAAAACGTGAAACACTGGACCAGTTTTTGGGTGCGTTTCAACCTGTGCGCGCCTGCGACGCAGCACCATTTTGGCAGCAGCTTATCAATATATTTTTGGAACAAGAGGCGGTTTGTGTGCCGCTGACCTTAATTGGCACGCCGTTTCAGCATCAGGTTTGGCGCGCTTTAATGTCTGTTGGCGCGGGTGAAACTTGCAGCTATCGCCAACTTGGCCAGCAAGTGGGAACAAGCGCGCGCGCCATCGGGCGCGGCGTTGGCGCCAATCCGGTCAGTCTGATTGTACCGTGTCATCGGGTGATTTCGGCAAAAGGCGCGCTGCATGGCTATCGCTGGGGGGTGGCATTGAAGCGGCGCATTCTGGCGGCAGAGGGTGTCGAGCTTGATTAGGGCTTAGGCCTTGCTCAAAACCTCTTTATCCGTCATTTGAGCCTTTGTATCTAATGTATAAATCATTGGCTCGCCGGTGCTGATTTCAACTTTGAGAATTTCTTCTGGTGACAAGCCCTCAAGCGCCATCACCAAAGCGCGCAAAGAATTGCCATGCGCGGCAATAAGCACGGTTTTATCAGCTAATAAATGCGGTATGATTTCAGCCTCATAATAAGGCAGAACCCGCGCGGCAGTATCTTTCAGACTTTCCCCGCCAGGCGGTGGCACATCAAAACTGCGCCGCCAAATATGCACTTGCTCTTCGCCCCATTTGGCGCGGGCATCATCTTTATTCAGGCCGGATAAATCACCATAATCGCGCTCATTGAGGGCTTGATCGCGTATCGTGCTTAAGTCTGCTTGATTCATATTTTCTAAAATCAGCGCACAGGTGTTTTGGGCGCGTTGGAGCGCCGAAGTAAAGGCGACATCAAACACCAATGCTTTGGCTTTCAGGTTTTGCCCTGCCATAATGGCTTCGTGCCGCCCCTTATCAGTCAGGTCTGGGTCTTTCCAGCCCGTGAAAAGGTTTTTCTCGTTCCACGCGCTTTGTCCGTGCCGCACCAAAACCAGCTTGCTCATATTTTGCCCCTTGAAAGCTTTTTATATTTTAAAGACCCAATACATCATCCATCGCGTACATGCCAGCAGCTTGTGCATGCGCCCATAAGGCCGCGCGAATGGCGCCGCGTGCAAAAATATCGCGGCTTTCTGCAATATGACCTAAATAGAGCCGCTCGCTATCGCCTGCCAAAACCGCTTCATGGTCACCAATAACCGAGCCGCCGCGCAATGTGGCGAAACCTATATCGCCTTTTTGACGCGCACCAGTTTGTCCGTGGCGGCCTGAATCCATATGCTCATTGAGTGCTATCCCGCGC
This sequence comes from Parvibaculales bacterium, assembly GCA_049889535.1. Lineage (GTDB taxonomy): Bacteria > Pseudomonadota > Alphaproteobacteria > RS24 > RS24 > JAYQKL01. The sequence continues at coordinate 165,353 of JBMHDF010000013.1, read as the reverse complement.
CCTTGCGCTGCGGCCTCACCAAGCATTAAAGCCGTGCCAGATGGCGCATCCACTTTGTGGCGATGGTGCATTTCGACAATTTCAATATCCCAATCATCGCCGAGTTTTTCGGCAGCCTGACGCACAAGCCCCGCGAGCAGATTAACACCTAAACTCATATTGCCAGATTTCACAATTTTGGCATGGCGGCTTGCTGCCTTGAGAGCCTCTTCTTGGTCTGGGGTAAATCCAGTTGTGCCAATCACATGAACAATCCGCGCCTGCGCCGCAATCCCGCTTAAATCTACAGTGCTATCTGGTGTGGTAAAATCAATCACCCCATCCGCATCTTTTAAAACATCAAGCGCTTGATCTGTTGCGTTAATCCCCATTTTATCAAGCCCAGCAAGAGTGCCAATATCCTGACCCAAAGCATCAGAATGAGCGGCCTCAAGCCCGCCAATTAGCTCACAATCAGGGTGGTCACTTATCAGTCTTAATAAGGTCCGACCCATGCGCCCAGCGCATCCATTTACAACAAGTTTCATCATTCTTCTATAGCAGGCGTTCGCGCATCCCGCTAGTCTTGAGCGTGATTATTAAAGGCGTCGCTTTCTGGATAGGCTCCAGAGTCGAGACTTTTCTCAAAAGCGTCGAGCAGCTTTTTTTGTTTCCGCGATAGGTTTTGTGGTGTCTCTACCGCAAGTTGGACATAAGCATCACCTTGTCGGCGGCTGCGCAGAACTGGCATGCCTTTTCCGCGCAGTCTGAATTGCTGGCCGCTTTGGGCGCCCTCTGGCAAGGATATTTTGACCCGCTTACCATCGAGCAAGGGGACTTCAATCGCTCCACCTTTGGCCGCAAGCGTCATTTTAATTGGCACGCGGCAGAATAAATCCGCCCCTTCGCGCTGTAGGAAAGCATGAGGTTTTATTGCAATAAACACATATAAATCGCCGCGCGGCCCACCGCGCTCGCCAGCATCCCCCTCGCCACTGAGGCGAATGCGCGTGCCATCTTCCACGCCAGCCGGAATGTCGAAAGAGAGGCTGCGTTCTTTGTAAGTTGTGCCTTTGCCGCGACAATCGCCACATGGGTTTTTAATAATTTGCCCACTGCCGCCACATTGATGGCACGGGCGCTCGACTGTGAAAAACCCTTGCTGGTTACGCACAGTGCCAGCACCTTGACATGTGCCGCAATTTTCGGATTGAGAACCTTTTTCGGCGCCGCTGCCATTGCAGCTTTCGCAAGCCGCAGCACTGCCAACCTCAATGGTTTTATTGCTGCCTGTAAAAGCCTCTTCCAGTGTGATTTCTAAATCATAGCGCAAATCATTGCCGCGCTGTGGGCCTTGTGGACGTCTGGCTCTGCCGCCGCCGCCGCCGAAAAATTCTTCAAAAATATCGCCAACACCACCAAAACCGCCAAAACCGCTAAAGCCAGCGCCAGGCCCGCCAGCTCCGGGCCCACCATTTTGAAATGCCGCATGGCCATATTGGTCATAGGCCGCGCGTGATTGTACGTCTTTTAAACACTCATAGGCCTCGGTGGCTTCTTTGAAGTTTTTTTCAGCCACAGGGTCGTCTGGGTTTAGGTCGGGGTGAAATTTTTTCGCCTTTGCGCGATAGGCTTTTTTGATTTCATCAGCCGATGCCGCGCGCTCAACGCCAAGCACGTCATAAAAATCACGCTTATCCATTGGCGCCCTCCTTCGCTAATCGGTCAAATATTCTCAAAAAACAAACACAGAAATGAAGCGAGCAATAAACCTCTTAAATTAAGAGGCTTTTTGCTCACCTTCCTGGTCTGTGTCGGCGTCTTGATCGACTTCTTCATAATCAGCGTCTACAACGCCTTCATCTTGGGCCTGGTCCGCTGCCGCGTCACCTGCGGCGGCTTCTTCTTGCTGGGCTTTATAAATAGTTTCGCCTATTTTCATTGCGGCCTCTTGCAAAGATTTTGACTTTTCTTCAATCAAGTCTTGGTCTTCGCCCTCAAGCGCTTCTTGCAAATTAGCGATCGCCAATTCGGCAGCCTCTTTATCTTTGGCATCAATCTTATCTTCATTCTCAGAAATTGTTTTTTCCGTTGCATGAATTAAAGATTCTGCATTATTGCGCAGCTCGGCGCTCTCGCGACGTTTTTTGTCTTCTTCTGCATTGGCCTCAGCCTCTTTGACCATTTTTTCAATATCATCATCTGACAGACCGCCTGATGCTTCAATGCGGATATTTTGTTCTTTGCCAGTTGCCTTATCGGTGGCCGAAACATTAACAATGCCATTGGCATCAATATCGAAAGCGACCTCAATCTGCGGCACACCACGCGGCGCAGCGGGCAGCCCTTCGAGATTAAACTGCCCCAATGGCTTATTATCGCGCGCCATTTCGCGCTCGCCTTGAAACACCGAAATCGTCACGGCAGACTGGTTGTCCTCAGCGGTTGAAAACACTTGTGACTTTTTAGTCGGAATGGTTGTGTTGCGCTCAATCAGGCGTGTAAAGACACCGCCAAGTGTTTCAATGCCGAGTGATAAGGGGGTCACATCAAGCAAGAGAACATCCGTCACATCACCTTGTAAAACGCCTGCCTGAATGGCGGCACCCATTGCGACAACCTCATCAGGGTTCACGCTCATATTTGGCTCTTTGCCAAACACAGATTTAACGAATTCACGGATTTTCGGCATGCGTGTTTGCCCGCCAACCAGTACAACTTCGTCAATTTCTGATGGGGAAATGCCTGCATCTTTGAGCGCTGCCTCACATGGTTTGCGCGTGCGTTGCACCAAATCTTCAACCAGCCCCTCAAAAGTTGCTCGTGTCATTTTGGTGTTTAAATGTTTAGGCCCAGACGCATCTGCGGTGATAAAGGGCAGGTTAATTTCAGTCTGGGTTGATGAAGACAGTTCGATTTTAGCTTTCTCGGAAGCCTCCTTCAGGCGCTGAAGGGCCATTTTATCGGCGCGCAGGTCAACCCCATGTTCTTTTTGGAACGCTTCAGCTAAATGGTTAACCAATACGGCGTCGAAATCTTCACCGCCCAGAAATGTGTCGCCATTGGTGGCTTTTACTTCAAAAACCCCATCGCCAATTTCTAAAATGGAAACGTCAAATGTGCCGCCGCCCAAATCATAAACAGCGATGGTTTGACCGTCTTTTTTATCAAGACCATAAGCCAGTGAAGCGGCCGTTGGCTCATTGATAATCCGCAGCACTTCCAGGCCAGCGATTTTGCCGGCATCTTTTGTGGCCTGACGCTGGGCGTCGTTAAAATAAGCTGGTACGGTAATAACGGCTTGCTCGACTTTTTCGCCCAAATAATCTTCGGCTGTTTCTTTCATTTTTTGCAAAATGAAGGCTGAAATTTGTGAGGGTGAATATTTCTCATTATTCGCCTCAACCCAAGCATCGCCATTATCGGCGGCGATGATATTATAGGGCACTGCGTCCTTATCGGTTTGCGTGGCTGGGTCTTTAAATGTACGCCCAATCAAGCGCTTGACCGCAAATAATGTGTTTGTTGGATTCGTCACTGCCTGACGCTTGGCGGGCTGGCCGACAAGCTTTTCATTTTCTTCTGTAAAGCCAACCATTGACGGGGTTGTGCGGGTGCCTTCTGCATTTTCAATGACGCGGGGTGTGTCGCCGTCCATGACTGCGACGCATGAATTTGTCGTTCCAAGGTCTATACCAATTACCTTACCCATAATCTTATCTCTCTATGCTTTATGTCTTTCGACATGTTGTTGCTCAAGGTTAATTTTGGCCTGTTGCGATAATCCGCCTGTGCCAAATGCTTATGTGGGTTATATAAGTATCATCTATATGGGCTGCAAGGTTGTGAATGATGTTTTTCTCAACTTTTTTGAAATTTTTATTGAGGCGCGAAGGGCTACTATATGTTGGGGCAAGGTGTTGAATATCATACGGAATATTGGGACAAGCCAAGCCAATTGGCGCTTATGGCCACCTTGCCGGCTGTTTTTGAGCGCGCGCCCTTGTTCAAACCACATATGCCGCGCAGCAATCGCCCTTGGTCAATCATGATGACCAATATGGGGTCTTATGGGTGGGTGTCTGATGTTCAGGGTTATCGCTATCAAAAACACCACCCTGTGACTGGCGACCCATGGCCCGCTTTGCCCGATATTCTTCTGCAGGCATGGGATGATTTGACGGCTTATCCGAAACCGCCGGAATGTTGTTTAATCAATTATTATCAGGGGCCAAAAGCTAAAATGGGACTGCATCAGGACCGCGATGAAGAAGATTTATCGGCGCCAGTTGTTTCTTTTTCCATTGGCGATAGCGCGGTTTTTCGGGTGGGCGGCGCGCAACGACGCGGCGCGACCCGCTCTATCAAACTGCATTCAGGCGACGCCCTTGTGCTTGGTGGCGAGTCGCGGTTAAATTTTCATGGCATTGACCGGTTGCTGGTTGGCTCCAGCGATATTTTGACACAAGCTCTGCCAGAAGTTTTTCCTGAAGGAGGTCGCCTTAATTTCACGCTGCGACGGGTGAGCGCTTAGTCTTTGGCAACCCCAACCTTAGCGGCGCGCAACAGGCGCTCGCCAATAGTGAAGCCGATTTCAACAACCTCGATGATTGTCCCACCCGCTTGGCCGGTGCCGGGCGCTTCATACATAGCTTCGTGGAAATTTGCGTCAAACTTTTCCCCCATCGGATTGAGCGGCTTGATATTATTGCGCTGCAAGGCAGCCATCAGGTCGCGTTCGGTTGCGGCCACGCCTTCAAGTAAATTCACCACATTGTCCGACAGGCCTTCTCTATCCGACTCTTCAATAGCGTTGAGGGCGCGCGTCAGATTATCGCCGACTGCGACCATGTCACGGGCAAAGCCAGTAACGCCATATTTCAAGGCATCTGCACGATCCTTTTCGGCGCGACGGCGGGTGTTTTGTAGCTCTGCCGCATAGCGCAATATTTCGTCATCCTTTTCAGCCAGCGCATCATTGAGCTTTAAAATGGTTTCTTGCAATTTGACGACCTGCTCTTCTGGCGACATGTCATCTAATGATTTCTCATTTTCTGCGTCGCCATTCTCATCGTCAATAATCACATCTTCAGGCGGGGTGACATCTGATAAAATATCAACCAGCTTTTCATCCCCTGCCGGATCTGACGCTTTGTCTTGGTCGGCTGTTTGCTTATTTGCTTGATTGTTTTTTGTATCCGTCATTTGTTACCTGCGCGCTTAATCAATAGTGCTTGAGTTTACATAAGACGTCAGCGTGGGAATATCAAGAGCAATCCTTTTTGTCGCTGCAAAGCCCGCCCTTGCGTCATAAGACAAGACCCGTTACACAGAGGAATAAAGGAGCTTCATATGTCAGATTTTTCCCGCCCCTCAGGTCGCAGCCCCGCCGCCTTAAGACCCGTCACCATACAAACCAATATTTCCAAACATGCCGAAGGGTCATGCCTGATTGAATTTGGCGACACGCATGTTTTATGCACAGCTAGCGTGGAAACCCGTGTCCCGCCATGGCTGCGCAATAGCGGCAAGGGTTGGGTGACGGCGGAATATGGCATGTTGCCCCGCGCCACAGGTGACCGCATGCGCCGTGAGGCCGCAAGCGGCAAACAATCGGGCCGCACACAAGAAATCCAGCGCTTGATTGGTCGCTCCCTGCGCGCGGTTGTTGATTTGGCGCTTTTGGGCGAACATCAAATCAGCCTTGATTGTGACGTTATTCAAGCCGATGGTGGCACGCGTACCGCATCTATCACGGGCGCGTATGTTGCGTTGGCGCAAGCGATTGACTGGATGCTGGCTGAAAAATTAATCAAAACATCACCGCTCCTTGACCATGTTGCGGCGCTTTCATGCGGCATTTATAAGGGCGTGCCCGTGGCGGATTTGGATTATGCCGAAGACAGTGTTGCCGACACGGATGCAAATTTTGTGATGACAGGCAGTGGCGGCTTGGTGGAAATTCAAGCCACGGCGGAAGCCGCGCCATTTTCCAATGATGAATTTGACGCTTTGCTGAAATTGGCACGCGATGGTATTGCCGATTTGGTGGACTTACAAAAACAAGCCCTTGATAAGGGCCCTATAGGGGGGTGAAAATGACCCGTCAGCTTGTGAGCGAAAAACTTGTCATCGCTAGCCATAATCAGGGCAAGGTTCGCGAAATCAATGATTTGGTACAGCCATTTGGTATGTCAGCCATCAGCGCTGCCGAATTGGGCCTGCCTGAGCCGGAAGAAACGGGCTTAACCTTTATTGCTAATGCGGAGTTAAAAGCGCAGAGTGCGGCGCAAAAATCTGGCCTGCCTGCGCTGGCTGATGATAGTGGCTTGGCGGTTGATGCGTTAGGCGGCAATCCGGGTATTTATTCAGCGCGATGGGCCGTCACGCCAAATGGCGCGCGCGATTTTAATTTTGCCATGGAAAAAGTTGAACAAGCCCTTGCCGCTATTCCTGATGCCCCGCGCAGCGCTCGATTTATTTGTGCGCTCACACTGGCTTGGCCAGACGGTCATACAGAAAGTTTTGAGGGCAAGGTTGAGGGGTCATTGGTTTGGCCACCACGCGGGGATAAAGGCTTTGGTTATGACCCGATATTTTTGCCGACTGGCGGCGATTTAACCTTTGCTGAAATTGAGCCTGAGATTAAACATGCCATGTCGCACCGTGCTGATGCATTTGCCCAGCTTGTCAAAGCTTGCTTAGGAACCCCCGCCTAATGGCTGCAAAGCCCCATATGGCTGTTTATCTTCATTGGCCATTTTGTGCGAAAATTTGCCCCTATTGTGATTTCAATGTGCATCTCAACCGGTCGGCTGATATTGATGTCTGGCGCGCCGCTTTTTTATCTGACATGGCGCATCAGGCGGATTTATTGGCGCATAATGCCCGTGAGGACAAAGGCTCGGCACGCATTGGCAGCGTATTTTTTGGCGGTGGCACGCCATCGCTTATGCCGCCCCATCTGGTGGCCGATATACTGACTGGTTTGTCGGATATTTTTGGTTTTGCCGATAATATTGAGATTTCACTCGAGGCCAATCCTGCCGACCTGACCGCAGACGAAATGCACGATTTGCGGGCGGCGGGTATTAACCGCCTGTCATTGGGCGTTCAATCTTTTGACGATGACGCGCTCGCTTTTCTGGGGCGTACCCATACGGGCGCGCAAGCCCGCGAAGCATTTTTGCACGCTCAAAAAATATTTCCCAAAACATCATTTGATTTGATTTATGCCCTGCCGGATGAGATGCCGCAAAAATGGGCAAAAAATTTGCGTCACGCGCTGGAGCTGGCACCGTCTCATTTATCTGCTTATCAGCTGACCATTGAGCCGCGCACGCCATTTTATAAATATCAACAAAGCGGGCGCCTTACCCCGATTGATGAAGAAAGTCAGGCGCAGCTCTATGAGATGACGGATATGATATGTCAGGATTATGGCTTGATGCGCTATGAAACCTCCAACCATGCGCGCGATGGCCATGCGTGTGTGCATAATCTTGCTATTTGGCAGGGCGGCGATTATCTGGGGCTTGGGCCGGGTGCGCATGGGCGACTTCACTGTGTGGGCAATAATGATATGGCCGCTGGGCGCTATGCCAGCACGGGTTATGCTAAGCCGCAAGACTGGCTCTCGGCTGTTGAGAAAAATGGGCATGGCTTGGCTGAAATCAGCCGGCAAAGCCCGCAAGATATTTTAGAGGAAGCGATGATGTTTGGGTTGCGCCTGTCAGAGGGCATAGCGCTGTCGCGGTTGATGGCTTTAGGGTTTGAGCCGCCCGCGCAGGTGATGGCGCTTTTGCTGGAAGAGAATTTGCGGGTTGATGATGCGCATAAACTGAAACTTACCGCAAAAGGCCGTCTCGTGCTGGACAGCATATTGTCTGCCCTGCTCACGGCGACGCGGTGATGTTTAATTAAAGACTGAAAACGGCGCGAACAGGCTATCTTTCTTTTTGTCCTGTGGTGTTTGAATTTTTTGTATTGGCCGTTTGGGTTGTTGGTCAAGATTGATGAAATTATTTGGTGACTCTGCAATAAGTCGATTGCGTTTGCGACGAATTTCAAGCACGGCCAGACCGCGCTCATTCAACCCATTTTCTGTTAAACGAAATATCCCATCTATGCCAAGAAATCCATTTGGGTCGGTTAAGCTTTTATAGGTAAATGGTGAGTTGGGATAAATATCTGTCAAGGCGGCAACAAGACTGATGCTATCATATGCTAGCCCCGCTAAACGAGGTGGCGCGTTACCATATATTTTTTGATAGCGGCGCTCGAAATTTTGCCAGCCTTTCGGGTCGGGCGCCGCATACCAGCCACCGAGCAGGGGCGGTTCTTGGCCTAAAACAGGGTCATCCCAAAGGCCGGTGCCGAGAAATTTAATTTGCCTTGGGTCCACATCAAAATAAGGCAAAAGCGGCGCAAGGCTTCTTAAGCGCACGCCCCCTTCTGGCATAATCACGGCATCATAAGGCAGCTCACCAAAAGTTTCGGTCAGGCGCATGGCATCATATTGGGCTTTTAGGTCTGGATTAATTTCTTCAATCTGTTCCCAAATTTCTTCAGCGGGTGTTTCTTCAGTGATGAGCGGCGGCTCTGGCAGAGTAGATAATAAAATACCCGCCTCTTCAGTCAGCCGGTCGCGCTCATCTTGCCAGGCTTGTTTGCGCTCTTCATATTGCGCGATGCGCTGGGCGGGTATCAGCATGGACTGGGCTTCATCTTGATAGGTCTCGACCTGTATCAGCTCGCCGCCATAAAAATTGATGGTAGGTTCAAGCGCGGTTTGTATCCGCTTGCCGTAAGGGGTTTCGGGGATAAGTGCCGCAAAGCGGGTCAGTCCGCGGGCGCTGGCTTCGCTGATAATGCGGTCCAGATTTTGTTCAGGTAAAAAGCCGAGCAGCCATACCCCATTGCCTGCAACATCGCGATTATTAGACAGGCTTAAAATCGGTACGCCGGCATTGCGGGCCAATGGTGTGATGGCTTTCGTGTTGGCGGCAAAAAGCGGGCCAATGATAATGTCAGCACCATCTTGCAAAACTTTGCGGGCGGCGCGTTCAGCACCTTTTGTTGTGCCTTGTGTGTCTTGGACCAAAAGCGTCAATTCGGGGCGGCGAATGTCAAATAGGCCAAGCTGTGCAGCGTTAAAAAGCTCTTGTGCAATTTTTTGAACATCTTGACTTTCGGCACTTAAAGGCAGAATGAGGCCGATGCGAATGCGCGCATCATTGGCGCGCCCAAAACCCTTACCGCTCACCGCGCGGGTCAAAAACCCCTCTTCTTTCATTTGGCTGTCATAGGCTGTCGCCGGCGCCTGACTTTTGGGCAAAGCCCTTAAAAAAGCTTTTGTGTTTTCGACAATGCGCTGGTTGGGTGCGCCAGATATGTCTGATGATGTGCTGGCATTGGGTATTAAGACTGTATAGGCAGAAGAGGTTTCAGCTGGTGCGGGCTCGAGGTCAGCGCGCCCGTTTGGTCCGCCAGGCTGACCGCACGCCACGAGCGTTACGCTTATTGCGCCACTGATTAAAAATTTTAAATAACGCTTCATCATACGCCTATCGTGCCAAGAAAATGTGTCCGGAAAAAGACCAAATTTGATTTGTAATCATATTAGAATGGTTGCCATTTCGGCCAAACTGTTTTTTGTTAAGAATATGCAGGAAATACCCAATACAGATTTTCTTCAAGGTGAAACCATCGCCCCCGGTCTTTATGTTGTGGCCACGCCGATTGGCAATGCGCGCGACATAAGCTTGCGTGCGCTTGATGTTCTGGCGGGGGTGGATGTGGTTTTGTGCGAGGATACGCGCATCACAAAAAAGCTTTTTGCGCTGCATGGTCTCAGCAATAAAATGCAGGCCTATCACGAACATAATGGCGATAAAATGCGCCCGAAAATTTTGGGCTGGCTGGCGGAGGGACAATCAGTGGCATTGGTCAGCGATGCGGGGACGCCGCTCATTTCGGATCCGGGCTATCCGCTGATTGTGGCCGCGCGCGAAGCGGGGGCTAAGATTGTGAGCGTGCCCGGCCCATCCAGCCCTATGGCCGCGCTCAGCATTGCGGGGCTGCCAACTGATAAATTTATGTTTTTGGGGTTTTTGCCAAGCAAAAAAAACGCCCGTCAAAAGGCGCTGCAAGATGTTGTGTCTCTCTCGGCGACATTGGTTTTGTTTGAAAGCGCCAAACGCCTTACCGCCTTATTAGGTGATATTGATTATATTTTGGGCGCACGTCAGGTGGTGGTGTGCCGCGAACTGACCAAAAAATTTGAAGAGGTTGTCGCCGGTACGGCGGCAGGGTTGAAAGCTCAATATGAGGCGAGCGGGCCGCCAAAAGGTGAAATTGTTGTGCTGATAAAGGGGGCAGAGGCGCTGGAAAAATGGTCAAAGGCAGAAGTTGAGACCGCTTTGCATACACAATTGCCCGAGAAAGGCACACGCCGCGCGGCTGATGAAATTGCAATTTTATCGGGCTGGCCGCGGCGCGAGGTTTATCAACTGGCGCTGGCGCAGCAAAATGCATCTCCCCCTTCTTCCTCTGACGAGGCGCCGTTATGATGGTGCCAGCTTCCCCTAATCTGCGTCGACGTGCCTATTGGCAGGGACATGTGGCTGAAATAATTGCCGCTTGGGTGCTGCGCTTTAAAGGGTGGCAAATTCTGGCACGACGCTGGCAAAGCGGACAGGGTGAGGTTGACTTAATAGCCCGACGCGGGCGCGTGGTAATTTTTGTTGAGGTGAAATATCGCAAAACGCTGGCGCAAGGGCGCGAGGCCATTACGGAAACACAATGGCGGCGGATTGAGGCGGCGGCAGATATTTTCATGGCGCGCCAGCCTGCTTTGCGGCATTGCTCTTGGCGGTTTGATGCGATTTGTGTCACGGCCTCTGGGCGGGCGCATCATTTTCAGGATATGAGGCGGTAAGGGTGCGAAAGATTTTGTTGCGATTGCTGGTTTTGACGCTGCCATTTTGGCTGGTGGCCTGTTCGGTGCCAGGCGTTGTGATGGGTACTGTGTCAACGGCTGGGATGGCGGCTTTAAGCGCGCCCGGCGTCGCCAAAAGCATTGATGACGCTGAGATTATGCTCAAGATAAACCATAAATTATTGCAATACAAAGAGGGCGCTTATCTAAAAATATCGGTGAATTCGTTGGCGGGGCGGGTGATGCTAACCGGCACGGTACCAAATGCTGAGATAGCCAAGCATATTGAAAATATTGCCCGCGCGCATCCCGATGTGCGCAATGTTTATAATTATTTATACATTGGCAAGGCGCGCAGCAAGCGGCAGATTTTGCGCGACACGCTAATTGCCTCGCGATTAAAAACACTTATGTTATTTGATGGCGAAATATCTGCTGTTAATTTTAATGTCTCAATTCATCGTGGTGTGGTTTACATACAAGGCGTTGCGGCGCATATTGAGCAGGCAGAGCGTGTGGTTAATCATGCGCGCAATATTAAGTCTGTTCGAAATGTGCAGCTTTTATTTGAAACCATTGCTGAAATGAAACTCGCTTTTGATGTTGAGCGGGAACTTGAAAAAAAGGAAGCCGATTAATGTCCTATAAAGTTGCCATTCAAATGGACCCGATTGCGCAAATTGATGTCGTGGGGGACACAAGTTTCGCGCTGGGTTTAGAGGCGCAGAATCGCGGCTATGAATTATTTTATTATCAGCCAGAGGCATTGACGCTTTATGCGCCTGATACTGTCTCTGCGCCTTTGCAACCCTTAACGCTGCGCGACCAGCTGACAGATTTTTTCACGCTCGGCGCGCCCGTACCAACAGATTTGCGCGAGATGGATGTGGTGTTGATGCGTCAGGACCCGCCTTTTGATATGGCCTATATTTCCGCGACGCATTTTCTTGAAAAAATTACAGATGATTGTTTGGTGGTGAATAATCCAGCAGCTGTGCGCAATGCGCCCGAAAAAATTGTCCCCACCTTATTTGAGGGTTTGCAGCCGCCAACCATTATGACGCGCGATCGTAAAGTGCTGGAAGATTTTCGTGCCGAGCATCAGGATATAATTCTCAAACCGGTTTATGGTAATGGCGGCGCGGGTGTGTTTCGGGTGATGGCGGGCGATGAAAATTTTGGCGCCTTAGTTGATATGATGATGGCCGAAAGTCGTGAGCCGCTAATCGCTCAACATTACTTGCCGCAAATTCGACAAGGCGATAAGCGGGTGATTTTGGTTGAGGGCGAGGCGGTTGGTGCGCTTAATCGTGTGCCGCAAGAAGGTGATGCGCGTGCCAATGTGCATGTTGGTGGCCAACCCGTTGCTGATGAATTGAGTGCGCGTGATCTGGAAATTGCCGCGCAAATTGGCCCTTATTTACGCGAGGCGGGCATTATTTTGGCCGGCATTGATGTAATTGGCGATTATTTAACCGAAATTAATGTAACCTCGCCAACCTGTATTCGTGAAATTAAAAGCTTTGGCGGGCCCGATATTGCGGTGCTGGTTTGGGATGCAATAGAGCGGCGCTTGAAATCTTAAATATGCAAACCCAAGAATAAATATTTAAATCGGGGTTTTCTTCTCCCCGCTTTTGGTGTTGGATATAGACAACAAAAAAGAAAAAGAAGAAAAATGGTAGCACGAATAACAACCCTTGCTTTTCAGGGCATTGATGCGGTTAAGGTGGATGTTCAGGTTCATCTCTCTCCGGGAAAAATGGTGTTTAACATGGTTGGCCTGCCCGACAAGGCGGTGGCTGAAAGTCGCGAGCGTGTGCGCAGCGCGCTGGCAGCGATTGGGTTGGGCTTGCCGCCGGAACGGATTACCGTCAATCTTGCACCTGCTGATTTGCCGAAAGAGGGTAGCCATTATGACTTGCCGATTGCGCTAGGGCTGATGGTGGCGATGGGCGCGATAGAAGCTGCCACGCTTGAAGATTTTGTCGCCATGGGCGAGCTGTCTTTAGATGGTCGCTTGTCGCCCGTGCCAGGCGTGTTACCTGCGGCGGTTGCGGCAATGACATGGGGGCGCGGTCTGATTTGTCCACAAGCCAATGGCCGCGAGGCTTATTGGTCTGGCCTCACCCGACCAGATAAAAAAGGCGTCATTGCGGGCGAAAACCTTTTGCAAATCGTCAATCATTTAAAGGGCACTCAGCTTTTGCCAGCGCCAGAGGCGGAGGTTGCACATGAGCGCGATGGCTTGCCTGACCTTAGAGATATTCGGGGGCAGGAAGAGGCGCGATTGGCACTCGAAGTGGCGGCAGCGGGGGGACATAATTTGCTTATGTCGGGACCGCCTGGGGCTGGTAAATCTATGTTGGCTGCCCGTCTGCCGGGCATTTTGCCGCCCCTTGAGCCAGCTGAACGGCTTGAAACCAGTATGATTGCTAGCCTGTCTGGGCGGGTGTTTCAGGCCGATAATATGCCAGCCGCCTTGATTGCCGAGCGGCCTTTTCGCGCGCCGCATCATTCGGCCAGCATGGCGGCACTGATTGGCGGAGGGCGTCAGGCGCTGCCCGGTGAAATTTCATTGGCGCATAATGGCGTTTTGTTTCTCGATGAATTACCCGAGTTCTCGCGCCAAACCTTAGACGCTTTGCGCCAGCCGATTGAAACTGGCCGGGTCGAGGTGGCGCGGGCGGCGGCACATGTCACTTATCCCGCCCGCTTTCAGCTTATTGCCGCAATGAACCCGTGTCGGTGCGGCCATGCCAATGATCCGCAATTGGCATGCAATCGTTTGCCACATTGCATGCAGGAATATTTAGGCAAATTATCCGGCCCTCTTTTGGATAGGTTTGACATTCGCATCAGCGTGCCGGCGGTTAAGCTTGAAGAGATGATTGCGCCGCAATCTGGTGAAGATAGCGCAACAGTCTCAGCGCGGGTCTTAGCGGCGCGCAAAATTCAATGGGCGCGCAATGAGGGGGTGCTGAACGCGCATTTAGATGGTGAGAGGCTTTATGAATTATCAAAGCCAGAACCCGCAGGCCAAAAATTGCTGGAAAGCACGGTTGAGAAAAAGGGGCTGACCGCGCGCGGGTTTAATCGTATTTTACGGGTGACGCGAACATTGGCTGATTTGGCGGGAGTGGACACGCCTCAAAAAGCGCATGTCGCCTCGGCTTTAATTTGGCGCGGGCTGGCTGATTTCACAGGCCAATCTCGAAAGTCTAAATAAACTTTTTGAACAGCGTTTAAAAATCATAAGCCGCAATGGCTGCCATATTAAGCAACTCTGAAGAGGTCGCGCCAATCCGAACAATTTGCACGGGCTTGGATAGGCCAACCAGCATCGGACCAATCATTGTGGCGCCACCCAGCTCCTCTAACATTTTGGTTGAAATGGAGGCCGCGTGAATGGCGGGCATGACCAAAACATTGGCATTTTCTTTCAGTGTCGAAAAAGGGTACAGCGCGCGCGCTTCTTTGTTGAGCGCCACATCTGCGGCCATGTCGCCATCAAACTCAAAATCAACTTGCCGGTTGCGTAGCATTTCTACTGCTTCACGCACATAAACGGAGCGATCACCCTCTGGGTGCCCGAAAGTGGAATAGGCAAGCAAAGCGACGCGTGGCTCATAGCCCAATGCGCGGGCGGCGTGAGCGGCGCTCTCGGTTATGTCCGCCAACTCTTCGCTATTTGGCATGTCATGCACATTTGTGTCTGCCACCAAAACTGTGCGCCCACGGGCGACCATCATGGTCAGGCCAATCATGCGACGGTCTGGCATCGGGTCAATTACTGTTGTGACCTGCTCAAGAGCAACCGAATAATTACGGGTAACACCTGTAATCATGGCATCGGCATCGCCCATTTGGAGCATGCAGGCGCCAAAAATATTGCGGTCATTCATCACCATGCGCTCAACATCACGATATAAAAACCCGCGCCGTTGCAAGCGCTCATAAAGAAACCCTGTATAGTCCTCAATCCGTTCAGACTTGCTGGTATTGTGAATGATTAAATCGTCACGCTCGCCCAGCCCTGCATTGAGCATATTTTCACGCACAATATCTTCACGGCCTATCAAAACAGGCTCACCCAGCCCGCCATCTTTATAGGCAATAGCCGCGCGAATAACGGCCTCTTGCTCACCTTCGGCAAAAATCAGCTTTTTCGGTTTTTGCCGGACTTTATCCATAATGACTTGCAAGGTGCTGGCGGTTGGGTCAAGACGGGCCGATAAGCGGTTTTTATATGCTTCCATATCCACAATTGGCTTGCCAGCCACACCTGTATCCATAGCCGCTTGTGCCACAGCAGGGGGTATATCGCGAATAAGTCGCGGGTCAAATGGAACAGGGATAATATAATTCGGGCCAAAGCTTGGGCGGTCTCCTCCATAAGCGGCGGCGACCTCATCTGGCACATCTTCGCGGGCCAGCATAGCCAGCGCTTCGGCGCAGGCAATTTTCATTTCTTCATTAATGGTGGTTGCGCGCACATCTAAAGCGCCGCGAAAAATATATGGGAATCCCAAAACATTATTAACTTGATTAGGGTAGTCCGAGCGGCCCGTTGCCATAATCGCGTCATCGCGAATATCAGCCACCTCTTCCGGTGTGATTTCAGGGTCCGGATTGGCCATGGCAAAAATAATTGGGTTCTTGGCCATAGATTTGACCATGTCTGGCGTCAGCGCGCCCTTGACAGAAAGCCCTAAAAACACATCGGCGCCCTGCATTGCCTCTTCAAGAGTGCGCGCGTCTGTTTTCACAGCATGGGCAGATTTCCATTGGTTCATGCCTTCTTTGCGCTCGCTGTGAATAACGCCTTTAGTGTCACATAAAATAGCGTTCTCGGCAGGCAGGCCCATCGCTTTAATGAGCTCAAGACAGGCAATTCCCGCCGCGCCGGCGCCATTCATGACGATTTTTGTGTCTTTTAAATCGCGACCCGTCAGATGCAGCGCGTTAATTAATCCGGCCGTGCAAATAATCGCCGTGCCATGCTGGTCGTCATGAAAAACCGGAATATCCATCATTTCACGTAATTGTTGCTCGATGATAAAACATTCAGGCGCTTTAATATCTTCAAGATTAATGCCGCCAAATGAAGGGCCTAAATGCTTAACCGCATTGATGAAAGCATCGGAGTCTTGGGTGTCAACTTCAAGGTCAATACTGTCCACATCAGCAAAGCGTTTAAACAAAACGGCCTTGCCCTCCATAACGGGCTTTGAGGCAAGCGCGCCGAGATTGCCAAGCCCAAGAATGGCTGAGCCGTTGGAAATCACCGCGACCATATTGCCGCGCGCCGTGTAGTCATAGGAGGTGTCGGGGTTTTCAGCTATGGCCTTAACCGGCGCCGCCACGCCAGGCGAATAAGCCAGAGATAAATCTCTTTGCGTTGCCATTGGTTTGGTGGGCACAATTTCAAGCTTGCCGGGTTGCCCGCGTGTGTGAAAACGCAGCGCTTCGCGGTCGCCATATGATTTGTCTATATTGTCGCCATTATCTGCCATGACATCTGTCCTTCATCGTCTATTAGGCCTGTCATAGAGCGAAATGATGATAAATACAAGTAAGATAGCTGGAATTTCAGGCGCGCTTGACTTATCATAAGGAACAAACATCAATAAAGCGCCGCTCAAACTCAAATGTTTTCAGATAATGCCTCAAGCTCAAGAAAATAAGAATGCCAATGTGACCCCGATGATGGCGCAGTTTTTGGCCATTAAAGAAGAGCATCAAGATTATTTGCTGTTTTATCGCATGGGCGATTTTTATGAATTGTTTTTTGATGATGCCGTCACGGCGGCGGCAGCGCTTGATATTACGCTCACGCATCGCGGGCAGCATTTGGGCGAACCCGTGCCAATGTGCGGTGTGCCTTATCATGCGGCAGAGGGCTATTTACAGCGCTTAATACGCGCGGGTTTCAAGATTGCAATTTGCGAGCAGACAGAAGACCCGGCTGAGGCTAAAAAGCGTGGCTCAAAAGCGGTCGTGCGCCGCGAGGTTGTGCGGCTGGTCACGCCGGGTACGTTAACCGAAGAAGCTTTATTGGATGCCCGCGCGCATAATTACTTGGCCGCATTGGCAATCACCAAAGATGGCTCCAAACAGGGGCTGGATAAGGGCTTGGGGATTTCTTTTGGATTGTCATGGCTGGATATGTCAACCGGTGATGTGCATGTGATGACACCAGACGCGACAGACGCGCCTCTTAATCAGGTGATTGCGCAATTGGCCGCGCTGGCACCGCGAGAGCTTTTAATGCCAGAGACCTTGCGGGATATTTTGCCCGCCGCGCATTACCAGAAACTGGAAATGGCGATTGAAGCGCTTGGCGATGTGGCTGTCGCGACGCTGTCCAGTGCGCAAACGAGTGTTGTCAGCGGGGAAAAAGCGCTGAAAGAGGCTTATGGGGTTGAGACGCTTGATGCGTTTGGGGCGTGGTCGCGCGTGCAAATTGCGGCTTGTGGCAGCCTGTTGGCCTATTTATCTCTCACGCAAATGGGTGATGTGCCATGCCTGAAGCCACCGCAGCTTCAGGCCGGCGGCGGTATTATGCGGCTGGATATGGCCACGCGTAATAATCTGGAGCTGGTATCAACCCTGAGTGGCCAGCGTCAGGGCAGTCTTTTACACGCAATTGATAAAACGGTAACAGCGGCTGGTGGGCGATTATTGGCGACCCGACTATCCAATCCGATGACCGACCGCGCGGTGATTATGGCGCGACAGGAGGCGATTGATTTTTTCATGAGCCAATATCGACTGGCGGCAGAGCTGCAAGCGTCTCTTAAGCAGGCTCCCGATATGGCGCGGGCGCTCGGGCGCTTATCATTAGGACGTGGCGGCCCGCGCGACCTAAAATCCCTCAAGCAGGGGCTGGAAGCGGGGTTTAGTGCCTATGCGCTGGTTTCAAACGAGGCAATATCCCCTCATTCGGCTTTGCCAGCGGATTTAAGTGACGCCTTTGCCTTGTTTGCAGGCAAGGCCGCCCAATCGGCACAGGCTCAGGAACAATCGGCGGCGCTTTTGCAGTTTAAAGACTTGCTCGAAGCTGCGCTATCTCAAGATATGCCCCTATTAGCGCGTGATGGCGGGTTTGTTGCGCAAGGTTTTGATGCGGCTTTGGACAAAGAGCGTGAATTGCGCGATGAAAGCCGCCGCGTGATTGCAGGGCTACAGGCGCGATATGCTGAAGAGACTGGCATTAAAGCGCTCAAAATCAAGCATAATGCTGTTCTGGGCTATCATATTGATGTGCCAAGCGCACATGGCAACACTTTGCAATCCCCGCCGCATGTTGATGTGTTTATCCATCGGCAAACCTTGGCAAATTCAGTGCGATTTTCCAGCCAAGAATTGGCTGATTTAGCAGGTCAAATTTCGCGGGCTGCGGAGCGCGCACTGGCGATTGAGCTGGATATATATGACCGCCTTGTCGCACAGGCTGACGCATTGGCGCATATTATTGGCCGCGCCGCAGAAGGGTTGGCGGTGATTGATGTTGCGCTGAGCTCTGCTGAATTGGCGCGCCAGCATGATTGGCACCGCCCACGGCTTTATGATGATGACCGGTTTATCATTCAAGGGGGTCGCCATCCGGTGGTGGAGCTGGCATTAGAAAAGCGCGCTGAAGGGCCGTTTATGGCGAATGACTGCCATCTCAATGATGAAAATAATAAGCGTATCATGCTGCTAACAGGCCCTAATATGGCGGGCAAATCAACCTATTTACGTCAAAATGCGCTCATCGCTATTTTGGCACAGGCAGGGTTTTATGTCCCCGCCAAACAGGCTGATATTGGCTTGGTTGATCAGGTTTTCAGTCGGGTGGGCGCGGCTGATGACTTGGCACAAGGGCGCTCAACTTTCATGGTGGAAATGGTTGAGACCGCCGCCATTTTAAATCAGGCCACTGCCAAAAGTTTGGTGATTTTAGACGAAATTGGGCGTGGCACCGCCACATTTGATGGCCTTTCCATCGCTTGGGCCACAGTTGAAAACCTCCATGATGTCACGGCCTGCCGCGCTTTATTTGCTACCCATTATCATGAATTAACGAGCCTTTCTGAGCGTTTATCCGGACTTGCCAACGCGACAATGAAAGTTAAAGAATATAAAGGCGATGTGATTTTCATGCATGAGGTCGTCGCTGGCGCTGCCGATAGATCATATGGCATTCATGTGGCGCGCTTGGCGGGCTTGCCAGATGCGGTGATTGCCCGCGCGCGCGAAGTGTTGGAAAGGCTAGAAAAAAGTCGCCAGCACAAAGGCACGCCTTCTGACAGTTTAGGGCTTGATGCTTTGCCATTATTTTCTGCTTCGCCCAATCCATCCCACACGACAGAAAATCACGATGCGGTTCATGCTTATCTTCAAAATTTAAATCCTGATATTTTAACGCCGCGAGAAGCGCTCGATGTGCTTTATGATTTAAAACGCCTGCAGGATGAAGATGAGGAAGAGGTCGAATAGAATTGGTTTTGTAAGTTGAAATGGTGTTCTTTACACCCCTAGTTTCTGCCTTATTATAGCTATAATTCACTGCCACAATTTATATATAAGTTGAAATTGAGACAAAATGCCAAAACCAAAAACCCAACCCGCGCGTTTCCCGATTATCGCCAAGCCTGCATTGCGTGATTGGCTAGATAATTTGGCGCATCAATATTTTGTGCCAGCTGATAAGGATAAAAGCCATAAACCAACAAGCCAAAACCGCGCAAAGGATATGATGGCCAATAGTCAAGAATGGCGCCCGCAATTGCTGGAACAAATCAAAGCCGTTCACCATCAAAATCGCGAGGACATCAAAAAAATATTAATTGCCAAACCAATGCGGGGGGCGGCTTGCGCGCATGCATTGAGCCGGTCAATGGATGTCATTATACAAAGTTTGGCTGATTTTACTCATAGGTATTTAATCAGTGCGCCAAACGGCCATCAGGGCAAAACCGCGTCGATTGCTGTCTTGGCGGTTGGCGGGTATGGGCGCCATAAATTAGCACCTGGTTCGGATATTGACCTGCTCTTTTTATTACCCAACCCCGCGCCTGATTGGGCTAATGATTTTATTGAGTTTATTCTTTATTTGCTTTGGGATATGGGCCTAAAAGTTGGCCATGCCACGCGCACGGTTCAAGATTGCGTGCAAATGGCTAATGAAGATATGACAATCCGCACGGCCCTGCTTGAGGCGCGTTATGTTTGGGGTGATAAAAAAATTGGCGAGAATATGCGCCAGGCCTATAAGCGCAAAATCCAACGCATTAATGCCCGCGCTTTTGTAACGGCCAAGCTCGACGAAAGAGACATTCGCCATGCCCGCACAGGTGAAAGCCGGTATTTGGTTGAGCCTAATATTAAAGAGGGCAAAGGCGGCTTACGTGATTTGGATACATTGTTCTGGATTGCGAAATATTGCTACGAGGTTGACGATATTGGCGAGCTTGTCACGCGCGGGCTGTTGACGCGCGAAGAATTAAACCTGTTTCGCCGATGCGAGAATTTTTTATGGTCTACCCGATGTCATCTACATTTTTTAACCGGCCGCGCTGAAGAGCGTTTAAATTTTGATATTCAAATGTCAGTGGCAAACGCAATGGGCGCCGCCGCTTCAGCTGGCCAAAAAAAAGTCGAGCGATTTATGCGGCGCTATTTTTTGGTTGCTAAAGATGTCGGCGATTTAACCCGCATTTTTTGTGCCATGCTTGAAGATGAACAAACCAAGCCCAGTCGCTTGCGGCGGCTGCCAGCTTTGTTTCGACGCCAAAAACAAGTGCATGGCTTCACACTCAGCGGCCAGCGCATTAAAATGGTGCGCTCAGATGTGTTTCGGCGCAATCCTGTTAATCTCATTCGCATGTTCAAATTGGCGGCAGATTATAAATTGCTCATCCACCCAAACACATTGCGCGAGGTGACGCGCTCGTTGAATTTAATTGATGAAAAATTGCGCAAAAGCCCAGAGGCCAATGCGTTGTTTTTGGATATTTTAACATCGCGCAACCATCCGGAACGAATTTTGCGCCGCATGAATGAAGCGGGTGTGTTGGGGAAATTTTTACCCGATTTTGGGCGCATTGTCGCGTTGATGCAATTTAATATGTACCACCATTACACCGCCGATGAGCATTTATTGCGGGCCATTGGTTTATTGTCTTCACTCGAGCGCGGGGTTTTTGAAGATGACCATCCGCTCGCGCATGAGTTGATTAAGAAAAACATAAATCGCAAAGTGATTTATTTGGCGACTTTATTGCATGACATAGCCAAAGGCCGCCCTGAAGACCATTCCATCGCTGGCGCCCGCATTGCGCGCCGTCTTGGGCCGCGTCTTGGATTTACCAAAGCGGAAACAGAGTTAACCGAGTGGTTGGTTCGCGAACATTTAATTATGAGTGATGTCGCGCAAAGACGCGATTTAAGCGACCCTAAAACCATTCGAGATTTTGCAGATAAGGTGCAAACACTCGAGCGCTTGCGACATTTATTGGTGTTGACGGTGATTGATATTCGCGCCGTTGGGCCTGGTGTGTGGAATGGCTGGAAAGGACAGCTTTTGCGCGAGCTATTTTATGAAGCTGAGGCTTTTCTAATGGGCTCTGCTTCGCATACAAACCGCCCTGCGCGTGTGGCGGCAGCCAAGCAAGCTTTCCTTGAAGCCTATATGGCGCAAGACAGCAAGCCAAGCAAAGCGGCGGCGCAAAAATATATTGAACGCCATTATGATGCTTATTGGCTTTCCACTGAAATTGAGGCGCAGCTTGTGCATGCCGAGCTGCTGGCGCAAGCAAAAGATAAAGTCATGCTGGTTGATGCCCGCCGCGATATGTTCCAAGATGTCACGACATTGAGTTTTGTGTGTGCTGATCACCCCGGTCTGTTTTCCCGTTTAACAGGCGCCTGCGCGGTTGCGGGGCTGGATATTGTTGATGCGCGCATTATCACCACACGCGATGGCATTGCTTTGGATGTTTTGCGCTTGCAAGAGCCGCAAGACCATAATGCCCCTGACGATAACCGCATGGCGCGGTTGGAAAATACGGTGGAGCGCGTTATGTCGGGAGAGCTGTTGCCAAGCGAGCAAATATTAAGCTCGCGCGCGGCACATAAACTCAAGGCATTTGACCTCAACCCATCTGTGACGCTAGATAATGAAGCCTCGCAACATTCAACCGTGATTGAAGTGATTGGGCTGGACCGGCCAGGCCTTTTACACGCTTTAACCCGCACATTATTTCATTTAGGGGTGACGATTGTATCGGCGCGGGTTGCGACTTTTGGTGAGCGCGCCGTTGATGTTTTTTATGCCCAAGATTTGACGGCAAGTAAAATCACCAGCCCGTCAAAGCGCGCTGCCATTCGAAAAAAGCTCGAACAAGCGCTGGCTGACCCAGAAACCGCCGCGCGCCCGCAACATCAAAAACCATCCCATAAGGTGGCTTAATGGCGGGGCGGTTTTCTATTTTACGCGCCGCCAGCACGACAGCAATGGCGACATTGCTATCGCGGGTGTTGGGCTTTGTGCGTGATATTTTGATTGCCGCAGCGCTAGGGGCGGGGCCGCTAGCGGATATATTTGTTGTCGCCTTTCGCTTGCCCAATCTTTTTCGTCGCTTATTTGCAGAAGGCGCGTTTAATGCTGCCTTTGTGCCGATTTTTGCCAAGCGCCTTGAGGGGGAAGGCGTTGATCCAGCCCGCAAAATGGCGGCTGACATTTTTAGCGTTTTATTTTTTACCCTGTTTATTTTCACCCTTATTGCCGAGCTAACCATGCCTTATTTTGTGCGCGCTCTGGCTGGCGGATTTATTGCTGACCCTGAAAAATTCAGCCAGACAGTGAGTTATGCGCGCATTACATTTCCCTATTTAATGTGCATGTCTTTAATGGCGATTTATGCCGCAATGTTAAACGCCACAGGCCGTTTTGCTTTGGCGGCATTGGCGCCTGTCTTGCTAAATGTGGTTTTGATTGGCGCTTTGTTTTCGGCTTATGTGATTGAGGCAGAGAGCCAGCTTTTAAGTCTCCAATTTTTGATTTGGGGTGTGGCGCTCGCAGGTGGTTTGCAGCTGTTTGTGGTGTGGCTCGGTGTGCGCCGCGCCGGATTATCACTGCCGCTTACGCGCCCGCGCCTCAGTCCCGATGTAAAGCGCGTTTTGATTTTGGGTGTGCCCGGCATTTTAGCAGCCGGCATTGGGCAAATTAATTTGCTGGTCGGCACGCATATTGCGTCAGCACAAGAAAGCGCGGCGGCATGGCTTTATTATGCGGATAGGCTTTACCAATTGCCTTTAGGGGTGATAGGGGTGGCATTATCTGTGGCACTATTGCCAGACATTGCGCGCCGCTTACGCGCCAATGACAAAGCCGGTGCGATACGCAGCCAGAATAATGGCTTGACCTATGGTTTGTTTTTAACCCTGCCCGCCAGTATTGGCCTGTTTATTTTGGCGACACCAATTATGGCGGTTTTGTTTGAGCGCGGGGCGTTTTCGCAAGCAGATACGCAAGCCGCTGCGCTGGCCTTACAAGGTTTTGCCATTGGGTTACCGGCATTTGTTTTGGTTAAAATTTTACAGCCCAGTTTTTTTGCCCAAGAGGATACGAAAACGCCTTTATTTTATGGCGCGCTAGGCGTTGGGGTGAATATCAGCCTGTCATTATTGTATTTTCCTGTTTATGGGCATGTTGCTATTGCGGCGGCGACCAGTGTTGCGGGCTGGGTCACTTTTTTGACTATGGGGGTTCATTTGGCGGCCAGTGGCTGGCGGGTTGATGGGTATTTCATGTCTCGTTTTGCGCTTATTTTAGTGGCCTGCAGCGCGATGTTAGGGGCTTTGTCTTTTGCGCCTCTCCCGTCGGGTCTGGGCGATGGCGCTTTGGCGATTTGGCTATTTTGGCAAATTGCGCTGGCGGTGTTGATTTATTTTGTCATATTGGCGGTCTTGTCTTTTGTATTCTGGCGGGCTGGGTTTAGAACCTTATTTGGGTTTTTCGCGCCCAGAGCAGAAACCAACGCCTAAAAACCCTCGCGCAGGCTGGCGCTGATTTGGCAAAAAGCTTGAAAAGCGAAACTTAAAAGGCGATAAGAGGCGCTAAGGAAGGTTATTACATGTCTGCAAACAGCTCACAAAGCGCAATTCATCAGAGAGTTTTTTCTGGCGTTCAGCCAACTGGCCAGTTGCATTTGGGCAATTATCTTGGCGCCATTCGAAATTTCGTCGCGTTGCAAGAAAGCTATGAATGCCTGTATTGCATTGTAGATTTGCATGCCATTACAGTGTGGCAAGACCCTGAAGAATTGCGCCGCAATACTTATGAGGTTGCGGCGGCATTTTTGGCAGCAGGTGTCGATGGCGAAAACCAAATCGTGTTTAACCAGAGCCGGGTTTCAGCGCATGCTGAGCTGGCCTGGATTTTGAACTGTGTGTCGCGCATTGGCTGGCTCAACCGCATGACGCAATTTAAAGAAAAAGCAGGCAAAAACCGTGAGAACGCCTCTGTTGGGCTTTATGTTTATCCGAATTTAATGGCGGCGGATATTTTGGCTTATCAGGCGACGCATGTTCCGGTTGGTGCTGACCAAAAACAGCATTTAGAGCTGGCTCGTGATATTGCACAAAAATTCAACCATGATTTTCTGGGCGAGGACGCCACCCCATTTTTCCCCTTACCAGAGCCGCTTATCACAGGCCCTGCCACGCGGGTAATGTCCTTGCGCGATGGCAGTAAAAAAATGTCTAAATCCGAACCCTCTGATATGTCCCGCATCACCATGACCGATGACAGCGATATGATTGCGCAAAAAATCCGCAAAGCGCGCACCGATTCCGAGCCGCTACCAGAGACTGAAGAGGGGCTGGAAGCACGCCCCGAAGCAGCAAATTTAGTGGGGATTTATGCGGCGCTGTCTGGCACAACGGTTCAAGAGGTTTTGCGGCAATATGCGGGGCAGAATTTTTCGGTATTTAAGCCTGCATTGGCAGAGTTGATGATTGAAACCATTGGCCCAATTACCGCGCGTATGCAGGATTATCTTAACGACCAGACTTATTTGGACAAGGTGCTGGCTGATGGTGCGGCGCGTGCCGAAGCTATTGCCCGACCTGTTTTAGATGAGGTTAAGAAAATTGTCGGTTTTGCCTAAGCGCATCAGGTGATTTTTTAAAAAAATACAAAAAACGCATTGCCGCCGCCTGCAGACAGTGGCAACATAATCTCATGTTGATGGACCCACATTTGCCGCGCAAATTTCTTGTGATTGTTGATGGTACGCCTGAGTCGCGTGCAGCTTTGCGCTGGGCAGAGCGTCGAGCGCATGGCACTTCAGGCGAGCTGGTTCTAGCAGCGATTTTAGAGCCGGGTGGTTTTGAGCATTGGCTGGGTGTTGAAAGCCTGATGAAGCAAGAAGCACGGGAAGAGGCGCAGCTTATTTTAGATAATTTGTCGGAAGAAGTTGTGCAGATTTCTGGCCAACGCCCCCAAACACATATTTTAGAGGGCAATAAAATTGATGTGATTGTCGGCCTGATTGACAGTGATAAAACAATTTCAACCCTTGTTCTGGCGTCGGGGACGGACCCTGACGGGCCAGGCCCTTTGGTTTCGGCATTGGCGACCGGAAAAAGCGGATTTCATATACCTGTCACGATTGTGCCGGGTGAATTAAGCGATGAACAAATTGACGCCATTACGTGATGGCTGTTTTTGCGCTATATAAGTTCTCACAGAAAACATAATTATAAAATTTGGAGCTGAAATGTTTATTCAAACGGAAGATACCCCAAACCCAATGACTTTAAAATTTGTACCTGGTCGGGAAGTGATGGGTGATGCCCCACCCGCAGACTTTCCAAATTCTGCATCGGCTGAGAACTCGCCATTGGCGCAAAGCTTATTTAAAGTCCAGAATGTGAAGAGCGTTTTTTTAGGACGTGATTTCATAACGGTCACAAAAGGCGATGCGGAATGGCAGCATGTGAAGCCGCATATTTTAACCGCGATTATGGATTTCTTTGTCTCAGGCCTGCCGGTGATGAATACCGATGCCGCTCTGGCTGATGTCTCAGCACATGCTGATGGCGCCAATGAGGGGTCAGATGCAGAGGTGATTACCACGATTAAGCAATTATTGGATACACGCGTGCGCCCTGCCGTGGCGCAAGATGGCGGTGATATTGTGTTCCATAATTATGAAGATGGTGTGGTGTTTCTTGAAATGCGTGGCGCTTGTGCTGGGTGCCCCAGTTCCACGGCAACGTTAAAACAAGGGGTGGAAAATCTGCTGAAACATTTTTGCCCTGTTGTCACAGAAGTGCGCGCCGTTGAATAAGTTGCCCAAAGGCAAGAATAGAGGAGGTCAAAATGCTTGATGAAAAATCCCTAGAGGTTTTGTTTACCAAAGCACGCTCTCAAAATGGGTGGTTGGACATGCCTGTGTCTGATGAGACATTGCGCGATTTATATGATGTCTGGAAATATGGCCCTACCAGCGCCAATTGCTCGCCCGCCCGCATTGTTTATGTGCGCAGCGCAGCAGGTAAAGCACGTTTGGCACAACATTTAATCCCCGATAATAAAGAAAAAACCCTTGCCGCCCCTGTTTGTGCCGTGATTGGCCACCATCGCCAGTTTTATGACCGTATTCCAGAATTATTTCCGCATAATCCGGAAGCGCGCGAGTGGTTTAGCAATGATGCGGCGGCGGCTGCCGCCACCGCGATGCGTAATGGCACATTGCAGGCGGCATATATGATGATTGCTGCCCGCGCCTTTGGTTTAGATGTCGGGCCAATGTCCGGTTTTGATATGGCGGGCATGGAGCAAGAGTTTTTTCCTGATGGCGATGTGGAGATTAATTTTATCTGCACAATTGGGCGGGGTGATCCAGACAAATTATTTGACCGTTTGCCGCGCCTAGCTTTTGAAGATGCCTGTGAATTGGCGTAGGGCCGCATAATGTTGGAGGTCGCGTGAGCGCGCATCATACTCAATCGCAAAGCCCTGAAAGGCCAGTGAACTCAAGTCCTAGACTCGTATTGGCCTGTGACACCAGCCAGCAAGCCTGTTCGGTTGCTTTGCGCGATATGTCCAGCGGTGATGTGACGGCTCTTTATGAAGAGATTGGCACGGGCCATGCTGAAATTTTGCCGCAAATGCTGCAGGATGTTTTGCAAAAGGCAAGTTGTCAGGTTGCGGATTTGGACGCGCTTGGGGTGACGATAGGGCCAGGTACTTTTGCCGGCGTGCGTGTTGGCTTGGCAGCGATGCGCGCTTTTGCGCTGGTGGCGCGCGCGCCAATTTATACGCTCACCAGCCTAGCGCTTATGGCGCAAACCCAAATCGCGCATCAGCGTAAAGCTGATGCGGCTCAGTCGGATTTGGCATGTCTGATTGATGCAAGGCGCGGGCAGGTTTACACACAATGTTTTGACGCCGCCGGTGCGTCGATTAATGCGGCGGCGGTGTTGTCACGGGACGAGGCTGCGGATTTATTAACGGCAAAACCCTATCGACTGGTTGGCACCGGCGCGGCGCTAATGATTGATTATTGCGCGCCTTTATCGGCTTATCCGGTTGATGAGATTATTTACCCCAATGCCGCGCATTTTTTTACAGCCCTTGATTTAGGCTTGGCGAAAATTGAGTCAAAGCCTGCGCCCCTATATTTACGCCCGCCTGATGCCGCGCTGCCCAAAACAGATCAAAAGTTGACGCGGCAATAGAGTCTTGTGCGGCGATGTCTGTGATAATCATACCAACCCCATTTACTGAAACTGTGCTTGATGCAATGGCAAAGCTGCATCAGCAGGGTTTTGCCCGTCCGTGGAGTCGCGATAGCTTCGCTGGGCTGCGCGATAAAAAGGGCGTCATATGTTGGGGGGGTTACCATGATGCGCCTATAGATGACCTTGAAGTTGCGCCTGCCAAAAACCTGCTGGGTTTTTTATTGATGCAACATGTTTTAGACGAGGCTGAGATTTTAACTTTTGTGGTGGCGCCGCATAAGCAAAATAAAGGTATTGGCGAAAGCCTGTTGAGGGCATCACTGGAATGGGGGATGACAAAAGAGCTTAATCGGGTTTTTTTGGAAGTTGCGGCGGAGAATGCACCGGCACGGCGCTTATATGACAGGTTTGGTTTTGTACAAACCGGCCTGCGGGCGGGCTATTATTCAGGCATTGATGCAATTTTAATGGAATACAAACTTGGATAAGAGCGGTTTTGCGGTTACAACTAAAACAAGTTGAAGGATTGGTAATGTCAGAAATAGAAAAACTTTGTGAACAAGCTGGCATGCGCATGACAGGCCAAAGGCGGATTATTGCGCGTGTCATTTCAAAAGCCGATGATCATCCCGATGTTGATGCGCTTTACCAGCGCGCTGTCAAATTAGATGAAAATATTTCTATCGCGACAGTCTATCGGACCGTGCGTCTGTTTGAAGAGGCGGGTATTTTAACGCGGCATGATTTTGGCGATGGCCGCTCGCGCTATGAAACAGTTTCTGATGACCATCATGATCATTTAATTGACCTGCAAACGGGCAAAGTGATTGAATTTACCAATGAAGAGATTGAGGTGTTACAAAAAGAAGTAGCCCGTAAGCTTGGTTACAAACTTGTCGACCACAGATTAGAGCTTTATTGCATGCCCCTTGATGACGGTAATAAAAATAAAGAGGATAAATAATTTCATATGTTACCGCCGTCTCTTCGTCTCCTTATTCGGCTGCCAATCATTTTAATTTTTCTCGTGCTATTGGTGCCACCGCAAGTTATTTCGCATATTTTTCGCCTGCCGACGCGTCGCTATATTCCTGTATTAACCTATCGCTTGGCCCTCAAAATTGCGTCTATTAAAGTACGCACACACGGCCCGCGCCCTAAGCGTGGCACATTGATTTTGTCGAACCATGTCAGCTGGCTCGATATTTTGCTCATTGGGTCCGTCATGCCTGTCAATTTTGTGGCCAAGGCAGATATTGCGCATTGGCCGCTTTTTGGCATGCTGGCTAAAATTGGACGGACAATTTTTATTGAACGCGAAAAACGCTCTGATGCGATGAACCAGCGTAACGCTTTGCAAAAAAGATTGTCAGAAGGCGAGCGGGTGGTGTTATTCCCTGAGGGCTCAACCAGTGACGGCACGATTGTTTTGCCTTTTAAATCAGCGCTTATCTCGGCGGCTGAAACCAAAATAAAAGGCCAGACTGTATCTGTGCAGCCAATGACGATTGTATTTTCAGAATTATGCGGCTTACCCATGGGGCGGCGCATGCGCGTAGAATATGCCTGGATTGGGCATCTGAATTTAGTGCCGCATATGCTGAAAGTTTTATGTGGTGACCCGATGACGGTTGACCTCATTTTCTTTCCAGAGACCAATATTGATGCAGAGGGGGGGCGCAAAGCCTTAGCTGGCCGCGCCCGCAGACAAGTGCAAGATGGGCTGGCTGCCTATACTGTTGGCCATAGCACGGGTGATTATCAGATGCATAAACCTTGCCCTGAGGCTAAAAAATCTGTAAACCCGCATCATGAGTGATACGCCAAATACAAAATCTGTTTTTATCAAAACCTATGGCTGTCAAATGAATGTATATGACAGTGAGCGCATGGGGGAAGCCTTGCAGACGGCTGGCTACCAATCGGTGGAAGCGCCGGATGGTGCGGATATGATTATTTTAAACACCTGCCATATTCGTGAAAAGGCAGCGGAAAAGGTTTATTCTGAGCTTGGGCGGCTGAAAAAACTCAAAGATAAAAAGAGCGATATGGTCATTGGCGTGGCTGGTTGTGTGGCGCAGGCAGAGGGGCAAGAGATTATCCGACGGGCGCCAAATGTTGATATGGTGTTTGGGCCACAGACTTTTCAGGCCCTGCCCGACATGTTGGCCAAAGTTCAAGCCCAGCGCGCGGCGGGTGAAAAAACAAATGTGGTGTTTACCGATTTCCCTGCGGAAGAAAAATTTGAAGCCTTAAAAGAAGTGCGGCGCAAGCCTTTATCGCGCAACCCAACGGCTTTTGTGACCGTGCAAGAAGGATGCGATAAATTTTGTACATTTTGTGTGGTGCCTTATACACGCGGCGCTGAGGTTTCGCGGGCCGCCGATGAGATTGAGGACGAAGTGCGCCCGCTGGCCGCAGAGGGCGTTTGTGAAATCACCCTTCTTGGGCAGAATGTGAACGCTTGGTATGATAACTCGCAATCGCTCGGCTTGGGCGGCTTGCTGAGGCGCTTGGCGGCCTGTGAAGGTATTGAGCGTTTGCGCTTTACCACCTCTCACCCGCGTGACATGGATGATGATTTAATTGCAGCACATGGTGATTTATCTGAACTCATGCCCTATCTTCATTTGCCAGTGCAGGCGGGGTCCGATAAAATTTTGAAGGCGATGAACCGCCAACACACAGCTGAAAGCTATATTGCTTTGGTTGAGAAAATCCGGCTAGCCCGGCCTGATATTGCTTTGAGTTCAGACTTTATTGTCGGGTTTCCAGGTGAAACGGAGGCTGATTTTGAAGCCACATTGGCATTGGTTGAAAAAGTGACCTATGCGCAGGCTTATTCTTTTAAATATTCTCCGCGCCCTGGCACACCAGCCGCTGAAGAGGCGGAGCAGATAAGCGAAGAGGTGAAATCTGAACGCTTGCAGCGTTTGCAAGATCTTTTAAACGCGCAGCAATATGAGTTTAACCAAGCGCAAATTGGTAAAACCCTGCCGGTTTTGTTTGAAAAGCGGGGTAAATATGATGGCCAAATTATTGGCCGCTCGCCTTATTTGCAGACCGTTCATGTGACCGCAGATGAGCGAATTATCGGTAAATTATTGCCCGTTGAGATTGAGGCGGCTCATGCTAATAGTTTGACGGGTAAAATTTCATAATCTTGTCATGCTTTCAGACTTGCCAATTCGTTTTGAAACCCCCATATTTAAGATATATGGGTATAAAAATTCTGATAAATGTCCAAATGGGGGGCGGGTTTGCCTAATCTAAAGCCCGATATAACAGCGCCCGCATTTGAGGCTGAAACAAAACTCACACTTGATTTTGATGATAACCGTCTTTTGGCGCCGCTTTATGGCGCGCATGATTGTCATTTGGCAAGAATAGAGGAAAAGCTTGGTGTTCAGGCTTTTAATCGTGGAAATATTTTGGTCATTACTGGCGCACAAAGCGCTTGTGTGCAGGCGCGTGAAGTTTTGCACACGCTTTATGACCAACTCAAAAAGGGTCGGGATATTCAGCCCGGCGATGTTGATGGAGCCATGCGCATGACGCTTAAACCAGTAGCCCAGACCGATAGCAAAAAAAATATGCCGAAAGGTGCTTCTCAAACAGAAGTTAGAACGCATAAGCGGGCGGTGATGCCGCGCTCACCGAACCAAGCGCATTATATTAATGCTTTGATGAATGGCGAGCTGGTGGTTGGCACTGGCCCCGCAGGAACCGGCAAAACCTATCTTGCCGTGGCGGTGGCGGCAGCGATGTTGGTTGAAGGAAAAGTTGACCGTATTATCCTATCGCGCCCTGCGGTTGAGGCGGGAGAGAGTCTTGGTTTCTTGCCGGGTGATATGCGCGACAAGGTTGACCCTTATTTGCGCCCGCTTTATGACGCGCTTTATGATATGTTGCCTGGCCCGCAAGTTGTACGCAGTTTGGAGTCTGGTGAAATAGAAATTGCGCCATTGGCCTTTATGCGCGGGCGTACATTGGCCAATTCATTTGTGATTTTAGACGAAGCACAAAACGCGACCCCTATGCAGATGAAAATGTTTCTTACCCGCATGGGCGAGAACTCACGCATGGTGATAACGGGCGACCCCACACAAATTGACCTACCGCTTGGTGTCAAATCGGGCTTGAAAGATGCTTTGGAAATTTTGCCTAAAATTAAAGGTGTCGAGATTGTGCATTTCACAGAAAGCGATGTGGTGCGCCATGACATGGTGACCCGGATTGTAAAAGCCTATCGCGCACGTGATATGCGCTTAACAGACCAGCCAGCGAAAAAGAAAAAAGACCAAAAAAACACTGCTGATGGAAATGAGGACTAACATGCAAGAAGGTTTTGGTGATGCGCCAGAAGAGCCAGATAGTCCGGCGGACTGCGTCACGATAAACACACAAACAGGCCAACTCGAAGTTAGCATTTTACATAATGATTGGCGCCAAGATGATTGGCATGATGGGCTTGAGGCGCTGGTTGATTTTATCGCCCAGCTGACAGATAAAGCTTTATCACTGATTTTGGCAGATAAATCTTTATCGATAGATAATTGGAGAAAAAATGCCCTTCATTCAGAGTGGTCATTACAATTAAGCGATAATCAGGCAATACAAATATTGAATCAGGATTGGCGGCATCAAAATAAGCCGACCAATGTTTTGTCTTTCCCAGCTCAATCTGAAGAAGAAATAGAAATGATTTTACTATCGCTTGACGCGGAAAAGCCAGACAAAGCCCCGCCGGTTTTATTGGGCGATGTTGTGCTTGCGCGCGAGACATTAATCGCTGAGGCGCAGGCTGCAGGTAAGCCCGTAAGGCATCATTTCGCCCATCTTATTGTGCATGGGTTTTTACATTTATGGGGATATGACCATCAACAGCCAGATCAAGCTGATCGCATGGAGGCACTTGAAATTAAAGTTCTGAATTTTTTTGATGTGCCATCACCATATGAGGAAGCATAAGGAACCTGAATAATGAAAAGGAATAAGATCAGATGAGTAAGCATGACGAGGTTGCCACAATTGGTTTGTGGGAGCGCATAAAAACATGGCTCGGTCTGCAAGATTCTAATTTGCGGGAAAGCCTTGAAGATGTTTTGGATGAGGAAAGTCAGTCAGATACGTCTTTGCGCAATGAAGAATTGCATATGCTGCGCAACTTGCTTGGTTTTAAAGATGTGCGGGTTGATGATGTGATGGTGCCACGCGCCGATATTGTCGCAGTTGATGCGACACTTGATTATACCGAATTAACCGAAAAATTTATTGGCTGCGCGCACTCTAGATTGCCGATTTATAATGAGACACTCGATGACCCGGTGGGCATGGTGCATATTAAAGATGTGCTGGCCTACCGGCCCAATAATAAATCTGACAAGCCGCTAATCCGGTTACGCCGTGATGTTTTATATGCGCCGCCTTCTATGCCGGCGCTTGATTTGCTGTTGCGCATGCAAACAACCCGCACGCATATGGCGCTGGTGGTCGATGAGTTTGGTGGCACAGATGGGCTGGTGACAATTGAAGATTTGGTCGAGGAAATTGTCGGCGAGATTGAAGATGAGCATGACGGGGTGGAAACGCTACAATTAATTGAGCGCCGCAAGGGTGTGTTTGATGCCCATGCCCGGTTGCCGATAGAGGATCTTGAAGAAAAACTTGTTGTTCATTTCGTTGCAGAAGATGAGGATATTGACACATTGGGCGGTCTAGTTTTTTCATTGGCAGGTCATGTGCCGCAACGCGGTGAGGTTATTCCGCATGAAAGCGGGATAGAGTTTGAGGTTCGCGATGCAGATGCGCGGCGTATCAAATGGGTGCGCATTCGTATGCCAATATCTGAAACAGAGCAGGGTTAGGCGCGAAGTGATGCGCGCGCGCCTGACATATTTTGTCGCCAATGGCAGCAAGTTGGCGCGGCGCTGGACAAAGTTATCGGCTTTTTTATCTGGGTGTGTGCTGACTTTGGCGCTTCCACCTGTTGGTTTGTGGCCGCTTGTACTAATCGTTTTTTCGAGCCTGTATCATCTTAGTGCGCATACTTTGCAATGTGGTCCGCGCGCGGCGTTTGGTCTTGGCTGGAGTTTTGGCTTTGGGTTTTTCCTTTCCGGTCTTTACTGGATGGGCAGCGCTTTTTTGGTTGAAGCCGAGACATATTTTTGGCTTATGCCGTTTGCGGTGACTCTTTTGCCGGCTGGCCTTGCTTTGTTTTACGGGGTGGCGATGATTTTTTGGCAGCAAACTTGCTGCCGTCTTTGGCCACAAAATATGCTGGCGCAAATCTTTTTATTCATTGTTTGTTTGTCGCTGGCAGAATATGCGCGCGGGCATATATTCACTGGTTTGCCGTGGAATCTCATAGGCATGGTGAGCTTGGGTTGGCTGCCCTTTGCGCAGACAGGTGCGGTTTGGGGCGTATATGGTTTGGGCGTTTGGGTTTTGCTGCTTGGCATTTGGCCGGTTTTGTGGCGCCCATATAAGGCTTTGGCGTATGGGTTAGGGATTTGCTTTTTGGTGTTGCTGGCGCAGGGCATGTTGCGGGAGGATGTGCTGCGGGAGGGTGTGCAGAGAGGGGACAAGATAGGTGAGACAGAGATAGGTCGCCCCATCGTCAGAATTGTTCAGCCGCACTTGGAACAAAAAGAAAAATGGCAACCTGATTTGCGCCAAGCTCATATTCAAAAAACCATCCGGCTCACGCAATTGGATATGGCGCCGCCGCCAGATATTATCATTTGGCCAGAAACTGCTGTGCCAAGCCTATTGGCGCGCGATGCGGCATTACAGGCTGATTTAACCCAGCTTCTGCCCAAACAGACAAGTTTAATCATGGGCAGTTTGCGCCGTGAATGGCAGGCCGGCGCGGCACGGTGGCAGAGTTTTAATAGCCTGTTTGTTTGGCGTGCGGGCCAGATAGAAGCGGTATATGACAAGCACCATTTGGTGCCATTTGGAGAATATTTACCTTTTCAGGCCCAGCTGGAAGCGCTTGGATTGCGCCAGCTCACCCAATTGCGCGGTGGGTTTGCGGCGGGTGCGGCGCCACAACTTATTACCCTAAAAAAAGCCCCTTCTTTTGTTCCCCCTTTTGTACCTATGATTTGTTATGAGGTTATTTTCCCGCGTGACAGCATGCCCGCTAACCCGGCCCAGCGTGGCGATTGGATTGTGAATATTACCAATGATGGCTGGTTTGTCCAAACGGCCGGCCCTCATCAGCATTTTGCCATGGCGCAGATGCGGGCAATAGAAGAAGGGCTGCCCGTTGCGCGGGCGGCGAATACTGGCATTTCAGGCATGATTGACCCTTATGGCCGTGTGATACAGTCTTTGCCGCTTGGCGTGGCGGGGGTAATTGATGTGGCTTTACCGCCCGCATTAGAGGCCACTATTTATGCTCGGTTTGGGGATAAAATCTTTTTCGCGCTCTTGCTTGGCCTACTCATTTTGCCGGTTTTCATCAAAGCCTCGAAGCGGCCATAACCGCCAAATAAGCCACAGCTTAGAGTTGTGCCTTAATCCAAATTACCTCATTGATATCTGCTCTTAAATCGGGTTAGACTAAACCAAAATAATAAGAAGAAGACGAAAATGACGCTTAAGAAAACCTCAGAAGTTGACCGCCATATTGGGCAAAGATTGCGCCTGCAAAGGGTGAATCTCGGCATGAGCCAAGAAGCTCTAGGCGAGCATGTGAACTTAACTTTTCAACAAATTCAAAAATACGAAAAAGGCACAAATCGTATTTCGGCTGCGCGCTTGTTTGAATTTGCAGATATTTTGAATGTGGATATTGGTTTTTTTTATGAAGGTCTTGGGCGACTGAAAAAACCAACCGGAACAAAATATGGCACGATGCAAGAAGGCGTGGACATCACAGAATTTATGGATTTCATTTCAAGCCATGAAGGCCTAACTTTAAATAGAAATTTTTATAAAATCCGAAATAAAAATGTTCGCGAAAGTATTGTGAATATGACGAAGTCTCTTGGTAAAGCACAGCCCCGACGGGTTGCTGCGGCACGGCAAAAACCGCGCGCCAAAGCACGGCAAAAATAAGATAAAACGAAATTATATATATCCGCTCGACATGCTTGAGACTTCATCTTGGCTCTATCTTGGCATTGCAATCTGTCTGGGTAATTGCTAAACAGCCTTATTGTTTAGGAGAGAGCCATGTCAAGACAGGATTATATTTTTACCAGCGAGTCTGTTTCTGAGGGGCATCCGGATAAAGTTTGTGATTTGATTTCAGATAGTATCCTCGACGCTTTTTTGGCGCGCGAGCCCGAGGCACGGGTTGCGGTGGAAACGCTCACCACCACAAATTTGATTGTTTTGGCAGGTGAAGTGCGCCCCCAAAACCTTGTGACGGCTGAAGAGATGGAAGAGATTGCCCGTCAACGCGTGCGTGAAATTGGTTATGAGCAAGAAGGCTTTCATTGGAAAAATGCCGAAGTGCAGGTGCATGTGCATGCCCAATCCGCCCATATTGCACAAGGTGTTGATGCGGGTGAAGGCAATAAATCTGAGGGGGCTGGTGATCAGGGCATTATGTTTGGATATGCTTGTCGCGAGACCGAAAGCCTAATGCCAGCGCCGATAGCTTATGCGCATCAAATTTTGTCAGACATGGCTGATTTAAGAAAATCAGGTCAAGTGGCGGGCTTTGGTCCAGACTCCAAAAGCCAGGTATCTTTGCGCTATGAAAATGGCCGCCCTGTTGGCACTGAATCGATTGTTGTATCCACGCAACATGATGAAGGCATGAGCCAGAATGATGTGCGTGAATTGGTGCGCCCAATTGTGGAAAATGTTTTGCCAGCTGGTTGGATGTGCCCAGAAGATGCTTTTTATGTGAATCCAACTGGCACATTTGTTATCGGTGGCCCGGATGGTGATGCGGGGCTGACAGGCCGGAAAATTATTGTCGATACATATGGCGGCGCGGCGCCGCATGGGGGCGGTGCGTTTTCGGGTAAAGACCCAACAAAGGTTGACCGCTCTGCGGCCTATGCGTCACGCTATTTGGCCAAAAATCTTGTGGCGGCGGATTTGGCTGACCGATGCACAATTCAGCTCTCTTATGCGATTGGGGTTTCTAAGCCGCTTTCAATTTATGTGGACACACATGGCACTGGCCGGGTTGAAGAAAGCAAACTTGAGCAAGCATTGGGCAAAGTCATGGATTTATCGCCCCGCGGTATTCGTACTCATTTGGAGCTGAATAAACCTATTTACGCGCGCAGTGCCGCCTATGGCCATTTTGGCCGTACGCCTGACGCGGATGGTGGTTTCTCTTGGGAGCGGACAGATTTGGTCGAGGCAATTAAGGCTGAATTAACCTAAAATGTCTGCGGAAACGAAGCGCCGCAATTTATATGGTCGTCGGCAAGGGCATAAATTGCATCCACGCCAGGCGCGATTGGTCAAAGATTTATTACCTCACTTACGGGTCACGCCAGAAGCTGTGGCGCAGGGTGATATTTTTACTCATGATTATGCGCATACGGTTCTTGAAATTGGCTTTGGCGGTGGTGAGCATTTGGCAACCCAAGCCCAAAAACAGCCCAATACAGGTTTTATTGGCTGCGAGCCTTTTCTCAATGGGGTCGCGAAATTATTGCTTGAGATTGAACGGCGCGATTTAAAGAATGTCAAAATTTATGATCATGATGCCCGCGATTTGATGGATTGTTTGCCTGATGCCAGCTTTGACCAGATTTATTTGCTCTATCCTGACCCCTGGCCGAAAACGCGTCATCATAAAAGGCGCTTTGTGTCGCCCGAAAACCTCGCGCATCTCCATCGTTTGTTGAAGCCAGAAGGGCGGTTGATGATTGCCAGTGATATTGCGGATTATATTTTATGGTCTTTGCATCATATTCGCGCATTTGGTGGATTTCACTGGATCGCGACGCAGGCCAGCGATTGGCAAGAGCCACCGCAGGGCTGGCCGTCAACGCGCTATGAAGCGAAAGCGCTAAAGGCGGGGCGGGTGCCAACATATTTGCATTTCCAGCGTCGCGCAGATATTCAACCAAATCACTTGTGATGGCGCATTGAGCTTAAGGCTTGCATTTTGCACCTAAATGGCTATATTAGCGCTCATAAATCTGCTTTTACTGGAAAGTGGGACGGTCTCAAGACCCCCGCTTTTTTTAATGGGCAGATGAAATTTGGCCATCTCTAAGATTGGGTCAAATGAAACAATGAGCAAGGTAAAGGCGTTAGAGAATGCAGGACAATAATCTGGTGAAGCAAACGGATGCGCAAAGCATGGCTGATGTGCCAGCTGAAACCTATGCGCATTTGCAAGCGCCAGGGCCCGCGCGGCCATTATTACCGATTATTCAGCCTGTGGTTGAAGATTTGGGTTATGAGCTGTTGCGGGTGCGCATGACGGGTGACGGCTCGGCTTCTGTGATGCAAGTGATGGCAATGGATGCAAATGGCAGCATCACGGTTGAGGGCTGCGAGAAAATTAGCCGGAGCCTTTCGGCTGTGCTCGATGTAGAGGACCCGATACAAGCCGCCTATACATTAGAGGTCTCTTCGCCAGGCATGGCGCGCCCCCTATGTCGGCCGAAAGATTTTGCCGATTGGGTTGGTCTAGAGGCCAAAATTGAATTGAAAAGCCCTGTTGAGGGGCAAAAAAGATTTCGGGGTCGTTTGCGCGGCTTCGAGGCGGGCGAAGCCTTGATTGAGGTTGAGCTGGTAAATTATGACACCCCGCAGGTTTTGGGGTTTCGCTTGCAAGATATTGCTGAAAGCCGCTTGGTTGCAAATGATGAAATGGTCCAAGCAAGCTTGAAAGCAGTTAAAGGTTAGTGGTTAAAGACATCGCGATAGCGGTGTTATGAGACAATGAGACGGAGAAGCAAATGGCTACGGGCATAAGTGCGAATAAACTCGAACTTTTACAAATCGCAGAGGCGGTGGCGCGCGAAAAGGGAATTGACTCATCAGTCGTTCTTGGCGCAATGGCAGACGCAATCCAGCGCGCGGCAAAGGCGCGTTATGGCACGGAGAATGATATTCGCGCGGATATTGACCCCAAAACAGGCGACACGCATTTGCGTCGTGTCATGACAGTTGTTGATATTGTCGAAAATGACAATATAGAACTTAGTCTCGCTGATGCGCAAAAAATAAAAGCCGATGCTGTGCTGGGTGAAGAGTTGAGCGACCCCTTACCACCGATTGAGTTTGGTCGGATTGCGACACAAACCGCGAAACAAGTTATTGTGCAAAAAGTGCGCGATGCTGAGCGCGAAAATCAATATGAAGAATATAAAGACCGCGTGGGCGAAATTGCTTCGGGCATTGTGAAGCGGGTTGAATATGGCAATGTGGTTGTTGATTTGGGGCGTGGTGAAGCGATGTTACGCCGTGATAATTTGATACCCCGCGAGGTGTTTAGACCCAATGATCGTATCCGTGCTTATATACATGATGTGCGTCGTGAACAACGCGGCCCGCAAATTTTACTCTCTCGAACAGACCCGGCTTTTATGGCCAAACTTTTTGCGCAAGAAGTGCCGGAAGTTTATGACGGTATTATTGAAATTCGTTCCGTGGCCCGCGACCCTGGCAGTCGTGCTAAAATCGCGGTGATTTCAAATGATAGCAGCATTGACCCTGTTGGCGCTTGTGTTGGTATGCGCGGCAGTCGTGTGCAGGCAGTGGTGAATGAGCTGCAGGGCGAAAAAGTTGATATTATTACATGGACAGATGACTCCGCGAGTTTCATTGTTAACGCTTTGGCACCAGCAGAGGTTTCAAAAGTTGTGCTTGATGAAGATGCGCAGCGCATTGAGGTCTGTGTGCCTGATGACCAGCTTAGCCTTGCGATTGGCCGGCGTGGACAGAATGTGCGGTTGGCTTCTCAGCTTACGGGTTGGGATATAGATATTATGACGGAGGCTGAGGAATCCGAGCGCCGTCAGGCCGAGTTTGCCGAACGCACAGAAAGCTTTATGGAAGCATTGGATGTTGACGAAATGATTGCGCAACTTCTGGCCTCTGAAGGTTTTGCGACAGTTGAAGAAGTCGCTTATGTGCCCCTAGAAGAAATCACCTATATTGAGGGCTTTGACGATGACACTGCTGAGGAGCTGCAGCGTCGGGCGCTTGATTTTATTGAGGCCCAAAACGCCAAGCTTGATGAAGAGCGCAAAGCGCTTGGTGTCGCTGATGAGCTGCTTGGGGTTGAAGGTCTTGATATGCGCATGCTGGTGGCATTGGGCAAGAATGATGTTTTCACAATGGAAGATTTTGCTGGCTGCGTACCAGATGATTTGGTGGGCTGGTTTGAAACCATTGACGGTCAACGCACCCGCCAGCCAGGTATTCTGGACGGGTTTGATGTGTCGGCTGAAGAGGCTGAGCATATGATTATGAGTAGCCGGGTCGCGGTTGGCTGGCTGACTCAAGAAGAGCTTGATGCGCAGCGCGCTGAAGAGGAAGCTGAGGAAGCTGAGGAGGCTGATGATGCGGAGACCCAATTCGCTGCGGGCGAAGCGCCTGTAGATGCAGGGTCAGAGGAGACAGCAAGCTAAAGCTTGTTATATGAGATGGTGGCATCACAAAGGAGTTTAGGTGGCAAATCGGGGACAGCAAAAATCACTGGTCAAATGTCTGGTCAGCGGCTCAACCGAGAGGTCACAGCTTTTGAAATTTGTTGTTTCGCCATCACATGAGCTTGTGCCAGATTTGGCAGAGCGTTTACCCGGTCAAGCTTTATGGTTGATTGGGAAAAAATCGGTTCTTGAGCAGGCCCTGCATGAGGATCAGTTTTCATCAGTAGCCGGTGCGGCATTGAGCTGGCGTGATGATTTGGCGGTTTTTTTAGGCCAGCAAATGGAGGCGCATTTATTGAGCCTTATTGGTTTGGCTAGAAAAGCAGGCGCTATCAAATTGGGCTTCGCCAAAGTATCGGCGGCGCTCACACAAAAGGAGGCGCAATTGCTTTTTTGCGCTTCAGATGCGGCGATTCACGGACGGCAGAAAATGGTGTCTTTGGCGCGTCAAAACGGGGTTAAAGTCTGTTCGCTTTTGCCAATTTCGGCATTAAGCGCGGCAATGGGACGAGAAAATATTGTCCATGCTGTTGTAACAGAAAAGGGCTGGTCTGAACGCTTGGATAGGGATATATCTCG
This sequence comes from Parvibaculales bacterium, assembly GCA_049889535.1. Lineage (GTDB taxonomy): Bacteria > Pseudomonadota > Alphaproteobacteria > RS24 > RS24 > JAYQKL01. The sequence continues at coordinate 124,526 of JBMHDF010000013.1, read as the reverse complement.
TTTGTCTCTTTACCAGGCTGAAGATTTGGATTTAGATGAAGAGGTATCCGATTAGGATAGCTCAATAAATGAAACGGTAGATGATGAGTGATAGTGACAAAAACGAAAAAACTGACGGCAAACAGGGCAAAACCCTCAGCTTGAAAAGAACTGTTGAATCCGGTCAGGTTCGGCAGAGCTTTTCGCATGGGCGGTCGAAGTCTGTTGTTGTTGAGAAAAAGCGCAAAAGAATTGTCACACCTGGTCAGACTGCCAAACCTGCTGAGGAGAAGCCTGCGACGCCGACACCAGCTGAAGAAACGCCGAAAAGTCTCGGTGGCCTGAGCAAGAGCGAACAAGAGGCGCGTTTGGCGGCGGTTGCAGAAGCAAAACTACGCGCAGAGGAAGAAAAAGAACAAGAAAAATTGCGCGCGGTACAGGCCGCTGAAGAAGCGACGCGGCGTGCAGAGGAAGCTGCAAAGCAAGAAGCCGAAGAGGCTGAAAAGCTTGCAAAGTTAGCGGAAGAGGCTGCTCTAGCGCCGCCCCCACCTATCGAGAATAAAGATAACCCTGCTGCGAGCAAGCCTGCAGCCCGCAAAATTACGCCAGTTGAAAAGCCAGAAAAAAAAGAAGCGCCGCGCAAAGTCGCCAAACGCAGCGAACCAGAGCGTCGCCGTTCAGGCAAGCTTACGATTAATGATGCGTTAAAGGATGAGGACCGCGTGCGCTCAATGGCGTCAATTCGTCGTCGCCGCGAACGCGAAAAACGCCAAACACAATCTAATGAGCCCCGCGAAAAAGTTTCACGCACCATTACATTGCCGGAAACCATTACCATACAAGAGCTGGCTAACCGCATGGCCGAGCGCGCTGTTGATGTGATTAAACTGCTTATGCAGCAGGGCGTGATGGCAAAAATCAATGACACAATTGATGCGGATACGGCTGAATTGCTGGCAGAAGAGTTGGGCCATAAAGTTAATCGGGTGACTGAAGCTGATATTGAGGACACGATTGATACCGATGATGACGATGATGATGTGAAACAACCGCGCCCTCCTGTTGTGACGGTCATGGGACATGTGGATCACGGGAAAACCTCTTTGCTGGATGCGTTGCGCAAAACCGACATTGTTGGTGTTGAGGCGGGCGGCATCACCCAGCATATTGGGGCGTATCAAGTGCTGACGCAAGATGACCAACGCGTCACCTTTATTGACACGCCTGGCCATGCCGCCTTTACGTCTATGCGCGCGCGTGGGGCAAAAGTGACAGATATTGTGATTTTGGTTGTGGCTGCTGATGATGGGGTGATGCCACAAACTGTTGAGGCAATTAACCATGCCAAAGCGGCTGAGGTGCCTATCATTGTTGCGGTTAATAAAATGGATAAGCCAGAGGCTGACCCGACACGCGTTAAAAATGATTTGCTGCAACATGAAATTATTTCTGAAGATATGGGCGGTGATACACAATTTGTTGAAGTTTCTGCGCTGAAAGGTGATGGTCTTGATAATTTGATTGAGGCGGTCTTATTGCAGGCCGAGCTGCTTGAGTTGAAAGCCAATCCGGACCGCGAGGCCAATGGTATTGTGATTGAAGCCAAATTGGATAAAGGCCGCGGTGCGGTTTCGACCATTTTGGTGCAGCGCGGGACATTAAAAGTGGGCGATATATTCGTGGCGGGTGAAGTCTCTGGCCGCGTGCGCGCTATGCTCAATGATAAGGGCGAAAACTTGAAAGAAGCAGGCCCATCTATGCCTGTTGAAGTGCTGGGTGCGGGAGGCACACCAGCCGCAGGTGATATTTTCAATGTGGTTGAGAATGAAGCTAAAGCGCGCGAGATTGCTGAATATCGCGAACGGTTAGCGCGGCAAAACAAGGCTGTTTCTGGCGCTCGTTCATCACTTGACCAGATGCTGAAACAGCTGAAAGAAACCGATACGCAAGAAATGGCGATTGTGGTCAAGGCTGATGTGCAGGGTTCTGCCGAAGCAATTACACAAGCCATTGAAAAATTGGGTAATGATGAGGTCAAAGCGCGGGTTGTGCATTCAGCCGTTGGCGGCGTGACAGAAAGTGATATTACTTTGGCAACGGCCTCGAACGCGCCAGTGATTGGCTTTAATGTGCGCGCCAATGGTCAGGCACGAAATTTAGCTGAAGAGCAAGGCATTGAGATACGTTATTATAGCGTTATTTATGATCTTGTTGATGATATTAAGGCGGCCATGTCTGGCATGCTCTCACCTGATTTGCGCGAAACCATGCTGGGCAATGCGGAAGTCTTGGAAGTGTTTAACATTTCAAAATCAGGCAAAGTGGCAGGGTGTCGTGTGACCGACGGTTTGGTGCGGCGTGGGGCGCGGGTGCGTCTTATCCGTGATAGTGTGGTGATACATGAGGGTGATTTGAGTTCTTTGCGCCGCTTTAAAGATGAGGTCAAAGAAGTCAATGGCGGCCAGGAATGCGGCATGGCTTTTGAAAATTATGATGACCTTAAAGTCGGCGATGTGATTGAATGTTTTGAGGTAGAAGAAATCGCTCGTAGCCTGGACGATTAAACATAGCTGGCCAGCGAAAGACCGGTCTTGTGAGTCTGTGATGAAACGTAAAACTTCTGGAAATCAACGTGGCCCAAGCCAACGTCAATTGCGGGTCGGTGAATTATTTCGTCACCGCCTGTGCGAAGTTTTTGCGCGCAATGAACTGACCGATATTAAGCTGGATATGCGGCTTATCACGGTGACAGAGGTTTCAGCCAGCCCCGACCTGAGAAATGCGACAGCTTTTATTATGCCTTTGGGGGGTGTCGGCCAGCAAGAAGCCGTCACCCAGCTCAATCAGATGGCGCCGCGTTTGCGGGCCGAAATGAGTCGCGGTCTGCGACTTAAATATGTGCCCAATCTGGTTTTTAAAATTGATGATAGTTTTGATAATGCAGAGGCAATGCGCGCGCTTTTATCCGATGAAAAAGTACAAGATGATTTGCGCGACCAGCCCTTAGAAGATGATGGCGCGTAAACGAAAAGGCCGCGCGCTTTCGGGGTGGCTTAATTTTGACAAGCCAGAAGAGATGAGCTCGGCACAAGCGGTCAATCGCCTTCGAAAAATTTTTGGCGCTCAAAAGGCTGGCCATGCTGGCACACTTGACCCGCTGGCAAGTGGCATATTACCGATTGCTTTTGGTGAAGCCACCAAAACGGTCCCCTTTTTAATGAATGCTGAAAAAACATATGAGTTTACTTTATGTTTTGGCGCAACCACCACCACAGATGACCGCGAGGGCGAGCTGATGGAGACATCTGACAGGCGCCCGCAGACGCCTGAAATTTCAGCCGCTTTGCCCCATTTTATTGGCGAAATAGAGCAAGTGCCGCCCGCTTATTCGGCGTTGAAGATTGATGGGGAGCGCGCCTATCGGCGGGCGCGGGCGGGAGAAGAGGTAACGCTTGCGGCGCGCCCGATCATTATTGAGACGCTGGAGCTGGTAGACCGCCCAGATGCAGACCACGCGCGGTTGCGCGTAAAATGTGGCAAAGGTACTTATATTCGGGCTTTGGGGCGTGATTTAGCAGCTTTTTTAGGCACAAAAGGCCATATTTCCGCCTTAAGACGCGTGCAAGTGGGTGCTTTTGCAGAAAAAACTGCAATAGGGCTGGAAAAATGTTTGGATTTAGTCCATATTGCCGCCCAGACGGAAGACTGTCAGGCTGATTATTCGGCTCTTGACCAACTTCTCCTTCCATTAACGACAGCGCTGGACGACATCCCGGCACTGCCAGTTGATGAAAAAGAGGCGCAGCATTTGAAAATGGGGCGGTCTATTCTGGTGCCTCCAAAGCACTTATCAGCATTTGGTTTGATAAATGAGCCGGTGCTTGCATTGCAAATAAATGCCATGCAAAACGATAAGCCAATTGCTCTGGGTCGCATCGAAGAGGGTCGGTTTTATCCAACCCGTGTTTTTAACCTTTCGCCTTAAGGCATATTAAAAGGAGTACCCGATGTCGATTACAGCAGAACGCAAGCATGAGCTTGTGAAAGAATATGCAACCAAAGACGGTGACACTGGGTCACCAGAAGTTCAGGTTGCGATTTTATCAGAGCGTATCGCAAATCTGACTGAGCATTTCAAAACGCATGGCAAGGATAATCATTCTCGCCGTGGTCTGTTGAAATTGGTCAGCCAACGCCGACGTTTATTGGATTATGTTAAAGCGCGTGACGAAGAACGTTATGCGTCTTTGATTTCCCGATTGGGTCTGCGGCGATAAGCTGATGCCAAAAACCGGGTCTTGTTTATCCAAGACCCGGTTTTTACTTTTAAAAGCTTGTAGAGGATGGGCCTTTGCAAGCGTTAGATGGAAAAGACTTCACCTGTAAAATTGTAGTGTAAGAGTATCGAAGTCTTAAATGAATAGAATGGAAAATGTATGTTTACGGTAACTCGTGAAGAGATAGATTGGGGCGGACAGCCGCTCATTATTGAAACAGGAAAAGTCGCCCGCCAAGCCGATGGCGCGGTGTTGGTGACATATGGTGATACGACGGTATTGGCAACAGTGGTTGCAGACCGCACACCAAAAGCGGGAATTGATTTTTTCCCGCTTACAGTGAATTATCAGGAAAAAGCTTATGCCGCTGGTAAAATTCCAGGCGGTTATTTTAAGCGCGAAGGGCGCCCGAGCGAAAAGGAAACTTTGGTCTCGCGGCTGATTGACCGCCCAATTCGTCCGCTTTTTGCAAAAGGTTTTAAAAACGAAACTCAAGTGATTGCGACTGTGGTCAGCCATGATTTGGAAAATGACAGCGATATTGTGGCTATGGTTGCAGTGTCAGCAGCGTTGACCATTTCGGGCATTCCGTTTTTAGGCCCGATTGGCGCGGCGCGTGTGGGTTATAAAGATGGCGAATATTTGCTCAACCCAACCCTGCAAGACATGGAAGACAGCGCCCTTGATTTGGTGGTTGCTGGCACACGCGATGCGGTGTTGATGGTAGAAAGCCAGGCTGATGAATTATCAGAAGATGTGATGCTGGGCGCGGTGATGTATGGTCACAAAGAGTTCCAGAAAGTTATTGATATGATTATCTCACTGGCTGAGAAATGCGCGAAAGAACCGCGTGATGTGCCAGTTGTTGACAATAGCGAGCTAAAAGCGCAAATCACCAAGCTGGTGGGTGGCGAACTTGAAGCCGCTTATCAGGAAGCTGATAAAGTTACCCGTCAAGGCTTGATTGCAGAAGCTAAAGATAAAGTGATGGCAGAATTATTGGCAGAAGACGCTGATGATGATGCGCGCATTGCTTTATCTGGTGCTGTGAAGTCAGTGGAGAGCGATATTGTGCGCGGCTCGATTTTGAAAACCCAAAAACGGATTGATGGTCGCGGTTTAGCTGATGTGCGCGCGATTGAATCTGAAGTGGGTGTGTTGCCCCGCGCGCATGGCTCGGCTTTGTTCACGCGCGGTGAGACGCAGGCCATTGTGGTCGCTACGCTTGGTACTGGCGATGATGAGCAATTTGTCGATGCGCTGGAGGGTACTTATAAAGAAAACTTCCTGCTGCATTATAACTTCCCTCCTTATTCGGTTGGCGAAACGGGTCGGGTTGGCTTTACGGGCCGGCGCGAAATTGGTCACGGGAAGCTTGCTTGGCGTGCGCTCAAGCCAATGCTGCCCGCTAAAGAAGACTTCCCCTATACGCTGCGTCTGGTGTCAGAAATCACCGAGTCAAATGGGTCGTCTTCAATGGCGACAGTTTGCGGTTCCTCATTGGCGATGATGGATGCGGGTGTGCCAATTGCCAAGCCAGTTGCGGGTATCGCAATGGGGCTGATTAAAGAAGGCGATGATTTTGCGGTTCTATCTGACATTTTGGGTGATGAAGATCATCTCGGCGATATGGATTTTAAAGTCGCTGGCACAAATGATGGCATCACTTCTTTGCAGATGGATATTAAAATCACTGGCATTACCGAAGAAATTATGCAAGTGGCGCTTGACCAAGCCAAGGGCGGGCGGACGCATATTTTGGACGAAATGAACAAAGCCTTAGGCGAAGCGCGCACCGAAATGGGCGAGTATGCGCCGAAAATTGAAACCCTGACCATTCCGGTGGATAAAATCCGCGATGTGATTGGTTCTGGCGGTAAGGTTATTCGCGAGATTGTGGAAACCACAGGCGCGAAAATTGATATTGCCGATGATGGGGTCATCAAAGTCGCCTCTAGCGATGCGGCGGTGATACAAGCGGCGCTGGATTGGATTAACTCGATTGTGGCCGAGCCAGAAGTCGGGGTGATTTATGAAGGTACGGTCGTCAAGGTTATGGATTTTGGCCCCTTTGTGAATTTGTTTGGCAAGCGTGATGGGCTGGTGCATATTTGCCAGCTGAAAAATGAGCGCGTGGCCAACACCTCTGATGTGGTGTCTGAAGGCGACACAGTGAAAGTCAAGCTGATGGGCTTTGATGATCGCGGCAAGGTGCGCTTGTCGATGAAAGTCGTGGACCAAGAAACCGGCGAAGACCTTGAAGGCAAACCCGCCGATGACGAAGACGGCGCGGCAGAATAAACCCCGCCTCTTGATATTAAGGCATAAAGAAAAGGGCGGGCAACACCCCGCCCTTTTTGTTTTGGGTTATTGGTGTGTTTAGCGCGCTCCCACTGGAATGACAAAGCTCGCTGGATATTCACGGTGTTTGTCTGTGATAGCGTCTACAATGCCTAGATCTAGAAATACGGCACTGGCCACAATTTTAGCGCCGATTGTGCTTTGGATATCGCCAAAAGCTTTTCGACCATCTGAAGTGGTGCAATCATATTTTAGTGAGTCATCAGAGCGCCGCACTTTTGGGGTGCCCGGCACCATAACTTTCTCAGTGAAACGTTTATTTTGAAGTTTGCAGCTGCCTTTACTGCCATCACTGAAAGACAGAGCTATTGGCACGTGAGCATCATTGGTTAAAGAAGCACACCCAGCCAACATTATGGCGCAAGAGAGTAATATGTAGTTTCGCATCGAATTTCCTTTTTATTTTTGTTTTCATGCAGTTAGCCATGCATTCGCATAGCAGATAAAGCCTAGCCGATGGTTGGAACATACTCAAGTAGAATAAGGGCGGTTTCTTTAACCTTATTTTTTTATGCGCTCAGCAATGGCTTCACCAATTTGTTGCCACACTGGTAAGCCACCATTAATTAGTATGATAAGCAGAATTATAGCGATAAGTGTCAGGAAGTTGGCATCGGCAGATACTGCATTATACAAAATGAATAATGCTGCAAGGGTACAGATGACTCGGATACCCAATGATGTGTAGGCCTGAGTTTGCAAAAAGCGAAAGCGTCTTTCTCTGGATTTATCCGCAAAGGCTTCACTCTTTTCGTTAAAACGTTTTATAAATCCCGGGTCGTATTGCTCAAGCATCCCAAGCATTTTTTCTGGGTTTGAAGAAAAATTCTGGATGATGGCATATATATTTGTTTCATCCCCACCTGTCTCCGGTGGCATAATTTCGCTATCGGGTTTACTTTCTGTCTTTAGGGGTGGTTTTTTCTTCGCCATGTCGACGTTTGCTTTCTTTTAGTGTTTCCCAAAGCGCCAATGCCAGAATTTGACCTAAAGACTCAATTTCCATTCGGTGTGTGTCCACAGATAAGCGTTCCCATATTTCTTCAGCGCGTGATGAGTCTAAAGTCACCACATCGTCAAAAATAGGGTCGAACAGGTTACTTTCCTGAATATTTTTATCAAGTAATATCGTTTCCATCTTATCCTTCCCATTTGCTTGTTGTTTTTGGGATAAGCTTTTTAAAGACAATAATTTAAGTAAACGCAACATGACGACCTCAATGGCTTATTATAGCGCGATAGAGGCAGGCGTGAATAAGTACCCACATTATAATATTAAATGTGGCAGAATGGCAACCGACTAAGCTGGGCCAATCAAACCCGCCGCATCACCAGTGTGCCATTGGTGCCGCCAAAGCCGAAGCTGTTGGACAGCACGCAATTGAGGCCAGCATTTTCACGCATTTCTTGCACAATCGGCATATCGGCAAAGTCGGGGTCGAGTTCTTCAATATGGGCGGAGGCGGCAATAAAATCACCTTGCATCATCAGCAGGCTGTAAATCGCCTCTTGCACACCAGCGGCGCCGAGCGAATGCCCGCTTAAAGATTTGGTGGCTGAAAGCGGCGGGCAATCTGCGCCAAACACCTCGCGCAGTGCTTCTATTTCTTTAATATCGCCAATCGGGGTCGAGGTCGCATGCGGGTTGATATAATCAATCGGGCAATCCAAATCTTTCATCGCCATTTGCATGCAGCGCACCGCGCCTTCACCGGAAGGTTGCACCATATCATGCCCATCAGAAGTGGCGCCATAGCCGACAATCTCTGCATAGATTTTGGCGCCGCGTTTTTTTGCCATTTCCATTTCTTCCAAAACCAAAACGCCCGCGCCGCCGGCAATCACGAAGCCGTCACGGTTTTTATCATAAGCGCGGCTGGCGCTGGCTGGCGTGTCATTATATTTGGATGACATCGCTCCCATCGCATCAAACAGCACCGATAAAGACCAGTCCAGCTCTTCACCACCGCCCGCAAAGACAATATCTTGCTTGCCCCATTGTATCATTTCAGCCGCATTGCCAATGCAATGGGTCGAGGTCGCGCAGGCAGAGGAGATGGAATAGTTCACGCCCTTAATGCCAAAAGGTGTCGCCAAAGTCGCTGAATTGGTTGAGGACATGGCTTTCGGCACGGCAAAGGGCCCAACGCGTTTGGGGCCAGATTTGCGGGTAATGTCGGCGGAGTCGACCAAAGTGCGGGCAGACGGACCACCCGAGCCCATAATAATCCCAGTCATGGGGTTAATGATTTGCCCCTCTTCAAGCCCGCTATCGGCAATGGCCTGCTCCATGGCGACATAGTTCCAGGCCGCGCCCTCACCCATAAAACGGCGCACGCGCTTATCAACGGTTTCGGTCACATCGAGGCTTGGCCGGCCATAAACCTGACTGCGAAAGCCTTTTTCAATATGGTCTGGTGCGGCGGTGATGCCTGACCTGCCCTCGCGTAAACTCGCGCTGACTTCTTGTGCATTATTGCCGATGCTGGAGACAATCCCCAAGCCTGTGATTGCAACACGACGCATTTTTATCTCCTTTTGGGTTACATTTGACCGGGCTTGAACAGCCCAACCCGCAAATCTTCTGCGCGATAAATTTCTTTTCCGTCAACCGCCACTGTACCGTCCGCAATGCCCATTACAAGCTTGCGGGCAATGACGCGTTTGACATCTAAACGATAGGTCACCAGCTTGGCATCCGGCTCAATCTGGCCTGTGAATTTGACTTCACCGGCGGCCAGCGCACGGCCTTTGCCCTCATGACCCAGCCAGCCCTGAAAAAAGCCAAGTAATTGCCACATAGCATCAAGCCCTAAACAGCCCGGCATGACTGGATCCCCTTTAAAATGACAGTCGAAAAACCACAAATCCGGACGCACATCTAATTCAGCAATAATTTCACCCTTATCATGCGCGCCCCCGGTTTCTGTAATGGTGGTGATGCGGTCAAACATCAGCATGGGTGGGCTGGGCAATTGTGCATTACCGGGCCCAAACATGTCGCCATTGGCACATTTAATAAGCTCTTCATAAGTAAAACTATTTTGCCTAGACATAAACTCTCCTGAAGATTGGCTGGGGGATAAATGAACTTTCTTGATAGCATAATCTGGCGCGTCACGAAAGTTGTTCTGGTCACTGCTGAAGAAAAACATTTGTAATTTGCTGGGTAATGGTTTAGATTAGAGTGATTATAAATTGCGTTTAGTCGCGAGGAATGAAAATGATGCCTGACCAGTCAAATACTCAAATGGATTATGAGCTGAGCCAAAAATTAAATGCGGCAGGCCTGCGCGCAACGCGCCAGCGGCTGGATTTGGCACAACTTTTATTCACGGGTGAAAATCGTCACATAACGGCGGAAAGCCTGCAAGAGGATGTTGTGAAGGCTGGCCATAAAATGTCTTTGGCGACAATCTATAACGCTTTGCATCAATTTACTGAGGCTGGCTTGCTGCGGCAGGTTGTTGTGGATTCAGCGCGAAGCTATTTTGACACGAATACCACCAATCATCATCATTTTTTCATTGGGGAAGAAAATCGTTTGATTGATATTCCCGAAGAAAAAATTGCTGTCAGTGGCTTGCCAGAAGTGCCAGACGGACTAAATGTTAATGGTATCGATGTCATTGTTCGCCTTTCGAAGAAATAAAATCCGCGTAACGGGCTCCTTACAATAAATTTCAATAAAATTTATATAATTTTTGTTTAGAACGATTCTAAACTGTTGACATTTTGCCTTTCCGTTCCTATATTGCTCATAACATGTTCATAGGGAACATGTGCGATGTTTGTTCATCAAAAATTGAGGAGATAAAAATGTCACTCGCAACATCTAAAACACTTGAGAATCTGAAAGCGGCTTTTGCTGGTGAAAGCCAAGCCAACCGTCGTTATCTTTATTTTGCGCAAAAAGCCGATATTGAAGGCCACAATGATGTCGCTACAGTTTTCCGTAGCACAGCAGAAGGCGAAACAGGCCATGCGCATGGTCACTTGGAATTTCTTGAAGAAGTTGGTGACCCAGCAACTGGTGAGCCAATTGGTTCAACTGAAGACAATCTGAAAGCTGCGATTGCTGGCGAAACCCATGAATATACAGATATGTATCCAGGCATGGCGCGCACAGCACGCGATGAAGGCTTTGATGAAATCGCTGATTGGTTTGAAACTTTAGCAAAGGCTGAAAAGTCACATGCTGGTCGTTTCCAAAAAGCTTTGGACTCAATGGGCTAAGCCCAACTCATATCCTAATGGCCAGCGTTTTTAAGACGCTGGCCATTATACCCCCCTTAATTTGTTTGGAGTAAATCGATGAAAGAAGGCAGTTTAGACGCGCCGATACGCCATCCGCTTGATTGGCATTCGGAAGAATTTTACGATCGTGACGCGCTTGATGCTGAAGCCCGCAGACAAATGGATGTCTGTCATGGATGTCGGCGCTGTTTTAATCTTTGCGATAGCTTTCCACGCCTGTTTGACCTGATTGACGATTCAGAAACCGGTGAATTGGATAGCGTCGATAGTAAGGATTTTGCTCCAATTATTGATGCCTGCACATTGTGCGATATGTGTTTCATGACGAAATGCCCCTATGTGCCGCCGCATGAATTTAATCTTGATTTTCCACATCTTATGTTGCGTTACCGCGCGGTGGAGTTGAAAGAAAAAGGCAAACCGCCTTTTGTTCAAAACCAGCTCGCGCAAATGGACCGCAATGGTAAGTTGGCCGCCCCTGTCGCGCCGCTCGCTAATTGGGGCGCCTCGAAAAAGAATAAAATCACCCGCCCGATTATGGAAGCGACAATTGGCATAGATAAAAAAGCCGAACTGCCAAAATTTGTTGGTAAAACATTTATGAAGCGCGCTGAAGAGGCTCTATCCACTGGTGCTCTGGCGCCAAACCCTAAAGGGCTGGCCAAAGACCGTGAAGCGGTTTTGTTTGCGACTTGTGCGGTTAATTACAACAATCCTGGCGTTGGTGAGGCGGCGGCAAAAGTCTTGGCGCATTTGGGCGTTTCAGTGAGCACAGATTATCCGGGCTGTTGCGGCATGCCGTTTTTGGAGCAGGGTAATATTGCCAAAGTGGCAGAACAGGCCAAAAAACTAGCGGCTAATTTCCGCCCCTTAATTGATGCGGGCAAAGATATTGTGACACTGACAGCTTCTTGTGGCTTGATGTTCAAATTTGAATGGCCGCTTATTTTGCCAGATGATGAAAATGTTTTGGCCTTGTCGAAAGCGACGCGCGATATCACTGAATATATTGTAGATATTGCATCTAATGAAGGTTTGCCTGAAGGCTTGCAGCCGCTTGATGGCGGCGTGAGTGTGCATTTGGCGTGCCACGCACGGGCGCAAAATATGGGGCCAAAAGCGGCTGATTTATTGCGCCTCATTCCAGAGGCTCAAATTGACGTGATTGAACGCTGCTCAGGTCATGGCGGCACATTTGGCGTGCTGAAAGAAACCCACCATCTTGCCGTGAAAGTCGGAAAGCCAGTTTTCCGCAAAGTAGCAAAAGCGGAAACCAAAGCCGTGGTGTCTGAATGCCCGCTGGCCGCCAAACATATTGTTCAAGGGGTTGAAATGCTTGACCCTGAAGCCAGTTTGCCGGAGGCAGCCCACCCAGTGGAGCTGTTCGCCCGGGCCTATAATCTGTAATTTGAAAAATTAAAGGAAAGAAAAATGCCAATAGCCGAAAGACGCGTAACCGCAGAAGATATTATGCCACTGGACAAATATGCCCAGTGCCGGAAAATGATGCGCAGCCAGATTTTAGATGTTAAACGCCCACGCCGTATTGATGTCGGGCCGTTTGCAACGTTATATTTTGAAAACTTCGATACAATGCTCGCACAAATTCAGGAAATGCTCTTCATTGAAAATGGCGGTGATGAGCAGCTTGAAGATGAGCTGACTGCCTATAATCCAATGATTCCGCAAGGGCAGGAGCTGACTGCGACTTTGATGTTTGAAATTGAAGACGAAAAGCGTCGCGGTGATATTTTGCGCACTTTAACCGATGTTGAAATGAAGGTTTATGTTGAGGTCAATGGCGAGAAATTTTTCGCCGTGCCTGAGCAAGAAACCGAGCGCACCGCAAGCGATGGCAAAACCTCATCGGTTCATTTTTTGCATTTTCCGGTTTCTGAACAAGGCATTGCTGCTTTTAGACAAGATGATGTCAAAGTCATTATTGGTATCGAGCATGAGAATTATGGCCATATGACAGTTTTATCTGCTGAAAGCATTGCTTCATTACGCGCTGACTTTTCATAAGATAAAAAGGTGAGTTTGAGTATCAGGGATTAATCATCCTGATACTCAAAATCATATAGCCCCCAGAGCAAATCGCGTGGCACCCAGCCATCATAGGGGCCAACATCAATTTCACACCAGCCCTCCTCGCAATCTTCTAAACTGGCAACAAGGCCGGGTTGAAGCAGGGCAATCATCCGGGCATCCGATGCCGGGGCGGTGCGCAAAGGGTGGGCTTCGGCTGTTTGTTTTAGGACAACACTGCGCCGGCCACTTAATAGCGGTGCATGCACCCAGCCTTCAGCGCCCTCGAAATCTCGAATTTGGCGCCATTGTTCATATTCTGCAATAATCTCAACTGGCAGGCCCCGACGCTGGAATTGCCATAAAATGGGATATTCTTTACCTGGCCCGCGCCGAATATTTACCTCATTTGATTTAAGACTGACAAAGCGCGGCAGTGGACGCCCGCTCTCCCCAATAATGCGCGTGTCATTATTAGCAAAACTTATATAAGACAAAGGGAAAAGCGCCAGCATGAGGCCTAAAAGCCCAACAATACTTACCAGCCGCCAAGTGGTTACGCGTTCCATAATTCATATTGATAAGCAAGGTTCGTTTTCGGTCAATGACTTTTTCAATATCAAATAAGCGTGCAGCAATAATTTTGTATGCTTTTCATTTTGCTATTTTTTGCTATGTATAAAACATCAGACAAAGGAAATTATATGTCGCCAGAGTCAAAAACAGATAGTCGGTCTTTAAAGGTTGCGGTATTGCGAAAATTACCTCAGCCCATTGAAGCGCGTATGGCTGAATTGTTTCAGGTCAATTTTAATTATGATGACCATCCGTTTTCACGCCAGCACATTATTGAAGTCATGCAGCAGGCCGATGTTTTAGTGCCGACAGTGACTGATAAAATTGATGCCGAGATGATTGCGGCGGCGGGTGAAAATTTAAAACTCATCGCTAATTTTGGTAATGGGGTTGATAATATTGATGTTGATGCCGCGCATGAAAAAGGTATTGCGGTCACCAATACGCCTAGTGTTTTAACCCAAGACACAGCCGATATGGTAATGGCATTAATCTTAGCCTTGCCGCGTCGTATGGTTGAGGGTGACCGCGTGATGCGTGTTCCGGGCAGTTTTTCTGGCTGGTCGCCGAATTGGATGTTGGGACACAGGCTGGCAGGCAAAAAGCTTGGTATTATTGGTATGGGCCGGATTGGTCAAGCCGTGGCGGCGCGGGCGCAAGCCTTTGGTTTGGAAGTGCATTATCACAATCGTAACCGCCTGCATCAAGATATTGAGGCCGAAACAAAAGCGCATTATTGCGATACGCTTGACGCGCTTTTAGCGGAGGTTGATATTGTCTCGCTCAATTGCCCGCACACGCCTGAAACCACGCATTTAATCAATGCTGAAAGATTGGCCGGGATGAAGGCGGGGGCTTATTTAATCAATACCAGTCGTGGCAAAGTCGTGGACGAAGCGGCTCTGGCTGATGCACTGGCATCTGGGCATTTGGCGGGAGCGGGGCTTGATGTGTTTGAGCGAGAGCCAGCTGTTAATCCGCGTTTGCTGCAATTTGAGAATGTTATTTTGCTGCCGCATATGAGCTCGGCAACAGTTGAAGGCCGCGCCCAAATGGGCGAGAAAGTGTTGATTAATATTCGCACTTTTGCCGATGGTCACCGCCCACCAGACCGCGTCCTGCCGAGCTTTGCGCTGACCTAATCTTGATGATGCGATAAATCTTTCAGTGTTGGTTTTGTGCCATTGAGGGGGTTTTCGGGGTCCCATGCTAGCGACACAATCCGGCTTTTATGGGTGAGGCCATCATAAATCAATAATTTGCTGACCAGATTTTCGCCAGCGCCGGTGATTTCTTTTATGACCTCAAGCGCTTGCAAGCTGCCCATAATCCCTGTCAGCGCGCCGACCACACCCAATTCCGCGCAACTGTCCAGATTGTCATCAGCACTATTGGGGTTTTCAGGTACCAGACTACGATAGCAGGGGTTGGGGTTGCCTTGCGGGTCTGTTTCAAAGGCTTTAAAGCAGCTTAACTGCCCTTCAAAACGCCCAACAGCCGCAGAAATTAGAGGTTTCTTTGCAAAATAGCAGGCATCATTGACCAATAGCCGCGTGGCAAAATTATCGCTGCCATCGGCAATCACATCATATTGTGAAATCAACTCAAGCGCGTTTTGCGCGGTTAAGCGTTGCGGATAGCTTTGGATTGAGCAGTCAGGGTTGAGCGCCGATAAATATTTTTCTGCTGCTTCGGTTTTCGCCACTTCGATTTGGTCGGTGCGGAACAAGATTTGCCTTTGCAGATTTGACAGGCTGACTGTGTCATCATCAATAATGCCTAATGTGCCAACACCGGCGCCAGCCAAATAGGCGAGCAAGGGCGCGCCAAGACCACCCGCCCCAATCACCAGCACTTTGGCTTGCATGAGTTTTTGTTGCCCCGCGCCGCCTATTTCTTTGAGCACCAGATGTCGGGCATAGCGGTCAAGCTGTGCCGATGTTAAGGGCATGATTCTTACAGCCCTTCAAATAACGCAGTGGAAAGATAGCGTTCGGCAAAACTTGGAATAATGGCGACAATTGTTTTGCCCGCCATATCTGGTCGGGCGCCAATTTCTAAGGCCGCCGCAATGGCCGCGCCAGAAGAAATGCCGCCCGCAATACCTTCTTGCTGGGCGGCTTTGCGCGCAGTGGAAAAAGCGGTTTCATTGCCGATGGTTAACACTTCATCAATCAGGCTTTCTTCAAGATTACCTGGCACAAAGCCCGCCCCGATACCTTGAATTTTATGCGGGCCAGGTTGGCCGCCCGATAAAACAGGGCTGTCCTCTGGCTCAACTGCAACCATTTTAAGGCTTTCTTTGCGCGCTTTTAAAACGCTACCAATACCAGTAAATGTGCCTGCTGTGCCGACACCAGAAATCACCACATCAACCTTGCCGTCTGTATCGGTCCATATTTCTTCAGCCGTGGTTTCACGATGAATTTGAGGATTGGCGGGGTTATTAAATTGCTGCGGCATCACCGCATTGTCCAATTCATTTAGCAAATCTTCGGCTTTGGTAATCGCGCCCTTCATGCCTTGTTCAGCAGGCGTTAATTCCAGATGCGCGCCGAGTATGAGTAACATTTTGCGGCGTTCTATCGACATGCTTTCGGGCATGCATAAAATCAACTTATAGCCTTTGGCCGCGCAAGCAAAAGCCAGCGCAATGCCCGTATTACCAGATGTTGGCTCAACAATGACAGATTTTTCATTGAGCAGGCCCTGATTTTCAAGCGCCTCAATCATCGCCACCCCTATCCGGTCTTTAACGCTGGACATGGGGTTAAAAAATTCAAGCTTGAGTAAAATATCAGCTTTCACCCCCGCTTCTTTAGGTAAGCGCTGCAAGCGCACCAAGGGTGTATCGCCAATGGTTTCAGTAATGTTATTGTAAATTTTGCCTCGCCCTGCCATTGCTCCTCCTCGAAAACGCTGGATATGATATTAAATATTAAAATCCGGATTACTGGTTATGGCTTTTTGTTCACTATGAACAGTCTCACAAAGTTCCGCAATAGACGTTTTGTCGAGTTTTTCCATTAACTCAGCCTGAAGATGATCGGTCAGCCCTTGAGTTAACCCCGCGCCAAATGAGCCGTTTATCTGGCCGCTCTCTTCCTCATTATTTTCAAGTTTTGCGATGACCCGAATAATGTCACCAACCATGATACGCCGTCTTTCGCGCGCGAGCCGATAGCCGCCTTTTGGGCCGCGCACACCGCGCAAAATATCGGCCCTTACCAATGCCTGCATAATCTGCTCGAGATAGCGCTGTGGCACATTTTGACGGTCCGTAATATCGCGGGCCTGCACAGGGTCAGGGCGGGCATGGAGCGCGACATCGAGCACCGATTCCAAAGCCAGAATTTGTTTACGAGATAAATGCAGCATAAATATTAACTTGCGGTGCCTGTTGACCCAAAGCCTCCTGCGCCGCGTTCGGTTTCGGGCAATTCCTCAACCTCTTGCCAAACGCCTTGTGTGACAGGTGCAATCACCATTTGTGCAATGCGTTCGCCGCGTTCAATGATGAAACTTTCTTTGCCATGATTGATTAATATGACTTTCACTTCGCCACGATAATCACTATCTACTGTGCCCGGACTGTTCAAAACAGTGATGCCATGTTTGGCAGCCAAACCAGAGCGGGGACGAATTTGGGCTTCATAACCAAATGGCAAAGCAATTGCTAGGCCAGTTGGTACCATCAGCTTTTCACCCGCTGCTAATTCTAAGGGCGCGCCGTCTTCAATGGCGGCCAACAAGTCCATGCCAGCGGCCTCGGCGCTGGCATAAAATGGCAGTTTGAGACCCTTTGCATGAGCAAGCTGCATAATCGGGATTTCAACTTCTTGTATTTTGCGTGTCATATGGTTGCCCTCACTTTTGCAATTATTCGGCGGCGTCTTGGCGGTCAAAATAAGCGGCAATTTTATCCGCAAGTTGGCGGGCCACTTGTTTCTTGCTCATTTTATCCCAAGCTTCATGACCCTGCGCATCAATCAGATGCACGGTGTTCTCGCCACCGCCCATGACACCAGTTTCTGGTGAAACATCATTGGCCACAATCCAATCACAGCCTTTGCGGGCCAGCTTGGCTTGAGCGTGTTCGATAATCTTATCGGTCTCGGCGGCAAAACCGACGAGCAAATGCGGGCGTTGATTATGCTTTGCTAAATGCGCCAGAATATCTGGATTTTCTGTCAGCTCTAGCGCTGGCGGCGTGTCGCCTGCCTGTTTTTTGATTTTGGATTGGGTGGTATTGGTGCTACGCCAATCGGCCACGGCGGCGGTCATCACGGCGATATCGCTTGGTAAATATTCTTCACAGGCGGCGAGCATATCCCGCGCTGTTTCAACTTGCTTAAAAGTCACCCGTGCAGGCGGGTCAAGATTTGTTGGTCCTGAAATCAGCACAGTTTTTGCCCCTAAAGTGGCCAGTGCCTCGGCAATGGCATAACCTTGTTTGCCTGATGAGCGATTGGCAATATAGCGCACAGGGTCAATTGGTTCATGTGTCGGTCCAGCGGTAACTAAAGCCGTTTTGCCAGATAGCTTTTGCGGCCCTAATTGGGCAATAATCGCGGCGACAATATCTGCTGGCTCGCTCATGCGACCAGGCCCTGTTTCCCCACAAGCCATATCACCTGTTTCTGGCCCAATCACGGCAATGCCATCTTGGCGCAATGTCTGCATATTGCGTTTTGTGGCAGGATGCGTCCACATTTGAACATTCATGGCAGGCGCTATCATGACGGGCTTGTCAGTTGCAAGCAAAGCTGTGCTCGCCAAATCATTTGCCAGCCCTTGCGCCATTTTACCAATCAGGTCGGCAGTGGCTGGTGCGACCAGCACAATATCTGCTTCACGCGAAAGCCGAATATGCCCCATCTCAGCTTCGTCGGTCAGGTCAAACAGGCTTTCATAGACTTTTTCGCCCGAAACGCTGCCCAATGTGAGCGGCGTGACAAATTGCGCCCCACCAGATGTTAGAACACAGCGCACATCCGCCCCAGCCGTTTTGAGCTGGCGGATAAGTTCGGGTGTTTTATAGGCCGCGATACCGCCGCCAATAATCAATAAAACACGCTTTTGGGCAAGTAAGCCGTGCATGTTGAAACCTCAATAAAATTCATATGCTGATATAGCATGTATGTCTGGATAATCTACACTTATTTTTTGTAGTAAATAATGTTGGCGCTTTAAGCAGGGGGGAATATTTAGAGCAAAATCGCGGCTAGCGCTAAGCCTGCGGTGGCAGCGATAGCCAGCCAAATTGGCTTGGCGCTTTTCTGATTGGCCAGCATATCAGGGTGCAGCTTGAGGCCATTTTCTGTCAAAATACCTGCCAGCGCTTTTTGATTGCGCTCAGCAAGCGCTAATGTATCGGGGAGTTTTGCCAATTGCCGGCTGGCTTTTTGGATGCCGCCGACTGCGTCTTTGACTATCGCTTGCGGCCCTAACTCATCATTCAGCCAGCCGCGCACGACAGGCTCGGCAATGCTCCAAATATTGAGTTTTGGATCCAGACTGCGCGCCACGCCTTCCACCACGACCATTGTTTTTTGCAATAGCAGTAATTGCGGCTGGGTTTCCATGTCAAACTGTTCTGTGACCTCAAAAAGCTGGGTCAGTAAGCGCGCCATTGAAATGGTGTCAGCGTTTTGCCCGCTAATGGGCTCGCCAATCGAGCGTAAAGCTTGCGCAAATGCATCTTTATTTTTAGTGCTTTGCACATAGCCAGCTTCAAAATGCACATCAGCAATTTTTTGATAATCGCGGGTGATAAACCCATATAAAATTTCCGCAAGGAAACGCCGGCTGTCCGGGTCAAGCCGCCCCATAATACCCAAATCAATGCCGATAAGATTGCTTTGGCTATCGACCAATAAATTGCCCTGATGCATATCGCCATGAAAAAACCCATCACGCAAGGCATGGGTCAGGAAGCTTTGCAATAATTTGCGGGCTAAAGCAGGCAAATTATGCCCGGCTTTTTTCAATCCCTCAATGTCGGACAGTTTCGTCCCATCCATCCATTGCATGGTGAGCATGCGCCGCCCCGTGCCTTCCCATATAACCTCTGGCACGGTAAAATCAGGGTCGCCAGCGACATTCTCACCCATTTCAGAGAGCGCGGCGGCCTCAAGGCGTAAATCAAGCTCAAGCTGCACACTATCAGCTAATGTTTGCACTGAGGCGACAGGTCTGATGCGCCGCGCTGATGGCACAAAACGCTCTACAAGCCGCGCCAAAAAGAAAAAACTGCGCAATTCTTCGGCTAATTCTTTTTCAATGCCTGGCCGCAATAATTTAACCGCGACCCGGCGCCCGTCTTTCAGCTTTGCCTGATGCACTTGCGCAATGGATGCCGCCGCAATGGGCGCCTCAAAATCATCAAACAGCGCTTCTTTAGGGACATCAAGCTGGTCAGCCAGCAGCGCTTCGACTTGCGCGTTTGGAAAGGGCGGTAATTGATCTTGCAAATAGTGTAAATCCTGCGCCAATTCCAGCCCAATAATATCAGGCCGCGTGGCCAGCGACTGGCCCAGCTTGATATAGGTCGGGCCCAAAGTTTGTAATCTTTGCGATAGCGCCTGCCCGCGCTGGCTTTTTTCTTGGTGGTCAAAATTTGGCGCGCCAAAGGTCAGCACACTGCGCCCGAACCGTATCCAAAACGGGGCTTTTTGATGGAAATCAGGCGGCAAAAGGCTGTTTTGTGCGAGCAGCAATCTGGCGAAACGAAGCAATTTAATATATCGAAGCATCAGACTGTCTCGCCTACTCTATATTTTCCAACCGCTGTGCAAAGCGGCAATGCCCGCGCTGAGGCGCTCATAGCGCACACGGGCAAAGCCGGCGGCTTGCAGCTCGGTGGCAAAGGCATCTGGTTTGGGAAATTTGCGTATGCTCTCGACCAAATAGCTATATGGGTCGCCATCGCCCGCAATCAATTTGCCAAGCTTTGGAATGACATGGAACGACCAGCTATCATAAAGCTTATCCAACGCGGGCATGGTGACATGACTGAACTCTAAACATAAAAACCGCCCGCCAGGTTTCAACACCCGATATGCCTCGGCTAGTGCCTTGTCGCGATAGGTGACATTACGTATGCCAAAAGCAATGGTGTAAGCATCAAAATAGTCGTCGGTAAAAGGTAATTCTTCAGCATTGCCAGTAATAAAATTAACGCTATCATCCAACCCTTTTTGAACGGCTTTTGCCTGCCCAACCCGAAGCATTTCTTCGTTAATATCCAGACAATGTGCCTGAAAACCAGCCCCTGCTTGCCCCCGCGCGCGAAAAGCAATGTCGCCCGTGCCGCCTGCTACATCAAGCAATTGATAGGGTTTTTCATGGCGGGGCAAACTTAAAGCCGCGACCATATGTGCCTTCCATAGCCGGTGTAGCCCGCCAGACATGACATCATTCATGATGTCATATTTATCGGCGACTTTATCAAACACATCGCGCACCAATCCCTGCTTGTCTTGGACAGGCACATCACGATAACCAAAACTCGTTGTTTGTTGCTGTTTTTTCATTTCACTCTTCAAGCTTATTTTCTGTTATGCACCATAACCGAAAGCCACGCATTAGGCTAGTTGATTGCGCGAGACATTTTGCTCGTTTTTTCCCCCTTTTTTGGGTGCATTTTATGGATAATTGGGATGCACTCTCTAGGTAACATGAAGAAAATCACATATAATAAATTATGCCCGAATTACCCGAAGTCGAAACAGTTTGTCGCGGTCTATCGCCTTTTCTGATAGACCAAAAAATCGAGACATTTGCGCTTAGGCGCCCGAATTTGCGTTTCCCGTTTCCGGTTGATTTTGCGGGGCGGGTACAGGGCGCGCGTATCACGCATATTGGCCGTCGCGCTAAATATATTTTGAAATATTTGGATAATGACCTTGTTTGGATGACACATCTAGGCATGAGTGGGCGCTACACGGTATTGCCTGATACGCAATCCCAACAGACCAACACACCAGGTGCGTTTTATCACCAGCCCGACACCCAAATTGGCAAGCATGATCATTTAGAGGCTGGGTTTGGCAATGGGGTGCGCTTAATATATACAGACCCGCGCCGGTTTGGATATATGGATTTAATTGCGGCTGAGAAATTATGGGACAGCCCGCATTTTGCGCAAATGGGGCTGGAGCCATTGGGGAATGCGTTTGATGCCGCCAGCCTGTATGCGGCTTTGGCCACCCGTGCCACACCGATTAAGAATGCTTTGCTCGACCAGCGTATTGTCGCAGGTTTGGGCAATATTTATGTCTGTGAAGCGCTTTATCGGTCAGGGATTTCGCCGCGCCGAAAGGCAAAAAATATTAGTCGCCAAAAAATTGAGCAATTAGTGCCGAACATCCGTATTGTTTTGGAGGCGGCCATCGCGGCGGGGGGGTCGAGTCTGCGCGATTTTGCAGGCGCGCAAGGTTCGGCTGGTTATTTTCAACATCAATTTGATGTTTATGGCCGCGAAGGTGAGACTTGTTCAACACCAAATTGCAATGCTATAATAAAACGCATTGTGCAAGCAGGGCGCTCGAGTTTTTATTGTCCAAAATGTCAAAGATGAAGAGCGTGACAATTGCCATACAAAAAACGAGAAAATCGAGACCACTGGAAATAATGAACAAAATACGACACAAAAAACCATCATCTCCCCGCCATGTGAAGCAAGGCATAAAAGCTATGGTTTTTTTCTCTGGCTTATGGCTTTGCCTTTTGGCAAACCCTGCGCATGCAGCGTTTTTGTCGGCACTCCCTGAAATTCCGCTCGCGCCCAATATGCAAGAAAACCCTGAAAGCGCTTTGATTTTTGATAAGGCAGAGGGGCGGATTGTGGCCGTTGAGGCGCTTTCTACCCAATCTATTGAGGATATATTTGGTTTTTATCGCACGGCTTTGCCCAATTTGGGTTGGCAGGAATTTGCCCAGGATTGGCAGCGCGCTAATGAGGTAACTTTTGGGCGGGCGCAAGAATTGCTGGTTATTCGTGTCGAGGGCGGTGTGGTATTTTTTAAACTACGCCCAAAATCCTAAATTTCTTTCTGTTTTATGCTATTGACGAAAGCGTCTCAACCGCCTATAACCGCGCCATCCCGCTTTTTTGCGGCTTATTTTTTAATCATTCTTAAAGAATGGATGTGAACATTAAGAAGTTGCCGAGTATAACTCGCTTCTGCTTGATGAGAGGAACGAAAAATGGCAAATACGAAGTCAGCCAAGAAAATGGTGCGTAAGATTGAGCGCAAGACGGCAATTAACAAATCACGCCGAACCAATATGCGGACGCATATTCGTAAAGTTGAAGAAGCAATTTCAGCTGGTGATAAAGAACTTGCGACACAAGCTTTGCGTCAGGCCGAACCTAAAATTGTGCGCTCGGCGCAAAAAGGAATTTTGCACAAACGCACAGCAGCCCGTAAAGTATCTCGCTTGTCAAAACGGGTCAGCCAACTTGGCTAAAAATTAAACGGAATTTATTTCCAAAACTTTAAAACCGCATTGCATCTGCAAGTGCGGTTTTTGTTTTTTGGGATTCTGATAAAAAACTTTAAAAGAATCGTAAAAAAAATGAAAAAAAATGTAAGTTCTTGTTTCAACCCCATTGCGTCAATCCTTCGCAGTCGCTAATGTGTTTATTATCGTGTTGTAAAAAAAACGTCTGAAACGAATCACTTTTTAACAGGAGGCTTAAAATACTGATATAAATCAAAGGGTTGCATCATTGTTAAAATTTGGTTTTATTCCCAAAATTTCTTTTTGTAATTTCTCAAAATTTTATCAGTCGCTTAAGTGTTTCTAATTAAAAGCATTTCGACTTTTTCTTGCATCATTATGTTCTTCGCTTGAAGAGCTGCCAATCACGTCCAGTGTTTGGCAAAAATCCAGAGTGGTTTTGTTCCGACTATGGGAGCGGCTTCGCTGGGAGCATCTAAGGCATCCTCTTCTTCGGTATCGTCTTAGATCAATTGGTTAAAATTGAAACAGTCTAAATAAGACGGGTGACATCGTTATGACACAGATTGAAAACCTTCAGACACAGGAAGATGCGGCAGCTGAGCCAAACTTACCTGCTATCATAGAAGGCACCAATCAAGCCTATGCAGGCGATGTGACCCCGAAAGAAACCTGGCAGGCATTAACTCAATCCGACAATGCGATTTTAGTTGATGTGCGCACCCAAGCTGAGTGGGTTTTTGTTGGCGTGCCCAATTTACACGACGCCGGCTGTCATTTGCTCACGATTGAATGGCAAGAATTCCCCGCAATGTCGTTCAATGAAGGATTTCTAGCCCAGCTTGAAGCCGCCGCGCCTGATAAGCAAGCCGCCATTTTCTTTTTGTGTCGTTCTGGCGCACGCTCGCAATCGGCGGCAATTTTGGCCACAAAATCTGGCTATGCACATGCTTATAATGTGGCTGGCGGTTTCGAGGGGGATGCCAATCAGGATCGGCAGCGTGGCTGTGTGAATGGTTGGAAGGCTGAGGGCTTACCATGGCAGCAAGGTTAAGGTCTGAACAAATAAAAATGGAGGTCATTGTCTCGCAATAAATAAGCGGGCATGGCAGAGGGTAAAAAGTAAATTGGGAGACATGTTGGACATGACAAAAAATAACGGCACGTTACATGACGACATAGCAAAAATGGATAAAGCCGATAAGGTGGCAGAGGCAGATAAAAATTTATCTGCCGCGCAGGAGAAAACACTTGAACAGCAGTGGCATCATGTGCGGTCACGTTTGCGCGGGGAATTAGGTGAGGCAACATTTAATAGCTGGTTCCGAAATTTAAAAGTTGGTGAGAGTCAGGGTCGTAAAGTGGTGCTGGAAGTGCCGACACGATTTGTATGTTCCTGGATTGAGCAACATTATCTGACGCGTATTGAGAATTACTGGCGCAATGAAAACCCTGACATTTCTTCTGTAATGATTATTGTAGGTGAGATGCAGCAGCCTTCAGCGCCAGAAGCGCGGGTGCAGGAAGTTACCCCATTGCGTTTGCGCGGGGATGCCAAACATATTGGCAATAGCCAAACCAATCGTGCCACACAAGATGCAACGAAGGCGGCACCTGATGATATTGGTGGTCAGCTCGATGCGCGCTACACATTTGATAATTTTATTGTTGGAAAATCCAATGAGTTGGCCCATGCGGCGGCCCGCCGGATTTCAGAGTCTGATGGCGCTGATTTCAATCCTCTGTTTTTATATGGCGGGGTTGGCTTGGGCAAAACCCATTTAATGCATGCAATTGCTTGGGAAATCCGCCGCCGTAACCGAGATCGTCGCGTTTTATATATTTCTGCTGAGAAATTTATGTATCAATTTGTGCGTGCTTTGAGATTTCGAGACACAATGGCGTTCAAACAGCAATTCCGTGAAGTTGATGTCTTAATGGTTGATGATATTCAATTCATTGCAGGTAAAGAGTCCACTCAAGAGGAATTTTTCCATACTTTCAATGCGTTGATTGATAAAAACCATCAGGTTATTATTTCGGCAGACCGCTCACCTTCTGATCTTGAGGGTATTGAAGACCGCATTCGCTCGCGTTTGGGCTGGGGTCTGGTGGCTGATATTCACCCGACAGATTATGAATTGCGCTTAGGTATTTTACAGTCCAAAGCAGAAGCTCAATTGCGGAATAAAAAAGATATTGTGATACCAACTGAGGTTTTGGAATTCCTTGCCCAGCGTGTTTCTTCTAATATTCGGATACTTGAAGGCGCGCTGAACCGCGTTGTTGCCTCTGCTTCTTTAAATGGCAAAACCATCACACTGGATATGACTAAAGATGTGTTGCGCGATTTATTACGGGCATCTGACCGTCGGATTACAATTGATGAGATTCAACGCAAAGTGGCTGAATATTATAATTTGCGCATGGGTGATATGTTGTCGGCGCGCCGCTCGCGGACCATTGCCCGCCCGCGTCAGATTGCGATGTATATTTCCAAGCAATTGACCACGCGTTCACTGCCTGAAATTGGCCGCCGTTTTGGTGGCAGAGACCATACAACTGTGATGCATGCCGTGAAAAAAGTCGAAGAATTGCGCGAAAATGACCCGTCTATTGATGAAGATGTGGATTTGCTCTTACGCAGTTTGGGTGGCTAACGCGCCTCTCGCTGGAAGATATTTCTAAAAGCCGTTATATTTCATTGTGTTAATGGGGTGTGGCGGCTTTTTTTATGGTCTGTTCTGGCTTGTTTTTATAGGCCTTAGAAATCGCTCTTTTTACCTCAAAAATGCTTGCAAAAGTGTGCTTTTTTCTTGCTTTAATGTTATATTTTTAAATAGAGATTCGTTTCTGATGCCCGACTAAATGGCAAGTAAGATTGGAAAGTAGAAGAAAATGAAAGTAACCATCGAACGCAGCGCCCTTTTAAAAGCTCTTAACCATGTTCAAAGCGTTGTTGAACGCCGCAATACAATCCCGATTTTATCGAATGTGATGCTCACTTCAGAAAATGGGGCCTTAGTGTTGACGGCCACAGATTTGGAAATTGAAATTCGCGAAAAGGTAGAGGCTGAAGTAAGTGCGCCAGGTGCGATTACAGCGCCAGCGCATATGATGTATGACATTGTTCGCAAATTGCCGGAAGGGGCGCAGGTTGAGCTGTCGCTTGATGAAACTGGCAATAAGCTGCATTTAAAAGCAGGCAAATCGTCATTTGCGTTACAAAGCTTGCCACGTGAGGACTTCCCAGAGTTGGCGATGGGTGAAATGCCATTTGCTTTTGCTTTGCCAGCTGAAACCCTGAAGCGGCTGATTGATAAAACACGGTTTGCGATATCCGTTGAAGAAACTCGTTATTATCTCAATGGGATTTATTTGCATACGCTTGAAGAAGGTGACAAGGCGCTATTGCGCGCGGTGGCAACCGATGGTCATCGTCTGGCGCGGGTGCAGGCTGACCAGCCTGTTGGCGCAGATGGCATGCCAGCCATTATTGTCCCGCGCAAAACAGTCAATGAGGTGCAAAAGCTTCTCGAAGAGGCTGAGGGCGAGGTGTCCATTCAGGTTTCTGATACAAAAATCAATTTTGCGTTTTCTGACATTGTCCTGACCTCAAAATTGATTGATGGCAAATTCCCAGACTATAATCGGGTCATTCCAACAAATAATGACAAGATACTCACCGTTGACGGCAAGGCTTTTGGCCAAAGCGTGGACCGCGTGTCAGCTGTTTCGAATGAAAAATCGCGGGCCGTGAAGCTTAGCCTTGAAACAGATAAGCTGACTTTCACAGTCTCAAACCCCGATAGTGGTTCAGCGGTTGATGAGTTAAGCGTTGGTTATGGTTCGGATGCGATGGAAATTGGCTTTAATGCACGTTATCTGCTCGATATTACCAGCCAGCTAGATGGCGATAATGCGACTTTTGAACTCGCAGATAGCGGCTCGCCGACAATTATTCGCGATGAAAAAGATTCTGAAGCGTTATATGTTTTGATGCCAATGCGCGTGTAAACATATGGTTTCATCTCTCGCTCCGCAAATAGATACCGCGTCTCAATCGCAAATTGGGGCGGAGGCGGTTCATCCGCCATTTGCGCCTCATATTTGCGAGCTTACCCTGACTGATTTTCGCTCTTATAGCCAAGTGCGGCTCAGCTGCGCCAAAGGTGGCGTGGTGCTGACAGGGGATAATGGCATTGGTAAAACCAATATTTTAGAAGCGGTTTCCCAATTTGGCCCGTCACGTGGCTTGCGCAGTGCGAGCCTGTCTGAATTAGCACGATTTGACGGCGCTGGCGGCTGGGCGATTTCGGGCAGGTTGATGACGCAAGATGGGGAGATGCGCATTGGCGTCGGGATGGATGCGGGCAAATCAACGCGCCGTTTGCGGCTTGATGGCGAACCCGCCAAAGGTTTTGAAAGCCTGCTGCGATATTGTCCGCAATTATGGTTGACCCCGTCTATGGACCGTCTGTTTGTTGATGGCGCCTCAGGGCGGCGGAAGTTTCTTGACCGCTTCACCACCGGCCTTTTGCCTTATCACAATAAGGCGCTTTTAGCGTTTGAGAAAGCCATGCGTGAGCGTAATCGTTTGCTGCAAGACCCAAATCCGTCAGCTGTTTGGCTTGATGGTATTGAAACAAATATGGCTGAACAGGGGGTGGCGATTGCCGCTGCACGGCTTGAAGCGCTCGATGTGTTGAGCCAGTCATTAGCCGACGGCCAGCATGCGGTTTTCCCGCAAGCGCAAATCGCGCTTGATGGTCGCTTAGAGGCTGATTTGCGCCAGCGCCCTGCAGGTGAGGTTGAAGATGATTACCGTCAATTATTAGCCCGCCAAAGAGGGCTTGATGCCGCTGCCACACGCACCCTTGAGGGGCCGCACCGCACGGATTTAATCACCCGTCATATGGGTAAGGATATGGCGGCGGACAAATGTTCGACAGGTGAGCAAAAGGCTTTATTGGTCGGGTTGATTTTGGCCCAAGCGCGGGTCATCGCCGCACAAACAGGCGCAGTGCCAGTTTTATTATTAGATGAAGTAACCGCGCATTTAGATGCCCGCCGTCGCCAGGCTTTGTTTGAAGTCATTGCCGAGCTTGGCACCCAAGCTTGGCTGACGGGAACAGATGCCGACATATTCCAGCCCTTTACGCAGATATGCGGGGCTACACATTTACAAATTCAAGAGGGGCAGCCCCATGTGCTGCAAGCAGGAGAGGACATCTCATGAGTGAAGAAAACGACAATCAACCAGACGAAAATGCCAATGAGAATGTAACTGAAAATGAAGATTATGGCGCCTCCTCAATTAAGGTTTTAAAGGGGCTGGAAGCTGTGCGCAAACGCCCTGGCATGTATATTGGTGACACGGATGATGGCACGGGTCTGCATCATATGGTTTATGAGGTGGTCGACAATGCGATTGACGAAGCCTTGGCGGGTCATTGCGACACAGTGACAGTGCGCCTGAATGCTGATGGTTCTGTAACCGTTGGTGATAATGGGCGGGGTATCCCGACTGAAATGCACCCAGAAGAAGGGGTGTCGGCGGCGCAAGTGATTATGACCCAATTGCATGCCGGTGGTAAATTCGACTCTAATAGTTATAAGGTTTCAGGCGGCTTGCATGGCGTGGGCGTTTCGGTTGTGAATGCCCTATCTGATTGGCTTGAATTGACCATTTATCGCGATGGCAAAGAGCATCATATGCGCTTTGAACATGGCGAGGCGGTCGCGGATTTGGCCGAAAAAGGGGCGTCTGACCAAACGGGTACGCAAATTACATTTCATCCATCAGACAAAACTTTCACGATGACGGAATTTAGCTATAAAACGCTCGAGCATCGTCTGCGCGAGCTTGCCTTTTTGAATAGTGGGGTGCGCATTCATTTAAGTGATCATCGTGGCGCAGAAATTATTGAAAAAGAGATGGTTTATGAGGGCGGCCTAGAAGCCTTTGTTAATTATCTGGATCGCAGCAAAACCAATTTGCTTGAAAACCCAATTTTTGTCAGTTCCCAAAAAGATGATATTGGTGTGGAAGTCGCGCTTTGGTGGAATGATAGCTATCATGAGACTGTTTTATGTTTCACAAATAATATTCCCCAGCGCGATGGCGGCACGCATTTGGCGGGCTTCCGCGCGGCCTTAACGCGAACAGTCAATGGTTATGCCAATGCGAGCGGGATTGCTAAAAAAGAAAAAGTGACCCTCAGCGGTGATGATTGTCGTGAAGGCCTTACAGCGGTTTTATCGGTTAAAGTGCCGGACCCAAAATTTTCAAGCCAAACAAAAGATAAGCTTGTTTCCTCAGAAGTGCGACCAGTTGTGGAGAGCGTTGTCAATGATTTGCTCAATACATGGTTTGAAGAACATCCGGCAGAGGCCAAAAATATTGTGGCTAAAGTGGCCGAAGCGGCAATGGCGCGTGAAGCGGCGCGTAAGGCGCGTGAATTGACGCGGCGCAAAGGAGCGCTTGATGTTTCTAGCCTGCCAGGCAAATTGGCAGACTGTCAGGAACGTGATGCCACCCAAGCTGAATTATTCATTGTGGAGGGTGACTCTGCGGGCGGGTCTGCCAAACAGGGGCGCAACCGCAAAAATCAGGCAGTGCTGCCCTTGCGCGGTAAGATTTTGAATGTCGAGCGGGCGCGGTTTGATAAGATGTTGTCATCTGCTGAAATCGGCACTTTGATTACTGCGCTGGGTACAGGCATTGGCACTGATGATTTTAATATTGAGAAATTGCGTTATCACAAAATTATCATCATGACCGATGCTGATGTGGACGGGGCGCATATTCGTACGCTTTTATTGACTTTCTTCTATCGCCAAATGCCGCAAATTATCGAAAATGGCCATCTCTATATTGCCCAGCCGCCGCTTTATAAGGTGAAGCGGCAAAGCTCTGAGACCTATTTGAAAGATGAGGGCGCGCTGGAGGAATATTTGATTGATGCGGGCGCGAAAGAGACAGTCTTGACGCTCCATAATGGCGAACAAAGAAGCGGGCAGGATTTGATTGATTTGGTCAATCAGGCGCGCAAAATTAGAACCTTGTTGAATTCCCTGCCGCCGCGCTATCCGCATTTTGTGATTGAGCAAACCGCGATTGCGGGCGCATTAACGCCGGATATTATGTCAAAGCCAGATTTGGCTGCGCAGACCGCACCTTATATTGCGAAACGTTTGGACAGCCTGTTTGATGATATTGAGCAGGGTTGGCATGGTGAGCCCTCAGGTGATGGCGGGCTGAAGCTTTGGCGTGAATTGCGCGGGGTGCGCGAGCATATTGAAATTGATGCACCGCTCATTGCTTCTGCAGATGCGCGCGCGCTGGATAATATGACAGAGGCCTTGCAGCAGGTTTATCTGGGCCCTGCCCGTTTGCAGAATAAAGATAAGGAAATCATTATTCACTCGCCAACCGCTTTATTGTCATCTGTGCTGGATATTGGGCGACATGGTTTTAGCTTGCAACGTTATAAGGGCTTGGGGGAAATGAACCCCGACCAATTATGGCAGACGACGCTTGACAGCAATGCGCGGTCTTTATTGCGGGTGCAAATTCAAGATGTGGCAGAAAGCAATGGTCTGTTTGAACAATTGATGGGTGATGTGGTGGAGCCACGCCGTCAGTTCATTCAGGAAAATGCGCTATCGGTCAATAATTTGGATATTTAGCGTATAATATCAGTGAGTGCCTGTGCGATGGTTTCTGCGCTATCGCGAAAGGTGAAGGCGCGAAGAAATTCATTATCTTCGTTGAGTAAAAAGACAATTGATGAATGGTCAATTGTATAGCCTGCGCTTGAGCTTTCGTCCTCGACTTTATTGTAATAAACCTTGAAGCGCTTTGCCGCGGCCTTGATTTGCTCTGCGCTACCGGTCAGGCCGATTATGTTGGGATGAAAATGCGCTGTATATTCTTTCATCAGGGCGGGGCTGTCGCGCTC
This sequence comes from Parvibaculales bacterium, assembly GCA_049889535.1. Classification (GTDB taxonomy): domain Bacteria; phylum Pseudomonadota; class Alphaproteobacteria; order RS24; family RS24; genus JAYQKL01. The sequence goes on along the minus strand of JBMHDF010000013.1, from coordinate 93,616 downwards.
AGCATCTAGACTGATAAAAAGTGGCTGTAATTTTTGTGGAGAGATTTTTGCCTCATCCAGTGCATTGGCGATGACAGAAAGCTGAGTAGGACAAACATCTGGGCAATAAGTGAAACCGAAATAAACCAGTTTAAAACGCTTGCCATAATCTGTTAGCGCAACGGCCTGATTGTTTTCATCAACCAGCTTAAAATCAAGATTTTCAATTGGCGGTTTTTGTGTCGTTTTTTGAGCTGAATGACCAATATTTTTCTGCCACAGGGCGCTTACTGACACACCCAGTACGATTAGGGTTGCTGCAAGGGCGATGGCGATTAAAATATTACGAAATGCGGGCATAAAGGATGACACTACTCATTGCTTTCTTGTTTTATCATGACGCAGTTTATATCATGGGATAGGGTCTAATGACCAGATGATTAAAAGTCAAAATAATGATGGCAGACAAAGCGCAACAAGTGCCGTCTGTAGGAGCCATAAAATGCAACAAATGAAAAAAGAAACCACCTTTAACAGCTTATTTGGCTTTTTTTGGGTGTTGGTTATGAGTTTTATTATCAGCCCCGCTGCTGCTCAGGGCCTGATGGCTGAGACCGATATGATAAAAGGCGCGCGTACGGGCAGTCTTGGGGTGATGGAGCGGGGGTATATTGAAGGCGATAACCCAAATGCCCGCGGCCGCGATGGCAACCCACCGATTATTATTGCAGCTGAAAATGGTTATGTTGATGTGGTGCGGTATCTGATTTATCGCAAAGCCCGCATAGATGACCGCGGCGCTCAGGAGCGCACTGCGTTGACTGTGGCGGCGGCACGGGGTGATGTCGAGATTATGAAGCTTCTGCTAGATGCTGGTGCGGATATAGATAAAACGGGTATGCGTAAGGAGGTGCCCATTATTATCGCAGCGCGCGAGGGTCATGTTGGAGCGGTCAAGCTGCTGATTGAAAAAGGCGCTTATCTGGAGGATACAGACCTAACGGGTCGTACGGCACTGGATTGGGCGCGCCAACGCCGCAATCCAGAATTATTGCAGGTGCTTGAGGAAGCCCAATAAAATATGTCGGAAACGGGTAAAAATCCGAGCCATTATTTAGCTGGTGAAAATCAACCTGCTTTATTGACGCGGGATAGCGGGGTTTTGTTACGCGTTCAAATTTTGCTCAGATGGCTGGCGATTTCAGGGCAATTAGCCGCTGTTTTAATGGTAGCGGGGTTTTTAAAATTTCAGTTTCCAGTCATTGAGTCACTTGCGGTTATCTCCATCTCAATTGTGTTGAATATTTGGTTAAGCCTTCGCTTTCCAAACACGCATCGGTTGAGTGTACGCGCAACCGCGCTGGCGCTTGCTTATGATTTGATACAATTGGTTTTCTTACTTTATCTCACTGGTGGTTTGAGCAATCCTTTTGCATTGCTTATTCTGGCGCCAGTAACTGTGTCAGCTTCCACCTTAACTGCTGGTACAACTTGGATTTTGGTAGGCATGGCTGCAGCTTCCAGCACTTTTTTGGCGGTTTATCATTATCCGTTGCCATGGGGTGATGACAGTCTGCCAGCCCAACCGCCGCTTTATATTTTTGGCATATGGATGTCGCTTTTGTTGGGGTTAGCGTTTATTTCTACTTATGTCTGGCGGGTCAGCCATGAGGGTCGGCGTATGCGTGCGGCCAGTGATGCGTTGCAACAAGTATTGGCGCGTGAACACCGTCTGTCAGCACTGGATGGATTTGCTGCCGCTGCCGCGCATCAGCTGGGTACACCGCTTGGCACGATTGGCCTGATTGCAAAAGAGTTACAAACCAGCCCAATGGCGGATGGCGAATGGGCGGAAGATTTGAAAACTTTACAAAATGAAGCGCTGCGCTGTCGAGAAATCCTGACCTCGTTAACAGCTGATAGTGACCAAAGCGACCAGATTTTTGCTCAAATGAAAATCACCGCTTTGATTGACCAAACCATTGAAGAGGCTGGTCAACCCATGATTGAGATTGAAAAAGAATTTAGTTTTATTGATGAAGAGCCAATGGTTCATCGCCAAGCTGAAATTATTTATGGGTTGGGAAATTTGATTGAAAATGCAGGCGATTTTGCCCGCCAAAAAGTGGTGATAAGAGTGACACAAGATCATCACACACTCACAATCCAAATTACGGATGATGGACCAGGTTTCGCGCCTGAATTATTGTCGAGGCTAGGGGAACCTTGGCTGACAACACGGGCAAGTCGGGGGAGTGTGACCGCGCAATCGGGCATGGGGCTGGGCTTTTTCATTGCTAAAACCATGTTAGAGCGCACGGGCGCAAGCCTAGAGGTTAGTAATCTTATTGCGCCGCAATCAGGCGCGTCTATTAAACTGGTTTGGCCGCGCGACCTACTTGAAATTTCATCTGAAGCCCCTAATTTATAAAATATAATCAAAGGATTGAGATGACAGAAGAAAAAACATTATTGCTGGTTGATGATGACCAAGCCTGGCTAAATCGCTTAGAGCGTGCCATGGCACGGCGTGGCTATACTGTGCATTGCGCGGATAGTGTTAAAGCTGGCATTGAGCTGGCGCAAGCCATTAAGCCAGATTACGCGGTGATTGACATGCGCCTGCAAGATGGAAATGGCATGGCTGTGATTGAAGCTGTGCAGAAAATTAATCCTGAGGGTCGTGTCATAATGTTGACAGGTTATGGCAATATTGCATCTGCGGTTGAGGCTGTGAAAAAAGGCGCGATTGATTATCTTGCCAAGCCTGCCGATGCTGACGAAATTGATGCTGCCTTGAAAGCAGATCCAGACAGCAAGGCGCCCCCGCCAGAAAACCCTATGTCGGCAGACCGCGAGCGCTGGGAGCATATTCAGCGTGTCTATGAATTATGTGACCGCAATGTTTCAGAAACCGCGCGACGTCTTAATATGCATCGCCGCACATTACAGCGTATTCTTGCTAAACGCGCCCCGCGCTAGTTTTAATGATTGGCTGGCTCTTCAAAAGCTGGCAGGCCCTCAAGCCCTAACCGCGCCATGAGTTGACCATCTTTATCGCGGGCAGGATTGCTTTTGGTCAGCAGCTCATCTCCGACAAAAATAGAATTTGCGCCCGCAAAGAAACAAAGAGCCTGCATTTCGTCGCTCATTTCTTCACGCCCCGCCGACAAGCGAACTGATGAGCGCGGCATGGTGATACGCGCAACAGCAATGCATTTCACAAAATCAATCGGGTGTGGCAGTTCAGCATTTTCAAGAGCTGTGCCAGGCACGGCGATGAGCTGGTTAATTGGCACGCTGTCAGGATGTTCTGGCAGATTAGCCAGCGTGCGGATCATTTCTGCACGGTCAAAAATTTTCTCGCCCATGCCGATAATTCCGCCACTGCAGACTTTCATGCCGCTATTACGCACATGTTCTAATGTATCAAGTCGGTCTTGGAAACTGCGCGTTGTGATGACTTCTTCATAAAATTCTTCAGAGGTATCAATATTATGATTGTAATAATCCAGCCCTGCATCTGCGAGCTCTTTGGCTTGTTCGGGGGTGAGCATGCCCAAAGTCGCGCAACTCTCCATACCCAAATCGCGTACACCTTTAATCATCAGCTTCAGCGCTTCCATATCGCGGTCTTTTGGGCTGCGCCATGCCGCGCCCATGCAATAGCGTGTCGCGCCGGCTTCTTTTGCGCGCTTCGCTTCGGCAAGAACTTTTTCAACTTCCATTAGTTTCGAGGCTTTGAGGCCTGTCGGCGCATGTGCGGACTGACTGCAATAGCCGCAATCTTCAGGGCAGCCCCCCGTTTTAATAGAAAGCAATTGGCACATTTGCACTTGATTTGGATTGAAGAAATGCCGGTGAATGGTCTGCGCTTCAAACAATAGGTCGTTAAAGGGCATGTCAAAAAGCGCGAGGATTTCGTCCTTGCTCCAATCATGGCGAATATATTGTTTTTCGGTGGTCATTCAAGATCCTTCAATTTTAGTAAACCAGCATTAAAGCATTTGGCTCAATTTACGCACTGTTAAAAAATATGCAACTCATGATACTGTTTTTTGTCCAATAATAAACAGTTTTAGGAGGTTATGTGAGCTTTGTGACGCCGTGCTATGTTTATGTTTTAGGAAGCCGCAGCGATGGGGCTAAAGGTGGTTCGGTGCGCACCTATACAGGCTGGACGCATGATGTGGAAGCACGTTTAGCAAAACATAATCAGGGCATCGGCGCCAAAGCCACACGCGGGCGGCAATGGGTGTTGCTTTACACGGAAAGTTTTAAAACCCGCAGTGCGGCGATGTCTCGCGAAGCGAAGTTGAAAAAAGAATTGCGTCAAAACCCTGAGTTTCGGTCAAAACTACTTGCCCGGCTTGCCAAATAGACTGACCTCAATCCAGCCATTTGCTTCTGTGCAGAAATGATGATTGCGGCTCATACGCGCTTTTTCCATTGCTTGCATGCTCATGCGCTCAAAAATGGGCAGACCAAAAAGCCGCTCAAGGTCTTTGGCATCAAAACGACTTAAGTCGGCGCAAGCTTGTTGGCCTAAAATCGACTCAAAGCAAAATATAGCGAGTTCTTTGGCGCGGGTATCAACCAGTTTAAAAGGTTTATGATAATCAACAATTATAAAATCAGGCGCGATGGTGGCGTTAAAACCGCCCAAAGCGTCTGGCGGTAAATAATAGCTAATCCCTTCATAAATGACCAAGCTTGGACGCTCACTCTGCCACCCTGCTTTCTGAAGTGTTTCAAGACATTTTGTGGATTCGGTCATATCAGCTGCCAGCATTGTCATTCTAGGATGGGATATGAGTTTGTTTTTTTCGTCCATAAAAGCTTCATCAATTTCATAAATATGCGCGCCAGGATATCTTTCCGCGATTTCGAGACCCATCGCATCCATACCCGCGGCTGCGATTAAAATTTGATGGGGTAATGAGCCGCTTAGCAGTAAAATCTCAATTAATTGTAAAACGGCATGTTTTCGGTTTTTGATAATCTGGTCATAATGCGGCCAATAGGCCATCATTTGGTCATAGAGGGGCTGACCCGCAGATAAATCAAGCTTTGTCAGATAGGTTTTAGCGGCCTGTGTTTTATAAATATCCGCCCCCAATAAGAGCAGCACAAAAGCAGATGTATGTGATAAGCGCATTGGACTTCTTTTTCTTATTATTTTTTTCATAATAGCCAATAAAAACTGATTTGTCATTTGCATCTGACTTATAGAGGTATTAGCTTATGCCGCAGGGGGAATTTATTATGACAGAAAACTCACAATTTGATCTTATTGTTTTTGGCGCAAGCGGTTTTACAGGGCGCTTGGTGGCTGAATATTTGAACAAACAATATGGCGCGAACGGCTCAATCCGATGGGCAATGGCGGGCAGAAGTGAAGAAAAGCTCGCGCAGGTGCGTGCCGAAATTGGCGTGCCAGATGAGGTGGCGCTGGTTGTCGCTGATACGCAGGATATGGCGAGTGTTGAGGCAATGGTGGCACAGGCTAAATGCATCATCACCACAGTTGGGCCTTACCAGCTTTATGGCACAAAGCTGGTTGAGGCTTGCGCCAATGCGGGTGTTGATTATGTGGATTTGAGTGGTGAGCCATTATGGATGTATGACATGATTGACCAATTTGATGCTAAAGCCCGCGAGACTGGTGCGCGAATTGTTCATTCTTGTGGCTTTGATTCAATTCCATTTGATTTAGGCGTCCTGTTTCTGCAAAACGCAGCGCAAGCTGAGTTTGGTCGTCCCGCGCCGCGTGTTCGGTGCCGCGTGCGGGTGATGGATGGTGAATTTTCAGGCGGCACGGCCGCCTCTTTAGGTGCTTCTATGGCACGCTTGGAGAAAGAGCCTGATTTATTTATGCGTATGATAGACCCGTTTTGTTTGGCCAATGGGTTTAAAGGACCTGACCAGCCGCAAGATAATAAACCATATGAAGATGAGCTTTTGGGCATGTGGGTGGCGCCTTTTATTATGGCTGCGATTAATACCAAAAATGTGCATCGCTCAAACGCGTTAATGGGGCATGCTTATGGCGAAGATTTTATTTATGATGAAATGATGGTCGCGGGCGCAGGTGAAGAAGGCAAAGCGGTTGCGGAATTTATCAGCAGTGCTAATCCGTTGCAGGGCGATAATGTGCCACAGCCGGGTGAAGGACCCTCACGCGAGAAACGCGAGGCGGGTTCTTATGATGTTTTGTTTTTAGGTGAAATGCCTGATGGCACAGTTCTGAAAGCCGCTGTCACGGGGGATATGGATCCGGGCTATGGGTCAACGTCAAAAATGTTAGCAGAAAGTGCAATTTGTTTGATTGAGGATTGCCCCGATTTAAAAGGTGGGGTCTATACCTCCGCCCCAGCCATGGGTGATAAACTAATAGCGCGCTTGGTCGCCAATGCGGGCATGACATTTGAGCGTGAATAAAAAAAGCCGCCCCGGTTTTTCAGTAAGGTTGGGCGTATCAATGTAAGGCTCTATCTTCTTAGCTAGGATAAGCTAAGAGGTATGTATTGTGTCGTCATCTCCTTTGAAATCTGCTTCAAAATCGCCAGAAGCTACGGGTACGCCCGTGACTCTGATGGATAAAGTCAGGCAAATGCGGCTGGTTTCCATGTTTGGGGAGATCGTGCCGCTTTGCGTGTTCTTTTTTGCCTATAAAAATGGCGGTTTATTTTTTGCGGCGCTGGCGACTTTGGGCGCGACATTGGTGAGCTTGCTGGTTTACTGGCTGGTTGAAAAGCGTGTGGCGCGGTTTATTGTTTTTTCAACTCTGCTTTCAGGCGCCATGACTTTGACCGCCGTTTTGGTGCAGGAAGAATTGCTTATCAAAGTGCAGCCCAGTGTTTTTAGTTTTGTTTTGGCGGCGGTTTTGCTCGGCGGGCTGTTTCAAGGCCGCGCGATGATGCAGGTCTTTTTTGGCACGCAATTTAATTTGACGCAGGAAACATGGTTCTTACTCAGCCGTCGCTGGGGTTTATTTTTTCTTTTTGCGGCTTTGTCCAATGAGTTGGCTTGGCGTGTTTTAAGTGAGGCGCATTGGGTTTATTTTCGCGTATTTGTGATGCCAGTACTCACAGGGGGGTTTATGATGGCCATGTTGCCGCTGACTCTGCGCGGCACTATAGCGCCTGATGCCGATACTGATTAAGAACCTGTAAAGCGCGGCGGGCGTTTTTCAAAAAATGCGGTGATGCCCTCAAAACAATCAGCACTTGTTGCTAAATTATTTTGTTCATAGCTTTCTTGCATGTAGCTTTCTTCAAAACTTTGTGTGGCGGCCGCGCGCAAAAGCCGTTTGCTGGCGGTTTGGGCAAGTGGCGGGCCTTGTACGATTTTGGCCGCTAATTGATGCGCTTGCTCATATAATTCATCAAGCGGCACGACTTTATTTATCAGCCCAGCTTCCACACATTCTTCAGCCGCTAATTTTTCGCAATTCAAAATCATATTCAGAGATTTTTTATAGCCCAAATTGCGGAGCAAATGCCAATGCGTGCCGCCATCTGGCACCAGTGAAATTGTCATAAAGGGCTGATGCATATAAGCGCCTTCCGCCATGATTGCTAAATCGCAATTCATGACAATGGCACCAGAAATACCAGAGGCTGCGCCCTGAATAGCCGCAATGTAAATTTTATCTGACTTGCCGATACCATCAATGCCCGGAAAATACTCGGCCAATAAAGTGTCAGATGTGCGAGTGTTTTCTTCAAGCTCTCCGGCCTCTTTCAAATTTGCGCCCGCGCAAAAGTTTTTGCCATTGCCTTTAATAATGACAGCGCGTACATTTGGATCTAAATCCAATTGCGTCACAGCTTTAGCAAAATCACGCACCATTTGTCGGCCAAGCGCATTCGAATTTTCAGGGTCATTGAGTGTGATATGGCCAATGGGGCCATCAACCTCAACAATAATTTTTTCGGTCTGGTCTGGCGTTTTAGACATATTTTCCCCCGTCTTTGCGCATCATAGCTGTGACAAAAAGTGCCACCTTAAAATTTCAAAAATGTGAATTCAAATTTGCAAAATTTTATGCTTTGCTTCAAGTTAAGGTTTATCACAAGTTTGGTCAAATTGATTTGGGGGGCCATTATGGTTGAATTTACTGAAGAACAAAATATGTTTCGCGAAGCTTATCGAAAGTTTCTAGAAACTGAAATTGCACCTCACATGCCGCGCTATCGCGAAGAAGGCATTGTGGATCGTGAATGTTTTAAAAAAGCTGGCGATCGCGGATTCCTGATGATTTGGCCTGATGAAAAATATGGCGGGATGGGCGATAAAGATTTTCGCTATGAGCAGATTATTATGGAAGAAGGCATTCGCGCTGGCACCTCTGGCTTCTATTGCACATTGCACAGCCGTTTGGTTGGGCCTTATATTGACAATCTTGGCACAGAAGAACAAAAGCAACGTTTTTTACCCAAATGTGTGAGTGGTGAGACGATTTTGGCGGTTGCGATGACCGAGCCGGGCGCGGGATCTGATTTGGCGGGCATGCGTAGCTATGTGCGCGATGAGGGCGACCATTATGTCTTGAATGGCTCAAAAACCTATATCTCCAACGGTATTAATGCTGATTTGGTGATTGTCGCGGCGAAAGTTGACCCTGAAAATAATCCGCACGCTATGGTGCTTTTGCTTGTCGAGCGCGGTATGGAAGGTTTTGAGCGCGGGCGCAATCTTGATAAAATGGGACAGCCGGCTCAGGACACTGCGGAACTGTTCTTCAATGATGTGAAAATCCCAAAAGAGAATGTGCTGGGTGAGCCGGGCAAGGGGTTTTATTATCTTATGGAAGGTCTTGCAGAAGAGCGTTTGATTGCGTCTGTTGGCTGTGTTGTCACCGCGCGCAAAGCATTTGAAATGACCCGCCAATATGCCATGGATCGCAAAATCTTTGGTGGCATGTTGTCAGAGCAACAAAACACGCAATTCAAAATGGCGGAAATGGACACTGAAATTGAAGCAGCGGAAATCTATGTCGACCATTGTATCGAGTTGCATAATCAGGGTTTGTTGGACGCTAATAAAGCGGCTAAAGCCAAGCTGATGACCAATGAGGTGGAATGGAAAATGCTCGATTTGGGGGTGCAGCTGCATGGCGGTGCGGGCTATATGAAAGAATATCCAATTTCTCAAATGTTCTTGGATGCGCGCATTAACCGTATTTTGGCGGGTAGTACAGAAGTCATGAAATATATTATTGGCCGCGATATTTTCTCTCAAAAATACCGCAACCAAGTTATTTCATAGCTGGGTTTTAGCTGTTTTATTTGCCCTTAAAGACGGGTTTGCGCTTTTCAGAAAAAGCGGCAACCCCTTCATCAAAATCCTCTGATGACATACATATATGCTGAATCTCGGCTTCGCGCTTGACGGTTTGTTCAAAATTCAAGTCCATCACCTCACGCAATAGTCGTTTGCTGTGCAACAAACTAAGCGGAGCGATTTGCGCAAGCTTGTGCGCCCAGTCAATGGCGGTTTGCTTAACCTCAGTTGCTGGCACGACTTTATTAACCATGCCAGCTTCTTTACAGGTTTGCGCGTCGAGCCGCTCCCCTTCCAAAATCGCTGCAAAGGCGCGCTTATAGCCAAGCCGCTCAAGAAACAACCAAGAGCTGCCCCCATCTGGCACCAAAGAGATATTGGCAAAAGGCATAAAAATAAAGGCGTCGTCAGCCATGACGGCTAAATCACAATTGAGAGCAAAGCCAATCGCGACGCCGCCACATAAACCGTTTAGGGCGGCGATATATGTCTTGTCTGATGCGCCTATCGCGTCAATAAGGGGTTTATAATCGCGCATAATATGGTCTGTCACATTTTCACGATCTACTAAAAAATCTTCCATTAAATTCGTGCCAGCTGAAAAAGCGCGCCCATTCGCTGTCAAGACGACGGTGCGGATTGCGTCATCGGCTTCTACTTTGGCAAAAGTCGCGGCAAATTCTTCTCGCATTTTGGCTGAAATTGCGTTCAATGCGTCCGGCCGGTTCATGGTGATAATCGCCACCGCGCCATCAGTATCGTAGAGTAAGGGTGTTTCATCGGTCATGATTATTCTCGCTTATTTGATTTCTTTGCTTGGACAAATTTATCACGGCTTGTGAAATAAGCAATCCAACAGGCTGAAATGTTTTGTCTGCTTGACCGAGACTGGCTTTGCGCTAAGCTAATCTGACTATTTTTAAAGGCAATGGGGGGGCGCGTGATGAGCGATAAAACAGATTTAACATGTGACATACAAAATGGCATTGCACTGATAACGATGAATCGACCAGAGGCGATGAATGCGCTTTCGATTTCAATGCGCCTTAATATGGAGGCCTGCTTGGACCGTTTAGATGCTGATGAGTCGGTTCATGTTGTGGTGCTGACAGGGGCTGGCGAGCGTGCTTTTTCGGCGGGTGTTGACCTGAAAGAAATGGGCGAAAATGCCGATATGACTGTTGAGGATAATCTCAAAGCTGGCGACCTTGTGCCGGCCATGAATAAATTCTCAAAACCAATTATTGGCGCGATTAATGGGGTCGCGATTACTGGTGGGTTAGAAATTGCTTTGGCGTGCGATATTTTGATTGCCGCCGACCATGCGCGTTTCGCTGATACGCATGCCCGTGTTGGGTTGGTGCCAACTTGGGGATTAAGCCAAAAACTCCCGCGCATTGTGGGTGAGTCACGGGCTAAGGAGCTATCTTTCACGGGCAATTTTTTCAGCGCGCAAGAAGCGCAAGATTGGGGATTGGTCAATCATGTCGTGCCAGGCGATAAGCTGCTTGATAAAGCCATGTCGCTTGCCGCAGATATAGTGACCTGCGTGCCAGAAACCATCGCGGGTTATAAGCATTTAATGGATTATGGTTTGGGACAAAATTTAGCCGAAGCGAGCCAATATGAATATGACTATTCAATGGCGAAAAACGCTAATGTAACCGCTGCCGATATTGAGGCGCGACGTGAAGAAGTTATGAAACGCGGGAAAGCGCAAAAATAATTTTGCTAAAGCGTTTTTAAAAATGTCTGTATATCGGCAGAAAATGTCTCTGGGTCTTCAAAAGCGGCGAAATGGCCAATTTTGTCATAATCCGTCCATTGGGTGATCTGGCGATAGCCTTTTTCCACCAATGAACGCGGCGGAAAACATATCAGCTCTTGGGCATAATTAGCCATTGCGGCTGGAATGCCGACAAACTCACCGGGCTGCATGCCTGTTTTGCTGGTAAAATAGGCTAAATAATACCAACTTGCTGAATTAAAACTCTGGGTTGTGAGGTAAATCATAATATTGGTCAGCAATTGGTGTTTGGTATAGACATTTTCCAAATGCGGGGTTTGACCATGAGCGGGTTTATTTTGGCGCGGGCGCAAATCGCTCCAGGCATAAAATTTTTCCAGCAGCCATGCCGCCACACCAACGGGGCTATCCATCATCGCATAAGCCAGCGTTAAAGGTTTGGTCGCCTGCACATGCAGATAGCCTGTTTCCGCTGCCATCACCATTTTAAAATTATCGAGCCATGCCAATTCGGCGGGGCTGGATGGCTCTTCAGCTACTGCCAAACCATACATATTCAAGTGAATGGCACGGCACGCACCGCCTTTATCTGCGCCAAAATCGGCACCCAAATAACCCGTGACCAGACTGCCCCAATCACCGCCTTGCGCGATATAGCTGTCATAGCCCAAAATATCGACCATTAATTTATTCCAAGAATTGGCGGTTTCTTTTGGGCCGATTGGCTGTTTGGGTTTGCCCGACCAGCCATAGCCCGGCAATGACGGACAAATAACCGTTACACCATCTTCTGCTTGACCACCAAATTTTTCAGGGTGCGCGAGGCGAGGAATAACCTCCATAAATTCATAAACCGACCCCGGCCACCCATGTGTCATCAGCAAAGCGGGCGGGTTGCTTCCCGAGCCCGGTTCCATGATGAAGTGAATATCCAGCCCCTCAATTTCGGTCATATAATGTTGAAACTGATTAAGCTCATCAAGACTATCCGTCCATTGATATTCATTAAGCCAGTAATCACAAAATTCGCGTAAATAGCTTTGGTCCATGCCGCCCGCCCACGCATTATCGTTTTGGCCAAAATCGCGCATAATATCCCAATCATAGGCAGCAAGTTTGGTGCGAATGGTTTCTAAAGTCTTGATGTCATTTGGCAGGGTATAGGGTTGCATCTCAAAATCCTCATTGGTGTTTATTTCAATTCATCTTTTCCTCAGTAAATTCATAGGTTATGATATGCAGAACTGTAGAAAAGGAAAGCCTATGTTTGAGACTTATACATGCGCACTACTTGCCCTTTGGGTCGTCATCATAACCATTATGGCCCAAGCTATTATTGCCTCTGTTGCTCATCGTCGGCAGGGAAAATATATTCCAGGCATTGTTGATGCGCATTTAGGGCATGAATCATTTGTGTTTCGAAGTGACCGCGCTTTTCGAAATTCGCTCGAAAATATCGTCCCGTTTGTCACGCTGGCTATTATGGCCATGATGTTGGGTTTGGATGCTGGCCGGCTTGAAATTATTATTTGGGTTTATGCGGGTGCGCGGATTGTCCATAGCCTGCTTTATTATATTATTGCGACGGAAAAGAACCCAAGCCCGCGCAGCTATTTTTATATTATCGCATTGGTTGCTAATCTAGTATTGGCATATGATGTGGGTGTGGCACTGTTTTAGACCATTCAAGCAAGCTTAAAATAATCTTCTTTTCCCCAATACAATGCCGAGATTAATTTGGCATAGTTTCCATGTTCTCTATATAGAGATATAACAAACTACCCCCGAGACTTTGAACTCACTTACGTCAATGAGAGGGACATTTATGACACAACGCATAGAAATCGCTGGGCTTAAAATCGATACGCAACTTGTTAATTTTGTAGCTGAGGAAGCCGCGCCAGGAACTGGTATTGAACCAAATCAATTTTGGCAGGCATGTGCCAATATTTTAGATAAACACGCACAGCGCAATCGTGATTTATTGGCGAAGCGAGAAGATTTGCAAAGCCAGATTGATGCTTGGCATATTGCGCAAAAAGGCCAGCCTCACGATGTGCAGGCCTATAAGGATTTTCTGCTGGATATTGGCTATCTGGTGCCAGAAGGGCCTGATTTTCAAATTGAAACTGAAAATGTTGACCCTGAGATTGCGACTATTGCGGGGCCGCAATTGGTGGTGCCAGTCAAAAATGCCCGCTTTGCGCTTAATGCGGCCAATGCGCGTTGGGGCAGCCTTTATGATGCGTTTTATGGCACTGATATTATTCCCCAAACTGGTGAATTGGCACCAGAGGGCGCGTATAATCCAGTGCGCGGGGCGGCGGTAATTGAAAAAGCGAAAAAGCTGCTTGATGAAATTGCGCCTTTGCAAAATGCACATTATGCCGATGCGACAGGCTTTAAAATTGTTGATGGGGCGCTCATCGTCATGACCCAAAATGGGGAAACCGCCTTAAAAGAGCCGGAGAAATTTGCCGGATATTGTGGTGATGCCGCCAGCCCGAGTTCGGTATTATTGCGCAATCATGGCTTGCATGCTGATATATTAATTGATGCCGAAAATGCGATTGGCAAAGACGACCCTGCCCATATTGCTGATGTGATGATGGAATCTGCAGTGACCACGATTCTTGATTGTGAAGATTCAGTGGCCGCCGTTGATGCAGAGGATAAAGTTGAAACCTATCGCAATTTTCTAGGCCTGATGAAAGGCGATTTGTCTTGCGATATGCAAAAAGGCGGCAAGACATTTACCCGCGCATTGAATCCAAATCGTGATTATTTGGCGGGCGATGGCACGCAATTTACACTAAATGGATTGAGCCTGATGCTGGTGCGTAATGTTGGGCATTTAATGACCAATCCGGCTATTTTGGACGCAGAAGGGCGTGAAATTCCTGAAGGTATTATGGATGCATTGATGACTGGCTTGATTGCGCATCATGATTTATCGAAAACCGATGCGGCGCTCAAAAATAGTGCCGCTGGCTCGGTTTATGTGGTGAAACCGAAAATGCACGGGCCAGAGGAAGTCGCTTTTTGTGACCAGCTCTTTGCCGATGTGGAAGATGCCATGAATCTGGCCCGCCATACGCTTAAAATTGGCATTATGGATGAGGAGCGGCGCACGACTGTGAATTTGAAAGAATGTATTCGTGCCGCTAAAAATCGGGTGATTTTCATCAATACTGGCTTTTTGGATCGCACGGGTGATGAGATTCATACCTCAATGGAAATGGGTCCCATGATCCGCAAAGCCGAAATGAAAAACGCGGCATGGCTGACAGCTTATGAAGACTGGAATGTTGATATTGGCTTGGCCTGTGGTTTGGAAGGTCGCGCCCAGATTGGTAAAGGCATGTGGCCAATGCCAGATTTGATGGCCGATATGCTGAAAACTAAAATTGGGCACCCGCAAGCTGGCGCAGATTGTGCGTGGGCACCCTCGCCTACCGCGGCAACCGTTCACGCGATACATTATCATCAGGTAGATGTGGATGCAGTACAAGCCAATCTGAAATCGCGCAATCGCGCTTCCCTTGATGATATTTTATCTGTGCCAATTGCGCGCGATACAAATTGGAAGCCTGAAGAAATTCAGCAAGAATTAGATAATAATGCGCAAGGCATACTCGGATATGTTGTGCGCTGGATTGACCAAGGGGTTGGCTGTTCAAAAGTGCCAGATATTCATAATGTTGGCTTGATGGAAGACCGCGCTACTTTGCGGATATCTAGCCAGCATATTGCGAATTGGCTGCATCACGGTATTTGCACAAAAGAGCAGGTGATGGAAACCATGCAACGTATGGCGGCCATTGTTGATGAGCAAAATGCTGGCGATCCGCAATATCGACCAATGGCACCTGATTTTGAAGCGTCGATTGCTTTTGCGGCGGCCTGTGATTTGGTCTTTGAAGGGCGCGCGCAGCCAAGTGGGTATACAGAACCTCTTTTGCACCAGCGCCGGTTAGAATTTAAAGCACAAAATGCTTAATCGGTTTTGGACGGGGGTTGCTGGCGTCCAAAGCGGGCGAATATATAACCCGCAATGGCGCCACAAACACTCAGTGCCAGTAAGCCAGAAAGCGAACGGGCAGCGGGGATTGGCCATAGTCCAAAAACCGCTTCCATTGCGAGAAGCGCCGTCATTACGCTGACAAAACCCGCTATGGCATATGCCAAAGAGGGGCGCTTTTGGGCGGCGGGCAGTTTGCGGATAACAAGACCTGTGACCGCAAAAGCAATCAGAAGCCCAATGCCAAAAATCGGCGTCAGCGTGGGCGCCATGCCTAAAATATCGTAAAATGTTGTGGACAGGCGGGTTTGTAAAGCGACCTCAACCCCAAGCTTGGTTAATTCGTTTAAAACGAAATGTGTTGCCACAGTGGCGGCTAAAATATCAAAAGCCAACACGCTACCAATAAAACCGAAAATGCGTCGTCGCCAAGCCATTGATTATTCCTCACTTATTGCTGGACTTACAATGACAAAAAAAGGCATGATTGAGTAGGTTTTTTTTAAGTTTAGATGATTAAATATGCGCTTTCACATCTCTTTTTTTGTTTTGAGCATTGCCGTTTTGGCGGTTTGTTTTGTGCCGAATTCGGGCCTGGCTCAAAACCAGTTTATTGTTGAAGAAATCACGACAGAGCTTAATGAGCCATGGGGGCTGGCTTTTTTGCCCAATGGTGACATGCTGGTGACAGAACATAGCGGCCAGCTGCGTCTGATTAAAAATGGTGTTTTACAGCCCACACCTATTGCTGAAATTGACGGGGTTTTGAAGCTTGGGCAAGGTGGCTTATTTGATGTTGTGCTGCATCCAGATTTTGCTGACAACCAGCTTGTATATTTATCATTCGCGACAGGGCGGGCAGACCAAAATGCCACAAAAATTATGCGCGGGCGTTTCAATGGCGCAGGGCTTGAAAATATGGAAACAATCTATGTCTCGGATATGCGCTCACGGCCGGCGCATTATGGCGGGCGGTTTGTTTTTTTGGCAGATAAGACACTCGTCCTCACTTTGGGCGATAGTTTTGATGAGAGAGAAAAAGCACAAGACCCGTCAAATACTACTGGCAGCTTAATCCGCATTACTGATACAGGCGGTATTCCCGAAGACAATCCCTTTATCGGTCAATCTGGTATCCGGCCTGAAACTTTCAGCTATGGTCATCGTAACCCGCAAGCCATTGTTTATGATGCGGCGGAAAATCAAATTTATGCCAATGAGCATGGCCCCAAAGGGGGCGATGAGTTGAACGCGATTGACGCTGGGCGCAATTATGGCTGGCCAGTGATTACTTATGGCCTGGATTATTCGGGTGCGCGTATCACGCCATACACAAAAATGCCCAATATGGAGCAGCCATTGACTTATTGGACACCCTCCATCGCGCCAAGTGGCATGGCATTATATAATGGTAATGCTTTTGCCGATTGGCAGGGCGATTTATTGGTCACCAGTCTGGTTTTTGATACATTGGTCAGGGTGGATATGGAAAATGGCAAAGTCAAAGGCCAGGAAGATATTCATATCGACAATCTTGAGCGCTTGCGCGATGTGCGAATTGGGCCAGATGGCTATATTTATGTCTTGGCGGAGCTGCCAAAGGGCAAGCTTGTGCGTCTTATGCCTAAGAATAATCAAGTAAAAGACTAGACGCGGCGGTTCTTATGCTCTATAAAACCGCCAAGTTCATGAGTGACATGAAAATGGAGTTGAACGATGGCCGTTCCAAAGAGAAAAACGACACCTTCAAAACGTGGCATGCGCCGCGCTTCTGATGCGTTGAAAAACCCAAGCTATGTGGAAAATAAGGATAGTGGAGAGCTTCACCGTCCCCACCATATTGATTTAAAAAGCGGTATGTATCGCGGGCGTCAGGTGATTGAGCCTAAAGCCTAATCAGCCTGGTTGAAACAGTTTAAAATCGCCTGCATTGCGGGCGATTTTTTTATGTCTGTTGGCGCTAGAGCATAATCATCAATTTCTGTTACTGGCACACAGCCCTGTAAGCTATTCGTAACAAAGGCGCTATCACAGCTTCTGACCATATCTTGCGTGATAGCTTCTGTCTTTATTTCAAGACCAGAGGCTTTTTTAATTTCTTGATGACAATCAAGTAAAATTTGCCGCCTTGTGCCAGCTAAAGCGCCTTCTTCAATCGGGGGTGTGAGTAGGTTATTACCAATGTGAATAAAAATATTCCCCGCCGCTGCGCAGGCAATACGGCCATGCTCGTTCAGCATGAGAGCCTCATCTGCGCCTTTTTCTTTGGCCTGTTTGCGGGCGAGGATATTTTCTAGATAATTGGTGCTTTTCATTTGGCTGGTTAGGGCGTGGCTTGGTCGACAAGCCGTGGCCGTGATGAGGCGATAGCTGGTGGCGGCTGGCGCTGTGGGTGCAAGTGTCATCAGCCAGAGCTGGTCTTTTGCATGAGACGACATATCAAGCCCGCGCCCACCATTTCGGGTCACAGTTAGGCGCAAAACATGGCGACCTGCATCAATCTGCATGGCTTTGATAAGCGCATCACAGGCTTGTATAATCTCGGCTTGTGTAAAACGCGGTGGCATAGAAAGCTTGTTGAGGCTTTCATAAAGTCGCGCGAGGTGACGGGCGATAAATAAGGGTTGATGATTGACAATGAGCATTGTCTCGAAAACACCATCGCCGAGTAAAAACCCACGATTGTCAGCCCCGATAGCTACATCAGTTTGAATTTGTCCATTTACCCAAATCATGCGGCGACCTGTTTTTGTGTGAGGGTAAAGAAATTTTGCAAAATTTGTTTCCCATGTGGTGTTAAAATGCTCTCTGGATGAAATTGCAGGCCATAAATTTGTGCTGCCGTGTCTCCGACCGCCATATTAATCCCATCTGGTGTCTGGGCTAAAGCCTCTAAATTTTCTGGCATATGGGTTATCGCTAAAGAATGATAACGTGCTGCTGTAAAAGGCGAAGGAATGCCAGCAAAAAGCGGGTGATTCTTATGATAAATTTCAGCACTCACGCCATGTGCTGGATAAGGCGCGCGGGTGACAGTGCCAAGCGACTCTTCGCCCGCTAATTCAGCATAAGCCACCGCAATGGCCTGATGACCCAGACATATCCCCAATATCGGAATCTGACCCTGACAGGCCTTGACCAATTCTATACAAATGCCGGCTTTTTGTGGGGTTGCGGGGCCAGGTGATAAAATAATAGCGTCAGGCGGGCGGGCTAAAATACTACGAATATCAATGCGGTCATTGCGCACAAATTGGCGCTCATAACCAAGCTCGCCAACATATTGACCGAGCATATGCACAAAGCTGTCATAATTATCAATAATCAAAATCATGCGCGGCTCTTTTTATGGGACAGGTTTTGGTTTTCTGATTGTGGCGCACCCAGCGCACGGAAAACACCCTCTGCTTTATGAAGTGTTTCGTGATATTCTGCCTCGGGTTGGCTTTGCGCCGTGATGCCGCCGCCAACCTGAAAACTGATATTTTGGCCTGCGATAATTGGTGTGCGGATTGTGATATTGCTATCCATCACGCCATCAAAACCAATAAAGCTCAGCGCGCCGCAATAAGGCCCACGACAGTTATTTTCCAATTCAGCAATAATTTCCATAGCGCGGATTTTGGGTGCACCCGTAATCGACCCGCCCGGGAAACACGCTTTTAATAAATCAGTGGCGCCGGCATCGGGTCTAAGGCGACCTTGAACGATAGAAACCAAATGATGCACATTGGGAAAGCTTTCTACCGCGCAAAGGCTTGGAACATGAATGCTGCCCTCGACACAGACTTTAGAAATATCATTGCGCAACAAGTCGACAATCATAATATTTTCGGCGCGCTCTTTTTGGTCAGCTTGCAATTCATCAGCTATAGCTTTATCCGCTTGCGCCTCTTCTTGGCGTGGGCGCGTGCCTTTAATCGGGCGCGCTTCAACCCTTTCTTTATCGCAGGATAAAAAACGTTCGGGCGAAGCCGAGGCCAGCGCCCAATCGCCAAGCTGGAAAAATCCCGCAAATGGCGCCGCTGATAATTGTCTTAATCGCTTGTAAAAAGCAAAAGCACTGTCTTGCGCATTGAGTTTGGCCGTAAACCGATGCGACAGATTGGCCTGAAAAATATCACCTGCATAAATATAATCGATTATTTTTTGCACCCGAGATTGATAATCTTCAGCCGATAAGGGGCTTTGCGGGGCAGCTTCTAATGTTGGAAAAGAAAGCGGCTCATATGCTGGTGTGGCAGGAATACCTGCGAGTATTTCGCAAAGCCAGTCGCGGCGCTGGCGCGCGCGGTGACTGCGTAAAGCGGCTTTGGTTTCGGGAAAGCCAGAGGATAATAAAAAACAATTTTGGGCGTGATGGTCAAAGGCCAGTATGACATCATAAAGCCCGGCCATCATGTCTGGCAGGCCCGCATCATCAATCGCATATGGCGCAATGGGGGGCGGCAATTGTTCAAGACCTTGCGCGAGGTCATAGCCAAAATAACCACCCATGCCGCCTTTAAAAGGAGGCAGCTGACTTTTTATATCATCGGGCAGGTCGCTCCAGTCTTCCTGATAATGGGCGAGGCGCATTTTCAAATGGTCGAAAGGCTCAATGGGCATGCCATCAAGCTGGCCTTGTTTAATGGAAATGGTTTCAAAAGGCGCGACGGCAATATAAGAATAGCGTCCAGCGGGGTGAGCTGTATCTGCGCTATCAAACCAAAGCGCGAAGGGTTGGTCTGCGAATCCAGAAAAACTCGCGCAAGGATCCAGCCAATCCAGTGCGGTGACCAGTGCGCCTGTTTGTGTGACCCATTCTTGTTTGATTGATAAACTCACGTATTGCCTTTGCTCTATTTTTGCTATGCTGCTGGTGGGCGCGGCTTGGGAAACCAATTATCAGCTGCGCGTTCAAATAAATCAGCTGCAAAGTAAGGTGCATAAACACAGCCAAGCAAGCTCCACTCCCCCAAAGTTTCGGCTGTCATCCAATATTGTGCAGGAATATGAATATGCGGTTTTTGACCTGCCTGAAAATGATTACCAAGATGCACGGCTGATGCGTCATGGCCATTTGGCGACAAGCTCATTGTCACTGGCCCGCCCGCATGCCAAAACCAGTTTTGTACCCCCTCAAAGCGATGCCAAGCCAGCACATCACCGACCTCAAGCAGCACTAAAAAAGCTGAAACCGTATGCGGGTCAGAGGCTGGCGAGACATTTTCTGGCGCAGGGGGTTGTGCGCAGGCTTTGCCACCTAAGGGAAAAGCCTCCATATCAAAAATTTGTGATATCTCGCGCGCGGTTAAGGATGTGGCGGCTGATTCAAAAAACGGTGGCATCATAACCTTTTTTAACCTTTGAAATTATCTTTGCGCTGGCGTATTTCTGCAAACACTTCAACATTACTGGCCTCTGTCATATTAATTTGCGCACGAATAGCCGAATCGGTGACCCGCAAAAAAGGATTGGTTTTTTGCTCTAGCCCAAGCAAGCTTGGCACAGTCGGCAGATTCTGCTCACGCCGCGCCTGAATATCCAAGACACGCTCTTTTAAGTCTGGATTATCTGGATCTATACTCAAAGCAAATGCAGCATTTGCAAGAGTATATTCATGTGCGCAAAAAATTTGTGTGTCTTGTGGTAAGCGGTTGAGACGGCTCAAAGACGCCCACATTTGCGCGGGCGTGCCCTCAAACATGCGCCCACAACCCAATGCAAAAAGCGCATCGCCAACAAAAGCTAATTTTTCCTGACGATTAAAATAGGCAATATGGCCATGCGTATGCCCACCAACATTTATCACTTCAAAATAATGTGTGCCAAAAACCACCATGTCACCCTGATCAACAGCTTGTGTCAGGCCTGGTATTTTTTCCCATTCACCAGCAGGGCCGATAATTTCGCAGCCTGTTTCTTCCTGCAAAGACAAATTACCGCCCGCATGGTCAGGATGATGATGGGTATTGAAAATATGCGTTAAACGCCAGCCCTTGTTTTTTAATGTCTGGCGAATAACATCGGCATCTGGTGTATCAATACAGGCCGTTACGCCAGAATTGGCGTCGTGAATTAGATAACCATAATTATCGTCAAGGCACGCAAATTGTTCAATTTCTAATCCCGTCATGAGAGTTGCATCCTGCTCTGTTTTGATTAAGGTTTGTTACTATTCATAATAGAATATAGAGGTTAAATCCATAAATCATGCATTATGATGTGATTAGTTTGCGCGAATTTTATGCTAGTGACTTTGGGCAGCCTGTTTTTGCGCATGTTTCGGGCAATATTGGTCGGATTTGGCCGACAGTTCAAAAAGACGAAGAATGGCGGATATTAGCCATAGGCTATGGTCTGCCATATCTTGAGAAACTTTGGCCCGACGCGGATTTATATGCTTTTATGCTGGCCCAAATGGGGGTGTTTGGCTGGCAAGCGCCCAACTCATCAGGCAATCAAACAGCCCTTATTGAGGGGGGTCTTTTGCCTTTAGCGGATAATTCGATTGACCGCATTTTGTTGATGCATGGTCTTGAACATGCGGGCGACATAGCTGATTTTTTGGCAGAATTACGCCGTGTGTTGGTGCCGGGCGGGAAAATACTCGCTGTGGTACCAAACCGTTTGGGGTGGTGGTCGCGCAGTGACCTTAGCCCATGGGGCGCGGGCCAGCCTTTTAGCCAGTCGCAATTGCGTCGTGCTTTGCACAAAGCTGAGCTGGTGCCAACATGTTGGTCGGCGAGTTTATTTTGGCCGCCTGTTTTTTGGAAGTTTGGATTAAAATTTTTCCCGCGCCTTTTTCCGTATATTGAAAAAGCAGGCGAAAGCCTGTTTCCCCGTCTGTGTGGCTTGCAAATTGTGGAAGCCACTAAGCTGGTCTATGCCCCACTTGATGGGCGCAGAAGTCATGCCAAGACCCGCCGCAAACTGAAACCTTTATTGGCGCCGCAAACTCAAAAGGTGCAGCGCAAAAAAATTTAAGCGGCGCGCGATTATGAGTGCGTGCTGAGGGTGTAAATAGCTTGCTCTGTGAGCAGATTGTCTAACCCGTTTGGTGCGCGTGTCAGGTTTCGTGTCGACCCATTGCGCATTAAAATGCAATGCTCGATGGTCAAATTGAGATGCGCGCATAATTCATTGAAATCCAACAGCGTGCATAAATGAATATTCGGCGTGTTATACCATTCAGAGTCGAGCGTTTTGGTGCGCGGCATGCGACCAGAGCGCAGCAGATTTAGCCGTACCCGCCAATGCCCAAAATTAGGTATTGAAACAACCAGCTTATGCGATATGCGCGAAAGCTGCACCAGCACATCTTCTGGTTTTTGCATAGCCTGAAGCGTCTGGCTGAGTATTGCATAGTCAAACCCCTTATCGGGGTATTGCCCTAAATCGCGGTCACCATCGCCTTGCACCACAGAAAGTCCGCGCGCCACACATGTGTTAACATTGCGTTGTGAAATTTCGAGCCCGCGCCCATCAATTTGTTTCTGCGCTTTGAGGAGCGCTAATAAATCACCTTCACCGCAGCCAATATCCAGTACTCGTATCTGTGGCGGCACGAGATTGGAAATAAGCAATAAATCCATACGGTCGGCTGAAATTGTGCCAGGCGCGGATTGGTATGGTTTCAGTGTTGGGTTAGTCATGCGTCACCCCAAAATCTGATGCTGCGGCCGATAAAAACCCGTTCAGCGCATCAAACATTTCTGGTTCATCAAGCAAAAATGCATCATGACCTTTATCGCTTTCTATTTCTACAAAGCTCACATTCGCCCCTGCGCTATTGAGGGCGCGCACAAGCATTTGACTTTCGCTGGTCGGGAATAGCCAATCAGATGTAAAGGACATGACACAAAATCGCGTCAGGCAATTTTGAAAGGCTTGCGCCAATATGCCGTCATTATCAGCAGCAATATCAAAATAATCCATAGCGCGTGTGATATAGAGATAGCTATTGGCATCAAAACGCTCCACAAAAGTAAAGCCTTGATGACGCAAATAACTTTCAATCTGGAAGTCGGCCTCGAAGCCATAGCTCAGCTTGTCTCGTTCTTGCAAATTACGGCCAAATTTTCGTGTCAAAGCGGCTTCAGATAAATAGGTGATATGAGCCGCCATGCGCGCCACAGCAAGGCCTTTGCGCGGGATACGCGCGCTGGCATAATAAGTGCCACCCTGCCAGTCTATATCGGCCATAATGGCTTGTCGTCCAACCTCGTGAAAAGCGATATTTTGAGCCGAATGGCGGGCAGAGCCAGCTATTGGTATCGCGGTTTGAACACGCTCTGGATAGGCCGTCGTCCATTGAATGACCTGCATGGCGCCCATTGAGCCACCGACTGCGCTAAATAATTTATCAATCCCTAATGCATCTAGCAGCATGGCTTGGGCGCGGACCATATCGCCAATGGTGATGACCGGAAAGTCCAGACCATAGGGTTTGCCTGTTTTTGGGTTCTGGCTTGCTGGGCCTGTGCTGCCACTGCACCCACCAATGACATTGCTGCAAATGATAAAATATTTTTCTGGATCTAGCGGTTTGCCTTTTCCAATTAGCGATGACCACCAGCCAGGTTTTTTAGTTAAAGGATTCGTGCCAGCAGCATATTGGTCGCCTGTTAAAGCATGACAAATTAAAACCGCATTGGATTTATCTGCATTAAGCCGCCCCCAGCTTTGATAAGCAATGGTGAAAGGTTGCAAAGTCTCGCCACTATCAAGCGGCAAGGCCTGATCAAAAATATGAAATTTCTCATTGCCTTGTGGGTTATTTTTATCTTCTTTTGGCTGTTTTGCAGTTGTATCAGTCATAATCATCAGTAAATTGCGCGTGTGGACAGAAAAGTCAATCTTTGCTTTGATTTTTTGCCTATGGTGATTAAGACTAAACTTTATTCGGTGTTTTAGAAAGCATAAGATGAGTAATGGGCGAACAGAAATGACATTAGATTTGGCAAAATTGCGCGATGATATTGATGCGGTTGATACACAATTGCTTGAATTACTGGCTGCGCGCGCGCGACTTGTTGAACAAGTGGCGCTGGCCAAAAAGGAAATGCCGCAAAGCCATATTTTGCGTCCAGCCCGTGAAGCCCAGCAAATGCGAAAGTTTCTGCAATGGTATCAGGAGACAAATTCGCAAATTCCATTGGCGGGTTTTCAGGCGATTTGGCGGGAGATTATTTCTTCTTCGGTGAGTCAGCAAGAGCCATTGCAGGTTTTTTATCATGATGTTGCGGTTTCTATTGTCCAGTCTCAATTCGGCCAAGCTGCTGATTATGTGTTTTGTGAAACCAGCCCGATGATTTTAGATAAAATACAGGCCAACCCTCAATCTATTGGGGTTTTCGGCAAGGCTGATGCGAGCTGGTTGCAGCGGCTTTATGACTTATATTGCCAGCCATCGGTGGATGCGCCGTTTTTGTTTTTGACATTGCCGCTTATGCTGCCAATGCCAGAATATTTTTGCGTGGGCCATGTGCAGCCAGAGCCAAGTGGCGCTGATTGTACCTTAATGATTGGGCCTGATGAAAAACCGCTGCCAAATGCGGAGGTTTTGCTGCGCCATGATGGTATTTGTCTTGCCAAATTATCCGGTTTTGTGACACAAGAGGAGCATCAAGAAGCGGCAGATGGTTTTTATATTTGCGGCAGCTTCGCGCTTTTGGAGGCCAAATAGGGCATGACCCAGTTAAAACCAAAACCTGGCATTTTAGACCTCCCCGCTTATCAAGGTGGGCGTGAGGCGATTGCGGGTGTGGACAATCCAATTAAGCTATCGGCCAATGAAAGCCCGCTCGGCCCTAGCCCTAAAGCGGTTGAGGCTTATTTGGCAGCCGCCGATAATTTGGCGATTTATCCCGATGGCAGCGCATTGGCCTTGCGCGAAACACTTGCCGCGCAGCATGGCCTCAATCCAGACCAGATTGTGTGTGGTTTTGGCTCTGACGAGTTGTTGCAATTATTGCCACAAGCCTATGCGGGGCCAGGTGATGAAGTGATTCACACCGCACATGGTTTTTTGGTTTATAAGCTGGCGGCGACTGCGGCTGGTGCAAAAGCCGTGAGCGTGCCAGAAAAAAACCTCGTGGCTGATGTGGACGCGATTTTGGCAGCTGTCACCGATAAAACGAAAATTGTTTTTTTAGCAAATCCGAACAATCCGACTGGCACCATGTTAAGTCCAGACGAGGTGCGGGCGCTGCATGCTGGTTTGCGTGATGATATTATTTTTGTGCTGGATGGGGCATATGCTGAATATGTGCCGGAAGATAAATATGAATCCGGGTTTGAGCTAGTCGCGCAGGCGCAAAATGTTTTAACCACGCGCACTTTCTCTAAAATTCATGGCTTGGCTGCGCTGAGGTTGGGTTGGGGCTATGGCGCAGCTGAAATTATTGAGGTGTTAAACCGCCTGCGTGGACCCTTTAATGTTAACAGCGCAGCAATGGCGGCGGGTATCGCTTCTGTACAAGACACGGCGCATATTGCTAAAGCGGTGGCGCATAATACGCAATGGCGCGGCTGGCTTTATGACCAGCTCAACACTTTAGGCTTTGAGGTTGTGCCAAGTGAGGCAAATTTCTTGCTGGTGCATTTTGACCCTGAAAGCCCTGTTGACGCAGCGTGCGCTGATGACGCTTTGTGCGCGGCAGGGTTGATTGCGCGCGCGGTTGGCTCTTACGGTCTGCCGAACAGCTTACGCATCACGATTGGCTCTGAAGACGCGATGAAAAAAGTGGTGAATGTTTTTGAACGACTGAAACATATGCAAGAAGGTGCGGCATGACTAAAAATTCAGACGCACAAAACAATCCGCATATTGCTCTGATTGGCTTGGGGCTGATTGGCTCTTCGCTCGGCCATGCTTTTAAAGAAAAAGGAGTGAGCGCACATATTACGGGTTATGCGCGGAGCAAACAAACGCGAGAAAAAGCGCTTGAAATTGGTTTTGTTGACAGCATTGCAGAAACACCCGCACAGGCAGTGGCGCAGGCGGATATTGTGTTTTTAAATGTGCCGATTGGCGCGATTGGGGCGGTTATGCAAGAGATGGCACCTGGCCTTAAAGCGGGTGCTATTGTGACAGATGTTGGCTCGGTGAAGCGGGCTGTAATTGACGCGGTTAAGGCGCATTTGCCTGAAAACACACATTTCGTGCCGGGTCACCCGATTGCCGGCACCGAACATTCTGGGCCCGAAGCGGGTTTTGCAAGCCTTTTTGAGAATCGTTGGTGTATTTTAACGCCGGAAGATGTGACCGATGCAGCGGCGGTGGCATCTATTCAGCATTTATGGGAAGCGGTCGGTAGCCGGGTTGAAATTATGGACCCTGATCATCATGACCTTGTTTTGGCCATTACCAGTCATGTGCCGCATCTGATTGCTTTTAATATTGTTGGCACGGCGGCTGATTTGGAGGCGGTTACTCAAAGTGAAGTCATTAAATATAGCGCTGGTGGGTTTCGCGATTTTACGCGCATTGCCTCATCCGACCCGGTGATGTGGCGTGATGTGTTTTTAAATAATGGAGAGGCTGTTTTGGAAATGCTGGGGCGTTTTTCAGAAGACCTCACCGCTCTGCAACGCGCCATTCGCTGGAAAGATGGCGATGCACTAGAAAGCCTGTTCACAAGAACGCGTCAAATCCGCCGTGATATTATTGAGGCTGGGCAAGAAACCGACCAGACGAATTTTGGCCGCAAAAAATAACTGCAAATGCGCCGCTTTTATTGCAAGCGCGGCGCGGGGCCAATCTGCAGTGGGCCTAAAAAAGTCAATCCATTTTTAAATTGTAATGGCAATGAAAGCGTGTTTTGGGCATCGCCACTGGCGGCAGCAGCCAGGCTTGCCAGCAAATATATTGTGTCGCGCTCATCTTCTTTAATAACGCCGCGCGCTTCTAGCAGCCCTAAAAGAGATTGCAGATTGACAATTTGGAAGTTGATTTTGCCACTGAGAAAGCCCGCATTATCCAGTTTTAATTGGCCTGTGCCACGTAATGTCATGGTCTGCGCGTCAGGTGCTGTGAGGCGGATGAAAAGTCGATTTATCGTGACTTTTTCGGTTGAGTTTTGGCGGGGTGTGGTGATCGCTAAATCAATTTTTGGAAATGATAGCTCTTCAATGCCCTCCAGCGCTGTGAAGCTGATAAGACTTTCAATCTGCGTTATGTCTTCAGGTAGGGTGCGATTATGGAAAGAAGCATTTTGTGCCGTTAGCTCCAATCTGGGTGTATTAGCTGTGCGCAGTATCAGCCTTGGTTTCTCGGCGATGAGGGAAAGCCGGTTGTCTAACTCCTGACGCACCAGTGAACCGCGTAAATTCTCACCCGTAAGGGTGAGTCTATTGCCTTTGCTGTCTTGAAACAGCTGCTCACCTTCAGCCCAAAAAATAAAATGTTTGGGTTTGTAAACCAACCGCGTGAGATAGGCTTTTTCAGACTGTAAAATGGTATTTTGCCGAGACAAAGACAGCGACTTAACTTCGGCGCGCCATTGGCCAGGAAACCCTTTGACGGAGAGTGCATTGAAACGCAACCCCTTATAAGCGGTCAGTTCTTTTTCAATGCGGTAGCTTCCATATAGCCAAAATGCTGCATAACCCAATAGCAGCGCCAGCCCAATCAGATAGGGGGCAAACAACTTACGCCGCGACGGGGGCTTGTCTAATGGTGATATGGATTGAGTCATGCGTATTTTTCTTAATATGGCGTTTTATGGTCACCTGCTAAATCAAAAAGTGCCAATAAATATCGTGAATATTCGCCAAGCAGCAAGAAAAACGTACCCGGATTGCGCCACCATGACTCAAACCGAATGCCTGGCGGGTTGACAGGGTAAGGCGTCAGGCGGGTATTGGGCATGGTGCGCCGCATCTCAATTAAACTGCGCGGCACATGTTGGGTGCTGGTGACTAGTATCAAGGAGCGATAGCCATGTATACGCGCCCAAAGGGCGGCTTCTTGTGCATTGCCGACAGTATTGGTGGCGCGATAATCCAGATCCACGCAGCACGCGATTTTATTTTCGGCGATGGGGGAAATCGCAAAAATATCGTCCATTGACACATTCTCATGCACCCCTGTGATAAGCACGCGACGCCCATGCTTATCGGCCATAAGAGAGAGCCCCTCTTCAATTCGGCGTTTTGATGAGCCTGTTAAAACAACAATACCGTCTGCTTGTGGCAGATCGGGTTTTTGCAATGCATCAGCGCGGCGCCCCTCTGCAAAAAGCGCAAAGCTAAAGAGATAAAGGGCGGTCAGGCCTGCTAGAAGCCACAAAACGCCCTGCGCCCAGCTTGGCATTTTTTTGTCTTTATAAGTTTTCATTAGGGACTCACTTTAAGAATACGCATGACATAATGATATGTAACAAACCAAGAAAAGAAAGTAATAAGCGCTGCTACGGCGACCAAACCTAGAAAAAGCTCTGGCGGCGGCATAATGGGGAGCAGATTTTGCGAAAAATAAAATAAGCCCATGGCAAGCCCCATACCAACAATTGAAGACAGCAATGATAATCTGGCTAAATGACGAGTCAGTTGGCGTGAAATGAAATGATTTGTCGCACCGATTAAATTCAGCACTTCCAAAATCTCACGATTGGCAGTGAGCGCGGCTCTGGTCGCAAAAATCAAAACAGTGGCTGTGGCGGTCAGAACCAATACAAGAATGAAACCCGCCAGCATGCGTAAAACAAAAGCGCCCTGCGCCAGCGTTTCCTGCCAATGACCATGCGTGTCAAAACTCGCGCCAGGCGCAACCGCTTTGAGTTCAATTTTTAAATTGCGCTGGTTTACAGGGGTTTTCGGGTCGAGCTTAATATCGAGCAAAATCGGCAAAGGCAACTCATCAGTGACATTGCCGACGCCGAGCCATGGTTCAAGTAATTTGACGACATCATCGCGTTCAATGACCTGTGCTGAGGCAATGCCGGGCGTTCTGGCCAAGATTTTTTGCACAACTGGTAGCTGGTCCTCGGCGGTTTGGTTGCCGCTTTCAATAATTTGCACCGTTACCGCGCTGGCCGCTTGCGCAAGCCAACGGTCTGCAGCTGAATTCACAAGCAAGGCTGCGCCCAACGCCAAACACGCCAAAAAGCACATGCTGGCTGTCACAATGCCCAAAGCATGGCCGCCCACTGTGCCCGGCGGTAAAATGGGCCCTAATGTGATATTGCGTGGCGGGGCATTTGTTTCATGACTCATGGTTTTATTCCTGAGACATTGTTGTTTGGGCCGCGCCATTTGTCGCGACATGGTTTAAATAAGCGGCTTGCCCATGCGACAAATGCAGGCGTGGGAAATCAAATTGTCGCCATAAATGTTGGTCATGGGTTGCGATAATAACGCTGGTGCCAAGTTTGTTCAGTTCAATAAATAAGCGCATCAGGCGTGTTCCCATTTCAGGGTCAACATTTCCTGTTGGTTCATCAGCAATGATTAATTTTGGCCGCGCCACCACAGCACGGGCAATCGCGGCGCGTTGTTGTTCGCCACCAGACAGAGTTGAGGGCGCCGCACTGACTTTCTCGCCCAGCCCAACCCATTGTAAAAGCTCGATAATATTGTCGCGATAGTCGCTCTGCTTCTCACCCATCACGCGCAAAGGCAAAGCAACATTTTCATAAATGCTCAAATGTTCAAGCAAGCGGAATTCTTGGAAAACAATACCAATTTGACGGCGTAAGAGCGGAATATGCTGGCGCGCCAGTGTGCTGGTATCCTCATCAAATAAAAAAACTTTACCGCGACTGGGTTGCGCCGCCAAAAAAATCAGACGCAAAAGAGATGTTTTGCCCGCGCCCGAGGGGCCTGTAAGAAAAGTGAAACTGCCTTGGGGGAGACTAAAATTAATATCAGAAAAAATTTCTGGATCATCATCATATTGCATCCCGACATTTTCAAAGCGTATCAAAACCTGTTTCCTCCTTAAGGTTTATTAAGCTTGCCTGAAATTGCAAAAAAAGAAAAGGGGGAAGCCAATCTCCCCTTTAATAGCGGTGATTGTTAAAGCGCAACTGTCATCAGGTATTATTAAGATGATCTGGTATGGCTTCTAAACCGAGCAACTCATCATAATTAGGCCGGCGGCGCACAATATCATATTGATCACCTTGCACTAAAATTTCGGGTGCGGCACAGCGCGTATTGTAGCTTGAACCAAGTGAAGCGCCATAAGCACCAACTGTATAAACAACCAGCAAGTCGCCCGCTTCGGGTTCGGGTAAAAGACGATTTGTGCCGATAAAGTCTCCTGTTTCACAAACTGGTCCGACAATATCCCATTGCACAGCCGCGCCCGCCCGCGGTGTAACGGCGGCAATTTCGTGATGCGCGTCATAAAGCGTTGGCCGCATCAGCTCGGTCATAGCCGCGTCAACAATGATAAAGTTTTTCGCCTGCCCTTTTTTGGTACGAATAACTGAACTGACCAAAATACCCGCATTGGCAGCAATGAGTCGACCTGGCTCAAGAAATAAACGGCAGGGTAAATCGGCAAAAGCGGATTTAACCAATGCCGCGTATTCTTGTGGTGTTGGCAGCGCTTGGTCTGGCTCATAAGGCACGCCAAGCCCACCACCCAAATCAAGCGCGGTGATATTGTGACCAGAAGCACAAAGTGTTTCATATAGCTCGCGCACTTTTTTAAAAGCAATTTCAAATGGAGCTAAATCAGTAATTTGGCTGCCAATATGAATATCAATCCCACAGGCATTGATATTTGGTAATTGCTTGGCTTTCTCAAACGCATTTGGCGCATCTTCCCACGCAATACCAAATTTATTTTCGGCTTTGCCAGTTGAAATTTTTTCATGCGTGCCTGCATCAACATCAGGATTAACCCGAAGCGCGACATTGGCGGTGTGGCCTGTTTCTTGCGCGCATTGTGAGAGCATTTCCAATTCTGCAATGCTTTCCACATTAAATTGCGCTATGCCTGCTTCCAGCGCGGCGCGCATTTCTGCATCGGTTTTACCAACTCCTGAGAAAACGATTTTTTCAGCTGGCACACCTGCTTTTAATGCGCGATGCAATTCTCCTTGAGAGACAATATCCGCCCCCGCGCCCTGTCGTGCTAGAGTGGCAATAACCGCAAGGTTCGAGTTGGCTTTAACCGAATAGCAAATTGTCATATCCAGTTCGCTAAAGGCTTCCGCGAGGATCTTATAATGGCGTTCAAGCGTGGCGCTCGAATAGCAATAAAATGGCGTGCCGATGGTTTCAGCAAGTTGGTTTAAATCCACATTTTCAGCAAAGAGCTGTCCATCTTCTATTCTAAAGTGATGCATGGGCTTGCCGCTCCTCAAAACCAGACAGGTTTGACATTTCTGGCAAATAGAGATCACCACGCCGCCCGCACGCGCTCAGGCTTAAGCACAGGCCCAATAGGAGAACCAATGCGACTGTCACTCTTATATCTTTGTGAATTTGTGTCATTTTATGTCCTGCTCATTTTATATGGCTCAAGAAAGGTTTTTTAGCCAAATTTGCGCGGCTTTTTTCACATTATCGGGTGCTGTGCCCCCCAAGCTGGTGCGGCTGGCAACCGAATTTTCTGGCCCCAATACATCAAAAACAGCTTGTGTTATATCGCCATGCACGTTTTGCATATCCGCGAGGGATAAGTCCTGCAACTGACAGTTTTTTTCCTCCGCCATTGCTACCAATGTGCCGGTGACATGGTGCGCTTCACGGAAAGGCAGGTTTAGCTCCCGCACCAACCAATCGGCCAGGTCCGTTGCGGTAGAAAACCGGCTTCCCGCCGCAAGTTGCATGGCCTCAAGATTTGGTGTCAGAGCAGCCATCATACCTGTCATCGCCGCTAAGCATAGCGACAGGCTGTCAAGCGCATCAAAAGCCCCTTCTTTATCTTCTTGCATGTCTTTCGAATAAGCGAGGGGTAGCCCTTTCATCACAACCAAAAGACCTGTTAGGGCGCCAATAATCCGCCCTGATTTTGCTCGCACCAATTCGGCCGCATCAGGATTTCTTTTTTGCGGCATTATGGATGAGCCTGTTGAAAACGAGTCTGGCAGGTTTAAGAAATCAAATTGCGCAGAAGCGAACACCACAATTTCCTCCGCCAAACGCGAAAGATGGGTGGCAGTTATCGCGGCGCAGGATAAAGCCTCAAGCACAAAATCCCGGTCAGAAACGCTATCTATTGAATTTGCGGTAGGGGCATCAAACCCTAAGGCTTTGGCTGTTTGTTCGCGGTCAATCGGAAAAGAAGTTCCCGCTAAAGCAGCCGCCCCTAAAGGAGATTGATTCAGTCTTTTGCGCGCATCAGCAAACCGGCTATGGTCGCGTGCCAACATTTCCACATAAGCCAATAAATGATGACCATATGTCACGGGCTGGGCCGTTTGCAAATGCGTGAAACCAGGCATAAGGCTATCGGCATGTGCCAAAGCTTGTTCGGCCAGCACTTTTTGTAAACCTGCGATTTGTGTCATGAGATGATCAATTGTATCGCGAACATAAAGTTTAAAATCGGTTGCGACCTGATCATTGCGCGAACGAGCCGTATGCAAACGCCCCGCATCAGGCCCAATGATTTCGCTCAAACGCGCTTCAATATTCATATGAATATCTTCTAAAGCGCGGCTAAAGGTGAAAGTCCCGTCTTGAATTTCTTGTTCAATCTGGGCCAATCCATCTAAAATTGCTTTTGCGGCTGAAGGCTCTATAATCCCAGTATCAGCAAGCATTTGACAATGCGCTTTTGAGCCGGTGATATCTTGTATCGCCAGCCGCTGGTCAAATCCGATGGAAGCATTAATTTCTTCCATAATATCATCGGGTAAAGCGCCAAACCGCCCGCCCCACATTTTTTGTGCCATAATGGACTCCTCGTTAACAAAGCATAAACTAAGATGACAAAATCAAAACCGAAATTTAACCTTGCCCTTCTTATTTCTGTCCTTGCTGTTATGCTCGGGATAGCGGTTTATTACATGACCGCACCCCCATCTGGCAAGAGCGGAGATAAAAAACCCGCAATATCAAACCATGAGGACCCAAATGCATTGCCTCAAGAGCTGGTCATGCATGATGTGCCAAAAGCGCTGGAAAATTTAGTTTTCACCAATGCGCAGGGGAAAGAGCAGTCATTGGCGGCGTTTCAAGGGCAGTTTTTGGTGGTCAATTTTTGGGCCACTTGGTGCGCGCCTTGCCGCGAAGAAATGCCGTCTCTTTCTGCATTGCAAACACATTTTGCTGACCAGCCTGTCAAAATTCTGGCGGTGAGTTTAGACCGTGGTTCTCCAGATAAGCCGCTTTCATTTTTGCAAGATTTGGGCGTTGAAAATCTTGTGTTTTTGCACGATCCAAAAAGTGTGACAGCGCGACAAATTGGGGCTTTTGGGTTGCCAACAACTCTGCTGGTGGACGCGCAAGGGCGTGAAATTGGTCGCCTTTTAGGCGAGGCAGAGTGGGACACACAAGCCATTAAAGACCTGATTACAAAGCGTATGTGAGCAAAAAAAACGCCACCCGAAGGTGGCGTTTTATATTTCTACACTGGGTAGGTTTATAAGCCCGCTTTTTCCAATTCAGCTTCAAGTTCTGGCACAGCCGTAAATAAATCAGCCACCAGACCATAATCTGCAACCTGAAAAATAGGCGCTTCTTCATCTTTATTAATGGCGACAATAACTTTTGAGTCCTTCATGCCAGCCAAATGCTGAATCGCGCCTGAAATACCAACGGCGATATACAGTTCAGGTGCCACAACTTTACCCGTTTGCCCGACTTGATAATCATTTGGCACATAGCCCGCATCAACGGCGGCGCGTGATGCCCCAATGCCTGCGCCAAGTTTGTCAGCAACTTTTTCCAAAATTTCAAAATTCTCACCAGACCCCATGCCGCGTCCACCAGAAACGATAATTTTGGCTGAGGTCAGCTCAGGCCGGTCAGAGACCGTCAGTTCTTCACCAACATATTCTGAAATGCCCTTGTCACCTGCATCCGCCACATCTTCAACTGAAGCTGAACCTGTGAGTTCAGCGGCAGGGAAAGCTGTGCCGCGCACGGTGATGACTTTTTTGCTATCGTTTGATTTGACAGTTTGGATGGCATTGCCCGCATAAATTGGGCGCTCAAAAGTTGAGCCGTCAATAATTGCGGTAATGTCTGAAATTTGCGAGGCGTCCAAAAGGGCGGCGATGCGCGGCATGTAGTTTTTGCCATTCGTTGTCGCGGCAGAGACGATATTT
The DNA here is from genome assembly GCA_049889535.1 of Parvibaculales bacterium. Lineage (GTDB taxonomy): Bacteria > Pseudomonadota > Alphaproteobacteria > RS24 > RS24 > JAYQKL01. Next base: position 59,364 of record JBMHDF010000013.1, on the reverse strand, counting down.
TCATAATCACCCGCTAAGCTTACCACCAAATCCGCGAGGGGTTCCGCCAGCATTTTACCATAAGCGGCATTGTCAGCTTTCAGAACTTTGCTCACGCCTGCGATTTTGGCGCCAGCTTCAGCTGCTGCAGCGCAGTTTTCACCTGCAACGAGGAGGCTAACATCACCGCCTAAAGCGACAGCTGCGCTCGCCGCCTTCAGGGTTGCATCAGCAATTTTTGCATTATCATGTTCAGCAATTAACAGGGTGCTCATTATATAACTCCCGCTTCGGTTTTTAATTTTTCAACAAGTTCTGTGACGGTTTCGACCTTAACGCCAGCTTCACGCTCCGCAGGCTCGCACACTTTTAACACTTCCAATCTTGGCGCCACATCAACACCAAAATCTTCTGGTGTTTTTTCATCAAGTGGCTTTTTCTTGGCCTTCATAATATTCGGTAATGATGCATAGCGCGGCTCATTGAGACGCAAATCTGTCGTCACAATAGCGGGCATAGACAGTTTGACAGTTTGCAAACCGCCATCAATTTCGCGGGTGACAGAAAGCTTACCGTCTTCCGGCTTCACTTCTGAGGCAAAAGTGCCTTGTGGCCAACCAAGCAACGCAGCCAGCATTTGACCAGTTTGGTTATTGTCGCCATCAATTGCCTGTTTGCCCAAAATAACCATATCTGGGCTTTCAGCTTCAACGACGCCCTTCAAGATTTTTGCCACCGCTAGCGGCTCAACATCAATATCTGTTTGAACTAAAATCGCACGGTCAGCGCCCATAGCTAGAGCTGTGCGCAGGGTTTCTTGCGCTTGTGCTGGCCCGATGGAAACAGCGATAATCTCTTCAGCTGAACCCGCTTCTTTGAGGCGAATAGCTTCTTCAACGGCAATCTCGCAGAACGGATTCATCGACATTTTTACATTGGCCAAATCAACACCAGATTGATCCGGCTTCACACGGATTTTCACATTGTAGTCAACAACCCGTTTGACAGGTACAAGAATTTTCATTTTTAAATTCCCCAAAATGAGTATCGAGATTCAATATCCCGATAAGTGGCGCAAATAAAGCATTGTCTCGCGTTCAGGTCAATATGTTGTCTGTGGCAAAATGCGGGTCATTTAGTCACATTTTTGGCGGATTAATTTTGATTTTGCTTGGGAATCCACAAAATATCGCCATTTGCCTGCAAATTTGCCCAGCGCGACATCACAAATAAGAGGTCTGACGCACGATTGGCATATTTTAACGCGAGCGGATTAAGCCTGTCCTCCGGCGCAACTTCTTGTGCTGCCACCATTTGCCGTTCGGCGCGGCGCATGGTGGTGCGCGCTAGGTGCAAATAGGCTGCCAGCGGGGTCCCACCGGGTAATATAAAGGAGTTCAATGGCTCTAAATCCTGATTTAGCTGGTCAATTTCAGCTTCCAAGCGCGTGACTTGCTCGGCTTGAATGCGCAAAGGCGTATAGGACAACTCTTCTCCCGCTTTCGGCTCTGGCGTCGCCAAATCTGACCCTAAATCAAACATATCATTTTGCAGGCGCGCCAGCATATCATCTATAATTTTCATAGCTTTATCTTGGCTGTGTAAGCGGGCAATACCCAAAGTTGCATTGGCCTCGTCAACAGCGCCATAAGCCATAATCCGCGCATCATTTTTGGCGCGCCGCGACCCATCCGCCAAACCAGTTGTGCCATCATCACCAGTCCGGGTATAAATTTTTGTTAATTTGACCATATTTAATATCGTATGCTGTAGCGCAAGCCTGCATTTGTGAGGCCGCTATTTTCATCACATAAACCAGCGTTTGAAATATGGCTAATGGTGGCCATTACACTGCGCGACTCATCCATGCGATAGCCAAATGAAAATGCTTCGCGAAACATCACTGAGCACCCTAATTCTCGATCATCTGTGCGCGCGGTCTTGCTGGTTTCCCCGTCATGCGCAACCACACCGAGCATAATTTCACTAAAAAAATCATCGCCAATATCAATATTCCACGCCGCCCCGCCATAAATCTGGCTGGTATCACCTTCTGTGTTGATGCTCACACCAATTAGGGGGCGCGGGATCAGCAGGCTTTCACTATCAATATCGAGTTTAATAAGAGCTTCGGCGTTTATATCGACACCCTCTTCATCATTTTCTTCGGCATCATGTGCCATCAGCCCAAGACGCCACTCATCGATAGAGGGTTGCGCTTGCGCAGATCCCATAAAAATGATTATGGCCATACATGCGCCAATAAATGTTAGAAAACCATAAGTTTGGATATTGGTTAATTGGATTTTCATACCACGCCTCCGCACTTTTTTAAATTTTCGCTTAATTCGCAGAAAAATACAAGGCTGTCATAATGATCAGCACAGTTACAAATTGCAAACCCACACGCCAGCGCATGAGTTTTTGCGATGTGCTGGCGCTGCCGCCGCGCAACATATTCATCAACCCTGCGAGTAAAACCAGAGTGACGGCGGCGATGCCAATAGGAATCAGATAGTCAAAGATAAACATGAGGCTATAACTAGAGCCTTTTTTGCTTTTGGACAAAGTTTTTTAGATAAAATTTCAGGATTTTTAGCCTTAAGTGCCAGCGCCAATAGGGGCAGGTAATTGCGCGATAAGCTCTTGTGCAGATTTGCCCGCTTCACGCCAACTTGCAAAGCCTTCATCACCCGCACGCTTCGATAGGCGCTCGCCGGTTTCGTGTCGGATAAGCGCGTGATGATGATAGCTTGGACAGGGGAAATCGAGCAGAATTTGCAAAATGCGGTGAATATGGGTGGCAGGCTGTAAATCCATGCCACGAATGACCAGTGATACTTCTTGCGCGGCATCATCGCAAACCACACTGAGATGATAAGATGTGGGGATATCTTTGCGGGCAATTACGACATCACCAAAAATTTCAGGGGTCACTGCAATTTGTTTTTGTGTGGCGGTTTCTTCAAAAAATATCGGGCCGCCATTTATTTCCTGCGCTAAGTGATGTGCTTTTTCCATATTGAGTCGCCAAGCATAATGTGTGTCCTCCCACATGAGCGCATTGCGTTTGTTTTCTGAAATATCGCGATAAAGGCCCGGGTAAAGATAGGCCCCATCTGGGTCAATCGGCCAATCTGCCAGCCGGCCAATATCGCGAATATAATCTTTAATTTCGCGGCGCGTGGCCCAACAAGGATAGACCACATCCAGCGCGCGCAATTTATCGAGTGCGGCCTGATACACATCAAACCGTGTGGACTGCATCATCACTGGCGTAGGCCAAGATAACCCCAGCCAGTGCAAATCCTCAAAAATCGCATCAATAAATTTTTCCTGCCGGCGGCCTAAATCAATATCTTCTATGCGCAATAAAAATGTGCCCTCGCCAGCAAGCTTTTGGTTCAAAAGCGCTGAATAAGCATGCCCCATATGCAAGCGTCCATTTGGGCTGGGCGCGAAACGTGTGATGGGTTTGGGATAAGACATCGTGACCTCAGCTTAACAGCATAGGGAACAGGGTAAACATACTATATATGGCATAAACACATCTCTAAAACACAAAATATAAGAATTCCTCTGGTTTTTTTGCACACAAAATTGTAAAGTTTTCTTGTTAAGAGTGTCATTGTAAAAATACAAGCCTCGCATGCCGCGTATTGATGGAGGCTTATCGGAGGAAAGAGGAGGTTACATGTCATCTCGTACATCGCACCAAATGGTTCAACGCACAGCTGAGTTCTTTGCATCAGATTTTGGTCGATTTAAAAACCCTGAAACCTGTCCGGCGCTGGTTTTAAATGCGGATTATAGACCATTAAGCTATTACCCATTATCGCTTTGGGGTTGGCAAGATACGCTCAAAGCAGTTTTTATGGACCGCGTGAATGTGGTGTCAGAATATGAAACCAAAGTGCATTCGCCGACGACAGAAATTTTTCTTCCCAGTGTTGTTTCTCTTAAAACATATGTAAAGCCACCCAAAAACCCTGCTTTTACGCGCTTTAATGTTTTTTTGCGTGATGGCTTTGCGTGTCAATATTGTGGCTCTGGTGAAGATTTGACATTTGACCATGTGTTGCCGCGCCGGGCAGGCGGAATCACCAGTTGGGAAAATGTTGTGGCGGCCTGTGCGCCGTGTAACTTAAAAAAAGGCGGGCGATTGTGCAAAGATGCCGATATGTATCCGCGCCAAAAACCGCGCCAGCCAGATGTTTACCAATTACATGAAAATGGTCGCCGTTTCCCGCCGAATTTTCTGCATGAAAGCTGGCAAGATTATCTCTATTGGGACAGTGAGTTGAAAGCTTAAAGTCTTTCCGAAACTTTAATGGCCGTTTCACAGCCGGTTTTTATCACCCGCCGCATGAGACGGTAAAAAGGTGCATTTTCTGCGCCATGCTCAAGCGCTGTGTGGCGATGCTCGGCTTCATCAGCGCGAAATTTTTCTAAAGTCTTTACCAACTCTGGCTCGATATTTTTTTCCTTCAGCTCGTCAATTTGTGCCGCATAATGTGCGTCAATAACTTCCTCAACGGCGGCGGTGCAGGCCATGGCGGCCTTCTCACCCATCAGCGCCGTTCCTGCCCCTAAAGCAAAACCAGCTACATCCCAAATGGGTGCAAATAAAGTGGGTCGAATTTTACGCTCAATGAGAACCGCATCGAAATGGTCCATATGCTCTTGCTCTTGTTCGGCCATTTCGCGCACTAAAGCGGCAGAATTGGCAGTTTTTTTGCTGTTTTTAAACACAGCGGCTTGGCCTTCATAAATTTTAACCGCGCCATGCTCGCCAGCATGGTCGACACGTAACATTTGTTCTAAGCGTTTTATCATCGCGTTTCCTGTGGTTTCCATTTGTCCCATATCCGCGCCCCATAAATTGGTAAAAGGGCAAAAACAGATAAGCCAAAACTGACTAATGCATTATATCCTGCCATAGAAATACCAAAAAGGCGCCATGCCGCTTCGTCGCAGGGGACGATTTGGGTTGTTTCCAGACTGCGCATTAAATCTTCAATTGTTTTCAATTCACCGCTCTGACCGCCACAGCTATCTGGCCCGGCCCACCATTGCCACTCTACCCCAGCATGATAAGTTGCATAAGCCGCGCCACAGAAAAATATTAAGCTGATGAGTTTTAAGCCATGTTGGTAGAGTTGTGTTTTTTCTTGATAAATCAACAAGGCCAATAGGGGTAAGAAGGCCAGACCTGCATAATAAGGCCAGCGCTGATAAAGGCACATTTCACAAGGCTGAAAGCCGGCAATATATTGCATACCAAGGGCGGCTAAGATTATGGCCAACATGGCGAGCCATAACAGGCTTAGATGGCGAGCAGGGTTGAGCAGCCAGTCGCGCGGATTTTGGCTGAGTACAAAGGCAACGCCAAAAAACCGTAAGCCGCGCCCCAGCACACAGGCAATAATAAAAACAACTGGATTCATCGCCACCACACCACTGGCCAGCGTAGCAATTTTAAAAGGAATAAAAGAGACAGCGCTAATCAGCACCACCCAAAACCCCCAAAGCTGGTAATAATGCAGAAATTTTTCAAAAGCAGCTTGCGCCTGATAGGCTTCCAGAATGGGTTGGCCGATAAGGTCGAATAAAACCATGCCGATGAAATACCCAAATAAAGCCCCTAAAACAGAAGCCAAGGTGCAGATAAAGGCCAGCCGCATAGCTTTGGCGCGATTGGCCAAGACCATAGGCGCTAACATGACATCTGGCGGCACCAGAAAAAATGAACTTTCAGTGAAAGAGACAAGCGCTAATGCGGCTTCTGCATATTTATGCCGCGAGAGCGAAATAACCCAATTTTTAAGCCGTTTCATCATGTCGGCAGATTACGCAACACCATTTGAAAAAGCCAGATGAAAATATCGATTGGGGCTTGGATTTATGATGTTGAAACCAATTTTTTAAGCTCATCTTCAACCTGCCACAATCGGTCTTGCCCCCAACACATGGTTTCACCAATTTTAAAACTTGGCACGCCCCAACTGCCCAATGCCATCATTTCTTGCCGATTGGCTTCAGCTTCTGAGCGCCAATCCTCATTATCAAGATATTGACAGGCCTCTGCCCAGTCCAGACCAGCGGTTTCAATAATTTTTCTTTGTCCATTGCGAGAGCCCGCATTGACACCTTGCGACCAAACCAGCTTTAAAAAAGCATCAATATAATCATATCCTCGCCCTTTGGCGCGGGCATAGGGCAAGAGCGCATATCCTTTTTCAACCGGGCGCCCAACTGGGTCGAAGATGCGTCCAAATTCTTGTCCCTGCCGGTGCGCCTCACGCGCTACATCGGTTAAGATATACCATTTTTTTGACGGCGGGACGGGTAGGCCACGCATAACCATTGGCAGCACAAAGCGCAAATTTAACTGTGCGCCATATGCATCTGCCAGCGCCTTAATGCGCGGCGCAACAATAGCTGTATAGGGACTGCGAAAAGATAAATAAAAATCAATTTTTGTGCCAATGGGGACTTGAGCAGAAGGCTTTTCTAACAGAATTTCTGGTGGCGAAAAAATATAGTCTTCTGCGGTGTTCGGCTTTTGCGTTGAAAGGCCCAAAGAGTTAAGTCTAGCTTCCAAATAATGTAAACGATCAAGCCCCCAATACCATTCGCCACCATAATAGAGCATTGCACCTTGATAATGCCCGAGCTGTGCAAGTCGTGCATCTGCTTTGGAAGTATCAAGGCGTGCTGGTGATGTGTCACAGGCTGCAAGGTTAAAATTAATGCCAGCTTTAGCGGCTAAAATAAGACTATCTTTGGCGTGATATTGCTGACGCATTTCTTTTTCTGGCGCTGCAGCGCGCGTGGGCGGGCTAATATGGAGCTGGGTGAGTTTGACATCATAACGCGCCTCAAATTTGGGCATCACGCTGGCGAGCAAATGCGAATGCGGATCACTTGGGTCATGGAAAAAAAGGACTTCATGAGGTTTTTTTTGCCGGAGGCGTTGCTTTTCAATGCGCTGGCGTTTTTTTTCCAAACGCGTCTGAGACAGCAAATGTGCCATAATTGGCGCTTGAATATGTTCGCGAAGAAAACGACCTATGGACATGTCATGCCTTTTTCAATGAAGCCATCAGGCCGCGTTTTGGCCCAATTTCATTTTGCACGAGAGCTTGCCACTGAGCGGCGACGCTTTCAGCGCCGACAATAAAATCAATGGCGATAGTATCTTGAATCGCGCCCGCTAATTCTATGCTGGCGGTATAAGCTTTTTCAAATAAGACACCTGGCCCCCACTCTTTATTTCTTTTTTCAATTTGTGTGGGCGCGAAAAAGAATTCTGGTGTCGCGCCGGGCAAAGCTTCATGGGTGGTGAAATCTTGCCAATGGGTTGCGCCGACTTTAATGCTGCTGACCATTTGCGCGCCATAATGATGATGTAAAGCGTGGGTTAGGTCACTATTGCCAGACATATCCACAAAAACAGCTGGCTTTTGCCCGTTTAAGTGACCGTGTTCGTCATAAGCATGGAGCGTGTCATACATGTTCAGTTCTTGCGTGAATCCCATATTTGATGGTGAGGTGATACCAATCAGCTCACCTTGAAAATCTGCCGATTGTTTTAAAAAATAGGCAAGGCCAAACGCGGTTTTTGATGATGCTGACCCGATAATGATTTGCCGCGCATTAAAAAAATTCTGGTCTTGTAAAAAATCGCTCAAGACAAATGAGGTGATGAAGAGCGGGAAATATAGGCAGCGCTCATTTTCAATTTGGCGATAATGCTCTGGTTCGCCCGCGCAACGATTATATTGGTTATAGACAATCGGCAAAGCTGCGCGATGAGGGGTAATATCAGTAAAGCCATGCGGCTTAATTGCGCCTGGTTGCATCACAACATGGCTGGCCATTGGAAAAAAACCGTATATTCGCTCGCCTTTTTTTAGCTCTGGGCAATTAGATTCCACAATATTAGCCATGCCCCAAACCGTTACTTTTCCCCATTCCAGAGCGTGGTCATTTGCAGTCGGGAAAAAATGCCAATAGCCCAGACTGTCCCCCGACATGGCATAGCTGACATTATTTGCGGTGAGTGAAAATTTATCAATCTCAACAAGAATTTCACCCTGCGCTAATTTTTTAGGTTCAACTTCTTGAATTTGCGTTTGCGTGAAATCGGATTTTTTCGTCCAAATTTCAGTTATCATCATTGTATTTCCCCCCGAAAATTAATTTGCTGGAATGAGTGTGTCAGAAGTTTGCAGCCAAGACCAGAGCTGTATTATAAAAATACGGTTTCGCGTAAATCTAATATAGACCTTTGTGCGCTTTCTGATATATTGCCCCTCGCTGCTAATCCATTTGGGCCCTCGTGGCGGAATTGGTAGACGCGACGGATTCAAAATCCGTTGCCTTCACGGGCGTGCCAGTTCGAGTCTGGCCGAGGGCACCATCATTTTTTGCTAACTTCAGTAAAGATGGCGAAAAATGGCAATTTATTTTCCAAAATAAATTTTGTATTTTCTCTTTTCCAATAAAAAAATAGTGCTAATTTAACCTCTATGAATGGGGAAGATAAAACAAAGCCTGGCTTATTAGATGCTTTGCGGTCGGTAAAGAAATTACTGGCCGACAATGAAGATACGGCGCAGGTTTTCACGATTTTAGAAGCTTTGGGGAAACGGGCAACTAAACGTGCGTGGAGAAAATTTTCACGCTTGCCACAAGCGGATACGATTCTGGCGCAGCCAGACTTAATTCATTTGCTGCAGGATCGCGAAAAGCTCGCGGCCATGCCTGAAGGGTCTTTGGGGCGCAGATATTATGAATTTATGGCACATGAGAATATCACCGCAGATGGACTTGTCGCAGCGTCTGAAGATGGTCTGTCTGGCAAGCGAGAGTTCACGCCATTGGAAGAAAAATTTCACCTCCGTCAGCGCGACTCGCATGATTTGTGGCATGTGGTGACGGGCTATGGCCGCGACCAACTTGGCGAGCTGGCTTTATTGGCGGTGTATTATCGCCAAATCAGCAATCCGGGTTTCATGATGATTGTGCTGTTTGGCGCGCGTGCAGGGCGCAAAGAATACCCTGGCATCGGGATTTGGGCGGCCATTCGTGAAGGATTGCGACATGGTCGACAAATGGATTGGTTGCCGGGCATTGCTTGGGAAGATTATATGGACATGCCGCTCGAAGAAGTCCGCACAAAATTGAACATTGCCGCGCCAGTAAAATATCATCAAGCTCGGGCAAAAATGCGTGAGATGAATTCGGATTATCAAGCGCAGGCGGCGGAATAATGTTGCGGGTTTATGGGTTGAAGAATTGTGACAGCTGCCGTAAAGCCCTTAAATGGCTGGCGGCAGAAAATATCGCCCATGAATTTGTGGACTTACGCGCTGATGGTGTGTCAACTGACCAATTAAAAAACTGGATTTCTGATATTGGCGTTGAAAAGCTGGTGAATAAAAGCAGCACAAGCTGGCGGCAATTAGATGAGGCGGATAAACAGGATTTATCACCTAAGGCGGTGCTGGTTTTGCTCAAAACGCATATTACTTTGGTCAAGCGGCCTGTGTTTGACGATGGTAAAGGGTTTTTAGCTGTGGGGTTTAAAGCTGATACGCAAGCGACGCTCAAGGGTTTGAGTTAATTTTTCGCCGCCCCTTTTCTATAATAAAAACATCAAGCTGATGCTGGCCAAGCGGCTCGCCCGTTTCATGGCTTATTAAATTATGGTTTTCTTGTAAACAAAAATGCGGCACATCAAGGCTGGCCACCGGATCTGTGGTCAATAAGCGTAAACGCTGCCCCGTGTCCAGCGCCTGAAGTGCTTTACGCAGTTTCAAAATGGGCAATGGGCAGGTGAGTCCGCGCGCATCACATTCTTGTATTTCAGTTTCCATTTTTTAACTGCCTTTTAAAATCTTGGTTTTTTGCCGTCAATTCTGTATAAGCCTAATCACGAAAGATGTGAAGGAGATCCCATATGAGCCAGCCAATTATGATTGAAGTCGGCGCCGGTGAATTGATTGATAAAATTACCATTCTGCAAATTAAATCTGAGCGGATTGAAGATGCGGCAAAACTTAAAAATGTGCGCCATGAATTGGATGTCTTATCGGCGGCGCGGGATGCTAATATCCCTGCATCTGATGAGCTGAATGATTTGTCACAGGCTTTGAAGCAAGTCAATGAGGCGTTATGGGAAATTGAAGATGATATTCGGGCTTGTGAGGCTGAAAAAGACTTTGGTGAAAAATTTATTGAGCTAGCCCGTGCTGTTTACATCACAAATGACAAGCGCGCGGCTTTGAAAAAAGACATTAATATTTTAACTGGCGCGACCATTATCGAAGAAAAATCATATACAGATTTTTCATAAACCCTGACGCCCTAATGAGAGGGCAGCAGCTCTGTTAATTTATTTGTCACAGTTTGCAGCTCAAGCTGATTTAGGTCCGCGCATTCAATAATATCAAATTTACGGTCCACACATGTCAGCTTTGCGGATGTGTGCGGGCCAAATAAGGCCAGCCCTTTGCTCTTGCCTGTATGAGCCGCGAGATGAGTTGGGCCTGTATCATTACCAATCACAAAACCACAATAGGGTATCAGCGCGGCGAGCTGGAAAAAGTTTAAAGGCTTTGTGCTATCCATCAGCATAGTGGCCGGCATTTTTGCACATAAATCCAATTCATCGGGGCCGGGAGCAGTGACCACTTGATGGCCTTTTTCCTGAAGCCAATCCGCTAATGCATCATAATGGGGCCAGCGTTTTTGTGGGTGGCGTTTTGATGCGCCTGGTATCAGCAAAACAAATCCTGGCTGAATATTTTGAGCGGCTAATAATGCTTCTATTTCTGGAGAAAGGCCTTGCCCCATCCAGCTTAAATCCGGCACGCCTGTGTGCTGCACATCAATGCCTGCTGCTTGCAATTGGCCGGCCATTCGGTCCAGCGCCGGAATGGTCTTGGGCGCGTTTTCTGTGTAGCGATGGCTGGCCTGTTTTTGGGTGCCCGACCATTTCTGGACTTGTGTCATCCATTTAAAATAAAGTTTTGTGCGGGCATTATCCTGTAGGTCATAGACCATTGTAAAATCATGTGCCTGCAATTGTTTTTTAACTTTTAAAAGGGTCCATAATTTCCAGCGCGGGGCGCGCGGGTCAATTATCACATCATCAATATGCGGACAGGCTTGCATGATTTTTCGATAAGGCGGTGTCGTTAAGACGCTAATATGGGCGTTTTTATGATGCGCTCGAATATCACGAAACGCACCATCAGACATCATGACATCACCAAACGCACCAAGTTTGATAATCAAAATTTTTTCCTGCGCGCTAGATGCCATAAACACTGCCTCCGTAAACAGGACTATAGTTCAAAAAATAAACGGGCTTGGCAAATGATTTATGGAGACTTTACTGTGCCGGAAATTGTTTGAGGTAAGCAATGACATTGGCGCGCTCTTGAGGCTTGCGTAAGCCAGCAAAAGCCATGCGCGTACCTTTTACTGCTGTGCGCGGACTGAGCAGATAAGCATCAAGCAATTCTTCAGACCAAACCCCCTCTTGTTCACCATAGGCAGTCATGGCTTTAGAATAGCGAAAACCTTCAACTTGAGCGATTTTGCCATCAACAATCCCATTTAACTGCGGGCCCACCAAATTGCGCGCCTTGTCACCGACCATATGGCAGGCTTTGCATTTCTTAAAGACTTTCGCCCCTTTTGCTAAATCGATTCCAGCCTCTTGTGCTATTGCAGATATTGGCATGAGGGTCATACTAAGCGCTGCGATTAAAATCATCAGCTTGGCATTGAGCTTGGCATTGAACTTGGCATTGAACTTAGTATTGAACTTCGAGAAAAACGCAATATTGGTATATGTAAGCGCGTGCATCATTACATCCTTTTCTTTGTTGCGATTAAATATTTAAGCGATAATCCCGTAATCGCCAAATTTTTTAAGCGCATTAAGTGGCGACATAATCGCGCAGGATTAGGGCGTTAACCATCTGGACTCTACTTGCTCGGCATTTTCTAAGAAAAGAAATTCGGCACGCCGATGCCCTGCGCGCGCCAGATAAAGCCACTCAAGGCGCTGCATCGTAACGCCAATGGCCAGAAAATTATTTTTTCCCTGATCTGTTGCTTCGGGTTGGTAGCTGGCTTGTTCGGGTGTTTTTATGATGTGACCCGGTGCGGGCTCAATTTGATAAACGGGCTTGCTGCGTGCATTGAGTTTTTGCCATTGCTCATTTTGAATGGCTTGAGGCAAGAGGGCCGCCAGCCCCTTCACGCGCATTTGGATGCGCGGTTTGGGGTCATAAAAAAGCAAGCTAATCGTTGGGTTTTGTTCAATCTCAGCTATTTTTGCGCTGCGTTTATCGGTGTGAAAATAAAGCTGATGGGTTGCGGGCAAGAATTGCCGCAAAACCACCATGCGCGTTTGCGGGTGGCCGTGCGCGTTTGTACTGGCCAAAACCGGTGTGTGTAGTGGTGACTTCGCATCACTGGCGCCGCGTTGCAGAAGCTTCATCGCCATATCCAGACTGGCTTTCAAATCATCATGACATGAAAGCGGCGGCGGCGCTGGGGTCTTGTCAATATCTCGCATGTTTCCAATATAGGTAAAAAGCTTTATAAAACCAGTATTAAGCGTGTTCTGCCAATAGAGGGAATGATGAATTTTTTTCTGTCTCCACCAGCCAATCGCAACGGTTTACTGGTCTGCATTTTTAGCTTTTTAGGGTTTACCATCGCGCTGAATGGGTTGATTTTCGGGCTTGGCTTTAATGACAATCCGACAGTTGTGGGCGAAGGTATTTTGCCCCCTGGTTATGTGATTGGCGGTGTCTGGACATTACTTTTTATTGCTATGGCTTGGGCTTATTGGCGCGTTGCGTCTGATGAAGGAAATAAGGCGGGTAATCACTATCACATTCTGGCCTTTGCGGGGTTTTGCCTCGCTTATCCATTATTTACCCTCGGCTTTAGCCAGCCGCTTATGGTCATTTTGGGGAATGTGATATGTATTGTTTGGAGCGGGGCGCTGTTTGGATATTTTATCACCCGCCAGCGCCAAGCTGCGCTCTTATTGCTTTTGCCCGCTATTTGGGTCATTTATGTAACTTGTCAGTTGATGTTGGGGCTGCTTTAAGGCTTAACATATGAATTAAAGGGGGAGTGAGATGTCGTCAGGGCCACTTACAGGGGTTAAAATTATTGAATTTGCGGGCATCGGCCCCGGCCCTTTCGCCGCCATGCTTTTATCGGATATGGGGGCGGAGATATTGCGGATTGAGCGCGCAAATTCGCTTTTTGCAGGCATGCAAGATATTGCTTTGCGTGGCAGAAAATCTGTCACTCTTGATTTAACAAAACCTTCAGCCATTGCAGCGATTAAAGAAATCACCACTGGCGTGGACGTCGTGCTAGAGGGCTATCGGCCAGGTGTGATGGAAAAATTGGGTCTGGGACCAGATGATTTATGCGCTTTGAACCCGCGATTGATTTATGGCCGTATGACAGGTTGGGGGCAGGATGGCCCACTCGCACAAACGGCTGGCCATGATATTAATTATATTGCACTGAGTGGTTTGTTGGGCATGATTGGCCCGAAAGAAAAGCCTGTGCCGCCGCTCAATCTGGTGGGTGACTTTGGCGGGGGAGCGTTATATTTGGCAATGGGGGTCTGTGCCGCTTTATTTGAAACCGCGCGTTCAGGCAAAGGCCAAGTCATTGATTGCGCCATTACTGATGGCACGGCTTCGCTTGGGGCTATGTTTTACAGTTTTCAGCAAATGGGATTTTTATCGCCAAAGCGCGCCTCAAACATGCTTGATGGTGGTGCGCCTTATTATGATGTTTATGAAACAAAGGATAAAAAATTCATCTCACTCGGGTCGATTGAACCAAAATTTTATGCCCTCTTGCGAGAAAAAGCAGGGCTAACAGATGAGATTTTTGACGCGCAGAATGACGCGCAAAAATGGCCAGAAATGAAAGAAAAACTTGCGGCGATTATTGCCAATAAAACCCGTGATGAGTGGGACGAAATATTGGCTGGTACAGATGTCTGTTATGCGCCTGTTTTGGATATTACTGAAGCTAAAGACCACCCACATAATAAAGCGCGGGAAACGATTATCCATGCGCATGGTTTAGACCAGCCGAATGTGGCGCCCCGATTTAGCCGAACCAAAAGTGCTATTCAGGGTCCGCCAGTGGTGGCGGGGGCTGATAATGATACGGCTTTCACAGATTGGGGGGTGTCTGAAGAAATACTGGAAAAATTAAAAGCTGAAGAAGCAATTTAGACTACCAGTTGAAAATAACGATTTTATAAAGATATCATATCTTCATGGGCGGGATCAGTTTGCGCCTTTTTAATCAGCATATCTTTGAGTTTGCCGAGGGCTTGGTGTTCAATCTGGCGCACACGCTCTTTAGAAATGCCAAGTTTTTTTCCGAGTTTCTCAAGCGTGATGGTTTCATCTTTCAAGCGACGCTCAATAATGATTGTGTATTCGCGCTGAGAGAGTTGGGACAAAGCATCACGGATCCATTGCCGGCGCACATCACCATCTAGAGATTGGCTGACTGTTTCATCTTGTAAGGGCTGGTCACAAACCAGCATATCCTGCCATTCTAGATTGCCGCCTTCTTCTTGCTCAGATAATGGCGCGTTTAAAGAGCGGTCACTGCCAGAAAGCCGGCCTTCCATGAGTTCAACATCTTCAAGACGCACACCCAATTCATTGGCCACGAAAATCCGTGCCTCCTGCGTCATGGCATTATTGCCAGTATCGTCAATTTTGGCGCGTAGACGGCGTAGATTAAAAAACAATGATTTTTGGGCAGATGTTGTGCCGGTGCGGACAATTGACCAGTTACGAAGCACATAATCTTGTATCGAAGCGCGTATCCACCAGCTTGCATAAGTTGAAAACCGTACTTCACGCTCAATATCAAAACGGGCGGCGGCCTGCATCAGGCCAATATTGCCTTCTTGCACTAAATCGCCCATTGGTAATCCATATCGGCGGAATTTTGTCGCCATTGAAATTACCAGACGCAAATGGGCGGTGGTGAGTTCATGAAGTGCCGTTTCATCGCCTTTTTCACGCCAACGCGTCGCCAAATCAAGCTCTTTTTCAGGGCTTAAGAGCGGCACTTTCATCGCGCCTTGAATATATTTCCGGTTGGCGGCGAGTGTTTCTTGGGTGTCCATATGCGTCATGAATTACTCCTTATAAATATATACGGAGCGAATGGCGGACTGGTTTAATAGAAACGCGTTAAATTTTGTCCCTTTTGGGGGCTATTCTTCGTTTTCGTCGCTTTCTGGAGGTGTTTCAGAGCTTGTTTTGGCTGATTTACTCGTCGCTTTATGCAAAATGGCCTCGAGTCTATCTTTTGCCTCTTCATCTGTTGTTTTTTCAACAGCTGCGACTTCTCGTGCAAGGCGCTCAATGGCGGCTTCATAAAGTTGGCGTTCAGAATAGGATTGTTCTTGTTGGGTTTCGTTTCGATAAAGGTCACGCACAACTTCGGCAATCGCCAAAATATTCCCAGAATTAATTTTGGCTTCATAATCCTGCGCGCGGCGACTCCACATGGTGCGGCGGATACGGGCGCGGCCTTTTAGCGTGCGCATTGTTCCGTCCATCATGTCTTTATCAGCCAGCTTGCGCATACCATTTTCTTTGGCTTTTTCAAGCGGCACACGCAAAACAAGTTTCTCTTTCTCAAAATTAACCACATACATTTCAATCACAGTATTGGCGATTTCTTGCTCGGCGATTTCAGTGATTTGCCCCACACCATGCGCTGGGTAAACAATAAACTCATTGACCCGAAAGCCGCGCGCTGTGGTGCGACTTTTCAAAGCGGCTTTTTTAGCTGGCGCTTTTTTAGCTGACGCTTTTTTTGCCGCCGGTTTTTTTACAGCGGGTTTTTTTACAGCGGGTTTTCTTGCAGCGGGTTTTCTTGCAGCGGGTTTTTTAGCTGGCGCTTTTTTAGCCGCCGGTTTTTTTGCGGCGGGTTTTTTAGCTGGCGCTTTTTTAGCCGCCGGTTTTTTAGCCGCCGGTTTTTTTGCGGCGGGTTTTCTCGCAGCGGGTTTTTTAGTGGCTGTTTTTTTAGCCGGTGCTTTTTTCGCAGTGGATTTTGTAGATTTTGTAGCCATGATGAAATTCCTTAAATTTTTGTGAGTATATCACAAAAAAGGCATAAAAACCAGCCGGATGGGTCGGGTGAAGAAATGGGGCAACAAGGTGGGTTTAATCAGTCACCCTCGCCTGGTGCTTCGCTAAAATGGGCTTCATATTTGCCCTCTTTGCCAAGATAATCATCAGCATCGGCAGGGGCATCTTTTTTCAATGTGATGTTAGGCCAAATATCAGCAAATTTTGTGTTGACCTCGAGCCATTTATCCAAGCCCTCTTCTGTGTCCGCTTTAATTGCTTCTGCTGGGCATTCTGGTTCGCAAACACCACAATCAATACACTCATCAGGGTGAATCACCAGCATGTTTTCGCCTTCGTAAAAACAATCAACGGGGCAAACTTCAACACAATCTGTGTATTTACATTTGATACAGGCATCTGTGACGATATAAGTCATGTTAATTTCCTTGCAATGCAGCTTCAACGCGCTGGCGCGCCAGACCTGTTTCTCGGTCTGGAACGTGTATAAGCCCTGAAACGCGTCTCATCAAGTTAGCTTCATAATCATCAATTTCATGGTCGGCAAGAATTATCTGCCATAATTGCTCAATAATGCTGATTTTTTCATCGGGCTGCATGTTTTCATTGATTACATTTGTCCAACGATACAGGTCTGCAGCGGCGGTTTCTTCCGATTTTGCTAAATCCAACAATTCCTGTCGCGTCTGCGTGTCCAGGTCAAAATCGGCTTCCATAATTTTCATCAATGCGGCCTGTTCGGGGGCGCTAAAATCACCGTCAAGCCGCGCGGCATGCACCAGCAAAGCCGCGCCCGCGAAATGTATCGGATTAATATCTGTTAATCCTGCCTGACTTGGGGTGTCAGCTTGAAATAATGTTTTGAGTTTCTTGAGCATGAGCTTGATTTAGTTTATCTCACCATTTTCGGCAAGCTTTTCTTGGCGTTTTATGATTTGCGCAAATCATCGAGCTTGCGGCGGTCGCGTTTGGTTGGGCGACCGCTCCCGCGCACGCGCGTAAAATTAGAGAGGCTGGCAGGGTTTTTTGAGTTCTCAGCAGGCGCGGGGGGCTGTAAATCTAAATACAAGCTTTGCGCTTCACTAGCGGGTCCACGACGCGTGCCTAAGGCCAAAATTTCAATGACACGAATATGATTATCTTTCGGGAAAGTCAGCACATCGCCGGTTTTGACAGTGGTGCTCGCTTTGCTGATTTTATCACCATTGACCCGAATACGCCCTTGTCCAGCCAGACTGGTTGCTAAAGTTCGGGTTTTAAAAAACCGTGCATACCACAACCATTTATCAATTCGAATTTTTTGCAAATCAGCCATTTTTCTCTGCTGTGGGATTTGTTTTAAGCGCTGCAAGCGATGCAAAAGGAGAGTCAGGATCTATTGGCTTGTTTTTTTGTTTTGCTTTTTGTTGTGCCGCGCGCGCGTTCTCAGTTTTTTTCATAGGCTTGGTTTGGTTTTTCACATGATTGCTTTTATGGGGTTTTTTAGATGATTTGGTATTTGGTTTGCGCCGTTTTGCGCCGCCCCATCGCCACCAAATCTCTGGTGTTGGTTCTTTGGTAGTTTCTTCATTGGCTGTGGTGTCTGTCGCGGCTGGCAGTGCGGGTTGCGCTGGCGCAGGTGGTGGCGATTTGAGCTTTTGATAACCAAGTTTAATTAATACTTCAGCAAGCTCCTCATCACTGCACCCTAATAAGGACATCATATCCGGATTGGTTTGAAAGGCTTTTTGTCGGCCAGTTTGCTCTTGTGTTGTGCGAATAACATCTGCCAATCTCTCCAGCATATCAAGGCGCACAATGCGCTGGCCAAGCGGCATGAAACCCAACGCGTCATAAAAGCCATCTGGCAAAGCATTTTGTCGTTTATCCGATGTTAAACTCTCGACAGGCGCTGCGCTTAAATCCTGCACGGCGTCGCGCGCTTGCGATAGGCTCCAAAAAAGGGCGAGCCTGCGCGCAGGCACTGGTTTTAAAAGATGCGGCATAAATACATGATAGGCGCCAAAGCGCACACCATATTTACGCAAGCTCCCACGGGCTGGCTGGTCAAGCTGCGATAAAATATCTTGTATTTCAGCACGCGCAATTTTACCGCCATGCTCAACAAGTTGAAACGCTAGGCCGCGTGCAAGGCCCGATAAATCTGTGGCCTGTTTGAGATTCTGTAAAGGCGCTAAGACCTGTTGCACATGTGCGCGCGCCCATTGGGTAATCCGCGCTTCTGCCTGTTGGCGTGGCGCGCCATTAAGCGCCTCATCTGCCAAAAGCAGCGCAACGGGTTTGAGCCAATCTTGCTCAATTCGAATTTTACCCACCACCGCCAGCCGGCCTTTTGGCATTGGCGCGGTTTGGTTTTCCGTATCCTCTTGCGCGTTAGGCAATGTGGTGGGTGTCCAAATAATGTCGCCAGTCGCGCTCAGGCTAAAACACTCGTCAGGCGATTTGGCAATGGTTTCAGCTTGCGTGCGCAAATAAGCGCCAGTGGTTTTGTCCAATGCGGCGCGAATGGCGCGGGCAGGGGTTTGGGCTAATCGCGGGTCGCGTTGAAACCGCAGGCCAGCAATATGGCCAGCATACTCCCCCTCAACATAAACATCACCCAGCAAATCCACATGCGCATCAGCATCTTCGCGCCCTTGCAGGCGGCGCATCAAAGCCGATGATTTTTTATCAACAAACTGTTTCATTAACCCCTCATGCAAGGCATCAGATAATTTGTCTTCTACATGGCGCGCGCGATTTTGCCAATGGCCTGGGTCGCGCACCCAATTATTTTTTTGACTGATATAAGTCCAGGTTCGAATATGAGCTAGCCGCGCCGCAAGTGTGTCTAAATCGCCTTTTACATTATCGCAACGTTTAATTCTTTCATCCAGCCAATCAGTTGGCAGGCCCTCTTCTGGGCCAGTCAGAAACATAAAAATTTCACCAAGCAAGGCAGCGTGTTCGCTGGCCATTGTTTTGCGATAATCCGGCGTTTGGGCAACCTCCCATAAAAGCCGCAAACGACTTTCACTGCTCACACGATCCACCAAAGCTGGATCATGGCTCATCAAGGTTAAGGCTTGCAGGTCATCAGCAATCGGCGCGCGCACAAGGCCTTTGCGCGGTGAGGGCGCCTCAAGTGATAATTTCAGGGATGCCAGATTGGTAAAATCAAGATTTGGGTTGCGCCACATAATCGTTTTGAGCGCATCAAAGTCATGATTTTCAATTTGCTCAATCACACTCTCATCAAATTCGGCCACATCGCCGGTCACGCCAAATGTACCATCTTGAATATGTCGCCCTGCGCGCCCCGCAATTTGGGCAAGCTCATCGGGCATGAGGGCGCGATGTGTGCGCCCGTCAAATTTTCGGGTCTGGGCAAATGCCACATGTTCAACATCCATATTCAGCCCCATACCAATGGCATCAGTGGCAACCAAATAATCGACCTCGCCCGATTGATACATGGCAACTTGCGCATTGCGCGTGCGCGGGCTAAGCGCACCCATGACCACCGCCGCCCCGCCTTTTTGCTCGCGGATAAGTTGAGCAATGGCATAAACATTATCAGCCGAAAAAGCCGCAATGGCGGAGCGGCGTGGCAGGCGTGAAATTTTTTTAGACCCAGCATAGCTAAGTTTTGAAAATCGGGGGCGGGTGATGATATGCGCTTTGGGCAAAAGTGTTTTAATCAGGTTTTGCATTGTCGCGGCACCCAGCAACATGGTTTGTTGTCGCCCGCGCGCATGCAATAAACGGTCAGTAAAAATGTAACCGCGTTCTGGATCCGCACATAGCTGCACTTCGTCAATTGCCATAAAATCGACTGAGCGGCTAAGCGGCATGGCTTCAATGGTGCAAATGAAATAGCGCGCCTGTTTGGGAATGATTTTTTCTTCACCCGTGACCAAGGCCACTTGCCCCGCACCAATATTTTTCGCCACGCGGTCATAAACCTCACGCGCGAGTAGGCGCAGTGGCAGGCCGATCATGCCAGTTTCATAGCCCAGCATGCGCTCAATCGCCAAATGCGTCTTGCCCGTATTGGTTGGCCCAAGCACAGCCAATAAGGGTTGGGTTATATCCTGTTCAGAATCACTCATATGCATTCCTTACCATGCCCCTACTAGCTATGGGGTGCAACATATACATAACAAGAACAAAAAAAGAATGGACAAAATAAGAACATAGAGTGTCCGAATCGCTACCCTAGTAGTATTTCCTTATTCGTTCACGCCTAAATATAGTGGCTTTAAGGTTTTTTCCCAATACCACAACATATAGAGTTAACCGGATTTCTTCTGCTTTGAAGGCTGTTTTTGCTTCCTCGCCCTTCACATTTTTGTGAAATCTTGTGTTTGGCTTTTTGCCAGGTTTTTTGCCATTTTGATTTTAGCGAGCTTTTAGGCTTGTTTAAGAACCATTTGGCGGTTTTCCTCCTCCCTCCCCTAAGCCCCGCCAAATGGTTCTTTTTTGTCTTATCTTGTAATCGGTCAATGAGCTGGAAATCCTAACGCAAAAACCATCTAAAGGCTTGACGCTTGTGGCTGTTCCCCTTATAAAGCCTCAACTTACATGCCGCATAGCGGTATATGTTTTGAAAAGAATTTGAGATTACTAGATGATGGGCAATCGCCCAAAAGGAGATGACCATGTCCCGCGTATGCGAACTGACCGGCAAGTCCGTGATGAGTGGTAATAATGTATCCCATGCGATTAACAAGACACGCCGTCGTTTCTTGCCAAATCTGCAAAATGTCAGCCTGCCAAGTGAAAAACTCGGTAAAGCTTTGAAATTCCGTATCACGGCAAGTGCGCTGCGCTCGGTCGAGCATGTCGGTGGGATTGATGCTTATCTTCTTAAAGCTAAAGACGCTCAACTCTCAAGTAATGCCCGTCGTTTGAAAAAACAAATCGCCGCAGTTTCTTAAAAAACTTCAACACATGTTCTAACGAACATTATCCTATGTTCTAACGAACGGGGGCTGACCCCATATGTGCTTTACGTGAACCACCCGCTTCATCAGCTTTGCCCGCGGCGGGTGTTTTCATATCAGTCTCGGTTAAAATACCATTGCTGCGCCCCATGCGTGTTGGGGTCATATTCTCATCAAATAATTCAGCCAGTTTTTCGGTCATCGCACCGCCCAATTGTTCGGCGTCAATAATGGTGACGGCACGCTGGTAATAACGCGTCACATCATGGCCAATCCCAATCGCAATCAGCTCAACGGGTGATTTATTTTCAATTTCATAAATCACTTGGCGCAAATGGCGCTCTAAATAATTGCCATGATTGACCGAAAGCGTGCTGTCATCAACCGGCGCACCATCTGAAATGACCATGAGAATGCGTCTTTGTTCAGGTCGTGCCAAAAGCCGCTGATAGGCCCATATCAGCGCTTCCCCATCGATATTTTCTTTTAACAGCCCTTCGCGCATCATCAGGCCAAGATTACGCCGCGCGCGGCGCATCGGAATATCGGCAGGCTTATAAATAATGTGGCGCAAATCATTTAACCGGCCGGGGTTACTTGGTTTGCCTGCTGTCATCCAAGCTTCGCGTGATTGCCCGCCTTTCCAAGCGCGGGTGGTGAAGCCCAAAATCTCAGTTTTCACGCCGCAACGCTCTAGCGTGCGGGTCAAAATATCGGCACACATAGCGGCTACTGTAATCGGGCGTCCGCGCATCGAGCCCGAATTATCAATCAACAAAGTCACAACCGTGTCACGAAAATCTGTATCGCGTTCCATTTTGAATGAAAGCGGTTTTGAGGGGTCTATCACCACGCGCGATAGCCGTGCGGCATCAAGATAACCCTCTTCAAGGTCGAAATCCCAAGATCTGTTTTGCTTGGCCTGCAAGCGTCTTTGCAGGCGGTTGGCTAAACGTGTCACAACCCCTTGCAATTGTTTTAATTGCTGGTCCAAATAGCCACGTAAACGCGTCAACTCTTCAGCATCACATAAATCTGTGGCTTCTACTGTTTCATCAAAGCGCTTGGTAAACACATTATAAAACGGTTTTTGGCGATCCTCGCTTGGGTCACGCCGCGTTGCTTGCATGGCCTCGCCAGTCTCTTCACCCTCGCCGTCCATTTCGGCCTCATCCATATCCAAAGCAAGGGTTTGCTCTTCGCCTTCGGGCGTGTCGCCGGCTTCGCTCATATCCTCCGAGCTGGTGCCCTCTGGCTGTTCGGCCGCGCCCGATTCACTGTCGCCATTATCAGACTGGTCGCCATCGCTATCTTGGTCATCGCCATCATCGCCGTCATTTTCTGACGCCATTTGGTCGCCTGCTAAATCCAAATCGAATAAAATCTGTTTTGTAAGTTCGGCAAATGCTTCCTGGTCGTCCAAAACTTCAGCTAAGGCATCAAGGGATTTTCCAGCCCGGCTTTCAATCCACTCCTGCCAAGCCAATACAGTGCCATTTGCTGAATCGGGCGGTGCCATGCCAGCCAAACGCTCGCGCACGATAAAGCCCAAAGCTTCGCTAATTGGCGCCGTGTCGCGATCATTCTTGGCCGCTAACCCGTCTTTGCTGCATCTGTCTTCATGCATAGAAACCAGATTGGCCCCCAATCCGGGCATTCGCTGGGCGCCCAAAGATTCATAACGCGCCCGCTCTAACGCATCATAAATATTGCGCCCTTGCTCATCTTGAGGACGATGACGGGCGGCAAGGGCGGCATCATGATGAGCCAAATTAAGCGCCAAACTATCAGCAAAGCCGCGCACTACGCTGCGTTCATGTTCAGGCAAATCACGAGGAGGCAAAGGCAGCCGCGCTCGATTGCCTGTGATTGAAGGCCGGTCAGTGCCAAAAGTCACATCGAGTTCATTGTTCTCAGCCAATGACCGCATGGTTTGACCCAATGCGCGTTTGAATTTGTCGATGGCTTCTTCAGACACGTTTCAAGCTTTCTAATTGGACAAGACGCTAACCGCTTGTGCAGGTAAATCATCACCAAAGCATCTTTGGTAAAATTCTGCGACAGTTGGGCGCTCGAGCTCATCGCATTTATTTAAAAATGTAACCTGAAATGCGAAACTAATATCGCCGCCAAAAATCTCGGCATTTTGCGCCCATGTCAAAACTGTGCGCGGTGACATAACAGTCGAAATATCGCCATTTATGAACGCCGCACGGGTTAAATCAGCAACCCGAACCATCGCGGCAATTTGTTCCTTGCCTTGTTTGGTTTGATAGGCTTTTTCTTTGGCCAGCATAATATCCACTTCTTGTTCATGCGGCAGATAGTTCAGGCTTGAGACAATATTCCAGCGGTCCATTTGCCCCTGATTAATTTGTTGCGTGCCATGATAAAGCCCCGAAGTGTCACCCAAACCAATTGTATTGGTGGTCGCAAAGAGTCTGAAAAAAGGATCCGGACGGATGACTTTATTTTGGTCAAGAAGCGTTAATTTGCCAGCAACTTCCAAAACGCGCTGAATCACGAACATCACATCAGGGCGCCCCGCATCATATTCATCAAAAACCAAGGCAACAGGGTTTTGCAAAGCCCATGGCAGAATGCCCTCTTGAAATTCTGTTACCTGTTTGCCGTCTCTCAGGACAATGGCTTCTTTACCGACCAAATCAATTCGGCTGACATGGCTATCCAGATTGATGCGCACACAAGGCCAATTTAAACGCGCCGCAACCTGCTCAATATGGGTTGATTTTCCGGTGCCGTGATAGCCTTGTATCATCACCCGTCTGTTATGGGCAAAACCAGCTAAAATGGCCATTGTGGTTTGCTCATCAAACAAATAGTTTTCGTCAAAATCAGGCACATATTCGCAAGCCTGCGTAAAGGCTGGCACTTTCATGTCATTATCAAAACCAAACACATCTTTAACCAACACTTCCGTATCAGGCTGGTCTGGCATGGTATTTGAAATCGCGGTATCCTCAGTCATTTAAACGTCCTTATTTTGTCGCTTTTCTCAAAGCAGGAAAACATAACACCCATATAGCGCATTTTGAAATTAACAAAAGCCTGAAGCTTTAAGAAAATTATAGGCTTGGATTACTTTATTTAATTTTTCTTCCAACGACCTATCACCATCATTCACATCAGGGTGGTAACGCTTTAACAGTGTCTTATAACGCGGCTTTACATCTTTTGGTGCGCAATTTTCATCCAGTCCTAAAACTTCTAAAGCGCGTTTTTGACCCGTTGTAATGCGCCGATTTGAGTTACTCTGCTGCTGCACCCCGGCTGTTTTCATAATTTCAAGCGGGTCTTGGAATTCCCAATCCCCTTTGCCAGCTGGATGCGCGCGCTTTGAGCCCATATTCCAGGTTGGTCGATGGCCTGTATGGGCGCTGCGCTGATAGGCCTGAATTTCCTTTTGGTCCATGCCTTCAAAAAAATTATAACTCTTATTATAAATCTTAATGTGGTTGAGACAAAAAAATCTTTTTTGATCTGTATCTGGGTCAACAGGTGCAGGATATCCGCCAGGCTCGGTGCAATCCGGCCAGTCGCAGGTTTGTTGTGCCTCTACCGCTTGAGAGCGGGGTTTGCTAATTCGAATGGCATCAAAATATTTTGAATTTAGCTTCATGACTTCTATTATGAGGTTAGTTGGTGGTGAAAACAAGCGACCTAACCTATAAGCTAGAGCGTCATAGTGCAATGGCCAAATATATTAAAATTTGATAATTTTTTAAAAACGGAGTGTTTATGTCCATCACACAAAATATAAAAGAAAAAATTGAGGCACAGTTTTCACCAAGCCATTTTGAAATTGAGGACGAGTCACATATGCATGCTGGCCATCAGGGCCATACGGGGCATGGGGAGTCGCATTTTCGGCTGCTGATTGTGACTTCTGAATTTGAGGGGTTAACGCGGGTTGCGCGTCATCGGGCGGTCAATGCATGTTTGGCCGAAGAATTATCTGGCAAGGTGCACGCGCTGGCAATGAAAACCCTTACCCCATCCGAATATGCCAACACAGATAAAACTTAAAAAGCTCACTTAATCTGTTTCAGGGCGAATTTCGATTTTCTTAATTTGATTGCGCAGGCGTTCAATGATGCGGAAGCGCAGGCCATAAAAAACAAATACCTGACCGGGGCGTGGAATG
This sequence comes from Parvibaculales bacterium, assembly GCA_049889535.1. GTDB lineage: Bacteria > Pseudomonadota > Alphaproteobacteria > RS24 > RS24 > JAYQKL01. The sequence continues at coordinate 34,105 of JBMHDF010000013.1, read as the reverse complement.
GTGCGCGCTTCATGTATCATCAGGCCTGCAATTGTGGTGGCCTCATCATCGGGCAACGACCAACCTGTTTCACGGTTCAGGTCGCGAATGGATACCGCGCCATCAACCAGTAGGCTGCCATCACTGTTTTGGGCAAAAATTTCTTCAGGTTCATCATGCTCATCATCAATTTGGCCGACAATCTCTTCCAAAATATCTTCTAAAGTAATGAGGCCCATCAAAGTGCCATATTCATCAACAACTAGCGCAAAATGTGCCTGACGGGCACGAAAAGCGGTCAGTTGGTCGCCTAAATCGGTTGTTTCAGGCACAAACCATGGCTCAGCGAGCAGATCTTTAATTTGAAAATCTGTGCCATTTTTTTGTTTTTTGGCCAGCGCCCGCAACAGGTTTTTGGCATGTAGCACACCGACAATATTTTCTGTTTCATTTTCAAAAAATGGCAGACGCGTATAGGGCGAGTCGAGCATGATTTGAACGATTTCTTCTTGGGGCAAGGCAAGATCAATCATTTGCATATTTTTGCGATGCACCATCACCTCTTCAACGGTCAAATCTTTCAAATCCAGAATGGCGCCCAGCATATCTCTATCACCTTTGGTAAAAGAGTCTTTTTGATGGTGTAAATCAATCGCGCCGCGAATTTCCTCATGGGCTGGCATGAAATTATCTGCCGCGTTTTGGTCAAAACCAGTAAGGAATAAAAAACCTTTTGAAATTTGCGCCAAAGCCCAAGTGAACGGCGACAATATTACCACCAGAATGCGCAGTGGAAATGATACCCGCAATGCGGTTTTGTCAGGTGTTAAAATCGCATAGGTTTTGGGTAAAACTTCGGCAAAGATAACCACTAATAACGTCATCACAATGGTGGCAAGAATCACACCTGCCTCGCCAAATAATTCGAGAAATAGCTGCGTGGCGAGGACGGAAGCCAAAATATTAACCAGATTATTGCCAAGCAAAATAGCGCTGATGAGGCGTTCTTTTTGTAATAATAAAAAAGTCACATAACCCGCGCGCCGGTCACCTTCTTTTTGCAATTGGTGCATGCGTGCCTGCGAGGCAGCGGTGAGCGCGGTTTCTGAGCCTGAGAAAAAACCTGAAATTAAAATTAAAAGTAAAATAATCAGGGCGAGTGAGATCAAGCTGCCAGTTATCATTATCTATCAAACTCGCTTAAGAAACTTTCCAACTGCGCTGGGCTAATTTCTTTTGAAATAAAAGCCTGCCCGATTTTTTTAACGAGAATAAAAGTCATCACCCCCGCCTGCACTTTTTTATCTTGTGCCATCGCGTCCATTAAAGCCTGCACAGAAAACGGCGCGCCTGGCAAATGTTTTGCACTTACAGGAAGGCCGACAGCCTCTAAATGCGCGCGCAATTTTTCTGACTGCTCTGATGGGCAATGCCCTAATTTTTCTGATATGCCAAAAGCCATCACCATGCCAAGTGCCACCGCTTCACCATGCAGCAAATCGGAGCCATAGCTGGTGAGTGCCTCATAAGCGTGGCCAAATGTGTGGCCAAGATTTAACAGCGCGCGCTCCCCTTTTTCTTTTTCATCCGCCGCGACAATAGCCGCTTTCGCCGCACAACTTTTGGCGACGGCTTCTTGCAGGAAATCTTCATCGCGTGCCAGCAATTTATCACGTCCAGCTTCCAACCAATCAAAAAAATCAGCATCGCCCAACGCGGCATATTTAACAACTTCTGCATAGCCAGCTAGAAAATCCCGCCGCGGCAGGCTGGCCAGTAAAGCGATATCGGCCAAAACAAGTTTTGGTTGATGAAATGCGCCAATCAGGTTTTTGCCAAGCCCAACATTAATGGCTGTCTTGCCGCCGACAGAGCTGTCCACTTGCGCCAAAAGCGTGGTTGGGATTTGAATAAAATTAACCCCGCGCCGCAAAATGGCTGCTGCAAAGCCAGCCAGGTCGCCAATCACGCCCCCGCCAAAGGCGATGACCATATCGTCGCGTTCAATTTTTTCTGCCAATAACCAGTCGCTCACCATCTCTAACACGGCAAAAGACTTGGTAGCCTCGCCCGCCGGCAGTACTTTGACACAATGGTCTATGCCAGCTTCCTCAAGCGCGTTGGTTAAGCTGGCCAAATGCAATCCGGCAACGGTTTCGTCTGTTACAATCGCGACACGTGGGCGCGCTAATAATGGGTAAATGAGCGTGCCAGCTTGCTCCAGCACCCCGCTGCCAATCACAATGTCATAGGAATTGTCCTGCCCCTGATGGGGGAGGTCAACAGAAATTGTCTGACTAGGCACGCTTTTCTCCTTCATTGATTAGAATACCGCATTGGGTTAATTCTGCAATCACCGCCTTAACTGTTTTTTGATGTGTGCCAGATGAACTAACAATTGTTATATCTGCTTTTTCATAATCAGGTGAGCGTTTCTCTAAAAGCTCGGCCAAAATTTTTTTTGGGTCGCTATTAGCCAATAAGGGGCGTTTGCCCGGGCGTTTATTCACACGGCGCACCAGTTCATCTAAATCAGTTTTAAGCCAAATAGAACAGGCATGTTTTTGGATTAACGCGCGGGTTTGCGGTTGACAAAAAGCCCCACCGCCAATCGCCATAATATGGGCCGGCTCATTGAGTAGGCGTTCAATCACGCGTTTTTCGCCATCGCGAAAATAGGCTTCGCCATGTTGGTCAAAAATGTCTGTCACGCTCATGGCCGCCGCCTGCTCAATCTCGGTATCGGAGTCTTTAAAGTCAAAGCCAAGCTTTGCAGCAAGCCGTCGTCCAATTGCAGATTTCCCGCATCCCATCATGCCGGTCAGCACAATCGTTTTGGTCAATTTGTAATTTTCACCAGCTTTTGGTGCCTCGGTTTTTTCACTCATATCTTTATCTATCTGCCCAATGCCGTTACGTCTAGGGCTTTATGCATGAAATCTGTTGTCCAGTCCTGTGCTCATATTCTGGCGCGATTTTACAAAAAACTCAAAATCGAGTATCTTTAATACATGGTTCAGCGTGCCATGGCGCGCTGCTAAGAGGGAAGCTGGTTCAAATCCAGCGCTGTCCCCGCAACTGTGAGTCTGGAGTGATTGGTCATTAAGCCACTGGCAAGCCCAAAGCGGCCGGGAAGGCGACCAAGCATAATGATAGACGAGCCAGGAGACCTGCCATGCCGTCGTTCGTTCCAGGCCGGGAATAGCCAATTGGAACGGGAAACATTTCTCTGAAACGACATCTTGCGTAACCCTTCTGACATGGGTCAGAGGGGACTTAACCTTTGGGTTGGTTGTGCTGCAACCTGCCCAAATTAATAAATAGTGAGATGAGAAAGATATGTATAAAAAACGAAGAACGCCAAATCAAGGCGTCGTCACTTTTGTCGTGAGCTTATTTTTGGTTTTAATTTTAGGTGAATTGACACCGGCCAAAGCTCAAGCTTTTAATCAAGCCCGAAATATAGAGTCGCGTGACAGCGAAATTATTGTCTATGGCACCAGATTGCCGGTGCGGCTTTCTGAAGTCGGCACAAGCGTGCATATTATCACCGCAGAGGAGTTGCAGGAAAAAGGTAATGTGTTTGTGCTTGATGCTTTAGGTGATGTGCCAGGCGTGAGTGTGAACCAAAATGGTGCTTTTGGCGGCGCGGGTTTTGCACGCCTGCGCGGTGCAACCAATAATGGACAAACGCTGGTTCTAATTGATGGTGTTGTGGTCAATGACCCTACATCACCGAGCAATGCATTTGATTTTGCTTATTTAGATAGTGCGCATATTGATGTGATTGAGGTTTTAAAAGGGGGTCAGGCCACGCTTTGGGGGTCTGATGCGATGGCAGGTGTTATTTCAATTACCACCAAACGGCCGGATGAAACTTTAATCGAGAGTTTTATTGAATTGGGCTCATTTGAAACGCTGCGCGCGGGCACGTCTTTTGCTGGCTCAATGGGGCGCGCGGATGGTCGTTTTTCTGTGACCTATCACGAGACAAATGGCATTTCCAAAGCCGATGCTGCAAATGGCAACGCCGAGCGCGATGGCTTGCACAGCTTGACGCTATCAGCTGGTACGGGTCTTGATGTTACAGATGATTTGCGGTTGAGCAGTCACTTGTTTTTCAGTGCTTCGAAAACTGATTTTGATGCCTTTGGCCCGGTTGATGGCGAGGCAATTGCTGAAAATGACCAGCTTGTGCTGTCGGTGCGGGCGCTTTACGAGGCCCAAGAAAATCAACAGCATGATGTGCAGTTTGGCCTAAGCTCAATCGAGAGAGATAATTATGGCGCCGATGCCTATGCGTTTGGTGAAGAGGGTGAGCGTGCGAGCTTTCGCTATCAAAATACAACAAGTTTCTCGGCGCGGTTGCGCTCGGCTTTAGGTTTTGAATATGAGCATATTAAGCAAGCAGATAAAGCCGCATCGCAGCGATATGATACGGCAGACATTAGCAGCCTGTTTGGCTTGCTGGAATGGAAACCAGTTGAAAAGCTTACCCTCTCATTTGGTGGGCGATTTGATGACCACAGTATTTTTGGGGACGAGATAACAGGTCGCGCGGCTTTGGCTTATGTGTTGTCTGAGGAAACAATATTGCAAGCTAGCTTAAGCCAGGGACGTAAAGCGCCAACTTTAAGTGAATTGTCAGATACACAGAATCTTAAGCCAGAAGAGGCAACAAGTTTTGATATCGGCATTTCTCAAAAACTTAATGAAATGTTTTCATTTCAACTGACTTATTTTGAGCAACAGACTGATCAACTTATTCAATATGTTTATTCAAACTGTCAGGGTTTTTGGCCCAATAGTTATAATTGCTATGTCAATATTGCCGAAGCCAATGTGGCTGGCCTTGAACTGGCGGCGGATTTGGACCTATCGCCGGATTTATCTTTGAGCGTGACCTATAGTTTCATTGATGGCGAGACGGGGAGCGGCGAAACGCTGGGGCGTATTCCAGAGCATGAAGCAAATATCACCTTGAGCTACCAACCCGATAGCCCAATCTCTGGTAATGTGATTCTGCGCTATAATGATGAAGAGCTTGATACGAATGGGTCTTCCATCAGATTGGCCGATTGGTGGCGGGTTGATATGAATATGGCGTATGATATGGGCATGGATAAACAATTTTATGCTCGTATCGAAAACCTTTTTGATGAATCCTATCAGCAGGTTCTGGGCTATGGCACAGCTGGCCTGTCCGTCTTTGCTGGATTCCGGCTCAAAATCTAAAAGGTGCGTTGATGCGGTTTTTTGATAATTTGCGACAGCTTTTAAGTGGGTGGATATGGCACTCGGTCATCATGCTGATTGCCCTATCCCCCTCTGCTGTTGCGGGTTCTCAGCTAAATGAAAAGCTAGGATTGCCAAAACGCGTTGTGTCACTGGACTATTGTGCAGATCAATATGTGTTGGAATTTGTGCCGCGCGCAAATATTTTGGCGCTCTCGCCGGATGCGACCAAGTCTTTTTCTTATCATCGCGCGCGCGCTCAGGGGTTACCCCAAATTTTACCTCATAGCGAGCGCGTCCTCGCCCTAAAACCTGATTTGGTTGTGCGCTCCTATGCGGGCGGCAGTATGGCGTCATCGTTTTTTCAAGCGGCGAATATTGCAACGCTGGATTTACCTTATGTCAGTCGTTTATCAGATGTGCCAGCCGCAACCCGGCAGATTGCTGCCCAATTGGGGCAGGCTGAAAAAGGCGCGCAAATGGCGCAACGCATGGAAGCGCGGTTGCAAACCCCCTATCCGCCGAAACACCAGAGTCTTTTATATTTAACGCCAGGTGGATTAACCGCAGGGCATGCAACTTTGTTGGATGATTTATTTAAGCTGGCGGGTTATGAAAATTTTGAAACGCGAGCCAATTGGCAAAGCCTAAACCTTGAAACGCTTGCGGCGCGCCAACCAGATATTTTAGCTTATGCGCATTTTGGGGCGGGTTATGAAATGAATAATATGTGGTCGCCAGCGCGGCATGGTCTTGCTCAGGCTGGCAAGGAGACAGTTTTTGTTCCGCTTGAGGGGGCGCTGACCTCTTGCGGGGCGTGGTTTGTTTTTGAGGCATTGGATATATTGATCGGAGCGCACCATGCGCCATAATTATTTATATTTGAATGGCATTTTGGGGGGGCTCTCGCTGCTGGCGATTGTCACGGCCTGTTTGGTTGGCAGCACCAGTCTGACATTTTCTGAGACGATGAGGGCTTTGCTGGGACAAGGTGCGCCCGCGCATCAGCTCATCATTTGGGAATTGCGCTTGCCGCGTGCATTGGCCGCATTTTTGGTTGGCGCGGCGCTGGGCATGGCAGGTGCGGCACTGCAAAGCTTGTTTCGAAACCCATTGGCCGAGCCTGGCATTATGGGGGTATCAGCTGGGGCGGTGTTAAGCGCTACTTTTGTTTTATTTTATGGGCTGGTTGGCGCCAATTCTTTCATCATGCCCATAATGTCGGTCTTAGGTGCTATTTTGGTTACGGCTTTATTAAGCTTTGTGGCGGCGCGACAAGTCAGCATGGTCACCTTGATTTTAGTCGGCGTCGGGCTGTCGAGTTTTGCTGGTGCGTTGATGGCTTTATTGATGAATCTCGCGCCTAACCCTTTCACGCTGTCAGATATGATTAACTGGACGCTGGGCTCGGTGGCTTATCGCGGTTTTCGTGACATTATATTCATATTGCCATTTTTAATATTGGGTGGGTTGATTTTATTCAGTCAAAGGCGGGGTCTTGCGGTTTTGGTGCTTGGCGATGAGGCAGCGCAGGGTCTGGGTGTCAATATGCAAAATTTGCGCATGATGGTTGTTTTGGGGGCAGGCCTATTGGCAGGCGGGAGCGTTGCGCTGGCTGGCGCAATTGGTTTTGTTGGCATGATTGCCCCGCATATTATTCGTCCCTATACGCATTACAATCCCGCCGCCGCGCTTGTGCCATCGGCTTTATTAGCGGGTTTGGTTTTGGTGATTGCCGATATATGTGTGCGGCTTTTGCCGACTCCACAGGAATTAAAACTGGGCGTGATTGCTGCACTTATCGGCGCGCCGATATTTATTTATGTGGCGTTGCGGGGACATTATCTCAATCCCTCATCCCGCCGCGCACCGCAAAACAGGGGCGTGTCATGACATTATTGCAGGCTAATAATATTTCACTCTCTCAGGGTGCGGCGACATTGGTTAATCATGTGCAATTGCAAATTGCGGCGGGTGAGTTGGTGGTTGTTTTGGGGCCGAATGGTAGCGGTAAGACCAGCTTGCTGCGTTGTTTGGCGGGCGTGTTGACACCGCAATCTGGCACAATTTTAATGCAGGGGGAAAATATAGCGCGCTATGATGCGGCCACCCGCGCACGCATGCTGTCTTATTTACCGCAAAGCCGCCCTGTTTTATGGCCAAATCGGGTTGAGGATATTGTTGCTTTAGGGCGTTACCCATATGGCGGGGGTATGGGACAAATGGGCGCGCAAGACCAGTCAATTATTTCACAATGTCTTGCACGATGTGAACTATCCGAGATGCGCCATCGCGCCATGACGAGCCTGTCAGGTGGGGAGCAAGCGCGGGTGCATATGGCGCGTATTTTTGCCGCGCAAACGCCGCTCATTTTGGCTGATGAACCAATAACCGCGCTGGACCCGCGTCATCAATATAAAATCATGGATGTGTTGGCGTCTTATGTGGCGCAGGGTGGGGCGGCGCTGATTGTGTTGCATGATGTGGCCTTGGCAGCGCGCTATGCCAGCCGCTTGGTTTGGTTAAAGCAGGGGCAAGTGGTGGCTGATGGGCCAGTGACGCAAACATTGTCAGAGCCGATATTAAAAAAAGTATATGATATGGAGGCGCGCGTGTCGCTTTCATCTTCCCCGCCAGAGGTTCAATTTATCGCTGTGCCACCTAAAACCAATTGATGCCTTGCTTGTGCCATATTTGCGGGCCATGTTATATTGAGAGCGAATGTGAACATTATCTGGTTTTCAACAAACCAGAAAGAAAGGAAAAAGGCATGCGTATTGCTGTGATTGGCTTGCTCATCCTGATTGGTCTGGCGGGCACAGTTGTTTATTTAGGTCAGGCTGTTCAGCCTGAGCGAGAGACAACAGTCGAAATTATTCCGAACGATAAGTTAAAATGAGCTTTAAGCGGTATGGCCGTTTTCTTTGAGGGCTAGGGTTTTGATGTCTCGGACACATATTATGTATTTCACAGGTCTGCTGCAGCGCCGATTTTGGGCGACCCTTATCTGTGCCATAATGTTTGGGGTCATCATGGGCTCATCAGCAATGGCGCGCGAAAAAGCCACACGGGCGCCCTTATCGATTATTCCGAAAAATAAAGTAAGTTTCTCACTCAATCGTGACCTAGAAAACCAAAACGAGATGCAACAAGCCAGCCTGCCGCAATTAAAGCCAGGTGGGGTTAATTTAACCAGGCCTGTGCGCGCGGTGGCGGCTTTGCCAGGCGGGCGTGGCGTGGTGCAGGTTGGCGAGTTGGGCAATCTTGAAGATACAGAAATAGGCCTTGAAACAGGGCTTGGTCCTGATTTATGGCAAGCCAGCCGGTTTTCTAATATAGCGCGCTTGATGAAACGCTTACCTGCCCATTATGACCTGGCGGTTACGCATGAATTGGCGGTGGCCTTGATGACCAGCACTGCCGCGCCGCCACCCGGATTAGCGGAAGGGAAAAACTTTTTTGCGTTAAGGCTGGCTTATTTATTGCAGCTTGGTGAGATTGACGCAGTGCGCCAGTTGATTGATATGACGGGGGCGCAACAACGCGACGCAGCAGTGACTAAAATTGCGGCAGAAGCGGCATTAATTCAAGGGGACACAGCGCAGGCTTGCAGTTCTTTGGGGCAATTTAGTCGGTTGACATTATCTCCCGCCTTGGCGGATTTTGCCCTGCAATTGCGCGCTTATTGTCAAATCGAGGCTGGTGATATGTTGGCGGCAAGCCTGACACTTGATGTTGCGCGTGAGACAGGCATGAAAGACCAGCTATTTCTTGATGCGGTTTTTGCGCTGACTGCCAATGTGCCTTTTGAAAGGTCACAAGCCCCAAGCGGCCAAAAATTAACGACCCTGCACGCGGTTTTACTGCTCAAGCTTGATGCGCCGCTTTTTGCTTCTGAAGTGGAACTGCTGAACCCTGCTTTGGTGAATAAATTTAGTAAAAATTTCAATCAGCCTGAAAATATTCGCCTGTTAATTGCGCAAAGAGGGGTAATGGTCAATCGGGTTGAGGCCAGCTATTTACGGGCTTTAATGGATATGGTCGAGCTTGGTTATATACAACCAACTGCGCTAAATGCACTGTCAGCACCGCAAGCCAATCTGCAAGCTCCGCCGCCTGCACCCGTGGATGAAATTATTTTGAAGGCACGCCAAATTCGGATTATTGATGAGCCGGTTACATTGAAAGGCAAAATCCTGGCGCTGGAGGATTTAATGCAATCTGCGCTGGCGGGGCAATCTTGGGAATTGACAGTTGAACTGGTGGCGCCAAATTTGCGCGCGATTGAGCCTAATCCTGAATTTGCAGATTTTGCGCTTTATGCTGTACCAGCTTTTATTCATTTAGATGATATTGATCGCGCCGCGCAATGGCATGCGGTTTTGCTGGAGCAGCAGTCAGGTTTGCCATCGGCAAAAAGCCGTAACCTAAATGGTCTTATTCGACTGATGGAACATTTTGAAACACTGCAAGCTGATGAAACCACGCCTAAAAGCTCATCTTCGCAAGTGGCAGGGCTCACCCATATTGACCAAAATGATACGGCTCATGATGCGACGCCTGCCATTTTAGGGGTGCCGCCAATGGAAGCTATTTTGATGAGTGCGGTGCTAAAAACGGGCACTAAATCTGAAAATATTTATGTCAAAAGCGAGATTGGCTTATTGCCACTTTTTGGCTTTCAAGTGCCTGACTATTTAGCCCAAGAAGCCAAAGTTGTTCTGACCGATAAGGTTTTATTGCGCAGCTTGGATGATATGGAAACCGCATTAAAGGCTGGTGAACGCGGGGCAGCAATTTTACATGCGCTGATTGCAATTGGGCGCATGGAAAGTCAGGCAAATTATATTGTGCCTGCTATGCAGCGCGTTTTGCTGGCATTGAATGATTTGGGGTTAACCCAAGAAGCGCGTGTCATTGCGCGCAAAATTCTAACGCGCCAAGCGGCAATGCTGGTGCAGGGCGATTGAAATGACGCAAGCTTCAGGCTTTTTAATTGAAGCTTTTCTTGAGGCTTTCATGGCTGAAAAAGGAGCGTCTGAAAATTCTTTCAAAGCATATCAAAAAGACTTAACAGATTTTGCCAGTTTTGTGAGCCGCTCTGGTTCAGCTGGTGGACCGGAATTATGTGATATTAGCGAAGCAGATATTTTGGCTTATCTGACCGAGTTGAAAACGAAAGGCATGGCGCAGCGCAGTGTCGCGCGCTTGCTTTCTTGCCTGAATAGTTTTTATGGGTTTTTGCAGCAAGAAGGCCAAATCGCAGAAAACCCCGTAAAACAAATTGTGCGCCCCAAGACGGGCCAAAGCTTGCCGAAATATTTAACCGAGACCGAAGTTAGGCAATTACTGCAATCTGTTTATGGGCGTGAAGCCAAAAGCAAAAAAGCGCAGGCTGATAAATATCGTCTGATATGCCTCATGGAATTGCTGTATGCCACTGGCATGCGCGTGTCTGAATTGGTGTCGCTGAAGCATCAAAATGTATCATTGGCGCGGGCGCGGATTGTGGTCAAGGGGAAGGGCAATCGGGAGCGGATGATCCCACTTGGCGATGATGCTGTTGACGCCTTGCGCAATTGGCAAGCATATTTGCACGCACAGGGAACGGTGAAAAACGCTGATTTTCTGTTTCCATCGCGGGGTAAAGTTGGACACATTACCCGCCAACGCTTTGCTCAATTGCTTGAAGATTGCGCTAAAGCCGCTGGGCTGGAGCATAAAAAACTAACGCCGCATGTTTTGCGCCATGCCTTTGCAACACATTTATTGGCGGGCGGTGCGTCGCTTCTCTCTGTCCAAAAACTCCTCGGGCATCGCGATATTTCGACGACTCAAATCTACACAAAAGTCATGCAGTCGCATCAACAAGAGCTGGTGCAAAAGGCGCACCCTTTGGCCAAAATGCCCAAGCCAGATAAAACCTCAGATTAAGGGTGTCAAATTAAGATAGAGTAAGGCGATTAATTCATCATAGAGGCGTGGATTTTCATTGTAATTTTTTGATGTCCCGCCTAATTTAGGAAAAATCTTTAGCAAAGAGGGTGAGATGCAAGTTTATCTCGATTTTGAAAAGCCAATCGCAGAGCTTGAAGGCAAGATTCAAGAATTGCGCGTCATGTCACAAGATGATCCAGAGGTCAGCATCCTTGAGGAGGTCACAAAACTTGAGGCAAAAGTGACCGAGCAGCTTGAAAAAACATATAAAAAGCTGGACCCTTGGCAAAAAACCCAAGTCGCCCGCCATCCAGCAAGACCGCATTTTAAAGATTATATTGAAGCGCTCGTGGAAGATTTTACCCCCTTAGCTGGTGACCGCTTGTTTTCTGAGGACCAGGCTATTATTGCGGGTCTGGGGCGTTGGCAGGGGCAACGGGTTGCTATTTTGGGGCATGAAAAAGGTAATAATACGCAAACGCGCATCAAGCATAATTTTGGTATGGCGCGGCCAGAAGGCTATCGCAAAGCGATACGGGTGATGGAGCTGGCTGAGCGGTTCAACCTGCCTCTGGTTACGCTGGTTGACACATCAGGTGCTTATCCGGGCATTGGCGCTGAAGAGCGCGGTCAGGCGGAAGCGATTGCCCGTTGCACAGATAAATGTTTGCAGCTTGGCGTACCCTTTGTTTCTGTGGTCGTTGGTGAAGGTGGTTCAGGTGGCGCTTTGGCACTGGCAACGGCTAACCGTATTTTAATGCTGGAGCATTCAATTTATGCGGTGGCCTCGCCTGAGGCTTGTGCGTCAATTTTATGGCGCTCACGCGATAAGGCGAAAGAGGCGGCGACGGCGCTGAAAGTGACATCAGAGAGCTTGAAAGAGCTTGGGGTGATTGACCGAATTTTGAAAGAGCCAGTGGGTGGCGCGCATCGGGAGCGCGAAGCGATGATACAATATGTCGGAGAGGCAGTGATTGAAGAAATCGAGGCGCTTTCTGGCATGTCACCACAAGAGCTGCGCAAAAACCGCCGTGAGAAATTTTTGGCAATGGGTCGAGAAGGCCTCGTCTAAGCTCTTCCGTGACAATGTTTGAACTTTTTGCCTGACCCACATGGGCAGGGTGCGTTGCGTGGCACTTTGCCAAATTCACCGCGATCCAGCCCAGCGGGTAAAGCGTTTGCAGCGCCATCCGTGGCTTGCATTTCTGGTGTTTCCGGTGTCTCAATATTCTGGGCAATTTCAACCGATACATTCATCACATAACGCACCACATCAAAACGCAATTGGTCCAGCATGGTGGAGAATAGGCTAAAGGCTTCTAATTTATATTCCGCAAGCGGGTCGCGTTGACCATAGGCCCGCATGCCAATGACTTGGCGCAAATGCTCCAAAGTGTGCAAATGCTCGCGCCAGTGTTGGTCGAGAATTTGCAGCATGAGGCTTTTTTCAACCTGCCGCATCAGCTCTGGGCCAATATTTGTCGCCCGCATGGCGGCAAGGTCGTCGGTTTTTTTATAAAGTCGGGAAAGGATTTCTTCATTTGCAATCCCTTCTTCCTCTGCCCAGTTCTGACAGTCAAAATCCTGCCCAAAAATGGCTTTGATTTGGGTCGCTAGACCATCCATATCCCATTGTTCTGCATAAGCTTTTTCTGGAATATGCGCCGCGACAAGCTCATCAATAATTTGATAGCGCATGTCTTTAATCTCTGGGCTTAAATCAGTGGCTGTCATGAAATCCAGTCTTTGTTCAAACACCACTTTGCGCTGGTCGTTCATCACATCATCAAATTTCAGAATGTTTTTCCGAATATCAAAATTGCGGGCCTCAACTTTTTTCTGGGCGCGCTCCAGGGCTTTGTTAATCCATGGATGCACAATGGCTTCACCTTCTTCCAGCCCAAGCCGACCAAGCACGCCCTCCATACGGTCGGTCCCGAAAATCCGCATCAGGTCATCTTCAAGCGATAGGAAGAAATAGGACGCGCCCGGATCCCCCTGCCGGCCAGAGCGCCCGCGTAGCTGATTATCAATCCGTCGGCTTTCGTGACGCTCAGTACCAACCACACATAGGCCGCCCGCATCGAGGGCCTGGTCTTTAGCGGCTTGAATTTCAGCTTCAATTTTTGCAGATATTTTGAGCTTCTGGCTTTCGTCTAATTCTGGTGCGCATTCTTCGGCGAGCCGCATATCAAGATTGCCGCCCAGTTGAATATCGGTTCCCCGCCCCGCCATATTGGTTGCAATCGTCACGGCGCCTGGCACGCCAGCTTGTGCAATAATGCTGGCTTCTTGTTCGTGATAGCGCGCGTTGAGGACATTATGTTTGATTTTGTTCTTTTTCAAAGCCATTGATAATGTCTCTGACTTTTCAATGGATGTTGTGCCAACCAGCACAGGCTGACCGCGCGACTGGCAGTCCTGAATCAGCTCAATCACTGCGTTAATTTTTTCAGCTTCCGTGCGGAAAATTTGGTCATCATGGTCAAGACGCGCAATTGGCGTATTGGTAGGTATTTCCAGAACATCCAGTCCGTAAATATCCATAAACTCTTCTGCTTCGGTCAGAGCTGTACCCGTCATGCCGGCTATTTTTTCATATAGCCTAAAATAATTTTGAAATGTGACAGAAGCTAAAGTCTGGTTTTCGGGTTGAATGGCGGCGCCCTCTTTGGCTTCTAAAGCTTGATGCAGGCCGTCAGAAAAACGGCGTCCTTCCATCATACGACCCGTGAATTCATCAATCAAAACCACCTGCCCATCTTTGACGATATAGTCTTTATCGCGGGCAAACAGCTTTTGTGCTTTTAAAGCATTGGTGACATGATGCACCAAAGTGATATTGCCAATATCATAAATGCTGCTGGTTTCATCCATCAGCCCGGCTTCTTGCAACAGCTTTTCGACATGGTCATTGCCGCAATCAGTCAACACCACATTATTGGTTTTCTCATCAAGTTCGAAATCTTCATCTAGCAGATTAGATACCAGCGCATTGATTTGATGATAAAGCTCGCTTTTATCTTCCAAGGGTCCAGAAATGATGAGCGGGGTTCGTGCTTCATCAATTAAAATTGAGTCCACTTCATCAATAATCGCAAAATATGGGTCGCTCTGCGCCATATCTTCGCGGCTATATTTCATATTATCGCGCAGATAATCAAAACCAAATTCATTATTCGTGCCATAGGTAATATCTGCTTTATAGGCTTCGCGCCGTGCAAGATCATCCATATCATTTGTGATGCATCCAACGCTCAAGCCCAAGCGTTCATGCACTTGAGCCATCCATTGCGAGTCACGTTTGGCCAGATAATCATTTACGGTCACAACATGCACACCCCTTTGGGTCAGGGCGTTCAAATAGCAGGGGAGTGTGGCAACCAGTGTCTTACCTTCACCGGTTTTCATTTCAGAGATTTTGCCATCATGCAAAACCATGCCACCGATAAGCTGAACATCAAAATGGCGTTGCCCCAAACTGCGCTTAGCGGCCTCGCGCACGGCGGCAAAGGCCGGCACGAGCAAATCATCAAGCGTGCGCCCATTTGCAAGCTCATCTTTAAAACTTTGAGTTTTGGCTTTCAATGCATCATCACTAAGCGCTTCAAATTCGGCTTCAAGCGCGTTAATTTCCTCAACCCGTTTTTTATAGGGTTTGAGTTTGCGATCATTGACAGAGCCAAAAAAACGTCTCGCGATGCCGGAAAGTCCCATCATGGGTTATCCCCCTTATAAGCCAGGGAGTTCCCTGAACACTGTAAACCTCTAGCTGATGTAAGCATCATAAAGGACCCTGTCAATGGAAGCGAGACGATTTGTGCAAAGAAATTATCAAATATGTAGGCTTGAACGCTTTTTATGGCTTTGATACAAGCTGGCTCTTGCACTTTTAGTTGAAGAAAGGGCATGATGTGTCAATTGTGTCGGCTGTGAATAAAGGATAATCCATGTCGCAAAAATACCCAATATCGCCTTTGGCGCCCAAAAAACCAAAAAAACTTGCCCCAGTGGCAGGGGTTCGTCTTGGCGTGGCGGCGAGTGGCGAGCGCTATCAAAACCGCGATGATGTTTTATTGATGGAATTTGATCCAGCCACAAAAGTCGCGGGGGTAACAACGCGTTCTTCCATGCCTTCGGCGGCGGTTGATTGGTGCCGCGCTTGTTTAAAAAAAGGGCAGGCACGGGGTCTGTTGGTGAATGCGGGCAATGCAAACGCGTTTACGGGCAAAAAAGGTGCGCGGGCTGTGAGGCTACTTGCGCGCCATACGGGCGCCGCTTTATCAGCGCCGCCAGAGCAGATATTTATGGCCTCTACAGGGGTCATAGGGGAAGACCTTAATATTGAACCCATTCAAAAAGTCGTGACAGAAATGGTCTCGGGTGATGATGCGCGGGCGCTCAAATCGAGCTGGGAACAAGCCGCGGGAGCGATTATGACAACGGATACATTCCCCAAGACAGTCACACGCGAGGTCTTGCTGGCGGGTAGGAAAGTTCGGATTAACGGAATTGCTAAAGGGTCAGGCATGATAGCGCCAGATATGGCGACCATGTTGGCATTTTTTGTGACTGATGCCGCTTTGCCACGCACTGTTTTGCAAAAACTTCTAAATGAAGCTGTGGCAGATAGTTTCAATGCCATTACAGTGGATAGCGACACTTCGACCTCTGACACTGTTTTGTTATTTGCGACCCATGCTCAAAAACATAAAGGCCCACCCATCCGCGCGGTCAGTGATAAAAGATTGGCCGCTTTCAAAAAAGCATTGCAAGACGCCATGGTCGAGATGGCGCAGCTTATTGTGCGTGACGGTGAGGGCGCGAAAAAATTTATCACCGTGCGTGTGCAGGGCGCGCAAAATGATTTGGCGGCGCGGCGTGTGGCGCTTTCAATCGCGAATTCGCCATTGGTGAAAACAGCGATTGCGGGTGAAGATGCCAATTGGGGTCGGATTGTTATGGCGGTTGGCAAATCAGGAGAGCGTGCCAATCGCGATAAATTACGCATTCATATTGGCGGTCATCGTGTGGCTTCGGCGGGGCGGGCGGTTAAAAATTTTGATGAACGCCCTATCGCCAAACATATGCGCGGGAAAGAGATAGATATTCTGGTGCATCTTGGCATTGGCAAAGGGCAATCAAAAGTTTGGACCTCTGATTTGACGCATGATTATATTGCCATTAATGCGGATTATCGGAGTTAGTCATGAAGCAGGTTCTGGTCGTGGCCTGCGCATTGGTCAATGAGCAAGGCAAGGTTTTGGTGACGCAGCGTCCCGCAGGCAAGTCAATGGCCGGCAAATGGGAATTTCCTGGCGGTAAAATTGAAGCTGGGGAAACGCCGGAAAATGCCCTCATTCGCGAATTAAAAGAAGAGTTGGATATTGATGTCACGGCGGCTTGCCTAGCCCCTCTTAGTTTTGCCAGCCACAGCTATGCAGATTTTCATCTTTTAATGCCGGTTTTTATTTGCCGCAAATGGCAGGGGGAGCCTCGCTCTGTTGAGGGGCAAAATCTGCAATGGGTCAAACCTGTGGCGCTTTTCAAGCTGGATATGCCACCGGCTGATTTGCCCTTGATTGGCATATTGAATGAGCTGGTTTAAAACCACGCTGCGTTTAAATTTTTTTCTCTTCCACACCTAAAGCATCAGCCAGGCGCATTTTTGCACTACCCGGCCTTAACGGCTTTTGTTGACTTTCATGTGGCGCCCAGCCAGCAAGATAAATCAAATCAAAAATAGCAGGAATTTTACCGTCATCATGTTGATGGTTTTGCTGGTAAATTTCAGCCATGCGCATCAGGGTTTGGCGTTTTAGGGGCTGGCGATGACGGTCTTTGAGGCAATTGGTTTCCCCCATATGGCGGAGGTCTTTGAGCAATGCCAAAGCATGCTCGTAGCGCACGGTCACGCGGTCATAATCAACAACTGGCAAAGCAAAACCAGCGCGCTGCATAAGCGCGGCCATATCCTGTAAATCCGCAAATGGGTGAACGCGCGGGCTTGCCCCGCTGGTGGTTTCGGTTTCGGCTTGCAGAAAACTTTGCCGTAATTCAGTTAAGGTTTCCCCACCCGCAAAGCCGGCCAGAAACAAGCCATCAGGACGCAAAGCAAGGTGATATTGTATCAAGCTACCCAATAAGTCATTGACGCAATGCAAGCCATTAAGCGAGAGGATTAAATCATAATCCGCTTTTTGAAGCTGCGGGTTTTCTTCATCAAGAAAGCGGTCATCAAGCGGGGTAGATAGGGCCATTTCAACATGGCGTACTTTATCTGTAAGCGCAGTGATTTCTTCAAGCACGCTTTCATGCGGGGTGACAATCAGGGCTTTATCAAATTTGCGGTTCACATCTAAAAGCCGCTCATTCATGTCCTGTGCCATGCGTCGCAGCAAAAAATCAGCCTTGTTAAAATGCGGATATGCGCGGCGTAAGCGTTGATGGCGCAAGGCGCGGTCAAAAATTTCTGGCACTTTATCAGACATGGCGGCACTATATACAAATATTGACCCGAATGAAAAGAATAAGAAAGTCGATATAATATGACACGAAAAACTGCCCCTGTTTTGCGACAGAAAGAAACCTCTGTTTTTCAAAACATGCTCGATGTGTTTTTGCCGCCGCGTTGTGTGCTTTGCTATCAGCCTGTGCAGGGTCATATTGCTTTATGCGGCGTATGTTGGGAGGGTTTATCTTTTATTGATGGCCCTGTTTGTAAGCGCACGGGCTCGCCTTTGCCTTATGATTTAGGACCCGCAACCGTGTCGCTGGGCGCGATGATGCGCCCACCTGCTTATGATTGTGCGCGGGCGGCGTTGATTTATGACGGCACGGCGCGTTTATTAGTCCGGCGGTTTAAATTTCACGACCAGCTGGAATTACGCCAATTGCTATTGCCTTTTATGTTGCGTGCAGGGGCAGAGTTTTGGCCAGATGCAGATGTGATAATGCCTGTGCCACTGCATTGGACGCGGCTTTTAATGCGGCGCTATAACCAATCGGCAGAGTTGGCTCGCGTGCTGTCAAAGCAAACGAGAATTCCGATGCAGGTCACCTGGTTACGGCGCGTAAAACGCACGCGCCAGCAAATTGGTTTGACCCGCCCAATGCGCAAAAAAAATTTACGAGGGGCATTTGCCATTGCCCCGCGCCATCGGGCAAAACTGAAGGATAAGCATGTGGTTTTGGTTGATGATGTGCTGACAACGGGTGCCACGGTGGAGGCGTGAGCTAAAATATTGAGGCGCGCGGGGGTCGCAAAAATTTCAGTTTTGACGGCAGCAAGGGTTGTGATGCCAGAAATTGTCCATATATGATATCTATGAGATTTCTTTTATCTTAATGGAGTGTTTTATGGGCGCGCCAACGCCACTCAAAATAGCCTGTATTCAATTTTGTAGCGGATTGACGGCTGAGGATAATCTCCCGCGCTTGCTGGACTATATTGATGCCGCCGCCAATGCTGGCGCGCAATGGGTGGTGACGCCTGAAACCAGCAATTTCATGCCGGCAGATAAAGACCAGCTTTATGCGCAAATCTGCACACAAGAAGAAGATCCATGCGTGGCAGCCTTTGCGCACAAAGCCAAGCAGAAAGGTATTTGGCTTCAGGCAGGGTCATTTATTTTAAAAAATGCTGCTGGGCGTGCGGTCAATCGCTCTTTGCTTTTTGCTCCCAATGGCACCTGTGTTGCCACTTATGATAAAATACATTTATTTGATGTGGCGCTGGCGGGCGGCGAAAGCCATCGCGAGTCAAGTCATTATGATGGTGGGTCGCGGGCGGTATTGGTGGATTGTGCCTTTGGGGAAGCGTCTAAAACAACCACTATTCGACTTGGCTTGAGTATTTGTTACGATTTGCGTTTTGCGGGTCTTTATCGGCAAATGGCCGAAGCAGGGGCGCAAATTATGACTGTGCCAGCTGCTTTTACGGTGCCAACAGGTAAAGCGCATTGGCAGGTTTTATTGCAAGCCCGCGCGATTGAAACCGCCAGTTTTATTGTGGCGCCAGCCCAAGCGGGGCAGCATCCAAATGGCCGCGAAACTTATGGTCATAGCCTCGTGATAGATCCTTGGGGGCGTATATTGGCTGAGAAAAAAACAGGCGAAGGCGTTTTATTAGCTGAGTTAGATATGTCACAATTAGAAAAGACCCGCCAGCAAATCCCTGTTTTGGAGCATGGCAAAGTCTTTTCATTGGAGCTTAATAATGATCCGCTATGATTTGATTTGTAAAGACGGACATGAATTTGAAGCGTGGTTTCGCGACAGCGCTGCTTTTGATGAGGATAAGAAAAAGCGCCGGCTAGAATGCCCTGTGTGCCAAACCAAAAAAGTTGATAAAGCTATTATGGCGCCTGGTATTCCGAAAAAATCGAACCAGCAAACGGACTCACGAGAAAAATTTGTTCAAATGGTGCGCCAAGTTGAAAAACATGTGACAGAAAATTTTGATTATGTTGGTGAGGATTTTGCTGACGAGGCGCGGGCCATGCATTATGGCGATGCAGAAAAACGAGATATTTATGGTGAAACCACACTAGAAGATGCTGTCGAACTTATTGAAGAAGGAATTGAGGTGACACCTTTACCCAATACTGTGCCGTCCAAAAAACAAAATTAAGGCGCAGTTAAGTTCAAGCTTTTTTATGGGCAATACCCATATAATTGATGTTTAAATCTTGCGATAAACGCCATTTGTCGGCCACTGGGTTAAAGCTCACCCCAGTCATTTCCATCGCTTCTAAATCGGAAAGTGCGAGATAGTCTTCCATTTCAGAAGGGGTGATAAACTGGTTCCAGTCATGGGTGCCGCGGGGCAACCAACGCAACACATATTCCGCCCCAATAATAGCAAAGGTAAAAGACTTAATGGTGCGATTGAGGGTGGCGAAAAACATCATGCCATCGGGTTTCAACATTTTGCCGCAGGCTTGCATAAAAGCAGGCACATCGGCCACATGCTCAACAACTTCCATATTGAGGATAATGTCAAATTGCGCGCCTTTTGCAGCAAGGGCATCGGCGGTGATACACTGATAATCAATGTCCAGCCCCATTTTTTCAGCATGCAGGCTGGCGGTTTTAATATTGGCTTCGCCAGCATCAGCACCGGTGACCTGTGCGCCCAAACGGCACATGGGTTCGCTCAGCAATCCGCCGCCGCAGCCAATATCTAATAGCTTTAAGCCCGCCAGCGGTTCCAAATCATCAGTCTGGCGCGCAAAATGGGCGCAGGCTTTGGTTTTAATATAATCTAGCCGCGTTGGATTGAACTTGTGCAGCGGCCGAAATTTGCCATGCGGGTCCCACCATTCTTCTGCCATTGCAGAGAATTTAGCGATTTCATCTGCGTCAACAGTTTGCTGGAAGCTGTCTTTATCGCTCATTTTCTATCCTTTATTGGCTCGCGCAAATGGTTTGGGTATTTGAATAAATTGATAAGGTTCTGGACATAGAGGGTGTTTTCCCTGTAAATAAGCCCGCTCCCATAGCAATTATCCTTGCATGATTATATGGGGTAATTAGGAACACAAGTCCAGCTTTGGTGAGGATTTTTTCTCAGCTGAGATTAAAGGGAAAATAATGGCGCGCTTGGTCATGAAATTTGGTGGCACATCGGTTGGCGATACACAGCGTATCCGCAATGTGGCGCAACATATCAAACGAGAAGTCGACGCTGGTCATGAGGTGGCCGTCGTGGTCTCGGCTATGTCTGGCGAAACCAATCGGCTGGTTGGCTTGGCGCGAGAAATTGCGCCTTTGCATGATGCGCGTGAATATGATGTGATTGTGGCGGCTGGTGAGCAGGTGAGTATCGGGCTTTTGGCCATGGCGCTGAACGAGTTAGATATTCCGGCGCGCAGTTGGCTTGGCTGGCAATTGCCTGTGCGCACGAATAATGTGCATGGGGCGGCACGCATTTCTGATATTGAAACAGCAGAAATTGAAGCGCAATTCAAACAAGGCCGCGTGGCTGTAATTGCTGGTTTTCAGGGCCTGGCAGATGATAATCGCATCACCACTTTAGGGCGCGGCGGCTCAGATACCAGCGCGGTGGCTGTGGCGGCAGCGCTCAATGCTGATAGATGTGATATATATACAGATGTAGACGGCGTTTATACGACCGACCCACGCATCGTGCCAGAGGCGCGTCGTTTGTCACGCATCAGCTATGAAGAAATGCTTGAAAGTGCATCTTTGGGTGCGAAGGTGTTGCAAACACGATCTGTTGAACTTGCCATGGTGCATAATGTTTGTTTGCAAGTGCGCGCCAGTTTTGATGACCCGCAGGCCAGCTATCCAGAGGACGGATTGGTTGGAACGCTGGTCTGCAATGAGGAGTTTATCATGGAACAAGAAGTTGTTAGTGGCATTGCGTATTCGCGCGATGAAGCGAAAATCACATTGCGTCAGGTTGCCGATAAGCCCGGCATTGCGGCGGCTGTGTTTGGCCCACTCGCAGACGCGGCCATAAATGTTGATATGATTGTGCAGAATATCTCGTCAGATGGCGGGCATACGGATATCACCTTTACCGTGCCAAATGATGAATTACAACGCGCCGTCGCGGTGATTGAGCAGGGTAAGGCTGATATTGGTTATGACCAGCTTGAAAGCGCAGGCGGGTTATCCAAAGTTTCAATTGTTGGTATTGGTATGCGAAGCCATGCAGGTGTTGCCCAAAAAATGTTCACTGTGTTGGCTGAGAAGGGTATCAATATTCATGTGATTTCAACATCTGAAATCAAAGTCAGTGTTTTGATTGATGCTGATTATACAGAGCTAGCTGTCCGCTCGCTTCATGCTGCATATGGTTTAGATGAGCTAGAGGCGGCTGGCAGCCAGACCTAATTTTGGGTCATGGAGACAAGTAATGCCTTTATCCGTTGACGGACCAAGATTACTTTTACGCCGTTTGCGGCAGGTCATGCTGGAGGAAACAGACCGGCAAACCCGCTTGAACAGGATTGTCGAGCTGATTGCCACCAGCATGAATACGGCTGTGTGTTCGGTTTATCTCAAACGTGATGATGTGACTTTGGAGCTTTGCGCGACAGAGGGGCTTAAGCCTGAAGCTGTGCATCAAACAAGTTTGCGTGTGGGCGAGGGCTTGGTCGGTGATATTGCCCAACATGCGCGCCCACTCAATTTGTCTGATGCGCAAACACATCCGCGTTTTGCCTATCGCCCTGAGACTGGTGAGGAAAGATTCCATTCCTTTGTTGGTGTGCCAGTTTTACGTGGCGGAACATTGGTTGGTGTTTTGGTCGCACAAAACACAACTTATCGTTCATTCATTGATGAAGAAGTCGAAGCCTTGCAAACAGTGGCTATGGTATTGGCTGAAATGTTGGCAGAAAGCGGTGAGCTGGATGCTGATGAGACAGCGCGTGCGGGGCCGCGACGATTCCAGGGGCAAGGTTTTACCGGCGGCATGGCGTTGGGGCATGTGGTTCTGCATGAGCCTCGTGTAGCGGTTTCTCGTTTGATTGCAGATGATGAGGAAGCAGAACAGGTGCGACTTGAGGCAGCGGTTTATGAATTGCGCCGCTTGGTTGATGAATTGCTGCTGAAAGAAGATGTGTCGCATGCTGGGGAGCATCTCGATGTGTTGGAAACCTATCGTATGTTCGCCAATGATGAAGGCTGGCTTGCACGCATGCGCGAGGCGGTACGCACAGGTTTGACAGCTGAAGCGGCAGTAGAGCGCGTGCAAGGGGATATGCATGCCCGCCTGATGGGGCAACGCGATGTTTATTTGCGCGAACGGCTGCATGATTTTGAAGATTTAACCAATCGGTTGTTGCGGATTTTGACAGGCCGCCCCGTCAATGCATCGGCGGATCGCTTGCCAAAAAATGCGATTTTGGTCGCGCGCGGCATGGGCCCTGCTGAATTACTTGACTATGAGCGCAAACATTTGCGTGGCTTGATTTTAGAAGAAGGCTCGCAAAGCGCGCATGTGGCAATTGTGGCACGGGCTTTGGGTATCCCGATGGTCGGGCGGGTGCTGAATATTGTTGATTTGGCGCATGATGGACAGGAAATTATTTTAGATGCTGATACAGGCGCGTGTTTTCTTGATCCATCAGCAGAGATGATTGAGAGTTATGCTGAACGCGCCAAGATTAACGCCAGACGCCAAAAGCGCTATGCCCGCGTAAGAAAGTTGCCGGCCATCACCCGTGATGGACAAAAAATCGATGTGCTTATGAATGCGGGTCTGTTAGTCGATTTGAAAAACCTCACAGATAGCGGTGCTGACGGCATTGGGCTTTTTCGTACGGAATTACAATTTATGGTTTCGGCCAAATTGCCCCGTATTGAGGAGCAAGCTTTGTTTTATCGTCATGTTTTTGACCAAGCTGGCGACAAATCAGTGACATTTCGAACATTGGATATTGGCGGTGATAAAGTGCTACCCTATATGCGCCATACGCATGAAGAAAATCCGGCCATGGGCTGGCGCGCTATTCGTATAGCGCTCGACCGCCCAGGCCTTTTGCGGTATCAGCTCAGATCACTTTTGCAAGCCAGCGCGGGTAAAGAACTTAATATTATGTTCCCCATGATTGCGGAAATTGACGAGTTTGTGAAAGCAAAAGACTTGTTGGATAAAGAGGTGGCGCGGTTAGCAAAGTTTCATCTGCAAGCGCCTGCCAAAGTGCGGGTAGGAACCATGTTAGAAGTGCCGTCATTAGTGTGGCAGCTTGAAGAATTATTGCCGCTTATGGATTTTATCAGCATTGGCACAAATGATTTAATGCAGTTTTTCTTTGCTAGTGATCGGGGTAATCCGCAATTAAGCGAGCGCTATGATATTTTATCGCCCGCGCCAATGGCCATGTTGAAGCAAATATCTGATGCCTGCCAACGACATGGCGTTGATGCGACAATTTGCGGAGAAATTGCGGGACGCCCCCTTGATGCAATGGCCATGCTGGCGATGGGCTATTCGCGATTTTCTATGCCCTCTGCCTCTGTTGGGCCGGTCAAGCGCATGGTGCGCTCGGTTAATCTGGGCAAATTGCGCCATGCTTTTGGTCAGGTTTTACAACAAAGCTCGCAAATAAACCGCGCCCAAATTGAAAACATCGCCAAAAGTTTAAAAATCAAATTATAGCGCGCGACAAGGCTGGTTTTGCCAAATGAAATTTTGTGCGCTTTCGCATTGTCAAATGGGGCTTTGGGTGTTTTTATGGCTTTAAATGCTTTTTTAATTTTGAGGCTGTTTGATGAGTCAGAAAACAAAGAGCAGTATTGGCCAGATTTTGCAGGCT
Source organism: Parvibaculales bacterium (assembly GCA_049889535.1). Taxonomy (GTDB): domain Bacteria; phylum Pseudomonadota; class Alphaproteobacteria; order RS24; family RS24; genus JAYQKL01. The sequence goes on along the minus strand of JBMHDF010000013.1, from coordinate 9,662 downwards.
AAAAGAGAAGCGCGTCAATTAGATTTGATTGAGGTCTCTCAGGCCTTGCGTATTCGTGAAGACCATTTAGAAGCTATTGAAACCAATCAATTTGACCGCTTGCCGGGCAGTGCCTATGTGGTTGGTTTTGTCAAAACCTATGCCCAATTTTTAGAGCTTGATGCTGATGACATTATCGCGCTGTATAAGCAGCAAACTGATATTGGGCAAAAAACAAAACTTGATTTTCCTGAGATTGACGAAACGCGAGAAGTGCCGAGCATGGCCATGGCATTTGGTTTGCTGGCAATTGTTTTAGTCGTGTTTATTTTTCTTGGTTTTCTTAACACAGCTGAAAATGTGAGTTTGGAAAAGGGCACATTGGTTTCCCCGCAAACATCAAAGCCGCAAATTGAGCCAATAACAGGGGAGACAGTCGAGGGACGGCCAAATATACCAGCCCAGACCGCAACTCAAAATGACGCCACTGTCTCCCAATCTCAAGATTTGGACGCTCAGATTTCCGTGACGGAATTACCTGATATATCCCAACCTAATTTTGATGGGTCTGATTTTGACGAGTCTGGATTTGATGCGTTGCCAGAGCCGCTGGCGGGCCCTATGCCAGTTGTTTCCATTCGCGCGCGCGCGCCGACTTTTTTGCGCATTGTGAATGCGCAGGGTCGCATTTTATTTTCCAGCATTATCATAGCGGGTGAAGAATTTATTTTCCCAGATGAAGAAAACTTTCGTCTTTCGACGCAAAATGCTGGCGAATTAGAATATTATATTGATGGTGAGCTAGCTGGCATGTTGGGCGCAAGGGGGCAGGCCTTTTCAGATCGTTTAATAAATTTACCGCGGGTGCTGGAAAGATTTGAATAGCGCGGCTAAATGTGACACATAGACTTGAAATTTAATTTAATGAAACCAAAGGGTAAATAATGGGCATACGTCCTTGGCGCGATATTAATCGTCGAGCTTCGCGCCAAATTAAAGTTGGCAATGTTTTGGTTGGCGGTGATGCGCCGATAAGCGTTCAGTCTATGACCAATACGCTGACAGCTGATGCGCAGGCCACAATAGCCCAAATTCGTGCTCTTGAAGAAGCCGGCGCGGATATGGTGCGTGTTTCATGTCCAGATGAAGCATCAACACAGGCTTTGCCTGAAATTGTGCAAGCGAGCCAAGTGCCGATTATTGCCGATATTCATTTCCATTATCAGCGCGCGATTGAGGCCGCCAAAGCGGGGGCGGCCTGTTTACGCATCAATCCCGGCAATATCGGCAATGCTGCGCGGGTGAAAGAGGTTATCACGGCCGCGCGCGATCATGAATGCGCTATACGCATTGGGGTCAATGCTGGCTCTCTTGAAAAACATTTACTTGAAAAATATGCTGAGCCATGCCCCGAAGCGATGGTGGAAAGCGCATTGGATCATGTGAAAATTTTACAAGACCATGATTTTCATAATTATAAAATCAGCGTCAAGGCGTCAGATATTTTTCTCAGCCTAGCTGCCTATCGTCAGCTTGCTGATGCTGTGGACTGCCCATTACATATTGGTATTACGGAAGCGGGTGGCTTGATGACCGGCACTGTCAAATCCTCGATTGGATTGGGCGCATTACTGATGGAGGGCATAGGTGATACAATCCGTGTGTCTTTGTCATCAGACCCGGTTGATGAAATCAAAGTGGGCTTTGAGATGTTAAAGTCGCTTGGCTTGCGCCATCGTGGGGTGACGATTATTTCATGCCCATCATGTGCGCGACAGGGTTTTGATGTGATTGAGACAGTGCAAAAACTAGAGCAACGTTTGGCGCATATATCTGAACCGATTACTCTGTCCATTATAGGTTGTGTTGTGAATGGGCCGGGCGAGGCGCGTGAAACCGATATTGGTTTCACTGGCGGCGGTGCTGGGTCGGGCATGGTTTATGTGGCTGGACGCCCTGACCATAAGAAGAGTAATGAAGAAATGATTGACCATTTGGTTGCGCTTGTGGAAGACAAGGCTGTTCAAATGCGGGCAGATGCGCCAGAGGAAAATAAATTATGATACCAGCTGATCGTCTCGACACTATTTTGTTGCGCGCGGAAAAATTGCAAGAAGAAATGAATGGCGAATTGCCGCCGGAGCGTTTTGTGGAATTGTCCAAAGAATATGCGGCACTGTCTCCTCTGGTTGAGGCTGTGAGTGCTTATCGCGATGTGTTGAATGAAATTGAAGATTTGAAATCTTTGATTGATGGCGACGATGCGGAAATGAAAGCCCTTGCCCAAAGTGAGTTACCGGATTTGCAGGCGCGCTTACCAGAAATGGAGCAAGAGCTACAAATCTTATTACTGCCCAAAGACGCCGCGGACGATATGAATGTGATTTTGGAGGTGCGGGCTGGCACAGGTGGTGACGAGGCAGCTCTGTTTGCCGGCGATTTGTTGCGCATGTATTTGCGCTATGCTGAATTGACCGGATTTAAAACCGAAATGATAAGCCAATCTGAGGGTGACGTTGGGGGTTATAAAGAGGCTGTTGCGGCCATTCGTGGGCAGGGTGCGTTTGCGATGTTAAAATTTGAAAGCGGGGTGCATCGCGTGCAGCGTGTGCCAGAAACCGAGAGCAGTGGGCGCATTCATACATCAGCCGCAACAGTGGCAGTTTTGCCAGAGCCTGAAGATGTTGATGTGGTCATTGATGAAAAAGATTTGCGTGTCGATGTGTTTCGCGCCAGCGGCCCGGGCGGGCAATCTGTTAACACAACAGATAGCGCGGTGCGTATCACGCATATTCCAAGTGGCTTGGTGGTGAGCCAGCAAGATGAAAAATCACAGCATAAAAACCGCGCGAAGGCTATGCAGGTTTTGCGCGCGCGCTTGTTTGAGATTGAACGCCAACGGATTGAGTCCGAGCGCTCTGCAGACCGCAAATCACAAGTAGGCAGTGGCGATCGCTCTGAACGCATTCGGACTTATAATTTCCCACAAGGGCGGGTCACTGACCACCGGATAAATTTGACATTGCATAAATTAGAAAAAATTCTGGCTGGTGACGGGTTAAACGAATTGTTGGACACGCTAATTGCTGAGGACCAAACGCGCCGACTTGCTGCTGAACAAGATGGCTAATCAAATAATAAAAAATTTTGAGGGGTTGTCGCGTGAAGCGGCTTTGCGCCAACTCTCGACCTGTTTTGAAGCGGCCAAATTGGCCAGCCCTGCTTTAGATGCGCGTGTGTTGCTGCGCACGGCCTGTGGGTGTGATGAAGTGGAACTGATTGCGCGGGGCGAGATGATATTGAGCGCGCAAGAGGCGCAACGCCTTGACCATATGATGGCGCAAAGATTGGCACGCAAGCCTGTTTCGCGCATTCTCAATCATCGGGAGTTTTACGGCCTGCCTTTCCGATTGTCTCCAGCCACATTGGACCCGCGCCCTGATAGTGAAATCCTTGTTTCTGTCATGGTTGATAAATATCGACAGGCATCAGCACAGACCAAGCAGCCAAAGGTTTTAGATCTTGGCACTGGGTCAGGGTGTTTGCTGCTGGCATTTTTGCATGAGGTTGAACAAGCGCAGGGGTTGGGTGTTGACCAAAGTCGTGGCGCCATCAGGCAGGCTTGTATCAATGCATCTTGCTTGAATTTACGCGCGCGGGCATCGTTTCGCCAGTCAAATTGGTTTGCTGCGGTGCGTGGCAAATTTGATTTCATCATGGCCAACCCGCCTTATATTGCGCGTTGTGAGGAGGCGCAATTGGCGCCAGAGGTTCGGCTTTATGACCCCGCCCTTGCGCTCTTCGCTGATGAAAATGGCTTGTCGGAATACCGGCACATCATTGAAAAAATGCGTCATTTTTGTGCGCCCTATGCTTGGGTGGGTTTTGAAATTGGTCAGGGTCAAGCCAGTAAAGTGGTCTCTATGCTGCAGGATGATGATTGGCAAGGCATTGAAATACATAAGGATTTATCTGGTATTGAACGCGTTATCGTGGCGCAAAACACACAAATAAAAAAACATTAATTTTTTTAAAAAAGGGGTTTGTGTTTTTCTATTTTATTAGGTAGGTTTTGCTCGTTCGGTTGATTTTGTAAAATCAATAAACAAATCCCGAACATCTCTCATAAAATAATTGAGCAACAACAATTTCAAAAAAGTTGGGTTTAAGAAATTTTTGTGAGGTCACGCAAATTAGATGGTGAGTATGGAACCTTTCGTTTCGACTGATTATTGATTGCGTAACATCAAATGAAGATAGAATTTTGCAATAGGCGAATAGGATAAAAATATGAAACGCTCTCGTGGACGCAATAGACGTCAGGGCAACCCAGCAAATCGTAATTATGAAAGCAATGGGCCAGATGTAAAAGTCAGGGGCCATGCGTCAACTGTTTATGAAAAATATGTGGCTCTTGCGCGTGATGCTTTAACAGCTGGTGACCCGGTGCATGCAGAAAATTATTTCCAACATGCTGAGCATTATTTCCGTATTTTTTCTGCTAATCAGCCTGTGAAAAATGAAACCAATTCAGACGCAGCCCCAGAGGGCGAAACGGATATTTCCACTGATGAAAGCCTAGCTTCTGATAGTGCTGAAAATGTGAATGGCGCGGCTGAAGAAAAAGAGCCTTTGACGCTTAGTCAGGATGATGATGAGGCGCCTGCACAAAATAATAAAGGCCGGCGTCGTGGCCATTTGCGCCGCCGTCCAAAAACTGAAACATCAGCAGAAACTGAGCTTTCAGCAGATACCAATATTGCTATTGATGAGACAGCTGAAGTCAAAGCAAGTTAAATTATTTTTCTTATAAAACCCGAGCTTCTATAGGCTTTCCTGCTGATTTGCAGGGCCTTTTGGGTTTGGGTTTTTACATTTTATGGCACACCACTTGTTGTTTGTGCTTTTGCTCCCCATATAAAAATTAACAGGCCTTAACAGGTGAAAGGAGCAAAAGATGAATCCTGAAAAATACACAGAAAGATGCAAAGGGTTTATCCAATCAGCGCAAACATATGTTCTAAATGAGGGGCATCCGCGCTTTGAACCTTTGCATATTTTAAAAACCCTCTTGGATGACCCGCAGGGTTTGGCGGCTAATTTAGTGTCTAATGCGGGCGGGGATATGAAAGCGCTGAGTGCGGCTTTGAGAAAAGAATTATCCAGTCTTGGGAAAATTTCTGGGGCTGGGGCGCAACCAGTCATGGCGCCTGAAACCGCCAAAACATTTGCTGCCGCCGAAAAGCTTGCAGCTGATGCTGGCGATGATTTTGTGACCGTTGAGCGATTATTGCAAGCTATCGGGAAGACAAAAAACAAGGCAGCAGCGTTATTAACCAATGCGGGGTGCGGAGAAAAAGAGCTTGCGCAAGCGATTGAGCGTTTGCGCAAAGGGCGTCGAGCCACCTCGACTTCGGCAGAAGAAACTTATGATGCTTTACAAAAATACACGCGCGATTTAACCGCTGATGCCAGAGCTGGCAAATTGGATCCGGTGATTGGGCGCGAGGAAGAAATTCGGCGCGCGATTCAGGTTTTGTCGAGACGGACCAAGAATAATCCAGTGTTGATTGGCGAGCCTGGCGTTGGTAAGACCGCGATTGCTGAGGGGCTTGCTTTACGGATTGTCAATGGTGATGTGCCAGAAACATTGCGCGATAAAAAACTTTTTGCCTTAGATATGGGCGCGCTGATTGCGGGCGCCAAATATCGTGGCGAATTTGAGGAGCGTTTGAAGGCTGTGCTGCAAGAAATAACTGATGCCGCTGGTGAGGTGGTGTTGTTTATTGATGAAATGCACACCTTGATTGGCGCAGGGGCAAGTGAAGGCGCGATGGATGCATCAAATTTGCTGAAACCTGCTTTGGCGCGCGGTGAGTTGCATTGCATCGGCGCGACCACATTGGATGAATATCGCAAGCATGTTGAAAAAGACGCGGCACTGGCGCGGCGCTTTCAACCTGTTTTTGTGGCTGAACCGCAAGTCGAGGACACGATATCTATTTTGCGCGGTTTGAAGGAAAAATATGAAATGCATCATGGCGTTTCAATTTCTGATAATGCTCTGGTTGCCGCTGCCACACTTTCTAACCGCTATATTACTGACCGGTTCTTACCTGATAAGGCGATTGATTTAATGGACGAGGCCGCCTCGCGTTTGCGCATGGAAGTGGATAGCAAACCAGAGGAATTGGACGAGCTAGACCGGCGGGTGATACAGCTCAAGATTGAGCGTGAGGCGTTGAAAAAGGAAAAAGATGATTTATCGCAAGAGCGTTTGGTCAGGCTTGAAGAAGAGCTGGTTGGTCTTGAGGAGCAAGCAATGGCTCTCACAACGCAATGGGAATCAGAAAAAGCGCGGCTTGGGTCTATTCAAAAATTAAAAGAGGATTTAGATGCCGCGCGCATTGAGCTTGAGCAGGCACAACGGCAGGGGCAGCTTGAGCGCGCCAGTGAATTATCTTATGGCATTATTCCGGATTGTGAGAAAAAATTAGCCGATGCCGAAGCGCAAGATAAGGACGCGCAAAGCCGTTCTATGCTTGATGAGCAAGTGACGGCGGATCATATTGCGCAAATCGTCTCGCGTTGGACAGGCGTGCCGGTTGATAAAATGCTGGCCGGCGAGCGCGAGAAATTACTGGGCATGGAGGCAGCTTTACATAAGCGCGTGGTTGGGCAAGATGAGGCTGTTTCAGCCGTGTCACGGGCGGTGCGCAGGGCGCGCGCTGGTTTACAGGACCCGTCTCGCCCCATTGGTTCTTTTTTGTTTTTAGGTCCCACAGGGGTTGGCAAAACCGAACTCACCAAAGCATTGGCAGGGTTTTTATTTGATGATGAAACGGCCATATGTCGTTTGGATATGTCGGAATATATGGAAAAGCACTCCGTGGCGCGTTTGATTGGCGCCCCGCCAGGCTATGTGGGTTATGAAGAAGGCGGTGCCTTAAGCGAGGCCGTGCGCCGCCGTCCTTATCAGATTGTTTTGTTTGACGAGGTTGAAAAAGCGCATCCCGATGTTTTTAATGTGCTGTTGCAAGTCTTGGATGATGGGCGTTTAACCGATGGTCAGGGCCGCGTGGTTGATTTCAAAAACACGCTGATTATTTTGACCTCAAACTTAGGTGCCGAGCATTTGGTTGAACTGCCAGCAAATAAAAATGTCGAGACGGTACGCGACAAGGTGATGGACGCGGTTAAGGCGGCGTTTCGCCCTGAATTTTTGAACCGGCTTGATGATCTTATTTTGTTTGAGCGGTTACAAGAAAAGCAAATGGGGGCAATTGTGGATGTGCAAATGCAGAATCTTATTGCGCTGGCGAGTGGGCAAAATATTCATCTTGAACTGACCGAACCAGCCCGCCAATGGCTAGCACAAAAAGGCTTTGAACCAGCCTATGGCGCGCGGCCTTTGAAACGGGTGATACAGCGTGAGGTGCAAGACCGTTTGGCGGATTTATTACTATCAGGTGAGGTGAGCGCGGGTGAAGTGGTTTACCTTGAGGTCAAAGACGCTGATTTGTGTCTAAGTAAAGACCCGCCAGCTGCTGCTTAAGCAGAATATGATTACAGACCCGCCGCAAGCGTTTTGACGGTGTCGTCAATTTCCTTGCGGGTTTGACGAAAGGCAGTGGTTTCCGTTTCGGTCATAATATGGCGTGGCGGCAAGCTGAGGTTTAACGGGTTCATGGTTTGGGTTTCCTGCCAGACTTCAAAATGCAAATGCGGGCCAGTTGCCAGACCCGTGCGCCCTACATAGCCTATAATTTGTCCTTGTTTGACGCTATCACCGCGTTTGAGATTTTTGGCATAACGGCTCAGATGTGCATAAAAAGTTTCATAACCTTGCTCATGTTGAATGCGTATGCGCTTTCCCCAATCGCCATCGCGGCCAATGGCCAGTATTTTGCCATCGCCTGCGGCATAAATTGGGGTGCCAGTACGGGCAGCGAAATCCACACCTTTATGGAGACGGGTATATCCGAGTATAGGGTGTTTGCGCATGCCATAGCGCGATGAAAGCCGCGCCCCGTCAAGCGGGGTTTTCATCAAAAGGCGCTCCAGACTTTCACCGCCAATGTCATAATAGCCAATCGTTTCAGGGGTTCGCTCAAACCGCCAATAGGCTTTACGCGCGCCTTTATTGGTTAGGGCGGCAAATAGGATTTCCCCTTCATCGGCAACATCACCATTTTCATCGAAGCGACGCGTATAGAGAACCTCCAGCCGGTCGCCTGCGCGAATCTCACGTTGAAAATCGATAGTGAATGAAAACAGCTTGATTAATTCAAGCACCAGTTTGGGGGACATGCCCGTTGCGCGGGCATCGGCATATAGGCTGGAAGAAATTTTAGTGTCTGTCAGAAAAGGTCTGTCGGTCAATGGTCGATTGGCCGCTACCGCCTGAAACCCTTTGTCCTGAACATGGCGTACAATCACCCGTTCGCTTGGGGCAGGAATAAAATCAAGCCCTGCAAATATGGCCTGATTTTTGGGTTCTGAATTTTGGTGCTGGTAATAAAGTCGAATTTTTTGCCCGACTTTGAGTTGGCGTGGGTCATAAATTTCTCTCAATGCGTCTAAGGCGGCATCTGCCGTCACTGAGTCAATGCCCTGCGCCAAAAGCATTTTCATCAAATTATCCCCTTTGGCCATTTGCAATGTTACAGTGAAGCGTTGCATAGGTGGTGTCGCCAGCCATTCTTTTTCTATATGCGGGCGTGCGGGCGCAGGGCGTGCTGATAAGCGGGTGCCATTTTGGTCCGGCTCAAAATAAGTTTGAATAGCCCAAAGCCCAAAAGCGGTTAGAAGAAAAGCACACAGTACAAAAATTTGCCGGCTTTTGCTTTTGGGGTTTGCGGGTGTTTGCGTCATATCAGCTTTAATATATAGAATTATTGGTTGAGGGGAATGGCTGTTTTGCAAAAAACAGGTAAATGACGCGCGGTGAGGCAGCCGAATCTTATGATTAGTTTTTGCTGTTTTCTGTGTTTTTTTTCGAGTCGATAGGCAAAAACGCGTTAAAATTGCTATAAATCTGAAAAAAAACATAAATTTTTTTTAAAAAAAATCAGCTATATAGTAGGTATATACGCCTTTTACCTCTATATTATGTATTTATATCAATAAGTTAAAAAAAATGTAGGAAAGTTGAAATAAACCTTTGACAGTTAAGGTTTGTCTTTCTATAACCCTGAAACCGCTAGCGATACCAGTAACTAGCGGCGCTGGGCAAAAGCTCGGGTTTTCTGGTCACACAAAGTTTCAAAATGCCGGTGCTATCGGTTCTTATGATAGCAAAGGGTTTCTTTGGCTTTGTTTTGGTTCGGTAACGAACAGGCTGTTTGACATTGTTGATATATGAAAGAGAAACGTGGACGGCGGGATCCTGGCAGTCCATTCATCGTAAGGTGAATGTGACAACAGTATACGCAATCTCACCGGATATTTATATCTGAGATAAACGTTTACGTTTCTTCCACTCCGCATCTTTTATAGATGCAAAGTGAGTGGGAACTCGTCGAAGATTTTTTAATCTTCATTTTGAACGTTTAGAATAGTGACGATTGCTAGAATCAAACTTGAGAGTTTGATCCTGGCTCAGAACGAACGCTGGCGGCAGGCTTAACACATGCAAGTCGAACGAGAAGCTTCTTCGGAAGTGGACAGTGGCAGACGGGTGA
>JBMHDF010000012.1:0-37267 GCA_049889535.1 Parvibaculales bacterium | reverse complement strand
TTATCTATAATGCCTAAAAAAAGACCCTGCCGCACAAGGCGGCCCGCATTATCTATAATGCCTAAAAAAAGACCCTGCCGCACAAGGCGGCAGGGCTAAAGTTCAGGGATAGTGCGAGGGTTTACACTTAGGTAAGCTGTCAAGTGCACAAGCTTGACAGTAATCTTATTACGTTGCGTTATATAAAATGGATTAAATAAATTTCTAATTTTATGACAAAAAAGCAAAAAATATCTGATGAAACGCTTATGAAGCAGGCCGGCGCGGGGAGTGAGAAAGCCTTCACCGAATTGGTTCACCGACATTTAGATTGGGTTGTCGGCTTCTGCTACCGCCGGTTAGGCGTGATGGAAGAGGCTGAAGAAGCGGCCCAGGAAATTTTCACCACAATATGGCGTAGCGCAGAAAACTGGCAGGCTCAGGCGAAATTCACCACTTGGCTATATCGTGTGGCTGCCAATAAAAGCATCGACAAAATACGGCGTCGCAGGCCTACTGTCCCGCTCGAACAAGCAGATGAACCAAAAGACCAGACTGATGACGGTTTTGACCATTTGGCGAAAAAAAATGACAGGGAAATAATTCGCCATGCGTTAAACAAATTAACAGAACAGCAAAAAGAGGCGATTGAATTGGTTTATTTTGCGCAAATGAAGCAAAAAGAGGCGGCCGACGCATTAGGCATCTCATTGGCCGCACTGGAGTCACATCTCAGACGCGGCCGAGAGCAGCTCGCAAAATCTTTAAAAAAGCACCAAACAGAATTGATGCACTAAATCGACGGAAACAAATATGCGCGATACAGACAACACCCCCAGCCCAAACACAAGACAGGACTTAACCTTGCTTGAGCCCATGCTTAACCCCTTACGGGTCACGGCCTCATCGCAATTGCGGGCGCGTGTTTTAGCGATCCCTCAAATGAGTAACGAGACCAATATTATTGATTTTGTTCGTCCTTATATCGCCAGCGCCTCTATGGCAATGGCAGCATGTTTGCTGATTGGCCTCTTCACACAACCCCTGATTGGGTCAGTCTTTGACCTCAATATGCTCAATAGCACAGATATAAGCGACTTGTTATTCCCAGCTTTTGACCCATGGAAAATATAAAGAGCAAATATAAATAGGTGACATGATGATTAATATAAAAAAACGCACAGCGATTCTTTTAGGCGGGATTTTGATTTTATCCTTAGGCGTAAATATGTTTATTGCGGGCAGTGTTTTTGCCCACGAGAAACGGCACGCAAAACATGCGCAAGGAAATTATGACCATAAACGCATTGAGCGCATGATTGCCAAATCTTTTCCTGAGGCGCGCCAGGATGAAGCTCGCGCCATTATGCGTGAGCATCGACAAAATATTCGCGCCGCCTATAAGCATTACACACAGCAAAAAAAGCAATTGGTTGCTTTACTAAAATCAGACACCATATCTCGGGATGAATTGGAAAAAGCAATGGAAGCCTTACGTCAAGCTGAAGCACAAATCAGCCAGCACCATCACGCTTTCACAATTGATTTATCGCTGATTGCAACACCGGAAATGCGCCAAAAATTCGCCCGCAGAATTGCCAAACGCGGGCCCTTGCGGCGCCATTAATCCTTATTCTCAAGGCTCATCGCATAGCCAATGCCGCGCACGGTACGGATAATATCATCTAGCGGGGTGTCCAGCTTATTACCAAGATTGAGGGACTTTCTCAATCGGCTCATATGCACATCAACGGTTCGGTCTTCAACATAAATGCCATGCCCCCAGACCAAATCCAATAAATGGTCGCGTGAGTAAACTTGTCCTGGTCGCTCCATTAAGATGGTTAAAAGCTTAAATTCTTTTGCACTTAATTTGACCACATGTCCCTGCCGGCGAACCTCAACTTTAAGCAAGTCAATTTCTAAATCATGAAACCGCATGATTTCCTGGCCTAGTGACGGGCGCGCACGGCGCAAAAGCGAGTTCACCCGCGAGACTAATTCCTTAGGAAAGAACGGTTTTGGAATATAATCATCAGCCCCACAATCCAGCCCATAACTGCGGTCACCCTCTTCGGCGCGCGCGCTTAAAATAATAATTGGCAAATTTTGTGTGTCCGCCCGCGCTCGCAATTTGCGGCATAAATCAACGCCTGAGATTTGCGGCATCATCCAGTCTAAAATAACCAAATCAGGATTATGAGTTTCTATTTGCTCTAGCGCCTCTAGCCCATCCGAAGCCTTAATGACATCAAAACCATTTTTCACAAGGCTAAAGCGTATCAGCTCTTGTTGGTTGTCCTCATCATCAGCTATCAGCACTTTTATGGGCATAATGTTTCACTATTGTGCGGATATATCAATCTTCGGGCGCTCGTCAGACAACATCTCACCATTGACGAGAAAATAAACCTGCTCAGCCATACCCGTCGCATAATCACCAATGCGCTCAAGATTTTTGGTGATAAAAAGCAAATGCGAACCAGATTCAACAGAAATGCTATTATTTTCCATCTTTTCAAGCATTTCGCGAAAAACAGAGGTGTGCAATTCATCAACATCAATATCGCGCTCCCAAACCTGCATGGCCTTATCGACATTTTTTTCCATATAGGCGTCCAGAACATTATTGAGCATTTCCTGCACAATATTGCCCATTGTGCCAAGTGCTTTGGTGCCATTAAGCAGGTCTTTATCATCAATTTTAAGCATGCGCTTGGCGATATTTTTGGCATAATCGCCCGTGCGCTCCAAAATTGTTGCCACTTTAAGGGCAACAATCACATGGCGCAAATCTTCCGCCAAAGGTGCGCGCAAAGCAATCATAGTAATGGCTTTTTCATTTAAGCCTGCCTCAATCGCATCCAACTCATCATCTTTTTGAACAATTATTTCAAGATTGGATTTATCATGCGCGCGCACAGCCTCCATGACCTGCCCAAGCTGGCTTTCAGCTAAAGCGCCAAGGCGCGCGACATCATTATTAAGGTCAATCAGCTCTTCATCAAAAAGTGAACTTATGTGCCGTGTTTCATCCATCATTATCTTTTATACCTTTTTCATTATCCAATTTTACCAGAAATATAAGCTTCTGTCTGTTCATTCGACGGGTTGGTGAAAAGTTGCTTTGTATCCCCAAACTCAACCAAATTGCCAAGATGGAAATAAGCCGTGCGTTGTGACACACGCGCAGCCTGTTGCATGGAGTGCGTCACAATCATAATTGTAAAGCGCTGGGTCAACTCATTCATCAGCTCTTCAATAATAGCTGTCGCAATCGGGTCGAGCGCCGAACATGGTTCGTCCATGAGCAAAACCTCAGGATCCACCGCAATCGCACGCGCGATACAAAGTCTTTGCTGCTGGCCACCAGACAAGCCTGATCCAGAGTCATTTAAACGGTCTTTTACCTCATCCCATAAGCCAGCGCGTTTCAGGCTTTTTTCAACTATATGGTCTAAATGTTCTTTATTATCAAACAGTCCATGAATACGTGGGCCATAAGCCACATTCTCATAAATAGATTTTGGAAACGGATTCGGCTTTTGAAAAACCATGCCCACACGCGCCCGAAGCTCAACAACATCTAATCCAGATTTGTAAATATCTTGGTCGTCTATGGTAATATCACCCGCCACTTTACAGCTTGGAATCACATCATTCATACGATTTATGCACCGCAGGAATGTAGATTTACCGCAGCCTGATGGCCCAATTAGCGCCGTGACAGTATTTTCTGGCACATCCAAATCAATGCCAAATAAAGCCTGTGCCTCGCCATAGTGAACATTCACATTACGGGTGCGAACTTTAATTTTTTTCTCACTCATGGATTACCATCTCTTTTCATATCTTTTACGTAAATAAATCGCTGTTGCATTCATCAACAAAAGGAAAATCAGCAAAATAATAATACCCGCACTTGTGCGCGCCTCAAAAGCGCGTTCGGGATTATTCGCCCACATATAAATTTGGGCGGGCAGAACAGTTGCCTTATCCGTCACGCTTTGTGGCGTATCAACAATAAAGGCCATCATGCCAATCATCAATAAGGGCGCGGTTTCACCTGCCGCACGCGCAAGACCAATAATTGTGCCGGTCAAAATACCAGGCATAGCCAAGGGCAGCACATGGTGCAAAACAACCTGCAAACGAGAAGCACCAACCCCCATTGCCGCCTCACGAATACTCGGCGGTACAGAAGCCAGCGCGGCACGGGTGGAAATAATAATCACAGGTAAAGTCATTAAAGCCAAAACCATCCCCCCAACCAAAGGCGCGGAACGAGGGAGATTTAAAAAATTGATAAATACTGCCAAACCTAACAGACCAAATACAATCGACGGCACAGCAGCCAGATTGTTAATATTCACTTCGATAATATCTGTAAAACGGTTCTTGGGAGCCAACTCTTCAAGATAAGTTGCCGCCATCACGCCTATTGGAAAGCTCGCAATAAAAGTAACCAACATTGTCAACAATGTACCAATTAAAGCCCCGCGCACCCCAGCCAGCTCAGGCTCACGGCTGTCACCAGAGAAGAATAAATTACGCGCAAAACGTGTTTCTACATTGCCTGAGGCCACTAATTTATCTATCCATGCCACTTCTTTATCAGACAAGACACGGTCTTCTTCCGGCACATCACGGCGAATGCGCCCTTTCAACAAAAGGTCAAAATCATCAGAAGTTGTTAAATACAGCCTTTGTGTCTGCCCTATAAGAGATGGGTTGGCGAGCATTTTTTGGCGAAGAAATTCAGGCGCATCATCAGCAACCAACTTTGCCAATTGACGCTTATCCCGCCGCGAGGTGATTTCTGGAAATTGGTCAAGCAAAGCGGCTCTCACCAAACCACGATAATTCCCTTCCCGCAAAGATTCTGGCAGCCCCGTTCCATCAGGGTCTATTTTGTCAGCATCAAAATATATATCCAATCCAACATAGGATTGAGAAAAAGCCGGCAGAGATTGATATCCGATAGAGGCCAGCAAACTCAACAGAATAACCGCCGATAAAATCACAGCTGTTATCCCTAAGCGGCGAAAACGTTTTTCTCGTTTGTAACGCTTTTTGAGCAAATTTTGCATATTCATGGAACGCTTGCTTGTTTTTGTCATCTCTTGCTTCCCGACCTACTCATATTGCTCTTTAAACCGACGCACAATTGACATAGCCAAAATGTTCAGTCCTAAAGTGATAAAAAACAAAACCAGCCCAAGCGCAAAAGCAGCCAGCGTTTTGGCACTGTCAAATTCTTGGTCGCCAACCAACAAAGTAACAATCTGCACAGTAACTGTTGTCACGGACTCAAAAGGATTGGCAGTTAAATTAGCCGCCACGCCTGCCGCCATCACCACAATCATGGTTTCCCCAATCGCACGTGAAATCGCCAATAAAATCGCACTCACAATGCCTGGCAGGGCGGCGGGCAAAACAACTTTGACAATGGTCTCAGATTGCGTCGCGCCCAGCGCATAAGCCCCGTCACGCAGGGTTTGCGGCACGGCATTTATCACATCGTCAGATAGAGAGGAAATCACTGGAATAATCATCACCCCCATCACCAAACCTGCCGCAAGCGCCGACTCAGAGGATAAAGACAACCCTAATAAAGCGCCACTATCGCGCAATAAGGGCGCCACTAAAAGGGCAGCAAAAAAGCCAAAAACCACTGTTGGGATACCCGCCAAAAGCTCAATCGTTGGCTTGGCAATATCGCGTAAACGTTGATTGGCATATTCGGATAAATAAATAGCGGTCAAAAGGCCAATCGGTGTAGCCACCAAAATCGCAATAAAAGTTATCATTAATGTGCCAGCAAAAAGCGGGATTGCACCAAACGCCCCCGACCCGCCAGCCTGATCCTCCCGAATGGCAATTTGCGGTGACCAATGCAGCCCAAACAAGAAATCAGAAACAGGTACAATTTGAAAAAACTGTATGGTTTCAAATATTAAAGAGAGAACAATGCCAATCGTGGTGATAATCGCTATGACAGAGGCCAAAATCATCACACCCGTAAAGAGCTTTTCAACCTTTTCACGCGCTTTGAAGCGAGGGGCGATGTGACGCTTGGCATATAGAAAAGAAAACGCGCTCAACAAACCAGCCAGCGCAAAAAGCAAACTATCAGAATAATAATAGAGCTTAAGATAATAGGCGCTTATATCTCTGACAGCTGGCGTTGCAAAGGCCTCAGGCAAAATACCGGCTGCGTAAGACTTCACTTTAGCTAGAAAAACACTCAAATCCCCTTGAGGCATTTGCCCTTCAACCACAATAATCTGCTCAAGGGTCAAATGATCGACTAGAAAGGGAGCAAAAATTTGCCACAAAAAAATGATAATGAGTGGGGGAAATAAGAAAAAAAGCGCAAGATAAAGGCCGTGATGATTATCAAGTGAGTGTTGTTTCAACTCTGTTTGCGCAACAGCCTTTTGAATAGACGACTTACCATAAAAATAGGCTAGGATACCTAGAAGGAATAATCCGCTTATTAAGTAACCTATTGTCATTTACATCTATCCTAAAAAAAGAACCACAACGAAAGATAATAATCAATCGTTGTGGCTCTGTCTCAGCTTTATTATAAAGCCAGTTTTTTCAATGACTTACCGTCTGCCCGAATGGCCTTGCGATCAGCGCTAGGGAGGGGAATCAGTCCTTTGTCAAGAAGATAACCGTCCTCACCAAAAGCATTTTCGCTGGTAAACTCTTTCACGAATTCCTCAATACCAGGCACTGTGCCAACATGGGCATGCTTGACATAGAAGTAAAGTGAACGTGAAATTTTATATTTACCGCCCGCAATATTATCAAAGGTTGGTTTGATATTATTCACAACCGCGCCTTGAATTTTATCGCTATTTTGGTCAAGGAAGCTAAAGCCAAACACGCCGACTGAGTCTGGGTTGGCAACCAGCTTATTGACCATCAAATTGTCATTCTCACCTGAGTCAATCCATGCGCCATCTTCACGCACAGTACGGGTGAGTTTTTTCCATTTTGATTTATCTTTTTTCTTCAAAGCATTCAGATAATCATAAGCTTTTGACCCACCGCTCATGGCCAATTCCTGGAAAGCATCGCGTGTCCCAGAGGTTGGTGGCGGTCCCAAAATTTCAATTTTGGTGTTGGGCAAAGATTTATCAATATCGCTCCATTTGACATATGGATTATCAATCATTGAGCAATTGAACTTTGTGCAACCAGCATCCGGCACTTTAGCTGCTGTAGCCAAATAAATTTGCTCTAAGGTCAAATTTAGCGGCTTTTGTGACTTTGAATTGGCCACAACAATGCCATCATAACCAATGACGATTTCAGTCATATCAATGCCCGCATCGGTACATTTTTTAAACTCTTTAGATTTGATACGACGTGAAGCATTTGTGATATCAGGATGTTCAAGACCAATGCCTGCACAAAAAAGCTTCATACCACCGCCTGAACCGGTTGATTCAATAACGGGAGTTTTAAAATTTGTTTTGCGACCAAATTGTTCAGCCACAGTTGTTGCAAAAGGGAAAACTGTTGACGACCCAACAATGGAAATTTGGTCACGCGCATGCGCAGTGCCCCCAAAAACCATGCCGGTCATCATGAAAATAAAAACAAGAAGATAGCGCATCATATACTCCTGAATGGCCAAAAATTAATGTCAAAATATAAACTTCAACAAACAAGCCCCTTATCATGAGTGAATATTACACTTTTGTGACAGCGTCTAAAAAAACCATGTCTCTTAATCCGTTTATCCACACTTATGGGAAAAGAGAGCAAAAACCGCATAAAACCGTATAAAATCAGAGGCGACTCTCTGTCAATTTCCAGCTTTAGCTGTTAACCCGGCGCGGCAAAGAGAGGATAAAACTGGTTTTGCCGTTTAAAACACTTTTGATTCGGAGCTGGCCGCGATGGCGTTGCACAATATGTTTAACAATCGCCAACCCCAAACCAGTACCGCCAGTTTGGCGCGCCCGATCCTTATCAACACGAAAAAACCGCTCGGTTAAACGCGGAATATGTAACGGATCAATACCATCGCCCTGATTGACAACACTGATTTGAATTTTGTCATCAATCACCCCCCACAGCACCTCAATAGGCGTGTTCTTGTGACCATATTTAATCGCATTATCCAGCAAATTAACCAATGCGGCGCGCACATCATCATAAGCGCCCATTCCAATGAGCTTTTGATTTGCTTCCTCAGCTGCCTCGCCTTCAGGCGCCACAATAATGTGCATGCCATTTTCTGTTGCTTTTGCCGCCATGCTCGAGCAGGCATCTTGGATAAGTGCCAAATAATCAATTTCACCGTCAGGCAATAAATGACTATCCGCGACCTGCTGCGACAAAGAGAGCAAATCATTGATAAGCCGGTTCATACGAGCCGCTTCTTCGCCCATAATGCCTAAAAAATGCGTCTGCATATCTTTATCAATTTCCGTTTCATTGAACCCCTCGCGCAATGTTTCAATAAATCCGATAAGATTGGTCAGGGGCGAACGCAATTCATGGCTGACATTGGCCACAAAATCCGAGCGCATATCTTCCAACAATTGGGCGGGAGTTTTATCTTTAACGGTCACCAATTTTTTTTTGCGTTTTAGGCAAAACGGCGAGAGGTGAATATCATATTCACGCTGAATCGATGCGGAAATCTTATGCGTTAATGAAAAAGATTGATTGTCTTGTGTCACACGCGTCAGATAAGGCAAAAAATCAGGGTGACGGACAAAGTTTTGTAGCCGACGGCCGACAATCCGCGCGCCCAAATAAGATTGCGCGGCGGGGTTCGCAAATTCCACCACACCAATCTCATCTAGCACAATCAACCCGTCCTGGCTTTGCACGCCCAGCAGATCGAGAATATTAGTTTCATTGGCCGTTAACATATCTAACACTTACCCAGCAATCGCCCCAGACGCAAGACTGTTTGGCAAAACACGCTGAAAAAGCCAGAAATATTTAGTTTTTGGGAAGAGAAAAATGGTACAGCCACCCTGATTTGAACAGGGGACCTCCTGATCCACAATCAGGCGCTCTAACCTACTGAGCTATGGCTGCACAATGCATTTCTTGCGCTGCAAAATAGTCCGAAGCGCAACAGGTTTCAAGCCTTTTCCTCGCTTTTGCGCGATTTGATAAAAACCAACAAGCACAGCCCGCATAAAGCCAAAACACCAAAGCGGCGCTAAACTTCGGCCAGCAGGTTTTGACCTTGAAAATCACGAATTATTATTTTTGCCATTTCCTATTAAACCTCAGATGATTATGCTAGAAATGAGAATGATTTTTCATCACACGATGAATTCAAATAAGAGGGCATTATGGGGATTAACACACCGTCTGATTTAGAAGCTGAGTTGAGTATTGGGCCGACGGATCAGGGCATGGTTCGGATATTTATTGCCACAGAAAAATTTGAACTCCCAATGGATTTCGCGCCTGAAGAAGCGGAAGAAATTGGGCGCGAATTATTGGCAGCCGCTGCAATGGTAAAAAAAAGCTAACGGCACCAGAGTGCTAGACACAAAATGATGCGGGATAAATACACGATTATTGTTTTTGGCGGTGTGCTGATTTTGCTCGCGCCCGTTCTCGCTTTATTGGCTCTGGCAATTGGCGGCGTGACAGGCCTTGGCGAAACCCAAACATATGGCGGCGAAAGCCTGACCGCTATTTGGTCGCATTTGCTGGCCACCACCCTGCCACGACAGCTTTACACCACCTTGGCGCTAATGCTCGGGGTTGGTTTATTCACTAGCTTTTTTGGCGTCGGCGCAGCATGGTTTATGACTTTTTATGCCCTGCCCAAACATCGGTGGTTTGAGTGGTTAATGCTGCTACCGCTGGCGCTGCCAACATATCTTTCGGCTTATGTTTATGTTGAAATCACTGACACGAGCGGGCCTTTTGCCCCGCTTTGGCAGGCTTTGCCATTTAACGGACCCGATATGAACCAACTTTTAGGGGCGGTGTTTTGTATGGGGCTGGTGCTGACCCCATATGTATATGTTTCCGCCCGTGCTAGTTTTATGAAGCAGTCTGCCCAGCTCATCGATGCAGCCCGGCTTTTGGGCGCAGGCCCCCTCACCTGTTTTTGGCGCATTGGCTTGCCGCTATGCAGGCCAGCAATTTTTGTCGGGGTGGCATTGGCTTTGATGGAATGCCTGAATGATATTGGTGCCGTCGAATATTTAGGCGTCGAGACCCTTACGGTTGGCGTTTATGATACATGGTTAGCGCGAGGCCAACTCGGCACGGCCATCCAATTGGCGATGGTCTTATTGTGCTTAATGGGGTTCTTAATATTGGTCGAAAAAATGAACCGCGCACAGGATGCGCAGCGCAACGCCATGAGCCGCACATCAAGAGCTGCTTTTTCGTTCACCCCATTAACAAGGATAATTGCCCTCGCCATTTGTGGCGTGCCGGTATTATTTGGTTTTATTCTGCCCGTTCTGACTTTGTTTATCTTGGGCGGTGAAAATTTATTAAATGTACAAACCTATTTGCCAGCCATGCAAAACAGCTTTTTGCTGGCGGGGCTGGCAGCCATCGCCACTTTAATCATTGGTTTATTTCTAGCCATTCGTCAGCGCGTGCGCCCCGCCAAAACCAGTCGTCATATTTTTCAAGCCGCCGCCACAGGCTATGCTGTGCCTGGTACGGTTTTAGGCTTGGGCGTGTTGATATTTTTCAGCATGGTTGACACCAGCCTCACAGCTCTCAACAGCTTTTTCAATACGCAGTTTTTCTTAACAGGCTCTCTCCTCGGCTTGGTTTTTGCCTATATGGTTCGGTTTTTATCTATCAGCTTTGGGTCAATGGAAGCTGGCCTCGCGCAAATCTCTCCCAAGATTGATATGGCCGCCAGCTCGCTCGGCAATGCTGGCTGGCAACGCGTCAAGCAGATTTATATTCCGCTTTTACGGCCAAGCCTGCTCGCGGCTTTTATTTTGGTTTTTGTTGATACACTTAAAGAGCTGCCTGCAACTTTAATTTTGCGGCCATTTGATTTTGATACATTGGCGACTGAAGTGTATGGCAAAGCCAGTCTTGGCTTGATTGAAGAAGCCGCGCTTCCAGCTTTGATGATCATTGCAAGCGGCATTTTACCCGTGATTTTTGCCAGCAAATTAATGAGCGCGCCGACCTCTGGACAAAATCGATAACCTTAAACCACAGGTTGTATATCATAAAAATAAGCGCTTCTTTCTCAAAATATTAGCACCAAAAATGTGTCTTTATTGCCTGTGGAAAATGTTGCATCAATCCAACAACTTATTGATTATAAATACAGTTTTTAAATCTTTCCTTTCCATAATTCCGCCAGATGATAATTTAAGACCATCACTTGTAGTTGTGTTTTCCTGTTTGTAGCGGCAGTGTTGTTGCGTTTGGTTTGTCACTGCCGCGCACTTTAAGTGGTCCGATCAACCCTTCGTCCCTCCATGATCGGCGAGTGGCTCTATAACAAATGAGCCACTCGGAGGGGGGGGGTAAAATTTCCACCTTGATGGCTAACCCAAACACCAAAAAAGCCGCGACACGAGCTGACATATTTGCCATTTTCTTTTGGCGCCCCAAATTAGTCATATGAAAATGCGGAAAAAATCTGAATTACCCGAGAAAACCTGTCCGGTCTGTCAGCGCCCTTTTAGCTGGCGCAAAAAATGGCGCCGCGATTGGGAACAAGTGATTTATTGCTCGCAACGATGCCGTATGCAGGGGATTAAAAAAGACGCCACAATTTAAGGCGTGATGGTCTGCCCATCCCACGCCAAGCAACTGCCCGACTGTTCGGGCCTTGCCGCGTCAAGTACAGACAATAAATAAGCCGCAGACTGCGCTGGGCTGAATAATTTATCAGCTGACACATTAGACTGAAAAGGCTTGGATAACTGACTGTCAACCGTACCAGGATGCAACCCTAAAATCACCGCCTGCTGATACCGAAACCCCGCCTCCAATGCGGCATTTTTAATCATCATATTATGTGCCGCTTTTGCTGCGCGATAGCTATACCAACCGCCCAGACGATTATCTGATATTGAACCGACACGCGCAGAAAGTGAGCCAAATAATGCGCGCTTTTGACGGTGCAATTTTGGGATAAAATGTTTCAAAACCAATGCAGGGCCAAAACAATTCACCGCGAAAACATGGCTCATAGCCGCCATATCCAAATGCCGCATACTGCGTTCTGGCTGTTGCCCAGTTTCCGTATCATGCAAAAAACCAGTGGCATTTATGACCATATCAATTGTGCCATCAATCGAGGCGGCACCCTGTTCGATACTGACTTCTTGGGTCGTATCCATTAAACCCGCTAGAGCAATATCGCTTTGGTCTGGGTTTTCGCGCCGCGCAAAGCCATAAACCGCAGCACAATTAGTATCAGCCTTTAACTGGCGCACCAAAGCCGCACCAATGCCACCATGCGCGCCAATCACAACCGCTTTATAACCATGTTCAAGACTTTTCATATTGACCGACCTTCACACTGTGCCTAGAAATATAAGGGTTTCACTCTATATGACTGAGTTAAGACATAGGTCATCTCCCCCAAAAGACCAAACCCAAGAACCAAATGACACAAGCACGCTGGAGACCTTATGCGCACTGAAAATAAAAACGTATCCATCGCGATTTTAGGGGCGGGCATGTCGGGTATTTGCATGGGTGTTCAGTTGCGCGCGCAGGGCTATCAGAATTTCACCATTTTTGAAAAAGCCGATAATGTTGGCGGCACATGGCGCGAAAACACATATCCAGGCGTGTCTTGTGATGTACCTTCGCATCTCTATTCTTATTCCTTTGCCCGTAATCCAGATTGGAGCCGCGCCTATTCTGGCGGCGCGGAAATTCAATCTTATTGTGAAAAAATAGCGGCTGATTATGGCGTCACCACGCATTGCCGTTTTGGTGTCACTGTATCCAAAGCGCATTATAGAGACGGCCAATGGCATTTGGACTTTGCAGAAGAACCGGCGCCAGATATTCAAAAACAATTTGATGTGGTCGTCACCGCGATTGGTGGATTACACACGCCCGCTTTTCCAGACATAAAAGGTCAGGCTGATTTTCAAGGCGCGAGTTTCCACACCGCACAATGGAACCATGACATTGATTTGACGGGAAAAAAAGTCATCATTATTGGCAGTGCAGCCAGCGCGGTGCAGGTCGTGCCACAAATTGCTGACCAGCTTGGCACGCTCAAGGTTTTTCAACGCACCCCGAATTGGATGTTCCCGCGTATCAATAATAAAATCTCAGGCTTCTCAAAAAGCCTCATGCGCGCGATACCCGCTTTGTCCTGGATGAGACGGCAATTGATTTACTGGCGCACAGAATATTTATTTCACCCCGCCTTCAAGGAAAACAGCTTCATGCAGAAATATATGCGGCGGCTGGCCCTAAAATATCTTAAAGCCACAGTTAAAGATGATGATTTGCGCAAAAAACTAACGCCTGATTTCCCGCTTGGCTGCAAACGCATTTTATTTGTTGAAGGCTATTTAGAGGCTTTGCAAAAGCCAAATGTATCTTTGCAAACGCAAGGCATCGAAAAAATCACTCAAAACGGCGTGCAGGATAAAAATGGCACGCTGCATGAGGCCGATGTCATCATCTATGCCACTGGATTTGAGCCGTTCAATTTTCTAGACCATTTATCCGTTACGAATGAAAGCGGGGTGAGCCTCAAAACCGCCTGGGCAGAACGCATCAGCTCGCATCGCACTGTTGCGGTCACTGGCTTCCCAAATTTTTTCATGTTACTTGGCCCCAATAGCGGCTTAGGTCACAGCTCTATCATTGTGATGATTGAGGCGCAGGTGCATTATATTCTGCAATGCCTTGATGTCATCAGCCGCAAAGGCTTGCGTCGTTTTATGCCCAAGCAAAAACACCAGCAAGACTTTAATAACCGACTACAAGACGGACTCAAGGGCACAGTTTGGAACGGCAATTGCGCGAGCTGGTATAAGGGCGGGCAATTTGGCGCCACCCAAGAAAATCATACAATATGGCCATTTCCTTCACGCGATTACGTCAAAGAGATGAACCAATTAGAGTTGAGTGAATTTGAACATGAGGGCAATAGCCCCGATTAACCAAAATTCTCATCAGCGACAAAAGGATTGGTTTTGCGCTCATGCCCAATCGTTGAGGTTGGACCATGACCCGGCACAAATTGCACCTCATCACCCAAAGGCCATAAATGGGTTTTGATAGAACGGACCAATTCTTCATGATTGCCGCGCGGAAAATCCGTGCGCCCAATCGAGCCCATAAATAACACATCGCCTACGAGCGCAATCTTATCGTCTGGCTGATAAAAAACCACATGGCCAGGCGTATGACCCGGACAATGCAAGACTTGAAAAATCGCACCAGCCACCTCAACCTCATCACCATGTTCGAGCCATTGGTCTGACTCAAATTTTTCACAAGGGGGAAAATTCATAAACTCGGCTTGCGAGGGTAATTGCTCAATCCAAAATAAATCCTCTTTATGCGGACCAATAATCGGCACATCAAGTTCTTTGGCAAGTGTCGCGACCCCGCCTACATGGTCGAGATGCCCATGCGTGCATAGAATTTTTTCAATCTCAACCCCCTCTTCCGCCATTAAGGATTTTAGGTTTTCTAAATCCCCTCCTGGGTCAACTATGCCGCCTTTTTTTGTGTCTGGATTCCAAAAAATCGTACAATTTTGTTGATAGGGCGTAACCGGAACAATCCGATAAGCTAAGGGCATATGACACTCCAATTAATTATTTACTGATAGGGCAGCCTCAACAGCCTGTAACACCTTTGATGAAAGCGGTTTCGTGCCTGAAGAAAAAGAAGCCACCAAATCGCCATTGGAATTTATCAAATATTTATGAAAATTCCAGCGCGGGCCGCCTTTTTGTTGCTTGGCCCAAACATAAAAAGGATGCGCCTGCTTGCCGCGCACATGGACTTTCGATGTCATCGGGAAATTAATGTTAAAATTCACTTCGCAAAATTCTTTAATCTCAGCCTCAGTGCCAGGTTCCTGCCCCAAAAAATCATTAGACGGCACACCTAAAACCACAAAACCACGCTCTTGATAGGTTTCATATAAATTCTGTAAATCGCCATATTGATTGGTATAACCGCAACGCGAGGCAGTATTCACCACCAAAATAGTTTGGCCAGCATATTCAGATAAAGACAGTGGCTCACCATCAATAGACATAAATTCAAATTGATGCGCGTTAATTCGGCTTTGTGCCAACTCCGCCTGCGCGGAAGTGGTGAGCATGAGCGGGGCAAGCGCCAAACCTAAAGCCATCACCCAGACCCCAAATAAAAATTGTGGCATTCGCATTATTTTAACTCTCCAATCTTATTTTTAGTTTTTCTGCTGCTAATTTAGCTGTCATCAGACTACCATATATATCTGGTTCAAGCACCCAATCTCCAGCAATAGCAATTGGGGCATTTGCGCTGACAAGCTGATCTTGCGTGAGCCCCGACATTGTTTGCGCGCGGGCGTAGCGCCAGCGATGTGCAGCACAATAAATGGTTGGCGGCACTGCTCCCAAAATATCTTCAAGTGCGGATAAAAGCAAATCCTGCACAGCTTCAGGCGTGTCTTCTTCATGCGCCGCACTCCAATCCAGTGAGGCCTGCAATGTCAGCGCCATATGGGCTGGCCGCGATGGTTTGCCATGCTCAGCATAAACATGAGCCAGCGCCGCATGATTAGGTTCAAATGAAAAACCCGACGACCCGTTAGATAAAGCTTCAGATAGGGCCTTGCCAAAAGCTAAAGCCGCTGTATTTGCCTCCTCCGGCTCTTCCATGTCAAACCCGAGCATCACACACCATTGCGGCGCATAGCTGGCCTGTTGTGCCGCCGCAGACAAATCAGGGAATTGGTTAAGAATATGTGCGGTTTGAGGCGCGGGAGCTGTGCATATTGCTCCATCAAATGGACCCAAAACTTGCTTTTCTGTCGGCGCAGATTTGAGCTGGCAAAACACGCCGTCTGGAGTCATTTCTATGGCCTCTGCCTCATAAGATTGCATCGGCGCGCACTCTGCCGCCCAAAACTGGCACAGATTGCGCATTTCAGGCACAGCGACCATAGTCGTTTCCGCCAAAGACACATCATCAGATTGGTTATGGGGTGAGGCAGGTTGCAAAATGCCCGCCTGATGCGCCGCCACAATTGCGGGTATGGTCGATAATTTTGCCATTTGCGCGGCCGATAAAGCAGCTGTGCCATGATCGAATGAAAAACCAAGTTTCTGTCGCGTCGATAAACGACCACCGAGCTTATAGCCCTTATCGATAAGGGTCACCTCATAACCTGCCTGCTGCAAAACAGCATGTGCTTGCAAGCCGGCCACGCCAGCACCAATGATTAATATTTTTTTACTCATTTAGTATTTCCATGATTGGATATTTCTAAAACATAAAGTAGAATTAGATTCGTTAGAAACAAACGAAAGGAGGTGGTCCATTGTCTAGTGAATTTAAAATCTTGGGTCTCAATCAGGAGGCGCACTTCACCACATTGGAGCATTCTTTGTGGTTTGAAGGCAAAAAAATATAACTGATTGATCCCGATTTCAATCACGGGAGGCCGCCTCAGGCGGCCTCTTTTGTGTTTTGACACATATCGTCTATGATAGGGCATGATATTTTTAGGCATAGATTTAGGCGCAAGCGCCCTGAAGACTGTACTTGTGCGCCAAGACGGCGAAATGCTCGCGCATGCCGCCATGCCAATCACCACCCAGCATGACCAAGCTGGCTGGAGCGAACAAAACCCGCAAGACTGGCTCACCGCCCTTGAAAATGCCCTTGCCGCGCTATGGCAAGACAATACAATGACACCCGCCCAAATTGACGCCATATGCCTCACCGCAGGCGCGCATATTGGGGTTTTGGGCGACGAAAACCACATCCCTGTGCGGCCAGCCATTATGTGGAGCGATCAACGGGCGGCTTCTGAAATTGCTGAAATGGCTCACCAAAGCGAAGCGATTATTAAAACCAGCCTGCATCAGCCCAACCCAACATGGACATTGGCGCATTTGCGCTGGCTGTGGGTGCATGAATATGACACATTAAAAAAAACCCGCCACTTAAGCCCTGCCAAAGACTGGCTGCGCTATCAATTGACCGGCGACTGGGCAACCGACCCGTCCGATGCGGTCGGATTGCAATTATATGATGTTGACATGCGAAGTTGGTCGCTACCCCTTTGCGCCTTGGCTGGTATTATCCCAGATATTCTGCCACCAATAAAAAAACCAGAGAGCCTTGGCGGCACCATCACCAAACAGGCAGCGAAAAAGTTTCATCTTCATCCCGATATACCAGTTTATATTGGCAGCATTGACACCAGTATTGAACTCCTCAACACGGGCATGAACCAAGCCGATGAAGCCTGTCTGAAACTCGCCAGCGCTGGCGTATTGTCCGCCTACACGCCAAACGCAGAGGCCATACCGCCCATATCTTGCTATCCGCAATCTGGTGAGGGCTGGTATTTCGCATCGGGCATGAATAGCTGTCACTCTGCCCTTAAATGGATGCAGCACAATCGACTCAATCAGTGTTCGCAGGCGCAAATGCAGGAATGGGCGCAAGCCGCACCAACTGGCGCGAACGGGGTTTTATTCCACCCTTATATTCAAGGCGAGCGGGCGCCACATTGGCATGCGGGTTTGCGTGTTAATATTTCTGGCACCACCGAAAACACCCCAGCTAAAGATTTAGCCCGCGCGGCTTATGAGGGGGTCGGCCTAGCGCTTTATGATGTGCGGCTTGATTTTGAACAAAAACTCAGCGCCATCAGAAAACAAAAAATCAACCAGCTTATCGCCATTGGCGGGGGCGCGCGGGACGCCATCTGGATGCAAATCATCAGCGACATTCAGGGGTTGCCCATTAAAGTCCCCCATCATATTGATGCCGCCTATGGCGCGGCGCTTTTTGCAGGCCTATCGCATCGTGCCTATCCAAATTTTTCCGTACTGACCAATATGATTGCCTATCAGACGCATTATGAACCTAATATGGACAATCACCTTATCTATCAGGGGCGGTTTGCGGCTTATGATGAAATCCGCGCGCATATGATGGCGCAACTTCAATAATATAAATATGGCGCCTACGATTTTATTAGATTTTTATATCCTATAGGCATTAGACTAGTGCCAGACATTTTGGGGAAGAAAATGACAGATAGAGTATCCATCACCTATATAGACCATGTTGCGCATGTTGAAATGGTGCGTGAAGATAAAATTAATGCTTTAGATATGGCGATGCTTGATGCGCTGAATAATGCCATTGCCGAGCTCTCACAACGACCAGATATACGCGCTGTTGTGCTTTCAGGGCGCGGACGTGGTTTTTGCGCAGGTCTTGATTTATCCAATTTTGCCGCCATGGCAGATAAAGATAAACAAGCTGATGTGCAACAAGACTCGCTCATGCCACGCACACATGGGATTGCCAATAAATTCCAAAATGTTTGTATTGGCTGGAACAAACTGCCCATGCCCGTCATTAGCGCGGCTCATGCTGTTTGCATTGGCGGCGGTATGCATATTTTTCTGGGCAGTGATATTCGCTATGCAGCCCCTGAAACAAAATTCTCAATCATGGAAATTCGCTGGGGGCTGATGCCCGATATGGGGTCAACACCAATCTTACCGCATATTGCGCGCCAAGATGTAGTAAAAGAGTTAACTTTCACGGGACGTGTGTTTTTGACCGAAGAAGCTTCTCAGCTCGGTTTTGTCACAAAAATCGAGGCTGACCCGATTGCGGCTGCGCTTGAAACAGCACAGCTTATCGCCAGCAAAAATCCGCAAGCCATTCGCGCGGCCAAAGCGATTATTAATGAAGCGCCTTATATTTCAGAAGCAGAGGCACTTTTGCGCGAGTCTGAATTGCAAGAAGAGATTATTGGATCGCAAAACCAGATTGAAGCGGTGATGGCAGAATTAGAGGGCCGCGCCGCAAAATTTAAATAATTAAAACAGCAATTCCATTGGCTGTTCCATATAGTCTTTAAACACCGCTAAAAATGCTGCTGCCTGCGCGCCATTTATCACCCGATGGTCTGACGATAAAGTCACCCGCATGACGTCAATCTCGCGGACAATGCCATCTTGCATTTTGAGCTGTGTTTGGCTGGCACCTATCGCTAAAATCGCGCCTTGGGGGGGGTTGATAATGGCATTAAATTCCGCCACGCCAAACATCCCCAAATTGGATATTGAAAATGTACCGCCCTCATATTCTTCAGGCTTGAGACGCATCTCACTGGCCCGCGCGGCTAGGTCTTTAACCTCGTGCGCAATATCGCGCACTGATTTATCTTGTGCCGCCTTCACAATCGGCGTAATCAGCCCGCCGCCTGGCAAAGCCACCGCCACTGAAATATCAGCATTTTTGAAGCGCATAATCGCATTATCAGCAAAGCTCGAATTCACCTCTGGTACATCCATTAAGGCCAAGGCTGATGCTTTAATGATAAAATCATTCAAGGTGAGTTTTTCACCGGTTTCTTTTTCAGCCAATGTCTTGTTGAGTCGTCCGCGCAAAGCAGAAACAGCCGAAACCTCAACATCAGTTGACACCTGATAATGCGGCACGATTTGTTTGGCCGCCTGTAATCGCGATGCAATGGATTGCATCATCGGCGAAAGTGGTTCTAATTCATATGCATCAGCCTCGAAAAATAAACGAGGGTCGGGGAGTTGCGCAACTTGCGGTGTCGCCATTTGAGGTTTTTGCGATGCAGGTTGATTGCTGTCTATAGCGCCACCAGATTCTATAATCGGCAAAATATCACGCTTAATCACCCGCCCATTTGGGCCTGTTCCACTAACGAGCGTCAAATCAAGTTGATGATCCTGCGCCAAACGACGTGCAAGCGGACTAGCTAAGACGCGGCTGGGCGTTTGATGTATTGATTGATTTTGAAGAGTCGCAGTTGTCATTGGCTTCACCGGTAACAAGCACGGTTTATAGCGTCTATCACTTTTTCAGCCGTTGGCAAAGCCGCGGCTTCTAAATTCGCGGCATAGGGCAATGGCACATCAAGCCCCGTCACGCGCTCGATAGGGGCATCCAACGCATCAAAAGCACGGGCTTGCACACTGGCCGCTATTTCAGCGCCAATACCTGCTACAGGCCATGCCTCTTCAACCGTCACCAGGCGATTGGTTTTTTGAACAGAGGTCAAAATCGTCTCAATATCCAAAGGCCGCAGCGAGCGCAAATCAATAATTTCACAAGAAACCCCTTCCGCGGCCAAGCTATCCGCCGCCGCCAAACACGAATCCAATCCGCGACTATGCGAGACCACGGTCACATCTGTGCCCGCGCGCAAAATATGGGCTTTGCCAATTGGCAGCACATAATCATCTAAGTCAGGCACCTCGCCTTGCACGCCATAAAGCAGTTCATTTTCAAGAAACACTACCGGATTTGGGTCACGGATTGCCGCTTTTAATAATGCCTTAGCATCGGCAGCAGAATAAGGAGAAACCACTTTGAGGCCTGGCACATGCGCATACCAAGACGCATAATCTTGGCTATGTTGTGCCGCCACACGGCGGGCAGCACCATTGGGGCCACGAAACACAATCGGGCATTGAACCATGCCACCGGACATATAATGGGTCTTGGCAGCTGAATTGATAATGTGGTCAATCGCCTGCATTGCAAAATTAAAAGTCATAAATTCCACAATAGGTTTAAGCCCCGCAAAAGCAGCCCCCACTCCAACGCCAGCAAAACCATGCTCGACAATGGGTGTGTCAATCACACGCTTGGCGCCAAATTCTTCCAACAAACCCTGCGTCACCTTATAGGCACCTTGATATTCTGCGACCTCTTCGCCCATCACAAAAACATCCTCATCACGGCGCATTTCCTCCGCCATTGCGTCGCGCAAAGCTTCACGCACCGTCAGCGTGGTAAATTGCGTGCCTTCCGGCAAAGCCATTTCTGCTTCTATTTGTGGAGCGATTGGGGTCGGGTTATGAGATGCGGCCGGTGATATAGGCCCAGTATCTGTTTCAGTTTTTTCTGCCTGCGGCGCAGGCGCAGATGGCGCGGCAGCGGGCATATTAGCCAGCATGTCGGCATCTTCGCCTTCACGCAGTAAAAAGGCAATTGGCGTGTTAATCGGAATATCAGGCGTGCCAGCCTCTATCAATAATTTACCGACTTCCCCATCTGCCGCAGCTTCCAGCTCAATCATAGCCTTATCGGTTTCAATTTCAGCCAGAACATCGCCAGCTTCAACATGGTCACCTTCTTTCACAAGCCAATTGGCAAGCTTTCCGCTTTCCATTGTTGGCGACAGGGCGGGCATAATCACTTCAACCGGCATGGTTTGCCTCCACATAAATATCTGTTGTTAATTCACGCATATCAGGTTCGGGGCTGGCTTCAGCAGCTGCCACCACCTCATCAATGCGGGCATTTATTTTCTTGTCTATTGCTTTTATATCCGCCTCTGACAGCACACCGCGCTCCTCAAATCGCGTTTGCAATAATTTAATCGGGTCATGATGCTGGCGCATTTCTTTGACCTCCTCACGTTTGCGATATTTCGCCGGATCCGACATGGAATGACCACTATAGCGATAGGTTTTCATTTCAAGAATAATTGGCCCAGCGCCAGAAGTTACATGCTCGCGCGCCTGACAAGCCGCAGCATAGACTTGCTCAATATCCATGCCATCAACCTGCACACCCTCAATGCCAAAGCTCACCCCGCGTTGTGAAAAGTCGGTTTGGGCAGAAGCACGCTCAACAGATGTGCCCATCGCATATTGATTATTCTCGATGATGTAGATTACGGGCAGCTTCCATAAAGCCGCCATGTTAAAACTTTCATAAACTTGGCCTTGATTAGCCGCACCATCACCAAAAAAGGTGAAAGAGGCATTTTCCTGACCCCGATATTGATTGGCGAGCGCCAGACCTGTGCCAATTGGCACTTGCGCGCCAACAATACCATGACCGCCATAAAAATGCCCGGCCACATCAAACATATGCATCGAACCGCCCTTACCTTTTGAAGTGCCTTGCGCACGCCCGAGCAATTCAGCCATCACAGCAATGGGGTCAACACCACTGGCAATAATATGCCCGTGATCGCGGTAAGCGGTAATCATTTGATCACCTGGCTGTCGCGCGGCTTCAATACCAGCCACCACAGCTTCCTGACCACTATAGAGATGACAAAAACCACCTATTTTACCCAAACCATAAAGCTGACCCGCGCGCTCCTCAAAGCGACGGATAAGCAACATGAGTTCATAGGCTTGTTGTAAACGCTCAGTATCTAATCCCTGAATTTTGGTGGCGGGTTTTGCCTTTTTTGATTTTTGCTTAGGTGTTTTCTTCGTCATTGGTTTTTGTGCCATTTTTTCTCCGTTTCAAAGCTGGCCAATTTGGCTGGGGGACGCTTGTTCGGTAGAGCCTTTATGCTTGAATTTTATCATAAAAACCACAAGAAAAAGACAGTTCCTATCAATTTGCACTTTCCTGATAACAGCCCAAAAATATTGATAATTTTATTACCTTAGTTTTATTCTTGCGGTAATTTTTTTACCTGATTACTAAACTCAAACCGTGCGTCGGGCCCATTTTTTGCATGGTTTCAAACAAAAAAAGAGGCGGGGTGAACCCGCCTCTTCCAATCATGATGGAGGGTCATCATTAGAATTTAAGCAATAGCCCGACACCAGCAAATGTGCTGTCGCCTTCGCGATAACCTGTCGATTCAACTTCTTCCAGTGAATATGTCAGTTTTACACCTTTTGCCAGCTTCGTGTTACCACCAAGAATCAACACATCTGTTTCGCCATTTTTAGATCCAGAGTTTGTTCTCTCTTGGTCATGAAAAGCAAAACCTAAAGTTGTCGCGTCGGTGACTTTATAAGCCACACCATAGTGAAGCGCTTCATGCTCTTTATTATTGTCATCTTGCTCAAAGCTCATCACACCGATTTCAAATTTGCCATTTTTATAGTTCAAGCCAAAAGCGGTTTCCTCTTTATCGCCAGCGCCTTGTTGGGCTTCCCCATCTTCAGCTGTATATGAGGCTTTTAATGTGCCGCCGCCGACTTTCCCTTTATAGCTAATACCATAAGAAAAAACTTCATAACCGCCATCATCATCAAGTGACAATGTCATACCATGACCAGATGTGTTTGATGTGTCAGGTGTATAAGCCAGCGCCAGTTGAATGCCGTTCATGCGCGGTGTGTAATAGTTGATTTTATTTGCATCAGCAGAGATTTCGTCATGCAAAGGCTTATCCCAACCTGATACTTCACTCCATGTTTTGAAATTATTATCAAAGTCTTTCCAGCCAAGAAATTTTGGTGTGGTTGTTTGGATTTTGTAAGGAGCTGAGTTTTCAGCACCGATTTCGAGTTTACCAAAACCACCTTTGACGTAAATATAATGCTCGTCAACTTGGTCAGAGGACTGGGCGGCTTCAAGCTGAACTTGGAAACCAACTTCCAAACCATTATCTGTTTTGGCTTTACCTTTGAAGATGATTTCAGCGTCTTCTTGCAATTGGCCATCGACAGCATTTTGTTTCACGTCAGAATCAACGCTGTAGAACATTGAGTTATAGTAACCACCAACAGTTACATCAAAGCTACCAGCCATTGCTGGGGCCGATAAAATCGCGAGGAGCGATGTACTTAATACTATTTTCTTCATGAGACTTCCCATTCAATAAACAAAAAACATGGCTCATAAAGAGCGCATGTGAGACTGTTAAGGGTGAAATATTTCGAATATGTTACAAAAAAGAAAAAACTTGCCTTATGTGTCTCTTAGCGCCAAAATTAACTAGCTCGCAGGAGTATTTTTAATCATCGTTGCAGGGGGGCAACATGTCTGAAGCACAACAAGCCGGCATTCCAACCGAAGAAGAATTAGAAATGATGCGCCAAAGCGTTAGAGATTTGGCGAATTTTTCAGGCATAGAAAGCCTTAAGGGAAAAGTCAGCGACGCTGAATGGCAAGCAAGGGTCGATTTAGCAGCTCTCTATCGTCTGGTCGCAGATCATGGTTGGGACGATATGATTTACACGCATATTTCGGTGCGTGTACCCGATGAAGAGAATCACTTTTTGATCAACCCATGGGGCATGTTGTTTGATGAAATCACCGCCTCAAGCCTTGTCAAAATTGATTTGGAAGGCAATCCGGTGAATGAGACACCTTATATTGTCAACCCTGCAGGATTTACGATACATAGCGCCATTCACGCGGCACGCGAAGATGCGCATTGTGTGATTCATTTACACACAGATGACGGAATTGCAGTATCCGCGCAAGCAGAGGGGCTGTTGCCACTCTCGCAACATGCCATGATTTGTCATGGGCGCGTTGGCTATCATGATTATGAGGGTGTTGCTCTCAACCATGATGAAAAAGAACGCATTATCGCAGATTTAGGCGACAAACCTTTATTAATTTTGCGCAGTCACGGCACCTTAGCCGTTGGGATTGATTGTGCCACAGCCTATCAGGCGATTTTTTACCTTGAAAAAGCGTGTACCACACAAATTCGCGCGCAAAATAGTGACAATCTGATTTTATGTGATGACGCAACCAGTGAACTGACAGCGCTACAAAGTGAAGCTATTTTTAATGGCCTTGCAGGCTCGCTGGCATGGCCAGGTTTGCTGCGTAAACTTGATAAAATGGACCCGTCTTATAGGGACTAATAACAATTTTATAAGATTTTCTTAAAAATTTATAATTCATCTATGCGATCAAAAAATGATACTTAACAATCAAAATGCTTTGCCTCAGGAAAGCGAAACCGTCAATCTGAATTATCTTTCAACCCTTAAAAGTTTTTGTCTGGAACTGGCCGATAAGCCGCTCCCTTTATTTGAGACAACACAAGCCAATGCAACCGACCTTAAGGGTATAGAAGAAGCGGCACAAAAATTAGAGGCTTTTTCACATATTCTTATTTTAGGCACGGGTGGTTCAAGTCTTGGCGCGCAAGTGCTGGCGCAAATAAATGGCTGGGGTACGCAAGCTGGCTCCGATAATGCACCGCAGCTTTATTTTTTGGATAATTTATCTACGCGCAGCCTTAAAAAGCTTATGGAGAAAAACCCGGTTGCAGAAACCGCCTATTTGGTTGTTTCTAAATCTGGCGAGACGCCTGAAACCCTTTTGCAATTATCCTGTGTGTTGTCTTATCTTGCCGCGCAGCAAGCCGCGCCTGATAAACATATTGTAACGCTTACCGAAGATAAGCCCAGCAGCTTAACCCGCATCAGCCAAAAATTAGGTTTGATGACCCTGCCACATAATCAAAATATTGGTGGCCGGTTTAGTGTGTTGACCAATGTTGGCCTTTTGCCCGCACGCTTGGCAGGTGTTGATATTGTGCGGGTGCGACAAGGCGCGGCACAGGCACTCGATGCTTTCTTAACACATGATGATGCCGCCCAAAATATGCCACTCAGCGGCGCGGCGTTACAGATTGCGCACGCGCAGGCAGGCCGCAATATTTCTGTTCTCATGCCATATGACGAACGCCTTGAAAAGCTTGGTCTTTGGTATCGGCAATTATGGGCTGAAAGTTTGGGTAAAAAAGGGCGTGGCACAACCCCTGTCAACGCGCTGGGTCCGGTGGACCAGCACAGCCAGTTACAGCTTTATCTTGATGGGCCAGATGATAAATTTTACACTTTGATAGAAACCCAAGCCGCACCTCAAAATATGGCATTGGTCGCCAATCAAGGGTTGGAAAATATCGCTGAGTTATCATGGCTTCATAATCGCTCAATTGATGAGCTGGTAGAAGCAGAATGCCAGGCTAGCTTTCAGGCTTTGGTCAATCAAAAAAGGCCTGTACGCTTATTATCGCTTGGCACATTAAATGAAGAAGCGATTGGTGCTTTATTGACGAATCTCATGCTGGAAACCATTTGCGCGGCGATTTTGTTGGGGGTTGATGCTTTTGACCAACCAGCCGTTGAGCAAGGTAAAATTATTGCCCGCCAGCTCATGGAAGAAACACGCAAATCGTGATAGTTTAAAATTTGATTTTTGGGGAATAGTATGCGCAGCGAAACACTTATTTTGATTGCTATTTATATTGGCTTTTGCGTCATTGAATTTTGGCGCTGTGGGTTTTTCAACAAACCGCTCGCCAAAAAAGAAGATGGCTGGGTTGAATTTTTTTCTATGTTCAACTTATTGATTGTCACCCAACCAATTATTTTACTGAGCGTGAATCTCATTGGTCCGCAAATCGCGCCAAGCTATCAAGATGCGCTGATTGGCATTCCATTGCTTGCCCAGTTTGGCCTTTTGCTTATTTTTGACGATATGACCCAATATTGGTGGCATCGGGCGTCGCATAGTTTTTCTTGGCTGTATAATCTCCACCGCCCCCATCACAATGCTGAATATATGTCTGTGCGTCTGGTTTATCGCAATAATGTTTTTTACTATATGATGATGCCGGGCATTTGGTTTTCGGGCATTTTGATTTATCTCGGGCTTGGCTATGTTTATGCCTTTTACATCATACTCAAACTGACTGTCATTACTGGCGCACATTGTGATTGGCAATGGGACGCGCCACTATATAAAATTAAAGCGCTGAGTCCTATCATGTGGATTATTGAGCGGCTCATCTCGACCCCCTCAACACATTCTATGCATCATGGAAAATATGCGTCTGATGAGGCGACGAACTATAAAGGCAATTACGGAAATTTATTGTTTTTCTGGGATGTGTTATTCGGCACTGCAAAAATCACCCGCCAGCGTCCGGCTGATTATGGCGTAGAAAATTTGCCAGACACCAGTTTTGGCGAGCAACTTTTCTGGCCAATTATTCGGCGTAAAAGCTAAGCCGCAAATCATCAATGCGCATATAAGCTTGCGGGCATCATCAGCGCGCCAGTCAAACTCCCGCGCGCGCCATGGGCTAAGTTAACATAAAGCCCAGCCGGCTGGTTTGGCACAGAACCAATCAAGGGCATGCGTGAGGGATGGGTGCATCTAAGACCTGCCCATATATCAATCTTCGCATTTTGCGTGACAGCGGCGCGCTCTGCTTCTGGCAGAAAGTCAAAACAGTCATGAAAAGCCGCCAAGAGGTGTTCAGTTTCTTCAGGCAAAATCTCAGGGCTAGAAATTTTATGTCGAAAACTCGCCCCCCAATGCAGACGCCCCTGCGTATCAGGCAAAAGCGTAAACCCACAATTAAGCGGCAAAGTTAAGTCCCGCAAACCAGCTGGCTTTTCAAGCTGCAGAATTTGCCCATGCACTTTTGTCAATGATAACTCAGGAATCAGTGCCGCCGCATCATATGCTTGACATAAAACCACACGTGATGCAGGCATCGTCATTTTTTGACCATCAGATAAAGAGGTAAGCGCTAGGTGCCACTGCCCGTTCTCATGATGCAAGGCTGTAACCTCAGTGGCAAAATGACAGTCAATTTTTTCTCCCGCATCTGCCAGCATGGCCTGCGCGAGTTGAGATAAGCACAACCAACCTGCCTGTGGGTACAACCAACCCGCATAGGGCAAATCCGCCCCCGTGAGGGCCTGCACCGCTTCAACTGATAAAGTTTGACGATAGGGAGCTGGCACATCAAGACTATGTTGCCAGTCTGAGAAACGCTGGCAGCGTTTATTTTTTGCTGCCATGTCCAGCATGACCATGCCATTTTGTTGCGCCTCAAAGCTATGCCCCTTGGCGCGCAATTCCGCCAGAATATGCTCAGTGGTCAAAAAACCAGCCATGAGCAAACGCGCACGCGGTGTCCATTCCGTTTGGAAGAAAGGGGTAAAAGCACTGGCAGGGCTAGAGCTTGCGGCTTGGCAGGCTTGAGCGCCCCTATCAATAAGACAAACATTTTGGCCCTTTGGCGCTAATTGTCGCGCCAATTGCCAAGCTGTTGCCACGCCCGCAATACCGGCGCCCACCACCACAATCGGGCCCGTCTGTTGATGAATATTAACTAATGGGGGTGGTGTGTGCGTCGCTTTCTCCGGCTCAAAAACCGCCGTCAACATTTCGCGTTTGCGGCCATAGCCAGCCTGCTTGGTGACAGTAAAACCAACATTGCCCAAACCCCGCCTGACATCACCCGCGACAGTAAAGCTAGAAAGCGTTGTACCAGCATGGCTTAAACCAGCCAGCGCCTCAAATAAATTTGGCGTCCACATATCCGGATTCAAAGCGGGCGAGAAACCGTCTAAAAACCAACAATCAACCGGTGCAGCATCAATTGGGTGATAATCGCTTAATTTCTCCGCAGCATCACCCCATAAAAAATCAACACATACCGCACCCTCAAATAAATAACGCCGATGCGCCCCCGCAATGGCTGGGGGATAAACCGCGCGCAACATCTCCGACAAAGCTGCCAGCTCTGGCCAGGCTTGATGCGCTTGCACCATATCAGCAGGGCTGAGTGGATATAATTCAGTTGTGATGAAATGCAGTTTCGGGCGCGGCGCGGGGTGCGATTGCCAAAGCGCGAGTAAACAAAGCAGGTTCAGACCTGTGCCAAACCCCGTTTCGCCGATTGTCAATTTATCAGGGCGTGCTGCCAAGCGTTCAGCCAGCTGGTTCGCCGCTAAAAAAACAGCATGCGTTTCCGCCATCCCCCCTTCTTTGGAAAAATAAATATCTCCAAAAGTCATGGATTGGGGGCTGCCATTTTCCCATTTCAATTTTGCTGATGAGAGCTCCATAGGCCTATCTAACGCGGAATCAGCTTCTTGTTAAGCCCTGCAAAAAATAAATAAACCCGCTTTATTCAACATCTTCTTGTGAGCTTGGACGATAGCGGATAACCAAACAAGCGAGTGAAATCAACAAAATTGCCCCCGCCTCATAAAGCAAATTAATGGTATCCACGCCCTTGCCTTGCAAAATAATCATTCGGCTTAACGCCGTCATTGCAATAAAAAGCGGTAAAGTAATGGGTATTTTACTGCTGCGATAAAACGCGGCAATCATGCCCAAAACCTCTGTATAAATAAACAAAAGCAGCAAATCTGCCAATTCAACATGTTTATTTTGGAATATAAAAAAGGCTTCTTCTAAAGCCGCATATAGAGTGGCAAAGGCGATAAAAATCAACAGGCCTTTTTCCACGCGTACAATTACTTTATCCATGACGCATCTCCTATCATGATAGATAGGCCAAACGCCAATTTTGACCAGTCCAATTAGGGTTTTAGAAAACCAGCGCGCGGGCTGACTTTTTTATCCCCCATATCCGTATGATAAAAGCTTGTCGTTTTCAGCCCCCAGCCAAGCATGCGGTCAAAGGCAATATGTGAACCCCAAATTAACGCATAGGGCAGTAATTCCTGTTGCCCGCCCAAAAGCGCCGCCACCAATAAACCCATCGGCAATGCGAAAAAATGCGTTGTGTTATACAAGCGATTGCCAAAATTTTTGCCCAGCGCATAACCAAATAAAGCCAAATCAGGCACAAAGAAAAGAGCCGCGAACAACCCCCAAGAAAACCCCAATTGCTGATAGGCAAATAAGCCGGCGAGGAAAATCGCCGTTGCTTCCATACGTCGAATGATAATCGCATTATGCATGAGCGCGCTCCTTCTCTGGCTGGTCATTTAACACACAGCGAATACCATCAGGGTGATCAATCAATGGCACACAGCGATTACAATGAATGCAACCACTGACATAATTATCTTTGGCTTGCGCATTTTTAACAAAATCCGGATCTTTTAATAAAGCCCGTCCAAGCTGCACAAATTCAAACCCCTCATTCATAATCGCATCAAGGCTTTCACGCGTAGAACAGCCGCCAATATAAATCACCGGACATTCAACAGCCTGATTAATGCGTTGCGCCTCTTCACGCAAATAAAGCTCATGATAGGGGTAGTTTTTATACAAAAATGGCCCGACCATTTTAAGACCAAATTTCACTAAAGGGTTTTTTTCCATTTCTACCATGCCATCATTAATGCTATTGCCGCGAAACATAATCATGGGGTTAAAGCTGCTTGTACCAGCGCTGGTGATGAGGCCGTCAATACCTGCTTTGTCAAAAATTCGGGCTGTTTCAAAGCCTTCTTCCCAATCAATGCCGCCCTTGACGCCATCAGTCATACTGATTTTACCCAAAACAGGTAAATCGCCCGCTTCGTCTTTCACGGCATCAAGAACCCGCAAGGGCAGGCGCATACGATTAACCAGCGATCCGCCATATTCATCTGTGCGCTTATTGGTTTTAGGACTCATAAATTGAGATAAGCCATAGCCATGGCCAAAGTGAATTTCGATGGCATCAAAACCCGTCTCGCGCATATAACGCGCCGCATCACGATAGGTCTGTACCATATAATCAATATCAGCATGGTCCATTTCCCCCGCAAAGGGGCGCCCCGCAATCATACCAAGCGGATTAAACTGGCGTGATGGGCCTTTGGGGTTGGTCACGCGTTGCAATTTTTTATTTTTCGAAAAATGCCCACAATGCGTCATTTGCCCTGAAACTTTAGCCCCCGCCTGATGCACGCGCGAAATCAGCTCCTTTAAGCGGCCACGAACTTCCTCATGCAAATACAACATGCTTTCCATAATGCGCCCGTCAGCTTCAGTAGTGCAATAACCCAGCGTGGTCATCGCCAACCCACCTTGAGCCAATCTTTCATGAAAAGCTAAAAGCTGGTCACTTGGCACACCATCAGGGGACATACCCTCAAATGTAGCCGCCTTTAAAACCCGATTTTTAAGTTCTAATTTGCCTAATTTAGCTGGTGTAAAAGCTTTCATATCCCCTCCCTTTTTTTATATTTATTCACATTTAACGCCATTATGGCGATAAAAGCAAAACTTATGCTTTACCAAATAATATTTTTGCCCTTAGAATTTTGAGCAAGGGAGATTTTTATGGCACTTAAATTTGATTTTAATGGCGCGCATGTTTTGGTCACAGGCGGCACAAGCGGCATTGGCTTTGCTATAGCACAACAATATCACACGGCAGGAGCGCAAGTCACCATCACTGGCACACGCGCCCAAGCCAGTGATTATCCGCAAGACCTCAGCGCATTTAGCTATCAGCAACTTGATATTGAAAATAATGAGTCGATAGACGCGCTGATAGAGACCATCGACAAGCTTGATATTCTGGTGAACAATGCAGGTATTGCTTTTGCCGCGCAGGGCCTTGATGAGCATGACCCTGATATTTTTGCCCGTGCTGTGCAAATGCATTTGATTGGCGGCTATCGACTGGCACATGGGGTCACCGACAAAATCGCGCAAAGCACAATACAAGGGGGCGGCTCCATATTATCAATTGCGTCAGTCACTTCTTTTATGGGGGTCGATGTCACGCTTGGTTATGGTGCAGCGAAAACCGGGCTGCTGGGGCTGGTGCGCAGCATGGCGGTTGATTTGGGCAAACGTAATATTCGGGTGAATGCAGTCGCTGCAGGGTTAACCAAAACAGGGATGACCTCGCCCATGTTTGAACATGATGAATGGACGCAACCCACACTTGCGCGCACACCAATTGGCCGTTTGGGGGAACCCGATGATATTGCCAGCGCTGTTTTATTTATGACCGACAGTGCCGCGTCATGGATTACCGGACAAGTGCTGGTTGTCGATGGCGGCTATATAATCAGCGGCTGAGGAAAATATAAAAATATTCACGACAGGGATAGAGGAGAAAAAGATGACACCAGAAATTCCATTTGGACACAAAATAGAAGGCACGCCGCCATCGGCTGAACATGTCAATAAAGTGCTGCATGATTATTGCGCCGCTTTAAGTGCGGGCGATTTAGACGGCATTATCAATTTATTTGATGAAAATGCGCAGTTTTTTGATCCGGTAGGTGAAGAGGCACGACACGGCCATGACGAAATTCGTGAGTTTTTTGCGGCCAGCGCAGGCATGCTGGAATTGCGGGTCGAGGGGGCGGTCCGCGTTGCAGGTTTCTATGCCGCTGCGGCGATGCGCGCCCGCGTGCACGGATTTGGTCCTGACATTTTCTTTGTCGATACGCTAGACGCGCTGGCCTTTAACGAGGCAGGTAAAATCACGCAATTTTATGCTTTTTGGGGGCCAACGAATAACCCGTCGCCCGATACAAGCTGGTAGTTAGTGTCGCTTTACTTTACTGACACCCCGATAGATTAAGCGCCACACGAAAATTGGGAAGAGCATTTTCAGCACCCACCATTGGCTTAAATGGAAGCGCTTACCCTGTGGTGAATAAATGCTCATGCCTGTTTTTTGCACCCCCAAAACAGACCCCCAACGATGGCGAGGCGCGCTAAATTTTTTCATTTTATGAGGCTTGTTCGCCAAATAGGCCTGAATATTTTTGGCCAAGATTAAAAATCCTGCATTGCGGGCAGAGCTTCGGTTCGGGTCGGTATCGGCAATATCCCCAATCGCAAAAACCCCCGTCGCTTCCGGACATTGCAAAAATGCATTTGTGCGCACAAAACCATCAGGCGTTAATAATTCTGGCGGCAAAAACTGGCTATTGGGCTTGCGCGCGCCAATGGTCCATAAAACTAAATCAGCCTGAATTTTGTCCTGCCCGGTTTCAAAATCCACCTGACCTTGTGTCAAAGCCAAATGATTCATACGCGCAGGCCGCTTGGCACGATGATGCGGGTGCAGCCCCACATCAAGCGCGGCCAATTCAGCCATAATCTGCGCCCGCGTTTTTGGGTGATAATCGGGCAATGCCTCCGCCCGACTAAAATATAAATCAACTTGTTTATCTGGATAGGTCTGTTTCAAATTTGCCGCCGCGCTTACCCCGCTTGGCCCACCGCCAATAATAGCAATATGCTGCGCCTCACGACACAGCCTGGCCTGATGGGCAATGGCTTTTTCAATCTGCTCTTGAGTTTCAATATGCGGCGTGCGCCAAAAACCATTTTGTGTGCCAGTCGCAATCACCAAAGCATCATATTCATCTTCTCGCATGGTGCCATCAGACAATTCGCTAATGACAAGCTGGTCAGCCAAATTGAGCGACAGCGCTTTACCATGCACAATCTCAACACCTTGCAATGCTTTATAGCGATCAAAACCGAGCATATATAAATCTTGCCAGAATTGCGGGCGCGCCAAACGCGTGCCAAGCTCTTGCCCGCTCACCATTAAAGGCTTTGGCGAAATCGCGACAATTTCATAACGCTTCTTCAGATGCGCTGCGACAAGCAGACCTGTATCTCCAAAGCCGATAATGACAATGCGTTGTCGCGCTGACATATCGTCTCCTATTTTTTAAAAAAGAGACGCGGAAATAAGGCCGGCACAGCTTCCATATGCGCTGCATAATTTTTACGCCGCATGCAACTGCGCTCATCCATAAGCGGAATGCTGACATAAACAAACATGGCCAACATGGCCAGCGCGCCCGGTATCATCCACCACCAGCCTTGCGGA
The DNA here is from genome assembly GCA_049889535.1 of Parvibaculales bacterium. GTDB lineage: Bacteria > Pseudomonadota > Alphaproteobacteria > RS24 > RS24 > JAYQKL01. The sequence continues at coordinate 3,780 of JBMHDF010000012.1, read as the reverse complement.
TATGCCGCCAGACCAAACAACATAAGGCCTAGCCAAAACCCAAACTCGCCCAAATAATTTGGATGGCGGGAATATTGCCAAACCCCTGTTTTAATAATATCGCCTGTCTGTTTGTTTTTGGCAAAGCGATGCAATTGCAAATCAGCAATCATTTCAAGCGTGATGGCCCCAAAAGTCACCAATGCCGCCACATAGTCCAGCCAGTTTAAGGGCGCTTCGCCCAAACTCACGGCAGCATAAATCGGCAGACAAGCCGCAAAAACAATCAAAGTCGGGAATAAATGAATACCACTAAAATCAGCCCATAAAGCCCATTTTCCAGCCTTATCGCGAATGGGTTGATAGCGCCAATCCTCATGACTTAAACCTGGCCAGTGCCAAGCCCAATTGGCGGTCAGGCGCACCGCCCAATATGTCACCAACGCAATCACCAACCATTGACGGGTCGGGTCCACCGCTTCGCTGACCGCTTCACACGCCCAATAAACCGCCAAAAGCGGCGGAATCACGCTCCAATAAGCATCATAGAAACTGGCATTATTGTAAAACCGCCCAAACAGGAAAATTAAAACTGTACCGACCAAATCCGCGAGGAACCCATCCAACAATGGCCCATAATTAAAAAAATCTAGGGCGGCGTAAGCACCGGCAAGCGTAAAAATATAAGCCACACATACGGGTATTAAATCTTGGCGCTGCATATCAGCCTCCCCAATCGTTCAAAACGCAATCTTTATATGAGCATGTCACGCCCAACCTAGAAACACAATGCTTCACAGCTGTTTTAAATTTTAGCTGTCTTGTATTTGTGCATTCAATGATTAAGAGAAGAATCATTTAGTCTGATAAATAGCTTTGAGGATTTACATCATGCCCAACCGCCTTCATTCTTTTCTATTATGGTCTTTGTTTATAGCTTTGGCTTACCTAGACCCGCTTTACGCTGCTACAGACGAAAAAGAGCTGGCGGTTACAACACTGTCCAATCAAGAGCCGACGGGCTGGAAACAAATTTGGTCTGATGAATTTGATGGGGAATTGCTGGATAAGAATAAATGGAACCTGAATGATAGCTATGGTCGTCATGCTTGTTTTGGCGGCGGCAATCAAGAACGCCAATGTTATCTTGAAGATCAAAGCACTATCCGTTTGATAGATGGGCTTTTATTTCTTATTGCTCACCCACAAAATGATTTACCCAATGGCAAAAACTTCATTTCGGCGCGGATACAGACCCGCGGCAAGCTTGATATAAAATATGGCCGCATTGAGGCCCGCATAAAGCTGCCTATAGGGCAAGGTGTTTGGCCCGCTTTTTGGATGTTACCCACTGAGAGTGTTTATGGCGACTGGCCGCATTCGGGCGAAATCGATATTATGGAAGCCATCAACCTTGGCACGGACTGCAAAAACTGCACGGGCAAAGTTGAAAATAGAGTTTATGGGTCAGTTTATTTTTCTGAAAAATGGCCCCGCAAAGGCTCAAAAGTAAACGCAATTGAACTGGTCAATTTTCAAGCCTTCAATACTTATGCCCTAGAATGGGGGCCAGAAAGCATTACTTGGCTTATCAATGACACCGCCTATGCAACGATTAAGGCGCAAGACTGGTATAGCCGCCACCCCTCAGCCCGCGATAACCCACACGCGCCATTTGACCAGAAATTTCATTTAATCCTCAATCTTGCGATTGGTGGTAATTGGCCAGAATATCAAAATCAGGGCGGGGTCAGCCTTGAGGGTTTTCCAAAAGCCCTTATTGTGGATTATGTCCGTGTCTATAAATGCTCAACTGGCCCTGGCTCATGCGCGCAAGCTGCATCTATCAAATAACCCATTATTGATAACGACCCAAGTTTCTCTATAGTAAATGAAGCTTGTCACTGACCATTTATCAAAAAGGAGATTCTTATGGATGCCGCTAATCTCAAAGGAAAAATTGCACTTATCACTGGCGGCGGGGCTGGTATTGGGCGCGCTATAGCCGAAGCCTTTGCCCTTCATGGCGCCAAAACCATCATTGCTGATAAAGATAAAAACCGATGTGAGAGCATAGAAAGCGATTTTAAACAAAAGGGCTATGAGGTGATGGTCGCTCATACAGATGTCACGGTGAGCGAACAGGTTCAAGAAATGATGTCAAATATTGACCAGCATTTTGGGCAGCTGAATATTTTGGTCAATAATGTTGGCGATTTTTTAGAGCTGATTAAGCCGTTTAAAGAATTTACTGATGATGAAATAGACGCGCTTTTCAATGCCAATTTAAACTCTATGTTTAAAGTCACACGCGCCGCTATTCCGCTCATGGAAAAAGCGGGGGCAGGTGGCAGTATTATTAACATTTCTTCTATTGAAGCCTTTCGCGGCATCCCTACTGCTGTTGTTTATTCAGCGTTTAAACATGCCATTACCGGTTTCACCCGCAGCCTGGCATTAGACTTAGGGCCGCATGGCGTTCGCGTTAATGCGATTGCGCCTGAAACCACCGAAACGGAACAGGTCTCACCTGTTGCTATGACGCCTGAACAACATAAAGACCATATACCACGCTGGAACCCTTCTGGTCGCTTTGGCAAACCTTCAGATGCGGCCGGCTGTGCGTTGTTTTTAGCGTCTGATATGTCAGCATGGGTAAACGGCACAACAATTAATCTTGATGGCGGTGCGTTGGCGGCGGCTGGCTGGTATCGCACCCCAAGCAATCAGTGGACTGTCGCCCCTATCGTCACGGGCGATGGCTTTGGCTATTCCTGAGGCTATTCCTGAGGCTATTCCTGATAAGGGGGTAGGATTCCATAAAAGGCGCAAGGCGCACTAAATCTCGTTCCCACTCGATAAGTGCTTATAGCGTGAACCGTTCGGGCTGAAAATGCCTGCGGCATTTTCTGACGCCCTCACCCTTCAGCTTATGAGCCTGACGAGGTGAGCGGGAGCAGCAAAAGCACGAGGTGCTTTTGCCCCGCGAACGGGCTGCGCCACCCGTAAAATAAAAAAAAGCCCCATAATGGGGCTTGAGATTTGGTTGCGGGGGTAGGATTTGAACCTACGACCTTCAGGTTATGAGCCTGACGAGCTACCGGGCTGCTCCACCCCGCGTTAAAAGCACTTAGGCTTGTTGCCTTAGTGCGCCTTACGCCCTCTTTGAGGCGTTAAAAGCACTTAGGCTTGTTGCCTTAGTGCGCCTTACGCCCTCTTTGAGGCGTTAAAAGCACTTAGGCTTGTTGCCTTAGTGCGCCTTATGCCCACTTGAGGCGATAAAAGGGTCGCTCTCCGCAAGCGGAATAAAAAATAAAGCGCAAGGGAGAGAGTTGCAAAGAAGAGATGTCAATCTGGCATATCATATAAAATTTTATCTTTAGCAGGCCTGGCAGCGACTTACTCTTCCACACCTTAAGATGCAGTACCATCAGCGCTGAAGCGTTTAACGGCCGAGTTCGGGATGGGATCGGGTTTAGGCGCTTCGCCATAGCCACCAAGCCGGCAAAAGATAAAATCAAATATTTAACAAATGGAGAAAATGAGAACAATCAAGTCAATCGAACTATTAGTACCGGTAAGCTACACACATTACTGCGCTTCCACATCCGGCCTATCAACGTGGTGGTCTTCCACGATTCTCAAGGGAAACCTGGTTTCGAGGGGGGCTTCCCGCTTAGATGCTTTCAGCGGTTATCCTGTCCATACTTAGCTACGCTGCAATGCCGCTGGCGCGACAACAGCTCCACCAGAGGTATGTCCACCCCGGTCCTCTCGTACTAGGGGCAGCTCCTCTCAAGT
>JBMHDF010000011.1:0-157024 GCA_049889535.1 Parvibaculales bacterium | reverse complement strand
GCCCTCGCCCAGCTGTGCGCCGCCCAGCAGCCCGCGCTCCGGCCGGCGCACCATCAGCACCGCGCCCTGCGCATTTTCCAGCCAATAAATTGTGCCGCGCCGCGCGGGCTTGGGCTTTTTCGGCGCACGGCGGGGCAGGGTCTCGGCAGTGCCTTCCGCCGCCGCCACGCACCCCGCCCGCAACGGGCAAACCCCACAATGCGGCCGCTTCGGCGTGCAAATGCCAGACCCCAAATCCATCAGGCCTTGCGCAAAATCCCCCGCCCGCCCGTGCGGCACGCCATCCACCAGCTGCACCATGAGCGGGCGCGCCTCCTGCTTGAGCTTGGGCAGCGGCGTGGTCAGCCCATAAACCCGCGCCAGCACGCGCTCTATATTGCCGTCCACCGGCGCGGTGGGCAGGCCAAAGGCAATCGCCGCAATCGCCGCGGCGGTATAGGGGCCGATGCCGGGCAGCGCCAACAGCGCGGCTTCATCTGCCGGCAACGCCCCGCCATGTTCTGCCACCACGGCACGGGCGCATTTGAGGAGATTGCGCGCGCGGCTGTAATAGCCAAGCCCCGCCCAGGCCGTCAGCACATCATCATCCGGCGCCGCCGCCAGCTCGGCTAGGGTGGGGAACAGGCGCAGGAATTTTTCAAAATAGGGTTTGACGGTCGCGACCGTGGTTTGCTGCAGCATGACCTCCGACAGCCAAACATGATATGGGTCGGGCGTGGTGCCGCGCGCCGCGCGCCAGGGCATTTGTCGGCGGTGCCTGTCATACCAGTCCAAAAGATTTTGTGGCTTTAGCATTGGGGTTTTTGACATCATTTCCTGATCATGAAGCGAAGTATTTTTTACATATGTCTGTCTGTTTTGGCATAAAGTGCTATGATAGGGAAGCATACTGACAGGCATAGAAAAAAATGAGTAACCCGCAAAATCCAAAACGTTCTTATGGCACGCCGCATATTAGTCGGTTTTTGTGGAAGATTACAAAATCATCCATGCGGCGGCGCGGCTTTTCTGACCAGACGCTTATCCAGCATTGGCCGGATATTGTCGGCGCGCCGCTGGCCCGGCTTTCGCAGCCCCTGCGGCTGTCGCGCAAGGCGACCAAAGATGGGCAAGGCGGCGTGTTGACGATTAAAGTTGAAGGCGCAATGGCGCTTGAGCTGCAACATTTAGCGCCGCAAATCATTGACCGGCTGAACAGCTATTACGGCTATCCGGCCATTGGCAAGCTGAATATTATTCAAGGCCCGATATATCACCGCCCCGCGCCGGATGCGCCCAAACCGCCTAGCCGTGAAGCGGTGAGCGAACTCAGCGAGGGAATGCACGATATTGAGTCCCCCCGTTTGCGTCAGGCGTTGGCGCGCTTGTCTTTGCGGCTTGCGGCGCGCGATAATCAAGAAAAATAATTTTATGTCATTTAAGACTTTTCCACAGGCTTAAGGGTTTGGGCAAAGGAGTCGTGGGCGTGTGTGGCTGGGTCGTCTATAATAGGTTATGGCGAAACGATTCGCGAAAAACGCATAAGGATTGAGAATATATGCAGCACCTGTCTCATTTGACGAAACGCTTTTTAGCGCTCCCGCGCCTAAGCCTTTATATTATGGCGTTTGTTCTGATTGGCGGCGGCATGCTGGTAGGTGGGCTGGGGCGCGCGGCTTTTGCTGACCGCGCAGATGTTCTGGCTGAAACTGAACAGAGCACATTGGCGCGCATGCCTGCTCCTATGCAAATATCTATTTTTGGTGACTCTGATGCGGATTTGGTGCTTGGCACGCCAAACCCACTTGGTGAAATTGTGCTTGGTGCTGCTGATGCACCTGTGACCGTGATTGAATATGCGTCTATGACATGCGGTCACTGTGGTGATTTTCATAACAAAGTGCTGCCGCAGCTAAAGGCGGATTATGTGGCAACAGGCAAAGTTAAGTTTTTGTTTAGGCCTTTCCCATTTGATGGTTATGGCATGGCGGGCGCGATGTTGGCACAATGTGTTCCCCCCCGCGCCAGATTAATGTTTTTAGATGTGATTTTCGCACGCCAGCAAGAATGGCTGTCTAACAAGCAGCCTTATAATGTGTTGCAAGCCTATGCTAAGCAGGTTGGGCTTTCTGAAAATGGGTTTAAGGCTTGCTTGCAAAGCCAAGAAACCCTCGATGGGATTCGTCAAATGCAGGCCGATGCCAGCCGCGTTTTAGGCGTAAACTCTACCCCGACCTTTTTCGTGAATGGCGAAAAAGTTGAGGGCAATATTGGCGTTGAAGGGTTTAGAAAAATCCTGAATAAAAAACTCGCCGCAGGAGATTTTTAAGATGAAATTTTCCAAGCTCAGACTATCCGGGTTTAAGTCTTTTGTTGACCCAGTGGATTTGGATATTTTACCGGGCCTGACAGGCGTTGTTGGGCCTAATGGCTGCGGTAAATCTAACCTACTTGAAGCGCTGCGCTGGGTGATGGGCGAAACCTCATATAAATCAATGCGCGGTTCGGGCATGGAAGATGTGATTTTTTCTGGCACCAATACCCGCCCTGCGCGCAATTTTGCCGAAGTGGCTTTGGTGCTGGATAATCAGGAACATACCGCGCCGCCTGAATATAATGATGAAGAACTCATTGAGGTTATTCGTCGGATTGAGCGCGATGATGGCTCGGCCTATAAAATTAACAGCAAAGATGTGCGCGCACGTGATGTGCAGCTCATGTTTGCCGATGCGTCAACAGGTGCGCGTTCGCCAGCGCTGGTTAAACAAGGCCAGATTGGTGAGTTGATTAACGCCAAGCCAGAGGCACGGCGCAAAATCTTAGAAGAAGCGGCTGGTATTTCTGGCTTGCATACGCGCCGTCATGATGCGGAATTGAAATTGCGTGGTGCAGAAAGCAATCTTGAAAAGCTTGACGATGCATTGGGCAATATGGAAACGCAATTGCGCAGCCTGCAACGCCAAGCGCGTCAAGCTAAACGCTATCGTAATTTATCTGGACAAATTCGGGAAGTTGAAGCGCTGTTTTTGCATTTGCGATGGCAACAGGCTGTTGATGCCGCACAAGAAGCCAGTCAGGCATTGCGTGAGGCAGAGCAGGCTGTAGCGGCGCTAACAGGCAAAGTGAGTGAGGCCAATACCACGCAATTGAATTTGCAAGCGCAAGTACCACCGCTCAGAGAGGAAGAAGTCGCAGCCGCGGCGGCCTTGCGGCGTTTGATTGTTGAGCGCGATGGTCTGGAAAAGGAAGAACAGCAAGCGCGCGAGACGATGGCGCGGCTGGCGGAGCAGTTACAAGTGCTGGAGCAGGATAAAGCCCGCGAGCAGGCCTTTTTGCAAGATGCGCAAGCCCAATATGAGCGTCGCCAAAGCGAGTATGAGACGCTTAATCAGGCTGATACTGAAGCTGAAGAAGCCGCTGAGCAACGCGCGGCTGAAGCTGTTGCCAGCGCAGAGACCGTTTTGGCTGATGCAGAAGCCGCACTTGATGAAACCAATCGTAAATTGGCTGAGCGCCGCGCACGATTGGGTGAGTTGGCGGCCTCCGCAAATGCGGCGGCTCAAAAACAAACCCGCATTCAAACCGAGCAAGAGCGCTTGGTTGAAGAGCGTGAAAATTTACTTGCTGATCATGTTTCTGAGGACGAGAAACAGGGGCTGATGAAAGCCGTTTCAGATGCAGAAGCGCTTGAGCAATCTGCACTGGATGTTGCCAATCAGGCACAAGAGGATTTGACGCAAGCAAATCTCAAGCTTGATGATTGTTTGGGTCCTGAAAAAGAAGCGCAAGCTGTGGTCGACCGACTGGTTGGTGAACGGGCTGCTTTATCGGCAATGTTTGCCAAACCCGATGGGCCTAGCTGGCCTAGCCTGATTGACTCCGTTTCGGTGGAGGCCGGTTTTGAAACCGCGCTTGGGGCAGTTTTAGGTGATGATTTGGACGCTTCCGCCGATACGGACGCGCCTGCCCATTGGCGCAAAGCAGAGATGGCAAATCAACAAAGCCACACATTACCAGAGGGCGTAAAGCCTTTGTCAGATTTTGTGAAAGGCGCGGCTGTTCTATCTTTGCGTTTGGGCCAGATTGGGGTGGTGGATAAGGAGCAGGGCGAGGCTTTGCGTTATCAGTTGGCGCCAGGTCAAAGATTGGTCAGTCCAGAAGGTGATGTGTGGCGATGGGACGGCTATTGTGTGGCAGCTGATGCGCCAACTCCTGCCGCCCAAAGATTAGAGCAGCGTAACCGCCTGAATGAGCTGGAAAAAGAATTGCAAACCGCGCAAAATCTAGCGCAATCAGCCAGTCAGGCCGCTGCGCAGGCGCGCGATAAAGCGCGCGCAGCAAGTGATAGAGATAACCAAGCACGCACCGCATTGCGCACGGCACAGGCAGAGTTAGCCCAAAAACGCCAGGATTTAGCGGATTTAGAACGCGGTGCGGCCAAACATGTTTCTAGACTGGCGGCTATTGAAGAAGCTTTTCAGCGTCTCACCAGTGATTTGAATGAGGTCGCGCAAAATCTGAGCGAAATGGAAAGCCAGACCAAAGCGATTGAGCAGCAAGAGGATCCATCGATTGAGCAAGAATCGCGGCAAATCAAAGTTGCAGAAGCCCGCGCTGAACTGGCTGCCCGCCGCACCGAGCAAACCGGCTTAACGCGCGAGCGTGAGGCGCGTGAAAATCGCTTGACCGCGCTGCAGACAGAAATGTCAGAATGGCAAAACCGTCTGACAGGCGCGCAAAGCCAATTGGCAGAGTTTGTAAGACGCGAAACCAGCATTCAAGCGCAACAAAAAGAGGCTGAAAAACTGCCTGAAACATTAGCTGCGCGTCGACTGGCTTTAGTGGACACAATCGAAACGGCTGAAAAAACCCGTCAGGAAGCGGCAGATGCACTGGCGGTGGCGGAAACCCAATTGGCTGAAGCGGATAAAATGCTCCGCAGCCTGCAGTCTGATGCATCTGAAGCCCGTGAATTAAAAGCGCGGTTAGAGGCAACATTGGAGGGTAATCAGGAGCGTGTGAGTGAATGGGGACAGCGTATTCGCGAAACCCTGCAAGTTGCTCCCGAAGAAGCTTTAGCCATTGCCAATCACAATCCTGACAAACCATTTCCGAATGCGGAAGAAATTGAAACCAAGCTTGAGCGTTATCGCCGCGAAAGAGAGAATCTTGGCGGTGTGAATTTACGGGCGGAAGAAGAGGCGACAGAAATTGCTGCTCAAATTGAAGAGTTAAGCGCTGAAAAAGAAGACCTCACCCAAGCAATTAATAAATTACGGCATGGTATCGGACAGTTAAACCGAGAAGGGCGCGAGCGTTTATTGGCGGCATTTGATACTGTGAATGGCCATTTTAAGCGCCTCTTTACCCAGCTTTTTGGGGGCGGCACAGCAGAGCTGAAGTTTACCGAGTCCGATGACCCGCTTCAGGCAGGGTTAGAAATCATTGCACACCCGCCTGGTAAAAAACCACAAGTCATGTCGCTTTTATCGGGTGGTGAGCAGGCGTTGACTGCCATGTCATTGATTTTTGCGGTGTTTTTAACCAATCCATCGCCAATTTGTGTGTTGGATGAGGTTGATGCGCCACTTGATGATGCCAATGTTGAGCGTTTTTGCAATATGATTTCTGAAATTGCCGAATCGACAGATACGCGGTTTTTGCTTATCACGCACCATGCATTGACAATGGCACGGGTTGACCGTTTGTTTGGTGTGACCATGCAAGAGCGCGGTGTGAGCCAGCTGATTTCGGTTGATTTGGCCACGGCAGAGCAATTTGCCGAAACTGGCGGAAATGTCGCATCTGAAAATGAGCAAAATCAGGCAAAAACCGCTAGCTAAACTCACCTGTGACGCTTGACAGAAACCTCGTCTAAGGATAGTGTGCGCGCGAGTTTGGGTCTTTAGAAACCGAGCTTGAGAGAATCATTTGGACAGTCCTTTGGGAACAAACGATAAAGAGGAAAATACTGAAACTAAATCCGAAACCGTTCATGAAAAAAAACGGTCTTCAGATCAGTATTCTGCTCTAGAAACACTCTCAAACAAGGTGGAACAGGCGCAAACTAAGCGGAGTATTGGCCAAACTGCCCAGCGTGGAAGGTCCTCTGCCATTGGTCTTGCATATCGGCTCTCAATTGAGCTTGTGGTTGGGATTGTGGTTGGTGGTTATCTTGGCTGGTGGCTTGATGGTTATTTTGGCACAGGCCCGCTATTCTTGCTGATTATGCTGGTTCTTGGCATGGCGGCAGGTGTTATAAATATGTTGCGAACCTCGCGCGAGATGAATGCGCGCATGGGGTTGGATGAGAATGGGAATGAAAGTTCCCAAAAAGAGGAGTGAAGGCGTGGCTTCATCTGCGAACGGACAAGAGACTGGTGGTTTTAATGTTGACCCAATGCACCAGTTTGAAGTAACCCCCATTTTCAAACTTCCAGAAATTGCCGGTATTGACCCGAGCTTCACCAATTCGTCTTTATGGATGGTGATTGTTGTGGCGGCTGCAACTTTATTTTTAACCTCAGCGGCGCGCGGGGCAAGTCTTGTGCCGGGGCGTTTGCAATCAATGGGTGAACTGGCTTATGAGTTTGTTGCCAATATGATTCGCGAAAACACAGGCACGGAAGGGCTAAAATATTTCCCATTCGTCTTTACCCTATTTATTTTCGTTTTATTCTGCAACATGCTCGGTATGGTGCCTTATTCCTTTACCGTGACCTCACATTTGATTGTCACTTTCGCATTGGCCTCTGTGGTCTTTTTGCTGGTAACAGCTGTTGGTTTTGCGCGCCATGGGATTGGCTTTTTGAAGCTTTTTGTGCCGTCAGGGATTCCTGCAGCTCTGATGCCTTTATTGGTTATCATTGAGCTCATTTCTTATTTAACGCGCCCTGTCAGTCTGTCAGTTCGTTTGTTTGCCAATATGATGGCAGGCCACACCATGTTGAAAGTATTTGGTGGTTTCGCGGTGGCGTTTTTATCAGCTGGCGGTCTTATGTCCGCTGGTGCGATTGCGCCAGTCGCCATGATGGTCGCATTCACCGGATTGGAATTTCTCATTGCATTTCTTCAGGCTTATGTGTTCACAATTTTGACATGTATTTACCTGAATGATGCTATTCACCTTGATCATTAATTTTAACTTTAACCGCCTTCGGGCATTTTTACGGAGAAAACATTATGGAAGCAGAAGCAGCTAAATATATTGGTGCCGGTATCGCATGTATCGCTCTTGCCGGTGCAGGTATTTCAATTGGTACAATTTTCGGTAACTATCTTGCCGGTGCCCTGCGCAACCCTTCAGCAGCACAAAGCCAGTTCCCGAACTTGCTACTCGGTTTTGCTTTGGCTGAAGCGACTGGCCTGTTTGGCTTGATTGTTGCCTTGATTCTTCTCTTTGTTGTCTAATTAAGAGAATTTTCCCCCCCTTGTTGATGTCAATTTGGGGGGACAACACTTTAAGAAGAGGCGAATATGCCACAGCTTGACCCAACGGTTTTTGCTCCCCAGCTTGTCTGGTTGGCAATCACCTTTATCGCGCTTTATGTCATATTGTCGAAATTCGCATTGCCGAAAATTGGTGGCATTATTGCTGAACGCAAAACGCGCATTGATGACGATTTGGCCCAAGCCGCAAAATTACGCGACGATGCTGAAAAGGCACTGGAAGCTTATGAAGCAGCGCTTGCAGATGCGCGTAGCAAGGCGCTAGCGATTGCCCAGCAAGCGCGTGATGCAGCAAATGAAACCATTGCAGCGCAAGAGGCTGATTTAGACGCCAAGCTGGCCGCTAATTTAGCGGCTGCTGAAAAGCGTCTATCTGATACGCGTGACGAAGCTTTGCAACAAGTTCAAATCGCTGCTGTGAGTATAACAGGTGAAATTGTTGCAGCGGCAACTGGCAAACAAGTATCAGAGAAATCTGTTCAAGACGCTTTGAATTCTGTGCAGGCTGAAACAGACTCAGCTCTGAAAGGATAAGATTATGAAGTTTGATGCATCATTTTTTGTCGCTCTTTCTTTTGTGCTGGTTATTCTGGGCTTTATTCGCCTTAAACTGCCGAGCAAAGTTGCCGCTATGCTTGATGAGCGAGCGGAAAATATCAAAAATGAACTTGATGAGGCAAACGCTTTGCGCCAAGAAGCTATGGATTTGTTGGCAGATTATGAAAAGCGTGCCAAAGAAGCCAAGCAAGAAGCTTCGGCATTGGTAAAGCAGGCGGAAGAAGACGCCAAGCGCATTGCGGCAGAAGCTGAAGTGGCACTCAAAGAGCGTCTTGAGCGCCGCACAGCGCAAGCTGAAGAAAAAATAGCTCGTGCAGAGGCGCAATTATCGCAAGAAGTGCGCCGTGCCACTGTTAATCTGGCCATCAATGCTGCAGCTGTTCTTATCACGGATAATATATCCGCCAGTCAAAGTAAAAAACTGGTTGATGACACGATTACTGGTTTGGCTAAAAACCTTCACTAATATTAAAACTTATATTTGAAATTAGCGCCTTTTTCTGGACTTTGTTTCCAACACTGTCTGGGAAAGGGCTTTTTCATTATCCTGCGCCTCATATATCGGCCATTGATTGCGAGCCATTTGCTCAAGGCTTGTTAAATCTTGGTCGAGTTTATGGCGATAAAGCCAAATATTGCGCATGACTTTTTGAATATAATGGCGCGTTTCTGGCGCAGGCAGACTTTCAATAAATAAAAGCGGGTCTTCATTCGGGCCGATTTCTTTTTTCCATCGGCGCATATTGCCGGGCCCCGCATTATAAGATGCCAGCGCAAAAAGCAGGTTATTATCTATATGTTTGTCTTGCATGAGCCCTTCAAGGTAAGACTGCCCGATATTCATGTTAAAAGATATGCGGTATAACTTATCACGTCCGGCGCGATATCGAAGTTTCCGGTCACCCGTCACAAAAGCAGCAGTGCCGGGCATGATTTGCATTAATCCTCTTGCGCCAGCCGATGATTTTGCCCGCGCTTTGAACCGGCTTTCCTGTCGAATAAGTCCATAAAGAACAGCTTTATCAATGCGGTAACCCGTTGTGGGTCCATAACCGGGTAAGGGAAACTGGCCTTCTGATAATTCGTTTTCTTTAAAATTTTGCCCCAAATCAGTTTGATAGGTCATGGCCAGCTCAACGGCGGGTAATTGTTTTTCACGCGCCATTTCTAGCAAATTGCGCGCCTGTGTTTGCCCCAGCCTTTCCCCCAGATACAGCAATTCAAGCTCGGCGAGTTCTTGCTGGCTAGCACTTAATAATTTTTCTGCCCGCGCAATTGCTTTATGATGGCTGATATCAACTTTTTCTTTAGGGGGTTCGTAGAGCCAAGTCACTTTAATGCGGCCATTAAGTTTTTGTTGAGCCAATAAACCATAAAAATTATGACCACCAATTTCGACCGCACGCGCGAGCATGTTTTTCATTTGTTTATCATTGCCCCTTATTTCATGAATGCGCGCGGCCCAAACGGCAGCTGCTGCCCGATAGCGTTTAGAGGCGTTTTCATTATCAAGTAAGTAGGTGAAATGCGTAAGGGCTGCGTTAAACCTTCCCAAACGCCATGCCGCCAAGCCTACATTCCAATCACTAAGCGGCACCAAATCTCTGCTGCGCGTGGCTTTAATAGCGAGTTTATATGAATTCTCAGGCTTGCCCTCAATATAATAGGAGCGGGCAATAAGTGACCGCAACCAATCGGTTTCACCCGCAGTAAGCTGGCGGTCGATGGATTTTTTGGAGATATATTTTAAAGCTTGTGTGGGGCGTTCGCGATAGGTCAGGCGTTGAATTTCTCTTCGGATAGTGCGACTGGCGCGTGAACGAAAGAGTTTATTTTCAACCCGAGAGCTGGCTTGTTGCCAGACACGCGAGGGTGGGGCTTTGGGCATTTTCGCGCCGCGAGGTTTACGCTTTTGTGCGAGTTTATAAACCTGCCATGCGCCAGGGTGATCGCCATATTTTTGTAGCCAATCATACATTTCGGCCCAGCTTGCGCGATAGGCTGTCGGGTGCATATAGCGCAAACGATAGACATGCCCCATCAGACTTTTGTCCCTGACTTTACGGATAAGCTGGTCAGCTTCTTTCCATTTGGCATCTTCCTGAAGATCAAAAATTTGCTGATAAAGCACCGCGTCAGGTGTCGGAGGTGGGGGGGTGTAATCAGGTCGCGGCACGGGGATATGGGTAATTTTTGCTGCTACTGGTGAGGATAGAAACCCGCAAAAAATCAAAATAAAGCTCAACACCATCATCAAGGGGCGGGTGCGCCCGAGCATGAAATGATTTTGCTGAGTGTTTTGTGTTGCCACCATAATGTGCGTTAAGCCTTTGCCATGCCTTTGGCGTTTATGAATTGTTTTACTTTAAGCAAATCTTGCCAGCTCTCAGCTTTGCGGATGGGGTTGCGTAATAAATAAGCAGGGTGCAGCATGGCCATGGCATCATAATTGGTGCCATGAATGTCGATGACATGCATTTTGCCTCTTAATTTCGTGATGCCCTCTGGGGTTTGCAGCAGTTCTTTTGCCGATGTGCCGCCCACCAATAAAATGAGCTCTGGTTTGATAAGCTCAATATGTTTTTTGACAAAAGGCAGGCATAATGCGGTTTCATCGGGGCGCGGGGCGCGATTACCCGGTGGCCGCCACGGTAGAATATTCGTGATATAAACCATATCCCGCTCCAGCCCGATATAAGAAAGCATTTTGTCCAATAGCTTGCCGCTCATACCGATAAATGGTTTGCCTTCTTTATCTTCTTCTTTGCCAGGCGCTTCGCCTATCAGCATAATTTTAGCGCTAGGATTTCCATCACTAAAAACTGTGTTGCGTGCTTGCTTTTTTAACGGGCAGGCGTCAAATTCCATCACAGCTTTTTTCAACGCATCTATATCATTTGCGGCGTCAGCCAAAGCTTGCGCATTCGCAAAATCTGTTTCCTGAATATTGGCTGGTGGCTTGGCATGGGCGATTGTTTGCTTTGAGGGTTGAGGTGGGGCCAGCGATGTTGCGGGGGCTTCGCGCATTTGTTTTTGGGGTTTTGTCTTTTCAAGTGTTTTTTCAAGCGCTTGTTGCGCGGCTTGGTAGCGGTTTTGCGGCAGCTCTGTCAGCGTCTCATCTACCCCAATATCAAATTGATAGCGCATCATCTGAATAAGCTCTGCGCGGGTATAAGGCGCCTTGATTTGATTTTTATTGTTCTCAAAACTCATGATAAATCTCTAACAAATAGGCAATAACGGCATAGGGGCGATAAATTGTCTCGATTCAGTGATTCCTCTTATTTTTAACATTTATCGCGCTAAATTGTGTGCTAAATATGGTCTAAATCGTATTTAGGGGAAAATTATGTCTGATAATGCTGTGAATAAAGTCAATGCACGTCAAGGTTGGGTTTTAGCACCTGAAGAGCGCGAGAGCATGGAATATGATGTGGTGATTGTTGGAGGTGGGCCTGCGGGTCTGTCGGCGGCAATTCATCTTAAACAACTCGCGGCTGAAAAAGGCGAAGAGGTCTCTGTTTGTGTTCTCGAAAAAGGGTCAGAAATTGGCGCGCATATATTATCAGGCGCGGTGATTGACCCGCGTGGCCTGTCGCGTTTATTTCCTGATTGGAAAGAAAAAGGTGCGCCACTTGAAACAGAAGTAACGAAAGATCGTTTTTTATGGCTCAGCGAAACAGGCGCGCTCCCCATACCTAATTTTGCCCTGCCACCTTTGATGAAAAATCATGGCAATTACATTGCCAGCTTGGGTAATGTGGCGCGCTGGTTGGCAGAGCAAGCAGAGGCGCTAGGGGTTGAAGTGTATCCAGGTTTTGCCGCCGCCGAGATTTTATTCGATGATAATGGTGCTGTGCGTGGTGTGGCGACTGGGGATATGGGGGTTTCCAAAGAGGGTGAGAAAAAAGATGGCTGGATGCCCGGCATGGAGCTTTTAGCGAAATATACATTTTTGGCAGAAGGCGCACGCGGTTCTTTGTCTAAAGCGATGATTGAGCATTTTGAATTGGACAAGAACTCAGATTTCCAAAAATACGGTATAGGTATTAAAGAGCTGTGGCAGGTTGCGCCTGAAAAGCACGAGCCGGGCTTTGTGCAGCACACACTCGGTTGGCCGCTCGACAATCGCACAGGCGGTGGTTCCTGGCTCTATCATTTTGGCGAGCAATTTGTTTCCATTGGGTTTGTGACACACCTCAATTACGAAAACCCGCATTTATCGCCCTATGATGAATTCCAACGATTTAAAATGCACCCTAAGATTCGGGAGCTGCTTGAAGGTGGTAAGCGGATTTCTTATGGGGCGCGCGCCATTACAGAAGGCGGTTTCCAATCTGTACCAAAATTAACATTTCCAGGCGGTGCCTTGCTTGGCTGTGCGGCTGGTTTTGTCAATGTGCCGCGCATTAAAGGCAGCCATAACGCGATTGAGTCTGGTATTTTGGCCGCCCAAGCCGCTTTTGATGCGCTATCAGAAGGGCGTTCATATGATGAATTAAACGCCTATCAAACGGCCTATGAAAGCTCGGATATTTATAAAGAGCTGAAAAAAGTACGCAATGTGAAGCCGCTTTTGTCTAAATTCGGCAATTTCATCGGCACCATGCTGGGTGGGGTTGAGGTGTGGATGCGCACACTTGGCATTGGGTTGCCTTTTACCATCAGCCATGGCAAGCCAGACCATGCGTGTTTGAAAAAAGCAGCAGATTGCCCAAAAATTGATTATCCAAAGCCTGATGGCGTCGTTTCGTTTGATAAATTATCTTCAGTATTTTTATCGGCTACTAATCATGAAGAGGATCAGCCAGCGCATTTGACATTAAAAGATGCCAATGTGCCCATTGAGGTGAATTTGGCTGATTATGATGAGCCAGCCCAGCGTTATTGTCCGGCGGGTGTGTATGAAATTGTCGGAGAAGAAGAGGGCAGCCCGCGCTTGCAAATCAATGCGCAAAATTGTGTGCATTGCAAAACCTGCGATATTAAATGTCCGAGCCAAAATATTAATTGGGTTGTGCCTGAGGGTGCTGGTGGACCAAACTACCCGAATATGTAGGTGGTGGTTTTGGCGCGCATGTTTCGCTCTTTGGTAAATTTACTTTCCCTGAATAGGCTGAAACTGCCTGCGCAAAACAAATTGCCCTTCTTGCTGGGGCTATTATGCCTGAGCAGTCTTTATCTGTGGTCTTATTTGGCTTCGCATTATCGCCCCGCAGTCTCTATCACGCCGACTTCATCATTAGAGGGGGCTTTATTGGCCGCGGATTTTGCCGAGCGCGAAAACGACCTGCCCGCCATGATTATTTATTATCAGCGCGCTCATAAAATCCAACCCGCAAATACCGATATTATGGCGCGGCTGATGGACAGCTATATTGAGTTGGGCGAAATGGCAGAGGCTCATGCCCATGCGCAAAATCTAATGGCGGATTACCCGCATGATGAGATTGTGCAAACCTTATTGGCAACGCAGGCTCTGCGTAAAAATGACTGGCAAGAGGCATTACTGCATGCACAAATGCTGCCCTCTAAAAATGCGGCAGGCGTTTTGGGTTTTATCATTCAACTTTGGGCATATGATGCACTCGGCGACACACAGGCGGTAGAAGCTGTCATTGAAAAATTGCAACAGCAAGAAGATTATGCCTCTATCGGTCTGCGTAATCTGGCGCTTTTTTATGAGTATAAGGCGTCCATTGAGGAAGCAGAGGCATTATATCGCCAAATTGGTCGCCAATATGGGTTTCCCAATATTGACCACGCGCTGGATTATGTTTTCTTTTTGCATCGATATGATTTTTCGCAAAAGCGTGACACTTTTTTTAGCGCTATTGGCGGGCAAAATCCACATCATGCGGTTTATCGCTATGTGAAGCCTGTTTTGCAGTCTCCTATGACTGACCCTGTGCGCGTGACCCCGCAAAAAGCGGTGGCGCAAGCCATGGCTGCAATATCTGCGCTTGGTGTGTCTGACCAGACAATCCAAGCCATGAAATATGCCCGCTTTGCGCATTGGCTTTTGCCTAATGAGCGCCGGGTGGTGATGGCGCTGGCAGAGGCGCTGGCCGATAATAAAGATTATGATGAAGCGATTGCGCTTTATGAGGCTATGCTGCAAGAACCAAACCAGGCACCTTATTATAAAGATTTGATTACGGCCTCTATCGCTTTGTTGCACGAAGCCAAAGAAGAAACCCAAAGGGCGATTTTTCTATTGGAAACCGCAAAGCTTGATAATCAGAACTTTTTCCTTGTGAAGGTTTTGGCGGATATGTTGCGCCGACAAGAGGCCTATGAGCAGGCCGAAATAAATTATAATTGGTTGATTGAGCAACTTGAAACAGTCAAGGCTGCAGATTGGGAATTATTTTATGGGCGCGGCATTGTGCGCGAGCAATTAGGATATTGGCCAGCGGCTGAGCGTGATTTATTAAAAGCTGTGGAGCTATCTGACAATCGGCCATATGTATTAAATTATCTCGGCTATAGCTGGATTGATAATGGTGAGAATGTCAATCAAGGCTTGGCAATGGTCGAAAAGGCTGTGCAGGCTGAGCCGAATAATGGGTATTTTATTGATAGTCTTGGCTGGGCTTTTTATCGCTTGGGTGAGTTTGATAAGGCGGTTCGTTTGCTTGAACATGCGGTGATGATTTTACCTGATGAAGCAGAGATTATGGATCATTTGGGGGATGCTTTATGGCAGGCTGGGCGCGAATATGAAGCGCGGTATCATTGGCAGCGTACCTTAACGCTTGATATATCAGACGCAACACGAGAAAAAATTCTGAAAAAAATTGATTTGGGTGTCTATGAAGAATTTTCTGGTGAAAAACCGGCGCTCTAAATTAATATAAATTGGACAAGCTATGATTGCTCAGACCGCATTTGCGAAAGTTAATCTTACCCTTCGGGTACATGACCGTCGCGCCGATGGCTATCATAATTTAACCAGTTTGGTGGCGTTTGCTGATTATGGTGACCATATAAAAGCGCAGACCAATCCAGAGATAAAAGCCACGATAAATGGACCTTTTGCGGCAAAACTTGCGGATATACCAGAAGCAGAATTGAGTTTTTTCAGGGCTACAAAATTATTGCAAAAGCATGTTAAGACGCGCCAGGGTGTCAGTCTTGAGATTGAAAAAAACCTGCCAGTCGCGGCAGGTTTGGGGGGTGGGTCGAGTGATGCTGGCGCGATGTTGCGCGCCTTAAACGCGCTTTGGGCTTTGGGTTTAACGGATTTAGAGCTAGCAGAAATAGGGCTGGCGCTTGGGTCTGATGTGCCGGTTTGTGTTCATGCTAAACCTTGTTTTATGCGCCAGCGCGGCGAGCATATCACGCAGCTTGCGGCTTTTCCGAGCTGTTCTATTGTGTTGGTTAATTCGGGCATTTCGATGCCGACTGCGCCGGTTTTTTCCGCACTTGGGCGCAATGATAATGACCCAATAGGTGCGTTGGATTGTCCGGCTGGTTTTGAAACGCTGTCTGATGTGGTGGCGTATATTAAGGCGCAGGGTAATGATTTACTCGAGCCTGCGCGGGCCTTCGCCCCTGAAATTGACGAGATGATAGCGCAGATTGAGAAAACCCAAGCCTTAACAGCGTCTATGTCAGGTAGTGGGGCAACGTGTTTTGGGCTTTATGCTGATCAGGAAATGGCCAATCAGGCTGTCAAACAACTTCGCGATAAATATCCAGATGCGTTTGTGGTTTCGGCCAGCTTGAGCGCTGTTTGAAGCCCGCGCTTAGTGCGTGCGTTGAATGCAAAAAGCGACAATATCCAGCATGGATTTACGATAGGGTGTGTCTGGAAAAATAGCCAGCGCATCCAGTGCCATGTGTCCGAATTCGCGCGCACGGTGGAGAGTCAACTCAATGGTCTGGTGTTTTTCCATTAATTCAATAGCTTGCTCAAGGTCGCCGGATTGTTGATTTTTCTCTTGGAAGGTGCGCTGCCAAAAGGCGCGTTCGGGTGCATCCGCTTTTTCATAAGCGAGCGAAACGGGCAGGGTGACTTTGCCTTCACGGAAATCATCACCAATATTTTTACCTGTTTTACGCGCGTCACTATAATCCAACGCATCGTCAGCGAGTTGAAACGCAATGCCAAGATTGCGCCCATAAGAGGCCAATGCATTGCGGGTGGTTTTGTCTTGGCCTGCAATCACGGCGCCGACCTCTGTTGCAGAAGCAAAAAGCGCGGCGGTTTTTGCTTCAATGACTTTCATATAAATCGTGTTGGAAATATCAATCTTGTTCATCGCGGCAAGCTGCATGACCTCGCCCTCCGCAATGACAGCGGCTGCATTGGACAGAACATCTAAAGCTTCTAAGCTGCCTGTTGCGACCATGAGTTTAAAGGCCTGACCCAGCATGAAATCGCCAACCAAGACACTGGCAGCATTGCCCCAATTTAGGCGTGAGGTGGCCATACCGCGCCGCATATCGCTTTCATCAACAACATCATCATGCAATAAAGTCGCTGTGTGCATCAGCTCAACGGCTGCTGCCAGCGCAATATGGTCGCGACCTTCATACTGACACAAATGTGCTGAGGCAAGCGTTAACATTGGCCGAAGCCGCTTGCCACCTGCCTTTGTAATATGTTCCCCAATATCTGGAATGGTGCTTTCATCTGATGACATTTTTTCGTTGATGAGTTGAGATACATGTTTCATCTCATCGGCCACCAAAGCGCGCAATCCATCATAGGGATTATCTGATTTGGGCAATATTTTTGCAATTTTAGACATGCATTCGCTTCATCATTTGATTATGTTAAACTTATAGAGGGAAGCGACGCGCTCTGGCAAGTTTTTGTAGGTGCGTCATATTTTCATCATCAGTCACAAAGCTAAAGGGCAAAAATGAACAACATCACGCAAGATGGCTTTTTGGGTGGTAAATTGCTGATTAACCAGCCGGCAAAAGGTCATCGCAGTGGGATAGATGCGGTGCTGCTGGCCGCCTCCATATCGGCAACACCTAACATGCAAATTGCCGAGCTTGGTTGCGGTGTTGGTGTGGCCAGCCTTTGTTTGGCGGCGCGCCTGCCCGACATCTCCATCACTGGCTATGATACAGACGCACCATCTATTGCCCTCGCTCAACAAAATGCCCAGCAAAATATAAAGCAAAATAAGCTGTCAGATATTCAGTTTGTCGAGCAGGATATTCATGCCCCTTTTTCAAAATGGGCGCAAAAGGTGCCGTGTGACCAGGTTTTTGCCAATCCGCCATTTTATGCCACCACGCAAAAGCCGTCCCCGCCAAATGAGCATAAAGAAAAAGCACATATGGCAAAACCAGACACGCTGGCAATTTGGGTAAAGCGCGGGGTGAGCTTATTGAAAGCCAATGGATGCCTGACTTTTATTCATGTGCCAGAGGCTTTGCCTGAATTGCTGGCTGCAATGACACCGCGATTGGGCGGGGTTGAGATATTGCCGATTGTGCCATTTGCGGGGACGCTGGCCAAAAGAGTGTTGATTCGTGGTTGGCGGGATAGTCGCGCCCCGCTTAAAATTTTATCGCCGCTGGTTTTACATCAGGAGGATAAAAGCTATCAGCCCCAGATTGAGTCTGTTTTGCGGCATGGGGAGCAGTTGGTTTGGTAAACTAAGCCTGTGAGACAAGCTTTATTATTGCATTTGTGACGTGAGATGGTTAGGTTGCCCTAAACTTAAGTGGAATAGAATTGATGAACGCATCGACAAAAAATTCCTTGCAGGATTTAATCTTAAATCTGCAGAAATATTGGGCGGAACAAGGCTGTGTTATTCTGCAACCCTATGACATGGAAATGGGGGCGGGGACATTTCATCCGGCGACTGTGCTGCGCGCGCTAGGGCCGGAAAAATGGAATGCCGCTTATGTGCAACCCTCAAGACGCCCAACAGATGGTCGATATGGTGAAAACCCAAATCGTTTTCAGCATTATTATCAGTTTCAGGTTATTCTCAAACCTTCGCCTGACAATATTCAGCAATTATATTTGGACAGTCTAAAAGTTTTGGGTATTGACCCGCTGGCACATGATATTCGCTTTGTTGAAGATGATTGGGAAAGCCCGACATTGGGCGCATGGGGTCTGGGTTGGGAGGTCTGGTGCGATGGCATGGAAGTGTCCCAATTCACCTATTTCCAACAAGTTGGCGGCATTGATGTCGAAATGGTATCGGGCGAATTGACCTATGGGATTGAGCGGCTGGCTATGTATATTCAAGGGGTCGATAATGGCTTTGACCTTGATTATAACGGGCAGGGCGTGACCTATGGTGATGTGTTTCACCGCAATGAGGTCGAGTTCTCGCATTATAATTTTGAAGCGGCCAGCACGGATATATTGTTCCAGCATTTTTCTGATGCCGAGCAAGAATGCTTGCAGCTTGTTGAAAAGGGGTTGGTGCTGCCAGCCTATGACCAATGCATGAAAGCCAGTCATAATTTCAACTTATTAGATGCGCGTGGGGTTATTTCTGTTACTGAAAGGCAGGCCTATATTGGCCGCGTGCGTGCCTTAGCAAAGGCCTGTGCAGAGGGCTATATTGCGGGCTTAGAAAAAGCCGAAGCGGCGAAAGAAAAATTAGGTCGTGGCTGATATGAGTAAGCGTGCAAATTTTATTTTAGAGCTTTATTCAGAAGAAATCCCTGCTGGTATGCAGGCCCGCGCGGCAGCTGATTTGGCGCGTGCGTTAGGTGATATTTTGTCCCAAAATGGGGTTGAGCTGGAAAATCCAAATGCAATGGCAACCTATTTTGCGCCGCAGCGTTTGGCCGTGTTGATTAATGATTTACCTGTGCGCACATCGGCGCAAAAAATTGAAAAAAAAGGCCCAAAACTGGACGCGCCTGAAAAAGCGATAGAGGGTTTCTTACGCGCTAATGGACTTGATAGCACCGATGGTTTGCGGGTTGAAAACCATCCTAAGGGTGATTTTTATATCTTGGAAACGACGCAACAGGGCCAAGAGCTTGCCGATATTTTTGCCGCGGCGCTGCCTGATGTAATTGCTGGTTTTAGCTGGCCAAAATCCATGCGCTGGGGCTGTGGCACATTGCGCTGGGTACGCCCTTTACGGGCGATTTTATGTCGGTTTAATGGTGACGTGGTTTCGTTTGAGATAGACGGGTTGCGCGCTGCGGGTGAAACTTATGGTCACCGCTTTATGGCGCCTGAAGCGATAGAAGTTAAGCAGCCGCAAGATTATGTGGCGCTGTTGGAGAAAGCCTATGTGCAGGTTGATCCGGCAAAGCGTCGGGCTGACATTTTGCGCCAAGCGCAGGATTTGGCCAAAGCGCAAGGGCTGGCTTTGGTTGAGGATGATGCGCTTTTGGCAGAAACTGCAGGGCTGGTGGAGTGGCCGGTTTGTTTAATGGGGCGCATTGATGATGCTTTTATGGAAGTGCCAGATGAGGTGCTGACATCGGTTATGCGCACGCATCAAAAATATTTCACCGTGCAAAACAGTAAGACCGGAAAACTCGCGCCTTATTTTATTACGGTTGCCAATATGGTGACAAAAGATAAGGGCGCGGCGATTATCAATGGTAATGAGCGTGTGTTGCGCGCGCGTCTGGCGGATGGCAAGTTTTTCTGGGATAAAGACCGCGAGACCTCACTGCAAGACCGCTTGCCTGAATTGGAGAAAATTGTTTTCCATGCCAAGCTTGGGTCTGTGCGAGAAAAAACCCAGCGCATGACTCAATTGGCGCAAGAGATTGCGGCTCAAATGGGCGCTAAGCCAGATGTGGCCAGCCAGGCAGCGGAATTATCTAAAGCCGATTTAGTTTCGGGTATGGTTTATGAATTCCCCGAATTACAAGGCATTATGGGTGGCTATTATGCTGCTGATGCTGATGTGGGGACGGCAATTCGCGATCATTATAAACCGCTTGGCCCTTCAGATGCGATACCTGAAACAATAGAGGGCTGCGTGGTCGCGTTGGCCGATAAAATTGACACGCTTACTGGCTTTTGGTCAATTGATGAAAAGCCAACAGGCTCGAAGGACCCTTACGCTTTGCGCCGGGCGGCATTAGGTGTTATCCGCATTTTAGTGGAGACCTCAACCCATCTTTCATTGAGTGAATTATTTAAAAAAGGCTTCGCCGCGCATGGGCATGATGATAATGGCGCGCTGACGCAAAGCCTTGCTGAATTTGTCGGCAGGCGTTTGCGGGTTTATTTGCGCGATAAAGAAAATATTGCGCATGATATTGTCGATGCTGTTTTTGCGCAATCTGCAGATGATGTGGTGGATTTGGTTGCCAGAGCTAAAGCGCTTGCTGGTTTTCTGGCAGGTGATGATGGGCAAAACCTTCTTGCCGCTTTTCGCCGTGCGCATGGCATTTTGAGTAAGTCGGAGCATAAATCAGGCGCGATAGATATATCGCTTTTGACTGATAAGGCAGAAAAAGAGCTGCATCAGGCAATTGAGAATATTAAGGCTGTTGAAATTGGTGATTATGACTCTTTTGCCGCATATTTAGATGATTTGGCGACTTTGCGCGCGCCAGTAGATGCGTTTTTTGAAAATGTGATGGTTAATGATGATGTTGCCGAAATTCGGCGGAATCGTTTTAATTTGCTGATGGCGCTTGTTGTTAAAATGCAATTTGCGGCTCGTTTTGATTGTATTGAATAGGGTATTACATGTCTGACACAAAATGGGTTTATGGATTTGGTGATGGTGCAGCGGAAGGCACTGTCGAAATGAAAGACCTGCTCGGTGGCAAGGGAGCAAATTTGGCTGAAATGTGCCGTCTGGGTTTGCCCGTGCCGCCTGGTTTAACCATCACCACGCAAGTCTGTAATGCGTTTTATGATAATGAGCGCAACTATCCTGATGGCTTGGATGCCCAAGTGCATGATGCGATAGCTAAAGTAGGGGCGCAAGTCGGCGCGATTTTTGGCGATGAAAAAAACCCATTGCTGGTGTCAGTGCGCTCAGGGGCGCGGGCCTCGATGCCTGGCATGATGGATACGGTTCTCAATCTGGGGCTGAATGATATTACGGTCGCGGGACTGGCGCAAAAAGCCAATGATGAGCGTTTTGCATGGGACAGCTATCGCCGTTTTATTCAGATGTATTCGGATGTTGTACTTGGGGTGAGCCATGACCATTTTGAAGAAATTCTTGATGATTATAAGCTGCAGGAAAATTTTTCTTCAGACACGGATTTAGATGCTGGCGATTGGCAGCATATTGTTGCGCTTTATAAAGAGCGGGTGGAAGAAGTTTACGGTCAAGCGTTCCCTCAAAATGTGATGGAGCAACTTTGGGGCGCGATAGGCGCTGTTTTTGGGTCTTGGCGCAATGCGCGGGCTGAAACCTATCGCCGCTTAAATAATATTCCTGAAAGCTGGGGAACGGCGGTCAATGTGCAGGCAATGGTGTTTGGTAATTTAGGGACGACATCAGCGACAGGTGTTGCCTTTACCCGCAATCCATCAACAGGTGAAAACGCCTATTATGGCGAGTTTCTAATCAATGCGCAGGGTGAAGATGTGGTGGCAGGTATTCGAACGCCACAACATTTAACTAAGCAGGCGCGCGAAGAAGCCGGCGCAACATCCCCAAGCATGGAAGAGGCTATGCCGTCTGTATATGGTGAGTTGATAGCGGTTTTTGATAGGCTGGAATCGCATTATCGCGATATGCAGGATATTGAATTTACGGTGCAAGAGGAAAAGCTTTGGATGTTGCAGACCCGTTCGGGTAAGCGCACAACTAAGGCGGCGCTTAAAATTGCCGTGGATATGGTTGAAGAGGGCTTGATTAGCAAGGAAGAGGCGATTGAGCGCATTGACCCAATGGCGCTTGACCAGCTTTTACACCCGATGTTGGACCCCAATGTTGAGACTGATATTATCGCGACAGGCCTCCCCGCTTCGCCGGGTGCTGCAAGCGGTGAGGTGGTGTTCACGGCTGATGAGGCTGAGGCCTTAAAAGAGCAGGGTAAGAATGTTATTCTCGTGCGGATGGAAACCAGTCCGGAAGATATTCACGGTATGCATGCGGCAGTGGGTATTTTAACATCACGCGGCGGTATGACCAGTCATGCAGCAGTGGTGGCTCGCGGCATGGGGCGGCCGTGTGTATCTGGCGCTGGCACGGTGCGCATTAATATGCAAGAGCAGGTTTTTTCCGTATCTGGGCGTGAGGTTAAAAAAGGCGATATTATTACAATTGATGGCGGTAATGGTCGGGTGATGCTGGGGGCAGTGCCGACTTTACAGCCTGAGTTGTCAGGTGATTTTGCCAAGCTTATGTCATGGGCAGACAGCCACCGTCGTATGCGGGTTCGTACCAATGCTGAAACACCTATTGATGCTGAAACAGCTATTAAATTTGGCGCTGAGGGAATTGGTCTTTGTCGGACTGAGCATATGTTTTTTGATGCCGAGCGTATTTTGCATGTGCGTCAAATGATTTTGGCAGAAAGCAGCGAAGGGCGTCAGGCACCATTGGCTGAAATTTTACCCATGCAACGTCAGGACTTTATCGATTTATTTACTATTATGGCTGGCAAGCCTGTCAATATTCGTTTGCTTGACCCGCCATTGCACGAATTTCTGCCCCATACAGAGCATGAGCAAGCAGCTATGGCAGAGGCGAGTGGATTGGATTTGGCGCATATTCAAACCCGTGTAGCTGAATTGGCGGAAGTGAATCCCATGCTTGGGCATCGCGGCTGTCGGATTGGGCTGACCTATCCTGAAATTTATGAAATGCAGATGCGTGCTATTATTGAAGCGGCGGCGCAAGTGCAAGCAAATGGTCAGGACGGCGTGAAGCTTGAAATTATGATTCCGTTGGTTGCTGATGCGAAAGAGCTTGAAATCTTGGCGGCAAGGCTGACCAAGCTTGCCGATGAGGTGATGGCGGCTGATGGCCAAAAGATTGACTATCAAATTGGTACGATGATTGAACTGCCTCGCGCCGCCCTACAAGCTAAAGAAATTGCAAAAACAGCTGAATATTTTTCTTTCGGCACAAATGATTTGACGCAAACAACTTTTGGTATCAGCCGTGATGATGCGGCGACTTTTCTGTCATCTTATATGCAAAAGGGAATTATTGAACAAGATCCTTTTGTGACATTAGACCAGCAGGGTGTTGGTGCATTGGTTAAAATTGCCAGCGAGGCTGGTCGCGAAACGCGGCCTGATATTAAGCTGGGTATTTGTGGTGAGCATGGTGGCGACCCGGCCTCAATCACATTTTGTGAAAGTTTGGGCCTGGATTATGTTTCTTGTTCGCCTTATCGCGTGCCAATTGCACGCCTTGCAGCCGCTCAGGCTGCGCTTAAAAAAGCCTAAAGCGTCCTTGTATCCTTGTTAAGCGTTTCTTAAGTGGTGTCGATTAGACTTGCCAAATCAGGCAAAAAACTTATATAAGGATGTAGTACTAGACACCATATGTAGTGTGAATAAAGTTTTAAACTCTATATATTGTGCTGGTGGGAGGTAAAAATGCGAATATTGCTGGAATGGTTAGGCATACGCACCATGCTGGGTCGCTTTATTGCACGCCAAAAATGGCGGGTGATGGGGGTTGTCACCCCTGTGCTGGCGCTGTTTGTGTTGGTTGTTCATAACACATCCTCAAATCTTGTAGCCGACCTCGATGAGGTCTATCGTTTTTCCTCTGTGGGTGCGCAATCTGAGGGGAAGCAAACACGCCAATCTGAGCCATTATTTAAGCTGGTGCGGGAAAATGGCGTTGAACAGATTGTTGCAACACTGCAGGCACCAAAAACATTTACGGTAAAAAATAACCTGCAGCAAAGCGGCGAAAATTTTGAACAAGCACGGCATTGTCTAGCACAAGCCATGTATTTTGAAGCGCGTAGCGAACCCATTGAAGGTTGGCAGGCGGTTGGCGATGTTGTGATTAATCGGGTTCGCGATCAACGCTATCCAAATACTGTTTGTGATGTGGTTTTTCAAGGTGAGTTCCGCCGTCATAATTGCCAGTTCTCATTTGCCTGTGATGGCCGTTCTGACCGCGCCTATAATAAAAGCTTCTGGCAACAGGCTTATGATTTAGCAGGCGAGCTGTTGATTAAAGGGTCTAATTCTGAAGTCGCTGGGATTGCGACGCATTACCATGCTGATTATGTGGAGCCACAATGGTCCGTTCATATGCAACCTGTCACCAAAATTGGACGCCATATTTTTTATGTTGAGGATGAAAGCGGCCGCAAACCTTTGCCGCTTGCCCGCCCGCAGCGTAAAGCTGAAAATAATCTTTAAATCTTAAAGGCTGATTTCAAAATCCAGTCCAAGGTCAAGACATGGCGCAGAATGCGTCAGCCGCCCGACAGAGATATAATCAACGCCAGTTTCGGCAATTTCTTTAACTGTATCCAAAGACACATTGCCTGAAGCTTCAGCAACAGCGCGACCATTTATCATGGCTATGGCTTCCCGCAGTGTTTCAGGCGGCATATTATCAAGCAAAACAGCCTGCGCACCTGCGGCTAAGGCTTCATCTAATTGTGCCAGTGTGTCGACCTCAATCTCAACTCTTATCATATGGCCTGCACCAGCTAATGCAGCTTGAACTGCGGCGGTTACCCCACCTGCGACAGCAATATGATTATCTTTAATCAAAACCCCATCATCAAGACCGAAGCGATGGTTCACGCCGCCACCACATCGCACAGCATATTTTTCAAGCGCGCGAAGATTTGGTGTGGTTTTTCGCGTGCAAGTGATACGCGCTTGTGTGCCTTTTATTGCGGCCACATAAGCATGGGTGAGTGAAGCAATGCCCGATAAATGCCCAAGATAATTTAGGGCAACACGTTCAGCTGCCAGCACAGCTCGACCATTGCCCTGAATTTCGAGAACCGCATCGCCGGCGGTTAGTTTTTGTCCATCTTGTTTAACCGCTTTGAGTTCAATCAATGGGTCACATTTTTGGAAGGCTTGCATCGCCAGACCAAGCCCTGCCAAGACACCATCTTGACGCGCCGCAATTACCCCTTTTGCTTGTGCTGTTTCTGGTACAACCAATTGCGAGGTGATATCACCCGCCCGCCCAAAATCTTCAGCCAAAGCGGTTTCAACAGCTTGTTCTACAAGCAATGAAGGAAGCGGTGCGATTAATATATCAGACATTATTGACCTGCCATTTTTTCACGAATATGGGGGGAGGGGTTATCCATTAATGCTTTGTCGGCAATTGCTTGGGCCTGCGTTAATGTCATAAAATGACGTTCGGCTTCAGGTTTTTTCATGGGAAAATCTGTCCGATAATGCCCACCACGACTTTCCTCGCGTGCCAGCGCCGCGCTTGTCATCATCAAAGCTGTCATGGTCATATTTGCCAAAGGTGCAACGCCTGAACTGATGCGGTCAAGCCTTGTAATTGTTTTGAGTGCTTCAATCAAGCCTTCCCGATTGCGTATCACGCCAACATGCTGGCTCATTGTGTTGCGAAGTTCAGTAATGGCTTGGGGTAAATTGACCTCTTCCTGGTTTAAATCGGTCTTGGCGGGTTCGGGCGCGGTTATGGCTTTTATTGGCACAGTATTATCAATGCTCAATGCGATACGCGCGCCAAACACAATCGCTTCAAGCAGCGAGTTGCTAGCAAGGCGATTGGCGCCATGCGCGCCCGTTGCCGCCACTTCACCACAGGCCCAAAGGCCAGGCACTGATGTGCAGCCATCCTCATCAACTTTAATCCCGCCCATATGATAATGCGCCGCAGGGGCAACCGGCAAAGCGTCACGGGTTGGGTCTATGCCCGCTTGTTGGCAATAGCCATAGACTGTTGGAAAACGTTCAGCGAGTGTCTCTGCTAAATTATGATGTCCATCGCTGCGCAAATCGAGTTTGACGCTACCAGTTTTATTAATCTCGTCAAAAACGGCACGTGCAACAATGTCTCGGGGCGCAAGTTCAGCGTCAGGGTGAGCATCAGGCATAAAACGCTCACCATATGCGTTTATCAATTTTGCGCCCTCACCGCGTAAGGCCTCTGTGGCTAAGGGGGCGGGGTCGCCAATGCCAGCAAATGCAGTCGGGTGGAATTGCACAAATTCAGCGTCGGCTATCATTGCGCCGGCACGCGCGGCCATGGCTATGGCTTCGCCTTTGGCAAAAACCGGATTGGTTGTGGTGGCATATAAATAACCCAAGCCTCCACAAGCCAAAATAACAGCGCGGGCTTTAATGAGCATAGGGCTTATGTGTCCATGTTGATTGACAGGGCGAGCAAATACGCCCACCACGCGGCCATCTTCAATTGCCAATTCATAGGCTGAAAAGCCAACTAATTTTCTGATAGAGGGGCTATCGCTTGCGCGTTTGCCGAGTACTGACATAATTTCGCGGCCAGCGCGGTCACCTTGAACACCGACAATACGGTGGCGCGAATGCGCGGCTTCCCGTCCCAATTTTAACTGTCCAGTTTCATCACGGTCAAAAGGCACACCAAAGGCAATCAGATCGTTTATGCGCGCTTTTGACTCTTCTGCCAGAATGCGCGCGATTTTTTCATCGACCAGCCCATCACCCGCTTTCAAAGTATCCGCAATATGCAAATCCGGATGGTCATCTTTGCCCATTGCAGCAGCAATACCACCTTGAGCCCAAGCGCTCGCACTGTTTTTTTTAGGCTTATCTGCTGCCATCACAGTCACTTGCCGGTGGGCAAGTTTTAAAGCTGTGAAAAGCCCGGCAAGGCCTGCGCCAACAATTAGGACATCACCAGCATCAATTATATTTGGAGACTGAACCATTTTTGTCCCGCATCGCCTACTGGCTGAGCGCAATCATCCGTTCAACCGCATGACGCGCAGCATCTGCAACTTTTGCATCAACAAAAATTTCTTCTTGTTCTTCAACAAGTGCTTCGAGAATTTTTGGGAGCGTAATTTTCTTCATATGCGGGCATAGATTACAGGGGCGCACGAAATTTACATTGGGATTTTCAACCGCAACATTGTCGCTCATTGAACATTCAGTGACCATCAAAACCTTTTCAGGCTGTTGGTCTTGTACCCATTTTATCATGCCAGAAGTGGAGCCTGAAAAGTCAGATACATCAACAACTTCGGGTGGGCATTCAGGATGCGCAATGACCACAAGTCCCGGATCATTTTCGCGATATTGGCGGATTTCTTCTGCAGTGAATTGCTCATGCACTTCGCAGCGTCCCTTCCAGGCAATCACTTCTATATCTGTTTCTTTAGCAATATTTTGCGCCAAAAACTCGTCTGGTATGCACAGCACTTTATCGCTGTTAAATTCCTTAGCGATAGCATTGACAACTTTAACGGCATTAGACGAGGTACAGCAGACATCGCTTTCAGCCTTCACATCGGCAGAGGTGTTGACATAAGTGACAATTGGCACACCCGGATAAGCTTCGCGCAGGGCGCGCACATCAGCACCTGTGATGCTTTCAGCAAGTGAACAACCCGCCCCCATATCAGGGATGAGAACTTTTTTGTCTGGATTAAGCAGTTTTGAGGTTTCCGCCATAAAATGCACGCCGCATTGAATGATTATATCACCCTCGGCTTTTGCAGCCTCGCGCGCAAGCTGCAAACTGTCACCAACAACATCAGCAACGCAATGAAATATTTCAGGCGTTTGGTAATTATGCGCAAGAATGACGGCATTTTTTTGTTTTTTCAGCTCATTGATGGCCTTGATATAGGGCGCGAAAAATGGCCATTCGACTGAGGGGATAACGGAACTCACACGCTCATATAGTGGCGACATTTCTGTCTCCAACGCAGTTGAATACTCAATTCCCATTTGGTCTAAAATCGCTTGGGCATTCCCACCAAGTGAACCAGGGTTGAGTGATTGTGTCCCCTCATTACTCATTCAATCTTCTCCATATGAGAAATTTACTTAAAAAAGCAAATATTAAGCTTTCATTCCAGTAGGTGGCTAATATATGGCGCAATACAGGGCTTTGGCAAGCACCAGATGCGGGTTTTAAGTCGCAGGGTTAATTATATTTCTTCAAAATCATATTCCCAGCCGAATAGCCAGCCCCAAACGCGCATAAAATCCCTATATCACCAATATTCAAATCAAGTTTGTTTTGATGAAAAGCGATGATAGAGCCAGCCGAACTTGTATTTGCATATTCTTGCAAAATATTTGGTTGCTCTGCTGGTTCAGGCGTGCGCCCCATGATTTTTTTACCTAAAAAATCATTCATATTGATATTGGCTTGATGAAGCCACATGCGCGAAAGATTATCCGATGTCAGATTGTTTTCAGCCAAATGGTCTAAAATCATTTGTGACACAAGAGGCAAGACTTCCTTAAATACGCTGCGGCCATTTTGGACAAATAATTTATCATCATCAAACATGGTTTCAGGTGTGGCCCGGTTTAAATAGCCGCCATTATTGCGGATATTATTTGAAAATTGCGTATATAGCTTGGTGGCCAAAACTTCAAATGCATTTTCTGACTGGCAAAGATCTTCGCGTTCAATAATCGCCGCTGTGCAGACGTCACCAAAAATAAAATGGCTATCACGGTCGCAAAAATTCAAATGTCCTGAGCAAATTTCAGGATTGAGCATCAGCACGCGCCCGGCTGAGCCTGACTTAATCATATCGCTGGCCACATTAATGGCAAAGGCGGCCGAAGCGCAGCCGACAATCATGTCAAACCCAAAACCTTGAATGCCCAAAATGTCTTGAACCTCAACAGCAATTTGAGGATAAGCGCGCTCAGTGTTGGAGCAAGAAACAATCACCGCGTCTATATCATTGGCCTGTAAGTTTGCATTTTCTAGCGCTTGCTTCGCTGCGTTTACAGAAATTTCTGCAAAAATGGAGGGCTCATCATTGCTTCGCGGGCGCAGACGCGGCGCCATGATATTAATATCCAACACATTTTCTTTATCGACCACATAGCGGCTTTCAATACCAGAAGCTTTTTGGATAAAGGCCGCGCTAGAGTGCTCTTTAGCCTCCAATTCGCCATTTTCTATGGCTTGTTTATTTTCCGTATTAAATTTATCAACATAAGCATTATAGCTCGCGACTAATTCTTCATTACTGATGCTATGCGGCGGTGTGTAGACACCAGTTCCACTGATTAAAATACGCGTCATAATCTCCTCCCAGATGAGGATATATTAAGCTGTAAGACTTTGAATTTCTATTAAAAACAACAAAATGCCAAATAATAGACAGAAAATTATTCGACTATTTTGATTTCAATATTGGCATGATCTGTGGTGAGTGTCTCTTGGAGGGCATCCAGTCTTATCAAGGCCGCGGCTTGATCTTCACAAATGGCCCGAATTTCACCTACACGCCGGTCACCCGTTTTAATAATATCGCCAATTTCAGCGTTTCCATTTATCGCAATCGGAAAAACCTTTTTACGCAATTGGCCTTTCCGATAAGCGCGTGAAGTGACTTCCTGACCGATAAAGCAACCCTTTTGAAAGGCGATAGCATTGAGCTGGTCGAGGCCATATTCAAGTGGAAAGGCGTTGTCTGGGTCTATTTCATTTTGCCCTTCACATATGCCCAAAGCCAATCTGTGTCGGCTATACTCATTAAGTGTTTGGGTGGCTAAATCTGGTGCCAGATTTAAAGCGCGACAGCCGAGCGCGGGATGGCGCGGGTCTTGAAAAATAAACTCTGCTGGCACCGATGGCTCATCTGCCCAAATAGCTGATATGGTCATATCGCTAGGAGTTATGGTGACATCGGCGCGTAATTTATAAAACCCTAGCCGCTTTTCAAGCAAAGGCAGGCTCTCACGGCTCACATCAATCAATATGGCATGGGGAATTTGATAGAGAAAAAAGTCAAATAAAACCTTGCCTTGGGGTGTGAGTAAACAACTATAGAGCGGTGTTTCAGGGGTCAAGGCATCCATATCATTACTTACCAGACTTTGTAAAAATGGCCGGCTATCCGCGCCAGTTATTTGCAAAATGCCTCGGTCTTTCAATATGGCTATATTGTTTTTAGATGGATGAGTCATTATTAGATAATTACCTTTAACCAACCATATGCGAATAATTTCTGCTGACTATAAGCAAAATAATAAGCGTCGGATAGAGAATTATTGCTGATTGTGTTACCCTTAGGCCATTATTCATGTAAAACACAATTATGCTCGATTCGCGTCACATTCTTTTTATCACCTCCAATCGCATTGGAGACGCTATTTTATCAACCGGCTTGCTTGGCTATTTGATAGAACAAGACCGTGATGTACAAATCACAGTGGCTTGCGGCCCTTTGGCGCATGATTTATTTGTCAATGTGCCCAATGTGGTTGATGTGCATGTGATGCGCAAAAAATCTTTTTCACGCCATTGGCTGGGTTTATTGTCAAAAACGCTTGGCCGCCAATGGTACAGAGTGATTGATTTGCGTGGCTCTGCGACAGCTTATTTATTATGGGCGCGCCATCGCCATGTTTTGCGGGCCAACCATGACTTGCCCCGTGTGGAGCATATTGGTGGGGTGATGGGCCTTTCACCACCGCCCCCGCCGCGGGTTTGGATTGATGAAACCTCGCGGCAAAAAGTGTCAGAAGTGCTTCCTCCAGACCGACCCGTTGTAACAATCGGCTCAACTTCTAATTGGGCACCAAAATCATGGCCAGCTGAACGCTTTGCGCAATTGGTGTGGCATATTGCACGCCCTGATGGGGTTTTGCCAAATGCGCAGATTGTGTTGCAGGGCGGGCCTGGAGAGGAAAAAGAATTAGAGCCGATTTTAAAAGCCCTGCCGCCAGGACAGGTGACCAATCTGGCGGGTTGTGATTTAATGACAGCGGCAGCGAGTATGGAAAAAGCGGCGGTTTATATCGGTAATGATAGCGGCTTAACCCATCTGGCGGCGGCGGTTGGTGTGCCAACACTTGCGCTTTTTGGCCCAACGCGAGATGATTTATATGCTCCATGGGGGGCGCACACAAAAACAGTGCGCGGTAAATCATATGAAGAGACTTTAGCCAGTCCGGAATTTCACTATGATAGCCGTGATAGTTTTATGAATGATATTACCGTCGAGCAGGCTTATCAGGGCGTATTGGAATTGCTTGGAAAACAGGAAACAAAAAATGAGTTATGACACGATTATTAAAGGCGGCGTATTGGCAACATTAAACGGTACTGTCGAAACAGATATTGCCATTAATGACGGAAAATTCGCTGTGATTGGCGATGTTGAAACATCGCAGGGGGCGCAGATTATTGATGCGACGGGCTTAACAATTTTGCCTGGTGTGATTGATACGCAGGTTCATTTTCGTGAACCAGGCATTGAAGCAAAAGAGGATTTGGAAAGTGGCTCTTTGGCCGCTGTTATGGGCGGGGTGACGGCGGTTTTTGAGATGCCCAACACAAAGCCGCCAACCACAACAATTGATGCCATCGCTGACAAGGTGAAGCGTGGGCGCAACCGCATGCATTGTGATTTTGCTTTTTATGCTGGTGGCACGGCAGAAAATGCTGAGACTTTAGGTGAGCTAGAGCGCCAAGAAGGTGTTTGCGGCATTAAAGTTTTTATGGGGTCGTCAACAGGCAATTTACTCGTGCCAGATGATGAGGGGGTCGGCAAAATTTTACATAATATTCGCCGCCGTGCTGCGTTTCATAGTGAAGATGAGTTTCGGTTGCGTGAGCGCCGTCCATTGGCAGAGACCGGCAATGTGATGACGCATGCCGTTTGGCGCGATGAGGAAACTGCAATTTTATCAACCCGCCGTTTACTTAAGCTTGCGCGCGCGGCAGGCAAAAAAATCCATGTTCTGCATGTCACGACTGAAGAAGAAATGCAAATGTTGGCCGCTAATCGCGATTTGGTCTCGGTGGAAGTCACGCCGCAACATTTAACGCTGGTGGCCCCCGATTGTTATGAAAGGCTTGGCACATTTGCACAAATGAACCCGCCTATCAGAGGCGCACGCCACCGTGCTGCCTT
Organism: Parvibaculales bacterium; assembly: GCA_049889535.1. GTDB lineage: Bacteria > Pseudomonadota > Alphaproteobacteria > RS24 > RS24 > JAYQKL01. The sequence continues at coordinate 125,086 of JBMHDF010000011.1, read as the reverse complement.
ATGGAAGGCTCTAGAGCAAGGGGTGGTTGATGTGGTTGGTTCTGACCATGCACCGCATACGCGAGAAGAAAAAGCCAATGCGTTCCCCAATTCGCCATCAGGCATGCCGGGCGTGCAAACCCTTTTGCCGCTCATGTTAAACCATATGGCAGAAGGGAAGTTATCGCTTGAAAAGCTGGTTGCTTTAACCAGTGCGAATGCACATAAGCTGTTTAATTTTACTTCTAAAGGCGAAGTGAAATTGGGCAATGATGCTGATTTAACTTTTGTTGATTTGAAACGGCGCGAGACAATAGAAGAAGGTTGGCTGGCAAGCCGTTGTGGGTGGTCGCCTTTTACGGGCATGGAAATTCAAGGCTGGGCGGTAGGCACAATGGTGCGCGGGCATCAAGTGATGTGGGAAAATCAATTGGTGACCCCATCAATTGGCGCGCCTATAAAATTTAATCTTTAATGAGCGTGCAAGTTAAATTTTATGTTTATGGGTTGGCTTTAATATTGCTTGGCGGCTGGTTTTTACAAGATTTGCCCGCTTATGCTGCCCCTCAGAACCCGTCTGCAGCGCCAATGGAAACATTGCCACTGGGACGATTGAGTGTGTTTGCAACCGCTGACAAAAAGATAAAACAGGCTGATTTTATTGTCGAGCTTGCCCGCACCCCAGAACACCAGAGGCAGGGGCTGATGTATCGCTCGGAATTAGCAGACAATGCGGGCATGTTATTTATTTTTAATAAGCCGCGTCAGGCGCGATTTTGGATGCGTAACACATTGATACCTCTGGATATGATTTTTATTAAATCCAATGGTGAAATTGAAAATATTGTGACGCGCTGGGATACACAATCAGACCGTCCCAGCCTATCAACAGCTATTGTAAGCTATGTGCTTGAAATCAATGCTGGCTTGGCGCAAAAATTAGATATTAAACCAGGGCAGTTTATTCAACTTTCAACCATGCCATGAGACAGGCTGTTGAAATAAAAGGAGACGACAATGTGTGGGCGATATGCGTTAATTACGCCTCCTGAGTCTTTGCGGAAATTATTGGGTTTCACAAACCAACCAAATTTCCCCGCACGCTATAATATTGCGCCAACACAACCCATTCAAATTTTACGTCAGCCTGCGGGCAGTCGCGAGCTGGCCACAGTGCGTTGGGGGTTTGTGCCAAGCTGGATGAAGCCAGAGCAAGTGGCGCAAAGCCAGCGCCCGCAACATAATGCGCGCGGTGAAACAGTGGCTGAGAAACCTTTTTTTCGAGATGCTTTTAAGCAGCATCGCTGCTTGATACCCGCTGATGCTTTTTATGAATGGAATCCAAAAACCAAACAGCCTTTTTGTGTGCGCCGTCGCGATGGGGCGCCTTTTATGATGGCGGGGCTGGCGTCATTTTGGCAGGGCGCGGATGGCAGCGAGATTGAAAGCTGTGCGGTTATCACCACTCAGGCCAATGAAACTTTGCTGCCTATTCATCACCGCATGCCGGTTATGCTTGCGCAAAAAGACTGGGCAGATTGGCTGGAAACACCTGCTGGTAAGGCCAAAAATTTACAATCTTTGCTAACCGCCGCGCCTGAGGCAGATTTTGAGGGCATGCCGATTGATCGTGCGGTCAATAAGCTTGAAAACGATACAGCAGCTCTTTGGCAAGCGGTGGCGGTGGAGGCAAAACCAAGTGAGCCGGTAGTAGCGCCAAAACCAAACCCTCAAATGGATTTGTTTTAACGCCCTTGTGCGGCGCGGCTGAGGCGGTCATTAATCGCCGCGCCCAAGCCATTTTCAGGAATTGGCATAACCGCAATTTTATTACCCTTGCCGTCAAGTTCGTGCAAAGCTGCAAAAAGTCGTGTCGCCGCCTCGTTCAGATTGCGGGTTTCACTTAAATTGATTGTCGGCCCATCATGTGCAAGAGGCTTGCCAAAGGCCAGCAATGCCTCACCATGTTCGACATGTGTCGCGTTGAGGCGTAGCGCGGCCTGCGGGGCATAATGTTTCAGCAATCGGCCTGGTGCAAGTTTGGCCCCTGTCGCATCTTCTGTGTCATCTGACTCTGGAAGTTGTGAGATTTTACATCCCAAATATGCTTCGATTTCTTCACTGGCAAGGCCACCCAAGCGTAAAAGAGTGGGCGTCTCAGATAAACACCCAATGATTGTAGATTCTAGGCCAATTTCAGCCGCATTACCCTCCATATCGCCATCAAGTATCGAAATATCTGGTAGGGTTCCCTGCACATGCTGTGCTTTTGTTGGGCTTAAGGTGCCAGATTTATTGGCGCTCGGTGCGGCAATCGGGCAGCCAGCCTGTTCAATGAATGCGCGCGCCAATGGGTTAGCTGGGACGCGAAGGGCAATGGTCGGCAAGCCAGCACTTACCAAATCGTTAATCTGACACTCTGGTTGGCGCGGCACAACGAGGGTGAGCGGGCCTGGCCAAAATCTTTCAGCCAAAGCTAGCGCATGGTGATTAAATACGCCGATTTTTTTGGCGGCAGATAAATCGGGTACATGCACAATAAGCGGATTGAAGCTTGGTCTTTGTTTGATTGAAAAAATTTGTGCAATGGCGGCACCATTAGTGGCGTCCGCACCAAGTCCATAAACGGTTTCAGTTGGAAAGGCGACGCATTTTCCTCGCCGTATTTCTGCGGCTAATTGGCTTATATTTTCTGTAGTGGGTGAAAAAATCATCAACACAACCCTTTTCATGGCTCCAATACTCTTTCATAGCTTGAGCCACACGCACTGGCTAGTCTATAATGTCAGAACAAATTTAAATCCAGCGTGGAAAATTCCCCTCAAATTCTGATAAGCTGTTTCTTAATCCTATTGATTGAAAGCAAAAATATGACCAACTCATCGCCAAGTGCATTCCCAACAGCGCCTTTATCTTTAGATAAGCTGTCATATCCGTTTGAGGAAGTGCCTGAGAAATCTACCATAATGGAGGTTGCTTCAGGGGTTTTTTGGATACGCATGCCACTTAAATTCTCGCTCGACCATATTAATTTATGGCTTTTAGATGATGGTGACAGTTGGGTGCTGGTTGATACCTCTATGGACACTCCGGATATGCGCGAGATTTGGGAAGAAATTATTACCCAATATTGCCAGAATAAACCGATTAAGAAGGTTTTATGCACGCATATGCATCCGGACCATGTTGGCCTTGCGGGATGGCTGGTTGAAAAATTTGAGGCTGATTTGTTGATGTCGCGGCTTGAATATTTAACCTGTCGTGTTTTGGCGGAAGATACTGGCAAAAGCGCGCCGCCTGAGGGGATAAATTTTTATCGTCAGCATGCAATGTCAGAGGAATTTATTGAGGGATATAAAAAAATGTTCGGCGCATTTGGGCGTGTCATTTATCGCATACCACAAAATTATAAACGGATTAAAGACCGTGATATTTTGACAATTGGCGGGCGTGCTTGGGAGGTGATTGGCGGCAATGGGCATTCGCCCGAGCACGCTAGCCTTTATTGTGCCGAGTTAGGGGTTTTTATTACTGGTGATCAGGTGTTACCAAAGATTTCATCGCATATTGGGACTTTTCCAACCGAGCCTGACTCAGACAATTTAACTGACTGGATTGAAAGCTGTGCCACGATTAAACAGCGTGTGCCTGAAAATGTTTTGGTTTTGCCCGCGCATAATACGCCATTTTTTGGGCTACATGTGCGCCTACAAAATTTAATTGATAATCATGAAAATGCTCTAATGCGCCTTTTAGATGCTCTGGCAACCCCTCATAAAGCGAGCGATAATGCTTTGTTCAAGCTGCTTTTTAAGCGCAAAATAGATGACTCAATTTTAGGTATGGCTTTAAGCGAAACGCTGTCGCATTTAAATTGTCTCATTAATCGCGGATTAGTGCGTCGTAGCCAAGACGAAAAAGGTGTTTTATGGTATGAAGCCATTAAATCTTAGATTTTGTAAATAGGGTGAAATATGAGCGACGAAAAAACAATTGCTGACGATATTTTGGACATGAGCTTTGAGCAGGCTTTGGCCGCGCTTGAAGACATTGTTAATCGTTTAGAAACGGGTGATGTTGCTTTGGAAGAGTCGATTGCGATTTATCAGCGCGGCAATCAATTGCGGGCGCATTGCGATAATAAGCTGAAAGACGCGCAAGCTAAAATTGAAAAAATAACCGATAATGGGTCGGCGCGCGAAGCTTTGGATATTGAAGACTAATGCATCATATGAATAAGCAAGCGAGCGAAGCAGCCGCGCTGGTTGATAAATGCTTGCATCAAATTTTGACCATACCAGAAAGCCCTGAAGGCAAGGTTGTTGAGGCTATGCGCTATAGCGTTTTGGGTGGCGGCAAACGATTTCGGGCTTTTTTGTGCTGTGCAACTGCCAATTTATTCAAAGTGGAGCCAGTGCATGCAGCGCGTGTGGCATCAGCCATAGAATGCATACATAGCTATTCGCTCATTCATGATGACCTGCCATGTATGGACGATGATGATATGCGGCGCGGCAAGCCCTCTTTGCATTGTGCTTATGATGAAGCGACGGCGATTTTGGCAGGTGACGCGCTGTTGACGCTTGCTTTTGAAATTTTATCCGATGAAGAAACGCATCCACGCAAAGCTGTCCGTTTGGATTTGATTGCCGGTCTGGCGAAGGCTTCAGGAGTTGCTGGCATGGTGGGGGGGCAGATATTTGATTTGCTCAGCCCGCAAATGGAACTTGATGCGGGCAGCCTCACGCATTTACAGCAGTTAAAAACTGGTGCGCTTATCAGGTTTTCGGTTGAGGCAGGGGCGATTTTGGGTTTTGCGGATACAGATAAACGACAGGCTTTGGTTGCTTATGCGCATGATATTGGTCTGGCATTCCAGATTGCGGATGACTTGCTTGATGTGCGGGAAACATCGGAGGTGCTTGGTAAAACTGCTGGCAAGGATGCGGCAAGTGGTAAGGTGACTTTTGTCTCTTTACTCGGCGTTGAGCGGGCTGAAGCACAGGCAAATATGCTTGTAGAGCAGGCTATTCAGCATATATCTATATTTGGTGATGAGGCCGAGACGCTACGCGAGGCCGCGCGATTTGTTATTCATCGCCAAAACTGATACAAAAAATTGGTTTTAACTAAGATATTGAAACCCATATGAGAAACCTAAAGAGATAGATGACAGAAAGACCCGAAACCCCATTGTTAGACGAGATTGTCACGCCTGATAAAATGCGTGACTTAAGCTTGCCTGACCTAAAGCAATTGGCTGATGAATTGCGCGCTGAAACGGTTTCGGCTGTATCAGAGACGGGTGGGCATCTTGGTGCAGGGCTTGGCGTGGTTGAACTGACAGTGGCTTTGCATCATGTCTTTAACACACCTGATGATAAAGTGATTTGGGATGTGGGGCATCAGGCCTATCCACACAAAATTTTAACCGGACGCCGTGCGCAAATTCGCACATTGAGACAAGGTGGGGGATTATCAGGTTTCACCAAGCGCGCTGAAAGTGATTTTGACCCATTTGGTGCGGCGCATTCTTCAACATCTATTTCGGCTGGTCTAGGCATGGCAGTTGGCCGTGATTTAGCGGGTAAAGATAATAATGTTGTCGCGGTGATTGGCGATGGTGCGATGAGCGCGGGCATGGCTTATGAAGCGATGAACAATGCGGGCGCTATGGATAGCCGTCTGGTTGTGATTTTGAATGATAATGATATGTCGATTGCACCGCCAGTTGGAGCGATGAGCGCATATTTTGCGCGTCTTTTGTCGGGTGGGACTTATCGCGGCATTCGCAATGTTCTCAAATCAGCGTCAAAAAAACTGCCTAAACAATTGGCTGAAGCCAGTCGCAAAGTGGAGGAGTATGCGCGCGGTTTTGCGACAGGCGGTACCTTGTTTGAGGAAATGGGCTTTTATTATGTGGGGCCGATTGATGGGCATAATCTTGACCACCTGGTGCCTGTGCTTGAAAATGTGCGCGATAGCAAAGATGGCCCGATTTTATTGCATGTGGTCACACAAAAAGGGTATGGCTATAAACCAGCTGAAGAGTCGCCTGATAAATATCATGGTGTTGCCCGGTTTAATGTTGTGACTGGCAAGCAAGACAAACCTGTAGCCAATGCGCCTTCTTATACGAGTGTGTTTTCACAAGCTCTTATTCGAGAAGCTGAACAAGACGATAAAATTGTGGGCATTACTGCCGCGATGCCAGATGGAACGGGTCTTGACAAATTTGCAGAACTTTTTCCTGAGCGTATTTTTGATGTTGGGATTGCCGAACAACATGCAGTGACTTTTGCGGCAGGGCTGGCTTGTGAGGGCTATAAGCCTTTTACGGCGATTTATTCAACATTTTTACAGCGTGCCTATGACCAGATTGTGCATGATGTCGCGATACAAAAACTGCCAGTTCGTTTTGCGATTGACCGTGCTGGTTTGGTGGGGGCAGATGGCCCGACTCATGCTGGCTCATTTGATTTGGCCTATTTGGGCGTGTTGCCAGATATGGTGCTGATGGCAGCGGCTGATGAAGTTGAGTTGACGCGTATGGTCAAAACAAGTGCTTTGATTGATGATGCGCCATCGGCATTTCGTTATCCGCGCGGTGAAGCCACTGGCATGGATATACCCGATTTAATTAAACCGCTGGAAATTGGGCGAGGGCGCATTATTCGAGAAGGCACGCAAATTGCTATTTTGAGTCTGGGTACACGCTTGGAACAAGCCTGTCTGGCAGCTGATATGTTAGATGCTGAGGGCCTGTCCACAACAGTGGCTGATGCGCGTTTTATGAAACCACTCGACACACAGATGATTAATGAATTGGTTAAAAACCATGATGTGATTGTAACGGTTGAAGAGGGGAGTGTGGGCGGCTTTGGGGCGCATGTGTTGCATTATCTGGCGCAATCTGGACAGCTGGATAAGGGGGTTAAAATTCGCACCCTCACTTTGCCTGACTGCTTCCTCGACCATGACAAGCCTGAAAAAATGTACGAAATGGCAGGGTTAAATGCGCAGACTATTATGGAAACCGCGCGCCAGGCTGTTCAGGGTGAAGATAATACGCTGGTTTCCCTGAACCCCAAATCAGCTTAAGCAGCATACCAATCCAAGTAAATGGTTGATAAAAATATCCATTATAGCTCTCAACCAGAAGCCTCTGAGCGTCTTGATTATTTTCTGGTCGAGCAAGGCGCGTTTGCCAGTCGCGCACAAGCGCAAGCCGCCATTCAAGATGGCTTGGTCACTGTGAACGGGAAGCGCGTTCTCAAGCCGGCCTATAAATGCAAGGCCTCAGATGTGATTACCCATCAGCCTGCCCACCCTTATGTCTCACGCGGTGGCGTGAAGCTCGCGCATGGTTTGGCGCATTTTGGGTTTTCGGCAAAAGGGCGCCATGCGCTTGATTTGGGCGCATCTACAGGTGGCTTTACCGATGTTTTGTTGCAAGCAGGTGCGGCGCATGTGGTGGCGCTTGATGTTGGGCATGGACAGCTTGATGCCCGCTTAGCTGCTGACCCGCATGTGACCCAAAAAGATAAATGCAACGCGCGCTATTTGACCGCACAAGATTTGCCGCCAGATTATGCCATATCGGCTTTGGTTTGCGATGTGAGTTTTATCTCGCTCACATTGGCGTTGCCAGCTGCGATGGCATTGGCAGGGGCGGGCTGTTGGATGATTGCTTTGATTAAACCACAATTCGAGGTCGGCAAAGAAAAGCTAGGTAAGGCAGGCGTGGTGAAAGATGAAACGTTGCATCATGACACATGCCAGCGCATCGAGGCATTTGTTCAAAGCCAGTCTGGCTGGCAGGTGGTCGGCATCACGCCAAGCCCCGTGCTGGGTCCGAAAGGTAATCGCGAATTTTTATTGGCGGCGCAAAAGAGCCATTAAGCTTCTAAGGAAGCCTCCCATTGCCCAAGCGCGGCGAGGCCGTTCATTTTGGCGCGATGGTTGAAAGCTGCTTGCGCGGCGGCGATGTTTTCTGGTTTGCCACCCCATGTTTTTAAAGGTGCGGCTTGCAGAGCGCGGCCATAGGAAAAGCTGAGTTTCCAAGAAAAGCCTCCGATTTTATTCATCGCGTCCAGATGCGCGGTGGCGTCAATATCGGATTGTCCGCCCGATAAAAATACAATGCCTGGAACAGCTTCTGGTACATTCTCACGGAAACAGGCCAATGTTGCCTCTGCTACCTGCTCAATACCAGCTTGTTCGGCATGTTGCGTGCCAGAAACAATCATATTGGGTTTTAAAATCGTGCCTTCAAGATGCACATTTTGTTCATCGAGCTGCTCATAAAGCTGTTTAAGCGTGGCTGATGTGACCTCCAAACAGCGTGCCTGACTGTGCTGACCGTCCATAATGACTTCTGGCTCAACAATCGGCACAATATTATTTTCTTGGCACAAAGCCGCATAGCGCGCCAGCGCATGCGTGTTGGCGCTCAAGCACGCACGACTTGGTAAAGTATCAGCAATATTGATAACCGCGCGCCATTTAGCAAACCGTGCGCCGAGTTCATAATATTCGCGCAAACGGTCCCGCAAGCCATCAAGCCCTTCAGTGACCATTTCACCCGCATGGCCGGCTAAATCTTTTGCGCCTGTATCGACTTTGATGCCAGGAATTGACCCTGCAGCGGTGATGATGTCGGTTAAGGGTGTGCCATCGGCTGCATCTTGACGAATGGTTTCATCATATAAAATCACACCTGAAATATGGTTCTCCATTGCCTCTTGGGTGCGAAACAACATTTCTCGATAATCGCGCCGTGACTCAAAACTGGACTCATGTTGGATGCTATCAAATCGTTTTTTAATTGTGCCGGTGCTTTCATCAGCTGCTAATAGCCCTTTTCCATCTGCGACCATTGCTTGGGCGATTTGTTCTAAACTTTGCTTGTCCATTCGCTTGTCCTCTTATTCCATATTCATCTTTGGGCTGCCATTTCAAGCGCTTTAACGCCTGGCAATGTTTTGCCTTCTAGCCATTCTAAAAACGCCCCACCCGCCGTCGATATATAGCTGAAATGACCAGCTGCGCCAGAATGATTAAGGGCGGCAACAGTATCCCCGCCGCCTGCAATGCTTGTCAGCTTGTCGTTTTGCGTCAAGAATGCTGCATATTGTGAGGCTAGATTTGTGCCATTGTCAAATGGTGTCAGTTCAAACGCCCCCAAAGGCCCGTTCCACACCAGTGTTTGACACGCTTCCATGTGGTGTTTGATATCTTCAACTGTTTTTGGGCCGGCATCTAAAATCATCATGTCTTGCGGAATATGATGAATATCTTGAATGATAGGATTATCGCAAGGTCCAAATTCCGCAGCCATGACCACATCTTTTGGCAGGATAATTTGGCACTTGGTTTGCGCGGCTTTTGCCATAATATCTTTAGAGGTATCAAGCATTGTGTCTTCACATAAAGAACGCCCAATCTCGATGCCCTGCGCGGCTAAAAATGTATTGGCCATGCCGCCGCCAATCACCAGCTTATCAACTTTCTCGACAAGGTTGGATAAAAGCATAATCTTGGTTGAAATTTTTGCGCCGCCCACCACCGCCATCAACGGACGGGAAGGATTTTCAAGAGCAATAGAAATAGCATCCAGCTCCGCTTGCATGGATAGGCCAGCATAGGCTGGCATGAGATGGGCAAGCGCCTCGGTTGAGGCATGCGCACGATGGGCGGTTGAAAAAGCATCATTAACATAGGCTGCGCCATTTTCAGCTAATTGAGCGGCAAATTCTGGGTCGTTAGCTTCTTCGCCAGCGTGAAAACGCGTGTTTTCAAAAACCAAAACCTTACCGTTCTCAAGCGCCGCCATGCTTTCCTGCGCTGCAGGGCCGATGCAATCTTGCGCAAATGCTACCGGTTCCCCCAAAAGATTTGCAAGAGCTTGCGAAATGGGTTGCAAGCTCATAGCTGGGTTGTGTGTTCCTTTTGGACGACCAAAATGGGATAAAATGCCGATTTTGGCACCCGCTCCCATCAGCGCTTTAAAGCTCGGCAATAAACGGTCAATGCGTGTGGTGTCCCGAATTGTGCCTTCAGGGGTGAGCGGCACATTCAAATCGGCACGTATAAGCACCTGAAGGCCGCGAATATCAGGACGTGATATTAACTGTTCAAGTGTTTGGGTGGTTGGCATATTAATTAACCAGTTTTATGCATAGCAACAGCAGTATCGGCCATGCGCAATGAAAAGCCCCATTCATTATCATACCATCCCATCACGCGAATGAGATTATTACCAACAATCTGTGTGCCAGTTGCATCGAAAATGCAAGAAAAAGGCTGGTGATTAAAGTCAGTTGAAACGAGTGGCTTTTCCTCATAGCCAAGAATGCCTTTTAGCTTCCCACGACTGGCTTTTTTCATGGCGTCATGAATGGCTTCTGGGCTGGTTTTTTTCTGCGGAGTGAAGACCAGATCAACTAAGGAAACATTTGGTGTTGGCACACGTATGGCGGTACCTTCAAGTTTGCCCGCCAGTTTCGGTATAACAAGACCAAGCGCTTTGGCCGCGCCTGTTGAGGTTGGTATCATAGATTGCGCGGCCCCGCGCGCCCGACGGATATCATTATGGCGATTATCCACTAACCGTTGATCACCTGTATATGCGTGAATGGTGGTCATATAACCGCTTTTGATGCCACAATGTTCATCAAGCACCATAGCCAATGGCGCAAGGGCATTTGTGGTGCAAGAGGCATTTGAAACAATCTTATGAGATTTGCGCAGGGATTTGTGGTTCACCCCATAAACAATGGTGTTATCAACATTGGTTGCCGGTGCAGAGATTAAAACTTTTTTTGCGCCAGCTTCAATATGCGCCATGCTGGCTTCTTTTGAGTTAAACGCGCCTGTGCATTCAAGCACGACATCAACCCCTAAATCGCCCCAAGGTAGTTTAGACGGGTCACGCTCCGTGAAAACCTTGAACGGGCCAGTGCCAATATCCATTGTCGATTTTGTGGTTTTAATTTTACCCTGATAAAGCCCATGTACCGTGTCATATTGTAAAAGATGCGCGGCAGTATCAATGCTGCCACTCGCATTAAGCGCAACAATTTTAATATCTTTGCGTTTTGCTTCGACAATACCTCTCAAAGTTAGGCGGCCAATCCGCCCAAAGCCAGTGAGTGCAACACGTGTAACCATTTATTTCCTCTTGGTTTTTGCTTTCATCAAAATATTATTCAAAATTTATCAGCATTGATGGGGTTTGGTTTATGCCAGTTTATCTTTTGCTGCCTTTACAATTGCCTCTTTGGTAATACCAAAATGGTCAAACAATAGATTTGCTGGTGCGCTGGCACCAAATCCATGCATGCCGATAAAGACATCGCCTTCGCGTAAATATTTATCCCAGCCCTGTCTTATTGCGGCTTCTATCGCGATTCTGACCGGACTGTCGCCCAATATATCCGCAATAAAACTATCCTCTTGCTGGTCAAATAACTCAAAACATGGCATTGAAATCACACGGCAGGAAATACCGTCTGCTTCAAGCTCTTGCGCAGCTTCAATGGCAAGGTGAACCTCTGAACCAGTTGCCAATAAGGTCACATCAGCTTGTCCCGCTTTTCCTGAGCTTGACGAAATTTCATAAGCCCCTTTGGCACACATGTTTTTTTCGCAATAACTATCGCGAAGCGCTGGCAAACCCTGCCGGGTGAGAGCGAGGGCGCTTGGTGTGGTTTTATGCTCTAACGCTAGCTGCCAGCATTCTAATGTTTCCATCGCATCAGCTGGGCGAAAAGTTAAAACATTTGGTATTGCGCGCAGCGCGGCCAGATGTTCAACGGGTTGGTGCGTGGGGCCATCTTCACCAAGACCAATCGAGTCATGCGTGAGGACATGAATGACTTGCTGGCCCATTAGGGCGGCAAGTCTGAGGGCGGGCCGCAAATAATCTGAAAACACCAAAAATGTGCCAGAATAAGGAATGAACCCACCATGCAGCGCCATACCATTCATTGCCGCCGCCATGCCATGTTCCCGAATTCCCCAATGAATAAAACTACCCGCAAAATTATCAGCCGCAACAGCCGCTTGTTCGGGGGTGCGTGTGTTGTTGGAACCTGTTAGGTCTGCCGAGCCGCCAATCATTTCTGGCACAGCTGGCACAAGCGCCTTTAATGCTTCTTCTGATGATTTTCGGGTTGCCCATTTTGGCTGCTCTACTGCGAGGTGTTTTTTATAATCTTGTGCGGCGGCCTCATAAGCTTTTGGCAGCTGATTAGCCATCAGACGATTAAAGCGGTTTTTCACGCTTGTATCCTGCGCGTCCAGACGCTCTTGCCAGGCTTTGCGTTCAGATGTGTGTGAAAGACCGACCATGCGCCAAGCATCAAGAATATCTGATGGTATCTCAAACGGACCCGCTTCCCATCCCAGAGCTTCGCGGGTTAAGGCAATTTCTTCTTCTCCAAGCGGCGCACCATGCGAGCCAGATGTGCCTTGCTTGTTCGGCGCGCCATAGCCGATGACTGTTTTGCAGGCAATCAGGCTTGGCTTATCAGATTGTTTGGCCTGTTCAATGGCAGCCTCAATCGCATTGTGGTCATGTCCATCAATTCGGACGGCATCCCAGCCAGCCGCCTCAAAACGTTTCAGCGCATCGCCGCTTTCTGCCAAATCAAGCGGGCCGTCAATCGAAATGTCATTATCATCATAAAGCACAATAAGGCGGGATAGTTTCAAATGCCCTGCAATACTGATGGCTTCATGGCTTATGCCTTCCATTAAGTCGCCGTCAGAAGCGAGTACATAGGTGAAATGATCTACCAACTCATCGCCAAATCGGGTATTGAGCATGCGCTCTGCCAAAGCCATACCCACTGCTGTGGAAATGCCCTGACCAAGCGGGCCAGTAGTGGTTTCAATGCCAGCAGCATGGCCATATTCAGGATGGCCTGCAGTGCGCGCGCCAAGCTGACGGAAATTTTTAATTTCCTCAATGGTCATATCCTCATAGCCCATGAGGTAGTGTAATGCATAGATGAGCATCGACCCATGACCCGCAGAAAGCACAAAGCGGTCACGGTCTGCCCAATCTGGGCAGCGCGGATCAATTTTTAAAAATTTTGAAAATAATACAGTCGCGATATCGGCGGCGCCAAGTGGTAGGCCAGGATGACCTGAATTTGCTGCCTGTACCGCATCCATTGAAAGCGCGCGGATTGCATTTGACATAGCTGTTAAACGCGTATCCTCATTTAGCTTCTCGCTAGATGACATAATCCTTATCCCTCGCCGAAACCGGCTTAACTTTTACACTTATTCCAACAGTGTTTTTTTAAACAGCGTCAGAATGAATACCCTTATACTCAGAGTCAATGGTGGATTATTGGCCTGAGGCTCAACTGTCAAATGTTTTCTTTCTTTGTGAAGTTGGAGTCATTGATTTTATTGAAATTTTTAATTGTGGACGAAATTATTTATCAACATAGAATTTGTTTATGGTTAGCTATTCAGTTGACGTTAAAACTGTCTCACCCCTATGCTTATGGAAAAGGAGAATCGGTTTCATGTCGCAATTAGACACGGCTTTTGAAAGATTTATGGAAGCACTTGAGGGGCTTCAACGCCATGTTCAAGAAACAAAGAGCCAGCAAACAGCAATGGCGGATGCACAAATCGAGGCCTATAAAACTGAGATAGATAGCCTAAATAATGATTGCGCTCATTTGCGTGCGGAAGTGTCTGCTTTGAAAAAACAAGTGCAACAGCAAAATGCCTTGCATCAAAAAGCTGAACAGCAAGTTGAAGCGATTTTGGACGATATTCAAAATGCTTTGGAGGGCGCTAATGGGTGAACTAAATATATCAATCAATAATCGGCCATTCCAAATTGCTTGTGCGGATGGAGATGAGCATCGCGTTTCTCGTCTGGCTGAAGAGCTGGCTGCACGTATTAGTGATATTAAAAAATCGGCTGGCGAAGCAGGTGATTCAAGGCTGCTTGTTTTGGCTGGCTTAACCATGATTGACGAAATCAAAGAGCTACAAAAACAACTTAATGAAGTGCAGCAGCAGATTGAAGCTTCCAAACAAACGAAAGCAGAAATAGACACACGGGTTCAGGATTTGGAAAAGCTTGTTATTTCAGGTTTGACAAAAGCTACTGAGCAGGTTCAAGCGCTTACACAAGAAATAAACACCACCGCTGGCCCCGCCGATGTGGAGGCATCATAAAGTTTATGCGTGTTCTCAATGTTGGCAATTTTTATTACGCTCGCCAAGCGCAACTGTTTTATGTCATGTGCCGCAAACTGACCAATGGTTTTATTTCTAATGGTCACAATGTTTATAATTTTGATGACCGCATGATGGCGCGGGTAACAAATATTATTCCCTCTCGGTCGCTAGGTAAAAGACGCGTAAATGAGTCCTTTATTTCATGTTGTATAAATTTTCAGCCAGATTTTATCGTTCTCAATTTCGCAGATTTGATTACCGTGCAAACCTTAGAAGAAATTCGCAAGTCACTGCCCAATACGCGCATTGCCAATATTTTTCTTGATCCGCTCGATAGCCGAAGAAATCGGCAACGTGTTGCTGCATATCACAAAGCAGTTGATATGAGTTTTGTGACAACAGCTGGTCAGGCTTTTGCAGAGTTGCAAGAGCAGGTGCCCAATCTTTATTTCATTCCCAATGCGGTTGATAAGCGTGTTGAAAATGAGAATATTTTTACCAAAACCAACCAGACCCATGATGTGTTTTTCTCAGTGGGGTCATATAAAGGCTCACCAGAACGGGTAGATAAAGCGCTTGAATTGGCGCGCTGGGTTCCGCGTGCGAATTATAATTATTTTGGCTTTGGTGGTGTGCCATCAATATGGGGTATGCGATATTTCGCTGAAATGGCGCGGTCGCGCATTGGCTTAAATTTCAGCCGTTTTGAAGACCACTATCTTTATACATCGGACCGTCTGGCACATTATATGGGCAATGGTCTGTTGACGGTATTGGATCGGGCAAGCGGCCTTGAACATTTTTTTACCAATGATGAGGCTTTGTTTTTTTCATCATTAGAAGAACTGGCAGAAAAGCTGGAATATTATTTGGCGCATGATGATTTGCGTCAAAAAGTGGCGCAGGCCGGACATGATAAAATTCATGCGATACACAGTGTTGAGCAGGTGTGTCAGTATATTATTGAGCGCAGTTTTGATATGCCGCTTAGTCAAACCTATGAATGGCCGACTGAAATTTCTGACATTGTGCCGGATTAAGGGGCGCTTTTTAGCTATCAGTGCGGCTTGCTAAAAAGGGTTGAAGGGCGTATGACAAGGATAGGGACTGTCCGGATGGCTGGGTCGATATTACGCTCGGGACCTTACGATCCTATAGGGAGCTGTCACTGCGTTAGATCGTGGTCTTTTGCACACGGCGCCCACCTACACCAGTAGGTCACCGGGGATCAGGCTTGGCACCGAGACAGTTCCACTTTTCCTTTACCGTGTTCGAGCTATTGGCTGAGTATGCAAAACCTGGATGAAGAAAAAAAACACATCAGAGAGCAGGCGCTGAAGCGGCGCAAAGCCCATCATCGGCAATATGGTGAGGAGGATGCGCAAAAACTAAGCGGGTATTGGGCTGATTATGCGTCGTCCATTACGGATTATTCTCCTGATAAAATTATAAGTGGCTATGCGCCTGCTGGTAGTGAAATCAACCCCATGCCATTATTGCAACACCTGTCATCATTGGGGCATAAAATTTGTTTGCCTGTGATGGGGCCAAATGCGGCAAATATGAGATTTAGGCACTATCACATTGGTGATGCATTATGCAAAGGCGGGTTTGGTATGTCTGAGCCATTGCCAAGCGCACAAGAAATTGAGCCAGATATTGTGCTTTTGCCCTTATTAGGATTTGACGCACAGGGTGTGCGGCTTGGACGCGGCGGTGGGCATTATGACCGATGTTTGGCTGATTTGCGCCAGAAAAAAAATATTCAAGCCATTGGCCTCGCCTATTCGTGTCAGTTTTTTGACAGTTTGCCTTGCGCCCCTCATGATGAAGCGTTAAATGCTGTAATCACAGCAGAGCAGGTTTTTGTTTTTGATGCGTCATAATTGGCCATGAGCCTTAGAAGGGTTGGATAAGGTGAATATTTTATTTTTGGGTGATATTGTTGGCCGCCGCGCGCGTGAAGATATCATGGCTGACTTACCTGATTTGCGGCAAAAACTTGGCGCCGATTTTGTGATTGTGAATGGCGAGAATGCCGCAGGCGGTTTTGGCATTACCGAAGCCATTACAGAGGCGCTGTTTGACGCTGGCGTAGATGTGATTACGCTCGGCAATCATGCTTTTGACCAACGCGAAACTCTCTCTCATATCGAGCGTGAGCCGCGTTTATTGCGTCCGCTCAATTATCCCAAAGGGACGCCAGGCAAGGGTGTGGGCCTGTTTCAAACGCCGCAAGGGCATCAAATCCTAATTGTCACCGTCATGGGACAATTATTCATGGAAACTTTGGAAGATCCGTTTACGCATATTGAAGAGCAATTAGCTGCTTGTGAATTAGGGCAAAATGCTGATGCAATTATTGTGGAAGTACATGGTGAGGCGAGTTCTGAAAAAATGGGCATTGGCCATTTTTGTGATGGGCGCGCGAGTTTGGTTGTCGGCAGCCATACTCATGTGCCAACAGCAGATGCGCAAATTTTGCCAAATGGAACGGCTTATCAAACCGATTTGGGCATGTGTGGGGATTATAATAGTGTCATCGGCATGGAAATTGATGAGCCTTTATATCGCTTTACCACCAAATTGAGACGTGGCCGTTTCACGCCTGCTTCGGGGCGCTCAACCATTTGTGGCGTGTTGGTCTCTATCGACCCAAAAACGGGCCTAGCGCAATCTATTACGCCTGTTAGACAGGGCGGGCGTCTAGCATCAACCCATTAAACCCGCTTTTTCATGAAATCTGACTGGCAAGCCCGTGAGTCAGGTTGTAAGATGCTGGTAATGAAAAAACTGAAACATTGATTCTGGAGACATTGTTCGATGGCCGGACATTCAAAATTTGCCAATATTAAACATCGCAAGGGCGCGCAGGACAAAAAGCGCGCAAAAATTTTCTCGCGCCTTTCAAAAGAAATTACCATTGCTGCGAAAATGGGATTGCCTGACCCGGACGCCAACCCGCGATTGCGCACGGCGATCGCTGCTGCGCGGGCGCAAAATATGCCTAAGGATAATATTGAGCGGGCCATTAAAAAAAGTGCAGATGCGGGCGGCGATAATTTTGAAGAGGTACGCTATGAGGGGTTTGGCCCCGGTGGCATTGGCATTATTGTCGAAACGCTGACAGATAACCGCAATCGCACGGCCGGCGATGTGCGTGCTACTTTTTCAAAAAATGGGGGCAATATGGGCGAAACAGGCTCGGTGTCCTTCATGTTTGACCGCTGTGGCGCGATTGCCTATCCACCAGAAGCGGCAGATGCTGACAGTGTGTTTGAGGCGGCAATTGAGGCTGGCGCTGAAGATGTGTCAAGCTCTGAAGATGGGCATGAGATTATTTGTGCAATGGAAGATTTGCATCAGGTTGTCGCTAGCCTCGAAGAAAAGCTTGGCCCCCCACCATCGGCTGGGATTGTGTGGCGGCCACAAAATGATATTGCCGTAGAAGAAGACGCGGCAGAAAAAGTTCTCAAGCTGATGGAAGCCCTAGATGATATTGATGATGTGCAAAATGTTTATGCCAATTTTGATATTTCTGAAGAGGTGATGGAAAAACTCTCGGCTTAAGAAATATTTGATGAAGGGTAGCGATTTATGGGGTCAACCCAAAGATTATTAGGATTAGATCCAGGATTGCGCTTTATGGGCTGGGGGCTGATAGAGGCGCAAAACAATCGCCTGACCCATATTGCGAATGGCACGATTGCGACGAGTTCGAAAGCTTCGTTAGCGCATAGATTGGTTGAACTTGAGGCGGGACTGGAAAATATCCTGACGACATATAATCCACATGCGGTTGCGGTTGAAAATACTTTTGTGAATCGCGATGGCGCGGCTTCTTTAAAACTCGGGCAGGCGCGGGCAATATGCTTGCTGGTGCCAGCGCGCCGTCACATCCCGATTAGCGAATATGCACCCAATATGATTAAAAAAACAGTGGCGGGGGCAGGTCATGCCGATAAACAACAAATGCAAACTATGATGCAGCTGCTATTGCCGCAAGCCAAGCCTGATAGCGAGCATGCAACCGATGCTTTGGCGGTTGCGATTGCGCATGCGCATATGGCTGGACAGCAAAAGCGGGTTGAGGCGGCTTTGAAAAAACAGCAGGAGCGTGCATCATGATTGGCCGGCTCAAAGGCATTATTGATGATAAGGGCGACAATTGGCTGCTGATTGATGTCAATGGCGTTGGGTATGTGGTGGAAGTTTCTAGCCGTGTGCTGGCCAATTTACCCGCGATTGGCGAGCCAGTGACATTGGCAATTGAAACCTATGTGCGCGAGGACCAGTTTCGCTTGTTTGGTTTTGCTGATGAGCATGAGCGCAGTTGGTTTAAGCTGTTAATGAGTGTGCAAGGCGTGGGGGCGAAAGTGGCGCTTGCCATTCAGGGTGTGCTATCGGCAAACGAGCTGACGCAGGCGGTTGCTGCGCAAGATAAAGCGATGGTGTCGCGCGCACCGGGTGTTGGTCCAAAAGTAGCGCAACGCATTGTGCAGGAGCTAAAAGACAAAGTGCCTGAAGCGATGTTTCAGGTTGCGGGAACACAGGCGACAAATAAGGGTGAGGCGCCGGTTCCCTCGGCCGTGGCTGATGCTTTATCAGCATTGGAAAATCTTGGCTATGCACGCGCGCAGGCGCATCAAGCTGTGATGCAAGCTATGGCGCAAACTGATGATGACCGTAAGGCATTAACATCAGCTCAACTCATCCGCATGGCTTTAAAAGAGCTTGGAAAGTAAGGGCGAGCAATGGTTTCAGAACAAGATACAGACCGGTTAATTGATGGCCAATTGCAGGCAGATGAGCATGATGAAAAAGATGTTGCTTTGCGCCCCAAACATTTAGACGGTTTTATTGGCCAGAAAAAAGGTCGGGAAAATCTCTCTGTTTTTATAAAGGCGGCGCAAAAACGTGGCGATGCGATGGACCATGTTTTGCTCGCAGGTCCGCCAGGGCTTGGCAAAACCACGCTTGCCCAAATTGTGGCGCGTGAGCTTGGGGTCGGGTTTCGTTCAACTTCTGGTCCAGTGATTACAAAAGCGGGTGATTTAGCGGCTTTGCTGACCAATCTGGAGCCGCGTGATGTTTTGTTCATTGATGAAATTCATCGATTGAGCCCCGCCGTTGAAGAAGTTCTATATCCAGCTATGGAAGATTATGAGCTGGATTTGATTATTGGGGAAGGGCCAGCTGCGCGGTCTGTCAAAATTGATTTGCCGCCCTTTACCTTGATTGGTGCAACCACGCGGGCGGGTTTATTGACAACGCCTTTGCGTGACCGGTTTGGTATTCCTGTTTATTTGAATTTTTATGAAGAGGCGGAGCTGGAAGAAATTGTTCAGCGCAATGCAGCTTTGATGCAGCTGAATTTGACCCAAGCAGGCGCGCTTGAAATTGCCCGCAGGTCGCGCGGCACCCCGCGTGTTGCAGGGCGTTTATTGCGCCGCGTGCGCGACTTTGCGGAAGTTGCGGATGTGACTGAAGTAGATGACCAAATTGCTGATAAGGCATTAGGGCGATTGGATGTTGACCAAAAAGGTTTAGATGGTCTGGATCATCGTTATTTATCCTGTGTGGCAGAAAAATTTGCGGGAGGCCCTGTTGGGATTGATACCATCGCCGCCGCTTTAAGTGAGCCGCGCGATGCGTTGGAGGATATTGTTGAGCCATTTTTGATTCAGCTTGGTTTTGTTGCGCGTACACCGCGTGGTCGGGTCTTGATGCCCGCCGCTTTTGCGCATTTGGGGCTGGCCACGCCTGACGGGTTTGACCCACAAATGACGCATGATGATTTGTTTTCTGAAGCATCGGAACCCAAAACATGATGGGTCGTTTCGCAAATGGCGTGCATGAGCTTGATGTTCGAATTTATTATGAAGACACAGATTTCTCAGGCTTTGTCTATCATGCTAATTATTTACGCTTTGCCGAGCGAGGGCGGTCTGAGTTTTTGCATCATTGCGGCATAGACCATCAGCATATGTTGGCGGCAAAACCTGCTTTGGTTTTTGTGGTAACGCACATGGATATTGACTTTAAGGCGCCCGCTCGGATTGGTGATATTTTGACCATTCGCACGGCCTATACACAAATCAAAGGCGCGCGGTTTTTTGTGCATCAAAAAATATATTGTGATGAGACTTTGTTATGGCAGGCCGATGTGATAGCGGCCAGTGTCACAAAAACCGGTAAACCAGCGCGTTTATCTGCTGAATTTATGGAAAAAATAACCCCGCATCTTGTGCAAAAAGATCACATTTAGGTCTCAGTTTTGTCACATTTGGCTGGTTAATTCTGAATGAGTTAACAAAAATGGCTTTTGCGGCCATTTTCGCATGGGAGATGTTTCATGGATCCGGTAAGCGGGAGCGTGATTGCTGAACAAGCGCAAACATTGGCGCAACACGATTTTTCTTTATGGGCGCTGTTTTTGCGTGCTGATTTAGTGGTTAAATTGGTGATGATTGGCCTGATTGTCGCGTCCATTTGGTCTTGGGCCATTATTTTTGAAAAAATTATGCTGGTCAAAAATATATTTGCCCGCGCTGACGCTTTTGAAGATTTGTTCTGGTCTGGCGATAGTCTGCAAAACCTTTACCGAAAGAGCGCGGCGCAGGCTGACCATCCAATGGCGCGGGTGTTTCATGCGGGCATGCGCGAATGGCTGCGCTCGGAGCAAGAAGATAAACCCCTATCGCAAATGCGCGGTCTTCAGCAGCGCATTGACCGCATGTTAACAGTATCGATAGCGCGCGAGATGGCGCAATTAGAAAAACGTATGTTGTTCTTGGCGACTGTTGGTGCGGTTGCGCCTTTTGTGGGTTTGTTTGGCACAGTTTGGGGAATTATGAATAGTTTTCAGGCAATTGCGTTAAGTCGGGATACGAATTTAGCCGTTGTTGCGCCCGGCATTGCGGAGGCGTTATTTGCTACTGGTCTGGGTCTTTTGGCTGCAATACCAGCAGTGATTGCTTATAATAAATTCACTAATGATTTGTCTGGCTATGCCAGCAGGCTTGATGTGTTTGCTGATGAAATGTCCAGCCTTTTTTCACGTCAAATAGATTTGCAGGATAACTAATGGCAGGCGGATTACAACAACCCTCAGGGCGCAGCGCGCGTGGTTCGCGTCGCCATCATCGGCCAATGAGCGAAATTAATGTTACGCCAATGGTTGATGTGATGTTGGTTTTACTGATTGTGTTTATGGTTGCCGCGCCCTTATTGACAGTTGGCGTGCCAGTTAATTTGCCACAGGCTGGCGCAGAGAGCCTGAGCGGTGATGATGAGCCTTTGGCGATTACCATTCAGGCAGATGGTCAGGTCTTTGTGCAAGACACTCTTATTTCAGCTGATGAGCTGATACCGCGTTTGCGCGCCATTATGGGGGAGGGCTATGACCAGCGGATTTATGTGCGTGGTGATGAGCAAGTTGCCTATGGTCGGGTTGCGGATATTATGGCCCGGATAAATCGCGCAGGCTTTGCCCGTGTGGCATTGGTAACCGAGATGCCACAAACAGGCACAGCAGATAATCAATCACAGGAAACAAGACGCTAATGCAAGCAGGCAATATCCAGAAAGAGCTTGGATTTTCGTTTGGTCTTCATGCGATGATCATTCTGGCAGGGCTGATTTACTTGCCTGGTCCTGATGAATTTTTAATTCCCGATAATGCTTTGCCTGTTGAGTTAATTTCAATTGAAGAGTTCACGCAACTTATTAAAGAAAGCCAGGTTGAGCCAGAAAAGCAGGAAGTGCCTGATAATAAACCCCAACCGCCAAAGCCTTTACCAAAAGAAAAGCCGCTAGAAAAACCAGCCTCTGCGCCGCCTGCCGCATCAGCGACCCCCCCAGCAGCAGATGCCATGCCTGTGCTTGAGACGGAGAAGAAGCCGCCGACAAAAAAAGAAACAGTGGAAGAGTTTGTGAATTTAGTCGCATCACCTCGCCCCATGCCCCGTCCAGAAAGACGCCCTGTGAGCCGCCCACCCACAACGATAAGCCCGTCACAAGCTGAAGCGATTGCAGAAAAACCAACCAAGTCGTTTTTAGACACAGCGGCGGTACAGGCCTTGCTCGATAAAACACCAGATGAGGTCACCCCGCCTGTTGTTGAAAAACCAATTTCAGAATATGAGAAACTCAGTTTGAGTGAGATTGATGCGTTTCGGGCGCAAATGAAACAATGTTGGACGGTGCCAGCAGGTGCTGCAAATGCTGATGATTTGGCGGTTCGTGTGAGTTTGGGTTTGAATCAAGATGGCAGTCTTGCTTCTGGTCCATTTGTTGTGAATAAGGGCCGCATTGGCGACCCGTATTTTCGCGCGGCGGCAGAAAGCGTATTACGCGCCATTAGGCGATGTCAGCCTTTTCAAATGCCGGCTGATAAATATCGCAGTTGGCAAAAAATGGAACTCAATTTTGACCCGAAAAAAATGTTCGGTGGTTAGGAGGTTGTGATGGCTTATGATACGAAAAGGAAAGGGCAAAAAATGAAGCAATATAAACCATATCGGTTATTTGCATCGCGGGTTTTAATCGCTTTTGGGTTGGTGTTATTGAGCTATTGGCCGGCACAAGCAGCTTTGCGCATTGACATTACGCAAGGTAATGTAGACCCGCTCTTTATCGCCATAATGCCATTTCAGGGCACGCAGGGTTCGTCTTCTGAAGTTGGGCAGGATTTGGCGCAACTGGTGCAAGGAAACCTTGAGCGCTCAGGCTTGTTTCGAGCCATTGACCGTAAAAGTTTCATTCAAACAAATTTGAAAGCCAATGCGCTACCAAGATTTGGCGATTGGCGCATTATCAATGCGCAAGCCCTTGTCACTGGGGAAGCTAAGCTGCAAGCTGATGGGTCGCTCAATGTGAGTTTTCGTTTATGGGATGTGTTTGCCCAAGAGCGCATGGCGGGCTGGCAATATTCGACAACCCCAGAAAACTGGCGCGATGTTGGGCATCTCATTTCAGATGCCATTTATGAGCGTTTGACTGGGGAAAGCGGGTATTTTTATTCGCGGATTGTTTATGTTGATGAAACGGGCCCCAAAAATAATCGCGTCAAACGCTTGGCGATTATGGACCAAGATGGATATAACCCACGTTTAATCACCAGTGGGAAAACACTCGCACTGACCCCGCGCTTTAGCCCAACCTCGCAAGAAATTACTTACTTGTCTTACGCGCAAGGGCGACCGCGTGTCTATTTGCTGAACATTGAAACTGGACAGCAAGAAATTGTCGGTGACTTTCCGGGCATGACTTTCGCGCCTAGATTTTCGCCCGATGGCAAAAAAATTATTATGAGCCTTGAGCGCAACGGGAATTCGAATATTTATACATTGGATTTGCGCACGCGGGTGATGAAACGCTTAACCACATCATTAGCCATTGATACGGCTCCTTGCTATGCCCCAGACGGTAGTCAGGTGGTTTTTGAAAGTGACCGCGCGGGTCGCCAACAACTTTATGTCATGGATGCAGATGGTACTAATATTCAGCGTATTAGTTTTGGACAAGGGCGTTATGCGACGCCTGTCTGGTCGCCTCGCGGTGACTTGATTGCCTTTACCAAACAGTATAAAGGCCGTTTTTTGATTGGCGTGATGCGCCCTGATGGGTCTGGCGAGCGGATATTGACAGAAGGGTATCATAATGAGGGCCCTGCCTGGTCGCCCAATGGTCGGGTGCTGATTTTCTTCAGGGAGAGTAAAGGGGCTTCCGGTGGGCCGTCATTATGGACGGTTGATGTGACTGGTCGCAATGAACGACCTCTTAAAACACCCGGATTTTCATCAGATCCAGCCTGGTCACCCCTAATAAGGTAATTATACTATTTGCATCTGTGAGAAAATTTGTTAGAAAAACAAGGGATATTTTAAAATAGAAGCGAAATGCTTTGAGGAGCTAACATGGTTCATAAATCAATCACAAAACTGGCCGCAATGGTTATGATGTCTTTTGCGCTAGCGGCATGTGCAACAGACGGTGATTCAGTCTATAGTAATGTTTCTTCGAAAGAAGGTACGGTTCGAGAACTTGTTCGCAATGTTGGAGATCGTGTATTTTTTGAAACAGACAGCTCAGTTCTGACAGCATCAGCCCGCGATACATTAAGCAAGCAAGCACAATGGCTGCGTTCTAACAGTGTAGACCTTGTTATTGAAGGTCATGCAGATGAGCGCGGAACGCGAGATTACAATCTTGGGCTTGGAGCGCGCCGAGCCAGTGCGGTGAAAGATTTCATGGTAAGCTTGGGTGTTGACCCGTCAAGACTTTCAACGGTTTCATATGGTAAAGAGCGTCCAGTTTCGCTTTGTGCAAATGAAAGCTGCTGGTCAAAAAACCGCCGGACAGTTTCTGTTATTCGGTAGTTTTAACATGATAACAATAAAAGGCGTATCTTCGGATGCGCCTTTTTTGTATCTAACGCTCAACAAGATAAATGCAGTTTAAAGAAGTTTTGCCACATATCTGCCCTTTTTCGCTATTATGTGTGTGATATATATGAAAGGCTTTTAAGAAAGGCTGAATGATGAAGCGTCTGGTTAAGAATTTTTTTGAAAATAACTGTCTCGTGAACAAAGCGTGCCTGGTTATGCTCTTGGCTGTTACCGTGAGTGGTTCACAAATTGCGAAAGCGCAGGAAGATGAGCAGTTTTTTCCTTTAAGTCCTGCTTATCAAGATGAAAATTTAGAGACTGACCCAATAGCTGAAGCATTACAAAACCCGCTTGCTGATATTGATTTGGCCGCTGCAGCCGCTGGTGAAAGTCAGACAGAGCTGTTGGAGATGACAACTCAGCTTGACGCGAAAATGTCGGCCATTGAGGAGGCTTTGGGCTTTATCAATCGACGGTTGGAAAGCCTGCCATTGGGCAATGCGCTGCCGCTTCAGCAAGATCAAAACCAGCAAGAGCTGTTGCAACGCCTCAGTGAAATTGAGAGCCGATTGCTCGATATGGCGGAAAATAAAAATCTTAACTCTGGGGCAAATTCTGGTGCGCTGGACCAGGCTGGTATTGCCGATTTGCGCCTAAGGCTTGGGCAAATTGAGGAAGTCATGCGCACCCTAAATGGCCAGATTGAAGATGTTTCTTTTCGTCTGACAAAATTAGGCGAACGATTTGAACAAATTGCAGCAGATACTGAATTCCGATTTCAGGAGTTAGAGCTGGCAACCCGCAAAAACGCAACTTCTTACGCGCAGGCTTCAGCCGATGCCCAGACAACAAGCGAACCTCAAGTGCTTGGTACGATAAAAGTGCAAAAAACCGCACCTATTCAACAAGCGCAAGAGGCAGAAGCCGCAGTTTTGGTTGGAGAAGCGCGGCTGGTTGAGGATGACCCGCTGGCGGCACGCACCAATGAAGATGTGCTGCCCGTGCAAGACCCGTTAAGTGTTTATGATGAAGCTTTGCAAAAACTGCGCATGGGGGCATATGAGGAAGCGCAAGAAAAACTTGTTTATTTCCTTGAGTATCACAAAGCGCATAAGCTGGCTGGTAATGCCCAATATTGGCTCGGCGAAACATATTATGTGCGCCGTGATTATAAATCAGCTGCTAGTGCGTTTCTTGAAGGTTATACGGTTTTTTCAAAAAGCCAAAAAGCCCCAGATAGCCTTCTTAAGCTTGGCATGACTTTGATGATTATGGGGGAGAAAGAAACTGGCTGTGATGCGTTTGCAGAGCTTTCTTCTAAATTCCCCGATGCGAACCAGTCCGTTATCCAACGCGCTGAAATTGAGCGCCAACGTGCCGGCTGCGTCTAAACAAACAGCCAAACCCGGTCCGCGATGGCTGCGCATGCGGTTAAAGGCGCTTTGTCCTGCACCAAAGGGCAAAATGCAGCACTTTGCGCTGGCTGTTTCAGGCGGGGCTGACTCATTGTCTATGATGGTGTTAGCCAGTCAAGCACAGCAGAAAAATCTTAAATTTACGGTTCTTACTTTTAATCATAATTTGCGCCCAGAAGCGGTAAAAGAAGCCCGCTATGTGGCGAAATTGGCCAAGCAATTTGGGTTGCCAGTTAAAACCCTTGCTTGGCAGCGGCAGGATGAAAAGCCGAAGGGAGATGTGCAGGCCAAAGCGCGCGCGGCGCGTTATGAAGCAATGCTGGCATATTGTGCGCGCCAAAAACTGGATGGGTTAATCCTCGCGCATCACCTGCAAGACCAAGCTGAAACTTTCTTGCAACGCCTTATTCGCGGCTCATCGGTTGATGGGTTATCCGCAATGCAAGCGGTCAGCTATTTGGATAAAATGCTTTTGGGTGGGCATGTGCCAATTTTGCGCCCATTTTTGGAAACCAATCAAACCGACTTGCATCAATGCTTAACGGCTTCGGGCCTTCAACCAGTCCATGACCCAAGCAATTCGGACAATCGGTTTCAGCGCGTCTTGTTGCGTGAAAATCGCGATTATCTGGAGAATTTAGGCTTAACTGCTGAAAAACTAGCGGCAACAGCTGCCCGTTTACAGCCCGCCCGCGCTGTATTACACCAGCTGACGCAGGAGGCTTTAAGCCAACATGTGCAAGTGGGGGTGTATGGGCAAATGTCTTTTGACCGCAAGGCTTTTCAGGCTTTGCCGCAGGAAATCGGTATTCGGTTTTTACGCCAGATTTTTAGCTGGCACCAAGATTATCCCCCCCGACACACCCGCCTTGAAGCGATTTATCAAACGATTTGCGATGCTAAACACCAAAAACGCCAAACCCTTGCTGGTTTAATTTGTGATACGCAAAAAGCTCAGGTCTTCATTTATCGTGAGCCAGCCGCCATTGACCCATCGCCAATGCTTGTGGAGGCTGGTCAAACAGCGGTTTGGGACCGGCGGTTTTCTGTTAAACTGTCAAAAAAAATAGCGTCAGATCTGCAAATTACCCCATTGGGCGCTGAAGGCGCGCAGGATTTAAGGGATAAAGGCGTTAAATTGCCGAAATTACCAGCTAAAATACTGCATGGCTTACCGTGCATTCGGGCGCAAACGGCGCGCCAAAAGGCTGGTAAACGGCTCGGTGTGCCGAAAATTTTGTCGCACCCGGAGATTGCGGTTGATTTATGGCTGGAAAACTTCAAAAATAAACCATAAATCGGCCTTGCAGGGCTGGTAATTTAAGACATGCGTTCCTATTTATATGCATAGACCCTTTTGCATTACTACGATTTTTAGTGCGGGGCGCGTGCTTTTAATTTGAGGATGATATTTTGAGCAATTTTAGAAACCTTCTGGTTTGGGCTGTTGTTGGTTTAATGTTGATTTCCCTGTTCAATATGTTTCAGGGAGGCGATGGTGCGGCTTCAAGAAATGAAATTACTTTCTCACAATTTCTGGCTGAAGTGGAAGCTGGCAGCGTAACCCGTGTGACCATGAATGGTGACAAGGTGACAGGAACAACTGTCAATGGGCAGCAATTTACGAGCTATGTGCCACCAAATGACCCAAATTTGGTTTCGCGCCTGACAGATCGCGGCGTGTCCATTTCAGTTAAGCCTGTTGACACTGGGCCAAGCCTTTTGGGCGTTTTAATTAGCTGGTTCCCGATGCTTTTGTTGATTGGTGTATGGGTATTTTTTATGCGCCAAATGCAAGGCGGCGGACGCGGCGCGATGGGATTTGGCAAATCAAAAGCGAAATTACTGAATGAAGCCAGCGGGCGTGTCACTTTTGATGATGTGGCTGGTATTGATGAAGCCAAAGATGACTTGACTGAAATTGTGGACTTTTTGAAAGACCCAAGCCGTTTTCAACGTTTGGGCGGGCGCATCCCTAAAGGTGCGTTGCTTGTTGGCCCTCCTGGCACAGGTAAAACATTATTGGCACGGGCGATTGCGGGCGAAGCGAATGTGCCGTTTTTTTCAATCTCAGGTTCTGATTTTGTTGAAATGTTTGTTGGTGTCGGCGCCAGTCGAGTGCGCGATATGTTCGAGCAGGCCAAACAAAATGCGCCATGTATTATCTTCATTGATGAGATTGACGCGGTTGGTCGCCATCGTGGCGCTGGTCTTGGTGGCGGCAATGATGAGCGGGAGCAAACTTTGAACCAATTATTGGTCGAGATGGACGGGTTTGAAGCCAATGAGGGGATTATCCTTATCGCGGCAACCAACCGACCTGATGTGCTGGACCCTGCTTTATTGCGTCCTGGTCGTTTTGACCGTCAGGTGGTGGTGCCAAACCCTGATATTATTGGTCGCGAAAAAATTCTCAAAGTGCATATGAAAAAAGTACCTTTGGGTGCTGATGTTGATGTGCGCACGATTGCGCGGGGCACGCCAGGTTTTTCTGGTGCGGATTTGGCCAATCTGGTCAATGAGGCGGCATTATTGGCGGCACGCCGTAATAAGCGAATTGTAAGCAATTCAGAGTTCGAAGACGCCAAAGACAAAGTTATGATGGGGGCTGAACGCCGCTCAATGGTGATGTCTGAAGAAGAGAAAAAGCTGACCGCCTATCATGAGGGTGGGCATGCGCTCGTGGCTTTGAATCTGGAAGCTTCCGACCCCATTCACAAAGCGACCATTATTCCGCGTGGACGCGCCTTAGGCATGGTGATGCGTTTGCCAGAACGTGACCAAGTTTCTGTAACTCGTGCTAAATTAAAAGCTGATTTGGCGGTTGCTATGGGTGGCCGTATCGCGGAAGAGGTGATTTTTGGTCATGAAAAAGTAACCTCTGGTGCCTCGTCTGATATTCAAATGGCGACCAATATGGCAAAAGCGATGGTGACGCAATTTGGTATGAGTGATGATTTAGGGCCTTTGGCTTATGGCGATAATGAGCAAGAAATTTTTCTAGGTCGCTCGGTCTCTCAAACAACTAATAATTCTGATGAAACACAAGGCAGAATTGACGCTGAAGTGCGCCGTTTTGTTGAGGAAGGTTATGCCACGGCTGAAAAAATTATCCGCGATAAAATGGATGATTTGCACACGATTGCCAAAGGCTTGTTGGAATATGAAACGCTCTCCGGTGACGAAATTATTGCCTTGTTGAAAGGCAATCCTCCTGAACGCCCTGATGGCGATGCGGGGTCTGGTGATGATGGAGGCAGCAAGTCGCCTTCTTTGTCAGTGCCAAATACTGGCTCAAAACCTGTTTCCGGACCTGAGCCACAAGGCACATAAAGGCGGGAGATGCGGCCGTCAATTTTAGGCATTTTGAACATGACCGCCGATAGTTTTTCTGACGGCGGTCAGTTTTTGTCTGCTGACAAAGCACTGGCGCAGGCGCAGTATTTGCATGAAAATGGCAGCAATATTTTGGATATTGGGCCCGCTTCCAGCCATCCCGACAGTCAACCGGTTTCGGCAGAAACCGAAATAGAGCGCTTGCGCTCTGTTGTGCCGCAATTGCTTGCACAAGGCAGAGAGATATCAATTGATAGTTTCCAACCTAAAACGCAACTTTGGGCGGCGGCGCAAGGGGTGGCGTGGTTAAATGATATTCAAGGCTTTGCCGACCCTCAGGTGCAGGAGGCGCTGGCTGATTATGACTGTAATCTATTCATTATGCATTCTATTCAATCAGCGGGTCCAGCACGCCGTGAGCAAGCTCCCGCAGGTGATATTTGGGATAGGATTGAGGCTTTTTTTGATGCCCGTTTGGCCGCATTAGACAAGGCTGGTATTGCGCGCGAACGTATGGTGTTGGACCCGGGCATGGGGTTTTTTTTGGGTGATACACCCGAGACAAGCTTGCAGGTTCTCGGACAAATAAAACGATTGCAAGAAAATTATAAACTACCGGTTTTGATATCTGTTTCTCGTAAAAGTTTTTTGCGTCAACTCAGTAAGCGACAAATAGATGAAAGTGGGCCCGTCACTTTGGCGGCAGAATTATGGGCGGCGGCACAAGGTGTTGACTATATTCGCACGCATGACCCGCGCCAATTACGCGATGCGTTGGCTCTGCAAGCGCGTCTCGACACAATTTAGCCCTGCTTGAACTGAAATGCTTGGATTGAAATTTTTTGCAAAAAGCCGTGATTTGCACAAATTGGCTGTATCAGGCAAAAATATGGGTGATTCGAAATGTTAATCCTCAGATAAAAGGGGCGCACATGGTTCGTAAATATTTTGGCACAGATGGCATACGTGGCAAGGTTAATCGGGGCAATATGACTGCTGAAACCGCTTTGCGTCTTGGCATGGCGGCTGGCCGTGTGTTTCGGCGCGGGGCTTATCGCCACCGCGTGGTGATTGGCAAAGATACGCGGCTTTCTGGTTATACAATTGAGCCAGCCTTGGTGGCGGGCTTCACTTCTATGGGCATGGATGTGTTTTTGTTTGGCCCGATGCCGACACCTGGCGTTGCTTATTTGACCCGCACTTTACGTGCTGATATTGGCGTGATGATTTCAGCCTCTCATAATAGTTTTGAAGATAATGGCATTAAGCTGTTTGGCCCTGACGGGTATAAATTATCTGACGAGATTGAATTTGAAATTGAGTCCTTTATGGAAGATGGCGTTGGGGCGTTATCCCCGCCTGAAGAATTAGGTCGCGCGAAGCGTATTGATGATGCGCAAGCCCGTTATATTGAATTTGCGAAACGCACTTTGCCGCGTAGCATGAATCTTAATGGTCTTAAAATTGTGGTGGATTGCGCGAATGGTGCCGCCTATAAAGTGGCGCCAACGGCGCTTTGGGAGCTTGGCGCGGAAGTGGTGAGCATTGGTAATAACCCCAATGGTATGAATATTAATAAAGGTTGTGGTTCTACGGATACGGCCTTGCTGGCTGAAACTGTTTTGGCTGAAAAAGCCGATATTGGTATTGCGCTTGATGGTGATGCGGACCGCGTGATTATTATTGATGAAAAAGGCCGCCAGATTGATGGTGACCAGCTGATGGCGATGATTGCCACCAATTGGCAAGCGCGTGATTTGCTGTCCCAGCCAGGCGTGGTGGCAACCATTATGTCGAATTTAGGCTTGGAGCGTTATTTGAACGGCTTAAAGTTAGACCTTGTGCGCACGGCTGTGGGCGACCGCTATGTGGTTGAGCAAATGCGCCAAAAAGGGTTTAATCTTGGCGGCGAGCAATCAGGCCATATGATTATGTCTGATTTTGCCACCACTGGTGATGGGCTTATCGCGGCGTTGCAAGTGCTGACAGTCATGCGCTTATCCGATAAGCCGGTAAGCGAATTGGGGCAATTATTTACCCCCTTGCCGCAAGTTTTGAAAAATATCAAATATGGTGACAGCTCACCTTTGGAAACCGAGAATGTTCAGGCCGCGATTGCAGCTGGTGAGAATAAGCTTGGCAATCAAGGGCGGTTGGTTATTCGTAAATCTGGCACTGAGCCGCTTATCCGCGTGATGGGTGAGGGCGATGATGCTGCGCAGGTGACGCAAGTGGTTGATGATATTATTGAGGCGATTGCCGACACCGCTGCTTAATGCCACCCTCATGAGATAGAGGTTATTGATGACAGACCCGCATCGGGATACGAAAAAGGCCCGTATTTTAACAATTGCTGGCTCGGATTCAGGTGGCGGGGCAGGTATTCAGGCGGATATAAAAACCATGACCGCTTTGGGTGGTTTTGCGATGAGCGCCGTTACTGCATTGACGGCGCAAAACACACAAGGTGTCCAAGAAATATGCGATGTGCCTGCTGCTTTTGTCTTGCGTCAAATCTCAGCTGTGCTGGAAGATTTGGGCGCGGATGCGATTAAAACAGGCATGCTCCCCAAAACAGAGATTATCGAAGTCGTTGCTCAAGGTGTGGATGATTATGATGGCCCCTTGGTTGCAGATCCGGTTATGGTTGCAAGCTCTGGTGACCGCCTTTTGCAAGATGAAGCCGTGTCGGCTTTGACAAGTTGTGTGTTGCGGCGTGCGCATTTGGTGACGCCAAATTTGCCCGAAGCCGAAGTGCTGACAGGGCGGGCGGTGGAAACGCTGGATGATATGAAATTTGCCGCCGATGCGCTGATGGAAAATGGGGTGCAGGCAGCATTAATTAAAGGCGGGCATTTGGCAAGAAGCGGCTCGGCTGTGGTGCAGGATTTGCTGGCGACGCAAGCGGGTTTCCAGCTTTTTGAGAACCCGCGTCTAGATAGCCAAAATACGCATGGCACAGGGTGTTCGCTGGCTTCTGCGATTGCCACAGGGCTGGGGCAGGGGCTGGAACTGGCGACGGCTGTTGAGCGGGGCATTGCTTATGTGCGCGGGGCGATTTTTAATGCTGACCCAGAGCTTGGGCGCGGCACCAATAAGCCGCTTCATCATGGGTGGGTGTTGGCGCGACAGGCAGAAGACGGATAAGCGTTATGGACGACCCCGCCAGCCTGATTTATTTGCTGATTTTACTGGCCGTGATTGGCAGTGGGGTGGCGTATATGGCGCGGCAAAATCTTGGCAAAAGCGTGCAGCAATTTCTGGTTTGGATGCTGCTGCTGGCTGGGCTGGTGATTGTCTATGGCTATAAAGATGTGCTGATGGGGCAGCTTTTTCCAGCTACGGGCATTGCTGATGATGCGGGGCTGGTATTTTATAAAAACACGGATGGACATTTTTATATTAACAGCAAGGTCAATGGTGCAGGGGTTAAATTTCTAGTGGATACGGGCGCGAGCCAAATTGTGCTGGATAAAAAAACCGCAGAAAAAATTGGCTTTAATCTCGATGAGCTGGATTTTGTCCATAAGGCCTATACCGCTAATGGTGTTGTCTATGGGGCGAAAGTGCGGCTGAAAAGCCTGCGCATTGGTGAGTATGCCCATTTTGTTGTGCCCGCAATGGTTAATGGCGGCGCGCTGTCCACCCCGCTTTTGGGTATGGCTTACCTCGAGCGCTTTGGCGAACTGCGCATCATGGGCGAGCGCATGATTTTGAGGCCTTGAGGGGCTAATCACGCAAGATATTCTTTAATTCGTCCAATCCCAGCCATGGCGATTGCCTATGCACCATACGATGGCAATTTGCACAAATAAGGGCTAGATCATCAATATTGACTTCCTCACCTTCAGGGTCAAGCTGTGACAAAGGCTTGATATGGTGTGCTTCCATAAATTTATGTCCTCTTGCCCCATACCGCCTTTCATAGTCAAAGGTGCAAACTGTGCAATCTAGATATTTATGTTTGTCATAATATTCATCTTTCAGGCGTTCAACTAATCGCGTGTCTCTTTCACGGCGCAAATGGCTATGAGATAAAATGCGTCCCTCCAAACTTGGCGGTGTTAAAATTTCAGTGTCTGATTCCGCAGCAATCAATAGGCCTGAAGAATTTGGTTGTGTTTCAAAATGGTAAATATGTTTTAAAATTGATTGGGCGGCATGTGCCAACTCGTCTGGTCTATGGGCAAAATCATTCCATACTGCCACATCATTTTTGCCCACTCCTTTCATACCATCGCCAGGCCAGTCTGGGTCAATATGATGAAAATTCATCATTTTTAGGTAAACGCCATTGATATTTCTGAATTTCTCGCCACGCGGAAGGTTATGCAAGACAGCCAACTGGTTTAACTCCTCACTAAGAAAAGCTATTTCTGGCGATTTTTTCGGCGGAATCCCAGTTGCTCTGTGCTTCATATAAAAGTCCAAAGCGATGATGAGTTCGTCTCTTGTCCAAGTGATGTTTCGTGACATTTTTCTTTTTCTTATTTGGTAGTATCTTACAGATTATCTCTCACTTCGGCAAGGAGCCCACCTTTCCCCTTGCCTAATCCTGCTCTTTACCCTATATCTTCGCGTGGGACACCCCTCCCCAACGAGGGGCAACTATCTGTGAGGGTAGAGATATGACAGATACAAACATTACAGGCATTGCGCCTGCCAAGCCGGATATGCGTCCGGCCAATCCTGATTTTTCTTCAGGGCCCTGTGCCAAACGGCCAGGATATTCACTCAACCATCTTGAAAATGCTGTATTGGGGCGTTCGCATCGCTCAAAGCCGGGCAAAGAACGGCTGAAAGAAGCCATTGACCGCACGCGGGTGATTTTGCGGGTGCCGGATGACTATCATATTGGCATTGTGCCAGGGTCTGATACTGGCGCTTATGAAATGGCTATGTGGAGCCTACTTGGCGCGCGGGGCTTGGATATTTTGGGCTGGGAAAGCTTTGGCAAAGGCTGGATTACCGATGTCGTCAAACAGCTCAAGCTGAACGATGTGCGCGTGATGGAAGCCGATTATGGCCATTTGCCCGATTTAAGCGCGGTGGACTTTGACCGCGATGTTGCTTTTACATGGAATGGCACAACCTCTGGTGTGCGGGTGCCAAATGGCGATTGGATTGCTGCTGACCGCGCGGGTCTGACCCTGTGCGATGCGACCTCTGCCGCTTTTGCGATGGATTTGCCATGGGATAAGCTCGATGTCACAACCTATAGCTGGCAAAAAGTAATGGGCGGTGAGGCCGCGCATGGCATGCTGATTTTAAGCCCGCGCGCGGTAGAAAGGCTAGAAAGCTATACACCCGCTTGGCCCTTGCCAAAAGTCTTTCGCCTGACCAAAGGCGGCAAGCTGATTGAAGGGATTTTTCGCGGCGAAACCATCAACACGCCATCGATGCTGGCGGTTGAGGATTATATTGACGCGCTGAAATGGGCAGAAGAAATCGGCGGGCTGGAGGCTTTGCTGCAACGCTCAAGCAATAATTTAAAGGTTTTGCAAGAGTGGGTGGCGCGTACAAGCTGGGTCGATTTTTTATGCGCAGAAACAGCAAATCTATCGAACACCTCTATTTGCCTAACCATTACCGACTCGCGTGCAAAGGCCTTACCTGATGACGCGCAAGCAGCGCTCGCCAAACGTTTGGCAGCCTTATTGGACGCTGAAGGCGTGGCTTATGATATAGGCGCTTATCGCGATGCGCCCGCCGGATTAAGAATTTGGGGCGGGGCAACTGTGGAAGCTGATGATTTAGAAAAACTCACACACTGGCTAGATTGGGCGTTTGAAACCGCGCTCACAGAAGCCAATTAGGAGACGAGATATGCCAAAAGTATTGATTGCAGATAAAATGAGCCCCCGTGCTGAAGAGATTTTTAAAGAGCGCGGTCTTGAAGTGGATGTAATTACGGGGCTGGAGCGAGACGAGCTGATTAAAATCATTGGTGATTATGACGGCTTGGCTGTGCGCTCATCAACCAAAGTCACCCCACCTGTTATGGAAGCAGCGACAAATATGAAAGTGATTGGTCGCGCGGGTATTGGCGTGGATAATATTGATTTAGCCGCCGCCACCGCCAAAGGCACTGTGGTGATGAACACGCCATTTGGTAATTCTATCACGACTGCCGAACATGCAATTGCGATGATGTTTGCTTTGGCGCGTCAACTGCCGACAGCAAATGAATCGACACATGCTGGTAAATGGGAAAAAAGCCGTTTCATGGGAACCGAAGTTAGTGGCAAGATTTTGGGTGTGATTGGCTGTGGGAATATTGGCGCGATTGTAGCGTCGCGTGCGATTGGCCTGAAGATGAAAGTTATCGCCTTTGACCCATTTTTAACGCCTGAACGCGCTGTTGAGATTGGGGTTGAAAAAGTCGAGCTAGATGATTTGCTCGCACGTGCAGATTTCATCACATTGCACACGCCATTAACTGACAATACCCGCAATATTATTAATGCCGCAGCTTTGGCAAAAACCAAGAAGGGGGTGCGGATTATCAATTGCGCCCGCGGCGGATTGATTGTTGAAAAAGACTTAAAAGACGCGCTGGATAGTGGCCATGTGGCTGGGGCGGCATTGGATGTATTTGAAGTTGAACCCGCCAAAGAGAGCATTTTCTTTGGCATGGAAAATGTGGTTTGCACACCGCATTTAGGCGCCGCAACAACCGAAGCGCAAATCAATGTTGCCATTCAGGTTGCCGAGCAAATGTCAGATTATTTGCTAACCGGTGCGGTGACAAATGCGATTAACATGCCAAGTATTTCCGCCGAAGATGCGCCACGCTTATCGCCTTTCGTCACATTGTCAGAGCAATTAGGTTTGTTGATTGGGCAGGTCACCGAAACCGCAATCACAGGCGTGAATAT
Organism: Parvibaculales bacterium; assembly: GCA_049889535.1. Taxonomy (GTDB): domain Bacteria; phylum Pseudomonadota; class Alphaproteobacteria; order RS24; family RS24; genus JAYQKL01. Next base: position 88,873 of record JBMHDF010000011.1, on the reverse strand, counting down.
TGAATATGCTGGCGATGTGGGCGAACTTAATTGCGCGCCGCTTACCTCTGCGACGATTGCGGGGCTTTTGCGCCCGCTTATGGCTGATGTCAATATGGTCAGCGCGCCCGCTATTGCGAAAGATCGTGGTATCAAAGTTTCTGAAACCAAAAGCGATTCAACAGGTGCCTTTGATACTTATATTCGGGTGAGCGTGGAAACCAATAATCAAACCCGTTCGGTCGCTGGCACATTATTTTCCAATGGCCAGCCCCGCGTTATCCAGCTTAAAGGGATTAACATGGATGCTGAATTGGCGCCGCGCATGCTTTATGTCACCAATAATGACCAGCCTGGTTTTATTGGTGCGCTCGGCACTGTCCTCGGCAAGCATGGCATTAATATTGCGTCCTTTAGTTTAGGGCGTGAGAAGCCAGGCGGTGATGCGATTTCACTGATTGCTGTGGATAATGAGATTTCTGCAGATGTTTTGTCCGAAGTTGGTGCTTTAGAGCAAGTTTTACAGGCAAAAGCACTTACTTTTTAGGCTGTAAACCCTTATAGTCCTGACGGATATGAAAGGGAATCGCTATGGCTAATGTTGTCGTTGTCGGCTCGCAATGGGGCGACGAGGGAAAAGGCAAAATCGTTGATTGGTTGTCGGAGCGTGCCGATATTGTGGCGCGGTTTCAAGGCGGGCATAATGCTGGCCATACATTGGTCATTGATGGGGAAGTGTTTAAGCTTTCTCTTTTACCCTCAGGTATTGTACGCAAAGGAAAATTATCGGTCATCGGCAATGGGGTGGTGATTGACCCTTGGGCGCTGTTGGCTGAAATTGAGCAATTAAGTTCGCAAGGTGTGTCTGTGACGCCTGAAAATTTAAGGATTGCTGAAAATGCGATTTTAATTTTGCCAGTGCATCAAGAGCTTGACGCCGCGCGAGAGCAGGCTGCGTCTGAGGCGGATAAAATTGGCACGACAAAGCGCGGTATTGGTCCGGCTTATGAAGATAAAGTGGGTCGGCGCGCCATTCGTTTCCGGGATTTGGCGGATTTAGAAACATTGCCCGCTAAAATTGATAAACTCTTGACCCATCACAACGCCTTACGGCGCGGATTTGGGCAAGATGAATTCGCCGCCGCGCCCTTGATTGAAAAGCTTGAAGCCATTGCCCCGCAACTCACCGCTTTTGCCGAACCTGTTTGGAAATTGTTGAATGACGCCAAGCGTCAAGGCCAGCGCATTTTGTTTGAAGGCGCGCAAGGCACCTTGTTGGATATTGACCACGGCACTTATCCATTTGTCACCTCTTCCAACACCATTGCCGGACAAGCCGCGATTGGCTCTGGGATTGGGCCATCTGCGCTGAACCATGTTTTGGGTATCACCAAAGCCTATACGACGCGCGTTGGGGAAGGGCCATTTCCGACAGAGCAGGAAAATGATATTGGGCAAAAACTCGGTGAGCGTGGCCATGAATTTGGCACAGTAACTGGGCGTAAGCGCCGCTGTGGTTGGTTTGATGCTGTACTTGTGCGCCAAGCGGTGGAAACAGGTGGTATTGATGGTATTGCGCTAACCAAGCTTGATGTGCTGGACGGTTTTGAAGAAATTAAAATCTGTGTTGGCTATAAGCTTGATGGTGAGGATATGAGTTACCTACCAGCAGATGCGGCGGCGCAGGCGCGCATTGAACCTGTATATGAAACCTTAGAGGGCTGGACAGAAACTAGCTATGGGGCGCGCAGCTGGAGTGAACTTCCTGCCAATGCGGTGCGCTATGTGCGCTATATTGAAGAGCTGATTGGCGCGCCCGTCACGCTGCTGTCCACCAGCCCTGAGCGGGATGATACGATACTCGTTAAAGACCCGTTTGAGGACTAATTCTATTTTTAAATAGTTTATGCGTGAATAGGTTTTTCTCTTGTCAGCCCGCTTACAATGGCAAGGGTAAGCAAATTCGTGCCGACGCCCCATAAGCCAGCATGGATATTATAAAGCGGTAGGCCAGTGTCGCCAAATCTGAGAACCAATGTCACGACCAGCCCGACAATGAGCCCCATCAACACAGGCATGGCCCGCAGGCGGGGCAGGTAAAGCCCCAAAATCACTGCGGGCATGGCCTGCGCCATGATTTCAAGTTTTACAATCATGAGCGACCAGATATTTTGCGGAAGATTTGCTGCAAAATAGGCAGATAAGAAAAGTAAAACCCAAGTCAGAACTCGCCCGATAATGGTCAATTGTTTTTCGCTTATGCTTGGTATATGGGCATGCAGCACATCTTGCGTAATCGCCGAATTAGCTGACAGCAAAGCCGAGTCAATTGTCGACATAATTGCCGCCATGCCAGCGGCCATAAATAATGCAATCAGCCAATCAATATAAGGGTAATGCGCAGATAATTGTGCGAGATATAAAGGCACAATTTGATCGGTTTGCGTAGCCTCAATCTCAGGTAATGTTAGGCGCGCGGCTAATGATATAAGAATAATGGGTAATGTGGTGATAAGAGGTAACAAAAACATCACCAACATGGAATTGCGCAAGCTTGGCCAATTTTTTGCAGCATATACGCGCTGCACAGCATGGGGGTACAGGCTGATTGCGAGACCAAATAAAACAATTATCGATATGCCCCGCCGCCAATCTGCACTGTTAAGCTGCTGACCTGGTGAGCTGGTCTCTGTCGAAATAGCAGAAAGCAAAGCAGGGAGGCCGTCAAAATAATGCAGGGTGACAAGAAAAACAGTTGTGATGCCAATAAAAAGCAAGCTGCCTTGAATGATGTCAGTAAGAATAACCCCGCGCATGCCACCCAGACTTTCATATATCGCCATGAAAAGCGCCATGAGCATAACAGCTTGTAATAAGGAGACTTGACCATTGGAGAGTTGGGAGACCAACAGGCCAATAGCTTTAAAATTGGTCAAAATATACATAAACAAGCCAATCACCAAAACCAGATTGACCAGTTGTGCGAGGCCCTCATGCTGGTAGCGGTGTTTTAAGTAATCAGTGATGGTGATGAATTTTTGTGTCTTGGCTTGTGGGTATAATTTGCGCGCATAAAGGGCGAAAAACACAACCACGCTTGACATGCCGACCACGCTAAACAGCGCTATCAGGCCATTGCGATAGGCATTACCAGCGAACCCAAATAGCGTGTTGCCGCTATATTGCGTCGCATAGAGCGTGAACACCAAAGCAATGGTACCCACTGAGCCGCCAGCTAAAAAATAATCATTTAAATTTTCACCTTTTGATTGTTTGAAAGCCCAAAGCCCAATCAGGGGAAGGATTAAAAGATAACCAGCTATCAAATATAAAGTTAAGGACATGGCACCCTCTTTTCATTTTTGTTTTTTTATAACAGTGCCATAAACCAACCCCATGTCAAGTGGGTGGCGGGTTGAGCTTAATAACCACTTAATGTTTTACAGCTGTGCCGTCGATAATGGGGGAGGTATTTTCTGGGCTGGCTTCCAGCAAGCCGGTTTCACTGGCTTTATCGGTCATGGCTTCTTGCAGTTTTTCAAAAGCGCGGGCTTCAATCTGGCGAATACGTTCGCGGCTAACCTTATGCTTTTGGCTTAATTCTTCCAAAGTCGCAGGCGGCTCAGTGAGGCGGCGCTCGGTCAAAATCGCCGCTTCGCGTTCATTTAACACCGACATAGCCTGTAGTAAAATCTCACGCCGTGCCTGATATTCGCTGCTTTCTGCCAGAGTGGTTTCTTGGGTTTCACTCTCATCAGCAATCCAGTCTTGCCACTCGCTGCCCTCTTCGCCCTCATGGCGCATGGGTGTGTTGAGCGAGCTGTCGCCGCCTGACATACGCCCCTCCATCATTCGCACATCATCTTCGCTGACATTTAGCGTTTCGGAAATGGTTTTCACCTCGTCGGGTTTTAAATGCCCACTATCAATGTCTTTAACTTCGTTTTTCAGGCGGCGGAGGTTGAAAAAAAGCTTTTTCTGTGCGGCGGTGGTGCCAATTTTGACCAGCGACCAGCTGCGCAAAATATATTCTTGAATAGAAGCGCGTATCCACCACATGGCATAAGTGGCCAAACGGAAGCCTTTATCAGGGTCAAACTTTTTAACTGCCTGCATCAGACCAATATTGCCCTCAGAAATGACCTCGCCAAGCGGGAGTCCATAACCGCGATATCCGGTAGCAATTTTAGCGACCAAACGCAAATGGCTGGTCACCAACATATGTGCGGCTTCAGTGTCTTCTTGCTCCTGGTATTTTTTGGCAAGTTGATATTCTTGTTGCGCTTCCAGCATCGGAAATTTTCTGATTTCTTGTAAATAGCGCGACAGGCTGCCATCTGGCGACAAGCTGGTCGTCAGGCTGGTTGACATGCTGGTCGACTTGCCTGTCGGCTGACCTGTCGGCTGGCTCGCGCTTATTTTGGTTGGTTTTTTATCAGTCATATTTACTTGTATCCAACTGCCATCAAATTGCTTTCTTTTTATATGGGGGCTGGGCGGGCGGATGTAAAGGTGTTTACGGCTATAAATGCTTTTCTAAGGCTCTTTTTAAATCTGCCATATCTTCGGGTAGGGGGGCATCAAACGACATTTGGATTTTTGTGTCAGGGTGTTCAAAGCCCAAATGCGCGGCATGTAAAGCTTGACGGTTGAGATTTTCCGCGCTGGTTTTGACCGTCGCGGGTAGCGTGTTCACCCGCGTGAGCTGGCTGCTACCATAAAGCCTGTCACCGACAACCGGATGGCCTAAATGCGCCATATGCACTCTGATTTGATGCGTGCGCCCCGTCTCAAGCGTGCATTCCAAAAGCGAGATAATGGATGGCGTACCCCATTTTTGCAGCACTTTATATTGTGTTGCCGCAAACCGCGCTTGCGGGCTTTGCGAGACCTGGATTTTCGTGCGATGCTGGCTGTGGCGCGCCAAAGCGGCCTCAATACGCCCTGCTGCGGGAACGGGGCTGCTCCAGACAAAACATTGATAACGGCGTTGTAGGCGCCCATCTTTACCATGCGAGGCAAATTGCTCGGCAATATAGTGATGCGCTTTATCATGTTTGCAAGCCACCATCACCCCGCTCGTGTCTTTATCAAGACGATGCACAATGCCTGGACGTCTTTCCCCGCCAATGCCTGATAAGCTTTTCCCACAATGTGCCATTAAGGCATTGACCAATGTGCCACCACTATGTCCTGGTGCGGGATGCACAACCATGCCGGCGGGTTTATTAATCACAATCAGCGCATCATCTTCGTAAAGAATATCAAGCGGGATGTTTTCAGGCGTAATCGCGACATCTTTTAAAGGGGGGAGGGTGACAATGATTTCATCATCATGTTTGACCCGATAAGAAGGGTCCTCTATTTTAAATTCCTGATTGGCGCGCAAAAGTCTCACCTCGCCTTGCTTGATAAGGTCTTGAATTCGAGCTCGGCTTAGGCCATCTTGTCGCTCGGCAATCACTTTGTCGAGCCGGTTACCATTTTGGTCTGGTGCGACATAAAAATTTAATTCGGAGTTTCTAGCCATGACGCAAGATACACAAATTAACCCGCAAGCGGAAGTGTCAGATATAAATCAAATACCCCAACCTTCTGCGCGCCGCGTCAAAGCCCTGCTTACGGTTGTCATTGTGTTGGGGGTATTGCTGCTCGTTGGTTTGGCGGTTGTGGTTGGCACGATTATTAAGCGGCTCAATAATCCCGACGCCGTGCCAGAAAGTCGCGTGAAAAAAGGATTTGGGGTTGTTGAAAGCCTTGTACCAGCTGGGACACGCATTATTTCCACGCAGACCACTGCCGATAAGCTGGTGATCCAATTATCAGGCCCTGATGGTGAAAGCCTTATGATTTATGATGTGCGCAAAGGTATTGAACTGGGGCGGATTAAAATTGCTATAGAGCAGGATTAAAACTTCCAGAACTTTTCATCTTCAGAAAAACGAATATAGCCAATGCTGGCACCCGCGCGCACGCCAACGCCTGTGCGCATTGGGGCGAGGGTTATCTCGCCACGTTTTTGGAAATTAACTGCAATGCCAGCGATGAAATAGGCTGACCCCTCGACACCTGGAAAGCGTTGATAAATATCGTCAATTGAGTTGAGGTTATAAACCAATGTAAAAGTTTTACTGGCATCACCACCCGCATCAATGCCAAGTGAAGGGCCGCGCCAATAAATAGGGCGGCTTTCACCGCTACGAGTGACAATTTCACCGCGTCCAAAGCGCAGACCAATCCCAAACGCGCCGCTGGCCTCCTCACCCTTAATATAGGCATTGGGTTCGCCTTGTTCGTCAAACACGGCATTGACGACTTCGGCAACAGATTCAGACGACATTTGAAAATAATTCGCGATGATTTTAATGACTTCGTTTTCCGTGAAGTTTTGAATTTGTGGCGCGGATTGCGCGCGGGCAGGGGTAATCAGTAACACGAATAAAAGCGCGAGCAGCCCGGCAACGCTCAAAAAATAAAGCCAGAGGCTAGTGAATAATGATTTACTTTCTTTAACGTCGCTAAACATAGTGTTCTCCCACAGCATTTTTTTCAGCAGTGCGCCTTATTATGATTGGCTGATTCGTCTTTTATTTTACCATTTACTGGCAGGGGAGTCTTATGCTGCAAATTTGCGGGGCAGATAATTTAAGATAAAATGATATAAATCAATCGGTTAAAGGATATTTCTATCTAGCCTCGGGCGATGAAAAACGGATTATCTAGCCCGCGTTCTATCTTGCCATAGGTGAGGGGAGCGCCATCCTCATTTTCAACAATGCCGCCTGCACGGCGCAACACAGCATCGGCGGCGGCTGTATCCCATTCCATTGTGCGGCCAAATCGTGGGTAGAGGTCAGCCTCACCTGCCGCTACTAAACAAAATTTCAAAGATGAGCCTGCGGAAATAAGCTCTTTCACTTTTATTGTTTTTAAAAAATCATCTGTTTCGGCAGTGCGATGAGAGCGGCTGGCGACGACAGTTAAGCCCGTCGCGTCGTTGGGCGCGCGGGTGGTTATGAGCTGGGCTTTTGTAATGTCAAACCCCTCAAGGGCTGCTTTTGTTGGCGCTAAGTCAATTTGATATGCCGCGTCAGCCAGTGTGAAAAAAAGCTTTTGTTTGGCTGGCGCATAAACAACACCTGCAACTGGCTGGTTGTTTTCAATCAGGCCAATATTAACGGTGAAATCGGTTTTTTTATTGATGAATTCTTTTGTGCCATCGAGCGGGTCGAGCAGAAAAAACATCTTGTCTAATTGCTGAACCTTATTCGGGTCGAAAGTTTCCTCACCAATGATTTGTACATTGGGGTGCGCGGCATGAATGCCTTGTGTGATTATCACTTCGCCTTCTTGATCCGCCAGTGTCACCGGGCTGTCATCGGCTTTGGTTTGAATTTGAACCCCTTTTTCATAATGACGCATGGTGTTGATACCCGCCTGAATCGCAAGACTACAGAGCAGGTGCATATTCGCTGGGGCAGTATAATCAAAACCGGACATAGGGTGCATCTTTCAATATTTTTATCTTGCAGTCCTAACAGTTTTGCATATTTGCTTCAATTATCAAGGCTGTTTATAGCTTGTCTTTCAAGGCATAGCCGCGCCCCCAGATTGTGCGTATGCAATCTTCTCCTTGATTGGCAGCGGCCAGTTTTTTGCGTAAATTACAAACAAACACATCAATAATTTTTGCATCTGGCTCATCCATGCCACCATATAAATTATCCAAAATTGCTTCTTTCGTGACTGGATTGCCTTTTCGCCGGCACAAAATTTCAAACAACCGATATTCTTTGTCCGTGAGCGAGACAAGACCATTTGGGCCATATACTTGCGCATGGGTGAGGTCAATTTTGAGCTGTCCATATTGTAAGCAGTGGCTTTCAAGCCCCTCAGCGCGCCGCACCAGCGCATAAATTCGGGCGATTAATTCATCTCGGTGAAAGGGCTTAATCATATAATCATCAGCCCCTTTATTGAGGCTTTCGATTTTATTTTCCAGCTGAACTTGCCCCGATAAAATAAGAATTGGAATATTTTGCTGGTGATTACGGATTTCTTTAATCACCTCAACCCCTTTCATGTCGGGCAATCCTAAATCTAAGATTATGAGTTGATAAACGCCGGTTTCGGCAAGATAAATGCCATCCTCGCAGGTTTGTGCCAGCTCGGATTCATGGCCATTTACCGCTAAAATCTCTGTGACGCAATTTGCTAAAACCGGATCATCTTCAATTACTAAAATACGCATTTTGTCCTCATCTATTGACCAAATAGCTTTACGGGTCTATCTCATGTGCAGGGCTGTTCACTTGCAAATCAAAAAACTGTGAACAGGCGTGAGCGGGTGTGAAGCCCCTTTATCAGCATGGGTAATGATGATGTCTGAAGCGCTGGAAAATCGAGATAACAGCAAGCTGGCTGAGATTGACCTAAATCTCGGCCCGCAACCGCGTGCGACAAAGCGTGTGGTGGTGGCTATGTCTGGCGGTGTGGACAGCTCGGTGGCGGCGGCGCTGGTTAAACAGGCTGGTTATGAAACGCTCGGTATCACTTTGCAACTTTATGATCATGGCGAGGCGGTGCGTCGCAAAGGTGCGTGTTGTGCGGGTCAAGATATTCACGATGCGCGTCGCGTTGCAGCTGCGTTAGATATACCGCATTATGTTTTAGATTATGAAAGCCGGTTTAAGCAGTCAGTTATGGATGATTTTGCGGATACTTATTTAGCTGGCCATACCCCCATTCCATGTGTGCGCTGTAATGAGACAGTTAAATTTCGTGACCTATTAGCCACGGCGCGTGATTTGGGGGCAGATGCTTTGGTCACAGGGCATTATATTGAAACGCGCCAGCATAACGGGCAATGGCAAATGTTCCGCCCTGTAGATGAGGCGCGTGACCAATCCTATTTCTTATTTTCAACAACCCAAGAACAGCTGGATTATTTGCGTTTCCCGCTGGCGCAACTCACCAAAGATGATATTCGCGCGATTGCCTCTGAATTGGGGCTAATAACCGCCGATAAACCTGATAGTCAGGATATTTGCTTTGTACCAAATGGGGATTATGCCTCTGTGATTAAACGCCTGCGGCCAGATTGTGATTTGCCGGGTGAAATTGTTGATTTGGACGGCAATGTTTTAGGCCAGCATCAGGGCGTGTTGCATTATACTATAGGGCAAAGGCGGGGTTTGGGCGTTGCGACTGGTGACCCGCTCTATGTGTTGGAAATTGATGCAGGCGCGCGCCGCGTCGTTGTAGGCCCGCGTGAAAAACTCGCCAAAACAATCATTCACCTTGATGAGGTTAACTGGCTTGGTGATGCCGATTGCGATGCGGTTGGCGAAATGCCGATTTTAGCGCGCATACGGTCAACCACCCAACCACAAGAGGCCACATTAACGCTTTTGGATAATGGCAAAGCCAAAGTCGAACTAGCTATTCCAGAAGAAGGTGTGTCGCCAGGTCAAGCTTGTGTTTTCTACGGCAGTGAAGATTTGAGCGGGCGCGTGCTTGGTGGCGGCTGGATTGTGGACAGATAAACTTTATTACGATAGCTTTGTTTTTGAATGAACCTGAGTGCTTTTATTCGCTCGGTAGCTCGTAGGGTGGTTTTTTGTCAAATATAACGCTTACTGGAAATTTTTTAGACGATTATATGCGGTCTGGGAAACTCATTAATTTTTGGTTTTTCCAAATCATCGGCTGGACCGCTTTTAGTTTTGTCACCTTTTTAACCCTTACCGTTTGGTATGAGCAGGTTCGTCTAGAGCATGTCATTCATATTATTTTACAGGCCTTATTTGGTGTGCTTTTCACAATGCCTATGCGCTACATAGGGCGCAGAGTCTGGCAAAAAGCGACGGTTTCTCTTATCGCTATTAATGTCGTGATTGTTGTTATATGCGCCAATATGTGGACGGTATTGCGGATGCAAACTTTTTTATGGATTGCTGAAGAATATGACATTTGGGATGATTTTGGTGGCTGGGCATTTGGATCTATTTTTGTTTTTACCAGCTGGATGGCGTTTTATCATGCCATTAAAACACTCTTGAACTTACAGACTGAAAAAGAAACATTGCGTCAAAGTGAAATGATGGCCAATGAAGAAAAAATAAAACGTTTGACGGCGGAAAACCTTGCACAAGAAAACCAGGTTAAAATTTTACGTTACCAAGATAACCCGCATTTTTTGTTTAACTCTCTTAACTCTTTGAACGGGCTGATTGCGATGAAGCGCAATGAAGAGGCGATGGAGATGATACAATCTTTAGCGGGTCTTTTGAGGCTGTCTTTAGATTTGGACCCGATGGATGAAATATCGCTCGAGGAAGAGGTAAAAATAATTGAAAAATACTTCAATATGCAGCGTGTGCGCTATGGAGAGGATTTGGTTTTTAATTATGAAGTGTCGCAGAAAGCGAAAAATATTAAGATTCCAAATTTAATATTGCTTCCCATTTTTGAAAATATTTTCAAGCACGCACTGCCTTACAGCAAGTCAAATGAGAAGTTTTTTATTCATTTGAAGGCGAGTATGCGTCAAGATAAATTGATTATCATTGTTGAGAACTCAGGTGAAATTCGCGCCGAAGATTTGCAAAATATTGCATCGGACAGTCCCGCAAAGAGCATTGGTTTGCCGAATTTAAAAGAACGATTAAAAGTTATATATGGCACGCGTTTTGATTTGAGTGCCTCAAAATCATCGCTTGGTGGCGTTAAAATAAGATTAGAGCTTGGCTGATGATTAGCGTTGGTATTTTAGATGATGAAAGAATTTCTGCGGAGTATTTAGAGGCAATCCTGTCGCATGTTAAGGAGGTTGAGGTTTTAGGGTGCTTTTACCGTGAAACAGAGGCGCTCCATGCATTTGCGCAAAACTGCCCTGATTTAATTTTTATTGATATTAATATGCCGATTTTAAATGGGTTCCGTTTTCTTGAGGTCTTACAGTCAAAAATAGTAAAATTACCACTAGTCGTTTTTGTGTCGGCTCATACTGAGTTTGCATTAGATGCGTTTCAGGTTAAGGCAGTTGATTATGTTTTAAAGCCCTTCACAGAAAATAGAATAATGGAGGCGCTTGGGCGTGCAAAATCAATGTTATCTCATCCCTCACTTCATACTGTGCCTTTGGTCAGTCGTGAGGGGCAGGAGATTGACAAGAAAATTACTCAATTAACGGATATGAGGGGCAAGCCTGCAAAAGAAAAAGCGGATAAATTAGTCGTCAAAAATGCGGGGGTGCGGGTTTTTGTTGATTTAAATAATGTGATTTGGGTTGAATCTGATGGCGACTATGTTCGTTTTTCAGATGGAAAAAAAGTATATTTTATCCGCGCAACGCTAAAATCTATGGAAATGCGGTTGCAGGATTACGGTTTTCTAAAAATTCATCGATCTTGCATTGTGCAAGCCGATAAAATTCAGCGTTATTGTCTAGAAAGTGGAAAGCCAAATTATGTGTTCTTGGCTGATGGGTCAGAGTTTCCAGTAAGCCGCACTTATAGAAAGATTATCCGTAATTTATTTGAAGACACGCAGTGAAAGCTGTTTATCGCAATTTTTGTGGCATTCGTCGCATTGAACTTCCGTCAATATAATAAGTGTTTAAAAAATGCACCATACTCAAATAAGATGGGAGGTATCTTATAATGCGATCTTTTAAAAGAAATTTACTGCAGCATGTGTTTATTGGTGCATCCGCAGCCTTGTTTATGGCCCCAGTGCATGCCCAAGAAACAGCCACTGAATCCCCTAGCTTTGATGAAATCGTTGTGACAGTTGAGCGCCGCGAGCAATCTTTGCAGGATTTAGGCGGTACAGCTGCAAGTTTTGATAATGAAACATTAAAAAGCTTAAATTTAACAAAAATCCAGGATTTGGATGGCGCTTATCCGGGCCTGAATATTGCCAATAATCAAGGTAATATTGAGGTATGGATTCGTGGTGTTGGTAGCTCTAATAATACTGAGCTTGGCGATCCAGCAGCAGCTACGCATATGGATGGTGTTTATGTGCCTCGTCCATCAGGTTTTGGCTCTGCCTTTTTTGATATTCAGCGCGTTGAGGTGAATTTTGGCCCACAGGGTACTCTGCGCGGGCGCCAAGCCATGGCAGGTTCTGTGAATGTTATTCCTTTCAAACCAGGCCTCGGCATTTTTGATGCTATGGTAGAGGTTGGATATGGCAGCTATAACGAAAAAACACTTGAAAGCGTTGTAAACTTGCCAGTAAGCGATAATTCTGCCTTCCGCTTAGCCTATTATCAAATGAAGCGTGATTCATATTATTCAAATGCATCACCTGAAGCAGCTGATGTTGGTTTAACAGGCGCTGAAAAGCCTGAGCTTGCTGAAGCAGCTGATAATACAGCTTTCCGTGCTAGCTATTATATTGAGCCAACTGAGCGCTTGAGCGCAACTTTCACATTTGAAAGCATTCGCGAGGAAGGCACTGGTTACACAGGTACAAACTACGCAAATCCGCTCGGCAATGGCATTGCAGCTGATGATATTGACGACCCACGCACAGTGGTTGCGCGTTATGCTGGTTCGCCTGAAGAAAACACAAGCCATAAAGGTTATAAGGTCGAGATTGATTACGAAACCGATTGGTTTGATGTTGAGTTCACCACAGGTATTCGTGACTTGACCTATGATTATCGTGCGGCAACACCGCTGAGCCCAGTTTATCCCGGTGTTTATGATAATCTCATTGGCAACCGTCCTGCGCGTGAAATTTATGATAATTATTCTTTCTTCGATACTGTTGCTGATTCATGGTCTCGCTCGCAAGAATTACGCTTTGTTGGGAATAACCCTGAGTCAAAGCTGACTTGGTCTGCTGGTATTTTCCGCTTTATTGAAAAGCAAAAATCATTTCTTGGTTCAATTGCTGACACCAATCACGGTAGCTTCTTAGGCCAAGAATTTAACCAGCGTACGCTGTCTGAAAGTGAAGCGGTTTACTTTGATGGTACATATGAGTTGACTGATCATAGCCGCATCACAGCAGGTGTGCGTCGTACAGAGGAAGAAAAAGACCGTTATGGTGTGAATGCCACCTACCGGTTTGCCTTGGGCGGCTGGGACGGCTCAATGATTTGGGGCGATGTCGGGACAGCTCGTTTGGGTACGCAAGGTTTTGAATTCGCTAAGTTTGACCGTACCATTTACAACCCAGACACGAATGGTGACGGAACATTGACAGGTAATGAGCGTGTCGCCTTCTTCTTAAATGGCGTTTCACAATTTGGTGCAAATGACAATCTTGATGAAGTTTTTGGTGCTGGTGTTGAATTGCCTGGTGGCTGGTGGTACGAGCCATGGTTTGCGACACAGCGAGCTGAAGCCGCCGCTGCGGGAGTTCAGTTAGGTCGTTGTGTGGACACAAACTCCACAGATGTGAGCGGCTGTTTGCTGCCAGACCCTGCTAATGGCATTAACTGGCCATTTTATTCTTATGCTGTCGCTTATGGTAATATCAGCATGCAGAATGGCCGTATCGAGAATGACTTCACTGATTGGCGCTTGCGCTATGAGCATGATATTGATCCTGATTGGATGGCCTATGCCGTTGTTGCAACAGGTCATAAGGCCGGTGGTTTCAATGACAATATTGAAGGTACAGATGGCTTGCAAATCACACCATCAGGTGTTGCTCCAACAGACTTTAATGTCGATACACTCGCGCCTCAATATGACAGTGAAAAAGTCATTTATTACGAAATCGGTTCTAAAAGAGAATTTGAGTATGGGGACACGGATGTACGCCTGAATGTGAACCTCTTCTATTATGATTATGAAGATATGGTTCTATCAACTCTAATGTCAGTTGAAAGCATTTTGGGTGTTGTTGGTATTGACCCAAGCCTGGTTTCTCAAAACGTTCAGACACAAGTTGTGACCTTTAACTTCAACGCCTCAAACGCAGAAATTATGGGTCTTAATGTTGAGACGGGTCTTCGTTTTAACAATGGTTTGAACCTTGATTTGAACGCTGTCTATATGGATACAGAAGTGAAGGCTGATGAGGATATCCAAGACTCACGTTATGAAGCCCAGCGTCTGGTCTCTATTGATGGTAATGAGCTGCCGCGTGCGTCTAAATTGCAATTGCGTGCTAATCTGAGCCAATCTCACCTGATTAATGATTATGGTCGTTTGGATTGGATTATCTCAGCTGGCTACCGTTCTTCGCAATATATGACACTGTTTAACTCACGTCTTTATGGTGAGACCAATAACACAGGTCGTTTAGACGGTAAGGTTGATGGCTACTGGACATTTGATGCTGGTTTGGGCTTCTCACCAAATGATAGCGACAAAGTGCGTCTGGAAGCATATGTCAACAACATTACTGATGAAGTTCAGCCTCAGGCCATTATTATCACTCAAAGAGATAATACACGGTTCTTCAATCGTCCAAGAACTGCTGGCGTCCGTCTGAGACTGAAATACTAGTCCGAATAATATGGCCCCGGCGTGTTGTATGGCATGCCGGGGCTTTTTTTTGACTTAATGTATATTTAACAAAATTTTATAGAGAAATTATGCGCAAACGCTTCCTAAATTCCCTGATTTATATTTTTGCCTTGTTTGGTTTAATGGTTCCTGCAAGTGCAACCGACTTATGGCCAGCTATTAAGCCTGCAGTGAAAAAAGACCCGGTTTTAGAACAAAAAATTTCGGCCAAAATAGCCTCTATGAGTATCAAAGAGAAGGTTGGTCAGTTGGTGATGGCTGAAATTGGTTCAATTTCGCCGTCAGATGTCAGAAAATATAATATTGGTGGCATTTTAAATGGTGGTGGTTCATGGCCAACCAAACAGCCGGGCTCTGATGTTAGAAGCTGGCTGGCAATGGCAGAAGGTTTTTATCGGGAATCAGTCAAAAGCAGCACGGCCATCCCGGTTATCTGGGGTACTGATGCGGTGCATGGTCATAATAATGTTTATGGCGCGACGGTCTTTCCGCATAATATTGGTTTGGGTGCTGCCAATAACCCTACTTTAATGCGTGATATTGGTATTGTAACCGCTAGAGAGGTCGCTGTTACGGGAATTGATTGGGTTTTCGCCCCAACAGTAGCCGTTACTAAAGATCTGAGATGGGGACGCAGTTATGAAAGTTATTCTGCTAACCCTGATATTGTTTCTAATCTTGCAAAAGAACTTATCATTGGTTTGCAGGGACACCCGTCGCTAAATAATTTCCTCACTCAGGAAAAAGTTGTCACAACCGTTAAGCATTTTGTCGGAGACGGTGGCACAAAATTTGGCACAGGTCGTAATAACCGACTTGATCAAGGAGACACGCAGCTTACTGAGGCTGAATTAGTCAATATTCACGGGAAGCCTTATTTTTACGCTATTGGCGTAGGGGCGCAAACTGTCATGGCCAGTTTTAGCAGCTGGAATGGCGAAAAAATGCACGGTAGCAAATATCTTTTAACAGATGTGCTTAAAACCAAAATGGGTTTTGATGGTTTTGTGGTTGGTGACTGGAATGGCCATGAACAAGTTCCTGGCTGTAATGTCAAAAGCTGTGTTCAATCTGTCAATGCGGGTGTGGATATGATGATGGTCCCAACCGATTGGCGCATGTTTCTAGACAATACAATTGCCGCTGTAAAATCGGGTGAGATTTCAACGGAACGGCTAGATGATGCTGTGCGTCGTATTCTGCGTGTCAAATATCGCTCGGGTCTTATGGATGGTGTCGCGCCGTCTGAACGCTTGTTAGGTGGTTCGAAGAAAATGCTTGGTCATAAAGACCATCGCGCCATTGCCCGTCAGGCTGTGCGTGAAAGCTTGGTTCTGTTAAAAAATGAAGCAAGTTTGCCTGTGAAACAAGGGCGCGTTTATGTTGGCGGCCCTGCCGCTGATAGTGTGCGTTTTCAGGCGGGTGGCTGGACAATGGATTGGCAAGGGCGTGATGTTATTGAAAGCCGTTATGCCGGTTTCACACTTGTGGCTGATGGTCTCAAATCTGCTGTCAAAGCATCTCCTGCAAAACTCGTGAATGATGCTGATGATTTAAAATCAGGTGATACAGCTATTATCATAATTGGTGAAAGACCCTATGCGGAATTTGAGGGCGATTTGGATAGTACTGATTTTAAGGCGCTTCCTTCTTCTGTCGTCAATCAGGTTGAGACTTTAAATGCCAAAGGTGTGAAGACTGTTATTGTCTTTTTAACGGGTCGTCCACTGGGTGTAGACCGTCTCTTAGATATAGCGGATGCATTTGTTGTAGCATGGTTGCCTGGCAGTGAAGGGCAGGGTGTTGCTGATGTGCTTGTCTCAGATGAGCAAGGCGGGGTGAATTATAATTTCAAAGGTGTTTTGCCCTTTGACTGGCCATTTGATACAGCTAATAAAGCAACTCAAGACGAGACAAGTCGTTATGCAATTGGCTATGGTTTAACTTATTAAATAGTTTTGGGAGGCTCGCATGCTGTCGGTTTTAGATAATATAGTTATTGGTCTTTATCTGGTCTTATTGGTCGCGGCTGCTTTTTATGTCTCCCGTAAAAAAACATCGGAAAACATCTCCAGCGAAGATTATTTTCTAGCTGGAAAAAGCCTGCCATGGTGGGCGATTGGCGCCTCGCTCATCGCCGCTAATATTTCAGCAGAGCAAATAATTGGTCAGTCAGGGCAGGGTTTTGTGCTTGGTCTGGCAATTGCTGCTTATGAATGGCAGGCTGCGATTGTGCTCATCATTGTTGCCAAATTTATGCTGCCAATATTCTTAAAGAATAAAATCTACACCATGCCGCAATTTTTAGAGCAACGCTTTGGTGGTGAAATTAAAGTTTTAATGGCGTTTTTCTGGTTGGTGCTTTACACAGCCGTTAATCTCACCGCTATTTTATGGCTCGGGGCTTTGGCCATTAATACGCTGACAGGTATTTCAATTAATTTCGGACTTGTTTCACTTGCTGCGCTGGCCATTATTTATTCCATCTATGGCGGATTAAAAGCTGTCGCCTTTACTGATATTATTCAAGTGGTTGTTCTGATTTTAGGCGGCATTATCATTACATATATAGCGCTTGCTCAAATAGGTGACGGCGGCAATGTGGTGCATGGTTTTAACACATTGCTCACTGAAATTCCGGGTCATTTCCAAATGATTTTTGCTGATGATAGTCCGCATTATTCAAGCCTACCAGGTATTTGGACTTTGCTGGGTGGATTATGGGTCTTACATTTTTCATATTGGGGATTTAATCAATATATTATTCAGCGTGCGTTGGCTGCTGAAAATATTCAAGAAGCGCAAAAAGGTTTGGTTTTTGCCGCAGGCTTGAAGCTTCTTATTCCTGTGATTGTTGTTATTCCGGGCATTGCCGCCTTGTGGATGGCGCAAAATGGCATGCTTGATTATAACGCCCTAAATGAAAAGCCCGACAGCACTTATGGTCTGTTGATTGGGCTTGTGCCTGATGGCATTCGCGGGGTTGTGTTTGCTGCCTTAATAGCGGCTATTTTGTCTTCGCTGGCCTCTATGGTGAATTCTATTTCAACCATATTCACAATGGATATTTACCGCGATTATATAAAGAAAAATGCTGCTGAAGCACATTATGTATTGGTTGGCCGTCTATGTTCGGTTGTGGCAATGATAATTGCAGTTTTGCTTGCCAAGCCTTTTGTCGGCAATATGGAAAGTGCTTTTCAGCTTATTCAGGAGTATACGGGCTTTGTGGCGCCGGGTATTGTTTCGGTGTTTTTGCTCGGTTTATTCTGGCCAAAATGCACAAAACAAGCAGCTTTTGCGATGCTTTTGATTTCTGTTATCGCCAATATTATTCTTAAAATATATTATCCTGATATTGCCTTTGTGATCCGTATTTGGGGTGTTTTCTTAGCTTGCCTTGCAGCGGGGTATCTTGTGTCTGTGCTCAAGCAAGACGAAAAGCCAGTAGCGATTTCGAATATTAGTGGCATTCAATTTGCTACCTCAAAAGGGTTCAATCATGCCTCTATGCTGATTACGGCTATCTTGGTACTTATTTATGCGGTGTTTTGGTAATTTAAAAACGCGGTAAACACAATTGCCTATAAGGTAATATGTTTTTTCAATACGGTTTCAAAGCTTGACCAATCAGCATTGTCCATGCTGGCTGTATCCATCATCCAGGTGCCACCTACACAGACAACATTTTCAAGCGCTAAATAATCACGTGCATTATGCGCTCCGATACCGCCTGTTGGCATAAAACATATTTCAGGCAAAGGGCCGTTTATGGCCTTTAATGCTGGAATGCCGCCAATTGCTTCTGCCGGAAAGAATTTTTGATATTTAAAGCCTTTTTGATATGCCGTCAGTGCTTCGCTGATGGTTGAAACGCCTGGCAAAACTGGCAAGTCAATTTGCTGCAGAGAGTGAAATAATTCATTTGTCGTGCCTGGTGTAACAACGAAGTCGCATCCCGAAGATAATGCTGCCTCTAAGCTTATTTGGTCTGTCACTGTGCCAGCACCGATACTCATCTTTGGAAAACTATTTTTAATTTGCGCGATGGCTTGTGCACCAAATTTTGTTCTCAAAGTAATTTCAAGAACACCTATACCAGCATTCGAAAAAGCTTTCGCCATTGGCAAAGCGTCATCAATGTTATTTATCACGATGACAGGCACGATATTGCTAGGGTTTGTCGCGGCTATTAATTTTTCATAATCAGCCATTTTGCGCCCCTTCATAAAACCCATAGGCTGCCGCCCCAATCAGTGGTGCAGTGCTGTCATTTAGTAATTTAATAGGAATATTCGGTAAATAATTTTTATGCGTCCAAACAGCCTTGAAACGGTCTAAGGCTTCTTTGCTGGTCAGGAAATTAGCTAAATGTTTGGCAACACCGCCTGAGATGACAACGCCACCTCTTGCGCCTGTTACCAAAGCCATATTGGCAAGGCTGCTCATAATCATATTGGCTCGCACGAGTGAGACAGTTAAAAATGGCTCTTCTCCAGATTGTGAGCGCTCGACCAATTCATGAGGGCTGATATCTGTATAAGGGACATCTTTAATCTCGCAAATTGCCTTAGTTAAATCTTTAAGCCCTTTGCCTGCGCACAGACGTTCGACGGAGACTGGTGTGCCGTCGCGCCCAATATAGGCGACTATTTCTTTTTCTAAGTCTGTTTGCGGGGCATAGATACTATGCCCGCCTTCTGTGGCATATGGGGTCCAGTTTGTGCCTTGTTTGATGAGCAAGCATGCACCAAACCCTGTGCCAGGGCCAGCAACAAGAATAGGAGCGTTTTCTGTGACAACCCCTTGATTAATCTCGATGAAGTTTTCTTGGCTCATTTCCGGTACAGAGCGCGCCATAGCCTCAAAATCATTAATCAAATGCACTTTCGGAATTTTGCAGGCTTTTTCAATCAAACGACTATTGACTTCCCAATTTTGGTTTGTGAATTCAGCTCTTTGGTCATGAACAGGCCCAGCAACGGCTAAAATGGCTTTACTGGGTTTGTGGTCTATGCTGCTGATGAAGCCTTGTAGCAAATCTTCAAAGACATCAAAGTCGCGTGATTTAAATTTTTCATAATCACTGATAATGATTTTTTTACCAGATGCTTCAATCGCAATGGCAAACCGTGCATTCGTGCCGCCAATATCGCCTACTAAAATCATTTTATATTCCCTCGTCAAAAAATATAGAACCACCTTTTTCAGCATTCATGGCTTTTTTTCTAAATTGGGAAAATAGATTTCTTCCCAGTGTTTGATTTTGCAGAGTAGGTGATGAGGCTTTATCAAATTCTCTTTGATGAAAATTTTCTTCAAGCACGTGCAAGCTGCCGTCTAAACAATTCAATTCAATTAAATCATCATTTTGTATGAGTGATAAAGCGCCGCCTTCAATGGCTTCAGGGACAACCTGTATTGCAGCGGGGACTGTTCCTGAGGCCCCTGACATGCGGCCATCTGTAATGAGCGCCACACGATACCCTTTTTCCAAAAGAGTGGTTAAGGCAGGGGTTAATTTGTGTAATTCAGGCATGCCATTTGCTTTCGGGCCCTGATTTTTTAGAACGATAACAACATCTCGTTCTAACTCACCATTCATATAGGCGCCAAGCACATCATCTTGATTACTGAAAACCAGTGCTGGCGCTTTGATGGTATAATTTTTAGGGTCTACTGCTGAGGTCTTGACAATGCCCCGTCCAATATTGCCAGAGACAGCCCGCATACCGCCATTTTTGCTAAAAGCATTTGCGCAAGAGGTCAGAATATTTTCATCCGCAGACTCTGATGGGCTTGTTTGCCATGTTAATTCATCATCTGCCAGTTGCGGCTCTTGGGCATAATGCGCCAGCCCATTTCCAGCAACTGTTTGGACATCAGCATGTAGATATTCATTTTCTAAAAGAGTTTTGATGATAAATCCAATCCCACCTGCTGCATGGAAATGGTTTATATCTGCCTCGCCATTTGGGTAGACTTTGGCGAGTAAAGGTACATTTTGGGACAGGGCGTCAAAATCATCCCAATTAATGATAATACCGGCCGCGCGTGCGATGGCGGGTAAGTGAATGGTATGATTTGTCGAGCCACCTGTCGCCAATAAACCAATCATGGCATTGACAATCGATTTTTCATCAATGGTTTCATAAAGTGGTTTGGCGGTTTGTACAGCAAGGCGGACAGCTTCTTGGGTTAGTTTATCGCGCAGAGGCGTGTCTGGCGGGATAAAAGCGGCGCCTGGCACATGCAACCCCATCACTTCCATTAGCATCTGGTTTGAATTGGCTGTGCCATAAAAAGTGCATGTACCAGCACTATGATAGCTTTGCATCTCAGCCTCTAACAGCTCATCGCGTGTTGCCTCACCACGCGCATAGGCTTTGCGGACACGGCTTTTTTCGGCATTTGGCAAACCGCTTGGCATCGGCCCAGAGGGAACAAAAACAGCTGGCAAATGTCCAAATTGCAAGGCGCCCATTAAAAGACCAGGCACGATTTTATCACAAATACCCAAATATAATGCGGCATTAAAGGTGTTATGTGAAAGCGCGATAGCCGTTGACATGGCAATAACATCGCGTGAGAAAAGCGACAATTCCATCCCATCTTGACCTTGCGTAACACCGTCACACATAGCCGGTACGCCACCTGCCACCTGTGCTGTCGCGTTAAATTGACGGGCAAATTCTTTTAATTTTTGTGGGTAATGCTCATAAGGCTGGTGCGCAGACAGCATATCATTATAGGCTGTTACAATCGCAATATTTGGCCAATTGCCGCCAATTAATTTCTTTTTATCCTCAAGCGGGCAGGCTGCAATGGCATGTGCTTTATTTCCTGCAGATATATTTTTTGCCTTTTCATCATCTTCGGACTGGCGCATTAATTTTAAATAAGAAGCGCGCGTATCTTGTGAGCGGGCAATTATTTTTTCAGTAATTTCTTGAACTGTCTTGTTCATTTCATTCTCATTATTTAAAGCCTGGAGCGTTTTTAATGGCTCGCATATATGAAGAGTTTTGATTTTAAAATGTCAATAGCATGCGTCACCGGTAAGTCAGCATGAGTGTTCAGCCAGTTTTTTAGAAGGCTGAGCTTTGTTTCACCTTTAATAATGAGAAAAGCTTTCTCGCATTGGGATAATAGATAAGGCGTGATGGTGATGCGCTGTGTGTATGAGCCGGTAATCTGGGACTTTTTAGGGTTCAAAACAGCAACAAGTTTTTTGTCATTACTGGTAATCATATTTTGATATTCAGGCGCTGATGGAAACCAAGAAGCAATATGGCCATCTTCTCCCATACCCAGAACAATATAATATGGCTTGGGGAGTTGCTGATAAGCCATTTCAACACAGCCCTTACCCAATTCAGGGTCACTGTTTTCAGATTTCATTGGGGTGAAGGGTGCGTTTGCAGCATGTTTTTGTAACAGGGTGTTTTTAATTAAGCGCGCATTTGACCCCGCATCAGTTTCGTCAACCCAGCGTTCATCAGCTAAGGAGATGTGTATATTTTTCCAGTTTATGTCTTGCTCTGCCAATTGCTCATAGATTGGACCTGGTGTTGAGCCCCCAGATAAAAGAAGCGTGCAGGGCTGGTCAGCAATGGCTGAAGAAATAGCATCTGTCACTGTGGCTTGCATCGCCTGTTCAGATGTGAATTCTAGAATATTGTTATGAAGCATTTTTTCTCTCTTAACTTTCGTCCCACCATTCGCGATTATCGCGATCCATTAACATGGCGGCTTTGAGAGGGCCATTTGTTCCGGCGACATAGGTTTCGACAGTTTGGGAAGCCTCTTCCCATGATGTCAATAAATTGTCAGTCCAAGCCCATGCGGCCTCAACTTCATTATGCCCCATGAAAAGAGCTAAATTGCCGCGCACAACATCCATCAATAGACGTTCATAGGCATCTGGATAACGTATGCGCGAAAAACTTTGCGCATAAGAAAGGTCAAGCGGTAAAGATTGCAACTCAAGACCGCCCGGTCCAGGCTGCTTGATTTGCATATAAAGACGCATACCTTCATCGGGTTGCAAACGGATAACCAAGCGGTTTGGTTCCTGTATCCCATCGCCAAAAACATTGTGGGGCAGAGGTTTAAACTGCACGACAATTTCAGAGCATCGTTTCGCCATTCTTTTACCAGTGCGCAAATAAAACGGCACGCCCGACCAGCGCCAATTTTCAATTTCAGTTTTAATGGCAACAAATGTCTCGGTTTTGCTGTCTTTTAGGTTGTCGGGCAGCTTGTCTTTATACCCCGCAACGGGCTGATTATCGACTTGTCCAGCGACATATTGGGCGCGCACTGTATTTTTTAAAACAGTTTTCGGTGTGAACCCTTTTAGAGCCCGCAAAATTTTAATTTTTTCTTCGCGTACATCATCGGCATTCAGCGATAGAGGAGGCTCCATTGCTGTTAAGCATAATAATTGTAACAGATGATTTTGAACAATATCTCTAACCGCGCCTGATTTATCGTAATATTCATGCCGATTATCGACGCCAAGTGTTTCCGCGACGGTTATCTGCACATGGTCAATTGTATGATTTGACCAAACGGGTTCGAACATTGTGTTGGCAAATCTAAGCACGAGCAAATTCTGCACCGTTTCTTTTCCGAGATAATGGTCCATTCGAAAAATTGAATTTTCGTCAAAAACTTCACCAACGCCATGATTAATATTCACAGCTGTTTCGAGATTTGTGCCAATCGGCTTTTCAAGCACAACACGGGCATTATCTTTTTTAACGCCAGTTGATTTAATCGCCTGACAAATCGGGACATATAGGTCAGGGGCGACGGCAAGATAAAATATGCAAGGGCGGTTATCTTCAGAAATGTAATTTTTTAGTGTTTGCCATTCTGGCCCATTTTGGGTGGCGTCCATTTCCACATATTCAAGCAAGCTAGAAAACTCTGCCCATTTATCCTCTACCATATCTTTTGTTTGTTTTTTGCAAGCTTTATAGGCAAGAGAAATAAATTCTTCTTTACTCAAGCTTTGTCGGGAGGCTCCGATAATTTTACTTGAGATATCAATTTGACCATCTAAATAGCGGTGAAATAATGCAGGTAATAATTTGAGCTGCGATAAATCACCAGTGACCCCAAAAATCACAATATCAAATGGTTCTACTGGAATAAATTTTGCCATATGAAATAAACCTAAATTATCCAAATTTCGAACAGTTTAGTCACATATGACAGCGCTGTCAAACTAAAATATGCGCGGTGAAATAAGATAAGGTGTTGTTTTTAAATGATTATTATTTCTATGGCGATTATTTGTTACCGACTGCTGCACAACTATCGCGTAAAAATAAATTAACCGGAAATTCATAATGTTTGTCTTGGCTGGTATTGCCTGTCAAAATATTGATTAAAACTTCAGTGGCGCAGCTGGCCATATCATCAACGGGCGGTGCGATGGTTGTCAGACTTGGCCAGAATAAAGCTGCAAGACGCGAATTATCATAGCCAGCAATAGATATATCTTGCGGAATCTTTAGACCATGATTAAGGGCTGCCATCATCACGCCAAAAGCCATTTCATCATTTGCGGCAAAAATAGCAGTAATATCGGGTGATTGTTTCATGATTTTCAAATAAGCATCATGTCCAGATTGCATTGAGAAATCACCATTTACTTGGCTGTTTTGATGCGTGGCACCAAAGGCTTTCATGATTGAGTTTTCAAACCCTCTTTTGCGCTGCCGCGCCGCACCATGCGTTTCGGGGCCGCCAACATAGGCAATTTTTTTATGCCCCATATCGATTAAATAATCGGTTATTTTTTGCGAGGCCGTTTCCTCATTCACAAATACGGCATAATCCTCTGGTCTTAAATTTTTAGGCGAAATAAGCACATAATTAATATTCTCAGCCTTTAGGCGTGCCAAAAGTTTTGCATCATCACAAATCGGGGGTGAAAGAATAACACCATCAATATTAAACTGGCCGACATAATTGATTATGGTATCGGCATAATTGCCATTTTCTAATGATAGGGGCTCGGCAACCGCATAGTAATGATATTTATGACACGCTTTCAGCATGCCTTCATAAATCTTCGCGATATAATCTGTGTTGGCATTATCATAAAAATGCACCAACACATATGACCGGTTGCTGGCAAGCTGGCGGGCAGACATATTCGGTTTGAATTTAAGTTTCTCCGCGGCTTTTAGGACGGCTTGCCGTTTTTGTTGGCTCACATGCGGGCTGTTGTTAAAAACCCGTGAGGCCGTCTTGAGTGACACGCCAGCCTGTTGAGCGACATCATTTACGGTAACTCTTTTTTCTTTTTTCATTCTACTCAACCCTCAGCCATAATATAATTTTCTTAATATATTAGAACATTACAATATTCGTTTCTAAGATATTTTTAGACGATAAATCAAGACACATGCTGATATATTGAGTTTGGCCATAAAATTTGGTTAACTAATCATGATTATCGAAAAGGGGGTCGCCATGTCACGCATCACATTACCAGAAGATAAAGCGCCAGAGGGTATCGATCCAGGCAGTTTTTATGTGCCTGAAATCACATCTGCGGCCAATGCCTATGCTTATGCGGTTTACAGCCACAGTCGCTTGCCTTTGCGCGTGTTTGAAGGCGCGCGGATTGCAACAGCCGTTTTGAATGGATGTAAAATTTGTATGAATTGGCGCGCCGCCCGCGATATTGAAAAAATGGGTATCGCTGATGGTGTTAATCAAAATGGTGATGCGCCTGATGAAGCTTTTTATCAGTCTGTGTTGCGCGAGGACTATAGCGCGCTTGAGCCGCGCGAGCGTTTAGCGATTGAATATGCCAAGCAAATGGGCGCTCATCCACGGGATTTATCGGCCAATGATGGGTTTTGGCAAGAGATGAAGGCGGCCTTTAGCGAAGCCGAGATTACGGATTTGACCTATTGTATTTCTATGTGGATGGGGCTAGGGCGTATGACCCATGTTTTAGGCTTGGATAATGGGTGCGAGGTGAAGCTGGACTAAACCGGCTTTTCAGTCCAACAAAACCGCATTTTTTAACACCAAAACAATTGCAAAATAATATTAATATGCTAAATCCCTAGGCACTAAATACATAACTTCATGGCGTCAGGTTGTTTTTAAAATCCTCGCCTTTGGCGGAGTAGCTCAGCTGGTTAGAGCAGCGGAATCAT
Organism: Parvibaculales bacterium; assembly: GCA_049889535.1. Taxonomy (GTDB): domain Bacteria; phylum Pseudomonadota; class Alphaproteobacteria; order RS24; family RS24; genus JAYQKL01. The sequence continues at coordinate 63,210 of JBMHDF010000011.1, read as the reverse complement.
AATCCGCGTGTCGGGGGTTCGAGTCCCTCCTCCGCTACCAAATTTCCTTAATAGCCACTATTTTTATTACTCTTTTGGGCATTGTAAGCCTTTCCATTATTGGCGTGATAGTTAAAATGGCGCTTAAACTATAATAAACGAACCTCAAACACGCGATGAAATGTCATGCTTGTTGAAGGTTGAGTTTATGAAAAGGCATGACATGAGAAAATCTTATTTACTGACTTTAAGTGAGCCAAGAATTTTTTGGACAACAACGCTGGCGGTGTTGTGCGGATTAAATTTCATCATAGCTAACGCGCAGGCGCAGATTAAAATGCAGATTAAAACCTTGCCCGAAGAAGCGCGAGCGCTGACAACGGCTGAAATTAAAACAATTTTTGCCAATGTGCGTGATGATGCTCAGGTGCAAGATAAAAAGGCGACACGGGCGATAAATTTTTGGTATGCCGATGGGCGGTTTGAAAATAACTGGTCGCGAGCTGATGCCAATGGCCGTGTGACGGGGCGCTGGTGGGCGGAAAATAATCAGCGTTGTATCATTATCACGCAAGGCCTGCCAGAGTTTGAGGGGCAGAAGCGCTGTTCACCCGTCTATCAATATGGCGGGGTCTATCTATCTGTAGAGGCTGATGGGCGGCGTGTGCATGGTGTGCATCGCTTATCGCCCATCAGTATTGATAAGGTTGATTGATAGGTCAGTCTGATTTGAGTTCCATCAGCGCCTGAAAGCCATTTGGAATAAACACTTTATCAGCCGGGTTTTTGGAAATGCTGTCCATGCCTTGCAGATATTTTTGTGACAATAAAATTTGCGCGGCGGCTTTTTTATCCAGTCCAGCTGTGAGCGTGTCGATATAATCGCGCTCTGCGGCGGCGACAATCCGAATGGCCTCAGCTTGGGCTTCAGCCTTTTGTTTAATCGCTTCGGCTTCCCCTTTGGCTTCTGAAATCAATGCGCGCTGGCGCCTTTCCGCCGCCATTTGCTGGAGCATAGCATCGGCGGTTTCAGAAGAGTAATCAAGCTCTTGAATTTCCACGCGGCTGAGTGTGATGCCCCAATTATTAGTGGCTTCAATAAGCGAAGCAGCGACATTTTCATTAATGCTTTGACGCTCTTTCAGCAAATTATCTAACGCATGTTTGCCAATTTCAGAGCGCAGTGCGTTAAGCGCGATATCTGCCAGCGCCCGTGGCATGATATCCACCTCATAAACAGCTTTGCGCACATCAATAATCCGGAAATAAATCGATGCATTGGTGGTCACAGTCACATTGTCTGTGGTTTGGCATTGCCGGCGCGGTGTATCTATTTGTTGCTCAGATAGCTCAATTTGCACGCCATTTTTATTGGCAATGCCGCCCCAGCCATCCACCGTTCTAATTCTTTCAACAAAGGGAATTTTAAAGCGAATACCATCTCTTTGCACCCGTGAAAAGCGCCCTAAACGTTCAATAACCACTGCGTGGTTTTGAGGGACAGTGTATATCAAAGCCATTAATGCTCTCCTAATGTCAGAATATTTGAGTTTTGTTCAATAATTTTATAGGTTTTACCGGTCTCAATTTCGCCGTCATAATGAAAACTGAAAATTTCTCCATCGACCCGTGCAAAGTTTTTGCCATCTATTTCAATTATCTCAGCTGGTTTGCCAATAATACCATCATGTCGAGATTTAAACTGTTCTGGGGCGATGAAGCGATCTACAACTTTTTCAACCACACGCCGCCAAATAAGATAGTAAAATAGCATCAAGGCCATGAAAATCGTAATATAGAGTGGAATAGAATATTCCCAACTCAGATTAATCTCATCTACTGCCACATATGAAATAAGGCCAATGGCAATCCAAGATGGAATTTCTGAAGCAATGGCCACATCAATCAGCAAAAGGCTGAGGCTCAATAATAATAAATAATGGTTTTCAATCATATTCACCCTCTTCCTCAAAATCTTATTCGATAAAAACCTGTTTTGTAAATTCTAAAAATTTTGAAACATATTGTGGGAATGATTTTTGATTTGTGAAGCTGCGCAATCTTTGTCATCATGAATAATTAAATATAGCTGACAGATAGGGTGGTTCATGCAGAACGCATTTCAACTTGGCTTTGATGATGCAACAAAGTTTAAGAATCTAAAATATTTTTTAATCTCTCTTGTGATTTCTTTGATTTTAATTGCTGTTGGCTGGTGGCAATTATCCAGCCTAGCGGATTTTGTGTCAGATTATTACGGTGTTGAAGAAGGATGGGGCAGCGCCTTCATTGTTTTTTTGGTGCATGTTGTCTGCTTTACTATCGCTTATTTCCTCATTGCGCCGCTTATGTTTGTCATTTTGTCTATGTTTAATGGGCGCATTATTCACAATATTTATTTGGATCGCTATCAGGCATTACCCATAAATGCGAGTGCGGGGGAAATCGCGTCTCTTATTGAAATGATTTGGATTTACGTCAAATTTATTTCTATTTTTATTCTCTGTGCGCCTTTGCTTTTTATTGTTGGTTTTGGGCATTTATTTTATATCGCTATTAGTTATTTTATGTTTCGCCGGCTTTTGCTTTTGGACGCATTAAGTAATCATCTTTCTTTGCAGGAAATTCGCTTGCGGTCGAATGTTTTTGCGGGTGAATATTATGTCCCTTCAACTCTTATCTTATTTTTTGCGGCGCTTTTCCCAGGTCTAAACCTTTTTGTGCCTTATGTTGGGATTTGCGTGTTGGCCAATGAGTCCATGACCGATGATTTGGCATTACATAATATAAAAATGCGTAAAGCATCACCTACAAATCATGAGCAGCCTGCTGAATCTGATGAATTGACAAAATATAGAGATTTATAATTTTCACTTTACTATTTGAATGAAAGAAGATTTACTTTCTTGTGTATTTTAATTTTGAGTTTAGAGGGTGTAATTATGGCTTTTGCAACAATTAATTTTAAAAATCCAAACACTGGGGCAATGAAACAAGCGCCAGTTGGTTTTTCTTGGACAACTTTTTTCTTTTCATTTTTCCCAGCCTTGCTTCGTGGACATATTGTCGGCGCAGTGATTATCTTTGCTGTCGCGTTTTTGACAGGTGGGATTGGCGTTCTGGTTTTCGCTTTCATATATAATAAAATGTACATTAAAAGTTTGATTTCAGAAGGTTATAAAGTTGCTAACGCATCAATGGATGTTGAGTTTTTAGCTCAAAAACTGGGTCTTCCCCTAGAGTCGATTGATGGCTAAATTTAAATAATTACCAATAATACAAACGGAAAGCACTTAGGTTCTTCCCGTTTTTTTATGCTTCTCTATAGTTTTTATTTTTCAGCTCTTTAGGTAAGCTGGCTTATGACTGAAAAGACTCGCATTTTACTCACCACAAAAGGTCACCCATATGAACGGGAGGCTTTTTATGATATTTTCGATACTATGCCTGCTCTGGACTGGACATTGGTGGAGCAACCCGCAGCGCAGGCATTGTTTACCCCAGAGCGGGCTGCATCTTATGATGCTTTTGTCCTTTATGATATGCCTGGTATCTTTTTTGATACGGCGCCGCCTGAAATTATACCGCCATCACCAGACTATCAAAAAAATTTTCATAATCTTATTGAGCAAGGGCATGGCTTTGTGTTTTTACATCACGCCATTGCGGGGTGGCAGGATTGGGAGTTTTATGCAGAGCTGATGGGTGGACGGTTTTTGTATACCCCCCGCAATCTGCGCGGTAAGCCTTGCATGGATAGTGGCTATCGCCATGATGTGACCCATCAAATATCTGTTTTGACAGACCACCCTGTGACGCAAGGGGTGCCGCCAAGTTTTGAAATGGTTGATGAGTTATATCTTTATGAAGTTTTTGAAGATGATGTTATTCCATTATTAAAAAGTGATTATGAGTTTCAAGCTGAAAATTTTTATTCGGCAGCGCGTGCCGCTTGTGATGGAAAATTATATGATAATGAAGGCTGGGATCATCCGCCGGCAAGTGCATTGGTTGGTTGGGCGCGAGAGGTTTGGAAAAGCCGTATTGTTTATTTGCAAGCAGGCGATGGGCCGTCTGCCTATGCAAACCCGCATTATCGCAAACTCATAGAAAATGCGATAAATTGGGTGTCAGATTGTGGGCGATAACGTAATTTTTGGGCTTTCAAACTGTAAAAAACGCCTAAATATAAGCATTATTTAAATAGTCCATTAAAAACAATGGCTTAATCTTTAATTTTTTCCCAAAAAAAATACAAAAAATATTTGCCTTGACAAAATGTCGCACTACTTCAGACTCGTGCGTATTAAAAATCGATTTTTGCGTAGGGAGGCAACTAATGCGTAAACTATTTAATTCAATTAAACTCTCAATGGGTGCAATCGCCCTTACTTCACTTCCAACTGTAGCGTCTGCTGGTTCAAACCTGAGCCAAAATGACTATGTTGGTGTGTCGTTCTGGTTGATTTCAATTGCACTTGTTGCGTCAACTGTTTTCTTCTTTATTGAGCGCGACCGCGTTGCAGCAAAGTGGAAAACTTCTCTTACAGTATCTGGTCTGGTTACTCTGATTGCGGCTGTGCATTATTTCTATATGCGCGAAGTATGGGTAGAGACCTATAATGCGACTGGCGTTGGTGATACACCGCTCGTCTATCGTTATATTGATTGGCTGTTGACAGTGCCGCTTTTGATGGTCGAATTCTACTTGATTTTGGCTGCCATTGCGAAAGTACCAGCAGGCGTCTTCTGGCGTTTGATTATCTTCACAACCTTGATGCTCGTATTCGGCTATCTTGGTGAAGCTGGTCTGATGGACAACACAATCGCATTCGTATTGAGCATGTTGGCTTGGTTCACAGTTCTGTATGAAATCTTTGCCGGTCAAGCCAGCAAAATTTCAGCTGAAAATGCGAGTGAATCTGTTCAATCTGCATTTAAAACCATGCGTCTTATTGTGACATTTGGTTGGGCGATTTATCCGCTCGGCTATGTACTTGGCACAATGATGGGCGCTGGCGATGCAGCGACATTGAACGGTGTTTACAACATTGCGGACGTTTTGAATAAAATCGCCTTTGGTGTGATTATTTGGAATGTTGCCGTGAAAGAATCTGAGTAATACGCTCTTTACGCACGCATTTGCGGGGGTGCCATTGGCGCCCCCGTTTTTGTTTGGGGCAGCAAAAAAGCGTCTCTTTTTTTCAAGTTTTATTGCCTGATAGACTGAATCATTTCATATATTTTTTATGACTTACATTACGACTTTACCTGAAAATTTAAAGGCCGCCTATCGCCAGTGGTTAGGTGGGCAAACCGCAACACAACAAGAAGAAAGGCTGCGTTTAGCTGAAGAAGGACAGGCACCCCCTGCGATGATTATCGCTTGTTGTGATAGCCGCTTACCTTCCTCTGATTTGTTTGGTGGTGAGTCTGGTTCGAGTTTTATTCACCGCAATGTTGCCAATCTGGTGCCGCCCCCCGGCGCTGATGGCTTGGGCGAAACCGCTGCGGCGCTTGAATATGCTGTTAAGCAGCTCAAAGTGGCTCATTTGATTGTTTTAGGGCATTCAAAATGCGGCGGTGTGCAAGGGTGTTTAGATATGAATTTGAAAGGCAAGGCTGCTTTGCCTTTTGATTATGTTCCAAATTGGGTTGAATTATTGACGCCAGCATTGCAGAAAAAACAGCTTGCGGGTGATGTTGATGCCAAAATGCTCGAACAGGCTGGTATTGAAATGTCACTGGAAAACTTGCTGCAATATCCATTTGTCAAGCAAGCCTGCGAAGCTGGCGCACTCACATTTCACGGTCTTTGGTTTGACATTTCCGACGCAAGCCTTCATTCTTTTGACAAAGATAAAAATACTTTTATAGCAATTTAGTTTTTGTCGAGGGTAAGTAATATGCGTATTGAAAAACCACAATCCCGGTGTGTTCACACGTCGCGCCGTCATTTTCTTTTATTGAGCCTAGCCTCAACTCTTTATGCCAAAGAAGCTTTAGCTGGCGATCATGGAAAAGCAGGCGCTGTTCATAATCAGGTTATTGCTGGTTCTGTCGTGGTGAATGGCTTAAAGATGAAATCTGGCGATAGTCTGAACGATGCAGAGATAAATCTCCAAACAACCAAAAGTTCAGCCATTATTGCTATGGGCAGTAATGTGTTTTTAGTATCACCTGAGAGTGATATTAATTTTGAGCTTGATGGAGATAAACGTTTTACAGGTTTGAAGCTTGGGCTTGGAGCGGTGCATAGTGTGTTTACTCCCAAGGCAGGCAAACGCGTGGTGAAAACCCCGCATGCCACAATTGGTATTCGTGGGACAGGGCATTACGCTGAAGTGCAGCCTGACCATAATCGTACTTATAGCTGTTGCTGTTATGGCGCCATCGAGATTGAAAATAATGCATCTGGCACGCGCGAGGCGCAGCAAACCAGCTATCATGAAGCGCGTATCATCACGGCTGCGGGTGGTATTGAGGCTGCGCCCTATGATGTGCCGCTCAATCATTATGATGACAGCTTGGTGCATCTTGAGAAATTGGCAGGTCGGGAGCCGCATTGGACCTTGCCAAATGGCGAGCTGATTTTCTTTAATCCAAATCCTTTGCCAAAATAATCATAGTTAAAAGCCTTTAGGAATGGCTGGTATTTTGTTGGTTTATCTGCCAAAATTCCAATAGAGAAAGGCTTTTACCATGCCGACAGGCGCGAGTTCTTTTCGCTTTCGTGAAGCGAGTGAAAATAGTTTTTACCTTATCCTCTCTTTATTTATGGGGGGGGCAGGCGCTTTTGGCGCGCAGGGTTTTAAGCTTCTAATTGATTTTTTTCAAAAGCAGTTTTCCAGCCCTGAACGCAATATGAGCGGCTATTTGGATATTGGTTTTATTGGCACGCAGGCCAGCATAAAGTTAGGCATATTTTTATTTATCATTGCAGCTTTGATTGCGTTGGTTTTATTCGTCAGTCGGTTACAAAAATTTTATGGTGTGGCCGATACAATTGAGGCAGCGCGTCGGCCCAATGCGCAAGTTGATATAGGTGGGGGGCTTTACTCCACCCTGATTGCTAGCCTGTCAATTGCTGGTGGTGCGCCAGTTGGGCAATATGGTCCTTTGGTTCATTTTGGCGCCACGCTGGCGACCATTGTTTCGCGCTATGTTAATCTCACCCGAAATGCGTCTGAAGTGCTGTTGGCGTGCGGCGTAGCGGGGGTTATTTCTGCGGCCTTTGGTGCGCCTATTGCAGCGATTTTATTTGTTCATGAGGTTGTGTTGCGGCATTTTTCTTTGCGCACTTTTGCGCCAGTGACTTTGGCGTCTGTCGTGGCCTATGTGGTGATGTTGAATCTCTTTCCTATTGAGCCATTTTTAAGCCCCATTAACCTATCTATTCGATCCGCCGATACAATCCTTTTATTGATTTTAACTGGTCTGGGAGGTGGCATGCTGGCGGCATTGTTTATGCAAATTTGCTTGCGCAGCGAACTGGCGACGCCAAAAATCGGTGTGCCGTTTTGGTGTCTACCGTTTATTGGTGCGGTGCTGTTATGGGTGGTTGGTATTTATGTGCCGCAAATTTTAGGCCAAAATATTGTCGTCATGAAAGCTGCCATTTCAGGTGACATCATGCTCGGATTGCTGATTTTATTTTGCCTGCTTAAATTGCTCATGGCAGCTCTATCTATTTCCTTTGGGTTTTATGCAGGCGTGTTTGCCCCCGCTCTATTTATTGGCTTGATGTTTGGTGCTGCTTTTGGCCAAAGCGCGGTTATGGTTTTGGATATGCCGCCCGCTATTATTGGATTGCTGGCGCTGGCAGGTATGGGCGCGTTGATTTCGTCAACCATTGGCGCCCCGATTAGCACGATTATTATTGTGTTTGAGCTGACCCATGATTACACCACGACGATTGGCGTTATGGTGTCGATTGTGTTTGCGAATTTGGCATCTAATCGCTTGTTTGGGCGCTCATTATTTGACCGCAAATTATTGGTGCGCGGGGTGGATATGTCCATGAGTAGGGGGCAGTATAAATTCTCGCAAACGCCGATTAAGCAGCTTGTTTCGCAAGATTATTGCGCTTTGACAACAGATATGGACCATCAGCAAGCCTTGAGGCATATGGTGGAAACAGGTTTTTCTGAGGCCTATATTATTGATGAAGAAAAAATCCTGATAGGTAAAACAGATTTGCAAAAATTAGTGCAGTCAGAAGATAATCAAATGTTTGACCAGTTTGGGCAATTTGCAGACTTTGTGATGCTGCGTGAGGATACCTCTATTTTAGAAGCCATGGCTGAAATTACGGATTTTATTGGCGAGAGTTTGCCTGTCGTTTCTGATAATGGAGATTTACTTGGCATCATTACAGAAGCTGATATATTCCGTCATTATCTCTCGATAAATGAACAAAGTCACGCGGAAGAAAATGTTTCGGGCAGAGCAAGTGTGTCATGAAACTTCAAACAAATTTAAAAACCAAGCAATCGCAAAATCTGATGATGACGCCGCAAATGCAGCAGGCCATTGCGCTATTGCAGTTCAACAATATTGAGCTTGATAAAAAAATCACTGAAGAGGTGGAGAAAAACCCTCTGCTTGAGCGTGCCTCAGCTGATGGTGTGGGGGCAGAGATAGGGCGCGATGGAATAAGCCCTGCCAGCGGTGATGAAAACCTTGACGCTGCAGCTGGACAAAATTCAGGCGCGCAAACGGATATGGGCGAGCAGATGCAACGTGGCGAAATGCTGGGTACTGGCTCGGATGCTGATTATGAAAATCGCTGGGACGCTGAAGAAACAGGCTTTGTTGAAGCGGGGCAAATAGACCCGGGCAGTTTGATTGAGCAAATTATTTCGGAAAAGCCAAGCCTTCGGGAACATTTGCGTCGACAAATTGAAGAAGAGGTTATTAATAACACGCTCAAGCCTGTCTGCTTAGCGCTGGTTGAATGGCTCGATGATGAAGGCTATTTGCGCGAAAATGATGCAGAGATTTGTAAAGCTTTAGGCGTGAAGGTGGATGTTTTTCGAGAAGCTTTGTCGCTTTGCCAACAATTGCAACCTGTCGGCATATTTGCCCGCTCTTTAACAGATTGTTTGAGTTTGCAATTGCGGGCTAATCAAAATTGGGCGCCTGCTTATGAAACATTATTGGCAAATTTAGATTTAATTATGCGTGGTGAATTAACAAAATTAATGCGGCTTTGCGATGTGCGCCCGCAACAATTGGATAAAATGATTCATGATTTACGCGCGTTAGACCCACATCCGGCGCGTGCTTTTGCCTCGGATGTCTTACAGGCCCGTGCGCCAGAAGTTATTGTTTATGAGGATGCGGGTGAGGATACGGGTTATCGTATTGAGTTGAATGAAGAAACTTTACCAAAAATTGTTGTGCTTAATGGCTATTGGGAAGAGCTGGCGGCCAAGAAAATGTCCAAACAAGACCGCAAATATTTACAAGACTCCTATCAAAATGGCCAATGGCTGGTGCGCGCTCTGACTCAACGCGCTGCCAGTATTTTGCAAGTGGCACGGGAAATTTTCCGTCAGCAATCTGCCTTTTTGTCGGATGGTATTCGTGGGCTTAAGCCAATGGTGATGCGTGATGTGGCTGATGCGCTAGATATGCATGAAAGCACAGTGAGCCGCGTGGTGGCCAATAAGCTGGTTCAAACTCCGCGTGGGGTTTTTGAAATGCGCTATTTTTTCACCAATTCAATTGCGAGTACAGATGGTGGCACGGCACTTTCGGCTGAGGCGGTGCGTGAGCGTATTCGTCATCTCATTGAGACCGAATTGGAAATGGGACGCAAAAAAATTCTTTCTGATGAGGCAATTTCTAAAATTTTGAAAAGTGAAGGCATGGATATTGCACGGCGCACTGTCGCCAAATATCGCGAGGCGATGCATATTCCCACCAGTGCTGAGCGCAAGCGTGCCGCCCGCGCTGCATCAGTTGGCTAGGTCACTTTTTTTAACTCATCCCAACGCGTTGTATAGCAGGGCGATAAATGGCTTTGGCGCATATACCAATTAATGGGCTGGCGTAATTGTCCAAAAGCAATCATCCGCCCACCAGTTTGTCCATAACGCCGGTTAATCGCGTCAAACGCTTGCATGAGTTTGGCCTGGCGTGTGCGCTCAACTGCTTGTTGCGGATTGCTTTGCATTTGATGATAGCTGAAAAGTGTTTGCGGGCGCGTGTGTAGCGGGTCGGTTATTTCATGGCGCGGGCGCAGGCCGTTCAACATAACACCTGCTTTTTTATAGGCGCAATCTGCCTTGAAAATGCGGTCCAATATCGCTTGCGTGGCGCGTTGAATGTCGCGCGTGTGATTGGTCATTTCGTGAAACTGAAACTCGGCAGCTTTATTGTAATAAGGTACATTTTTTTGATGCCAATTTGTGCGGATAAAAACACTTACAGATGCGGCAAGCAAATCATCGCGCCGGATTTTTTCAGCTACACGGGCGGCAAATCCGGCCAGTCGGTCGGCAAGGGCTGCCGCGCTTTCAATTGGTGTGTGGAAACTGCGCGAACAACACACACTTTGTTTGGGCATCGGTGCGTTTTCAAGTTGTATACAGCTTTCGCCCCGCAATTCGCGCAGCGTCCGTAAACCAACCACGCCCATTTGACGGCGTACCCAGCTATCGGGCGCGGCCTGAAAGTCATAGGCTGTGGTGATGTTATGCGCACGTAATTTTTTGGCCCAGCGCCGGCCAATCCCCCATATATCGTCAATCTCAGTCATTTTTAGCGCTTGCTCCTCAGCCCAATCGGCAAGATAGCATGCGCCATTAGTTGTGTTTTTTTTCGCAATGCGATTGGCGATTTTAGCCAGTGTCTTGCTCCGCCCAATGCCGATTGAAACAGGAATGCCTGTTTGCTGATAAACTGTTTGACGGATTTGGCACGCATAGGTTTCGTAATCCTCGATGGCGGGCTGCATGCCGGTAAAATCAAGAAAACATTCATCAATGCTATATATTTCTGAGTCTGGGGCGAAATCAGATAAGATGGTCATCACGCGATGGCTCATATCGCCATAAAGCGCAAAATTGCTAGAGCGCACAACCACATGATGTTTTTGGATAAGGTCGCGGATTTTAAAATAAGGAACGCCCATCGGTATGCCGAGTGCTTTGGCTTCGTTAGAGCGCGCAATCACGCAGCCATCATTATTGGAAAGGACAACCACTGGACGTCCACGCAAGCGCGGTTCAAAAACACGCTCGCAAGAAGCATAAAAATTATTACAATCAATGAGCGCGAATAAACGTCCCATACACCCCTCTATCGAAAGCCATGTATGGTGTGGCTGACAACCCCCCATATTTCAGCATCTTCGGGCAGGGGAATATCCTTATAGGCAGGGTTTTCTGGGCGTAGGAGATAAGTGTTTTTTTGTTTTATCAGGCGTTTAATGGTCAGCTCATTATGTAAAACAGCAATCACAATATCATTATGGCTGGCTGTCAGGCTGCGGTCGACAATCAATAAGTCACCTGGAAAAATACCCGCACCACGCATGCTGTCCCCCGACACACGCAAAAAGAAAGTCGCTTGCGGATGGTCAATAAGGTGTTGGTTGAGATCAAGGCTACCTTCGATAAAATCATCTGCCGGACTCGGAAACCCTGCTGAAATTTTGGATGTGAAAAGCGGGCGTTGTAGCTGTGACAACACATTTGCCTGATATAACATGACGCAACTCGAAAAAAAGAACAGAACAAGAACATTAGGCGTAAATATACATGCTGTCAATCCTATTTCCTCTTTTCTTTAGCAATAATAAATGCGAAAAAACAGCAACAGTTCATATGGTGAAAAGAGGGGATAAAAATGTCTGGTTTGAATGATGTTGTTATTTTAAGTGCTGTGCGCACGGCAGTGGGGCGCTTTGGGGGCAGCTTGTCAAAAGTGCCGATGGAAACATTGGGCGCGCTTTGCGTCAAAGAAGCGGCGGGACGCGCGGGTGTTAAAGTGGAAGATATCCAGTCCGCGATTGTTGGCAATGTTATTCGAACCAAATCAAAAGACGCTTATATTTCGCGTATGATTGCGATTGAAGCGGGTATGTCCATTGAAAGTCATGCCGTTACAGTAAATCGCTTATGTGGTTCAGGTCTTGAAGCGATTGTGAACGCGACTCAACAAATCCAGACAGGTGAAGTGAAGCTTGCTGTTGCAGGCGGGGCAGAAGTCATGTCGCAGGCAACATTTTCTTCAGCCAGCCCACGTGATGGGCAGCGCATGGGGTCGCTGGCTTTTGAAGATGATTTACTCGCCACTTTATCAGACCCGTTTGGCGCGGGTCATATGGGCATGACGGCTGAAAAAGTCGGGCGCCAGTTTGAGATTTCTCGCGAAGACCAAGACGCATTTGCAGCTGAAAGCCATCGCCGCGCCGCACATGCAGTTGAAAACGGCTATTTTAAAGAGCAGATTGTGCCTGTTGAAGTAAAGAGCCGAAAACAAACAGTTGTTTTTGATACAGATGAGCATTTCCGCGCTGATGTAACCGCTGAAGGCTTGGCGAGCCTGCCACCCGCTTTTCAAAAAGATGGCGGCACGGTGACCGCGGGTAATGCCTCTGGTATTAATGACGGGGCGTCTATGTTGGTATTGGCTGATGCAGCTTTTGCGGCTGAGCAAGGCTTAAAGCCAATGGCACGGATTGTAGCTTATGCGCGCGCTGGGGTGGAGCCGTCTATTATGGGTACGGGTCCAATTCCGGCTGTGCGGCAAGTGATAGAAAAATCGGGTCTAACAGTTGATGACATGGATGTGATTGAAAGCAATGAAGCCTTTGCAGCGCAAGCTTGTGCGGTGTCAAAAGAGCTTGGCTTTCCGGCTGACAAAACCAATCCTAATGGCGGTGCGGTGGCATTGGGTCACCCTGTTGGTGCAACAGGGGCGATTATCTCGACCAAAGCCTTATATGAATTGGCGCGCATTGATGGACGGTATGCGCTCATCACGCTTTGCATTGGTGGTGGGCAGGGCATTGCCGCGATTTATGAGCGCCTTTAAACGCTGATTATGTGTTCGGTTTTTGCTTCACGCTGAAAATATCGGTTAACACGGCATCTTTAAATTGAAGCCCGCCCCAATTTGATTGCGCCCATTCAATGACCGCCACGTCACCTGGATAGAATTTATATCCAGTTTGCGCACGATGGGCTTGCGCGTTGCGGCTGACATTGAGGATAAAATCTTCAAGGCCTGGATTATGGCCGACAATGAGCAAAGTCTGGTAGCTGTCATCAATGCCGCCCGCCAGTTCCAATATATCCTCAACATAGCAATGATAGAGAAATTCGGTGAATTGAATTTTGGCGTCTGTCCCTTGTTTTTCAAGGGCTTCAAGCGTTTCACGGGTGCGGGTTGCTGTTGAGCAGAGAATAATATCAGGCGCGTGGTTTGCTAAAATATAGTGAGCCGATACTTCCCGATCTTCGCGCCCCTGCCCAGTGAGATAGCGCTCTGTATCCGCCAGCCCTTCCTGGTGAATCGTTTTTGCATGCCGCCAAAGTATAAGCTTAACCATTAATAACCCGCTTCCACATCAAATATATTTACCAAAGTTTTGCCGCTCACAAACAAAGATAAATTTTCAATAAAAATACTCAACATGCGTTCCATTGTTGATGGGTCGCCCCATGAAATATGAGGGCTAAAGCGAATCCGTTGGTCAGAAAAGAACCAATGTTCTGCATCTAGCGGTTCGTTTTGTGCGACATCTAAAGAGGCGCAAGTCACAGTGCCATCATCTAGGGCGGTGCGCAATGCGCTTTCGTCAATCAATTCACCCCGCGCAATATTGATTAAATGTGTGCCCGATTTTAAATGCTTAAAGCTATCGGCATTGAGAATATGATAAGTGGCTTTGGTGCTGGGTGCCGCAAGCACAAGATGGTCAGCATCCGCAACAAGGTCTGCAAAATTGCGGGCATGTTGCACGCCATCAATATCTGGCACAGAATTACGGGTGAGAGCGCTGACCTGCATATCAAAACTCAAGGCACGCTTGGCGAGGGCACGCCCTATCGCGCCAAATCCATAAATGGCCAGTTTTTGACTATCCAGACAGGCCATTGGCGCATTACCAAAATTCCATAATTCAGGGGGGTGCTCAATCCACTGCGCGGGCAGACTTTTGGCTTGTGTCAAAATCATTGCCATCACCCATTCTGAAATGGGCACTGCGCTCACGCCTTTGGTGGTGGTAAGGACAATATCGCCCAAAACCTCTAAATTGAAACCATCAACACCTGCCCCGACAACTTGTATCCAACGCAGGCCTTTTATTTCAGGTATAATTTTATCAAGCCCTTTTAAATTGCTCGCAACCGCCAGTAGGCAATCCGCTTCAGTGTTCGCAGGCACTGGCTCGCCAATTTTAAGATAGCTCAACTCAATATCTGGGAAATGCGCTTTGAGATGCTGCTCAAGCTCAGGCAGTTCAATTTGAGATAAAATTTTGACCATTTTCAAACCTTGTTTTTAGCCTGTCATCAGTTTTGTTCTGTTTTATGACAACAGTTTAACATGATTTGCAATATTGCCGGATGAGATAATTTCCTCAAACGCCGCCCCAAGTTCGTGGCTTCTTTGAACAACTTCAAGCCAGTTTTTTGTCCGCGTTTCTGGGTCATTTCTATAGTTTCGGAAATCCTGTCGCGATGGGATACGCTGGTTTGGTAGCGAGCGGATGAATGCGGCGGAAGGGGCGATTAAGATTGTTTGATCCAGTAAATGTGCCGCCGCTCGCCGGCTGGGGTAGAATTTATCGAACCAGCGCAATTTAATATGGTCATAAAAATGCGGATATAGGGTCAGGCCGTCATCTTTCTCCCAGAATAAATCAGGCATTGGATGATAATCCAGCATGCCGCCATCATATAAATTATGTGTCTGTCCCAAGAGTTCATGCTGAACAGGGTGCATATAAACCGGCATTGACCCAGACGCCAAAACCGCATCGACAAGATTGTCTGGCGTCAAAGAGGTTTGCAGCGTGTGGTAGCTGTCATTTTGAGCGACTTGTCGCTGGCTGCGCGGGTCTGAAAATATAACCCGCTCACAATATCCTGATAACTCGTCGCGGCGAAAAGGCGAGCGGGCAAAAACATGCCCCAAAACCGCGCTTTGTTTTAACCGATTTTCAGTGGCAAATCCGCCAATCGGTTTGACTGTGCCGCAATGAAAACGCAAATATGGATGGCTTAAAATTTCATCTGCTTGGCCATGACCCAATAGGCGATGCAAAATGGTGCGTGTGGATTGGCTAATCGTGTCGCGTAAATTATTCGAATTGTCCTCATTGCCAAAAGCGGCATAGTCATCTGCAAGTTGTTGTAACCGTTCACGCGGATTGGCACTTGCTGCAGCGGCCAGCTTAAAGGCGCCAACAGATGTACCAAACAAATCAATTTCATGGTGAATACCAGCCAGCCAGCTGCCAAAAATATATGCATCAAGTCCGGCAATGGTAAGCCATTTAGACGCGCCAGATGCACCGATAATTCGCGTTATGTGGTGTGGCTGTAGCCCGTTTTCACAAATATGGTGATAGGCGCTAGCTCCAGCATAAATGACAAGTGGATAATCTGTCACAAAATCAACCTCAAAAATTTCCTCACTAGGAATACATCCTTTATAGTTTTTTTAATTGATTATAGGCTGGGGTAAAAGTTTATTCGTGAAAAGGAACAAAATGTCACAAAGAGACCAAAAACCAAAAGCTGCTCATCAACTGGAGCAAATGGAGCAGCGTCTGACTCAGCTTGAAGAATTGGTCACCCATCAAGCGGTATTGATTGAAGAGATGAGTGCGCAATTACATGATGATTATGTAGAAAGACAAAAAATTGAGCGCCGGGTCGGGGTTTTGCTAGAGCGCTTAAAACAAATTGAAACAGAAACGACGGGCGCGCCAGACGCCGAAAAGCCGCCGCATTATTAGTTTTATTGGCCTGATTGTAGCGCTGTCAAAAGCGCGTCTGGCGCAGCATCGGCATTACGGGCGAGCAAGCTAATTGGTATATCACCGCAAAAACGCGCTAAGGTGGCTGCTGTTTCTTCAAGCGGTACTGGGCTTTCTGGCGACTCATTGATAATGATAGCCAGCGGCTTAATGCCAGTTTTATCCAATGCCTCAAGGCAGGTGAGGGCGTGCGATAAAGTGCCTAAATAGCTGCCCATCACCAATAGGCAGGGTATGTTTAGCCTTGCCTGCCAGTCCAGCGTTAGTTGGGTTTGATTGAGCGGCACCATCGCGCCGCCAACGCCTTCAATGAATGTAATATCACCCGTGCTTTGTTGGGCGTCTTGTTGGCAAAAAGTGACAAGCGCGTCCATGTCAATTTCTTGGTTTTCGCGCTTGGCTGCCATGTCGGGCGATAGAGCTGCGCTAAAGCGGAAGGGAGAAATTTTTTCTGCTTCTGCCATTGTGCAAGGGCGTTGCATGGCCATGAGCAGTTGGCCTGTGTCGCTGTTGGCAATATCATTTGCATCAAAACCGCTAATGACAGGTTTTAAAGCCCGTGCATCTAATCCTGCTTTTATGAGGCTGCGAATGAGGCATGCTGTGACATAGGTTTTGCCTATGTCAGTGCCTGTGGCGGCAATAAAAACCTGTTTATGATAAAGAGGTTGGCTCATGGCATTAGCTCGTTTTGTAATTTTTGAATATGGTCAGCGAGCGATAAGATATCTTCTTTTTTGTGGGTAGCATTAAAGGCGACCCGCAGACGTGCAGTGTTTTCAGGCACTGTTGGCGGGCGAATGGCGCTGACCAAAAAACCTGCCTCCAGCAAAGCTTCAGAGGCTGCCAGCGTCGCCGCATTGGTTTTGAAAATAACCGGCACGATTGGCGATTGCGGGGCTGGCAAATCAAGTTTTTCACAAAATAAAGCCGCAAGTTGTGTGGGGGTGGCGCAAAGTTCAGGATTGCGCTGGATGATTTTCAGTGCAGCGATAGCGGCGGCAACACTCATCGGCGGCAGGCCTGTTGAAAACACCAGACTGCGCGCGCGGTTACGCAAAAATTCGCAAACCGCATGGCTGGCGCAAACATAGCCGCCATAACCGCCAACAGCTTTTGATAAAGTACCCATTTGCAATTCAATCTGGACAGGCGGTTCAAAAGCATGCGCGCTGCCCATGCCATGACCAACCACTCCAATGCCATGCGCATCATCACTCATCAGCCAGGCGTGATGCTGGTCAGCGAGCTGGCGCATATCAGCCAGCGGGGCTAAATCTCCATCCATAGAAAAAACACCATCGGTCACAATCAGGCATTTTTCATAATGTTGGCGGTGCGTTTCAAGGCAATGAGCTAAATCCTGCATATCATTATGTTGAAAGCGGATTATTTTGGCGCCTGACAATTGCCCGCCCGCATTGATGCAGGCATGTGCAAGCTCATCAACCAGCAGTAAATCTTTTGTCCCTATGAAGGCGGGAATAATCCCAATATTAGCCAAATAGCCAGAGCCAAACACAAGGCAATCTTCGGTTTGTTTGATCTCTGCCAAAAGCGTTTCAAGCTGCATGAATAAAGGGTGGTTGCCTGTAATCAGGCGCGATGCCCCCGCGCCAACCCCAAATTCTTGGGCGGCTTGTTGGGCGGCCTCTATCACCTCCGGATGATGCGATAAGCCTAAATAGTCATTGCAGGAAAAAGACAGAACGGACTGTTTGGCCGCGCCTCTTTGCGCTAAAGCTTCAGCTTGACGGGCTGTCGGCACTAAATATCGTCGACTATGGTTGCTCTCTAACTGTGCGAGTTTATCGGTGCAAAACGCGTCAAGGTCTATTGGATTTTGGGTCGGTTTGTTTTTCATCATCATATTGCTCAGAGGCCTAAATAAGCCTATTTGCTTTGGTTTTGTCAATCTGAGAAACGGCCTCTTCCACAGCTCGTTAATATTGAGGTGTGACGATGTTTACAGTTTGAAAGCGCGCGCAGAAACGTTACGATATGCTTGAAAGTTGAGAGAATATGACTGACATGAAACCAAATCCTGCCATTGAGAAACACCCTGACTGGCAATTAGAGGGGGCATCGCATTTATGGTTGCCTTATACCCAAATGAAAACCACGCCGCTTGGGCTGCCAGTGGTTTCGGGTGATGGCGTACGTTTGACCCTTGAAGATGGCCGCACGTTAATTGATGGCGTTTCCAGCTGGTGGTCCACCTGTCATGGTTATCGCCACCCGCATATTGAGGCGGCGGTGATGGACCAATTGAAAAAATTACCGCATGTGATGCTGGGTGGTTTTCAACATGAGCCAGCCAGCCGTTTGGCAAGAAAACTGGCTGATTTATGTCCAGGTGATTTAAACCATGTGTTTTTCACGGATTCAGGCTCGGTTGCGGTTGAAGTTGGTATGAAAATGGCGGTTCAATATTGGATGAATCAAGGCGTGCAGGGGCGGTATCGCTTTTTATCCTTTAAAGGGGGCTATCATGGCGACACTTTAGCCACCATGTCAGTTTGTGACCCTGAAGAGGGTATGCACAGCCTGTTCAAAGACGCATTGGCACAACAGGTTTTGGTTGATGTACCCGTCACGGACGCGCAACGCGCTGATTTTTGCGCGCAATTGGCGGCACATAAAGATGAATTAGCCGCCATAGTGATTGAACCGCTTGTGCAAGGAGCGGGCGGTATGAAGTTTCATGATGAAGAAACTTTACGGTTTGTCTATGAGCAAAGCCGCGCCCATAATGTGTTGCTCATCACTGATGAGATTATGACAGGGCTGGGGCGTTTAGGGCATATGTTTGCCTGTGATGCGGTGGGCATTGTGCCTGATATTTTAACGCTGTCAAAATCCCTCACGGGTGGCACAATGGCATTGGCGGCAACCATTGCCTCTACGCCTATTTTTGAAAGCTTTTTATCTGATGACCCGCAAAAAGCCTTGATGCATGGACCAACTTATATGGGCAATCCATTGGCTTGTCGGGCGGCTCTCGCCTCGCTTGAGCTGTTTGAGCGCGAGCCGCGATTGGAGCAAGTCCGTGCTATTGAGCGCCAGCTTTTGCAAGAGCTGGCACCAGCGGGGCAATGCCCGGGCGTAAAAGATGTGCGAGTGCGCGGCGCGATTGGGGTGATTGAGTTTGAGGCGCTGGAAGATTTAAACCATATTAAACAACGGTTTGTGGAAGAAGGGGTTTGGGTGCGCCCGTTTGGCAATATTATTTACACCATGCCGCCTTTTATTATCCAGCCCGGTGATTTGCAGCAAATCACCACCGCAATGGTTAAAATTACGCAGGAAATTACCGGATACGCAGATTCTGGGAAAAAATTGCCAAGCTTCCTTATTAAGTAATACTTATTAAATTCGTGGAGACTTTTTTCTGATAATAACGCTAAATATGAGAGAAAGAGCAAAAAACCCGCATAAAAAAGCCGTTAAAACAGGCCCAAACGGGAGTTCTTGTTGTTGCGATAGGGTGAAACTCGACAAGAGGCTCGCAATCGCGACACCAATAGCATAAATCACCATATTTTTTGGGTTTCTAGCCCATTGTCGAGCACAGGCGGCTGGCAAAATCAGCAAAGATGTGGTGAACAACACCCCGACAGTTTGCACGGCAATGGCGACGGTGAGCGTCAGGCAACCGATAAGGGTATATTTAAGCCGCAACAGGTTATGACCTTCAGCCTTCGCTAAATCTTCGCTTAAAATGGTCAATATTAAACTTTGCCAATTGCGTCTCAAAACAAAAAGAACCAGTACAGCAGCAAATGCAAGATATATTATATTACCGCTCGCAGCCTGTTCAATGTCGCCGAAAAAATAGCCTTCAAATGCATGCAGGCTGTCATGAGAGTCTGTATGTTCTGCTGATTCTAGTGTTTGGGGAGGTGTGGCGGCTGCGTCTGTCTGCTGATGGGTCTCGTCTGTGTAGTTGCCAAACACCATCAAGGCCAAAATGCCAAACGCCAGACTGCCATGCGCTAAAATGCCAAGCAGCGTATCCATTGTCAGCTTAAAGCGGCTTTCCAACCAAACCAGTAATACAGCGAAAATGGCACAGACAATGGCGCCACCCATAAAAACATGCCCACCAAATAGAAAACCCAAGCCAACACCAAGCAATGCCGAATGCGAAAGCGCGTCACCAAAATAAGCCATTCGTCGCCAAAAAATTAGACAACCAAGCGGCGCTGCCATGAGGCATATCAGCAATGCAGCTAAAAACATCATAAATTCGTTTGCATGTATCATTTTTTAGCCTTTGATGATTGGGAGTGCTGGTCATGCTCATGGTTATGGTCATGCTCATGATGATGGTCATGGTCATGTGGATAGACCGCCATCATACGCGCCATATCCTGCCCAAATAGCGCGGTGAATTCTGGGTCTTTGGTCACAGCTTGAGGGGCGCCCTGACAGCAAATGTGATGATAAAGACAAATCACGCGCTGGCTCGAGGACATCACCAAATGCAAATCATGCGATACCATTAAAATAGTTATGCTGCGCTTTTGATATATTTTTTCAAGATTTTTATAAAAAGCCAACTGACCGGTCACATCTAAATTTTGCGCTGGTTCGTCAAGAATAAGAATTTGCGGCTGGTTAAGTAGGGCGCGTGCCAATAAAACGCGCTGTAACTCACCACCCGATAAGTCATGCAATTGGCGGTTTAATAAAGTCTTGATATCTGTTTCCTGAACAATTTCGGCAATTTCAGCTTCTGTGTTCTGCCCTGCCATAGTCAGGAAATAGGTCACTGATATAGGCAGCACCGGATCAATGCTCAAACTTTGCGGCATATACCCTATGCGCAAATCAGCTTGCCGCTCAACATGCCCACTATCTGGGCGTATCAGACCCAGCAAACACTTCAGCAACATGGATTTTCCGGCGCCATTAGGACCTATCAGCGTAACAAAATCACCTTGAGCAAGCTCAAGGCTGACCCCATCGAGAATTTTCTGATGTGTCCCATTCAGGCTTATATTATCTGCGCTTATCAGTGGAGGCGATGTCATTGCGTCTGGTCGTTTCTCTTAAGCTAGTGTCCGTGATGGTGCTGCATGGGTGGTTTTTTGTGATGTTGACCCATAGTGCCGATGATAAAACTTACATTTTGGGGCGGATTGTTTTGGAATTCTAAGGTGATTTCTACTGTATCGCCTTTTTTCAATGCTGTTTTCGGCTTGAACAGCATGAGATGATAGCCATGTGGTTTAAAGCTGGTTTTTGAGTTAGCGCCAAGCGCAATATTTTCCATCTGCCGCATGCGCATAATCTCGCCATCCTTAATATGTGTGTGCAATTCAATATGGTCAAAAGCCTCACTTTTAGCCCGCATAAGTTTGTCAGCAGCACCGTGATTTTGTAGTTCAAAATAACCGGCAGAAGGGCGCTCCTCAATATTGGCGCGCAGCCGGGCATTCGTGATTGTAATTTCTGCGCGCGCGGATAAAGGATTTATCATAAGGCAGGTGACAGATAGTAAAATTATCAAAACAGCTGAAAAGATTCGTGGCATGAGAGGCTCTCAAATAATTTATTTTAGATAATAATGATTTTGGATTGAGTAGAATAATGGGTTGGCGGCGTCTTGGTAAATTTTATACATGCTTGCAATGTGATTATCAAAGTTAAACTTTTCAAGATTGTATGTGTAACGCTGGCCTGCTTGAGTGGGGGCGTTTTTGATAGCTTCAGCAAAAGCATCAATATTGCCCAATTCTACTGTTGCGCCATTTGGTTGCCCGCGCATAATGTCGCCGGGACCATATTGGTCTATCGTAATTACCCAACAGCCAGCTTGCATACCCTCAAGTAAAGAAAGCATAAAAGGTTCTGTCCAGTTTGATGGCAAAATCAATGTGTCAATGATTTGCATATAATCGCGTGCATTGTCTTGATAACCCGTGAAACTAATATTTGTCATATGCGCGGTTTTATCTTCAAGGCTTTGACGAAAAGGCCCTTCTCCAATCATTAATAAATGCGCGTTTTCAGGATTGGCGCGACAAAAAGCTTCAACAGCAATATCAGCCCCTTTGGTTTTGTTGACGGCCCCAACAAAACCAAAAACCCGAGTGTCAGGCGCGATGCCCCATTTTTCACGTAATTTGCGTTTTTGTGCTTGCGTCAATGGTGCGTTTTCAGGTGTGGCATTTCTGACCAACCGCGCTTTCAGTTTTAGATTTTCAGGTAGGTTATCCATCATCCAATCTGAAATACAAATAATACGGTCTTGGCCTGAATGATGATGCGGAGAAAAAATATGCATGGATGAAACCCGCAAAAGATTGGGTTTGAACCAGCTTTTGAAACGCACTGCCCGCCCTAAATGCGAATGCAAAACATCAGGTTGCCAACGCAAGATAAAAAGATTTGCCCAGAGACTCCGAAATAAATTTGGGACGCGGATAATATGAATTTGCGGGTCTAAGGCTTCGATGATTGACGGCCCATCACGGACGTCACAATCCGCGCGCACCATCACGCTTACCGGATTATGCTTGACCTGTTCATTTGCAATCAAGGCCAGCGCGCTTTCAGATCCGCGATAACCGTGCGAAAAAATAGCATGCATAATTCTAATTTTTTTATTCTTAAATTTGACAGTGCTGTTTTTACCCAGCAGTTCGGTGTTAAAACTAATAATGATGAAAGCAAAGGCTGCAAGCCACCAGCTTTGCCATATGCCATAAGAAAATGAAGCTATTGTGAGATTGGTTGCTAAAGCCCCAAGTAAAAAGGCATTTGTGGTGACAGTGTGCATATTCATTCGGTTCATAAAACTATAAATGACCCAAATAAATAAAGCGCCGCCAATAAACCCGCCCTCAAAGAGAATTTGCAAAATAAAATTATGAGGGTGCAGGCTAAAGCTGGATAAGTTTTCATTATTGCTCAACAGGGCGGCGCTATCTAGGCCATGCCCTAAGAGAGGTTTTTCAATGATTTTTTTGCTGACATTAAAATAAGTTGTGCTGCGCTGTTCGATAAAGCTTTCAGAAATCACATCAGGGCTGATGGTGTTTTTCATAAAACCGGTCTCATAATTCAAAACCGACATGGGAACGCTAAAAATGATATATATGGTCAGGCCAAAAAAGATTAAATGGCGCGTTATTTTTTCGTTCCACAACGCGATTATCAGACTGAGCAGGCCAATAAAAGTGCCAATCATTTGGGCTGGAAAAGAGAAAAAATAGCATAAATAAAGCCATGAAATGATAATGGTAAAGGCAATAAAAATATTTGTTCGATTAGCTATATGCGCCGCTAAAATAAAATAAAATAACGAAAATACAGAAATTGAGCGCTCAAGGTGATTGGGGTCATATTCTCTATCAGTTGCAATGCGCTCTAACCAAAAGCGATAAATGGGCTGGTCTAATATAACTTCAAAAACAAGCAAAATAAGCGCGAATGCGAAGCTATAACGGATGGCTTTACCGATTTTTTCACGCTCAGGCGTGTCCAAATAGGAAATATAAAGCAAGATGAAAATGATTGGCACAAAAATAAAAATGAACTGCACAGATTGATAAAGACTGCCCGACATATCGGGCGACCAAAAGCTGCTCAATAAGAAATAAAGAAAGAAAACAATCATGGCGAGAATGCTATTTGTGTTTCGTGGACGCCATGCCATTTTGTTTTTTTGAATTTCGTAAAAGGCAATACTGCCAAATAAAAATAAGGCTATGGGTAAAAGATTGACCGACAAGCAGCTGATTAAACCAACAAAGAAGAATGAAATATAAAGTGGCTTTGAAAGTTTTAGATAATAGTTTTTCGGACGTGCCATATTGTTTCCCTCAATCGTCTCAGACTAACCTAATTACAAAGAAAAGTTGAGTTTTTTCTAATTTCCGACAGCTGGTTTGGGGGATTTATGTGCCGATAAAACCCTTGCGATGACGGGCTTTATGTTTACAGTAAAAAGGCGGTTTTTTAAGGTTCTATTATGGTAAAATCACCAGCAGATGCGAAAGTATCGAGTCTCACATTAAGTTTTTTTGGCTTGCCAGCAATTGCCTATGGCTATTTATTTTGTTTGGTCACGCTTTATTTCATGCGTTTTGCGACGGATGTGCTGCTCATTGCGCCTGCTATTATGGGCACAATTTTTGGCATATCACGGCTGTGGGATGCGGTTTCTGATCCTTTGGTTGGTTATTGGTCGGACCGAACAAAATTCACTCTAGGGCGCCGCAGCACATGGATTGCCATTAGCGCCATTCCAACCGCGATTACATATATTATGTTATTCGACCCGATAGAGGGTTTATCCGGTCCGTCACTTGAGCAATGGATTGCGATTGGCATTATTGGGTTTTTTTCAGCATCAACTTTCTTTTATGTGCCGCAAATGGCTTTAGGGGCTGAGTTGACAGACGACCATCATGAGCGCAACAAAGTCTTTGGTGTGCGGCATGCGGGTTGGATTGGGGGCTATATTATTGGCATTGGCGTTATGGCCTTGCTGATAGCAGCGGAACAAAAAGACCTAGCTGCTGTGCAATCTGTTTCTGCAACGCAAGCTTGGATTGCAGCTCCGCTGGCAGCGTTGGCCTTGCTGATTTGTGCTTTTGGCATTAAGGAGCGGTCTGAGTTTGCTCAAAAAGGCAGCCAACATCCGTTTCGTGCCATTCGTGATGTGTTTAAAAACCCGCATGCGCGCCCCCCGCTTTTTGCGTTCTTTTTTGACAATATTGGCTTTGCTTTTAGCTCTATTATGGTGATGTATGTAGCGACTTATATTTTAGAAGCGCCAGAAGCAGCTCCAAAATTTTTATTGGTTTTTCTGATACCCTCATTTTTTCTGACCCCACTTTGGATGCCATTAGCGCGCCGTGTTGGTAAAAAAGCGGTTTGGTCTTTTTCTTTTTACCTTTCGGCAGCGTGTTTTGGCGCGATGTTTTTTCTCGGCAAAGGTGATGATAATCTTTTAATGTTGGCAGGGTTTTTTGCAGGTATTGCGAATGGCGCGGCGCATGTGATTGGGCCTTCTTTATTGAGTGATACGGTGGATTATGATGAGCTGTTAACGGCTGAGCGCAAAGAGGGCGCTTATTTTGCTGCCTGGAATTTTACCTGGAAAACAGCCAATGGTTTTGCCTTAATCGTGATTGGCGCCATGCTTTCTTATGCGGGTTTTCAACCCAATGTGACACAAACACCTGATGTGATTTTAACCATGAAAATCATGTATGCGGTGGTGCCGTGCGTGGCTTATCTTGTTGCGGCATTTTGTTTTAGAAATTATCAACTGAATGAAACACTGCATAAAGAAATGCATGTGCAACTGGCTGAAAACCGCCAATCCAATAGCTAAAAGAAGGTGAGGGTGGTTTGATGGAATTACCGCTGGATATTGAAAGCGTGAAAGGGTTCTTAGACCCGGAAGAAGGGGCGGCCTTATATGACCATTTATCCGCCTTAGAGCTGGGCGGGTTGGCAGTTGAAATTGGCAGCTATTGCGGCAAATCTACTGTTTATCTTGGTGCCGCCTGCCAGCAATCGGGGCGTTTGCTTATGGCGGTGGACCATCATTACGGGTCAGAAGAAAACCAGCCGGGTGAGGGTTATTTTGACCCAGATTTAGCAGATTCAGCAACAGGCGGCATGAGTTCGCTAGGTCATTTTCGTGACACATTGCGCCGCGCAAAGCTTGAGGACACTGTGGTGCCAGTGGTCGCGCCCTCTATCTTGGCCGCGCAATTAATTACCCAAAATCTGGCTTTTGTTTTCATCGATGGTGGCCATTCTATGCAGGCTGCGTTCAATGATTACCGGCTTTGGAGCGGCAAAATCGCGCCTCATGGTTTGCTGGCCATTCATGATGTCTTTCCAAACCCTGAAGATGGCGGGCGCCCGCCTTATGAAATATATTTGCTGGCTATGGCGTCTGGGTTGTTTGAGGAAATTGCCATTGTGAAATCACTGCGGATTTTAAGACGGCGTTAACTGTTTTGGCCTTTATGTGAAAAGCTTGTGTGCGGGCGATAAGGCCTCAATGGCATCAGTTGCCAAAATAACCGCGCCGGCAGTCCATGGGGGCTTTTCAATCGGCCAAAAAACCTGCGCTTCATACTCATAGCCAATCCAATAAGCGCCTTTTTCATCTCGATGCTGGTCCAACCAAGACAAAACCTCACGGGCTTTATCGTCTAGCCCAATTGCTTTTAATGTGATGGCCAGTTCGGCGGTTTCGGCCATTGTAACCCAAGTTTCGTGCGCAACACATTTGCACCCAACCCCTTCAACCACAAATATATCCCAAAAATTTTCAATTCTGGCGCGGGCTTGAGCCAAGGGCAGCGCACCACTGAGCGCTGGATAATACCAATCCATTGAAAATTTTGTATCGTCCATATTTCGATTAAAGCGTTCAGGGTGTTGGGTGAGTGCGGTTTGGAGTTTTTGTCGTGCCGTCTCCCATGCAGGCTTATCGATTGATAAAATCTTTGCCAGCTTTAACCCGCAAACCAGACTTTTATAAATCGAGCTATTGCCAGTGAGCAGCGAGTCCGTTTTGACCATTTTTTCGGCGTTAAAATCATCCGGCCTATCAAGGCTATTGGCGGCAAGCCAAACAATATCGCCATATGTTGTTTGGTGGTGAATGACAAAATCTAAAGCGGCCTCCACCATCGGCCAAAAAATTTGCGTGCGTGCAATATCACCGTTTAGTAAATAATCATGCCAAATTGCTGTGGCGATATAGGCGGTGAAATTTGTTTCCCGAATTTTTTGACCTGTTGCCATGCTTTGGGTTGAAAAATTTTGTAAAGTCTCGTCAATCGGCACGGCGCTACCAAGTTGTCCCCACCATGAACCATCGGGCAATTGCGTTTCTTGTAAAAAACGAAACCCTTTATCAGCTTGCGTGCGGGCGCCGCATAGGTTGAGCCCCATCACCGCCTCTAAATGGTTCCAAGGGTCAATGACGCCATTTTTAAACCATGCAATTGCGCCCTGATTATTTTGGATTTCTAAGATATGCGCAATCGCGCCATCAAAAAACCCATTATGGAGTTTATGAGTCATGATTGGCGCGCTCAAAATATAAAACAACACTCTTGCCCATCAACCAGTCAGCAAGTTTTGAAATGCCACGCAACCAAATAGGGTCTTTCATCATTTCAAGGACCAGCAATTTGTGCCAAAGGCGGGTGATGAAATTATGCTCTTTTTTGACGCCAAAGGCACAGCGTAGCCACCAATAAGGCGTGTGCAAACCATGCGCATATTGTTTTTTGACGCAGTGAAACCCCCGCGCCTCAAAATCTTCTATCAGCTCTTGCGCGTTAAAAATCCGAATATGGCCGCCTGGTTCATTGTGATAATCCTCGGAAAGCCACCAGCATATTGTTTCAGGAGCTTGGCGCGGTACAGATATGGCAACCCGTCCATCTGGTTTTAAAATGCGGGTGATTTCATCAATCACTCGAAAATAATCGGGTATGTGCTCCAAGACTTCTGAGCAAATAATGCGGTCCAGACTGGCATTGGCAAGTGGGATGTTTTGCGCATTGGCCACGCCAAGTGCAAAATGCTGATGCGGCGTTGGCTCGGTGACCGGGTGGTCTTGGAACCCTTTGCGTGTGGTGATGATGTCGTCAAAGCTTAAATCAAGACCAATGACCTGACAGGCTGCATGATAATAGGCCGCGTGGCAATGCCGTCCCTCTCCGCAGCCAAGATCAAGGAGCATATGCTGTTTTTCAACCTGCAGAATTGAGAGATTAATTGTCTGCATGGGTCGCCACCTCTAAAGGCTCGATATTGTGGTGTTGAGCAATGGCCTCGCGATACACGGCCAAGCTGTTTTGGGCGCAATGACGCCATGTGAAATGTTGCAAAATATGCGGGCGGGCTTTAGCCGCAAGCGCGCCGCGCTTTTGCGGGTCGGTCAAAAGACCATCTATAGCCGCTGCCAATGCTGACGGGTTTGAGTGTGGCACGACCAGCCCTGCATCGCCCACAACTTCTGGTAAAGACCCACCATTGGTCGCCACCAGCGGCAGGCCGCAGGCCAATGCTTCACCAGCCGGAAAACCAAAACCTTCATAAACAGATGGCGAAACCGCTATGGTTGCTTGCGCATATAAATCGGCAATTTCTTGCGCCTCTAATCCAGAAGTGAATATCACGCGTTCGCGAATGCCGCGTTTATCCAACTCTTCCATTGTTGGCCCCTCGCGCAGGCTACCAATCACAGTCAGTTCTAAATCTGGGTGTTTTTGAAGCAACTGATGATAGGCGCGAATGAGATAAATTAGTCCCTTTAGCGGCACATCAGCGCTGGCTGTTACCATTAAGCGGTTAGGGCGGCGGGAGATTTTATTATTCGGCTGATAGGTCTCATGATCAATGCCCAAATGAATACGCCGAATGGTTTCGGGTTTAAGGGCAAAGTCCGTAATCACATCTTTGCGTGTATTGTCTGATGGCACGATAATATGGTCGAGCTGGCGTGCAACTTTAATTTGCATGCGCAAAAAACTATACCACCGCCATTTTAATATTTTTAAACTCAAACTGCCTGCATGATGAATATCAATGCGCTTATCCATCGTGATGGGGTGGTGCACATTGCCCACTACGGGCAACCCCATATCGCGCAATTTAAGCAGGCCGTAACACAGGGTTTGATTATCATGCACAATGTCGTAATCCGCAATTTTATCTTTCATATAAGCGGCCATGCGCACCCCAAAAGTATAGGGTTCGGGAAAACCGCCACTATTGTGAACAAGATATTCATAAAAATCGATTGGGTTTTTGATAATGTCCCAATTGAGGCAGGCAATCGGATTGTCGCGGGCGTACATATCGAGTGAGGGCAGTTCAATCAGCCCAACCCGCGGGTCCAAATCTGGGTAAGGTGGGCCTGATATGACATCAACCTGATGGCCTAAATCAACCAATGCTTTGGACAAATGTCTTAAATAAATACCTTGCCCGCCGACAAAAGGGTGGCTGCGATAGCTTGGCATTAAAATACGCAATGGCCGCTCCCCACTCAAAGCCTGTTTGAGCTGCGGTGTGAGGAGATTAGATTGATTGAGAATATTCATACCCCATGCCTTTTATGTGTCAGTGCAAACACGATTTGTTTTGAAATAAGCGACCATGATTGAACAATGACATTAACTCAATTCATGCCGTGGGGAATGACATGACAGCGTGTTTATACATGAAACCGGGCTGTCTGTCTTGTGCCAAAAAAAGCGCGCCATCGAGATCCGCTAAATCGCATATTTGCGCCAGACAAAAAGCTGGATAAAGCGCCAATGAGGACGAGACCATACAGCCAATCATAATTTGAAAGCCTTGTTTTTTGGCTAAATCAACCAATTTGAGAGCCTCTGTCAGCCCGCCTGTTTTATCCAATTTAATATTCACCCAATCATATTTTCCTTTTAAACCCGTCAGGCTGTTGGTGTCATGAATGCTTTCATCAGCGCAAAAGCTTAAATCAAGCGTTTTTAAAATATCGTCTTTGCCCTCTGCCAAAGGCTGCTCAATGAGTTTTAAGTTAAAGCTTTTGAGTTGTGACACATGCGCGGCAAGGTCATTAGCTTGCCATGCTTCATTGACATCAACCATCAAATCCGCTTCTGGACGTGCTTGGCGCACCGCTGCCAGCCGCCCTAAATCAGCCGCAAAACCATCTTCACCGCCAAGTTTTAATTTTAACAATGGGTAATTTTTGGCCTGTTTGGCTTTATCGGCCATCACGGCAGGGCTGTTGAGCGAAATGGTAAAAGCGGAGGGCAAGTCTTTCGGTGTTGGAAGGTCTGCATATTGTGGCAGTGTTTGCCCCGCTATCTGTGCTTCTAAATCCCATAGGGCGCAGTCAATCGCATTGCGCGCAGCACCAGGCAGCATGGCCGATTGCAGCTGTGTACGGCTCATGTTTTTTTCAAGTGCTGTTTGAATATTTTCAATACTAGCGGTGACGGTTTCTAAAGTCTCTCCATAACGCGCATAAGGCACAGCTTCCCCGCGCCCCACTAATCCATTTTGATGGATTTCGACAACCACCACATCAGCGCTTCGCTTAGACCCACGAGAAATTGTAAAGGCTTCTTTAAGCGGGTAGCTTTCTACCGATATTTTTAGTTTTTTATCCGTCATTAAGTCCAAAACTTGCCCAAAACTCTTATAGACGCATGGGGCTGGCTATGATAAAGAATTGCCCATCTTAAATGTAGCAATGGGTATATCATAAACCCTGCGTCAAGATAGAAAAGGTTTAAACATGCCGAAAATAACTTTTATTGAAAATAATGGAACAGAACACGCCCATAATGGTGACACTGGCATGACGGTCATGGAAGTGGCAATTCAAAACTCCGTTCCGGGGATTGATGCTGATTGCGGTGGCGCTTGTGCATGCGCAACATGTCATGTTTATGTTGATGCGGCTTGGACAGAAAAAGTCGGTAAGCCAGAGAGCATGGAAGAAGATATGCTCGATTTTGCTTTTGAAGTGCAGGATAACAGCCGCTTGAGCTGCCAGATTAAAGTCACTGATGAATTAGATGGTCTGGTGCTGCGTTTACCTGAACAGCAGTTCTAATTATTCTTAATCGTCGCTTTTCGCGTCAAATATTGAATATTCATGCTCAATGCTCTGGTCGATTAACACTCGCCAGAGCTTTTCAGTTAGCCCCTCAGGTAGGCCTTGTATTTTGGCTTCGCGCAAAACATTTTGAATAACTTCTTCAATGCGGGCTTCATCAACGACATGTTGGCGCTGTTTTTTAACCTTGCCAGCCTGTTCAACCCAGTTTAAGCGCGCGCGCAAAAGCGCAACCAGCTGCTTATCAAGCTGGTCAATATTTTTTCTGACCTCAGCCATTTCAGGTGTTGGCAGGGGGGCAGGTTTTGGCACTTGTTCATTTGACATGTGAGCTTTATAAGCCTGTTGGGCAGGCTTGCCTAGTCCACATATGAAAAAGGCGACAAGTCGCCACAGCTAAAAACCGCAAAAGAATAAGAAATTGCTCAGTTTGAGCTTGTTTTTTTAGATTTATTTGCTAAATAGCGTATTGAAAATGTAATAAATAATAATCTACATAAAATTTATGTGATTATATTAGGAGACAAAAATGTCAGGTGATGTCATTAAAACAGATGTGGTGATTATCGGCGCAGGGCCTGTTGGGCTGTTCGCGATTTTTGAACTTGGGCTTTTGGATATGAAAGCGCATTTGATTGATATTTTGGACAAGCCGGGCGGGCAATGCGCGGAGCTGTATCCGGAAAAGCCGATTTATGACATTCCGGGCATGCCAGAGGTTTCAGGCCAGCAATTAACTGACCAGTTGATGGAGCAGGCCGCACCTTTTGACCCGACTTTTCATTTCAACCGCATGGTGACGGGGCTAGAAAAAATTGCCGATAATCACTGGCGGGTGACAACGGATGAAAATGAAGTTTTTGAGGCGCCAGTGGTGGTGATTGCTGCTGGTGGCGGGTCTTTCCAGCCGAAAAAGCCGCCGATTCCCGGCATTGAAGAATTTGAAGCCACTGACAGCGCCAATGGTTTGGGCGTGCATTATGCGGTGCGCAAAATGGAAGCTTTCAAAGACAAAGACATTCTGATTTCTGGCGGTGGCGATTCGGCATTGGACTGGGTGTTAAACTTGCAGCCGATTGCCAAAAGCATGACATTGGTACACCGCCGGGACGAGTTTCGCGCCGCACCGGCCAGCGTGGCGAAAATGCGCGCGCTGGTTGAGGAGGGTAAAATGGCCCTGCATATTGGCGCCGTGACCGAGCTAAAAGGCACAGATGGTGCGCTTTCGGGCGCGACCCTCAAAACCAAAGAGGGTGAGCTGGTTGACATCACCACCAACAGCTTTTTGCCGTTTTTTGGTCTGACGATGAAATTGGGGCCAATCGCTGATTGGGGGCTAAACCTAAATGAAAATCTGATTGAGGTGGATACCGAAAAATTCGCCACCGACCAAGATGGTATTTATGCGATTGGTGATATCAACACCTATCCCGGCAAGCTGAAGCTGATTTTATCGGGCTTTCATGAAGCGGCGTTGATGGCGCATCACGCGTTCAAACGTGTCCACCCCGACCAAAAACTGACTTTCCAATACACCACCTCTAGCACCAATCTGCAGAAAAAACTGGGCGTGAAGTAGGGCTAAAAGTGCCCGCTGGTTAAAAAGCGGTTGGCAACTTGTTGCCCCCTTACCGTTTAACAATTTTATCCAAAATGGTGTTGATGCCTTCACGCAGCTTGTCGCGGGCGGCTTGTGCGTGGGGCAGCACATAAGGCGCGAGGCGGGTGACGGCGGCGTCCAACTGTTCAAAAACCATATCGCCCGCGCGGGTCACATGCGGCTGGGCATGTTCATGATAGAGTGATTTCGCTTTTTTAAATCCCATTTCAATTTGGTCGAGCGCCCAGTCCAGTCGCGGCGCGATAGCTGGCACAATTTTTTCAGCCAAGCGGTCAAATAGTGGGGTGACGGCCGCATCGGCGCGCTCCAGTGCGGGGCTGACATGGCGCACATACACAAACCCCGCCCGCGCGCGCAGGCTCGGTGTGCCGGTACAGGCAAACATCACAGCTTTAATCTCGCCATTAGCGCCAGTTTCCAGCCGGCCAATCGTCCAGCCAGCTTTTTGCCAACTTCGCGTCCAGGCGTGGTGGTTATGGGCGTCTGCCTGCCACCAATCGGCATTTTGGCGCGCCATTTGCGATAGCGGAAAACCGAGAATGGTTTCAATCTCATCAAGAGTGAGGGTCAGCTCCGCTTCGCCATGTTTGGCGGCGGCCTGCAAATAATGGTTGAGCGGGTGATAAAGTGCCATGTGCTTGTGTGTCCTTTTTTATTTTTATCAACACATAACCGCCAAATGAAGAAAGGGCGGTGTACGACTCACATCAGCAACAAATTGCTATTTATTTTATCATAATCTGCGATGGGCTGGTTATTTTTTAAATAAGCGCGCCCTTAATAAATGCTGTAATAAATGCTGGACAATAAATGCTGGACATTGCCCCCCCAATCATTGTTCGATAAGGATGTGTTTAAAATTTTGCGTAAGGAGGGTTGCGTTATGGGTTTTGGTCAAGCTGTCTCGAGCTGTTTTTCTAACTATGCCACATTTTCAGGTCGCGCGCCGCGGTCAGAATATTGGTTTTTTTATCTTTTCTATGTCATTGCCTCAGTGGTGCTCACGGTTTTGGATGTGATGATTTTTGGCATTGATAATCCATATAGCCCGCTGAGTTCTATCTTCTCGCTGGCTGTTTTGCTGCCATATTTGGCGGTGACGGCGCGCCGGTTTCATGATATTGGCCGCAGCGGCTGGTGGATTTTATGGTTTATCCTGATTATGTTTGGCGGGGTGATTTTAGGCCTTTTATTGATGTTTGCCTCTGAAATTTTGGGCGGGCTGGTGATGGCCGCCGCTGTTTTGGGTGTGATGATTGTGCAGATTGTTTGGCTGGCCAGCAAAGGCACAATGGGTGACAATGCCTATGGCGCAGATCCACTTGCGGCACCTGCTGACCCGATGGAGGCGCCTGCCGCACCAGAAGCTTAAAACAGGCGCTTCAACTGGCGTTTAAGCCGCTGTTGAATCCGCTAAAATCATAGCATAAAGCAAGAAACAGAGCGCCCGCGCGCTCTGTTTTTTTTGGGGTGGGGAGACCTTGAAACCCCCGCGCGATACCCCCATATATAGGTTTGGAGACTTAATAGCCGTCCTAAGGCGCACCAACAAGAATAACAAAAAATAAAGTCCGAAAATGATAAAACTATTATTTTCACACCAAGTTTTAGTGTTTTGACTTTGCTGCCAAAACCGCTCTTTTGCCCCGTCTTTGTTTGGTATGGGATAATTTTGTATGCATTTTGAAAATAAAACCCTTGACGAAATTATTCAATTATTAATTTTGAAGGTGTTAGATTTATTACGATTTTCTACACCCGCATTACCCAACAACTTATTGAATCGCCGAACACTTTTGTTAGGAGAAGGAAACTTTAGTTTTGGTTATAGTATCCTTAAGCTAGGCTTGATAGACCCAGACATGTTAGTTGCCACCACTATCAAGAGTAAGACTGAGCTATCATCTCAAGCGCAACAAAACGTTTTTAAGATTCAATCTTTAGGTGGTTTAGTCTTGTTTAATGTTAATGCAATGAACATTGACAAGAAATTTGGCGCTTCCAAGTTCCACCAAATAATTTTTCAATTTCCAAATGCTGCTAATCGCTCTTCTATGTGGGGCAAGACAAGTAATCATTTTTTGGTTCGTCGTTTCCTTGTTTCTTGCATTAAGAATTTAACTGAAAATGGAAGGATATATATAAGTATAGTTGACTCCCCCTACTACTTTGGTTCATTTCAATTAACAAGAGCTGCAAAAAAAGCAAACTTAAAATTATAGGGATTTTTCCTTTTCGTTTTTCAGACTTTCCAGGTTACACTCACGAAAATACGCTCGATTTTGGCAGTAATTTAACTAAAAAAACAAAAATATGCAGTTGGGTTTTTCGCTTGAAAAAAAAGATATAGAATTGGCAAAGGCCTTGCCAGTGGGGGCGTTTTATTGTCCGGATTTTTTGGCGCTGGCGCGGGCGCGGGATTTGCTAAACTGGATAGATCATCAGGATTGGGATAGGCGACTGTCGCGCCG
The DNA here is from genome assembly GCA_049889535.1 of Parvibaculales bacterium. GTDB lineage: Bacteria > Pseudomonadota > Alphaproteobacteria > RS24 > RS24 > JAYQKL01. Next base: position 28,525 of record JBMHDF010000011.1, on the reverse strand, counting down.
TACCCAGCATTATGGCGCGGTTTATGATTATACGCGCCGCAAAACGACATCGGCAAAAGCCATCGCGTCGCTGCCGCCCATGTTGGCTCAAACCGCCCGCGCGGTGCAGGCAAAAACCGCTCAATATGGCACGCCGCTCACTGCAACTATGGTGCTTGTTAATGACTATCAGCCCGGGCAGGGAATCGCGCCGCATATTGACGCGACCCCAAATTTTGGCCCAGTACTGGCCACACTCAGCCTTGGCGCACCTGTTCTGATGGATTTCCAGCCGTCAGCGCAAGGCGGGGCTAAAGGGCAAAAGCCCACTACGCTATGGCTAATGCCGGGTAGCCTACTGGTGTTGTCTGGTGCGGCGCGTTATGACTGGTTACACGGCATTGCAAAACGCAAAAATGACAGAGTAGAGGGGCGCCGCCTAGCAAGAGGCCGCCGCGTGTCAGTGACGTTTCGGACATTGGGTTAACCTTATTCCGGGCTTGCCTTTCGGCGCGTGCTTCTAACCTCTACTCAACTCCCGCATGGCTTTGTCCAGCCCATCAAGGGTGAGGGGGAACATGCGGTCCGAAAAAATTTGCTTAATCATCTGCGTGGATTGTGTGTGCTGCCAATATTTTTCCGGCATCGGGTTAAGCCAGACCGCGCTTTCATAAATCTCACAGACGCGTTGCAGCCACAGCGCACCGGCTTCTTCATTCATATGCTCCACCGAGCCGCCAGCAAAGGTGACCTCATAGGGGCTCATGCTGGCATCGCCGACAAAAATAATTTTGTAATCATGTGGATATTTGTGCAAAACATCCCATGTTGGGATTTTATCGGTGTGGCGGCGGCGATTGTCCTGCCAAACACCTTCATACAAACAATTGTGGAAATAAAAATATTCCATATTTTTAAATTCGGTGCGGGCGGCCGAAAACAGCTCCTCGCACAGCTTGATATAAGGGTCCATCGAGCCGCCAACATCAAAAAACAGCAGCACTTTGATATTGTTGCGACGCTCGGCCTCCAGTTTAATATCCAGATAACCCGCCCGCGCGGTGGATTTTATGGTGCCGTCCAAATCCAGCTTATCGGCAATGCCCTCGCGGGCAAAGCGGCGCAGGCGGCGCAGCGCGACTTTAATATTACGCGTGCCAATCTCCAAATCGCCATCCAGATTTTTATAATCGCGCTGGTCCCAAACCTTCACCGCGCGGCCATGCCGGCCGGTTTTTTGGCCAATGCGCACACCTTCTGGGTTATAGCCATTGGCGCCAAAAGGCGAGGTGCCGCCAGTGCCAATCCATTTATTGCCGCCCTCATGGCGCTCTTTTTGTTCTTCGAGCCGCTTTTGCAGCTCTTCCATAATTTTTTCCCAGCCGCCCAGCGATTCAATTTGGGCCTTTTCTTCCTCGGTCAGATATTTTTCGGTCAGCGCGCGCAGCCAGTCTTCGGGGATTTCAGCCGTTTCGGTTTCCGACAGGCTGTCCAGCCCGTTAAAGGTTTTGGCAAAAACGCGGTCAAACTTGTCGAGATTGCGCTCATGCTTGACCAGCAGCGAGCGCGAGAGATAATAAAAATCTTCCACGCGGCGCTCGGCAATATCAGCATCCATCGCCTCCAGCAGCGTCAGATATTCGCGCAAACTCACCGGCACGCCGATTTGTTTCAAATCATGGAAGAAATTGACAAACATGTGCCTAATTCCTCTCCCGTCTTGCGAGGAAGGCGAGTTTTTCAAACAGCTGGACGTCTTGCTCGTTTTTCAACAATGCGCCATGTAGTGGTGGTATCAGCTTGTTCGGGTCGCGCTCTTGCAACAGGTCGGTGTCCATATCTTCATTCATCAACAGCTTTAGCCAGTCCAGCAGCTCGGATGTGGACGGCTTTTTCTTCAGCCCCGGCACTTCGCGGGTTTCATAAAACACCGAAAGCGCTTTCTTAATCAGCTTTTCTTTAATGTTTGGGAAATGCACTTTGACGATTTCAGTCATCGTGTCGGCATCGGGGAAGGTGATATAATGGAAAAAACAGCGGCGCAAAAACGCATCCGGCAGCTCTTTTTCATTGTTTGAGGTGATAATGACCAGCGGGCGCTGCGCGGCTTTAATTGTCTCGCCGGTTTCATAAACGAAAAACTCCATGCGGTCGAGCTCCTGCAGCAGGTCATTGGGAAACTCAATATCGGCCTTGTCAATCTCGTCAATCAGCAACAGCGCGCGGCCCTCATGGGCGCCTGAGTGCTCAAAAGCCTCCCACAGCTTGCCCTTTTTAATGTAGTTTTTGACATCCTTGACGCGCTCATCGCCGAGCTGGCTGTCGCGCAGGCGGGTAATGGCGTCATATTCATACAAGCCCTGCTGGGCTTTCGTGGTGGATTTAATGTGCCAAGTAATCAGCGGCATGTTGAGCGCTTTTGAGACTTCTTCAGCCAAAACGGTTTTGCCAGTGCCAGGCTCGCCCTTAATCAGCAGCGGCCGCTCTAAGGTGAGCGCGGCATTGACGGCGACTCGTAAATCCTCAGTCGCGATATAATTTTCTGTTCCAGTAAATTTTTGTGACATTTTCTTCCCCATTAACGCCAATTTCTTAGATTTAAGAAAGCCTAAACCCATAATGAATATAGTGCTTTATAACCTTTATCCTAAACTTTATCAAAGCTGTCATAAAACAGAACTTGAAAATGAACCAGAAATTAATATAAATCCATGTGCACAGTAAATAAAAGGGTCAGATTATGGCAACCAGACTACCTAAAAATTATGTGCCGTCGGAAGATGAGCCATTTATGAATGCCAAACAGAGGGAATATTTTCGTCGCAAACTGGTGGCGTGGAAAGAAGACATTATCCGCGAAACCCGCGAAACCGTCTCAGCTTTGCAGGAAGAAAGCATCAATCATCCAGATATAACCGACCGCGCATCCTCGGAATCTGAAAAAGCACTGGAGTTACGCACGCGTGACCGCCAGCGCAAGCTGATTGGAAAAATCGACGCGGCGCTTGCACGGGTTGAAGACCAGACCTATGGCTATTGCGAGGAAACTGGCGAGCCGATTAGCCTTAAACGGTTAGACGCTCGACCAATCGCGACACTTAGCCTCGAAGCGCAAGAGCGCCACGAAAAACGCGAGCGCGTGTTTCGGGACGATTAAGCGCCCGATTTAAATATCAAAGCTAGGGCAGGCCGGTGATTCTCATGAGCGCCTGTTTTGGCTGGCCAATTTTTTTCTTTCTCATCGATATAAAACCAGAACATAGTTCTATAATGTAAGTAAAATCAATGGGATAAAAAAAGACTTGCATAATAGAACAAAATGTGAACAAATATGTTATTGCTGCTTAAACCAGCCTATGAAATAAGGGAGATAAGCAATGACTGGAAAATTGGTGAACCTGATGACAGATAATTCGGATAAACAAAAAGCACTCGAAGCGGCACTTAGCCAAATCGAACGTAATTATGGCAAAGGCTCGGTGATGAAACTGGGTGATGAAGACCGCGTGGTGGAAATTGAATCCGTGCCAACCGGATCCTTAGGGCTCGATGTGGCGCTGGGCATTGGCGGTCTGCCAAAAGGCCGGATTATTGAAATTTATGGCCCTGAAAGCTCTGGCAAAACAACGATGGCTTTGCACACAGTGGCAGAGGCGCAGAAAAAAGGTGGCATTTGCGGGTTTATTGATGCTGAGCATGCGCTTGACCCCATCTATGCTGGCAAGCTAGGGGTTGATATTGGTGAATTGCTGATATCGCAGCCTGATAATGGGGAGCAGGCATTGGAAATTGCTGATACGCTGGTGCGTTCTGGCGCGGTTGATGTGTTGGTGATTGATTCTGTTGCTGCCCTCACACCACGCGCGGAATTGGAAGGCGATATGGGCGATAGCCTGCCTGGGTTGCAGGCGCGCTTGATGAGCCAAGCTTTGCGTAAACTCACCGCGTCGATTTCTAAATCCAACACAATGGTGATTTTCATCAACCAAATTCGTATGAAAATTGGTGTGATGTTTGGCTCACCAGAAACCACAACAGGTGGGAATGCTTTGAAATTCTATTCCTCTGTGCGTCTGGACATTCGCCGCATTGGTGCAATTAAAGACCGTGACGAGGTGATTGGCAACCAGACCCGTGTCAAAGTGGTCAAAAATAAAGTCGCCCCGCCATTCCGTGTGGTTGAATTTGATATTCTCTATGGTGAGGGTATTTCAAAAATGGGCGAACTGATTGATTTGGGTGTGAAAGCTGAAATTATCGATAAGGCTGGTAGTTGGTTTAGCTATGGCGACCAACGAATCGGACAAGGCAAAGAAAATGTTCGCCAGTTTTTGAAAGATAATCCGGATATGGCCGCTGAAATCGAACAAAAAATCCGTGCCGATGCGGGCTTGATTGAGGTCGAGCCATTGCAAGAAGGCGATGATTATGATGCTGGCGATGACACGCCTGAAGAAGCTGCGGGCTAATCGGTTAAACTTTCTGCGGCTGGTTTGTGTCGGCAGTTATAAACAGTAATAAAACCCCCTTTTAAGGGGGTTTTTCTTTGTTTTATTAACAGGAGGGCTTGGCATAAGGCGCGCTGAGCGGTAAAAGCATGGCAGGGAGTTTTTTATGTCAACAGGACTAGCCGATATTCGCACTGCTTTTCTGGAATTTTTTGAAAAGCATGACCACCGCGTCACTGAGTCAAGCCCGCTCGTGCCACTTAATGACCCGACTTTGCTTTTCACCAATGCGGGCATGGTGCCATTTAAAAATTATTTTACAGGGCAGGAGACACCCGCTGCGCCCCGCGCGGTGAGTTCGCAAAAATGCGTTCGCGCTGGCGGCAAGCATAATGACTTGGACAATGTTGGCTATACGGCGCGTCATCACACTTTCTTTGAAATGCTCGGGAATTTCTCTTTCGGTGATTATTTCAAGGAGGAGGCAATTGATTATGCCTGGCGGTTTTTAACTCAGGAAATGGAGCTGCCCAAAGATAAGCTGTTGGCCACTGTTTATGCAGAAGATGAGGAAGCCACCCTTTTATGGAAGAAAATTGCCGGCTTTTCTGATGATAAAATTATCCGCATTGCCACCAGTGATAATTTTTGGTCAATGGGTGACACAGGCCCATGTGGCCCGTGCTCTGAAATCTTTTTTGATCATGGCGAGGCCATTGCAGGTGGCCCGCCTGGAAGCCCTGATGAAGATGGTGACCGATTTATTGAAATCTGGAATTTGGTTTTCATGCAATATGAGCAACAGGCTGATGGCACGCGTATTGATTTGCCCTCGCCATCCATTGACACGGGCATGGGGCTTGAGCGTATCGGCGCGGTTTTGCAAGGTAAGCATGATAATTATGAAACAGATTTAATCTGGCATTTGATTGAAAGCTCGGCTGACCATTCAGGCGTCGCTATTGAAGGGCCTCATTTTAATAGTCATCGTGTGATTGCGGACCATTTGCGTGCTTCCGCCTTTTTGATGGCGGATGGCGTATTGCCGTCAAATGAGGGGCGGGGGTATGTGTTGCGGCGCATTATGCGGCGTGCCATGCGTCATGCGCATTTGCTGGGCACGAAGGAGCCGCTTTTATGGCAGCTTGTGCCAGCTTTAAAAACGCAAATGGCAGCCGCTTATCCGGAGCTAGAGCGTGCCAATGCTCTAATTGTTGAAACTCTGCGTCATGAGGAAGAGCGTTTTCGCGAAACTTTAAGTCGGGGCCTGAAACTTTTAGAGGAAAAGGTGAGCGCGCATCCCAATAAGGACTTACCGGGTGATGTTGCCTTTAAGCTTTATGATACATATGGTTTCCCATTGGATTTAACCCAAGATGCGATGCGTGAGCGCGGGCTTGGGGTCGATATTGATGGCTTTAATGCGGCAATGGAAAAGCAACGCGAGGAAGCGCGCGCCAACTGGTCTGGTTCGGGTGAGGCGGCAACCGATAAAATCTGGTTTGATATTCGCAATGATATTGGGGCAAGTGAGTTTGTTGGTTATCAAGGAACTGAAGCTGAAGCTGTTGTGTCTGCCATTATTTTAAATAATGAAAATAAAGAAAAGGCAAAACAGGGTGATGAAGTTGATGTTCTGACAAATCAAACGCCGTTTTATGCAGAAAGTGGCGGGCAGATTGGTGATTGTGGCGAGATTGTTTCTGCTGATGGCGCGATTATGCAGGTTCAGGACACGCAAAAATATCTCGGCGATTTACATGTTCATCGTGGTGTTATCACAGCGGGCGAGCTGCACAAAGGGGCGACAGTTCATTTGCATGTAGATGCGGCGCGTCGTGATAATATCAAAGCCAATCATTCGGCAACTCATCTTTTGCACGAGGCGTTGCGCCGTGTGCTGGGTGACCATGTGACACAAAAAGGGTCTTTGGTGACGGCTGACGGGCTAAGGTTTGATTTTAGTCACCCAAAGGCCATGAACCATGAAGCGCTGATTGAAGTTGAAAATATGGTTAATGAGATAATCCAACAAAATGATGAGGTTTCCACGCGGCTGATGACCCCGCAAGAAGCCATTGACGCAGGCGCGCTTGCATTATTTGGTGAAAAATATGGCGATGAAGTGCGGGTGCTCTCTATGGGGACGCATACAGATGATGACAAAGCCTATTCGGTTGAGCTATGCGGTGGCACTCATGTCAACAGATTGGGGGATATATCTGTTTTTAAAATTGTGTCAGAGGGAGCTGTGGCCTCTGGTGTGCGGCGTATTGAGGCGAAAACAGCCGGACCAGCGCGCGCCTATATGCAACAGCAAGAGCAATATATTAAAGACACAGCCCAAATATTGAAAACCGGTGCTGGCGATGTGCCGGCGCGGGTGCAAGGTCTCATTGATGATAAAAAACGTCTGGAGCGTGAGCTGGCTGAGGCCAAAAAACAGCTGGCTATGGGGGGCGGCTCTGCACAAGATCAAGACGATGTGCAAACCATTGCTGATGTGTCTTTCTTAGGAAAGCATGTTGATGGGATTGCGCCTAAGGAGCTTCGCGGTCTTGTTGATGAGGGCAAAAAGAAAATTGGCAGCGGTGTGGTGGTTTTTATTGGCACATTAGATGGCAAGGCTGGTATCGCAGTTGGCGTTACTGAAGACCTCACAAATAAGTTTAATGCAGTCGAGCTGGTGCGTTTGGGAGCTGAAAAACTTGGTGGTCAAGGTGGCGGGGGGCGGCCTGACATGGCACAGGCAGGTGGCAATGATGTCTCTCAATGCGCCGCCGCGCTTGATGCGATTAAAGCCCAGCTGGAGGCATAAAAAACGCGGCACTTTGGAAGAGCCGCGTTTCTTAATCTCAATTTAGCCAAACTATATTTTTAGCTCATGGCTTTTTGGAGGTTTTCGTCAACCTTATCCAAGAAGCCAGTTGTGGTTAGCCATTTTTGTTCAGAGCCAACCAACAGTGCAAGGTCTTTTGTCATATGACCACTTTCCACAGTCGACACGCAAACCTTTTCAAGCGTGGTCGCAAAATCTACCAACGCTTGATTGCCATCAATTTCCCCACGCTTAATCAGACCGCGTGTCCAAGCAAAGATAGAAGCGATAGAATTGGTTGAGGTTTCCTCGCCTTTTTGGTGCTGGCGATAATGACGCGTCACTGTGCCATGTGCCGCTTCGGCTTCCATAATTTTCCCATCTGGTGTCAGCAAGGTTGATGTCATCAAGCCCAAAGAACCAAAGCCTTGAGCGACTGTATCTGACTGCACATCACCATCATAGTTTTTACAAGCCCAAACAAATTTGCCATTCCACTTCATGGCGCAGGCCACCATATCGTCAATCAGGCGATGTTCATAATCAATCCCTGCTGCCTCAAACTGGTCTTTAAATTCTGTTTGATAAACTTCCTCAAACAAATCTTTAAAGCGGCCATCATAGGCCTTCATGATTGTGTTTTTGGTTGAGAGATAAACCGGCCATTTGCGCGCAAGACCATAATTCATGCTGGCGCGGGCAAAGTCACGGATTGAGTCATCAAGATTATACATGGCCATTGAAACGCCGCTGCCTGTAAAGTCAAACACTTCGCGTTCAATGGTTTCGCTGCCATCTTCAGCTTCCCATTTAATGGTTAATTTACCTTTGCCAGGCACCAGAAAATCGGTTGCACGATATTGGTCTCCAAAAGCATGACGGCCAATCACAATTGGGTCGGTCCAACCAGGAACAAGGCGGGGGACATTTTTGCAGATAATGGGCTCGCGAAAGACTGTGCCGCCTAAAATGTTTCTGATGGTGCCATTCGGTGAACGCCACATTTCTTTAAGACCAAATTCCTCAACACGCTGCTCATCTGGTGTTATGGTTGCGCATTTAACACCGACGCCATATTGCTTAATCGCTTCTGCCGCATCAATGGTGATTTGGTCATTTGTGTCATCTCGTGCTTCAATACCAAGATCGTAATATTTCAAATCAATATCGAGATAAGGATGTATCAGTTTGTCTTTAATGAACTGCCAGATGATGCGTGTCATTTCATCGCCGTCCATTTCGACGACAGGATTTTCAACTTTAATTTTTGTCATATGTGTCCCTCTTGTGCCCAAAGTGGTTTATTTGCACTCACTCTATAACAAAGGTTTCGCATTGATTAAAGGGGCAGGATGTCATATTCCATCTATAAATTAAAAAATTGGACAAATTATGAGTGATTTTAAGCCTGCTGTGATTTTAATACGCCCTCAATTGGGGGATAATATCGGCACTGTGGCGCGTGCCATGCTGAATTTTGGCCTAACAGATTTGCGTTTGGTGAACCCGCGCGCGGGTTGGGATATTGAGCGTGCCATCAAAGCAGCATCTGGTGCGGATGCGCTTATCGAGCAAAGACAGGAATTTAGTTCTTTAAAAGAAGCTTGTGCAGATTTGCATTATCTTATTGCGACATCTGCCCGCCCGCGCGATATGGTCAAAACAACCTTCACGCCTAAAAAAGTCGCCGCAGAAATTCATCAACGCGCGGCGATACAGCAAAAATCTGGCTTGATTTACGGGCCAGAGCGTACCGGCTTGCATAATGAAGAAATTGCCGCCAGCGATGTGATTTGCCGCGTGCCTGTGAACCCTGACTTTGCCTCACTTAATTTGGCACAAGCGGTTTTGCTCACAGCGCATTGCTGGTTTGAACATGAGGATAAAACGCCCATGCAAACACAAGCCATGCCCAATACGCGTCCGGCAACGCGTGACGAGCTTAATGGCATGTTTGCGCATTTGGAAAACGCTTTGCACCATTCAGGTTTTTTGCTGCCTGTCGAAAAAGCCCCAGCCATGATGCGGAACCTTAAAAATATGTTTCTGCGGGCTGATTTAACCGAGCAAGATATTCGGACTTTTCGGGGGGTAATTAACTCTTTGCTGCGCTGGCCGCGCGATGCACGCGATACCGAAATGAAACAGCGGGTTCTTGCTATTTCGCGCGGGGATACAGATCCAGGCCCGCTCGATAGTCTACAAAAAGATGATAAATAAGACCATTTGGTGTTTGACAGTTGGGCTATGATGCCTATACTGCGCGCCACTGACGAATGCGGATGGGCCGCGTTCTTAATTCAAGGCAAAATGCCAATTGGAGGATAACCGCATGAGCAAGCGGATCAGTACAAAGTACAAAATCGATCGTCGTATGGGCGAAAATATTTGGGGGCGTCCTAAAAGCCCTGTTAACCGTCGTGAATACGGACCTGGCCAACATGGTCAAAACCGTCGCGGAAAGCTGTCAGACTTTGGTCTGCAGTTACGTGCCAAACAAAAGCTGAAAGGCTATTATGGCAATATAACTGAGAAACAGTTTAAGCGAACCTATAAGGAAGCCTCTCGAATTAAAGGTGATACCAGCGAAAACCTGATTGGTTTGCTGGAGCAGCGTCTTGATGCTGTGGTATATCGTGCGAAGTTTGTTTCAACCGTTTTTGCTGCCCGTCAATTCGTTAATCATGGTCATGTGATGGTGAATGGGCGGCGTTGTAATATTCCAAGTGCCCGCCTGAAAGCAGGTGATATTGTCGAAATTCGTGAGAAGTCTCGCAATCTGACATTTGTTCTAGAGGCAATTCAAAGCCCAGAGCGTGATGTGCCGGATTATCTCGATGTTGATCACACAAAAATGACGGCGAGCCTGACTCGTGTCCCGCAACTGGCTGATGTGCCTTATGCGGTGCAAATGGAGCCTAATCTGGTGGTGGAATATTATTCACGCAACTAGAAGAAGCCGACAAACAACAAAAACCCGCCAATTTGGCGGGTTTTTTTTATGCATATATTTTGGCGTTGCCGTGTTCTAATGAAACAAGGAGGATACAGAGCGTTCTTCAGATGTGCGTTGCATGGCCTCTCCAAGCAGAGGCGCGAGCGTGATAATGTCGCATTTTTTGCTCTTTAGCACTTCATCTGTCGGCTGAATGGTGTTGGTAATCAATAATTTATCAAGCTTTGATTGATTGACCCGCGCCACAGCTTCCCCCGATAAAACCCCATGTGTGATATAGGCCGATACGCTTTTGGCACCATTTTCAAGCAAGGCCGCCGCCGCATTACACAATGTGCCGCCGCTATCGACAATGTCATCAACCAAAAGGCAATTTCGGTCACTGACATCACCAATAATATTCATAACTTCTGAGACGCCTGCTTTTTCGCGGCGTTTATCAACAATGGCTAAATCTGCGCCAATGCGTTTGCCCAAAGCCCGTGTGCGCACCACGCCGCCGACATCAGGCGATACAACCATTAGATTTTCGTTTTTAAAACGCTGCTCAATATCTTTCACAAATACTGGCGCGGCGAATAAATTATCCGTTGGAATATCAAAAAAGCCTTGAATTTGGCCAGCATGCAAATCGACTGTCAGTACGCGGTCTGCGCCCGAAGTTTCAATGAGATTGGCCATTAATTTAGCCGTGATTGGGGTGCGTGGGCCAGGTTTTCGGTCTTGGCGGGCATACCCAAAATATGGCAGTACTGCCGTAATCCGCCGTGCAGAGGAGCGCCGAAGCGCATCAATCATAATCAATAATTCCATAATATGGTCATTTGCCGGAAAAGAAGTTGATTGAATGATAAAGACATCTTCACCACGCACATTTTCGTTAATCTCAACGAAAACTTCCATATCGGCAAATCGCTGAACCTTGCAATCTGCAAGAGGCAGGTCGAGATATTTTGCAATCTCTTCAGAAAGCGGACGATTACTATTACCAGCAATTATTTTCATGCGAAGCTCCCGACTAAAACCCTTTCACATTACTATCAAAGGCTGAAGAGAGTCGCGACTATTTTTTTGGAAAACCCACAGATTTTAATCTTTATGGCAAAAGCGAAATAGCCGAGATTTGACGCCCATAATCCGCTTGCTTGAGATGTGTGCTGCGGCGGTATGAATAAAATCTTTTTGAATCAGCATAGGTGCAGAGATTGACATTATTGACACGGCCGCACCCAGCATTATGGCATTTATCTGCAACATAAGCGGTTAGATTGAAAAGATAATGCCTTTCACGCTGGGCAGGGTCAAAATAGTGGGCGTTTTCTGCATTTTCTTCAAGAAATCTATCGCGAAACGCGGCGTCAATTTCATAATTTTGTTGTGAAATCGCAGGTCCAATCAGGGCGTTTATTTGTTCTTTCAGTGCGCCTAACGCCACCAAAGACTTAACCGTTTCATCAATGATTCCACCCAATGCGCCGCGCCAGCCTGCATGTGCTACACCTATCAACTTGGTGTCTGGTGCGATAAATAAAACCGGTACACAATCGGCACTCAGCACCCCAATTGCAATATCTGCCCGATCGCTAACAATGGCATCGGCCTGTGGCTTTTGCTCAGGCAGTGGGTCTTGTGCCCTTATCGTCACAACTTTATTGCTGTGGATTTGGTATAAAGTGACCAGCGGTTTATCATCAAAATAATGCTCAATGCGTTGTTTATTTTCTTGCACATTTTCGGTTAAGTCTTGTGAGCCTGCTCCCAGATTAAGACTTTGGTAAAGCCCTGTCGAGACGCCCCCTTGTCGGGTGAAGAACCCATATTTTGCGGGCTGAGTTTGCCAAGCTGAATCGGTGATTGGTGAAAGTGTTTGCTTCATTTTATAACTCTTCTTGCCCGTTTTCATGAAACCCTGCTGGCGCGGCGCTGTTTGTATGATAGACCGCCAATGCTTTAAATAAATGTCCCATTAGCTCAGGCGCAAGTAATCTTTGCCGCGCTGCCGTGAGGTTTTGGGCTTGCGCAGGTGCGCTTTGCAGCAATTGCGCAAACCGCGCCTCAATACCAATATTTTTTAAAAATCTGGCTTGAGTTGTTGGGCCAACACATTTCGCGCCTGCAAGTTGTGCTGCTTGGGACAGCGCCGCAAAATTAACATGTGCGGTCAGGTCTGCATCGCCAATATGGTTGAGTGGGTGGACATATTCATGGCGGTAAAGCGCTTGAAAACTGTCGCCAGCCATGGGCGTGAGGTATCCATAATCAAGCACAATCATTGCGCCGCGACGAGACGCAATTCGCGCGCTCAAATCTTTCATAATAGATAGGCTTGCAGGACTGTACTCGACAATATCGCCTATCGCTAAAGTTGGAGGTTTGGCATTGTTGGCGAAGTTTTCTGCCGCTTGGGTTGGCGCGTGGCAATAAATAAATTTGTCCTGCTCAACATCAATCATGCGTTCTTCTAACCCTTTTTGGGTCTGCACGAATTGTTTGATGGGCAAGGCGTCAAAGAACTCATTGGCAAAAATAATCATCGGCGTTTCGGGCAGGCTGGCAATCGTGTCATGCCAAGTGATTTGGCTGTGATATTCTGCAAGAGTGTCCGCTTGTTTTTGTTTCAAAATGGGACTGGTTTCGACCAAATGTATCTGCGTGGCTTGAACGAGCTTCTGAGTGGCATGGGTTTTAGTCAAAACACGCAGAATATCTTGCATTAGCGTGCCACGCCCGGGTCCTAGCTCGGCCAGTGTCAGTTTTTCAAATTGATTGCGCAGCGCAAAATCTGCTGCCCATAAGCCCAACATTTCGCCAAAAACCTGGCTAACTTCTGGTGCGGTGATGAAATCGCCCGCGACGCCAAAAGGGTCTTGTTTCATGTAATACCCATGCTCGACATCGCCTAAGGCTTGCGCCATATAATCGTCAATGGTCAGGGGACCGTTTGCATGGATATGGGTTATAAGTTTTTGCGCTAACTCTGTGTGGGAGGGCATTAAAACATTACTCTTTAATAAAATATTTTCTAAGGGCAGGGCTTATAAAAGCAATGCCAACCACAACCATTGGCGCAGATAACCAAATGCCCATTGTGGTGCCACCACTCAAAAATCCGATATGCGCATCTGGCTGTCGGAATTGCTCTACAAAAATGCGCGCCGTGCCATAGCCAATTAAAAATAAACCCAGTGTAAAGCCTGGCTTTTTGAGGCTGTGCAAGCGATATATCGCTATCTGTATTAGGATAAATAATACCAGTCCCTCCAATGCGGCTTCATAGAGCTGGCTAGGATGGCGTGGATATGGCCCGCCATTTGGAAAAATAACCCCTAATGGGTGGTCGGTCACGCGCCCCCATAATTCGCTATTGATAAAATTGGCCAGCCGCCCAAAGAATATGCCTATCGGCGCGGTGGCGGCGACCACATCACCGAGGCTTAAAATCGGAATGGCATGTTTGCGGGCAAATAAGAAAACAGCGAGGACGACCCCCAAAAAGCCACCATGAAAAGACATGCCCCCCTGCCATATGGCGAGAATTTCTGATGGGTTGTTGAAAAAATAGGCGGGATTATAAAACAACACATAACCCAGCCGCCCGCCTAATATTGTGCCAAATGTGACCCAAAGCAATAAATCATCAATATGGTCTGGTGTGGCGGGTGGTTTTTGGGCATGCCATATTTGTGGGGTTCGCATAGCGCGTTTGATAAGCCACCACCCAAGCCAAAGCCCAGCAATATAGGCCAGTGCATACCAGCGCAATGCAAAGGGGCCAATCTCAAAGATTATTGGGTCAAACTCTGGAAATGGCATTTTGTTGGCCTCGTTATTCGTGGCTGTTTGTCACAGGCTAGGATGCGTTTACCAGTATGAAAAAACTGGTCGAACACATAGTCAATCGTTATAGTTAAACCTAACACGAAACCAATATCAAATGCGAATATTTGGAGACTGAAATGCCGAAAACTGGTGACTTTATAGACGATCTTTCAAAGCTCGCACTCGGTGCTGCTGGCGCGGCTAAAGGGGCGCAAAAAGAGTTGGAAATAGTGGTGCAGCAAAAAATTCAAAATATGCTGAAGCGAGAAGATGTGGTGCCGCGTGAAGATTTTGAGATGCTCAAAGACATGGTTTTGAAACTGCGCACCGAATTGGATGCCTTGAAAAAGCAAAAAGCACCACCAAAAAAGCCGGCTACAAAGAAAACCACCCCTAAAAAAACGGCCAAAAAGCCAGTCGCTAAAAAAACTTCATCCACAGGCAAATCAACAAAAAAATAAAAACACTTTGTTAGTTTCTCGCCCCGCAAAGGGGAATCATGCACACTCATATTGTGGGTGTTGCGATTGCGCACCCCAATATATAGGGGTTTTGAACGAAAGGCGCAAAGAGACCAATGAGTCTAGTGAATGAAACCGAATTGCAAATTAGCGACCACCCAATAGATGTTTTAGAAAATCTTGCGACGCATCAGGAATGGCCCTGCGAGCGTGGAACAGAAGATGATATGAATGTCTGTGTTGCGGGCAAATATTGTGACTTTCATCTTGCTGTCAGCTGGCGTGGTGATTTAGGGGGGCTGCATATTGCCTGCGTGTTGGATACGCGCATTCCCAAAGCCAAACGCCAGGATGTGCTTGAATTGCTGGCCTTGATTAACGAACAACTTTGGGCCGGACATTTCGATATTTGGTCGTCGGATGGCTCGATTTTGTTCCGCAACACTGTCTTGGTCACAGGGCAGAGTCTGACACAATCTCAATGCGCGTCTGTTTTGACCAATTCCATTGATAATTGCGAGCGCTTTTTCCCCGCTTTCCAATATATTTTATGGTCTGGTCATACAGCGCATGAAGCCCTTGAAGCTTGTATGTTTGAAACCAAAGGCGATGCCTAATTCTCAACACGTGTGAGGCAGTGAAAGGCAATAAGAGCCAATGAGCGACACTAAAATTCTTCTTATCGGCGCTGGCAAAATGGGGCTGGCACTTCTTTCTGGCTGGGTTGAGAATTTTATTAAACCTGAAAATGTTTTTGTGATAGAGCCGCACCCGTCCCAAAATATTGAAAGCTTTGTATCGGCAGGTCTTTGCCTGAACCCGCAAGCATCTGAGCTAGAAAAATTTCATCCAGATTGTGTGGTGATTGCCGTAAAGCCGCAAATGGCGGAAAAAGTTTTGACAGATATAAAAGCAGAGTTAGCGCCAGAAACGCTGATCCTGTCTATTATGGCAGGGGTAACACTGGCGCAAATTGAAAGCCTGACGGGCAATAGCAAAATTATCCGCACCATGCCGAACACGCCTGCGGCTATCGGGGCAGGTGTGTCGGCACTGGTGGCTTCAGATAGTGTTGATGCGGCGCAAAAAGAACTTGCAACACACATTATGCAAGCGGTTGGGCAGGCGGTTTGGCTGTCATCGGAAGCCGAAATGGACGCGGTCACAGCGATTAGCGGCAGTGGTCCAGCTTATGTTTTTTATATGGTTGAGGCACTGGCGCAAGCTGGTATTAAGCTTGGCCTGCCAGCTGAATTGGCAGAACTTCTTGCCCATCAAACTGTTGCGGGAGCGGGGGGTATGCTGGCTGAGATGCCAGAAACTGCCGAGCAGTTGCGGGTGAATGTTACTTCGCCCAATGGTACAACGCAAGCCGCCTTAGAGGTGCTTATGGGGGATGAAGGTTTGGTGAAACTGATGGAAAAGGCGACAGCAGCCGCAGCGAAACGATCTAAACAACTTTCAGAAGGCTAGGTGACTTTAGGCGTTTTGCGCACAATCTGGGGTGGCAATATAATATCCGCGCGTAACCCCTTATCAACACTTTCGCCTAAAATAATATCACCACCATGTCCGCGTGCAATGTCGCGCGCAATAGCTAACCCCAGCCCAGTACCACCCATTTCCATATTGCGGGCATCATCAAGCCGATAAAAGGGGCGGAATACATCTTCGCGATTTTCTTCAGGAATACCTGGCCCATTATCTGACACACTCACAATGATATTCTCTTTTCCCTGCTGGGCGGTGATGGTCACTTCATTTGCGTGGTTACAGGCATTATTAACCAGATTTGTGACACACCGTTTAAAGGCACGTTGTTTAACCTGAATGTTTAAATTATCGGGCGCGGCCAGATAAATACGCACATTTGGTTTTCTCAGCTTAGCGCCAGAGGCAATGTCCTCTAGAAAATTCTTTATGTTGATTTGTGTCACGCGCTCGCCTTGATAGCCTTTGGCAAAGGATAAATAATCATCGAGCATATTTTCCATCTCGATAATGTCATTTTCCAAATCTTGCACTTCATCGGAGCGGGGTAGCATGGCTAATTGTAATTTTAGCCGCGTCAACGGGGTGCGTAAATCATGGCTCACACCTGCAAGCATGGTGGTGCGTTGTTCAATATGCGCTTGAATGCGGTCGCGCATTTTCATAAAAGCCGAAGCGGCGCGCCTTACTTCAGAGGCGCCAACGGGTTTAAAGTCAACAACCTGTTGGCCCACACCAAATTTTTCTGCAGCCTCTGCCAAATTCTCAATTGGTCGGATTTGATTGCGCAAAAAGATAATCGAAACTGTGAGCAATAATAAAGATGTGCCGGACATCCAGACGATGAAAATATGCGAATTAGTGGCATATACTTTTTCACGATTAACCAAAACCCGCAAAACTTCACCCGGTAATTGCACACGAATATCAACATAATTATTTTGTGATACCGTATCTATCCAATGCGGGCGGTCGATTTGGCGCGTGATTTCATTAGACAGCGAGGTATCGAGCAGTTGAAAAAAGGGCGTCGGCAGAGCCTCTGGCAGTGTTTCACCTGGCAAAAAGGCAATCGAGACTTCAAAATTTTCATCGGCGAGCCGGATAAGGTCGTTTTCCTCAGTCGCAGCATCTCCCATACGCATATCAATGAGCATGGATAAATCACCAACCAATGCATGCGATAATTTTAAAGTGACGGAGTTCCAATGCCGCTCGAGAAAAACAAAGCCGGCCACAATTTGCACGACCACGACGGGGGTGATGATAATCAGCAAAGAGCGTGAGTATAGCCCTGTTGGCATATAGTTTTTAATAAAGCTAAACAGGTTAAGATTTTTATAAAGCCGCATTAATTGCATGCATCACCTAATCTACGCGCAGGATGTAACCAGCACCCCTTACTGTTTGTAAATGAACAGGGTTTCGAGGGTCATCTTCAATTTTTTGCCGCAACCGATTGATTTGCACATCAATGGCGCGTTCTGAAATATTTTCTTGTCCCTGCATTAACGCTTCTCGTGGAATGATTTGCCCAGCTTTTTCTGCAAAGTAACGCAGTAACTCTATATCACGGGTTGTTAAAGAAATGCGCTCATCTCCACGTAATAGCTCGCCGCGTTCTAGCTTAAATATACAGTCACCAAAAGTCACCTCCTCTGGTGCCTCAATTTTAGAAGAGGGCATTGCTGCTTGGCGGCGTAAAATATTATTGATACGCAATAATAATTCCTGCGGGTCAAATGGTTTTGGCAAATAATCATCAGCCCCTGTTTGCAGGCCCTCAATGCGATGGTCCACATCAGCCAGCGCGGTCAGAAGTAAAATCGGCACAGCATTGGCTTTGGTGCGTAAATCTTTTGTCAATTCCATACCTGTTTCACCAGGCATCATCACATCTAAAACAATCAAATCAAATTCAAGCGCTTCAAGATGCTGGCGCGCTTCTTTAGCATCACCGGCAATCGATGTACGGTAGCCATTTTCACTTAGGAATTTTTGTAAGAGAGAGCGAATGCGGCGGTCATCATCCACAATCAAAATATGGGCAGTGTTTTCGTCTGGCAAGCTCATCTATCTGTTTCGCTCTCAACTTTAATTTGTTCGAACCTTTTTAAAATCTCTGGCAAATGGTCACTGTTTAATAAATGCAACATGAATTTCTGCCACGCTTCAAGTGTTTCTGTATCACATTTTTTCATAGCTAGTTGAAACCGCTCATGTTGCGGTGCAATCAAAGCATCTAAAAAAGCCTGCCCAGTTGGTGTTAGCGTGAGCAGACGCTTGCGCCTGTCTTTGTTACTGATATTTTGTTTTACAAAACCTTTATTCAATAAATCGTTCAAAACGCGCGACAGGCTTTGTTTGGTGATACCAAGAATTTGTAATAATTGTGCAACGCTTAAGCCTGGCTGGCGGCCAATAAAATGCATGGCGCGGTGATGCGCGCGGCCAAGATTTTCAGTTTGCAGCAATTTATCTGGATCAGCTACAAAGTCGCGATAGGCAAAAAACATCAGCTCAATGGCGTGCGTCAAATCAGGAGCGTTTTTATCGGTTGAATGAGACATTTTTACCCGTTTTTTATCTGTTCAATAATATTAGATTAGCATATATGTCAGTTATGTTGACTTATTTTTAAGGGGCTGATACGGATAATCAGTTTCATAAAGTTTATTCAATTTTTATAACGAGGCAATTAGAGGCGATAATGGGTGTTTCATTTGATCAACGCGATGGCTTTATTTGGATGAATGGTGACATGGTCCCTTGGGCCGATTGCAATATTCATGTGCTGACGCATGGCCTGCATTATGCCTCATGCGTGTTCGAAGGCCAGCGTGCTTATAATGGCCAGATTTTTAAATTAGAAGAACATACAGACCGGCTGATTTTTTCAGCCAATGAACTTGGTTTTAAATTACCTTACTCAGCTGATGAGATTAATCAGGCCTGTAAAGAAACTTTGGAAAAAAATAAGCTGGTTGATGCTTACATGCGCCC
Organism: Parvibaculales bacterium; assembly: GCA_049889535.1. Taxonomy (GTDB): domain Bacteria; phylum Pseudomonadota; class Alphaproteobacteria; order RS24; family RS24; genus JAYQKL01. The sequence goes on along the minus strand of JBMHDF010000011.1, from coordinate 9,550 downwards.
TGTTGCATGGCGCGGCAGTGAGATGATGGGCGTCTCGGCACAAGAAAATACAATTAATGTGGCGATTGCGACTTGGGAGTGGCCCTCTTATTTTGCGCCTGAGGAGCGCTTGAAAGGCATCAGGCTTGACCTTGCAAAATATCGCCGTCCGTCACCAGACACTATTCCATGTTTTGCCAAAGCAGCAGGTCTTTATATGATTTGCACTTTGTCTAAACATGAAGCTGAAGGTAAGGGATATGCCGACGCCATGATGTTGGATTATCGCGGGCAAGTGGCTGAAGCAACAGGAGCCAATTTATTTTTCATCGAAAACGGGAAAATCCACACGCCAACGCCGGATTGCTTTTTAGATGGGATCACGCGCCGCACAGTCATTGGGCTGGCGCAAGAGGCTGGTATTGAAGTGATTGAGCGCGCGATTATGCCCGAAGAGCTCAATGGTTTTAGTGAATGTTTCATCACGGGAACAGCAGCGGAAGTTACGCCTGTCTCTGAAATTGGCCCCTATCGTTTCACGCCAGGCGAGATAAGTAAGCAACTTATGTTGGCTTATGACGCTTTGGTGCGCCAATCTGCTTAAAGCTGATTTTGTGTTTTATTTATTCCAAGGCGCGTGGCGCATGCCAATACGCAGATAATCATAGCCTGTATAAATGGTCAGAAGGGCGGCCAGCCACAGCAAAACTAGCCCGATATGCATTGACGCGGCTATAAGTTTTTCGCCCGCCGCCCCCGCTAGCAAAAATCCTAAAGCGACCATTTGCGCTGTGGTTTTGATTTTGGCAAGTTGTGAGACTGGTAATCCAACCCGCAATTCAATTAAATATTCACGCAAGCCTGAAACTAAGATTTCACGCGCCAAAATAATTAATGCAGCAATGGTATGAACCCCTGAAATTGAGCCGTTATCCACCAGCATGACCAGCACCATGCCGACCATGAGCTTATCAGCAATCGGGTCTAGCATCCGCCCAAAACCAGACTGAACATCTAATTTGCGCGCCAACCAGCCATCAAAAAAATCAGATAGGCAGGCAAAGCCGTAGCAAAAAACACCAAGCCAGAGCGCGAGGTCACCAAAATGTTTTTCGCTGATGAGGCAAATATAAATGGCGGGTATAAAAGCAACACGTAAAAGCGTGAGAATATTGGGCAGGTTTTTAAGCATAATAGTTTCTTATCAGGGCTGGTCGTTAAAGTAATCATATATATTTTGTGCCATTTTACCACTTACACCATCAACTTTTTCTAAGTCAGCTAAAGAGGCGCGCATCACCGCGCGTGCGGACCCAAAATGATGCAGTAGTGCTTTTTTTCGCTTGGCGCCAATGCCTTGAATGTCATCAAGCGGGTTGGCGCGAATATCTTTTTTACGTTTGCCGCGATGCGAATTAATCGCGAAGCGGTGGGCTTCGTCTCGCAGTCTTTGCATATAATATAAAACCGGACTGTTGGATTTCAGCTCTATGGTGCTGCCATCGGGCATGAAAAATGTCTCGCGCCCTGCATTGCGGTCAGGGCCTTTTGCAACACCGATAATAGGAATATCTTCAAGTCCTAGCTCGCTGAGGGTTTCTTGCGCAACAGAGAGTTGCCCTTTGCCCCCATCAACCAAAATAAGGTCTGGCCAATGTGCCGACTCCTCGCTTTCTTCTTTTTTCAGTCGCGCATAACGGCGGCCAAAAACCTCTCGCATCATGCCATAATCATCACCTGGTGTGATGTCCTGATTTTTAATATTGAATTTGCGATACTGGTTTTTGGCAAAGCCGTCGCGCGTTGCCACAATCATGCCACCTATAGCATTTGTACCTTGTAAATGGCTGTTATCAAATACTTCAATTCGTTTGGGTGGTGCGTCGAGCTTGAATGTTTTAGCCAGTTCATCAAGTAATTTTTGCTGGCTGGATTTTTCAGAAAGATGGCGGGCAAGCGCTTCTTTGGCATTGTCTAGCGCATGCGAAAGCAGCTCATATTTTTCTCCGCGCTTGGGATGCAGAATTTTAACATTTTGCGACAGTTTTATCGCCAAAGCCTTTTCAATCAGCTCAGCCCCTTCAAGAGCATGGCTGACAATGATGCGCTTTGCTGGTGGTCGGTTTTCATAAAACTGCACGATGAAGGATTCAAGAATTTCCTCTGCTGGCATGTCGCGTTCATGGCGCGGAAAATACGCTTTATTGCCTAAATTTTTACCAGAACGGAAGAAAAAAACCTGCACGCAGCTTTGTCCCCCCTGTTGCGACAGCGCAATAATATCGGCTTCTTCAACCGTGCGCGCATACACATCTGTTGTGGATTGTATATAGGTGAGGGCGCGAATGCGGTCGCGCAATTGAGCGGCTTGCTCATAGTGCATTTCCGCGCTGGCTGCTTGCATTTGTTTGGCCAATTCTTCTTGTATTTTTGAATTTGACCCGGCCAGAAATTGTTTGGTTTGTTTGACTAATTGCCCGTAATCACTTTGTGATATTTCATCTGTGCATGGCGCGCTACACCGTTTTATTTGATGGAGCATGCAGGGGCGCGTGCGGCTGTTGAAATAATTATCGGAGCAACTGCGCAATAAAAAAGCGCGCTGTAGCGTGTTCAGCGTTCGATTGACCGCGCCTGGTGAAGCAAAGGGGCCAAAATAATGCCCCTTTCTTTTGCGGGCACCCCGATGTTTAACCAATTGCGGGATTGGGTGATCCTGTGCCAGCAAAATATAGGGCAGGCTTTTGTCATCGCGCATTAACACATTGAAGCGCGGCTTGAACTTTTGAATAAGGTTTGCCTCAAGCAATAAGGCATCAGCTTCAGTTTTTGTGCGGATAAATTCCATATCATGGGTAAGGCGTATCATATTGGCAATGCGGTTAGAATGACCGCTCAACCGTGTGTAAGCCGAAACCCGTGCTTTGAGGTTTTTCGCTTTTCCGACATAAAGCACATTTTGGGCATCGCCCAACATGCGGTAGACACCTGGCCCGTTGGGCAGGTTGCGGACTTTTTCTTTAATAATTTCGGGTCCAGAAATCGGTTTTGGCTCGGGAGACTCACTCATGATATTCATTATAGACTGTCAAAATGATTTTTCATCTTCTCGCGTAATTTGAATTCAAAAAACTTTGTTAAAAAAGTTTTTTCGGATTGTGGATAAGTGTGTGAGTAAATTCGGGTGAACATGGCCAAGTGTCTGTTTTTATTGGCAGTGATAGAAAATGCTTAAAATTTAGTCAATTTGTAACCCCCTGATATTATTGGGTAATAATATAATTAACTGCGAAGAAATTTATATTTCTACGCATTTATTTACTTTACAAAATTGTCATATTGGGGCAGGCGGCTTGTGATTAACTCTCCTCAAAAAGCAAAAAACTTAATAAATATATATGGTTAGGCCAAAAAACCGCAGTTTTATGCATTTTTCAGAGGAATAGCCTTGGCGCATGAAACATCTGTGAAACATTGCTTTTAGCTAAAATCTGCAGAAAACAGCCCTTTTTATAACGTACCAGCAATTCAGCGTGTCAATGCTATAAAACTGCATGAAAAAAACCTCAAAAAACGGTTTGCCAGCCTAAAGCGCGGTTGTTTGCAGGCGCTCAATCTCGACCCCAACACCAGCGGCCTCGTCAATGGCGTCATTTTTTTCGACCCGCACGCGCACGCTGACAACGCGTTGATTGGCAAGACAAAGTTGCGCCACCTGGTCAGCAAGGGTTTCGACAAAATCAAAATGGCGCGCGGCGATAAGTGTTTTTATTTTATTAACGATTTTTTCATAACACACCACATCTTCAATTTGTGATGGTGCCTCATGTGACAATTCTTTGACGGCGAGCTCAACATTAAAGGTAACTTTTTGCGGCGTGGTTTTTTCATGCGGGTAAATACCGAGCAACATAGGCAAAGATAAATCCCGAATGAATATTTGCATCACGCCAGTGGTCGCATCTGCATAAGATGACTGATGAGTGGGTCGAAGGGTTTTATTCATTACTCAACTACCTCTGTAACATCTGGTGTTTTCCAGGCTAAATGTTGGCCGCCATCAAGCGCAATCATTTGCCCTGTCATGCTGTTGGCGCTCAAAATATACATCACCGCGTCGGCCACTTCCTCTGGCGAGGCGCCATGGCCTAATGGCACAAGTCTGGTTTGCTTATCAAACTCCGCTTGGTCTTGTCGCGGGTTGGGCAATGTTGGCCCAGGCCCGATGCCATTAACGCGGATATTTTTTTCAGCCAAAGCCTGTGCGAATGTTTGGGTTAAAGACCATAAGCCTGTTTTAGAAACAGTATAACTTGAAAAATCAGGCGTCAGTCGCCAAACACGCTGGTCAATAATATTGATGATATTGCCGGCGCTGGTTTGCCCTGCGAAATCGCGCATTAATAAAGCTGGTGCCCGTAAATTTACATTGAGATGCGTGTCCCATGTGGCGGTGGTGAAATCTGTCGCTGTATCGCGCTCGAAAACAGAGGCATTATTCACCAATAAATTTATTTCGCCAAATGCCTCAGCTGCACGCGGGATGAGTGTTTCAACCTGACTGGCATCTGCCAAATCGGCTTGCAAGGCAATGGCTTTCACATTTTTCGTCTGTAATTGTGCAACCAATTCATCGGCTTCTTGTCCGGAATGTCCATAGTGAATGGCAATCTGCCAGCCCTGTTGGGCAAGGCCAAGCGCGATGGCTTTGCCAATGCGTTTTGCGCCGCCAGTGATGAGTGCTGTTTTGGTCATGACCTGACATAGCAAGTTTAAGCGAAAACGACTAGCCCTCACTTAACAAATAGGGCGATAAAATTTGACCTTAGAAATTTTATAAAAAAACCACTGGTCACTTTTGGGGCCAGTGGTTTTTTCTCTGTCTTTAAAAAATCAGTCTATTTGAATTTCAAAACAAGTCCAAACATCAACCTTTCGAGATCCTCATCACCGCCTTCAATTTCGCCAACAGTATAATCTACGCGCAATGCGCTATTATTTGTTAAATTCCAATCTGCGCCCAAGCCCCATGTAAAGCCATCACGACTGCTGCCGCCCAAATCTTTGCCTTGTTGGGTGACGCTCACTTCAGATTGAGCATAGGCAATGCGCAAGTAAGGCTCGGCTTTGTCACCTGGAAAATGCCAAAGCGTAGCAATCTCAAGCATATCCGCATCTGTTGAGTTTTCTTTACCAGCCACTTCGTTTTTATAATCATCTAAAACCGAATAGCCGAGTTCGGCGTCCAGAAACGGATAAATTTCATACCCGATAGACAAATAAAAGCCAGACGCTGCTTCATTGGTTGTACCGTCTTTATTGCCTGCATAATCAATATTGCTTTCGCTAATACCCATTGCCGTCAAATAAAACCGATTATCTTCTGCTTGCTCATAGTCATAATTTTGCGCAAATGCTGGCGCGCTGGCGCAGAATATGAGTAAAAGACAAGCTTTTATAAATAATGAGCAAGGCGTGCGCAAAAGGGCGCAAGTACTTGCATTTATGGTGAGTTTTTTCATCATGACACTTTTTCTTTTTGTTATCGTCAAGCAAAACCCTAAAAGATTGAAAAAGAAGAATCAACCCTAAATCAAACAAATTATTAAGTCTTTATTAAGCCCTTAAATGGGTACCAAATCGCACATTTATTACTTTATTTTTCCTATGTGACTTGTTTTCTGTTAGGGTTTTGAAAGTTTGAGGGAGTTGTATATGCGTTTTGGGGATTATTTGCGCGACCAAAATCTGCGCTCGCGTTATATCAGTTATAATTTATTGACCGCTGGTGAAGTGCTCGATGGCAAGCCCGCAAGCGACCCGCGGCAGAAAATTAAGGTCACCTTCGCGCAGGCGATGGCGTTGATTTTACCATATTCGGCCATCCGCATAGTTGAACAAATCAAATCAGTTTTGCCGTTGGCTTTATATCTTTGCCTGTTCCAATTGCTCATTTTGCGCCAACCTGTTGAAGAAGCGTTGGCATTAACTGGCGGACTGGCGGCGGTTATTTTAGGATTGGCCATATTTATGGAAGGCCTGAATGTGGGGCTGATGCCATTTGGCAAAGTCATTGGCGATAATTTGCCCAAAAAGGCAAGCCTGTTTGTGGTGTTGTTGATTATTGGTTTGCTGGGTGTGGGGGTCACTTTTGCTGAACCTGCGATTGGCGCCTTACAAGCTTTTGGCGCGCAAGTGAGTCCTGAAAAAGCACCATATCTATTTGAAATTCTGAATCGCCGAGCAACCGAGCTTGTGATGTTAGTTGGTGCGGGTGTGGGGCTGGCGGCGATACTTGGTACGATTCGGTTTATTCGAGGTTGGTCTCTTAAGCCGCTCATTCTTATCACGCTTTTGCCGACTTTGGCGCTTACGGGTTATTTCTGGCTTGATGATGATTTGCGCGTCGTGCTTGGGCTGGCTTGGGATTGTGGCGCGGTGACAACCGGACCAGTGACGGTGCCATTGGTTTTATCGCTCGGCATTGGTATTGCTATGGCGGCGGGCAAGGGAAATGATAGCCTATCGGGTTTTGGGGTTGTGACTTTGGCTTCTTTATTCCCAATTCTCGCTGTGCTGATACTCACGCTTTTTGTGCGTGCGCAAATATCTCCACAAGAAATAATCGCCGCTGCGCAATTGCCAACCGCCCAAACATCTGAGGTGACTAGCATGTGGGCTACGACCCCATGGCAAGAAATCATATTGGGTGTGCGGGCGATTTTGCCTTTACTTATTTTCCTTTTGGTTGTTTTGAAACTGGTTCTGCGTTCACATGTGCCAAACCCACTTATCACCTCTTATGGCTTGGTTTTATCTATTATCGGCATGTGTGTTTTTAATATTGGTTTAACCTATGGGCTTGGGGCTATTGGGGCGCAAACAGGTTCCGCCTTGCCGGCGGCATTTATGTCCTTAGATGTTTTGCCCAGCTCGCCGATTTATGCTGGCATTTTAGGATATGTGATTGTTATCGCTTTTGCCTTTATATTAGGCTTTGGTGCGACTTTGGCCGAACCCGCCTTGAACGCGCTTGGGCTAACGGTACAAAACCTGACAAATGGCGCGTTTAAAAAATCAATGTTGATGTATAGCGTTTCTTTTGGCGTGGCGTTTGGCATTGCGTTAGGTGTGTGTAAAATCATCTTTAATCTGGATTTAGCAAGTCTCATTATCCCGCTTTATCTGATTGCCATTATCTTAACGCTTTTATCTTCTGAGGCCTTTGTAAATGTTGCGTGGGATAGCGCCGGTGTGACAACGGGACCAGTGACAGTGCCATTGGTTTTGGCAATGGGCATGGGGCTTGGCGATGCTGTTTCAGCGATTGAGGGATTTGGGATTTTATCAATGGCGTCAATTGGGCCGATTATTTCGGTTATGGGTATGGGATTATTCATTCAATTCCGTCAAAAACGTCAGGCCGCGAAGGCAACTCAATCAGAAGCTATGACAACATCTGGGGCCTTATGAGTGTTAGTACGGAGAACAAGATGAGAAAAATTACATATTTAACTGATGCACATTTAATTGTTTGTATCATTCAGCAGGGTAGGGCAGATACTGTTGTGCAGGCGGCCCAACATGTCGGGGCGCAGGGAGCGACAGTTCATTTTGGGCGTGGCACGGGTATTCGTGAGCGCATGGGCTTGCTCGGCGTGACGATTGATGAGCAAAAAGAGGTTATCCGTATCATTGTGTCGAGTGAACAGGCGGACCGTGTTTTTGAAGCGATGTATCTTGCCGGCGAGCTGGACACACCGGGCAATGGTATCATGTATATGACCCCCATTGACCGCGTGGCGACATATATTCCAGAGGACATATTGGCCAAGCATGATGCTGACTTAAAAAGTGAGACCGACTGATGCAAGAATTTGTTGAAATTGGCGGGGCGCTGCGCAAAGGGCTTGGGCAGACCATATTAGAGCGCTTTCATGAGGCAGAGGGCGTGCAGCATATTTTTGTAGAGGCTGGGCGCGCTGATGATTTATTTGCTGAAAAAGAGTTTGGTACAGCCTCCGAGGTTGACCTGCTGACACTTGTGGTTGAAAAAAATCAAGCTGAGCAGGTTTTTACAGCTTTATATGATGCTTTATCGCTGGGGCAAGAGCCGAATGGGTTGATTTATCAATCGCCTGCATTCATAAAAACAGCATAAAGCGACACGGCGGCGGCATTGGATACATTAAGTGTGGTGAACTGGCTGCCAGTCTGGTCTGCATGCGGTAGGCGCACCAGCTCATCACAATTTTCTTTGGTTAGGCGCCTGAGACCTTTGCCTTCTGCCCCCATGACAAGGGCTATCGGCATGTTTTGTGGTAATTCCGCAATGGTGCGGTTACCTGTTTCATCGAGGCCGATGGTCAAATAACCAGCTTGTGCCAATGTTTTGAGGCATCGCGCCAAATTACCGACAGCGCAAATTGGTGTGACCTCAAGCGCACCAGAAGCGGCTTTTGCCAGAGCGCCTGCCGCAATTGGGCTATGGTGGCGCGTGGTGATTAGCCCTGCCGCACCAAAAACTGTCGCCGAGCGCAAAATAGCGCCAATATTGCGGGGGTCTGTGACCTGATCCAAAATCACCAATGGGCGGCCCGTCGCCACCAAGCTCTCGAGTTCGGGCTCATCAAGTGGCTGCGTCTCTAACATTACGCCTTGATGCACCGTGCCGTCTGGCAACTGTTTTTTGAGCTGGTCTGGCGTGACGATTTCTGGTGTCAGCTTATGTGGCATTTTTTCAAGCGTGGCGTGCAATTCATGATGTGCATTTTTGGTTAATTGCAGCTTGTGACAGACGCGTTTTGGGTTCATCAGCGCCGCCTGAACAGCATGGAAACCATATAAGCTTATGGTGTCATGAGCTTGTATGTCACGCCGTCGCTTGGCGGCATTGCCAGAAAAAGGTTTTTTTTCTGTATTATTGTGATTTGAACGCTTGCGCTTCTTCATATCACCGCTTATAAGGTTGATTGAAAATTAGTGCAAACAACTTTGTCGGAATAATATCTATATTTATTCCGATAGCTTTGTTTTTACTTTTTTTTGTGCGTAAAAGCTTGACAAGGCTTGGTATTTTGACAATAACCGCCCTGTCAGTTTGTCAGGAAATCCTTCTTGGGTCTGCTGATGGCGTGTGACATTGGAGGGATGCCCGAGTGGCTAAAGGGGACGGGCTGTAAACCCGTTGGCTATGCCTACGTTGGTTCGAATCCAACTCCCTCCACCACGCCATAAGGTTTCGGCCTTAAAGTGGTCAAGCAGGAATGGACTTCAGGGCGGGTGTAGCTCAATGGTAGAGCAACAGCCTTCCAAGCTGAAGATGAGGGTTCGATTCCCTTCACCCGCTCCAATTATGGGCAAAGCGCCTGAATTGGAGCATGTTATTAGCTCGATCCCACAGGGATCTAAACAGATTAGGATTGGCACCATGTCAAAGGAAAAGTTTGAGCGGAATAAGCCGCACTGTAACATTGGAACGATTGGTCACGTTGATCATGGTAAGACGACGTTGACGGCAGCGATTACGAAGGTTTTGGCTGAAGCTGGTGGGGCTGAGTTTTCTGACTAT
>JBMHDF010000010.1:0-70870 GCA_049889535.1 Parvibaculales bacterium | reverse complement strand
TTTACTTTTCGTTGCGAGGCTTTGTCACGATGCACCATTTCCATTGAGCGGCGGTTCAAAATCCGATCGCCATCCCATCGACTTCCTTGATTGATATAAAGGTGAATGGAACTGTCATAGAGCTTCACATCGCCTTCAATCAAATTAAACTTCCGCTGCGGCAGTTCTTCAATTAACTGCACACCGCCCTTAAGGAACAAAAAATAAGCAGGCGACAAAACATAAAAACTATCTTGCACAGAATAGGTACAAATAAGCGCTTTGCCATCAAGTGGACCAGAGGGTTGGTTGCGCTTTGGTGCCTCCAGAGGTGGCACGGGCAAAGGGTCAAAGCGCGGCTCATAGTCCCACCCCTCATCTTCTTGGGCAAAAACGGCGCTAGGTGACAAATGAATTGCCATTTGCACAACTAAAGAGATACCCAAAATCAAACATATTGATTTAAAACTTCGGGTGAATTTCATTATGGATTACCTTTGAACAGTAAAGCGCGTACCAATTGCAGGGGGTGTTTCTGACGGACCCGCAAAACACTGTGCTTTTGACATCCAATCAACGGCAACCTCACCTGTTACACGCAAATTAACATCTTTTATATTACGCACTTGTGTGACCACCATACAAAATTCTTCGGCGGCACCCTCAATACATTCATCTTTATTTGCCTCACCAAATTGCCAAATGTCACCCGATGGCGCGCTCAGGGAAACATAAGGCTGTTGGTCTGGCGGGGTTTCGCCGCGCACTTGATAGGTCCATTTAAATGTATTCACCCCCAAAACAACAATTGAGCGAATGGTATCTTTATTTTTACGAACCACCCCCAAATGGTCGAATACTTCTTGGCCATGCGCCCATGTTTCCATCAACCGCGCTGAAATTGAAGAGCGCGCACTCATATCTGGCCCAGCCCATTTCAGGCGCGTTTTGGGGTCAATCTTGGCAAAATCCTCTGCCATTTCGTGATAAAAATCATGCCATTGCGCCAATAAATCACGCCCTGAAACACCCTTCAGCCAAGCGCTCTCAAATGGTCGCAAACTACCAGATTGAATATTTTCCATCACCTGACTCAAGAAGTTTTGGAAATTCTCTTCATCCCGATAACTTTCAAACGCGGCCCAATTCCAAATATGCAAATGCTCTAGCACATGGTTTAATGTCCAACCCTTAAACTGGGTGGGCTGGTCAAAATCAGAATCTTCAAGGTCGCGCATCACCTCGTAAAGAGCTTGCGACTCGTCGCGAAAATCAAAAGCTTCCTGTAACATTTTGCCTAATCCTTTAAGCTGTCTGTTCAATATCAAGGTCTATCATCATATCACCCGCACCAACTTGCTGGTCCGCAACAACAAACACTTCTCTCACAACCCCATCAGCTTCAGCAAAAATCTCATGTTGCATTTTCATCGCCTCAAGCACAGCTAGGCGATCGCCCGTATTCACCTTATCACCAGTCGATACAAAAACATCAATCACACGCCCATGCAAGGGCGCATCAATCCGTCCAGTTTGCATCGCTTCCGAAGCCGCCCTATCCTGGCGCAAAGTATTTGTCACCACAAAATCACGACCATCAAGATTAGCGAATAACTGACCTGCCTCGAGACGCGCATGGCAAACAGAACTGTGCTGGTTTGAGCGTATCGTAAATCGGCGCGCAGAAATTGGGTTTTCAAAATCATATGCCATTGCCTCGACCAGTGAAAGATGCACTTTATGCTCCCCGCTCTGGACATCAAAACCAGCATCACATGGCTTGATGGATATCGGCATGGTGGTTTCACCACAGGCCAAAACATAAGGCGCCGCCAATTCTTCCCCTCCTAAAAAGCCCGCTAATGGCCCTGCCATATGAAGCGCATTGGCTTGCATAGCAAAAAATTCTAACTGGTAAAGCACAAGCGCAAGTCTCGCCATTTGGTCAAAATCAACCTCGGCCAGATGAAAAGACCCACCATAATTCTCATCAATAAAGGCGGTGGAAAACACCCCGCTTTTGAAGCTTTCTTGATCCAGACAAGATATTAAAAAACCACGATTGGTGGTCGGGCCATAAAGCACGGTTTCTTTCAAAGCCGTCACCATAAGCTGCCGCGCCGCCTCGCGGGTTTCGCCATAGCTGATAATTTTAGCAACCATTGGGTCATAAAAAGGCGATATATCTTGCCCCGAAACAATCCCCTGATCGACCCGAATTTGCGGATGGTCATAAGGTGTGAACTGACTTACAAACCCCGTGCTGGGCAAAAATTCATTTGCTGGATCTTCGGCATAAAGCCGCACCTCAAGCGCGTGGCCATGAAGCTGCACATCGTCTTGAGACAACGCCAACACACCGCCTGCAGCCACATGAATTTGCATCTCGACCAAATCCAGCCCCGTCACCAGCTCAGTGACCGGGTGCTCCACTTGCAAACGCGTGTTCATTTCAAGAAAATAAAACGCGCCATCTTCATCAAGCAGGAACTCCACCGTACCCGCCCCGACATAATCAATCGCCCGCGCCACATCAACCGCAGATTGACCCATTGCCGCGCGCAACGCCGGTGTCATCACTGGACATGGCGCTTCCTCAATAACTTTTTGATGCCGTCTTTGCACCGAGCAATCGCGCTCTCCCAAATGCACAACATTGCCATGCTGGTCCGCAAAAACTTGAATTTCAACATGTCGCGGCTTTTGCACCGCTTTTTCCAAAATCAGCTCTGCCGAGCCAAATGCATTTTCGGCTTCCGAGCGCGCCAGTGCGAGTGCGTCTTTCATTTCTTTGGCGTCATTAACCAGCCGCATGCCACGCCCACCGCCGCCAGCTGCCGCTTTGACCATAACCGGATAACCAATTTTATCAGCCTCAGCCTTGAGCTTTTTGTCAGATTGGTCATCCCCCTGATACCCCGGCACACAAGGAATAGCAGCGTCAATCATACGTATTTTGGCAGCTGATTTATTTCCCATTAGGGCAATCGCATCAGCGCTTGGACCAATAAAAATCAACCCAGCTTGCAATACAGCCTCAGCGAAATCAGCATTTTCAGATAAAAACCCATAACCAGGATGTATCGCATCAGCACCGCTAGATTGCGCGGCAGCGATAATTTTATCCCCCAGCAAATACGACTCACCCACAGGCCCAGCACCAATATGAATAGCCTCATCAGCAAGGCGCACATGCAAAGCCTGCGCATCAGCATCAGAATAAACCGCAACAGTTTGTATCCCCATATCATGCGCCGTTTGCATAATGCGGCAAGCAATCTCGCCACGATTTGCAATTAGAATTTTTTGAATTGACGCCATTATACCCTCTTCAGTTTTGGCTAATCTTTTGGCACCCAGTAGGGCTTGCGTTTTTCTAGAAAAGACGCAACACCCTCCTTACCCTCATCACCCCGCACACTATCGACAAAAGCTTGTGCAGAATAATCAATCATATCCTTAAGGCTGCGTTTTTTGGTTTCCTCGAGCAAGGTTTTTGTCCCAGCATTGGCAATGGGCGCACAATTGCGGACCTCGTTTTTAATCTCTGCCAAACGGGTTTCGGCAGCGGCCATGTCAGTTTCTAAAAAATCAACCAGACCATAATTGGCCCCCTCATCAGCAGTGAACCGTTTTGAGGTCAACATAATATAACGCGCCTTAAACCCGCCAACACGCTCAACCACATAAGGGGCAATTTGAGCTGGCACAATGCCGATAGATGTTTCGCTCAGACCCATTTTCGTACCAGAGACCGCGATCACCATGTCACCCGCACAAGCCATGCCCAGACCACCAGCCACCGCGGCGCCATGCAATAAAAAAACTGTAACCTGCGGTAAATTTCGGATTTTGTAAAACATTTCGCCGATAATCACGCTGCTTTGCTTCACCTGTTCAGCCGTGCGCCCAACCTGAAAGTTTTTTTGAAACCCTTTTAAATCGCCGCCCGCGCAAAAAATATCGCCCGCGCCCCGAAATGTAACCCCGCGCACATCAGAAGCATGTGCCAATTGGTCGAGCGCAATGTGCATTTCGTCAACCAATTCATCCGACATGGCATTGCGCGCATCCGGCCGATTCAGCGTTAAAGTGGCCCAATCACCTTCAATTTCTAGTGCAATTGTTTCAAAAACCATCTGACACCCTCTATATGCTCTACATACGCCCAACACCAAAGGCGTTTGGTTGAAGTTTTCTGTGTTCACGCTCCCAAATCATTTGCAAAATAAAACCAATCACTTTGCGCGTGTCGCGTGGGTCAATCACGCCATTATCGAGCATGCGCCCTGAAGTATAAAATGCGTCCTCTTGAGGCGTGAACAAATCCATAATGGCCTGTTTTTGTTTTTCCATTGCGGTGACATCAACATCTGTTCCCTTGCGTTTTGCAATATTAGTCGCCACTGTTTCCATTGTGCCAGCCGCCGACTCACCACTCATCACCCCGCTGCGAGCTGCAGGCCAAGCAAAAAGAAAATCCGGGTCATAACCAAAACCCGCCATGCCATAATTGCCTGCCCCAAAACTCGCGCCGACATGAAATGAAATTTTCGGAACCCGAATATTAGAAGCTGCTTGAATCATTTTTGCGCCATGCTTAATCATGCCCGCCTGCTCATATTCCGTGCCGACCATATAGCCAGTGATATTGTGCAAGAAAATCAATGGGTGGTTAGACTGGTCAACAATTTGATAAAAATGCGCGCCCTTTGCCGCTTCATCAGGGCCCATTGGCCCATTATTGGCAATCAGCGCCACAGGCTGACCGAAAATTTTTGCCTGCACACACACCAAATTTGGGCCATAGCGAGCCTTAAAATCGGTGAAGTCAGAATCATCTACTAAACGCGCAATCAACTCCCGCGCTTCATAAGGCACTTTATAATCCACAGGCACGAGGCCCAGAATTTCATCAGCCGCATAGCGCGGCTCTTTCATATCGCGCGCGGGCGGGCGCGGGCAATGCTCGTTCCAACCAAGCGACCCGACGACATCTCGAATTTGACGAATACCATCAACATCATCTTCAGCCAGATATTCCATCAAACCTGTTTTGGCGGCATGCATTTCAGAGCCACCAAGTTCGCGCTCATCGGCTATTTCACCTGTCGCCGCTTGCACCAAAGCCGCACCGCCCAAAGCCGCCATACCATTATTTTTTACCCCAACATTATAATCCGACATGCCCGGCATATAAGCGCCGCCTGCCGTTGATGGGCCATGCAAAACTGTCATGGTTGGCAAGCCCGCCGCGCTATTTTTGGCTAACATATAAAACACGCTGCCCGCATTGGCCCATAGCTCAACCTTATAAGCCATTAAATTTGCGCCGGCACTTTCCACCAAATGAATAAATGGCAGTTTATTTTGATGGGCAATTTCAATCGCACGCAATAATTTACGAAAGCCCATTTCAGTCACGGCACCAGCATTGATGCCGCTATCATCAGCAGCCACCATCACCCGCACGCCATTGACAAAACCAATCCCTGTAATGACCGAACCGCCCGGAATACTTGTTTCAGGATCTGGGTCATCAACACAAAATCCAGCCATATTATAAAGTGGTAAAAATGGCATGCCCGGATCCAGCAAAAGCGCCACACGGTCGCGCGGGGTTTGTTGATTGCGCTCTTCAAAGCGCGGGCGCCTTTTTTCAGATGCGGCTTTGGCTTTTTCTTCCAAAGCCCGCAATAATGTCAGACGCGCCATTTGCTCATCAAAATTGCGTTTGTAGCTGTCAGCTTGCGTGTTCAATTTCGAGTCAAAAACAGGCATTATAATGTCTCCGCCATTTCTTTTGGCACCGCAACCGGGTGATTCAATAAAATTTGAGCATAGGATTTTCCTTGCGGGTCATTGCGCAAACTCGCCATGCCACCGCCGCCCAAAACATTATCAATTAAATAATTTATCGCATGACTTCCTGGCAAATAATATCTTTTTACAGCCTGTGTTGTCGTATCCGATGCGCTGATAAAATGAGCGAAGCGTGATGCGACCACTGGCTCATCAAGCGCCGCCCAAATATAGGGCAAATAATCCGGCTGGCGGGCAATAATACCAATATTAGCCTTATCTCCCTTATCCCCAGAGCGCCCCCAAGCCAGCTTTACAAGCGGCACCTCAACCATATCTGTATGCGCTGTGATTCCCAGTGGCGGCGCTGGTGGCGTGATGGCTGGCGCAGAAGAAGAAGCAGAAAGCACATTAAAAACTTTGCTTTGCGCGCCGTCATCAAGAACAATTTCAAGCTTCGACTTCTCAATTAGAAATGAAAATAACCGGACAATCGGAGACGACTTTGGCCGCGCGCCCGCAAACATGGTCAAGCCAGCAGGGGTTGCCAGCGCCATGCCACTAACTTCTTTTAAAAAAAGGCCTGCCGCAGTTTTATCAGCATGTTTGATGGCCAGCTTTAACACCACTTCCTGATTATCCATATCGGCGTTTTGATGTTTGGAAAATGCGCCATGATGGCTGGCCGCACCAATAATTTCGATATTGGTCTCCTCAAACCCACCTAAATTTTGCGCTCGAAAAATTTTCTCTGAGCGCGCCAAACACGCATCAGCAAAAGCTTGAGCTTTTTCAGCCGCTTCCAATCCGATAAATGCCAACATTGTCCCCGCCCGAAATCCATCAAAATAGGTTGCGCTGACTTTATAATCAGACGAAGGCGGGTAGCCTTTTGCACCAGTAACACGCACGCAATCCGGTGCGGTTTGGGTGATGCTGACAGCTGAGAAATCACAACACACATCGGGCAAATGATACGCTTGCGGGTCACCGATTTCATAAAGCATTTGTTCGCTGACTGTCCCCACTGAGACCAACCCACCCGTCTGCGCAGGTTTTGAAACAGTAAACGCCCCTGAGGCATCAATATCAATAAACGGATAGCCAATATCCTCAATATGCGGCACCTCGCGCCAATCGGTAAAATTACCGCCCGTCGCCTGCGGACCACATTCAATAATATGCCCCGCTAATGAGGCCGCCGCCAACGCATCAAAATCATCTGCTGCCCAGCCAAACTCATGCACGCATGCGCCCAAAGTAACCGCGCTGTCCACGCAACGACCAGTAATTATAATATCCGCGCCATCCGCCAAAGCCTGTGCAATTGGGAAGGCGCCTAAATAAGCATTCATACTCACTAAATCATCAACCGGCGGAAACGGAGCGCCCGAAAACATATCTATATAACCATCATCCGCCAATGCTTGCTTTTGCGGCATTAAATCATCCCCTGTAACCACCGCAATTTTAACATCCACACATTGCTCTTTTGCCAGCGCCCGCGCCGCCTCAGCACAAGCGCCTGGATTCACACCGCCAGCATTGGAAATAATTTTAATATTTTGTGTCGCAATTTCTTTTAAATGAGGTTTCAAAACACCACTGATAAAATCGGTGGCGTATCCCATTTCAGGACGAGCTTGGCGCGCGCGCGCCATGATTGACATAGTGATTTCAGCTAGAAAATCAAAAACGATATAATCCACATTGCCATCAGACAAGAATTGCTGCGTGGCCATCATTGAGTCACCCCAATATCCAGTAGCACCAGCAATACGAATGGTTTTGGTCATACTTCCCTCCACCTTCAAGCTTATAGGTGCAGGCTTATGCTTGTAAAGTCACTTAAGGCTGATTAGACTTAATGAGGAACAAAAATTTTAGGGGGAAATTGAATGTTCAATCCATATGAAACAGAAGAGCGTCTGGCATTTCACGATAGTGTTAAAAAATTTATGGAAGCCGAAGTTTGGCCAAATATTGATGCGTGGGAAGAAGCGGGCAGCTATCCGCACGAAATAAATGAAAAAATGTGCGCGCTAGGGCTTTTTGGTTTTGATATTGATGAAAAATATGGCGGTCTGGGTTTTGACGATATGCATATGCGTCTTGCTGCGGCCATTGAAATGGGTCGCGCCGCTGCGGGGGGTGTTTCCATTACAGTAGGTGCACGTTCAATTATGCTCAAACCCCTCACTGAATTGGCACATGAAGAAATCAAAATGCGCAGCCTGCCCGAATTGCTTTCTGGCCGCAAAGGCGGCTCACTTGGGGTCACAGAACCGGGCGGCGGGTCAGATGTTGCGCGCATTAAAACCACTGCCAAACGCGATGGCAATGAATGGGTGTTAAACGGCCAAAAAATGTTCATCACAGGCGGCATGCAAGCCTCCTATTTTGTGATTGCCGCCCGCACAGGAGGCGAAGGCATGGGCGGTGTTTCACTGTTTTTTGTTGATGCCGACACACCGGGCTTCACCCGCACCGCGATTGAGCGCAAAATGGGCTGGTGGTCGTCAGATACGGCGGTTTTGTATTTTGATGATTGCCGAATACCCGCCGACCATTTAATGGGCGAAGAAAATA
The DNA here is from genome assembly GCA_049889535.1 of Parvibaculales bacterium. Classification (GTDB taxonomy): domain Bacteria; phylum Pseudomonadota; class Alphaproteobacteria; order RS24; family RS24; genus JAYQKL01. The sequence goes on along the minus strand of JBMHDF010000010.1, from coordinate 62,500 downwards.
AAGGCTTTTACGCCATTATGGATAATTTCAATTATGAGCGTATGTGGTTAAATGGCATGATGCTGGGCATGAGCATGCGGCTTTATGAAGAGTGCATCAGCTATGCGCAAGACCGCGAAACTTTTGGCGAAAAACTAATATCGCACCAAGTCATCAGACACAAACTGGCCGATATGTCGGCAAAAATTGACGCCATGTATGCCTATTTAGCAAATATTTGCGAAGCCATGAATCGCGATGTGTCGCAAGTAGCAGAAATCACCAAAGCCAAATTTTTCTGCTCCACCAATTTAGAGGCCATTGCCAGTGATGCCATGCAGATTTATGGCGGCGCAGGATATTTACGCGGCAATGCGGTTGAGCGCATTTATCGCGAGGTTAAAGTCATGGCGATTGGCGGTGGCTCTGAAGAAATCATGCGCGATTTAGCCGTCAAGCAAATGGGGTTATAGAGCGCGTTAAACTTCTTTTTTTGCGCGTTTCTTTTGCCGCCAATCCAATAAGACATATGGTGTATAGCTTGCATAAAAAACGACAACAGCCAGCGGAATAAGCGCGCCAATATGCCAGGGAGGGGTGGGGAAGAAATTCATCAAACTATCTGAAGCTGGATGGCGTTTGAGATACCAAAAATTAGCTCCCTCCCCTAAGACAATATTAAGTATATAAATACCAACCATTAAAATGAGGCTGATTTTTATCACCCACGCCACATCTTTCAGATAAGGGCGCGCGCCCATCACCGCGCAAGCATAAAGCACAGCTAAAACAATCAGTCCATGCCCAGAAAAATAAGGCATAAAGGCAGGGTGCGGAAAACCATAAGCCAAATCTGGCTGCAAGACCGCCATCACCGCGCCGCCCAGCCCCCAAAAATATGCCAGAAGAAAAAAGAGCCGTTGACCCGATAATAAATAAGTCGCAATCGCCAATGCCGACATATCGCACATGTGAAAAGGCAGTGCTTCTTGCCAGGGTAAACCAATAATAAAGGCATTAAAGACTTGGTTAATCTCATGAAAAATGAGCGCCGCGCCGAGACCAATCGCCATTTTATCTTGAGCTGGCTTTGATGCTTTTGTGAAAAAAAAGGGTATCCCAATCCAGCAGGCCAGCAAAATCATAAGCGTCAAAATATGTTCAAATCCATACAGAACAAATACTGACGCCGACATCACACAACCCTCTTCACGCATAAATTATATATGCATTATTTACTTTTTATGACGATATGATGACGCGTCATAAATTTTAAGTCAATTCCATATATTCCTTGAATTTTTTGGAAAGACTTATTCAGCAAAACGGCGCGCCACCGCGCGATACCGTTTGTTAATCACTTGCGCCCGCATCTTGGCCGAAACACGCGCCGCATTTGATGGCATATAATCATCCAGCTGGTCGAATTTAACAACGCGTGCTGAAATAGAACCTGGCTGGGTCTCGGCGCGATTCCAGCGCATATATATAACGCCTTCTTGCCGCCCATTTGTATCAAGCCAATTCGCATAAGCTGGATCCTGATGTGCCACAATAAGCCGTAATTTGCCATCTTCATCCAGAACTATCTGCTCAGAATTAAGACTGGTTTGCGCATGCTGATAATCCAGCGACTGAAACCAAATATTGCCAAGCTGTGTGGCCCAATATGCCGCCTCTACAGGAGTGAGTTCTATCAACAAAGCCTCATCAGCTTTCAAATCAAAATAGCCCCCACTATAAAGATTATCCGGACTTCCCCCTTGCGCGCTGGTCTCGCGCGGCACGGATATTTTATTAGTGGCGCGGTCGCGACTCATCGCGACATATTTCTGCCAAAACACAATATCGCGCGAAATTTTTGCGCTCATTTCGTCAAACTCTTTGGCCATTGCATCAGGGGTCAGCTGTTTAGCGGGAGGGATTTCATCAAGCCTTTCCAGCCACATTGTTGACGGCGTTTGCGCGTCCCATTGTGTAAAAATCTCACGCACATAAAGACCATTTGTCCCCTTTGGTAGAGCCAGCCAATTCTGCCCCTGCTTTTCACGGGTCAGATAAAGCTCAAATGTGCCATCATCCTCAAAAACCATCTCACTATGGTTGAGGTTGGCAACAGCGCGACCATCAATATTAAACTGAAACCCAAGATAAGGAACAGAGCCGCGCCGCCCCCTAATGACATAGTCACCATCAGGGTCAAAGCGCGTCATAAAATATTTATTATCTGGCGAATCCAGACCGACTTTTTTATGCTGGTCAATCGCACGCACCAGCACCGGGTATTTTACATTTTGCGTAAACTGCACACGTTCAATGGTCAGGGCGCTTAACATGGCTAGATAATGAAACCCCTCCGCGCTATCAATTGGATTGCCTGTATCATATTCGATAATCTTTTGACCTTGCGCTTTAAGCGTTTCACAAAAAGCTTCCCATGATTGCAGCAATTTTTCTTGCTCAACAGTGTAAGGTGGTGTTTTTAAATCAGGCATGCGTGTTTCGTCAGCCCTAAGAGTTGATGACCCAGCCATTAAGATTAATATTAAAGTAAAAATAAATCCGCGCATTTCCCCTCACCTTTCCAGTTATATTCATTATCTATGACCATCAGTTTACCTGTTTCTGAAAACTTGCCAATTTTAAAAAGGCTATTTTGGGAATAGCTGGACTTGCTCTGGCTTCCTGAATAAAGTCAAATATAAGTTGTTAATCTTTAAATTGTTAAGAGGGAAAAATGGACGCTGAACTTGCAACTGCGCTAATCGCCATGAAAGAAGTTTTAGGTGATGACCTTAATCTGGCTGATGATTTAGCTGGCACGCGTGCCAATATGGCGGCCATCACGCAATCTATGCAAGACCAACTCACCCTTCCTGACAATGTGATGTTAGAAGAAATTATCGCCCCCTCATCTGATGGTCATGAGATTGCTATTCGGATATTGCGCCCCAAACAAAGCGCTGCCCCCATGCCATTATATTTCTTTATTCATGGTGGCGGTTTTGTTCTCGGCTCTGCCGCTCAAGGTGATGTTGACACACTAAAATTTGCTTCGGAACTTGGCATGTTTACCGCCAGTGTTGAATATCGACTTGCCCCAGAAACGCCTTATCCAGGCCCCTTAATGGATTGTGTGCAAGCGTTGCAATATCTTGTCGACCACGCCGATAGATATTCTATCGACCCGCAACGCATCATCATTTCAGGCGTCAGCGCGGGTGGCGGGCTTGCCGCAGGGCTTGGCCTTTACCTGCGCGATAAAACAAATATCAAACCAGTTGGACAAGTGTTGATTTTCCCTATGTTGGACGACACCAATATCGCACCCGCCAGTGACAAAACGCCCGATACAGATGTTTGGTCACGCGCCAGTAATTTATTTGGGTGGCAAGCCTATTTGGGCGCGGCCTTTGGCCAAGATGATGTGGAGATTTACGCCGCACCGTCACGCGCGCAGGATTTATCAAATCTGCCACCAGCTATTATTCCCGTTGGCGACCTTGATTTATTTCTGAGTGAAAACAAAAAATATGCAGAAAAAATGCAAGCTGATGGCAGCGCGTGTGATTTAAGAATTTATAAAGGTGCTTATCACGGCTTTAACACACTTATGCCAGAAGCCGCGATTTCACAGCGCGCCAATCAGGATATTTTTGAGTTTGTGCAAAACTGCCTTAAAAAAACCTAAGCCGTCCTCGCCGCGCGATATGGATTGGTTGCAAACCGCCCTGTTCCGCCATCTGCAACTTCAAATGACATGTCTGATACATGAATTTTATCACCACAGGCGGAACAGATAATATTCATTTGCAAGGGTTTCTGACAGGGGCGATGCGTCAAGACCAAAGGCGGACCTTTTTCATCGGCATACCAGCGATCTCCCCAAACCAATAAAGACATTAAAATCGGATAAATATCGCGCCCTTTTTCAGTCAAGCGATATTGCACCCGACGTTTATCAACCTCAAGGCGTTTGAGAATGTTACGCGCCACTAAATCAAGCAAACGTTCTGATAATATATTGGACGCCATTTGAGTTTCATCCTGAATATCTTGAAAATGATTGATTTGGGTGAAAACAGAGCGAATGATTAAGCTCGACCATCGGTCCCCAATCACATCAATAATACTGTCAAATAATGCTGTATTGCGGTTGGTCACATCAAGTGTGGTTTTACGGCGGCGTTGATAATTTAATGGCACATCTGACAGACCGGGTCCAACTTTCCACTCGACCTCGCGGGCATCAATGACGCTTGCACAGCAGTCATTTTGCAAAATTGGTGTGGTGGCTTGACCGCAGGTTTCATGCGTGAGCCTCACCGCAATTTTATGGTGATTATCATTCCATTTATTTTCCCAATTCAACATACTCAAAGCGACGGGATATAAATCAAGCAGCTTTTCAGTGCCACGATATTCAAAGCGCAAAGGCTTATCTGAATAAGGGATTTTTTGCATGCAACCTGCTTTCAGCAGCTTTTGTAGACGATCACTTATGACGGTTTTTAACAATCCGGTTTGTTTATGAAAATCAGAAAAACGCCTTGAGCCCAACCAATAGGATTCGAGAATTAACAGTGTCGGCTTATCCCCAAGCACGTCTAAAGCGCGCCAAATAGAACAGGCTTTAATGGTTTTTATTTCCGTCATTTTATCTTTCACCATGTTTAACTAAGGATTGCACGCCTATAACAGACTATATAGTATATTTAAAAAAGTTAACTAGTTTCGATAAATGTTAGGGATATTTGAGGGGGATTTATTTTGCGGACAACAGCTGAAGAAAAAATTAATGACCTCACCCAAAAAGGGTGGTGGGGTGACAAAACATTACGTTCTATTTTCGCAGACTGCCGACAAAGCGCCACACAAAAAGAAGCCCTGATTGACCCACCCAATCGCGAAGAATTGGTCGGCGGCACCCCAAAAAGATTATCATTTTCCGATATTGACCAACTAACTGATCAGCTGGCCTGCTTACTCTATCAGGCAGGTTTGCGTCAAGACGATAAGCTGGTTTTGCAAATGCCCAATGTGAGCGAAATTGTGCTCGTCTATCTTGCCGCCAGCCGGCTGGGGCTTATTGTTAGTCCGGTGGCGATGCAATATGGACATTTTGAGCTGTCACATATTGACCAAACCATTGAGGCCGAGGCTTATTTGGCTTTTGAAAATTTTAAGGGTGACAATTTTGGGAAAGAGCAAGCAGCTATTTTTTCTGACAAATGTCGCGCCGTGATTTTATCTGGCGATGACTGGATTAATGCCGATACGCCACAAATGCGCGAATATAAAGACTATTGCGCGGGGCTTGATATTAACGCCAATGATATATTCACCATTTGCTGGACTTCTGGCACAACAGGGCGCTCCAAAGGCGTCCCGCGTAGCTATAATCACTGGCTGTCTTCGACTTTAGCCAGCGAGGATGCCATTAAATTGAAACCAGGCGCCATCATGTTGAACCCGTTTCCATTTATTAATATGGCAGCGATTGGTGGTTTTTTATTTTACTGGCTGCAACTTGGCGGCACAATGGTGCTTCACCATCCGTTTGAGGCCAATGTTTTACTTAGCCAGCTGCAAAATGAACAAGTGCAATATACAATTTTGCCACCGGCTGTTTTAAACCAGTTTTTAATTCAAAAAGAAGGCATTAAGGCGAATTTTGATTTGTCAAAATTGCATATTTTGGCCTCTGGTAGCGCGCCATTAACGCCAGAAATGATTACTGGATTTAAAGATGAATTTGACATTGATGTGGTGAATATTTTTGGCTCCAATGAGGGTATGAGTATTTTAGCGAACCCTACAGATGTGCCAGATGCAAAAAGCCGCGCTGGTTATTTTCCGCGATTTGGCCGCCCAGACCATGAATGGGACAACCGTATTTCCAAACATATTCAAACCAAATTAGTGGATATTGAAACCGGCGAAGAAATCACGCAAGCGGGTCAGGTGGGCGAATGCTTGATAAAAGGCGCCACAGTTTTTGATGGCTACTATAATGCGCCCGCTGACAATGCTGATGCCTTTAGCGAAGATGGCTATTTCCGCTCTGGCGATTTGTTTGAAATTACGGGCGATAAAAACCAATATTATCGTTTTGTTGGACGCTGCAAATCCTTAATTGTGCGCGGCGGGGTGAATATTTCACCCGAAGAGCTTGATGAAGTTCTCACCACCCATCCGGCGATTGCCGAAGCGGCGGTGGCCGCCTATCCAGATGAGGTCATGGGAGAAAAAATTTGTGCCTTTATCGTCCTATTGCCTGACCAAAAACTGGGTCTGGAGGATATTAAAACCTATTTTGAAACCTTAAAACTCGCCGTGTTCAAATGGCCAGAACGTCTCGAAATCATCGAGGCACTGCCCCGAAATGCCATGAACAAAGTTGACCGCAAAGCTCTTGAGGATAGGTTAAAAACCAGCTAAGTCCGCCATCACCCCTAAAACAAACAATTTCTGCATGAAAAGGGTTGTTGCAATAATAACACATAAAGCTGCTTAATTATTGTGTTGCAGATTTCATCTTGCGTAAACAAACCAACTCTCCATAAACTCTAACTATTAAAAGTCTTAGGGAGAAAATAGGGCATGTTGAAGAAAACATTCTATTCTGCATCTGCGCTCGCCTTGATTTTAGGCGTTGCAGGTGGTTCTGCTGTGGCACAATCTCTTGATGAAATTGTTGTGACAGCTCAAAAACGCGCTGAGTCACTCAGTGACGTGCCAATTTCAATTGCGGCGGTAACAGGTGATACACTCGAAAACCGCAGTATTGATGATTTATCAAGCCTGTCGCAATCTTTGCCGAATGTGACCATTAACGAAAACCAGATTGACACAACCATTTCGGTGCGCGGCGTAACAACCGGTAACAATAAAGGTTTTGAGCAATCAGTTGCGATGTATTTTGACGGCATTTCATATGGCCGTAGCCAGCTCATCCGAACACCTTTGGTTGACCTTGAGCGTGTCGAGGTGCTGCGCGGTCCACAACCGACCTTGTTTGGTAAAAACGCGATTGCGGGTGCGATTAGCGTGATTTCTGCCAAACCAACTAAAGAGTTTGAGGGTAAGGTTTCAGTTTCATACGAAATGAACCATGAAGAGCCACAACTTCTCGGTGTTTTATCCGGGCCTTTGTCTGACACATTAAGTGCGCGTTTGACCGTTTCTCATCGTCAGCTTGATGGCTGGATTGTCAACACACATCTTAATCGTAAAGAGCCACAGCGTGAAGAAGATTATCTTCGTGCACAATTGGCATGGGATGATGGCGGTCCATTGACTGTTAACATGAAAGTCGAACATGCTGAGTTTGATAGCTATGGCTATCCGATGGAAAACCTGAACCCACAAGGCACTTATAGCCTGAACCCATTTCTGGCAGGTGTTGACACGAATGAAGATTGGGCGCGGGGTAGCGGTGAAGTTTATTCCAAAAACGAGTTGGATAATTTTGTCTTAACAGCCAATTATGACTGGAATGACCACACCATCACCTCCATCACAGGCTATGTTGAATATGACACTTTTGAAGTGCTTGATGTGGACTACACACATTTAGATATTCTTGATGGTACAAATCAAAGTGAAGCCTATGAGCAATTCTCTCAAGAATTCCGTATCGCCTCACCAGGTGGAGAACGTTTGGACTATATTGCCGGCGTCTTCTATCAAGATGATGATTTGAAAGTGACTGATGATGTGTATCTGGGTGAATTCATCCGTACATTTGCAAATGCATTGCTGCAAAACCCAGCAACAGCTGCAACTGGTGGCGCACTTTCAGTCTTGCCAGATACGCAATGGGCAAGAAATTATGACCAAAGCTCTAAACGCTGGTCAGTCTTTGCACAAGGTGACTATGACATCACTGAACAGTTAAACCTAACCGTTGGTGCGCGTTACACCAGCGAAGAAAAAGAAGGCAGCCGTGTCTTGCGCGTATTAGGCGCAGATGGTCAGACAGGGTCTGCAACTGTACAAGCAGTATGGGCAGCGGTCTTGAATGTGTTCCCGCATAGCTTGCAAGGTGACCGCGAGGAAAGCTCTTTTGACCCATTGGTGCGTTTGCAATATGACGTCAATGATAATGTAGCTATTCATGCTTCTTTCACTGAAGGCTCAAAAGCAGGTGGCTTTGACATTCGCTCAAACTCAGCACCTGGTACTGTGACCGTGCCAAACCCAAGAACAGGTGTGCGTCCGCCAGCAGGTGCGTTTGAATTTGCGGGTGAGGAAGCCGAAAACTATGAGATCGGCGCCAAAATGAATTGGGACCGCGCGCAAATCAATGTCACTGTTTTCCAAACAGATTATAATGATCTGCAAACCAACATCTTTGATGGTGTGTTGGGCTTCTTTGTTGACAATGCATCAACAGCTGAAGTGGAAGGTATTGAAATTGATGGTCGCTTTCTGGTTTCTGAAGGCTTAGAAATCTATGGCGGTGCGGCTTATCTTGATTACACCTATACCGACTTTAAAGACAGTCAGTGTGGTTTTGGTGAAACAAGAAACGCACGTGGCTATTGTGACCGCTCTGGTTACACAGCACCATATGCACCAGAATATACAGCTAATTTCGGCATTGATTATGAAACCACATTAGCCAATGACATGGTTCTGGATTTCAACATTAATGCGGATTATTCTTCTGAATATTTCTTGGCAACAAACCTTGATGCCAATTTGCAGGAAGATGGCTACACCAAGCTTGGCGCTCAAATTGGCCTAGCTGGTGGTGACGGTTCATGGCGTCTGTCTGTGATTGGTGACAACCTGACGGATGAGCGCATTCGTGTTATCGGTGGCACATTGCCATTGGCTGGCACGGTGACTGGCGGCACAGGTACTGCCTATGACGCGCTTTATGCCCGTCCACGCAACATCACATTTAAGCTGGATTACAACTTCTAATCTGGTCACAATGTAAAAGAAAACCGGAGTCCTCGGACTCCGGTTTTTTTTTGCGGTTTTAAAAACCAATTAAAGTCACTGCGAATAAACAGCCTGTTGTGGATAGGGTTTTAACGCACCATGACGACCTGTCTGCGAGCCTTTCTCAAACTCTTTAAGCGCCACATCATCTGGCGCAATACCCTTTTCAACCCAATTTTCAAGTGCTTGCAACATGCTCATTCGGTCTGGCAAAGCGGCGGGCAATTCCCAACAATGACCCATGCCAGGTGCCAAAAACAGGCGGAAAAATGTGTCGGTTTCTGCCGCACCCATAGTATCACGCACGGCTTGATAATAGGCCTCACTTTGTTGGGGCAAAACCAATGGGTCGGCCAAACCGTGCCACATAATCAGTTTCCCACCAGCCTTTTTAAAAGCACTTAAATCTGGATTCTTGGCATCTAAAAGCGCCGATTGCGGCACCAGTTTCGCAACATCAGTATCAAAATTAAAATCTAAACCAGTGTAATTTTTCGGGTCTTCAGGAAATCCAAGATAGGGCAAAAAACCTTCAGCTAATAGAGTACCAACGGCAGGGCGGTCCTCACCGCCAATATACCAAAAGCCCCAATAGCGTTCACTGCCTGCGGGCGCACCATAAAAAAGTTTGTCGCCACTTGAATTTTGCGCACCATCATAGAGCTTTCGTATTAGTGATTTTTCATCCGCAGTCAGGCAATCAACATTGTTTTCAAGCGCGCATGTCGCAATCGGGTCGAGGCTGACCTGACAGGAAAATGGTTTTTGAATCGCGCCATCCTCAACCCCATCAAGCGCATCACATTGCGCCAGCGCATTGGCCTCAAGCATGGGCAGCTTGGCCTTAAATGAAGAGGTTAAAATTGGCTGCCCATTTGCATCAAGATTTGCCTGCATCACCCAAGAACCAAAAACACCACCATTTTGAGACAGATTTAAAACCGGACAACCCGCAATCACACCATCAAATAAATCTGGATATTCCTGCACGGCTTTGCCAGCCAAACGCCCGCCATTAGAACAGCCTGAGAAATAAGAATAGTCAGGCTCGCGGCCATAGAGTGTGTCTATCAAGGCATGAGCCGCCGCATGTGTATTTGGCAAAACCTCTCTCGCATAGGTTTTTTCAGCCACCGGATTGATGGCCCAACTCGCATCGCCAATTGATTTTCCCTGATGCCCACCATCGGTTGTAACCGTCGCATAACCGCGTCGTAAAGCATGGTTAATGGCATTTGAATGCGTTTCGCGGTCAGGTAAAACGCGCCCGCAAAAGCCACCACAACCAGCTTGATAATATTTGCCATTCCACTCAGTTAACGGAAACCGCGCTTCAAACCCAATATTCGGGTCAATATGCCCTGTGATTTGACAAAATCCTGGTAAATCCGCGCGACTTGTTACCGCACGACTTTGTTCGATTTGAATATTCGGGAACGCATTTTCAAGTGCTAGATTTTCACAGGCTGCCGAAATATCCGGATTGGTTGACGCAAACAATGCCACGATAAAACTTTTAATTTCATTTAAAGCCATGACTAATTTTCCTCCCTGAACCAGTCAATATAATGATATCGCATGCCCTTACCTTTGACTTCTTCTTGTGCTGATAAGGTCAAATGATAAGGGTCTTGAAAACTTGCTTTTCGGCGCTGTTGGCTACCAATAAAATCTGGATTGAGCGACAAAGTAACATCATGCACCACCACATCACCCTCTAGCGACCAATGGCCCGCATAATGAAAATAACCATCAAAAGCGACAGCTTTTTGCGCATCACTTATTTGGCGCGCGCTAGCTGCCCCAAATCCACTTCGCGCATCAGCCATTATGGTTGCCGACATTTGCCCGTCATTTGTGTATAGAATTTGCCCTTTAGGTGTTTCACCAAAAGGGTAATGCACCCGCCCATCGGGCAATTCAATCCGCCATTGCTGCAAATGCCATGCCCCGAGAATATCTTTTTCCGTTACACTCATGCTGGCTCCCGAAACTGCACAATCCGAAACCGATTGGTCACAAAAGCCAAATCTGCCAAACACGCATTGCCCGCCGGATTAAGGCCTGTCACATGATAATCACTATAAGCGGCTGCAAAATTTATTGGCATGGGCACAGTCATATTGCACCAAAGAGACGCGCCCGCTTCAGCAAATGCGTGCTGGGCTATCTCTTTATATTCAGGGTCGGCGCTATATAAATAAGACGAAATCGCGCCATGCGTTGCGGCCAGTTGGGCAGCATTGGCCAATGCTGTTGAGGCATTATCTTCACGAATGAGAAACGAAACTGGCGCGAAATGCTCCTGCGCATAAAGCTCCTGATTATCTGCACTGGTGGCTAAAACTAATGGTGTTGCGGTGCGCGCATTTGGAAAATCCGGATGCTCATAAGGCACACTCTCTAAAACAATTTCCGCACGCTTATCGGCTCTCAAATTATCCAAAATTTTTAACGACTCATCCGCCTGTATCGCGCCACACATGGCTGCTGCCCGCTTGGGGTCAGAAAGACGCTGACGAATGGTTTCGACTAGGCGCTCTTGAAACATTTCAAAACTCACATGCCCTTGTTCGGTTTCTATTCCATCCGTTGGCACATGAATATTTTGAGGACTTGTACACATTTGCGCAGAAAAGCCGCAAAGCGCATTGGCAAGACCTGAAATCAGCCCTTCAAAATTATCGGTGGATTCAACCACCACGCCATTGCATCCCGCCGTTTCAGTATATACCTGCTTATTGGCGCAATTTTCTTCAATCCACAAACCAAATCTTTGGCTGCCAGTATAGTCAATTATAGCGGTTTTTTCATGCTCCAGTAGCTCAATGGTGATGGGGTCATCGCGCGTATCTGCTGCCATCATCACAATATTTGGGTCATGCCCCGCATCACGTAAAACCGCGCGCATGGTTTTAATGGCCAGCGCAACTGGTAAAATACCATTAGGGTGCGGCTTCACAATTACCGGATTGCCTGTCGCCAGATTAGCAAAAATTGCCGGATAAGCATTCCACATCGGAAAAGTCGCACAACATACCACTATGGCAACCCCACGCGGCACCAGCCGATAATTTTTGGTTAATGTCACATCACCCGCTTTGCCAAATGGCTTAGACCAATCCGCACTTTCAGGCACATCACACATCGCCTTATAAGCATAGCTTAATGCCTCAACACCGCGGTCTAGGGCATTTGGGCCACTGCCTGAATAGGCCATTAAAAAGGCTTGTCCTGCGGTATGCATGGTCGCGTAAGCATTTTCAAAACATTGTCGTTCCAATTCAAACGCCATCTCCATACACACGCCCACACGCTCTTGTGGGGCGATATGTTTCCAGCTTTGCTGGGCTTTATGCGCTGCGCTCATCACGGCATCTACATCAATTTTTGGATAGTCAATATTCAGCGGCGCTTGGGTATAGGGTGATATTTCATGCCCTGTGCGACCAATTTCACCCGGTTGTTCCAACTCAAATGATGTGCCCAGATGCGCATCAAATGCTGCCTTGCCTTTTTCATGCGCCCCCTCAGGGTGCAAATCACGGCTTGGCGATTCCGTAAAAGGGCTCCAATAATGCCGTGTGCGACACGCCTCTAGCGCCTGTTCAATTGTTTTTTTATGTTTTTGAAAAAGAGACATCTTAAACTCTCTACCCTTAAACCGTTTCAATAATCATGGCTTCACCAACCCCGCCAGCCGCTTGCCCTACGACCAAACCCAAACCGCCACCCTGACGGTTCAGTTCATGCACTAATGTGGTTATCAAAATCGCGCCTGTCGCCCCCATGGGATGGCCCATCGCAATATGCCCGCCATTCACATTCACCCTGTTTGGATCAGGGTTAAAATCTTTCAAAAATTTCAATGGGGGGGCCGCAAAAGCTTCCATAAACTCAATCACTGTAAAATCATCAATAGAGTGGCCCGTGCGCGCCAGCATTTGTTCCAATGCCTGTAAACCCGCGCCCAATTGTAAAACCGGATCACCGCTCGCTGCCTGCATAGCGACAATGCGCGCCATAGGTGTTAGACCTGCCGCCTGACCAGCCTGTTCATCACCCACAACCACCAATGCCGCACCATCGGCCATGCCCGGGCAATTGCCAATGGAATGCACATGCTCAATTGCGTCCAATTCTGGATAAGCCGCCAACATCATGGCATCAAACCCTTTTTCTCCATCTGCAGCAAAAGCAGGCGGCATGGCGGCAAGCTTCTCGGCAGTCAAATTGGGGCGAATGAGTTCATCATGAGCCAATGCTATACTGTCATCATTGTTTTTGACCGCCATCACGCTCTTGTCATAATGACCAGCCTCCCACGCGGCATGCGCTTTTTGATGCGAAGCCAAACTCAAATCGTCTAAATCCTGTTTGCTAAATCCATCTAGCGTTGCCATCAACTCCGCCCCCATCACAGGCGGCGCCCATTTGAGTTTTTGAATCATGTCTGGCTTAGAATAATAATCCGCCTTATCGGCCAAAAACCCGACTGCGGAAAGGCTTTCTACCCCGCCCGCCAAATGCAAACCACTCAAACCAGCTTGCACGCTCATGGCGGCGCTGGAAACCGCTGTCAGCCCAGAAATACAATAATTATTGAGCGTTTTAACCGTGACATGATCCGCCAATGACGAAGCTAAACGGCTCACCAGCGCAATATGCCCACCTTGCGCACCAATCTGTCCAACACAGCCCAATGTCAAAGAGGCGGCCTGTGTCTCAAGCCCTGCATTGCGCGCCATAAGCGCATCGCTTAATTGGGCTACAAGTTCATGCGGGGCAAAACCAGATAACCCCCCACCTGGCTTATCATCTCTTGGCGCACGTCCTATTCCACGCGGCGTTCGCAAGGCATCATAAATATAAGCGGTCATTTATGGCTTCCTTATTCTGTGCCAATAACAAATGAAACATTTGTGGTGCCAGACCCGCCAACATTGAAAGTCGCCATTGTTTTGGCGCCCTCGACTTGCATATCACCAGCGCGCCCAGTGGTTTGATTGGCACTATCCAACACCATGCGCACACCGGTTGCGCCAACTGGGTGACCCAAACCAATCAGCCCGCCTGATGGGTTAATCGGTATATCGCCACCCATCTCAATGCGGCCTTCTTCAATGGCTTTCCAAGCCTCACCCGGCGCGGTAAGCCCAAAATGTTCAATCGCCATATATTCTGTAATAGAAAAACAATCATGCGTTTCAATCGCGTCCAATTCCTCTGGCCCTGAAATACCTGCCCGTTGATAGGCATCGGTGATGGCTTTGCGCGTCCATGGAAAAACATAGCCCCCGCCCTCACTCTCTTGCATTTTTGTGTCCATAAGCATTGGCGCGGTTGAATGCCCCCAACCTTTAAAATAGGGGATATCGTCCAAATTTAGACCTCTTTGATTGGCATAGTCCGCCGCAAAATCTTCACCCGCCAAAATCACAGTCGCCGCGCCATCTGTCACCTGTCCGCAATCTTGCTTGCGCATCCAGCCTTCAATCACTGGATTGGCCTCATCATCTTGTTTAAAGCTGTCCTCATTAAAATCCCATAAGCGGGTTTGCGCATTTGGATTACGGCGACCATTGGCAAAATTATTTTTGCTTATCGCAGCCAAATGTTGATAGTCCAGCCCAAAACGCTCTTCATAAACTTCGCATAAATCTGAAAACATAGCCGGCCATAAATAAGTGGCGCCCTCTGCTTCTTTACCAACCCAAGCAGCGGCCCCTAAATTTTGCGCCGCAATTTGGCCTGGCACATTACGCATCAGCTCAATGCCAGTTACACAAGCGGTTTGATAACGCCCGCTCTCAATATCTGACATGGCCGCCAAAATAGCGAGAGAACCTGACGCACAGGCCGCCTCATGACGCGCTGCCGGCATGCCTGAAAATGCCGCATCAACATGACCAAAATAGCCACCCAACTGCCCCTGACCTGTAAACATCTCAGCGACAAAATTACCGACATGGCCAACCTCAATATCACCAGCCTCGAGCTGGGCATTTTCCAAACCCGCCAAAACAGACTCCTGAAATAAATCAAACAAGTCTTTGTTTTCTCGCGCCCAATTTTTGGCAAAATCGGTCTGGGCACCCCCCAATATATATATTTTTTTTGTCACAGAATTTTCCTCCTGAATTTACTTTAACGATTGCCAAACCACTACGCAATAGTTAGTATGATTATAAAAGTGGATTTATAGATATGAAACCTCAAAGCTTAGAAACCCTGGCCTTGCCGGTTATTGTGGCGCCAATGTTTTTGGTGTCTGGCCCTGACCTTGTGAAGGCAAGCTGCTTGGCTGGCGTTGTCGGTTCATTTCCTTTTCCCAATGCCCGCGATATTGCCACTCTCGACAAATGGCTTGATGATATTGGCCAAACAATTAAGAACACACCCCACGCTGCCCCGTTCGCGGTCAATCTTACAACGCATAGCACTTATGATCGCTTACAAGATGAAATCGCCTTAATTGCCAATCATAAACCCAAAATCGTGATTACGGCTTTAGGGGGCCCAGAACCTGTTTTAGAAGTGGTTAAATCCTATGGCGGCACAGTGATTGCTGATGTTAATTCTATGCACTATGCCCGCAAGGCCGTTGACAAAGGTGTGGACGGGCTGGCGCTTATCGCGGCGGGCGCCGGCGGGCATACAGGCCATATGGCGGGTTTTTCATTTGTGCAGGCTGTGCGTGAATTTTTTGACGGTCTGGTGGTGTTGGGAGGTGGCATTGGCACGGGTCAGGCCATTCATGCAGCAGAAATCGCTGGTGCGGATTTATGCTATATGGGGACGCATTTTATCGCCACACCAGAAAGCCTTGCCAGCCAAGACTATAAAGAAATGGTGGTCAAAGCACAGTTTGAAGATTTGGTACTCTCCGACCAGCTGACAGGCGTCAAAGCTTATTATCTGCGCCAATCACTTATTAAAATGGGTTTTGACCCAGACAATATGCAGGCTGGTCATGGCATGCAATTGCAAGATTCACAAAGCCAGATTAAAGCCTGGCGCGATGTTTGGTCTGCCGGACACGGGGTCGGCTCGGTTCAGGCTATAAAGCCCGTGCAGGATATTATTCACCAGTTAGTAAATGAGTATGAACAAACCTTTGAAACACCAACACCCGCCCAAAGGAGACAAGCCTATGTCTGATGCAACAACAGAACTCAACGATCTGAACCCTTATTTGCAGGGGCTATACCGACCGGTTGAAAAAGAAATTCAGTCAGATAAACTTGAAGTCACTGGCGAAATCCCGCGCGATTTTGCAGGCTCTTATTACCGCAATGGCCCAAACCCAAAATCACCGCCTGAGGGTATGCATCACTGGTTTGACGGCGATGGCATGTTGCATGCCATTCATTTTGAAGATGGTCATGCCAGCTATGTAAACCGCTATATCCGCAGCCATGATTTTTTAGCCGATGAAGCGGGAGAGTTGACAAAGGCTGGTATTATGAAGCCCGCCGTCGAAGATGATAGCACAACCGTTTATAAAGACACCGCGAATACAGATATCATCATGCATAATGGCGAGCTGATGGCGCTTTGGTACATTAGCGGCCAACCTGTCAGGCTCGATGCCAAAACATTGGAAACCGTCAAACAAGAAAATTTTGGCGGCAAACTGCCTCATAATGTATCCGCCCATTCGAAAGTGGATTTAAATACGGGCGAGTTTTTATTTTTCGATTATGCGCTTTATGAGCCTTGGTATAGCTATGGCGTGGTTGATGCGCAGAATAATCTCACGCACTTCACCCAAATTGAATTGCCTGGTCCGCGCTTGCCGCATGATATGGCGATTACAGAAAATTACGCCATTTTTATGGACTTGCCGATTGTGTTTACGGATTCTGGCCTGCGCAATAAAATTTGGACCATTCATGAAGATCAAAACCTGCCAACTCGATTTGGTATTATGCCGCGTAAAGGTCAGGGAAGCGAAATTAAATGGTTCTCATTTCCTGGCTGTTATATTTACCATGTTATCAATGCATGGGAAGAAGGCGATAATGTCATTCTGAATTGCTGCAAAATGGTAGATAATGGCCGTGACATGCCCATGCACTATGGCCCCTATGCGCCAATGGTCAATGTGCTGGCCTTGCGCGCTGTCACAACACGCTGGACAATGAACATGAAAACTGGCGCCTGCAAGGAAGAACAGCTCGACGATGCCATAAGTGAATTTCCGGTCATTAATCTTGGACGCGCTGGGCATTTTTCTCAATATTCTTATCATGTCGCCATACCGGATATGGAAACACAATTATTTGACGGCATTTTAAAATATGACCTCACAACAGGCTCATATCAAAAACACAGTTTTGCCAAAAACACTTATGGGTCAGAGCCAGCTTTTGCGCCGCGCCTTAATGCAAAATCGGAAGATGATGGGTATGTATTGTCTTTTGTGACCAATGCTGAGACTGAAAAATCATCTGTTTTGATTATGGATGCGCAGAATATGAATGATCAGCCAATTGCCGAAGTTCATTTGCCACAGCGTGTGCCGCTTGGCTTTCACGGAACATGGGCAAATCTGGAAGAATATGCACCCGCTAAAGCGGCTGAATAACTTTCTTTAAGCGCAAAAACAACGTCAATAGCACCTTGACAACATCAGCTCTTTTATCGTTTACTTAATTTCCGAACGCTGTTCGTAAATACTTTGGAGGGATATTATGGAAACAATGGAAAACAAAAGAAAACTATTTTCGGTCGACTCTCACGTCCATATACCGGCCGACACCATTCGGAATTATTTGCCTGAAGCAAAAAAACCCGGATTTGACGACGCTGTCGCAGCCTATACAAAATATGATGCTGATATGAAACAGGGGGAAGAATTATCAATGGATGATTTTGTCGATTTGGAAGCGGCAAGCCATCCAGGATATATTGAAGGCCCTGCCCGTCTAGAAGCAATGGACAAGGACGGCGTGCTACATGAGGTCATGTATAATGACCCGCTCGATGATATGCGGTTTTATAATAATCTCGACACCGTGCAGGATAATCTGGAGGCATTTAACAATGCGCTTTATGATTTTGCTTCCGCAGACCCAAACCGCCTTTTAATCACTTATCATTTACCAATCACGGATATTGATTTTGCGATTAAAGAATTACACCGTGTATTAAAACTCGGCGCACGCTCTGTTCAGCTGCCAAACTTCCCATCCGCATTAGGCCTGCCAGATTATCATGATGAGCGCTACACGCCTTTGTTTAGCGCGATTGAAGAAAGCGGTGCTGTCATTGCGCATCACCTTTCTATCACGCCTCATCTTTGGGGTACCTTCCGCCGCGACCCGACCCCACAAAAAGGTATTTTTACTGGCTTACCACCATCACTCATGATGGAGCCTATGATGTGGTATTTCTTAACAGGCATTTTAGGACGCCATCCTAATCTCAAAATTGTTTGGGTTGAGCCCGGCCTGTTTTGGATACCAGGCTTTTTGAGTTTCCTTGACCGACGCATGGACCAGCATTATGAGTTTCCAGGCGTTGATGAGCTGCCAAGCACTTATTGGAAACGCAATATGGCCGTGACTTTTGTTGATGAACCAGAAGCGGTGACCAATCGTGAGCAGCTTGGTGTTGAAAACCTTCTTTGGTCAACAGACTTCCCGCACCCATGCTGCAACTGGCCAAATGCGCAAGCAAAAGTGGCTGAATTGTTCAAAAATGTGCCAGAAGAAGATGTGCATAAAATCACATGGGAAAATGGCGCAAAAATGTATGGCTTTGCGTAAACCACATTGAAAGCATGATTGCATGCAATCATATTTTTGTTAGATTTTTAAACAGGCAGGTTTTTATAACTTGCCTGTTTTGCATTTTAAAATAATGGGGGAGATATGGCTGACGGGTTTCAAAATAAAACAGTGATGGTCACAGGCGCAGGGTCTGGTATTGGACAAGCTTTGGCAGAGGAATTTGCCAAGCGCGGGGCGCAGGTTTATGCAACGGATATCACGCTGAAGCAAGCTCAAGTCACAGCCAAAAAAATCCAGCTCGCAGGCGGCACCGCTCAGGCTTATAAATGCGATGTGACAAAAGATGCTGACCTAAAGCGGGTGATGAATAAAATTGTCAAAGAACACGGCCAGCTTGATGTAATGGTCAATAATGCAGGCACTGTCTATGTCGGTGAATTTGTCGAAATGACCGAGGCGCAAATCCGCAAAACAACTGACATTAATTATAATGCCGTGCAAATTGGTATGCTTTATGCTTACCGGCAAATGAAAAAACAAGGCTTTGGGCAAATCTTGAATATTGCATCCATGGGCGGATTACTGCCAACCGCGACAATGGTGTCTTATGCTGGCACAAAATATGGCGTTGTCGGATTGACTGTTTCAGCCGCTGTTGAAGCCGAAGCTTATGGTGTTGATATTCGCGCAGCTTGCCCAGGCAATATTCAATCAAATTTGCTGGTCAATGCCGCAACCAGCACAGGCAAACCTTCACCCATATTGGACTTCTTACCTAAAGCCCAGCCAGCCAACATTGCTGCGCAGAAAATCATTAATGGGCTTTTAACAAAAGACCGCCTTATCTTCACCCCGCTTTATGCACGCATCGCATGGTATATTCATCGTCTTTTGCCGAAATTATTGCATAAAGGCTCAAAAGACCTAATTGATAAATATAGAAACATATAAAACTGACAAATATGTAAAGGTGATGAGCTGGTGAAGAAGCTTAAAAAATTCATACCTATCATTTTAATGCTGGTGGTGATTGGTAGCGCTTTGGGTTCCTGCACTGGTGTGGGTAACCCAAAAGGGGATGGCTATCCTTATCACCATATGGAGCGCGGTTTCCGTAACCCGCCCAATAGCATTGCTACTATTGACCGGTTTTCAGACCGCATGAAATTTTTCTCTCGCATGATTGGCTCACAACTCATTGGCGCCCAACCCCCTTTACCAGAAAATCATATCCTGCCGCGTGAAACTGCCCTTAGCCAATTAGCGCAATTGAGTGACCAAGACAGTATAAGCTGGATTGGACATGCCAGTTTCTTGATAAAACTAGACGGCGTGACCGTGCTGACAGATCCTATCTTTTCCAAACGCGCCTCCCCAGTTTCTTTTGCTGGCCCCGCCCGCGTGCCGCCACTAGGGCTTGAAATTTCCGATTTACCACCAATTGATGTGGTGGTGATTAGTCATGCACATTATGACCATTTGGACACACGCACACTCGATAAGCTTCCCAATCCAGAACGCATCACCGCCATTGTGCCATTAGGGCTTGGCACATATTTCACCCAGCGCAATTATGGCAAAGTTTATGAGGTTGATTGGTATGATGAGGTTACACTCCCCTCAAAAACTGGCGAATTTAAATTAACCGCTTACCCGGCTGCCCATTGGTCAAGCCGCAGCCTGTTTGACCGCAATCGCACGCTTTGGATGTCCTATGGTTTTTCAGCCGGTGGGCGTTCCGTCTATCACACAGGGGATACAGAAACCCATCCGGACATTTTTAAATCCATTGGCGCACATATGAAAACCCAGCATCAGGGGTGTGATATTGGCCTTATCAGTGTTGGGGCATATGAGCCGCAAGCGATTATGCGTGGGCATCACACGATTCCCGAAGGCGGTGTACAAATTGGCCGCGATGTCGGCTGCGCTATGATGGTGCCCATGCATTGGGGTACTTTCAGATTATCTTTTGAACCTTTTGCCGAACCCCGTGCGCGTTTTAAAAAAGCGGCAGGCTCACAATCTGTGGTCATGAAAATAGGTGAAACCCGCCCTTTAAAAAATATCCATAATTCGTCTAAATAATTGAACTAGCACTAAACTTTCACGCTTGCTAAACTCTTACTGTTATAAAAAAGGTGAGGGTCTTATGGAATTTATTTTACAAATTATCATTGGTGTGGGTTCAGTGGCATTGATTGGCGCATGGTTCCTGATTGTGTTTAATTATCCAGCATTGGAAAAAGTTTTGGGGTTAAGCGCCAATAAAACCGAAGCCATGGGCATGATACGCGGCGACATTGCGGGCATGCTTTTACTTATTGGAGTGTTTCAAGGACTATTTTTATTCTATGGCAATGCGTGGGCCTTGCCTGCGATTATGGCAACGGGAGCTGTCACAATCGGTCGAATTTTCAGCCTGATATTTGACGGTTACACACGGATGAATATTGCAGGCATTATGATAGAACTAATTGGCATAGCCTCTGTTTATCTGCTTTGGAAAGATTTGGTTTAGACAAATAGTCTCTCGCAAAAAATAATATTTTCAAATAACAGTTGGGTTGTTTGTCATAATTTTGCAATACACAAAAAGCATTAAAGAGCCATGTTTGTTGGTTTATGGATTCGTTAATGCGTCATGTAACTCCACCCAAGCAAGAAATAGCCGTCAAGTATCGCGCTATTTTTATTTCTGATATTCATTTGGGAGCACGTGCCTGTCAGGCAGATTTACTTCTTGATTTTTTAAAAAACACTGAAAGCGAGAAACTTTATCTTGTTGGGGATATTGTTGATGGTTGGCGCTTAAAACGTAAATTTTATTGGCCTCAAAGTTTTAATGATGTCATTCAAAAAATTCTTCGAAAATCCCGCAAAGGAACCGAAGTCATTTACGTACCAGGTAATCATGATGAGGTGATGCGGCGTTATTTAGGAACTCATTTTGGCGGCATTCAGGTTCGTCCACGCGATATTTATAAAGGCGTGAATGGCAAAAAATATCTGGTTCTACACGGCGATAAGTTTGACAATGTGATGCTTTATGCGCGTTGGCTCGCCTATATTGGTGATTATGCCTATGATTTTGTTCTGATGCTCAACACAATATTGGGCGGCATTAGAAGACTAATGGGCTTAAAATATTGGTCACTTTCTGCCTTTTTAAAAATCAAGGTTAAAAATGCAGTTCAATTTATCAGCGAATATGAGCGGGCCATTGTCAATGAAGCTCGGCGCGTCAAAGTTGATGGCGTGATTTGTGGCCATATTCATCATGCTGAAATGAAACAATATGACGGCATTGAATATATGAATGATGGAGACTGGGTTGAAAGCTGCACTGCACTTGTCGAGCATTTCGACGGACGCTGGGAAATCCTTCACTGGGTTAACGAAATAGAAAAGCGCGAATCAAAAGACGGCTCAAACACCCTAACCTATAAACCGACAAAAACATCACATTCAGAAAAAGAAATCATATGAAACGCATTTTACTTGTTACAGATGCATGGGCGCCACAAGTCAATGGTGTCGTGCGAACCCTTGAAACAATCATCAAAAAACTGGAAGAAAAAGGTCTCGAAATTAAGGTCATATCACCCGATATGTTTCGAACGCTACCATTGCCAATTTATCCTGAAATACGACTATCTCTATTCCCCTACCGAAAACTTGTCAAAGAGATAGAGAGTTTCAAACCCGATGCTATTCACATTTCCACAGAAGGCCCTTTAGGCTGGTCAGCACGAAAGGTTTGTTTGAAAAAAGGTCTGCGTTTTACAACCAGCTACCATACAAAATTTCCTGAATATGTGAACGCATTAACCAAATTGCCTCTTTCGTGGGGTTATAAAATCATAAAGAAATTTCATTCCCCGTCTAATGCTGTCATGGTGGCAACAAAAACATTGCAACAAGATTTAGAAAAACACGGTTTTGAAAATATCGTAGAGTGGACAAGGGGCGTAGATATGCAGCTTTTTAACACCCGTCAAAAACCTGCGCTTTCTTTACCTAAGCCAGTTGCGGTTTATGTTGGTCGAATATCATTAGAGAAAAATTTAGAGGCATTTCTAGAACTTGAATTACCAGGCACAAAATTGCTTGTCGGCGACGGGCCTCAATTAGATTATTTGAAAAGTAAATACCCCAATGCGATTTTTACAGGCGCAAAATTTGGACATGATCTTGCTGCCCATTATCGCAGCGGTGATATTTTTGTATTTCCAAGCCGCACAGATACTTTTGGCCTTGTCATGCTTGAGGCGATGGCATGTGGGTTACCTGTCGCAGCTTATCCCGTAACCGGACCATTGGATGTTATTCGTGAAAGCCCAGCGGGTTGCCTTGATGAAAACCTTGAGAAAGCAATCGAAAAAGCGCTTAAAGCAAAGAAAAAAGACGCTGTCGCTCATGCAAAAAAATATAGTTGGGAAGCTTGCGCGGAACGATTTTATGAAAATTTGATGAGCTGCAAAAATTAACTCGCTCACTGCACATTCTGCGCCAAGTTAAAAGTCTGCGCCCGCAAATATGCAGCCAGATTTTTAGGCGGCATATGCGGCTTCAACTCTGCGTATGAAATTGGCTCACCAATTACCATATCAAGACTTGTGTTTTTACGTCGATAAACCTCATGATACATGAGCGCCCATCGAATAGCTGGCGTCATATGACTGGCTTTTTGGAAAAGTTGTGAATTTTGACCATCAAAATAAATCGGCAAAACATCGGCTTGTGTTTTATTCACCAGCTTGCCAGTTAAAGACCCCCATGGCGCATCTTCAGCTTTTGTTTGAAACACAGATTGCGTGGTTGAAATGCCGCCAGCGGGAAAGATAAGCACAGCCCCACCCGCTTTTAAATAATCTTCGGCTTGCTTGCGCGATGCCAAATTGGTTTCGCGCGCCGCTTGCGTATCATCAAAATTAATGGGCAAAACATGTGGGTGCATTTCAGGAATGCGCGCCAAAACATGGTTAATCATAATTTTAAAGTCTCGCCGTCTCTGCGCCACCACACCGCACAAGGCCATGCCATCCAAAACCCCATATGGGTGATTGGCGACCACCAATAAGGAGCCTTTTGTAGGAATTTGATCTGGTGATGTGCCATGAAATTGCGGCCTAAGATTGAGGCGTAGCATCATATCCAGCCAAAAATTATCAGAGGCTTGGGCGTCGGCTTGATAATCAAGATAGAGTTTCTTCAAGCGATGCTGACCACTTATACGCTCCACCGCCCGAATAGCTAAAATCTTAGCAAGCCGATGCCCTTCAGACGCCGCCGTGAAATCATTAATCAATGCGTTTTTATTAAAAGCCATATTTTGATTATGCCTAAAAACAAATCATAACGAGAGTAAGGTTACAATTTTTTGACAAAGATTCGGTTTAAAATATTGACTGATGTTCAAATTTTACAAAATTTATTGTCATCGGCTCTCGGCTAGGGATAGACTTAAAGCTGAATTATGTTTTAGTGAGAACCAAAATGACCCCAGACGCCACACCACTGCACCATCATCAGGCCGAAATTAACGGCATTTCCATGCATTATGTTGAGCAAGGTGCTGGCCTGCCGGTCATTCTATGTCATGGGTTTCCGCATTGCTGGTATAGCTGGCATCGCCAGATTCCGGCACTGGTTGAGGCGGGTTGTCATGTTATTGTGCCAGATATGCGGGGCATGGGGCAAACCACAGCGCCCAGTGACCCACAAGCTTATAGCGTCGAAACCATTTGCGCGGATTTGCTCGGCCTGTTGGATCATTTAGGTCTAGAACAAGCGGTTTTTGCTGGTCTCGACTTTGGCGCTTTTGCGGCCCATGATTTGGCCTTGCGGTTTCCTGAAAAAGTCAAAGCGCTGATTATGCTTGAGAACCCGGCCCCACCACATAATCCTGAGATTTCGCCGCTGACAGAATACAAAGAAATGGGGAAGGAGCATTTTCTACATATTAATTATTTTTGTGACACGCCCGGGCTGGCGGATAAAGACATGCTGGCGCGCGTTGAGGTGTTTTTTCCAAAAGTGTTTTGGGCATTAAGCGCGGGCGGCAATTATTTTGATACATTTAATCACCCGATTGGCACGCATTATATTGACGCGCTTAACCCCGCGCCACCGCTAGATTGGGACTGGTTATCTGCCGCAGAAATGCAGGTTTTTATCGACACTTACAAGCAGTCTGGTTTTACTGGTGGGCTCAACTGGTATCGCTCAATGGATATAAAATGGCAAGAACGTCAGGCCACTTATCATCAAACCAGCAAAGTCCCCGCATATTTTCTAGGCAGTGAAGAAGATGTTGACCTAAAAGGCTTTCATGGTGACGACCCGATTGGGCTGTTAAAAAGACAATTCCCAGATTTACGACGTGTGGATATGGTGTCGACTGCCGGCCATTTGGTCCAGCTTGAAAAATCTGACGAAGTGAACGCCGTCTTAAAAAGCTTTATTGCGGATATTCAGCAATCTTAAAATATTTTTTATCACAAACTAGGAGCCGCGTTCATCTGCCCGCGCGCGACTAAAGCTTGCGAGAATAAGACAGCCCGCCAAAATACCAAGATTTTTGACAAAGTTTTGCGTCTCATGTGCGCCTTCAATGCCGTCAAAATTCCAAAAATCATGCAGCATGATATTAATCACCAAAATATACAGCACACAGCCATAAGCCGCATAAGCAACATGACGATTGGCCAACAAAAGCAAACCCAGCACAATATTGGCCACGCCCGCAATCCATAAAAGCGGTTCAGCAAATGGCACTTGATGGCGCTGCATTAATTCAATATGCATTTGCGGATTGATAAATTTTGCTAAGCCCGGCAAAAGAAAATACAAACCCAAAAGGCTACGGCCAATCACGAGCGATGCTTTCTCAAAACGTTCAAACATAAGCTTATCTCCCTCAGCCCTGTGATAAATTATTTTTCAAGAAATCTTTGAACTGTTTCGCTAAATTTGGTCAACGCGCCTTCAAACCGTCCAAAAATTAATTCATGCACAGCCCCAGCATCTAGATTTTCCTGAATACTCTCCCCAATATCAAAATCTTCATCTAATGTTTTGATTGTGATGGCATGACTTTTTTGCCAATGGTCGTGTTGCGCCAAGTCTGATTTTGGCACCAATGTCGCAATGCGCAATTTTGTTTTATTGGGCGCCAAAGGCGTTTGTGTAATCCAAACCACATGGTCAGATTGCACAAGAAAATTGGTTGTTGGAAATAATGAATAAAGAATATTGGCATGATCCCGCAACCGCCAGTTTTTTTGGTTTTGACTTGGCAAATCGGCAAGGCTCGGGCGCGCCAAAACTGATCTGATATGAGGCCCAAGCATTTGATATGTCGATAAATTATCCTCAAAATAAGGGCCAATGGTTTTTCTATGGGCGACCCGAAAATGATAGGCCTCAATGCCACCCTCAACAATAATTTTCCAATTTGCCGCGCGCTGACTTTTATCCTGCGCCGCAATGACCATATCGTCCAGATTTAAAGCTGTCAGATCTTCTTCAACATCAGCAAAAAAATGGCCAATATCATCTGAACTATTTGGGTCTGCAATAACCCAGACCAGGCCAAACACTACCTGACATGGCAAACGAATAAGGCTTAATTCAGATTTCTCAATATCGGCAAAACCAGCATCAAAATGCGGGGCGCCAATCAATGAGCCATCATTATCATAAGTCCAAGCATGGTAAGGACATGAAAACCGATGCCGGCAACCAGTCTCCTCATCCACCAAACGTGTGCCCCGATGCCGACAAGCATTTAAAAAAGCTTTAATCTCACCAGCCTTATTGCGCGTGATAATCACGGAGCGCCCGCCAATATCGCGGCGCACAAAATCCCCCGCCTTGGCGAGTTCGCTAATATGTGCGCCAGCTTGCGGTAGTTTTTGCAAAATCAGTTGGGACTCCAACTGAAACTGCTCTGCGCCGACATATTGCGCCGCTGTTTTTTTATGCAAATCATCATGGGCATGAAGTGCATCAGCTTTTTTCAGCTCCAGCAATTCCTCAATCAATGCATTTTCAGTTTTGCGGTCCATGAAAAGCGCCTAGTTTTTGCCCATAATATGCCGCGCCGCCAGATAGCCAAATGTCATGGCAGGCATTAAAGTCACGCCCGCGCCCGGATAACTTTCACCCATGGTTGAGGCCGCATTATTACCAACCGCATAAAGACCAGCAATGGGCGCGTTATCTTTACCAATCACTTGTGCGTTTTCATTTGTCAACAAGCCCCCATTTGTCCCAATATCGCCCGGATAAATAGGCATGGCATAAAACGGCCCTTTTTCAACTGGCCGCAAACAGGGGTTTGGGGTTTGGCGCGGGTCGCCATACATTTTGTCATATGCCGCTTGCCCACGCTTAAAATCAGGGTCTTCGCCTTTTTCGGCATATTGATTAAACCGCGCAACCGTCGCTTCCAACACAGAAGCTTCCACCCCAATTTTTTCTGCCAGCGCAGAGATTGTTTTCGCTTTTTTCACAATCGAGCGCACGGCGCGATGATGGAACCAATCCGGCATGAGTGGATAAAGCGGGCCCATTGGATATTGATGGCGAAATTTGAAATCAAAAATCATCCAACTTGGGCTGGCATCGCCATGTTCAGCATGTCGCTTCGCCATTTCCTGACCGGCTGTGTGATAATCCAAAGCTTCGTTTAAATACCGCTCACCTTTTTGATTGACCATTATCGTGCCGGGCAAAGCGCGCTCCATTGTCGACAATCGCCCACCGTGCTCACCTGGCACATAAAAAACAGGCGCGGCCCAGGCTGACTGAAGATTAAGCGTTTGCGCGCCAATATCTTGACCCGCCACAATCGAGTCGCCTGTATTGCTTGTCACACCGCCAGAATATTGCGCATTGGGATAAAGCGGCGCCACCGATTTGCGTAAATCTTGATTTTTATCCATGCCGCCTGCCGCCAGCACAACCCCTTTTCGGGCTTTGAAATATTGCCGTTTACCCTGATGCGTCACTTCCAGCCCAATAATATGTCCATCTTCTTCAATCAGACTCTCCATTGGTGTTTCAAGAAGCAGCGGCACATTATGTTTTTTTAATTCTAATCGCAGTGACCCAACCAGCGCATTGCCGAGCGTCAAACGGCGGTCTTTGCGCGACTTGAACCGAAATGGCACATCAAGCCAATAGCGCAAGAAACTTTTCACCAAAGCCCGTATCCAGCCGGGCTGGCGATAAAGCAGCATATTGGTTTCATCAAAATGCCAATTTAAATAACCAAACAAACAGGCTGCCGGATTGGCTGGCCGCATGGTTTCAACATCTTTGCCAAGCTGTTTGCCATCAATCGGATTTGGCATATGCGTGCGAAAACCTGTTGGCGAGCCGCCATCACATTCGGCACGATAATCAGGATAGGGAAAAGCCATATAGTCAACAATGGTTGAGTCCATTAACCAGCGCAAAACAGGCGCGGCATTATCAATAAACGCACGAATATTTTCATCCGGCACATTATCCTTCGATTGCCCGCGAATATAGCGATACGCTCCTTCCAGATCATCATCAAAACCAGCCGCTTTGGCGACATCACTACCAGGCACCCAAATGCCACCGCCTGAAGTTGCTGACGAGCCACCCCATAATTTGGCTTTTTCAATAATCATCACCTCAGCCTGACTCTGCGTTGCCGCCAAAGCCGACACCATGCCACCAGCCCCTGACCCGACCACAATAATATCGACTTCTTTATCCCACTGATATGTCACATAACCCCCCTTTGTTAACTCTCATAAGATGAGACAGGCGAGCCATTTTTGCAAGCCCTGAACCAACGAATTTGTTTTCTTGCCTGTTTTACTTATAATTGTTTTATCGGTTTGACATGAGGTTAAGATGGCATGGGTTAAATGGATTAAAAGAACAGTGCTTGGCTTTGCTGGTCTAGCCTTTGCCCTGTTAGCTGGATTGTGGGTATTTGATTACGCCACCCGATTTGATACGCCGGAATTTGCAACACCTTATGATACCACCCAGCCGGCTCAAATCCCGCCAAAGGCAAAAATCGCCTTCAACCCAAACCGGCATGTGCTATGGGGCGATTTGCATGTGCATACAGCCTATTCCTATGATGCCTATACTATGGGAACCCGCACCCTGCCTGATGATGCTTATATTTTTATGAAAGGCGGCACGATTTCGCATTCTTATGGGTTTCCCATCCGCGTTAGGAGACCTTTGGACTTTGGAGCGGTCACCGACCATGATAAATATCTGAATGTGCCGCGCGCGGCAGCTGGCGCGCAGGCCAACACGCCCGATTTTGCCATTATTAACAGCCTTAAAAAAGGCAGTCGCACAGAATATACGGCCAGATTTGCCCATCGTATGATCACGACAATGGGGTCAAACCAAAAACGCGCCGCGCAGTTTGGCACAAAAGGCTCGACCAGCCCCTCGCGCGTTTCTTTAACCGCTTGGGACGATATTATCGCCGCCGCAGAACGCCATAATGATCCGGGTCGTTTTACTAGCTTTGTGGGCTATGAGTGGAGTTCAATGCCAAGCGAGAATAATCTTCATCGCAATGTGATTTATAAAAACACCAAAGTACCTGCCTATCCTTTTTCATCTCTGGAGTCCGATAATCCCGAAGATTTATGGCACGCCATGCAAGAACAACGCGCACAGGGTATGGAGATGCTGGCCATTCCGCATAATAGCAATGCCAGCAATGGGCGCATGTTTGAAGACACAAAATTTGACGGCACGCCCATCACTCCAGACTATGCCGCCGCGCGTAATCGCAACGAACCGCTGGTGGAAATTTTTCAAATCAAAGGGTCGTCAGAAACGCATCCCAGCCTATCCCCTGAAGATGAATTTGCTGGTTTTGAAATTATGGACAAATTGCTGAGCGTCAATATGGTAGAAAGCACCCCCAAAGGCAGCTATGCACGCGATGCTTTGCGCACCGGATTGAGCTTTGCCCATGATAAAAACTTTAATCCATTTCAGTTTGGTGTGATTGGCAGCAGTGATAGCCATAATGCGTCATCGGCAACAGAGGAAGATAATTATCACGGCAAATTGCCCTTAATAGATGCAACCGCGGCGCAAAGGCTGGGCATTGCGTATTTTTCTTCTGATTATGCCAAAAATTTGCGCGCCTATGGAGCCGCGGGTTTGGTCGCAGTTTGGGCGCAGGAAAACACGCGGGAGTCTATTTTTGATGCCATGATGCGCAAGGAAACCTATGCCACTTCAGGCCCGCGTATCACCTTGCGGTTTTTTGCGGGCTGGGACTATCCCACAACTGAACTGCCGACAGACTGGCTGGATATGGCCTATCAAAACGGTGTGCCCATGGGCGGTGTTTTGAACAGCGCCAAAAAAACCAGCTCGCCAGTCTTTATTGTCTTTGCGGGCAAAAATCCGATTGGTGCCAATCTCGACCGGCTGCAAATCATAAAAGCATGGGTGGACACCACAGGCAAAAGTCATGAAAAAATCTTTAATATCGCCGCGTCCGATGCGCGGATGACGCAAATGCAAGACGGCTCAATGCCAGCTGTTGGCAGCACGGTGGATATTGCAAATGCCACTTATACAAACACAATTGGCAGCACGCAGCTGTTTGCGCTCTGGCAAGACCCGGCTTTTAACCCGGCTGAAAACGCGCTTTATTATGCACGCGCGATTGAAATCCCAATTCCGCGCTATACCACGCATGACGCAAAGGCCATGGGCGTGCCAGCCCCCGCCCCACAAGAAATTCAAGAGCGCGCCATCAGTTCTGCCATTTGGGTGCAGCCTTAAAACCCAAATGAGCCCTCAAACACAAGCCGCAAAGGGTTGGTCAAAAAATCATCACCCAGAGTAAAATTGCTATTGCAAAATAGAAATTTCAGGCGCATATAGCGATTATGGTGCTCAATCCAGAGCACAGGAAGTGACGAAAATGAAATGGTTGCTTTTTTCTAACATTGTTGTTTGGATTCAATTTGGAGCGGTGTTATTTGGGACTGTTTTGGCCGCGCCTCTTTTATCCAGCCTTTCACCAAAACAACGCCAGCATGGCTTTGTTTGCATGGCCATTGGGAGCATGTTCTCACTCATAGCAACTGCCTCTGCAGGGCTTTGGGTCTTATCATTTGCCAATGCATTTTGGTTCTTTTCTAGCTTGCGCGGCTGGTGGCTTTTGCAAATGCCACAAAGTCATCATTTTCTCTCCGCCGCAGATGCCGCCCCGCTGGCGGCAGCAGAAGTTGTCAGCAAAGCTGTGGAAACTGTTGCAGAAGCTATTACAGATACAGCCCAAACGGCAGCAGAGGTCGTTCACTTAGAAAACCACCCGCCAGACGCTGCCTAAGATATGGTGCCGCGCCATAGTATCAAATTTTATCAATATATGAATTTGTGAGTCCTGAAAGACGCCCTATTCAACCCGATACATAAGAGTTTTTTCACCATCAAGGAAATGAGCTTCGTCTTTCCTAATCGCTTCAACAACATCCTCATGCGTGCCTCTTGCAAAGAATTCATTCAAGCCGTCTTCATCGTCAAAAATTATTTCTGTAATCACATTCACTTGTTGCTGAACACCATCTGACTCAAGTGGCAAAGTCTCATTCAGACTATGCTCCTCAAGCAAATAAGTTCTTTTATAGCCTGCAATTGTTGGAAACAGGCTTTTAATCAATGGCACATGGTGCGTTTCGTAATAAGTTTTAAAATCTGCTTCTGAAATTGAATCTCTCTTACTAATAAGTGCAACTAGTTTTGGCATGACCTACCCAACCCTCCGTAAAAATTAAAAATCTGAGCCCTCATCTTTGTTCAAATTTAGTGTCCCAAAAAGGCCTCTAATATTGTTTGGTTACTAATTGTACCAGAAAAATTATGCTGAATAAGCGATATAGTATACTTATGGAATTCACGTGTCTTCCAGCCTTGTTGAGTTTCAACCGCCGCCGAGCTTTCAGGTACGAAATATGTTTTGAAACCCATTTGAAGCATCCCAAACATACCTACCCGCCGACCAATAACACACATATTTGAGGCGAAACCTAAATATATGATATTTTTCACCCCCGACTGCCTCAATTCATTCTGAAATTCTTCAGCATCACCTAATTTATGATATTTTTTCTTAACTAAACCACCTGAAACCATTGCTTCCAATTCTGGAAAAAGATCTTCCCCATAAGCAGCATCAGTATCCATATTCGTGAAAGCATATATTTTAAATTCTTTTTCAGAAAAAGCCTGAATCAATGGAAGTGTTGTTTCATAAAATATTGGCATAAATTGCTGGTTCAAAAAATCAGTACCACTATCTACCCAAGCATCCATAACAACAACTGCTGTGTCTACATTTGAGAATTCTCTTGAAAATTCATAAATCTTATCATTTACTTTGTAGTAAATTTCACCATCCCTGCTGCGCATCTCATCCTTAACTAAGGCACCATTATAATCCAGCTCGAAATAGCTTAATTTTTGGATATTAAACATATAATTAGTTTGAGGCTGCTTTGAAAAAACTGGAAAACTAAACCAACAAACAAATAGGATGACCAATAAAACCCTCAACATCGTTAACTCACCACCTAATCAACACCTACCCTGACAAAATCATAACAGCCAGAATGCTATGATGTAAACCTGCGTTCAGGGGTGGTGGGCGATACTGGGCCTGCCCATAATGAGCGAAGCGAAGTGGTGGGCGATACTGGGATTGAACCAGTGACCCCTACCATGTCAAGGTAGTGCTCTCCCGCTGAGCTAATTAATTAAATCAACAGGTTAGCGGCTTCTCAATTTGTGACGTCACACTCAGGTCACAAAAGGAGAGAGATATGGCCTCAATTCGAAATAGAAATGGTAAATGGCAAGCGCAAGTAAGACGGCATGGTCACAAAGCCCTAACCAAGAGCTTCACGAATAAATCTGATGCTCAAAAATGGGCTAGAGGGATAGAAACTAATATTGATAATGGGACTATAGATTTACAGGGGAGAGAGATGTTAAACACCCCCCTTTCTAAATATTTAACCAGGTATCTACTCGAGATATCCCCCCACAAGACAAGTCACAATGTCGAAAAATATATCTTAAAAAATTGGCTGAATTCTTCCCTCGCCAAATACCCTATTGGGAGTATTACCCCATCACATATCCAGGCAGAGTTGGAGGCGAATAGGGCACATTGGAAACCATCAACAATCCAGAGAAACTTCGGTGTTTTGAGGCATGTTTTTAATACCGCTCAAACGCTCTGGGAGGCCCCTCTAAGGCGCAATCCTGTGGCTGGGGTAAAGCTTCCAACTGCCTCTGAAATACCCATCAGAAGAGTCCCTGAGGGCTTCTGGAGGGCATTGGATAACCATCCTCAGGATAAGGTTTATTGGGTCATTCAATTCGCAGTTGAAACAGCAATGAGGCGGGGAGAAATTGCAAATCTTAAGTGGTCTGATATTGATAGGTGTCAGCAATTTGTGACAATCTCCAAAACAAAGACTAATCGCATTAGACACATTCCGCTCAGCAAAAAAGCTATAAAAATACTTGAGACCAGACAGTCACAATCTGAGACAGTATTTAACATGAGCCCCAATGCCATCAAGCTCGCCTGGCAAAGAAAGAAGAAAATAATTAGGTTTGAGGGGGTGAGGTTTCATGATTTGAGACATGAAGCTATTTCAAGGCTGTTTGAACGAGGTCTAACGATACCAGAAGTTGCAAGCATCAGCGGCCATAGTACACCAACCATGTTGTTCAGATATGCACATAGCGACATAAGAAGGCTAATTGAGAAGATGAGTGACTATAACGGTATCAATAATTGATAACTTATTACAATACAGCGGGGGGTGGGGTATACAGCAGCAGAGCATTAGATAAGCAATTTATATATTATTGATAAATGGTTTGAGCCTGGTGTTACCCCCTCCCCATCACGCTTCATAAAACCTTCATCGATGAGGAATTTGATTGCCCCCCTTATTGTATTGATTGAAACATTTAATTTTGCAGCGGTAGGCTTTTGTTGCAGATAAAAGCGCTCATTAGGAATGTGAAACTTTATATAGCTGATTAACAAATAAGCTAAAGGGTTGTATTTGAGCTTATCAAATTCTGTTCTTGTCATAGTAAGTCTTATAAACTGCCCTCCCTCTGGCGCTATCTGACGGCTGATTTTACGTTTCCAGACACTTTTGACCGTGTCTTGCACCTCTTCATCATCCAGCATCGGCTGGAGTTTTGTATTAAGCATACTTGCCTTCTTAGAGAGCTCTTGAGATGTGCTGCATTTCAAGGCTACTTGGAGAAGCTCTTTGAAAAGAGTTTGATTGCGATATCCCTCAACAGCGAGTATTTCCCCTGTCTGCTCCCTCTCCTCACTGTTTGAAAACTCACCCCCACCCAGTTCGGCAACAAAACCTCTAATATCCCCAGATGAGACAAATGGAAGGTCATCGAGAGTGCTGTCCAGTATAGACACATGAGGCCAGGTATATGGCTCCTTTGTTTCTGGATGGATACCAGCAATAACCACCTGTTGCCCCTCACCCAAAACCTCCACACCCCCCACCTGCATTTTTTTAAGGGGTGCGTTTGTACGATATAGATAAACCGCTCTAGGCTTTTTACCGATACGAATGAAATCCGTTGCCCCCAAGAAATTCAATCTTGCCTCGTTAATGACAGCTATTTTTTCTGGATTTTCTTCATCAACATCGATGGCAACTAATTTTCCTGTGCGCAACCCAATGTTTTTGGTTCTCTGCCTATTTATATAATTGATGCGTTCGGTTTCATCGCTAGGAAGTGCAAACTCCCTCCAGCCAGAGATAGGCCTTTTTCCGTTCAATGCTAATGGTTGAAAGCCGTTTTGATAAAGCTGTTCGGCCCATTGGCCATAAATACTTGGTTTCGGTTTTGTCATCACATACCTCATGAAAATTATCAATGAGGCATTTTCGAACTGTTCGGATAAATAGTGGTCAAAAATCAACCAAAACTGATGATAAAACTTTCTCTAACTTGTGGGTTATGGGGAAAAGTCATTTATTCTTTATAGACTGCAAAATTAGTGATGATGCCATCTGTTAAATTTTTCACAGTGTCAAAATCAAACTCATAGTTATTATATATAACTTCAAGCAAGTCATCGTTATTTACATTAAGGGCTTTATCTATGACGCTGCCATCTTCAAATGTTAATTCTGCACCTATGTAGTCTATAACAAAACTATCGTCTTTTTGACTAAGAGCGAATTGCACAACATAGTTTAAATGGTTGTATGTTAATCCATCTAAATAAGTCTCATATCTAAACCTAGCACCGTCTTTAAGTTTGTTATAAAGCTCATAATCACCAGTAGCACCTGCCTGATACCCGCTAGTTACTTTCAAGCCTCGGGTTGTAGTTTCATTGAGTTTTTCTATACTTCCAGCTTCGTCAAGATTTGCCCTATAAACATCAGACAAAACTTTTTTTACTCTATCTGAGAACTTTAATTGACAGCTATAGGAAACTATTTCTTCCCCTCTATCAGTTTCGAAAGCTTCCCAATTTGTTGTCTCACATGTCGACCAACCATCAAAAGCCTGACCAATAGTTAAAGTATCATAACCATTCATATATCCATTTTTGACAAAGTTTACATTGCCGCTATCGCAACCAGTTATGATTAGCGTCAAAGCAAATACATAATAAAGTTTTTTAAAATTCAATTTTATACCCTCAACACTGATTTCCATTTACAGAAAAAGTTGTAATAAGCTGTCCGTTACTATCATAATAAACATAAGTCATATCTATATAGTTAGTTTTATACCAAGACAGAAGGTTGTTGCTGCAAAGATTTTGTAAAATATTCTTCTTATTAGACTTTATGTTCGGATAGTAGTTATCACCGTTTCCAGATAGGATGTATTGGTACACAATTCCTCTGGTGGAGACACTCATGTTATTAAGGGTTGTAACGCTATCGACTTTTGAAGGGGTCGATTGGGTGGCTATGAATGAAGAAATTTCGTTTCTCACCTGATTATTTGAGAGGGCATGTGCTGAGCCAAATGTTAAAAAATAAAATACGAATATAATAATTAGACGATTGAACATAAATAACCCAAAAAACTATGATGTAAGTAAATATATCTTTATAATATAATAATAAAAAAAATTATCACTAAAATATTAATTATGGGGATTGATTTAATGAGTAATAAAGAAATCAGAGTGCAACCAATCATAGATGCAGTAGAAAAAGCAGGTGGAATTAAACTTCCAAATATCAAAACTTTATCATCATCTGAGAGATTCAAAGTTTCATTTTCAATATGGGCAGCCTTATTTTCTATTTTTTATTATTTATGGCACGGTATGTGGAAAAAAGGGTTAACACTTCTTGTCGTATACTGGGTGATTTATGTAATAGCAGCATTTTTTCTTCCTGCAGAACATTTATCATTGGTCAACATTGTGGGGATGGTAATTTTTGCTACTCGGGCACCAGTAAACCTTTACAGCCATTATAAGCTTAAAGATACATCATGGAACCCACTTAGGTAACTGAAATAATATAAAAAAAGGCTTTTACTTTTTTACAATTTAGTATTTTTGCTGAGCACTTTGGCCTATACCCTTTGAAATCATAACAATTGAAATGTTATAATGTAAACCTGCGTTCAGGGGTATTAGTGATGCGAGATAATCAAGGTAAATTTGTTAAGGGCCATTCTGGCAACCCAACAGGTCGTCCTAAAGATGTCTATAAGGTAGCTGAGCTAGCTAGAACATACACAACAGAGGCAATTGAGACGCTTGCAGACATCATGCGTCATGCCAAAGATGAGCGTGTGAGGGGAACAGCAGCGCAAGCACTGTTGGATAGAGGCTGGGGGAAGCCTAAAGTGGAGATAGTCAGTGAGAACTCAGACTATGTGGCAGCCTTGCAATCCGTTAGTCATATGATAAAGCAAGAGGGCAATTAATTCAGTAAGTTGATTGCTGTCACACTCTGGTCACAATTTGTCACAATTTCCATTAGATATTCATGTGCTTCGGATATTCCCTTGCCGAGCCCCCCTGAAAATGTAATTATATTTTATGTCATGAATTGAGTGACTTACGGCACTTCTTTTGAAAGCGAAGTGGTGGGCGATACTGGGATTGAACCAGTGACCCCTACCATGTCAAGGTAGTGCTCTCCCGCTGAGCTAATCGCCCCAACCACTGCTGCATTTGAATGCTTGCTGGTTATGCAAAGAAAACGCTACGCTGTCAACACCCTCCTCTCTTTAGAACTGTTTGTAAATTGCCTTATCAGGTCAAATGTTGAGCAGCAGGTCTGAAGTGGTGGAATTTATCTTTTGCTTTTCAATTTATTTTATTTAACCTAAAGCCTATATCTGTGGAGTTTTCCTGTTTCAAATGACCGATAAAAATCATCAATCACGCGACTTACGATATGCGATTATTGGGGCTGGCATGGCAGGGCTTTTAGCCGCTATTAAATTGAAAGAAAAAGGCCAAACCGATTTTGTGGTTTATGAAAAAGCTGATGCGATGGGTGGCACCTGGCGTGAAAACCGTTATCCGGGTCTGACCTGCGATGTCCCCGCGCATGCCTATACTTATAGTTTCGCGCCTTATGCCGAATGGAATGCTTATCATGCCACTGGTGCAGAAATTAAACGCTATTTTGAAACAGTAGCGCAAGACTATGACATAGAGCCATTCATCCAGTTCAATACAGAGGTGAAGCATTGTCAGTTTGATGAGGCCGCGCATCAATGGCACATCAGCCTATCTGATGGCCGGCAGGATTGTGTGGATGTCATTATTTGCGCCAGCGGTGTGTTGCATCATCCGAAAATGCCTGACATTAAAGGGCTGGGTGATTTTCAAGGCGCTTGTTTCCATAGCGCGCAATGGGACGAGAATGTCGCGCTGGACAATCAACGCATTGGCCTGATTGGCAGTGGGTCAAGCGGCATACAAATTGCCACCGCGCTCAGTTCACGCGCAGCCCAGTTGGTTCATTTCCAACGCAGCCCGCAATGGATTATGCCCGTCCAGCAATTCCCCTATAGCGAGGAAGAAAAACAGGCTTTTCGTGATGATGTCGAGAAAATCAACGCCATTCGCTATGATGAGACTTATTGGCATAATGTTTATCGTTTTAACAAAGGCATTATCGAGCCAGACAGCCCCGAGATGAAAGAGATTGAAGCCTATTGCCTCAATTATTTAGAAACCAGCGTCACAGACCCTGTTTTGCGCGAGAAATTGCGGCCCAATTATCGCGCCGCGTGCAAAAGGCTGGTCTATAGCTGGCAATATTATGACACCGTCCAACGCCCAAATGTACTTATAGAAACCAGTGCGATTGATAAAATTGAAGCCAATGGCGTGCGCATGGCCAATGGGCATTTGCATGAGCTCGATATTTTGGTTTTGGCGACAGGTTTTCAAGCAGACCAATTTATTCGCCCGACACAGGTCATTGGGCGGGAACAAAAATCGCTTGATACGGCCTGGGCCGAACGCGCCAGCGCCTATTATGCGATTAGCGTGCCATCATTCCCGAATTTTTTCATGCTGAATGGACCCACTGGACCGGTTGGTAATTTCTCATTAATCGATATTGCCGAAATGCAATGGGGCTATATTGAACAGCTTTTAAAACAACTGCAAACAGGTGCTGCTGCCAGCCTTGAACCCACACAAGAAGCTTTTGAGGCATATGAGGAAAAACGCATTAAGGCGGCACAAAAAACAATTTTCAATAGCGGCTGCACAAGCTGGTATCTCGATAAAACCGGCATCCCGATGACTTGGCCATGGAGCTATCAAGCCTTTGTAGATGCCATGAAAAAACCAGATATGAATGCCTTTATTGAGTTTCCACACTGAATGTTTCATAGTTGGCTTAGCCGATAAATTTTAGTCGATTTTCAAGAAAACGCGTTTGTTATCACTAGAAAAACAGCAAAAACTGACTAAATATCCAGTAACGAACTTAATCTTATATAGAAAGATGCCTGTCCATGCCGATGAATATGATGCGCGAATTTTTTAGACTGGAATCAGTGGGCGGTATCCTGCTCGCCATTGCGGCCATGCTGGCTCTTTTGATGGAAAACTCGCCCCTTGCCTTTGTCTATGACCTGATTTTAACCACGCCTGTTGCCATTCAAATTGGTGAGTTCATTATCAATAAACCTCTGCTATTGTGGATTAATGACGGCCTTATGGCGATTTTCTTTCTATTGGTTGGGCTTGAAATTAAGCGCGAAGTGCTGGAAGGGCAATTATCAACTAAAGAGCAAATTGGATTACCCGCCATTGCCGCGATTGGTGGCCTGATGGTGCCTGCCGCAATCTATGCTTTAATGAATTGGGGCGATGCTGTTTCTATTCATGGTTGGGCCATTCCGGCGGCAACTGACATTGCCTTTGCTTTGGGTATTATTTCGCTTTTGGGCAATCGCGTGCCCGAGGCGCTCAAAATTACACTTGTTGCGATTGCTATTATTGATGATTTGATGGCGATTTTAATTATCGCTTTTTTCTACACTGAAAACCTATCGCTGATGTCTTTAGCGGCGGGCTTGATTGCGGTGAGCATTCTTTTCGGTCTCAATAAAAAGGGGGTTACGAAACTTGCACCCTATATAGTCACGGGCGTATTTCTTTGGGCCTGTGTTCTCAAATCTGGTGTTCATGCCACCTTAGCTGGGGTTGTCTTAGCCTTTTTTATTCCCTTAAAAATTCAAGCGCCTGGCCAAAAACCACCGCTTCGGCAGTTAGAGCATGAGCTGCACCCATGGGTGGCTTATTTCATCCTTCCGGTTTTTGCATTTGCCAATGCAGGTGTGTCTTTGAAAGGGATTAATCTGGACATATTAGTTCATCCCATTACGCTGGGCATTGCGGCAGGTTTATTTTTTGGCAAACAAATAGGGGTGATGGGCTTCACCCTAATCAGCATTGGGTTGAAAATATGCCAATTACCTCAAGGGGTGAATTGGCGCCAATTTTATGGCATGGCGCTGATAACGGGCGTGGGTTTCACCATGAGTCTATTTATCGGCACACTTGCCTTTGAAGAGCCTATCATGCAAACCAAAGTCCGGCTGGGTGTTATTCTTGGCTCTCTTTTATCTGGTAGTTTGGGCTATTTTATTTTACGCATCAGCGCAAAAAACAGCCAAAGTTCCTAAAAACCTCTTCTTTTATGGCTTCATGCGCGATAGACTAAGAACAAGAAAACCATTGCATTTCTTGGCATAATATAAGTTCAAAGTGGGATTTTGGCAGAAACAAGACCGACAGCGCATAAAAAACCCTATCGCTTGCTTATCCAAACACATCAGGAGAGCGGCCCCGAAACCCCTGCCTGGATTCTGACCTCTCCCCATAGCGGACATTTATATCCGGAAGAATTTATCAAAAATTCATTGCTCAGCGCGCATGATTTACGCCGCTCAGAAGATGCCCATATTGACCGGTTGCTTGAACAAGCACCACAATATGGGGCGGCGGTTTTAGCCGCCATTTATCCGCGCGCTTATCTGGATCTTAACCGTGAAGCCTATGAGCTCGACCCTGACATGTTTGCGGACACTTTGCCTGACCATGTCATCACCAATTCAGTGCGCGTCAAAGCCGGTCTTGGCACAGTCGCGCGCATTGTCGCTGACCGCATGCCGATTTATCCAGAGCGTCTTTCTTTTGCTGAGGCAGACCAGCGCATTAAAGAAATTCATGTGCCTTTCCATGCCAAACTTAAAGACTTATTGGTGCAGGCAGTGACCAAATATGGGCAGGCTTATTTATTGGATATCCACTCCATGCCCTCCAGCGCACTGGCGCATCTGCGCGCGCAACGCGATCATATGCCTGAGATAATTTTAGGTGATCGGCATGGACGTTCTTGCACGAGCGAGCTGACGCAAGAGGTCGAGGCCTATCTAACCGAAAATGGCTATCGCGTCGGGCGCAACACCCCTTATGCAGGTGGTTACATAACACAAAGCTATGGGCTGCAGAGCCGTATACCTAATTTGCAAAATAATGTGCATGCATTGCAAATTGAAATATCGCGCGCGCTCTATATGGATGAAAAAACTTATCTCTGTCATGAGGGGTTTGCGCGATTGCAAGATACATTAATGGGGCTTTTATCTCATTTGCAAAAAGCCATTCCGACCCAAAAGTCTGAAATCAAACTCGCCGCAAGAAATGCGGATTAAATCAAAAGAGCTAAAATCATGAGTGAAAAATTATCTGTCTCAGAAGCCATTGACCAACGTTTTTCTGCCCGCGCCTTTCTGGATGAGCCCGTCAGTGAGGCTGTCGTATCCACCCTATTGGACAAAGCGCGCGGAGCGCCATCAGGCGGCAATTTACAGCCCTGGAGGGTACATGTTCTTATGGGGGACAAATTAGCGGCTTTTAAGCAAAAAATGCAGGAAATAACAAAGACACAACCAATCAGCTCTATGCCTGAATATAATGTGTATCCTGAACCCGTGCCAGAACCCTATAATACGCGCCGCCGCCAAATTGGGGCGCAAATGTATGACCTCATGGGTGTTGACCGCAAAGATAAACAAGCGCGCACAGAAGCCATGATGAAAAATTTTACTTTTTTTGAGGCGCCTGTCGGCATGTTCATCAGTCTCGACAGATGCTTTGACCGCAATCAATGGGGCCATGTTGGCATGTTTGCGCAAAGTTTATGCCTGCTGGCCGTTGAAGCTGGGCTTGGCACATGCATGCAAGAAGCTTGGGTGATGCATCATGAACATGTCGCCAAAGCGATAGATTTGCCTGAAAGCCAGATTTTATGGATGGGGTTAGCTTTAGGCTATCCAGATTATGAAGCCCCTGTTAACACGCTCAAATCAGAACGCGCCCCAATCGATGATTTCGTGAAATTCATAAAATAAACTGCCTTATGACTGCGAATTATTGTAAAAAAAAGCATGGATAATTTAATCAATGCTGATGATCTGAAAAACCTCGCCACTTTTGGAGAGCGGCTGGCCGACGCGGCGGCGGAAAAAACCTTAACCCATTTTCGCGCGGCACTTGATGTGGCCAATAAAGACGCGCAGGACTTTGACCCTGTAACGCAGGCCGACAGAGAAGCTGAGCAAGCCATTCGCCAAATAATCGAACAGGATTACCCCATGCATAGTATTTTGGGCGAGGAATTTGACGAAAAAATTGGCAATGACATGCAATGGGTGATTGACCCGATTGATGGCACACGCGCTTATATTACGGGCATGCCAGTTTGGGGTACACTGATTGCGCTTAATCAAGGTGGCACGCCTGTTTTAGGCATTTTTGACCAGCCCTATACAGGCGAGCGCTTAATTGGCCAAAAAGGCGCACCCACCATGTTCAAAAAAGGCGCGACTTACGAGCCAGTACAAACCCGCGCCTGCCCCCAAATAGAAAGCGCGATTTGCGCGACCACAGACCCGCGGTTTTTTATCAACACAACTGGCGAAGCTGAAATGAACAGCCTGCTCGCGCGCGCCCAGCTCATGCGCTATGGCGGGGATTGCTATAATTATGCCATGCTGGCCTGCGGGCAGATTGACGCTGTGATTGAACAAGGTCTCAAAGCCCATGATATTCAAGCGCTTATTCCGATTATTGAGGGCGCAGGAGGCTATGTCACAAATTGGCAGGGTGGTCGCGCCGCGCAGGGCGGTCAAATTATTGCCAGTGGCGATAAAGCCCTGCACGAAGCTTTGATTGAATTGTTCAGCTCTGCCGCACTATAAAATTTAGTCTGTTAACTGATTTTGTGCGGCAGCAAAATGCGCCATCACATCAGCGATAAAAGCATCTCTGATAGTGGATTGTTCCATTAAAATTTCATGCATGGACTCAGGGTAAATCTTATAGCTTGCCTGCGGCAAAAGCTGGGTCATGGCGATTGTGGCATCTGATAAAACCAGCGTATCACGCGGTGCAACACCCGCAAAAATTGGTGTTTTAATTCTGGCCA
The DNA here is from genome assembly GCA_049889535.1 of Parvibaculales bacterium. Taxonomy (GTDB): domain Bacteria; phylum Pseudomonadota; class Alphaproteobacteria; order RS24; family RS24; genus JAYQKL01. Next base: position 19,782 of record JBMHDF010000010.1, on the reverse strand, counting down.
AATAATCAGGCTTTTGCGTTTCCGCCATCACCTGCACGGCGCGGAGAACAAATTCAATGCTGCGCCCACCAACATTAATCGCCGGATTGGCCGCGATGAGGTCCTCATTCACCTGAAACCGCGCCTCATTTGTTGTAACAAAATTTTTGCCACGCGCGCCATTCTCCCGCTCATTTTCTTGAAACGGCATCCCAGCCTCGCCCTGCCCAAGAAACACATAAGCAGAGCCCAAAATTTTGAGAAGTTGTTTTTCAAAAGTTGAATTTGGAATATCAATCATCGGCGCCGATAACGCCAATGCAACAAATAAATCAGGCTTTTCATGAACCGCCCGCAAGGCAATTTGCCCACCCATACTATGTGCCAATCCAAAAATTGGATGTGTGTCATATTGAGTGCGAATAAAACCCATTATTGCTATTAAGTCGGACACAAATAAATCAAAATCTGTCACATGAAGCTGCGCCGGATTGAGCTTAAGCCGCCCATCAGACAAACCATGCCCGCGCCATTCTGGTATCACCACACGAAATCCCTGCGCCTGAAAAACAGGGATAATATCATGATATTTCTCAATAAATTCTGAATACCCTGTCATGAGAACAAGTGTGGCTTGTAGCTTCTGGCTGGGCTCAAAAACAGCCACACGTGTTTTGATGCCGTCATTTTGTTGGGCCAAAAACAAACTGCCTTGTGGCATTAAGTCAGACGCGCCCTTACTCCATTCTGGCTTTGGCAATTGCTCCATCACAGCCATTAAACTTTCTTCTGCACTGACATAATCAACTAATCCGATAACCATAAAATATATTGCAAAAGATAGAGGTCTCAATATTTTCATGACAATTTCCAAGACTTTTTTCGTTTTCCAGATTAATACTGAAGCGCAAAACGGGTTTTTGTTTTCTTTCATCACATAACCGAATATCATGAATTTGACCAGTCATTCATGTCGTGTGGTCACCGTTTAATGCCGAAAATGGAGAAACAATGTCAGAACAAAAATACCCCTCATGGTCATCGCGGCTAGGCTTCATGCTCGCCTGTATCGGTGCCTCAGTTGGACTTGGCAATATATGGAAGTTTCCCTATATGGCAGGCGAAAATGGTGGCGGCGCTTTTGTGCTGATATACCTTGTGACGATTGCACTCATAGCCATACCTGTGGCAGCGGCAGAACTGGTTACGGGCCGCGCCGGTCGCGCCAATGCCAATAGCTCGGTGAAATCACTGGCGCCACAACATCACAATGCAAATCTTTATGCCCCTATCGGACTTGTTGGTATTTTAGGGGCGTTTCTTTTATTGACCTTTTATAATGTGATTGCAGGCTGGGTGATGGCTTATGTGGTGCGCGCCTTTACTGGCGCTTTAGCGCATGTGGACGCCGAAACAAGCAGCGCAATTTTTGAAAATTTACTCGGCAATCAAAATGAACTGATTACCTGGCAGATAGCTTTTATCTTTCTTGTTGGATTGGTTATTGCGCGCAATCTCAATGCGGGGCTGGAGCGCGCCAATTTAATCCTGATGCCTCTGCTGCTTTTCATGCTTCTCGCCATCGTGATTTATGGCACCATTACAGCCGATATGGGTGCGGCTATGACTTTCTTATTCAGCCCTGATTTTTCTAAAATAAACCCTTCTGTGATATTATCAGCCGTCGGGCACGGATTCTTTTCTGTCGGGGTCGGGGCTGCGATGCTCATTACTTATGGCGCCTATGTCGCTGATGATATTAAAATTGGTCAAGCGTCTATTCTAATCGGCATTGCTGATACAGTTGTAGCTTTGCTGGCGGGGCTGGGTATTTTTGCCATTGTCTTTGCCCAAAGCCTTGACCCAGCGGGCGGGCCAGGATTGATATTCACCACCTTGCCCATCGCTTTTGCGCAAATGCCAGGCGGGGGCATTATCGCAGTGGTTTTCTTTTTACTGGTTTTATTTGCGGCGCTGACCTCAGCATTAGCACTAACAGAAGTACCCGTGCGTTGGCTCAGCGAAACAACCCGTTTTTCACGTCAAGCATCGACCTTCATTGTTCTGCTTGCGGCATTTGTGATTGGCTTGGCAACGGTATTTTCTTTTAATATTTGGGCCGATATTCGCATTGCATCAAATGGCACTTTTGCCGATAAAACATTATTTGATGTCAAAGATTATATTGCATCTAATATTTTGCTGCCATTGGGTGGGTTATTGATTGTAACTTTCGCGGCCTGGTCTGTTCCAGCTGAAGTGACCCGAAAATATTTTAACGACACGCTGCACACAATCTGGCTTTGGCTGGCGCGCTTTGTGGCACCTATAGGCATAATCTGGGTATTTCTTGCTAATTTATAAGAACAGCGATATACATAAAGTGCAGGTTTTCCTGCTTGGCGCGGCATGATCTTTCTTCCCCCCATCCATCCGCGTCAGCCCCTGAGGCTTCGGTCTCAGGGGCGACTTTTATAAACAAATATGAGTTGAAAAAGATGAATAAAAAACTCAGTTGGCAGGGAAGAATCGTCAAACTTATTCTGCGCCGCACCATAAAACGCCTTTTCAAGCAAGGGCTACCTGCCGAAGAACTGCGGGCGCGTCTGACCCAAACAAGCGGGTTGGCTAAATTTCTTTTTAAAAGTAAAAGCCGCCCCAAAGCCAGCACCATAAATGGGGTGAAAGCCGAGTGGTGCGGCGCCCCAGATTGTGAAAAAGTCATTTTATATCTTCATGGCGGCGCGTATGTTTTTGGCGGGCCGTCCTCACATAGAGGTCTGGTGCGCGGGCTTTGTAAAGCAACCAATACCCGCGCCCTGATTGTGGATTATCGACTCGCCCCCGAACATCCTTTTCCAGCAGCTCTTGAAGATGCGCTGGCCTGCTATGAGGCCTTGCTGGCAGACAATATCGCGCCCAGTCAGATAATCATTGCGGGTGATAGCGCGGGCGGCGGCTTGAGCGCAGCTTTGATGTTAAAATTACGCGATGACAATAAACCTCTGCCCGCGGCTGGTGTTTTACTGTCCCCATGGACAGATTTAACTGGCAGTGGTGATTCCGTGGTCACGCGCGAGCCTATGGAAGATATGCTTTATGGACCAATGGTTAAACAAGCGGGCCTTTTTTACACAGCTGATACACCACCAGACCACCCTTATATTTCGCCGCTATTTGCTGATTTGAAAGATTTGCCGCCCTTGCTGATACATGTCGGCACGGATGAAATTCTTTTTGATGATGCCACCAGATTTGCGGATAAAGCACAGGCAGCGGGAGTGGAAACACGGCTAGAGACGTTTTACCGCATGCCTCATGTTTTTCATATGTTTCATGAGGTGCTGCCAGAAGCGCGCTTGGCACTTCAGGATATCGGCGATTTTGTCAAAAAACTTCCATAAACCATAAAACAAAGCCCAATCACTGCGACTCTAATGCGACGAAAAGGCGCGTTTTATGTATTTTTTTAAAAAATAACTAACCCATTGAATTAATTATATAAATTTTAGGTCAACATAGCTGACATAAAAACTTGTATTTTTTACCTAGTTTTGGCATATTTACATGCCTGCAATATGACCTAGATAAAGGTTATATATGCAATTGATATGGGGAAGCGCTAACTTTTCTGCGTTTTGAAAATCGTTGAGATGTAAACCATTTTGGGTGAAGAGATCCACAACAAAACAGGTCTTTTCACAACGAATTTCTTGCCTCTCATATCAGTTGTAAGGGCGATAGATGATAAGTAAACGGATAGTAATATGACTGAACGCATGACAAAACAAACAACACAAAAAAACCACACCGATAAAACCTATCGGGGGTTAAAAATGCGTGGCCTGCCTGAAAAGCAAGGCCTTTATGACCCGCGCAACGAACATGATGCCTGCGGCATTGGTTTTATTGCCCATATTAAAAATGTCAAAAGTCATGATATTGTCAGTGACGGCTTAAAAATTCTGGATAATTTGGAACATCGTGGCGCCGTTGGCGCTGACCCAAAAGCGGGTGACGGGGTTGGTATTTTACTACAAACACCCGACGCGTTTTTCCGTAAAGTCACAGCACAGGAAAACATCACCCTGCCTGAAGAAGGGCAATATGCAGCGGGTGTTTTCTTTTTACCGCCAGATGACAAAGCCCGCCAAACGATTGAAGCTTTGGCTGAAAAAATTATTGCTGAGGAAGGCCATTCAGCTTTGGGTTGGCGCATTGTACCAGTTGATAATTCTGATTTGGGGGAATCAATCTTTCCTACCGAGCCAATCACCAAGCAGATTTTTATTGCCAATACCAAAACAGACCGTGACCGCGCAGGTTTTGAGCGTGATTTGTTTGTTATCCGCCGTCGGATTGAAATTGAGGTTGAAAAACTGGCGCTCGAGGCAGCAGATGGTTTCTTCTATATCCCAAGCATGAGCTCTTATACGGTTCTCTATAAAGGTCTGTTGCTATCTTCTCAGCTCGGGAAATATTTCCTTGATCTGCAAGATGCAGATATGGTGTCGGCGATGGCATTGGTTCATCAACGCTTTTCGACCAATACATTCCCAACATGGAGCCTGTCGCAACCGTTCCGGATGATTTGCCATAATGGCGAAATCAACACAGTGCGCGGCAATGTGAATTGGATGGCAGCGCGCCACGAAGCGCTGAATTCTGATTTATTTGGCGATGATTTGGAAAAACTCTGGCCGTTAATCGAAGAAGGCCAGTCTGACTCAGCCTGTTTTGACAATGCCTTAGAGCTGATGGTGCAAAGCGGGTATTCCCTGCCTCATGCCATGATGATGATGATTCCAGAAGCTTGGTCAGGCAATCCGCAAATGGATGCCAAACGCCGCGCTTTTTATGAATATAATGCCGCCTTGATGGAGCCTTGGGACGGGCCCGCAGCGGTGGCCTTTACCAATGGCCGCCAGATTGGCGCGACATTAGACCGAAACGGCCTGCGCCCTGCACGCTATTATGTGACCAGTGATGACCGCGTGATGATGGCGTCTGAAATGGGCGTATTGCCAGCACCCGAAGAAAAAATTATTGAAAAATGGCGGCTCCAGCCTGGCAAAATGTTGCTGATTGACCTTGAGCAAGGACGCATTATTCAAGACGCTGAGATTAAAGAAGAATTAGCTAATGCGCACCCCTATCAGGAGTGGCTGAATGAGGCTCAAATCAAACTGAAAGATTTGCCAGCTAATGCGCAAAGCCCGTCGGCTTTAACCGAAGCTGATATTCTCGACCTGCAACAAGCTTTTGGCTACACGCAGGAAGATTTGAAATTCCTATTATCGCCTATGGGTGAAAAAGGAGAGGAAGGCATTGGGTCCATGGGGACAGATACCCCTATCGCGGCCTTGTCGGACAAATCCAAGCTGCTTTACCAGTATTTCAAGCAATTATTTGCGCAAGTGACCAACCCACCTATTGACCCAATTCGCGAGGAATTGGTGATGTCTCTCGTGTCATTTATCGGGCCGCGTCCGAATTTGCTCAACCTTGAGGGCAGCTCGAGCAATAAGCGCCTTGAAGTAGACCAACCGATTTTGACCAATCAAGATTTGGAAAAAATACGGGGTATCAGCCAAATTGCAGATAATAATTTCCATGCGGTCACGCTTGATATGTGCTGGGACGCCGCGCAAGGCGCCGCTGGTTTATCAGCGCGTTTATCTGAATTATGCGATGAGGCCGAAAAAGCCATCACTGTGAACCACGAAAACATTATCATTCTGTCAGACCGCGCGGTTAATGCTGACCGGATTGGCATACCTGCTTTATTGGCCACCGCCGCGGTGCATCATCATCTTATTCGCAAAGGTCTGCGCACACTGGTCGGTCTGGTTGTCGAAACGGGTGAAGCGCGTGAAATTCATCACCTTTGCTGCCTTGCTGGCTTTGGGGCGGAAGCGATTAACCCTTATCTGGCATTTGACACGCTGCACACAATGAAACCGCATTATGAGGCTATGCAAAACCTTAGTGCTGATGAGATTGAGCAGCATTACATTAAGGCTGCCGGTAAAGGCATCCGCAAAGTCATGTCCAAAATGGGGATTTCGACTTATCAATCTTATTGTGGCGCGCAGATTTTCGATGCAGTTGGGCTGGCACAAGATTTTGTTGATGATTATTTCACCGGCACAGCGACCACAATTGAAGGTGTTGGCCTGGCTGAGATTGCGGAAGAAACAGTGCGCCGCCATCAAGATGCTTTTGGCGATAAGGCCATATTGCGCAACACACTTGAAGTGGGCGGCGAATATGCAGTGCGAACACGCGGTGAAGACCATGTTTGGTCAGCGCAAACTGTCAGCACATTGCAACATGCTGTCCGCGGCAATAGCCAAGACCAATATAAAGAATATGCCCGTCTGGTGAATGAGCAAAACGAACATTTGCTAACCCTGCGCGGCTTATTTCGTATTAAAAAAGCTGATGAAACAGGGCGTCAGTCAATTTCGATTGATGAAGTTGAGCCTGCCAGCGAGATTGTCAAACGCTTCGCTACAGGGGCAATGTCGTTTGGTTCAATTTCAGCCGAAGCACATGAAACACTTGCCTTAGCCATGAATAAAATTGGCGGTAAGTCGAATACGGGCGAAGGCGGGGAAGAGCCGCATCGTTTTGTGCCTGACAGCAATGGTGAAAGCCGCCGTTCTGCAATCAAACAAGTCGCCTCAGGCCGGTTTGGTGTGACGACGGAATATTTAGCCAATTCAGACATGATACAAATCAAAATGGCGCAAGGCGCCAAGCCTGGTGAAGGCGGGCAATTGCCTGGCCATAAAGTAGACCAGCGCATCGCCGCTGTGCGTCACTCAACGCCAGGTGTGGGACTCATCTCGCCACCACCGCATCATGATATTTATTCAATTGAGGATTTGGCGCAGTTAATTTTCGACCTGAAAAACACCAATCCGAAAGCTGATGTCTCAGTGAAACTTGTTTCTGAAGTGGGTGTTGGGACTGTTGCGGCTGGGGTTTCGAAGGCACGTGCGGACCATGTGACCATTTCAGGCTTTGAAGGTGGAACTGGCGCAAGCCCGCTGACTTCGATTAAACATGCGGGCAGCCCTTGGGAAATTGGACTTGCTGAAACCCAACAAACGCTCGTGATTAACGGCCTGCGCACACGCATTTCTGTGCAGGTTGACGGTGGATTGCGTACAGGTCGCGATGTGATTGTTGGCGCTTTATTAGGGGCTGATGAATTTGGCTTTGCCACCGCGCCATTGATTGCGGCTGGCTGTGTGATGATGCGTAAATGTCATCTCAACACTTGCCCAGTTGGGATTGCTACGCAAAATGAAGAATTGCGCAAACGCTTCACTGGCCTGCCTGAGCATGTGATTAATTATTTCTTCTTTGTCGCAGAAGAGGCAAGAGAAATTATGGCCGAGATGGGCATTAAATCCCTGAATGAGTTGATTGGTCAAACCGATTTGCTGGACACAAAAGAAGCGATTGAACACTGGAAAGCTAAAGGGCTGGACTTTACACGCTTGTTTGCAAAACCAGACAGCAAAGGTGATGCCGTTCATCGCTGCATCAATCAAGACCACCCGATTCATGATATTTTGGATCGTAAATTAATCGAACAGGCCATGCCTGCATTGGAAAGCAAAAAACCGGTTCAAATCGAGACGCAGATTACCAATATTGACCGCTCGGCAGGCACCATGCTTTCAGGTGAACTCGCAAAACGCCATGGCCATGCAGGGCTTAATGAGGATACGATTTCAGTCAAACTTAATGGTACAGCCGGACAAAGTTTTGGCGCATTTTTGGCACGTGGTATTTCTTTCGAGCTTGAAGGCGAAGCCAATGACTATGTTGGCAAAGGTTTATCTGGTGGCCGACTGGCCATTTACCCACCAGCTGAAAGTGGCATTGTGCCAGAAAAAAGCATTATTGTTGGGAACACGGTCCTCTACGGCGCGATTGAGGGCGAATGCTATTTCCGTGGGGTAGCTGGCGAGCGTTTTGCCGTTAGAAACTCTGGCGCCATCGCCGTGGTTGAAGGCGCGGGCGACCATTGCTGCGAATATATGACAGGTGGTGTTGTGGTTGTGTTAGGCGAAACAGGCCGTAACTTTGCAGCCGGCATGTCTGGTGGCATAGCCTATGTTTTGGACGATGATAACAGCTTTGAAAATCGCTGTAATATGGCCATGGTTGAGCTGGAGGAAATTCCGGCAGAAATGACCAATGAGTTGGCTTCTATAAAGGATAAGATGACCACGCATGATGCCGAACGTCTGTTCAAGCTGATTGAAAATCATGCGCGCTACACCAATTCAGCAAAGGCGCAAAGCATTTTAGCCGACTGGGATAGCTGGTTACCAAAATTCAAAAAAGTGATGCCGACAGAGTTCCGTCGGGCTTTAAATGAAATGGAAGCTGCGCAGCAGGCCGAAGACAGCCATGTAGCTGGGGAATAGGGAGAGAAAGAGATGGGAAAACCAACTGGATTTTTGGAACATGAACGCCATGACCGCACTTATGCGGCCCCTGAAGAGCGGGTTCAGCATTTCAAGGAATTTATCGTTCCCCTATCGAATGATGAGCTTCATAAACAAGCGTCTCGCTGCATGGATTGCGGCGTGCCTTATTGCCATAATGGCTGTCCAGTCAATAACCAAATCCCAGATTGGAACGACTTGACCTATCATGGTGAGTGGCAACAAGCGCTTGAGAATTTACAATCAACCAATAACTTCCCTGAATTTACAGGCCGCATTTGTCCTGCACCTTGCGAGGCGAGTTGCACACTGAACCTGATTGACCAACCTGTCACTATTAAGTCAATTGAATGTGCCATTGTTGATAAAGGCTGGGAAGAAGGCTGGATACAACCTATGGTTAATCCAGAAAAAACTGGCAAGAAAATTGCGGTTATTGGCTCTGGCCCCGCAGGTTTAGCCGCGTCACAACAATTAGCGCGTGCTGGACATGATGTGCATTTATTCGAGAAAAACGCTAAGGCAGGCGGCTTGCTTCGCTATGGTATTCCGGACTTTAAAATGAGCAAGCATTTGATTGACCGCCGCGTAGAGCAAATGGAAGCAGAAGGTGTGACTTTCCATTACAACACAAATGTTGGCCAAGACATTGATGTCGAAACTTTGGATAAGGAATATGACGCCGTTATTCTTTCTGGTGGTTCAGAAAAGCCGCGTGATTTACCTGTCAATGGCCGCGAGCTTGAAGGTGTGCATTTTGCGATGGAGTTTTTGCCGCAGCAAAATCGCCGTGTAGGTCAAGAGCCAATCGGTGAAGTGGACGCTATCACCGCAACCGATAAAAATGTCATTGTCATTGGCGGTGGTGATACAGGATCTGACTGCATTGGCACGAGCTTCAGGCAGGGGGCGGTGTCGGTGACACAATTAGAAATCATGCCAATGCCACCTGAAAAAGAAAATAAAGAAATGACCTGGCCGAACTGGCCGCTGAAAATGCGGACCTCGACCTCGCAGGAAGAGGGTGCGGCGCGCGATTTCTCTGTCATGACGACCGAGGTTGTGGGCGAAGACAATCATGTGAAAGCCATTAAATGCGTGAAAGTGGACGATAAAATGCAAGCCATAGAAGGCACCGAGTTCGAGCTGCCAGCTGATTTGGTTTTGCTAGCTATGGGGTTTGTTCACCCGACCCATGAAGGCCTTATCGAAAAACTCGGTGTAGAGCTTGACCAGCGCGGCAATGTTGCCGCCGATACAGCGACTTACCAGGCCAGCCGCGATAAAACCTTTGCCTGTGGTGACATGCGTCGCGGCCAGTCTTTGGTTGTTTGGGCCATTCGCGAAGGGCGACAATGCGCCCGCGAGGTGGATTTATTCTTGATGGGTAAAACCAACCTTCCGCGTTAGATAATTTAAGAAAAACCCCGCTCTAGCGGGGTTTTTTTATGGCAAGAGAGACAAAAGACTTGGCGTCGCATGGCCATCTGGCACCAAACCATTGGCGGCCTGAAAATCGCGAATGGCAGCTTTGGTGCGCCGCCCCAACAACCCATCAACTTTACCAATAGTAAAGCCAGCGCCATTAAGTTTGGTTTGCAATTCTTTTATCTCTGCACGATGCAGCGGGCGTTCATCAATAGGCCATGGGGTCTGCACCCCTGTCAAACCTTTATAGTAATCTGATAATATCCCCGCTGCCAGCGCATAGGCTGGTGCTGTGTTATATCGCAAAATAGCACGGAAATTTTGCGTTACTAAAAAAGCCGGACCACGATAGCCTGCAGGCAAAAATACCGCTGCTTCTGCATCTGTGTTCGGCAAGTTTAGGCTAAGACCACGCACACCTAACGCGCGCCACTCGGATATTGATTTTGTTTTTTTCAAATCGGCTTGGCGATAATCAAACCCTGCAGGCAAAGTCACCTCATAACCCCAGCGTTGGGACATATCCCAACCTGAAATAGCCAAATAATTGGCCGCCGATCCAAGCGCATCTTTTTTGCTTTGCCACACATCTCGACGACCATCACCATCAAAATCAACCGCATAAGCAAGATAAGTGGTTGGAATAAACTGCGTTTGTCCCATCGCACCAGCCCATGAGCCGTAAATATTCTCACTCGTAATATCACCAGCCTCTACAATCTCAAGAGCAGCCAATAATTGCTGCCGGCCAAATGCTTTGCGGCGCCCGCCTTGATGACCCAAAGTCGCCAAAGCCCGCAGAATATGCTTCTTGCCCTGATAGGTGCCAAAATTGGTTTCAATACCCCAAATTGCCGCAAGCAGCTCTTTATCGACTTGATATTTTGTTTCAATGGCAGCGAAAATATCTTGATGCGTTGCCAGCAATTCCAAACCGGTTTGCTTACGCTTTGTCGAGACCATGGTTTCTAAATAAGCCCAAGGCGGACGCACATATTCAGGCTGGTGACTGGCCAAACGCAATATTTCTTCATCAAGCGTTAAGCCATCAAGGCTTGATAGGGTCGCGGATGAAATTCCTTTGGTTTCGGCCTCCTGGCGCACACTCTCAAGCCAGCTATCAAATGTTTCAGCGCTCAGTGGCGTGTTGAAAGTAAAACTGACAGAACAGAAAAGGCTTAAAAGAGATATACGTAAAAATTTTTTCATATTTATGTCCTATAAGGATTCTGAGATTGCGCCAAGTTTATGTGCCAATAATTTCATTTTGGTGAAAGCACCAAATATGTGTAAATTTAGCCTTAATTGATTTTTTAATATCATTAAAATTTGAGCAAAATATGACAAAAAAACTCAAAAAAATTGTTTTTCCCGTGGCGGGCATGGGTACGCGTTTTTTGCCCGCAACAAAGGCTGTGCCAAAAGAACTGCTCCCGATTGTTGATAAACCACTCATTCAATGGGCTGTTGAAGAAGCGGTGGAAGCGGGCATTACCGAGTTTATTTTTGTTTCCGCGCCAGAAAAAAGCGCGATTATGAGACATTTTCAGCCGCATCAAAAATATACAGACATGCTGACCCAGCGCGGCAAATCCAAAGAACTTGACTTGTTGCAGGCGGGCTTGCCAGACAATGCGACCCTACACGAGGTCTATCAAGACCAGCCTTTAGGGTTGGGGCATGCCATTTGGTGCGCCAAAGAATACGTTGGTGATGAGCCATTTGCTGTCATTTTACCTGATGATATGGTGAAACACCCTATAGGTTGCCTTAAACAAATGGTTGATATTTATCATGAAATAGGCGGCAATCTGGTTGCCATTGAAGAAGTACCTGAATCAGAAACCCATCGCTATGGCGTTATTCAACCCAGCGCTGACCACACCGCACAAAATGACAGACTTGTCGCCATTGATGGCCTAGTTGAAAAACCAGCGCCAGAAGATGCACCGTCAAATCTCGCTATTATTGGTCGCTATATTTTTGATCCGGCGATTATGCACCAATTGGACTCGCCGCGTATTGGCGCAGGCGGGGAAATACAAATCACAGACGCCATGGCAGATTTGATTGGACAAATTCCACTGCACGGGTTTCATTTTGACGGCACGCGCTATGATTGTGGCAATAAGGCTGGTTTTTTGGAAGCCAATCTTGCCTATGCACTTTATGATGATAGCCTCAATATGGCATTGCGCGAAATCATGGAAACCCTTCTCAAAAAGTGATATGACAATCAATCATGACCAATTCAAAATCTAAAACCGATAGCCTAGCTATTTCGTCACTCCAATCAGCCCGCAAAACGCTGGCCGCCGAGCGCGAGGGGCTGTTACAGCTTGAAGAAAGTCTGGGCGCAGATTTTGAGGCAGCGATTCAGTCCATCGCCGAAACCTCTGGCCGTCTGATTGTCACTGGTATGGGTAAGAGCGGGCATATTGCTAAAAAAATCACCGCCACTTTAGCCTCAACTGGAACGCCCGCCCATTATGTGCATCCCGGCGAAGCCAGTCATGGGGATTTGGGCATGATACTGCCCGAGGATATTGTGCTGGGTCTTTCCTGGTCGGGGGAAACACCTGAACTTGGCAGTCTGATTGCATATGTGAAGCGATTTGACATTCCATTGATTGCCATCACTTCCAACCCTGAAAGCGCTTTGGGCAAGGCATCTGATATTTGTCTGACACTGCCAAAGGCCGAGGAGGCCTGCCCAAATGGTTTGGCGCCAACCACATCAACAACCATGCAACTCGCACTGGGGGATGCCGTTGCGATTGCCTTGCTGGAAATGCGCGGTTTCACAGCATCTGACTTCAAAAAATTTCATCCAGGCGGCAAGCTTGGCGCCAGCCTGACAACCATTGGTGAAATTATGCATCGCGGCGCGGATATACCGCTTATCGCGGACAATATTCTTATGTCTGAAGCAATTGTGACGATGAGCCAGCTTGGGTTTGGCTGTCTTGGCGTGGTGGATAGCACCGAGCAACTTATTGGTATTATCACGGATGGCGATTTGCGGCGGCATATGGGGGCAGATATTTTAGCCAAAACCACAAGCGAGATTATGACCGCCCCACCCAAAACAATTACTGCCAATATGATTGCCGCAGAGGCTTTGGCGATTATGAATAAAAATAAAATTCAAGGCTTATTCATCTGCGACCAAGCGCAGCCTATCGGATTTATCCATTTGCACGACCTGTTGCGTTTAGGCACAGCCTAATCCAATGCCATATCTGAAACATGCGCATTGGTTCATTGCGGCTTTTGTCATAGCGATTGAACTCACGCCAGCAAGCGCGCAGAATTTTATCGATAATATTATCGTGACCACCCGCCGTTCACAAAGCGCTCAATTCACCAATCCGGGCAATATTCATATCTCAATCCCAAGCGACGCAGACTTAATTTATCCTGCCGATATGATAAACCGCGTTCCGGGTGTCTATATCCAGCGCGGCAGCGGGCAAGAACATTTGACCGCCCTCCGCTCACCTATTTTAACAGCAGGTGCCGGGGCTGGTTCATTTTTATATTTAGAAGATAATGTGCCATTGCGCGCCGCGGGCTTTGCTAATGTGAATGCTTTAATGGATGTTATTTTATCCGATGCAGCGCGAGTTGAAACCGTGCGCGGGCCAAGCAGCGCGCTTTATGGCTCTAATGCACAGCATGGCATGATAAATGTGATTGCCCCAGAACCTGAAGAGAGCAGCTCATATCTGAGCATACAAGCTGGCTCTTATGGGCGCTATCACCTCACCACTGCGACAGCCCTGAGACAAACAAATCACGCCAGCCGTTTGTCAATAAGTCTCAGCGGTGAAGAAGAAGGCGCGCGCGCCAATGCGGGGTTTGGACAACAGAAATTCAGATGGCAAACCAAATGGGGGGCGGGAGACAAAACCGCTCGCTTGAGCCTTGCTGGCATGAATCTCAATCAAGAAACCGCAGGCTATGCCTCAGACTTCCGCGACCAAACCCTTGCCAAAGCCAATGATGATGACAATGCCCATCGCGATGCCTGGTCATTGCGCGCCGCGCTTAAACTCGAAAAAACCAATGGTGATAGCCGTATCTCCCTGACGCCATATTGGCGCAAAAATAAAATGACGTTCCGCATGCATTTTTTATCAACGGCTGATCCGCTAGAAAAAAACGCACATGAAAGTTTGGGCATATTAAGTGCTTATGAGCGCACCAGCCCAGCAGGGCATCTCGTGATTATTGGGCTGGATATAGATTACACGCAAGGCAGCATGTGGCAATTCCAAACCAATCCGGCCCGTTTTGGGTATCTGCCTGGCCTGCAATATGATTATCAGGTCACCGCCACCTCTCTCGCGCCCTATGCCCATGCTGAATGGATGCTGGCTCCCCAAACCAAGCTGACCATAGGTCTACGCGCTGAGCTGACCCAATATCGCTATGATAATAACACCAGTAATGGCGGTTTCGGGCGGTTTTTACGTCCAGCTGACCGCGAAGATGACTTTGACACACTCTCCCCGAAACTTGGCTTAACCCATCAAATTGGGCAGCATTTGGTATTTGTGAATCTGTCTCGCGGCAGTCGCGCCCCACAAACCACAGATATGTATCGTTTGCGCATGGGCCAAAATATTGGTGATATACGCCCTGAAAAGCTAGACAGTGTAGAAATCGGATGGCGCCTACAACATCAAAATTTTGCACTTGAAACCACCGCTTATCACATGAAAAAGAAAAATTATTATTTCCGCGACTCCAATTCAGAAAACCTATCCAATGGCAAAACCAGCCATGCGGGGCTAGAAGTCGACCTATCTGCACACTATCAACGCCTAAGTGGGGCCATACGCGCCAGCTATGCCCGCCATCTTTATGAATTTACGCATGCCCCTAATCAAATTATGTCAGGCCAGGATATTGATAGCGCGCCGCGCAAAATTATGCAGGCAGAGCTTGGATATGACATCACATCAGAACTCGCGACCAAACTGCACTGGCATTATATCGGGCCTTATCATATGAATGAATCGGGCAGCCAAAAATATGATGGCCATTCATTGGTTGATTTTAATCTGTTCTGGCGCGCCCAAGAAAATTACGAAATGCGCTTTGCCATTAATAATCTTTTCGATAAAGCCTATGCGCGCCGTGCCGATTTTGCTTTTGGACAGGCGCGGTATTTTCCAGGTGAAAGGCGCCATTGGTCTTTTTATATCAAGCGTTATTTTTAAGCACTCACACCCAGCGGACACGCCACGCCCGTGCCGCCAAGACCACAATAACCATTCGGGTTTTTGCCTAAATATTGCTGGTGGTAATCTTCAGCATAATAAAATTCAGGCGCGCTGATAATCTCGGTTGTAATGGCTCCATAACCGGCTTTGTCCAAAGCAGCTTGAAACGCCTCACGCGATGCAGCCGCCTGCTCTTGCTGTTTATCTGAATAGGTATAAATCCCCGAGCGATATTGCGTGCCCACATCATTACCCTGCGCCATGCCTTGCGTGGGGTCATGGTTTTCCCAAAACACTTTTAACAATTCTTCAAAACTGGTTTTTTGCGGGTCAAAAACCACCCGCACCACTTCATTATGTCCGGTCAGGCCCGAACAAACTTCCTCATAAGTCGGGTTGGGTGTTAAACCCGCCGCATACCCAACTTGGGTTGAAAAAACTTCCGCACCTTGCCAAAACTTTCTCTCTGCTCCCCAAAAACACACCATGCCAAACATCGCCAGCTCCATATTTTCCGGCCAATCTGGCAAGGTTGGTGTATCTAAAACAAAATGGTGACCCAATACAGGCATTTTTTCTGCCCGGCCTGGCAAAGCAGTTTCAGCAGTCGGTAGGGTAAGTTTCTTTTGCATAAGTTTTTCAAACATCAAAGCGTCCTAAACTTTCTAAAATCAACAGCACAAGCTAGCTGGCCATAACCTTAATGGGGCCTTCGCGATGGCCTTCAATAATCTGGCGCAAATAAGGATTAGGGTCCATGCGCGCTTGTTCTGATGTGCCAAACCAGTGAAGCTTTCCGCGGTCCATTACTGCCACATCGTCATAAGCATCATATAGCCCGACCATATTGCTTGTCACGGAAATCACTGTCGCGCCTCTATCACGTGCCATTTTAGAAATCATACGGTCAATGCGCGCGGCAAGTATCGGGTCAAGCCCTGCGGTTGGGTTGTCCAGTAGCAAAATATCAGCATCTGTCGCAATCGCACGAGCAAAGCCAACCCGTTTTTGCATACCACCAGATAAATCAGCCGGAAATAAATCGGCATTTTCTTTTGCCAAACCAACCTGTTGCAGCAATTCAATCGCGCGCGCGCGGCCAGCCTGTCGCGACAAGCCATTTTGCATCAATCGAAAAGCAATATTTTCCCACACGGTCAGACTGTCAAATAACGCATTGTGTTGAAACAACATCCCAATGCGCAAATTCGTTGTTTCTGAGCGATCATCAACCACACCCTGTTGCGCCCCATCTATATAAAACTGACCTTGTTCAGGCGCATAAAGCCCTGCTATCAGTTTCAACATCACAGATTTACCGGCTGCTGTTGCGCCAAGAAGCGCCATTGACCGCCCTTTTTTGACAGTTAAAGAAACATTGTCCAAAGCGGTAATATCGCCAAATTTTTTAGTGATATTTTGAAGTTCAATCATAAAGTCAATCTAGCGTGAGAACGGGTTTCAAACAAGCGGCGGCGCGAAGTGTGATTATTTTAAACCAATGGACTGGCGAATGGCATTCACTGGGCCACGCAGTAAATAAAGCGGTAAAGGCGTGGTGGTGTTGCTCACCGTCACCCGTTCAATCACAGGCGGCGCTAAATCATCTGGCGCATCAATCAATCGCGTGCGCACCCGCCGATCACTAAATAAAGCGACATACCAAGGCGTAACGCGCTCCACTTCCAGTTTATATTTTTGACCAGAGAAATTAGCTTCCAAACGCATGCCTGGTTTTAAATTCATCGCCTCTTGCGCGGGTATCATCAAATCTATCTGGGCAGGGCCACGCGGCGCTGAAAGCCCTGATATGCTGGGGTTACCTTTAGCCAACTCAGCCCGTACATCAATATTAACAGGCATCGGGATAAGAAAACTGCCCGCCATCAGCAAACCAATCAGACCAAATGTCAGCCATTTTGCCTTATTGGGTTTGCGCTTATGCATGCCTAATGAAATTGCCCGCAGACTATAACCTGCCGCCTCTGCCATTTGGTCGAGCAAAACCTGCACAGCAGGCGACCACGCCGCATCGCGCAATAAAATAACCCCACCTAACATGTCACCTTTCGGATTTTTAATCGGCACAGCCAGCCCATGCATTGGTACAGTTTCAGGCCAGCAATCCAAAACCTTATCTGCAATCACATCTGGCTCAATCAGCAAGGCTTGCTTAGATTGATATATTTCTTTGGCCAGCCAGCGTGATAGCTGCACACCCCATTTGCGCATCGCCTTGCCATCTGGCTCATTGCCAACACCGGATATAACCGCCTTACGAAAATATTTTTTCTGCTTCACTGTCCAAAAAACGGCGCAATCATAAGGCGCAAAATTTTTTAATTTATCAACAACTAAACGCGCCAACTGATCATCTTCTTGGGCGCGTCTAAAATCATGCTCTAATAATAATAGATTGGTTAAAGCGCGCACGCCTTTATGTACTGGGCGTGGCGTGAGGGTTTGTGGTGGCGGATTTTGGTGATTTTCTTCTTCACTTGTCATTGTGTCGCGCCAATTTTTGGTCCTTTTAGGTCAAAGAAATACAACATCTGCACGAAAAGCGTCATTGAACGCTTGTATCATCTTTCAGACGAATCATAAATATAGTAGTATGAAACGTGTATAAATACATCATCTATCCTTTTTAATAAGGATAGAGTCGCGTATTGTATTAATAGTGTTTTTGCGTAGCGCTTATTTGTTGCTGGAAATAGGTTTTTGCATGGCTGACGAAAAAGACGAATTCCGGAAAATGGCCGAAATCGCCGACGCGATTCAAACTATTCTTGATGATGAGTCACCCCAAACATCATCTCAACAGTTGCCGCAAGAGTCATCAGAAGAGACCTCGCCGCCAGAGACACAAAATCAAGACGCTATAGAGGACACATCGCCTTTAGAAGTGACAGACGCTCAACCAGAAGATGATACGGGCCCTGATGCGGGTCTTGATGCGGGTTTAGAAGCCGCGATTGCGGCCGAGTTAAGCGGTGAAAGCGACTTATTGGCGACTGATAGCCCTAGCGAAGCACAAGAAATTGCAGAAGATGAGGCTTCTGATAGCTCTGATATGACTATTGCCAGTGATAGTGAAGGCGAGAGTGAAATCGAGAGTGAAATCGAGAGTGAAGGCGAGAGTGAAAGCGAGATAGCGGGTAATTTTGGGGGTGATTTTGGGGGTGATTTTGGCGCTATTGACACAAAGACAGCGCCTGCACAAGTGCTATCATCCGCTGATACGCCCCCTCAAACAGCCGAAACCGACTCACTCCCGACACCTCAAGCCGTAACTGAAACCTCACCCCCTGCTGCCTCTGGAACAATATCCGACCATATGAAATTATCACTTGATATGCGCGATTTGCTGTCCAATTTACAGAACAATCAAAACACACATGAAACACAGCACGCATTAATGACCGAGCTGGAACAGGCACAAAAGAACACAATCTCACAAATGCGGGACGCAATTGCCAAAGCCGGGCAAAGTTTACCCAATCTAAAAGCACATATTGAGGATGATATGCGCAAAATTGAGCAGGATATAATCGACAGCCAGCACACAATTGAACGGCTGGCCATTGAATTTGATGCCAAAATACAAGATATCCACCAGCGCTATCAGGCTAATTTTAATGCTGAACAGCGGCGGATTGATAGATATCAAGATTTCATCGAATTTTTACTACGAGAAAAGAATAAATAAAATAATAAGTATTATTTATTAATTCTATATGGTATTATTACCTATGGAAAACAAATCAAAACGCTTAACAGACCAGGTTGCGAGCAA
The DNA here is from genome assembly GCA_049889535.1 of Parvibaculales bacterium. Classification (GTDB taxonomy): domain Bacteria; phylum Pseudomonadota; class Alphaproteobacteria; order RS24; family RS24; genus JAYQKL01. The sequence continues at coordinate 877 of JBMHDF010000010.1, read as the reverse complement.
AATTGGGCTTGATATCATCGCTGGCCGCCTTGAATCTGGTGCGTTATTACCAAATGATGCCGAACTTGGGCAATTATATAATGTTTCGCGAGTGGTTTTGCGCGAAGCCTTGCGTATGCTTGGCGCAAAAGGGCTGGTTAATGCGGTCCCTAAAGCGGGTACTTTTGTCTGCCCCCGGCAAAATTGGGCGATGTTTGACCCGTTAATATTAGAATGGTTGACCCGCGAGACGCCACCAGAAAAAAGGCGTGCCTTTTTGCATGAATTGCTTGATTTGCGCCTTATGTTTGAACCAGGCGCCGCCGCTCTGGCGGCCTCCCGTGCGTCGCCCGAAGCCAGACAGAATATTTCTGACCAATTTGCGCGCCTGCGCCAGGCTGGCATTGGATTGGATACAGCGGCTGCAGAATTACGCTATTTTTCTTTGGTTCTTGAAAGTGCGGGGAATGATTTTCTCGCCCCTTTGCAACAGGTCAATCGCATTAGCCATGATATTATCGAAAAAATTGGCCATCGTTATACACGCGATTTCGACTCGCGCCCACATGAGCGCCTCACCCGCGCGATTTTAAACCATGACGCGGCGGCCAGCCGCGCATCCATGCAATCAGCTCTCTTATCTCTCTATGTAAGGTCATGATATTATTGGGCTATTATCCCCCCACCGCACAAGGCGGCCCGCATTATCTAGAATGCCTAAAAAAAGACCCTGCCGCACAAGGCGGCCCGCATTATCTAGAATGCCTAAAAAAAGACCCTGCCGCACAAGGCGGCCCGCATTATCTATAATGCCTAAAAAAAGACCCTGCCGCCCACGGCGGCCCGCATTATCTATAATGCCTAAAAAAAGACCCTGCCGCACCAGGCGGCCCGCATT
>JBMHDF010000009.1:0-57266 GCA_049889535.1 Parvibaculales bacterium | reverse complement strand
GAACCGGATTTTGATGTGTTGCTTGAAATTTGGTTTCCCGATGAAGCTACATTTCACAAATGCGCAGCGGGGTTTGCCGAACCCAATGCTGAAAAAGAAATTCGTGAAGATGAAGAAAAGCTTTTTGACCGTAGCCACATGACCAGTCTGACTGTTATCGAGCATGAGTCGGATATGAGTTAAATACAAGTCTCAAATATTTGTCTTAAAGATTTGTCTTAAAGATTTGTCTTAAAGATTTGTCTTAAAGATTTGTCTTAAAGATTTGTCTTAAAGATTTGTCTGGAAAAATGGCGCACCGGGGAAGATTCGAACTCCCGACCCCTTGATTCGTAGTCAAGTACTCTATCCAGCTGAGCTACCGGTGCCTGTCACGTCGATGACGGACTGGCTTTGTTTACTGATTTCCTGCGCGCTTGGCAAGCCCTGAAGTGCATTTTCTGATAAAAAACACCACCAGACGATAGGTGATTGCAGGCCGCCTCAATCTGGGTAAACTATGCGCATGCGCAAAAAATTAATTGAAAATAAATTTATACCAAGCAATTTAACAAAAAAAATTTGCATCAGACTGATAATCGGCTGTGTGATAACAACCAGCCTTGTCTTAACAGCATTGCAAACACAGGCACAGGCACAGGCACAGGTGCAGGTGCAAACAAATAAAACCACCCCTGCACAAGCCATAGTATCTGCCGCGCACCCGCTTGCCGCACAAGCTGGTATTGATATTTTAAAAGCAGGCGGCTCGGCGGTTGATGCAGCTATTGCTGTTCAGGCCATGCTTGGGCTTGTGGAACCGCAATCTTCTGGCTTAGCGGGCGGCGGCTTCATATTGCATTACGATGCCGCACACAACACCTTAACAAGCTGGGATGGGCGCGAAACGGCACCGGCCAAAATCGCGCCCGATGTGTTTGCGCGCTATGCTGAGAAACTGACTTTTGAGTCTTACATGCAAGCGGTCACATCGGCGCAATCCGTCGGGGTGCCAGGCATCCCGGACCTGTTGGTCACCCTGCATGAAAAATATGGGAAATTGGCCTGGGGAGAATTACTTCAGCCCGCCATTGAAAAAGCAGAAAATGGTTTTGCCATCACCCCCCGACTACATGTCTTATTGGCACGCGATAATTATTTGCGGCAAAATCCTGACGCACGCGCGCTATATTACCGCGCCGATGCGCACGGCAAATGGCAAGCGCGCCCGATTGGCGAAACCCTGAAAAACCTTGCCTATGCGCAAACCCTTAAACATTTTGCGAAAAATAAAAGAAACAGTTTTTATGCCCCGCAATCCAAATCATCGCCAGCAGCGCAAATTTTAGAGGTTTTAACAAACGCCAATAGCACCATGACGGCTGCCGATATGCAAAATTATCAGGCTCAACAGCGCCCAAATCTTTGCGCCCCGTATCGCGCTTATAAAATTTGTTCAATCGGGCCGCCCAGCTCTGGCGGCGTTACGCTTTTGCAAATTCTGGGGATGCTTGAACATTTTGATATGCCCGCATTGGCGCCCAATAGTCTGCAGGCCGTTCATCTGATTGCTGAAGCCTCAAAGCTGGCCTTTGCTGACCGCAATTTTTATCTCGCAGACCCCGATTTTGTTGATATACCCGTCAATGCCCTGCTGGACAAAAACTATCTGGCCGGTCGGGCAGCACTCATCAGCCAATCCACCGCCATTACCAAACCCAAACATGGGCAACCCGATAATATAACTTCAAACTGGCAAAGCGCGCCCTCGCTTGAACGCGCGTCAACCACCCATTTTGTGGTGCGTGATTTTGCTGGAAATTATGTTTCCATGACAAGTTCTGTTGAGTCAGCATTTGGGTCGCGCATCATGGCGGGCGGCATGATGCTCAATAACCAGCTTACCGATTTTTCTTTTTTACCTCTTGAGAAAAACACACAAGTTGCCAATGCTGTTGCGGGGGGTAAGCGTCCGCGCTCGTCAATGACACCCGTCATTATTTTTGATAAAAACAACAAACCCATTGCCGCGCTTGGCTCACCTGGTGGGCCAAAAATTATTGGCTATGTGGCGCAAAGTGTTATCGCCTTTATTGATTGGAATCTTTCTTTACAAGCCGCTTTTGATTTACCCAAACATGTGTCTCCAAATGGTGTGCTGGAACTTGAAGCAAAATCAGAACTTGAGGCATTGGCCGCCCCGCTGAGACAAATGGGGCATCAGGTTAAAATCAACCGCCATCATAGCGGCTTGCATGGCATATCATATAGTGCAGGCAAACTAGATGGTGGGGCCGATAAAAGACGCGAGGGCGTTGTCTTATTGCTCCCCCAACCGCTAGCCACAACCGCGCTTTCTAAATAATGGCGCTATAAAGCTGTTAAGCGACCTCAATTGCATCAGTGGTGGTGGTGTTTTCAGCTTCCACATTCGGTATATAAAGCGTAAATATCGAGCCCTGTGGGCTGGTTTGCTGCAACTCCAAACGCCCTTCATGCCAGCGCGCCAGCTCATTGGCAATCGCCATACCAAGCCCCGTGCCACCAGGTTGAAGACTGCCCTGATAGGGGGTGAATAAGCTCTCCACCGTCTCGGCATTCATGCCGGGCCCCGTATCCTCAATAATGACCGTAATGCCGCCTTTTTTAATTTGGCTTTTAACACTCACCATACCCTTTTTGCCACTAGCAGAAATCGCCTGAATAGCGTTCAGCACAATATTATAAATAATTCGAAAAGCGAGATTGCGCTCACAATCAATATATTCCCCTGCCTTTATTTTATTTTTCAGCTCCACATTATGCCCCACATCATGTAGGCGCACGAGGGTCAACACCTCATCAACCAATGAGCGCAAGGGCTGACGCGCAAAATTAATGGTTTTTTTCCGACTTGAAGAATATCGCGTTGCCCAGTCACACAAGCTCACAGCGCGCTCAATGCTAATATTCATCCGCGCCCCCATCGCCTTATCACTTTCATTTTCTGAACTCGAAAGTTTATCCGCAAAAAGTTGTAAGCTGGCCAATGCGTTGCGAATATCATGCGCCAAACGCACCGCCCCTGCCCCTAATGACGCCAAGCGCGCTTGCTCATCAATATGCTCGGACAGGCGGTCTTGCAGCTGGTCAATTGAACCTGCCTCATTGCCTGCCAATCCTTTTTTGTCAATTTTGAGTTTTTTGCCATAAAGTGACACCAATAAATCCGCCATATAATTTGATACTTCACGATGAAAAATACGCTGCATCATTAGTGCCAATCCAAAACTCAAAAGCGCGATAAATATTGTCGAAATACGATTTGAATAATTAATCGCATCCATAATGGTTTGCTGGGCAAAAATTGCCGATATATGAGCATCTAATTGTGCGTTATATTTCGTCACAATAGCGTTTTGCGCGTTAGGGGTTAAAATCAAATGAGCAATTTGGCGCAGATTGTCCAATAAACCGTCTTGATCCAAATTAGATATATTAAGGTCAGATAAATTTTGATTTTCATCAGAAAACCAGAAAAATTGCGCGCCCTGTGCCAATGCATCAGCATTTTGTGACACGATAATCCCGCGCAGATTTTGATGCGTCACAAAAGCTTGTTTTTGCTCTGCGCTTACCATCTCCCCTGAACTTATAAACCGATGCGCAACCAATGCGTCATCATGGATAAGACGAATATTATAATCCCGCGCAAAATGCATAAACAAAGGCGTCAGCAAAATATTCATGATGATAAAAAGAACAAAAAAACGGCCAATCAACCTAAAAGCCCCTTTTTGAATTGGGCTTATTGCTTGCCATTTTTGCCACAAAACCTGCATTGGCTTAATGCCAATACGCTGACGCATATTCATTTTCACACCTACGCTACTTTACGAACTAAACAAATTGAGCAATCGCACTAACCTCTTGGTTTTTTGACTAAACAGGCTGGGTGTATAATAACTTCCAGCCGCACGTTTTGAAATTTCTGCCCGCGTTGGATAAGGGGCAATGGTGCTCGCCATCGCACCTATGGTTAATTTTTGCTCCAGCGCGAGCGTCCAGACAGCCAATAAATCACCTGCATTTTTGCCAATAATTGTGGCGCCTAAAATCTTCCCCTTTTTGGACAGCACCAGCTTGATTTTTCCTTCTGTTGATTTTTCCGCACGCGCACGGTCATTATCAGAAAATTCAGAAATCAAAATTTGATGCTCAATATTTTGCGACCGCGCTTCTTGCTCGGTCAAGCCAACACTGGCAAGCTCCGGATTGGTATAAACCGCTTGCGGCATAATCTCGTGCTGGGCGCGGGCTGGCAATTTAAACAAAGCATTACGAATAACAATACCCGCATGATAACCCGCCGCATGCGTTAATTGCGCCAAGCCAGTCACATCACCAATGGCAAAGATTTTTTTGTTGCTGGTGCGCAAACGGCGGTCAACCCTGATGCCCTGCGCGTCATAATCGATTTGCGCTTTATCAAGTTGCAACCCTGCAATTTGGGGTTTGCGACCCGCCGCCACCAAAATATGGGAGCCTGTTAAAAGATGCGTGCTGTCAGTATCAGAGAAAGTGACTTTGACCAATTTTTGAGTTTGTGAGACTGATTTTATCTTCACGCCCTCCAAACACTCAACGCCTTCTGATTGCAGTTTTTCACGCAAAATATCGACCACATCCTCATCCATTTGCGGCAATAAGCGGTCACGCTCCAAAATCGTGACTTTCGCGCCCAAACGTGCATGCGCTTGCGCCATTTCAACACCAATCGCACCGCCCCCAATAATAAGCAAATGGGTTGGGAATTCAGGCATATCAAACAAAGTTTCATTGGTTAGATAATCGACTTTTTTGAGACCAGCTATTGGCGGAATAGCCGCCTTTGACCCTGTGGCAATCACAAACCGTTTAGCGCGCACACGCATGGTGCCAACCTGCACCGTATTGGCATTTTCAAATCGCGCCGCGCCTTTGAGAACCTGCACGCCCAAACCCTCAAACCGTTCAACCGAGTCATGGGGTTCAATTTCGGCAATTACATCTGCCACATGCGCCTGAACTTGCTGATAATTTGGTTTTATTTTGCCTGTCTGGATACCAAATTTTGTCGCTTGTCTAGCTTGTTCGGCCGCATCAGCTGCCGCCAATAGCGCTTTTGAGGGGACACAGCCATAATTCAAGCAATCACCCCCCATTTTATCACGCTCGATTAAGACAGTACGCGCCCCCATTTGAACGGCGCCCGCCGCCACTGACAACCCACCCGAGCCAGCCCCAATAACGCAAATATCAGTCTTAATTAGTTTTTTCTTTTTTTCCTCAAGCCGCTTCACTTGCTGTATTTTGCGAATGAATATCGGCAAAAGGCTCAACACACCCAACCCTGTAAGGGGCAGAAAAATCTCTGGCTGAAAAATAATACCTAAATCAGGTGCCTGACCTTGCGCGAGAACCACCGAAATACCATTGCCCACACTAGCATAAATAAAAGTACCAGGCGCAATGCCAAAAGCTGTGGTGAGGGCGAATGTGATAAAAGAAACACCCGTTAAAGCCGCGGCAATATTGACGAGAAAAAACGGAAACACCGGAATAAAGCGCACCATCAGCAAATAAGACACAGCGTCTCGTTGAAAGCCTTGCTGAAATTGTTGCAAGCGCGCCCCTGCTTTTTTCCTGAAAAAATCACCAAAAGCAGAGCGGGTGGCCAAAAAAACCAAACACGCGCCACTCGTAGCCCCAATAATGGTCAGCCCACCGCCCCAAAGGGGACCAAAAATCAACCCCCCGCTTAGAGTCAAAACAGTCGCTGCTGGCAGCGATAAGGCAACAACAAGGGTATATACCAAAACAAACAACGCCCCCAAAAGCACAGGGTGCTGCGCGACTGTTTGTTTCAGATTGCTTTCATGCTGGCGCAAAGTCTCCCAATTGAGCCACTCATCGAGACCAAAGGCGAAAACCAACGCCATCGCGATGATAATCACAATTAAGGGCAGAAATTTTCTGAACTGACTAAAATTCATTTTACCACGCTAACATGTCGCCGCTTTATACGCTATGACGAACCTGTATGCCATGAAACTTTGCCAAGGCAGACTTGTCCAGCCTAAAATCATCTGTTCACGCAATTGTGAACTAGGCGCAACCAACTCAGCCCCGATAAGCCATAAAAAAGTGAAAAACCGCGACAAACAGCATAACTGCATTGACTTATGGCTGTTTTTTAGCTAAATCCGTCTCAAAGTTTATACAAAATCAGTTTCGGGTAAGCATTTGCCCTGAAACTAAGGAGAAAGCCATGAAGCGCACATTTCAACCTTCTAACCTGGTCCGCAAACGCCGCCACGGTTTCCGGTCACGCATGGCAACCAAAAATGGCCGCCAGATTCTTAATCGCCGCCGTTCAAAAGGTCGCAAGCGTCTGTCCGCATAAGGGGCAACGTCCATTTATCCATGACCCAGCTCGCGCGACTCAAAGTCAGACGAGAGTTTTTGGCTGTTGCCAAAGGCCATAAGCAAGTGCGTCGTGGCCTCGTTTTGCAAGCGCTTGCCCGCTCTGCACCAGATAAAACAAAACACCCAGCTCATACCCCATTGGACCCTGTCATGAGATATGGATTAACCGCCAGCAAAAAAACTGGCAATGCCGTTGCCCGCAATCGCGCGCGGCGCCGTTTGCGCGCTTTGGCAGAAGAGATTTTGCCCAAAAAAGGAAAAACCGGCTTTGATTATGTTTTGATTGCCCGCGCTACAACGCAGGAGCAATCTTATGCGTCACTGGCAAAAGACCTTGAATCTGCGCTCAAGCGCGTTCATGATGCTGCCAGTCAAAATTCATTTGCGTCTGTTGAGGAGGCTCGCCCGTGACTCAGAATAATGGTAATTTTATCCTCGCAATTGTGCTGTGCATCGGCGTCATGCTCGGCTGGCAATATTTTGTGATTGACCCACAAATAGCAGCCCAGCAAGCAGCGCGCAAACAAGCTGAGGAAGCGGCCAAGGCTGGTTCTGATGGCTCAACAAATGCCACCCCGACCTATCACAACACGCCCGCTTTAAATGGCGATGATGCACCAGCACCAATCGTCAAATTAACCTATAGCGCCCCCAATATCACAGATAGCCCTCGCCTTCAGATTGAAACACCGCAACTCAAAGGCAGCATTGCTTTAATGGGCGCGCGGCTTGATGAGCTTTCTTTAAGCCAATATCCGGTTTCGCTTGGCAGTGAAGAAACGGTTCAGCTTTTATCGCCTGAGAACGAAACAAATTTCTGGCAAGCCAGTTATGGTTGGATTGGGCGAGGCGATGTGAATAGCCACCTGCCCGCGCCCGACACAATTTGGCAAGTTGAAACGGGCGATAAGCTCACCCCAAAATCCCCTGTTACATTGCGTTATGACGCCGCCAATGGGCTCATCTTCCGCCGCCATATTTCAGTTGATGAACAGTTCATGTTTACCATCAGCCAGTCGGTAGAAAACACCACAAATAAAAGCGTCACCCTTTATCCATATGGGCAAATCACCAAGCGTGGCGTGCCAGATGGTGCAGAAATTTTTGTGCTGCATGAGGGTGCTGTCGGTGTTTTGGGTGAAGAGCCAGGCCTGCTTGAAATTGACTATAGTGACCTGATTGAAGATCCAGCCACAAAGCATGAAGCTAAAAATGGCTGGCTTGGGCTGACAGACAAATTTTGGGCCACCGCGCTGATACCGCCGCAAGGTGAAACCTTTCAGGCACGTTTGGCGGGCGACACCAATAATCGCAATAAAACCCCAACCTATCGCACGGATTTTCTGCTCAACGGACAAATCATTGATCCGGGCCAGACTGTTACGGTTGAGTCGCGGCTTTTTGCGGGTGCAAAAAAAGTTGATATGATTGATGGCTATGAACAAAGCGGGATTTATAAATTTGATTTGTTGATTGATTGGGGTTGGTTCTATTTCCTAACCAAACCCATGTTCCAAATGCTGGCTTATTTTTATAGCCTGATTGGCAATTATGGCGTGGCTATTTTGATTGTCACCGTCATTATCAAGCTGGTGTTTTTCCCATTGGCCAATAAGTCCTATGTGACCATGGCTAAGATGAAAAAACTCAGCCCAGAAATGACCCGCATTCGGGAGAATTTTGCTGATGATAAAACCCGTCAACAGCAAGAATTGCTCAAATTATATCGTGAGGAAAAACTCAATCCAATGGCAGGTTGTCTGCCTATTTTTATCCAGATTCCGGTGTTTTTCTCACTCTATAAAGTGCTTTATGTCACGATTGATATGCGCCATCAGCCCTTTTTTGGCTGGATTCAAGATTTGTCCGCACCCGACCCAACCTCATTGTTTAATTTGTTTGGTCTCCTGCCCTTTGACCCACCGCAATTTTTATTGCTCGGCATTTGGCCTATCATCATGGGCATCACCATGTTTATCCAAATGCAGATGAACCCACCCGCGCCAGACCCTGTGCAGCGTAAAATCTTTATGTTCATGCCGCTTATCTTCACATTCTTGCTAGCAAGTTTTCCGGCAGGCCTCGTGATTTATTGGGCTTGGAATAATATTTTATCAGTTATGCAGCAAGGCTATATTATGCGCCGTAATGGGGCTTCAATTGAATTATTAAGTAATCTTGGTTTCAATAAAAAGAAAAGCGATTAAGCTTAAAAGTTAAGATTTTTTCCATCGCTTGAGGGAAACAAAATGGCGGACACATCCAGTGATAGCCAATCAGAAATAGCGGCCGCGCTGGCGGCAGGGCGCTGGCTTTTTGCGCAAGGCACCGTTTTTCGCAAAGGCGTGCCTGCACTTGAATTTTTACCCGACGCAGATCGCATTGAAATCGCTTTTGCGGGGCGCTCTAATGTTGGCAAATCGAGCCTCATTAATGCGCTTACTGGCCATAAAAACCTTGCCCGCACCTCATCAACACCTGGCCGCACGCAAGAACTGAACTTTTTTGCTCTCGCCCCCAATCGCAGCCCTGACGAGAACGGGGTGTTGTGGATTGTGGATATGCCAGGTTATGGCTATGCCCGTGAGTCCAAAACTAAAATCGCCGCCTGGAACAAATTATTGGTGCAATATCTTATGGGTCGGCCCACATTAAGACGGGTTTTTGTTTTGGTTGATGCGCGTCATGGGCTGAAAAAAAATGACCTTGCGCAATTAGATGATCTTGATAAAGCGGCTGTGCCGTATCAAATCATTCTCACAAAAAGTGATAAACCGAAAAAAGGTGATTTGACCGATTGCGTTGAAAATGTAAAAAAGACGATTGAGAAACGACCAGCCGCACACCCTATAGTTCATTTGACCTCAAGCGAGAAAAATTTGGGGATAGATGAACTAAAAGCTGAAATTGCTACGCTGGTTGATTTACCATCAATAGGCTATAAAGCTTAGAGAGTTTAAGACGAGGTTGCGACAATGGCGGCATCAAAAAAACCAACTGCGAAAAAAATCCCTGTGAAAAGAAGCCCTGTGAAAAAAACAGCCGCTAAAACTGTGCGCAAAATTGGAGCAAAAAAAAGCAGCTCGAGACCAAATAAACCACAAGCCAGCGCCGATTGGCTTGAAAAAGCCCATGTGCTGACACAAGCCCTGCCCTTTATGCAGCGTTATGATCGGCGCACAATTGTGGTGAAATATGGCGGCCATGCTATGGGCGATGAAGCGCTTTCACAAAAATTTGCCCATGATGTGGTCTTGCTCAAACAATCTGGCATTAATCCGGTAATTGTTCATGGAGGCGGGCCGCAGATTAATGACATGTTGACACGGCTTGGGATTAAATCAAAATTTTCTGGTGGTTTGCGGATTACAGATAAGCAAACCATTGAAGTTGTTGAAATGGTGCTGGCGGGTGCGATTAACAAACAAATTGTGACCGCCATAAATCAGGCGGGCGGGCGCGCCATTGGCTTGTCTGGCAAGGATGGCAATTTATTAATTGGCCGCAAAACCAAAGCCAAGCGCAAAGATCCGCAAAGCAATATTGAGAAAGTTGTTGATCTTGGCTATGCAGGCGTGCCGAGCAAAGTGAATCCTGAAATTTTACAAACACTGGTTGCCTCAGACATGATACCCGTCATTGCACCAGTAGGCACAACAGCCAATGGTGATACGCTCAACATTAATGCGGACACAGCGGCGGGGGCTTTGGCAGCAGCGCTTCAAGCCGAACGGCTGCTGCTTTTGACAGATATTGCCGGTGTGATGGATAAAAAAGGGACATTGATTGAACGCCTCACCGCAAGACGCGCCAAGCAATTGATAAATAATGGTACGGCTCAAGGCGGCATGATTCCGAAATTAGAAACCGCTATAGAAGCAAATAAAAAAGGCGTCGGCGGCGTTGCAATTTTGGATGGGCGGGTGCCGCATGCCATATTGCTTGAGCTTTTCACAGAACTCGGCGCTGGCACATTGATTGAGTAAACCGGGTCATGCAGGCACCTTATCTAAGCGACAGACTTGGACGCTGTTTATGTGGTCTCTTCCTCATTGGGTGGCTGTTAACAGCATGGCTGCCTAGCGCTACTGCCCAGCCGCTTAAAAAACTGAAGCTGTGCAATGAAACAAGTTATTTTTTAAATGTTTCTGTCGCGCTTCAGGTTGGGGCAGCCAGCCAGTCCAAAGGCTGGCAGACCCTTATGCCTGGTAGCTGTGAAAACAGCCAAGTCCCTTTTTCTGGCAATGAAAGCGTTTTTATTTATGCGCAGTCAGATGATATTTATGCAGGGCCTGGACAACGGTTTGAGGGAAATGAGCAATTTTGTGTTTCTTTTAAGGGTGATTTTGATATTGATGGGCGCCGCGAATGTCGCGAACGCGGCTTCACATCAGCTGATTTCGCCAATGTGGATATGCAAACCGATCAACCCCAAATCAGCTTTTCAGACTCATTAGACTTTGGTCGCAAACGCGCCAAAACCGCAGCCGCCCAACGGCTTTTAGAGGAGTTGGGCAATGAGGTTGGGCAAATTGACGGCTATTCAGGCCGCCGCACTTTGACTGCGCTTGATAATTTTCAAAAAGAACACGGTCTTACACGCAATAGCCAAATTTCAAACAAACTGCTCACCAAGCTTTATCGCGCCGTGAAAGAGATTGAAAATAAACGCGGTTTGTTATTGTGCAATAAGACTGATTATTTGGTTTGGGCCTCTGTTGGGCAGGTGCAGGAAGATAGTTTCAAAACCGAGGGCTGGTTGCAAATCCCGCCACAAAAATGCCAAAAAGGAATTCGAGAAGCACTGAATGCACGCTATTATTTTGTCTATGCCGAAGCAGTTGATGATACTGGCAATCCTGTGCGACAAGGGGGCAGACGTTTGGTATGGTCAGGAGATTTCTTGCTTTGCACAAAGCCAACACGTTTTGTGATTAAAACACGAAATGACTGCGATAAAAAAGGCTTAGACAAAACGAAATTCATGCAAATTGATACAGGGGCAAAAACAAATTGGGTGGTCAATTTTGAGTAAAGAAGCGTTTGAAAATATTAAATATTGGGTGTTTGACCTCGACAACACACTCTATCCACCAGAGCAGGATTTGTTCGCCAAAGTAGATGTGCGCATGACGGATTTTATTCAGCAAAGGCTGAATATGGAAAAAGAGCAGGCCTATATTGTGCAGAAAAAATACTGGCAAGAATATGGCACCACCCTGTCTGGCTTGATGAATGAGCATGGCTTGGATCCTGATGATTTTTTAGATTTTGTACATGATATTGATGTTTCCCAGCTCAATCCAGATCCGGATTTAAGCCAGGCTTTATCTGCACTTGACGGACAAAAATTTATTTTTACCAATGGCACCGTCCAACATGCGGAAAATGTCAGTCGCCAGCTTGGCATTGACCATTTATTTGATGATATTTTTGACATTCGCGCGGCGAATTATATCCCCAAACCGCAAGCACAAGTTTATGATGCGATGGTCAATCAGCTCAAAATTGACCCGCAAAAATCTGTTTTTTTTGAAGATATGGCGCGCAATCTTCCCCCTGCAGCGGCTTTGGGTATGAAGACTGTTTGGGTGCGCCCCAGAATCGAAGAAGGCGCGCCGCCGCATGCGCATATCAGTCATGAATTATCGGACAAATATGAATTTGACCATGTGGTTGACGCGCTTGAACCTTTTTTACGCAGCCTTATTTAGCCAGAAAACCTGCATCAGCCGTCAGTTTTTGTTGACACGGGGCAGATGATTGCTAGTTTTCGGCGCAGAGACTTCGTGATAGAACTAATTGAAACATAAAGGAGCAGCTTATGAGCGCTGATCTTGCAAATATTGAAAATATCGTCAATCAAGCTTTTGAAAACCCAGGCGATATTACGCCACAAACTGATGGTGATGTGCGTATGGCTGTGGAAGCGGCGATGCAGGGGCTAGATAATGGTAGCCTGCGCGTTGCTGAAAAAAACGGCGATGACTGGCAGGTGAACCAATGGCTGAAAAAGGCTGTTCTTTTGTCTTTCCGCCTGAATGATATGACCACCCAAACTGGCGGGCCAGATGGTGCGCAATGGTGGGATAAAGTAACATCAAAATTTGACGGTTGGGATGCAGATGCCTTCTCTCAGGCAGGCTTTCGCGCGGTGCCAAATTGCGTTGTGCGGCGGGGTGCTTATATCGCGCCAAATGTCGTCCTAATGCCAAGCTTTGTTAATTTGGGTGCCTATGTGGATAGCGGCACAATGGTTGACACATGGGCGACTGTTGGCTCATGTGCGCAAATCGGTAAAAATGTTCACCTGTCCGGCGGGGCTGGCATTGGCGGCGTATTAGAACCATTACAGGCAAACCCAACTATTATTGAAGATAATTGCTTTATTGGCGCGCGTTCGGAAGTCGCGGAAGGCGTGATTGTGCGCGAGGGCGCGGTATTATCCATGGGTGTGTTTATTTCAGCCTCGACTAAAATTGTTGACCGCGCGACTGGCGCCATCACACGCGGAGAAGTGCCGCCTTATTCAGTGGTTGTACCAGGTAGTTTGCCATCAGAAAATGGCGGCCCAAGCCTTGCCTGCGCCGTTATTGTCAAAACAGTCGATGCAGGCACACGCGCTAAAACTTCTGTGAATGAATTATTACGTGATTGAGTGAGTAATGCCGATTAATCCCGTCTCTTTTGCTGCTGACCTTATCCGATGCCCATCTGTGACACCACGCGATGCGGGCGCATTGGATGTGCTGCAACAAGCTCTGGAAACGCTGGGCTTTGATTGCACGCGGCTGCCATTTGAAGAAGACGGCACGGCGCGGGTAGATAATCTTTATGCCCGATACGGCTCGGGCGCACCGCATTTTTGTTTTGCTGGCCATACTGATGTGGTGCCAGTTGGCGATGCCGAAGCTTGGCAAGAGGACCCGTTTGCTGGCACAATTAAAGACGGTGCGCTTTGGGGGCGTGGTGCGGCAGATATGAAAGGCGCGATTGCGGCTTTTGTCGCAGCAGCCGAACGCGTCATTGCCAACACCCCTATTAAAGGGTCTATAAGCCTGCTCATTACAGGCGATGAGGAAGGCCCATCAGTTAATGGCACAATTAAAATGCTCAAATGGCTTGAAGAGCAAGGCCAGACTATTGATGACTGCTTAGTCGGTGAACCTACCAATCCAAAACAGATGGGTGATATGGTGAAAATTGGACGGCGCGGCAGTGTCAATGGTGTTGTGACGGTGACAGGCAAGCAAGGTCATGTTGCCTATCCGGACCGCGCTGACAATCCAGTGCCACATTTAATGCGTCTTATGAATGCTTTGCAAAACACACCTATAGATGAAGGCTCGGAGCATTTTCAGCCGAGCAATCTTGAGGTCACAAGTTTTGATGTTGGTAATGCCACAACCAATGTGATACCAGCTATCGCACAGGCACGATTTAATATTCGCTATAATGACTTATGGACGCGCGATACAATTTCAAACTGGATTGAAGAAACATTAGAAAGCCAGCGCGACGACTGCGATATGAGGTTAGAGCTTATCCATTCAGGCGAATCGTTTTTAACCGAAACCGGCCCTTTGACCGACATGATTGCACAAGCCATTCATGATGTCACAGGCCGCGAAGCGGATTTATCAACAACAGGCGGCACATCTGATGCGCGCTTTATCAGCAAATATTGCCGTGTGGTTGAATTCGGGCTGGTCGGGCAAACCATGCATCAGGTTGATGAGCATGTGCAAACATCTGATATTGAAACTCTAACTGAAATATATAACCGTATTCTAGGCGCTTATTTCGCGGCATAATCCACTTGCATGAAATATAAACCTTCTGGCGGCGCCACAGGTGCGCAAGCATGGCGGTCACAGGCTGATAAAGCATCAACGACATCTTGACGGCTCCAGCGCCCCTCACCAACCATTTTTAATGTGCCGGCGAAAGAGCGGATTTGATGGTGCAAAAAACTACGTGCCGAAACTTTCAACTCAATCACCGCCCCTCGCCGCGTCACTGATATTTCATCAATGGTTTTCACCGGCGAAGCAGACTGACAATGCACAGAACGAAAAGTCGTGAAATCATGCTGCCCCAAAAAAACTTGCGCAGCTTCATGCATATGCGTGTGATTGAGCGCCACTGGCACCCACCATGCACGGCCTTTTTCAAGCGTTAATGGTGCGGGTCGGTCAATAAACCGATAAAGATAATGCCGCTTTAGCGCACTGAAGCGCGCATCAAAATCAGCCGCAACCTCTTGTGCGTCCAAAATCGCAACGGGTAAGGGTTTTAAATGATAATTTAATGCTTTTTTAAGGGTTGCAGCAGTGGTTTCTTTCTCAATATCCAGATGCGCGACCTGCCCGCAAGCATGCACGCCCGTATCGGTTCTCCCGGCGCCGTAAACCGTGACCTCTTCCCCGCAAAACCCTTTTACCGCTTTTGACAGCGCGTCTTGAACACCGCATTTTTCAGCCTGACTCTGCCAACCACAAAACGGGGCGCCATCATATTCTATAATGAGCTTGAAACGTTGGGTCATGCCAAAACCAGCCCTTTTTTCAAAGCTGCGCCCCGCTGGAAATCCGATAAGGCCATAGCTGGCCTCCCTGCGCGTTGCAGCCGTACTGGACGTATCGCCCCCTGCCCGCAGGCAATCAACGCCATATCGTCTAACACTTCGCCTGCTTGCACATGCGCTTTATCTGCATCCAGTGCAACAATTTCAGCCTGTAAAATTTTCAGCCGCGTTTCATCCGCTTGGGTCCAAGCGCCAGGAAAAGGGGAAAGCCCATGAATATGCTGACAAATTTCTTGAGCGGATTGTGTCCAATCTATTTTCGCTTCCTGTTTGCTGATTTTATCCGCATAGGTCACCCCTGTCTCAGATTGCGGTCTTGGTTTTAATGTGTCCTTCATCTCAACTGCTTTCACAATCTCCTGCGCGCCGAGCAACATTAATTTATCGTGCAGGTCTTGCGCTGTATCAGAAAGCTGGATTGATAAACTATGTTCCAATAAGACAGGACCTGTATCCAATCCCGCCTCCATTTGCATGATACAAATGCCAGTTTGCGCATCGCCAGCCATAATGGCGCGTTGAATGGGCGCCGCCCCGCGCCATCGCGGCAAAAGCGATGCATGAATATTCCAACAACCATATTTCGGGATATCCAAAACCGCCTGCGGTAGAATTAAACCATAAGCGACCACCACACATAAATCAGCTTTAAACGCTGCCAACTGGTCAATCTCTTCCATTGATTTAAAACTTGTTGGGTTTAAAACAGGCACGCCAAGCGCCAGAGCAGCTTGATGCACGGGCGAGGTTTGCTCCGCCATACCGCGCCCTTTTTTGGCAGGCGGTCGTGTATAGACGGCGCAGATTTCATGCCCCGCAGCATGAAGCTGCTCTAAGGCAGGCACCGAAAAATCGGGCGTTCCCATGAAAATAATCCGCATTTCCCCTGCCCCTTTACGATTATTAGGCAGACCGAGTCTTACCCTTGTTCACTTTGCGCATTTTATCCAAAATGCGATCGCGTTTCAGCCGTGATAAATGGTCGAGGAATACAATCCCATTTAAATGGTCCATTTCATGCTGGATACAGGTTGCCAGCAACCCATCGCACATGATTTCTTGCGCTGCGCCATCATAGTCCAGAAATTGAACCCGACATTGTGCAGGACGCTCAACATCGTCATAAAATCCTGGCACAGAAAGACAACCTTCAGTGTAGTTGCTGGTTTCCTCAGAAACCCAAGTGATTTCCGGATTAATGAAAAACCGTACGCCCTCTGCCGCATAGTCTGACAAATCATAGCGGTCGTTTTCGTCTGCATCATCTGATGGCGATAAATCCATCACAATAATGCGTTCTGGCACACCAATTTGTATGGCAGCCAGGCCAATGCCATTGGCGGCATACATGGTTTCCACCATATCGTCCATTAAAGCGCGCGTTTCATCTGTTACTTTCTCAACAGGATGAGAAATTGTTTTGAGACGCGGGTCTGGCACTGATATAATTTCTCTAACAGTCATAATCTTGAGATAAGCCCTGAAGGGCAAGGCGTCAAGCACCTTAAAGGCGGGAATATGTTAATTCCGTTTATTTGGAAAAAAACTGACGCGATAAAAGGATAAAATATGGATATGCTCACAACATTCATCACTTTTGCATCAGGTGTTGTTCTGGCCATTTTGGTTTTTTGGTTCAAATCAAACACAGGGGGTAAAGACCATGCCCAGCAAGAGCAAATGCAAAACCTCTTGGCCGAGATTAACCGCCAACAAAGTGAGCTGGCAGGCCGCATGACCAGTTTTGCCGAAGCACAAGAAGTCGCACGAGGCCAGCTAAACCGTAATTTAGCTGAAAGATTGGACACGGTTTCTAAAAATGTTGGCGAGAATTTAAAACAAACTGGCGATAACACGGAGAAAACTCTCAAAGCGCTAGGCGAAAGACTGGCCACAATTGACCGGGCGCAAAGCCAGATTACCGCTTTGTCAGAACAGGTGGTTGATTTACAGAATATTCTTAATAATAAGCAAGCGCGCGGTGCGTTTGGAGAAACACAACTTTCAGACATTGTTCAAGATGGCTTGCCTGATAGTGCTTTTGCCCTGCAGCACACTCTATCCAATGGCAAACGCGCGGATTGCCTGATTCGTCTGCCTAATCCACCTGGCCCTGTTGTGGTGGATAGTAAATTTCCACTTGAGGCCTTTAAGCGCTTTGCCAGCGCTGAAGACCCAAATGAAAAAAGAGAAGCCCTTAAACAGCTTGGCCGCGACACGCTCAAACATGCCCAAGATATTGCAGAAAAATATATAATTTCTGGCGAAACAGCCGACGCCGCTTTAATGTTTCTTCCATCTGAAAGTGTGTTTTCAGAACTTCATCTCAGCCTACCGGAAATGATTGAAAAGTGCCGTGCTTTGCGGGTTTACCCCGTCTCACCCAACACCATGTCGCTGACGCTAAACACAGTGCGCGCCATTATGCGTGATGTCAAAATGCGCGAGCAGGCTGGTCTTATTCAAAAAGAGGTGGCGGTTTTAATGGAAGATATTTCGCGCTTAGGCGAAAGAGTAGATAAGCTGAAAACGCATTTTTCACAGGCCAATAAAGATATTGAACAAATTGAAACATCAACGCGTAAAATTGACTCACGCGGGGCACGCATTACAGCGTTGGAATTGGCGGATGAGGAAACATCAGAAATATCACAAACAAATTTATTGGGTGATTGAGAGTGATTGAGTTTTTTTAAATTTCTCGGCGTGAATTCATCGCCGCCGCTAAAGTGCCATCATCAAGATAATCAAGCTCACCCCCCACCGGAACTCCATGCGCCAATCGCGTAACTTTAATCTCATATTGCGATAACATATCCATAATATAATGCGCGGTGGATTGGCCTTCGACTGTGGCATTCATCGCTAAAATAACTTCTTTTATCTCGCCTTTGCGGCATTTATCCAGCAGGCTAGCCAGATTTAAATCTTCTGGACCCACCCCATCAAGAGCCGACAAAATACCGCCCAAAACATGGTAATGGCCTTTAATCGCCTGCGCCCGCTCCAATGCCCATAAATCCGCAACATCTTCAACCACACATAAAACCGACACATCGCGGCGCGGGTCAGCACAAATCGCACAAGGCGATTGCGTATCAATAGACCCGCATTGTTCACATGTCACAATTTTATCCCGCGCCACAGCTAAGGCATCGGTTAATGGCAATAAAAGCGTTTCGCGTTTTCGGATAAGTTGCAACACAGCCCGTCGCGCCGAACGCGGGCCAAGACCTGGCAAGCGGCTTAATAATTTAATCAGCTGATCAATCTCGGGGCCATACATTAACGCTTATGCCTCGTCCGGATTTGTATCATCATCATGTTCAGATGGTTCGATTGGCAAAAACTCATCACTCATATCTGTTACAGCGATAATTTCTGCATCTTGCCAAAGTTTTTTTGCTTGCTTGACCATTGCGTCTTGTTCAGCCAGCGCCAAACGCTGTTCAGCTTCATTCAGAGCCACCTGCTTCATCGTCGCGGCCCCTTGCTGCTGGGACAAGCTGACCATCCAGCGCTGCTGCGTCCATTCTTGTAATTTACGACTTAAGTCACGCGAAAAATCTTCCTGCCCATCAACAAGGCGCAGCTCAATCACCCCGCCCCGCGCTTGACTGGCAGGCTCAAACCGCACCAGATGCGCGCCACTTTCCAATGCATGCTTTAAGCGTATGTCGCGCATTTTTGCAGCCAAATCAATTAGCTGTTCAAAGCTCCCAATTTTAATATCCGTATCTGGCGCACTTGTCGTGGCTGGCTCTGGCGCCATCATCGCATTTGCTTGACCTGAGTGGCTGGCTTGATTGCTGGCAGGCGTTCGTGGTTGAGAAGACGCTGACACAGGCGTAGTGTCTGTTTGCATGCCTGCAGGGGCAGCCCCTTTCCCGCTATCATTGCCCGATGTCGGTTGCGGCGATGCGTCATCCCATTGCTTCAAAAGCTCTTCTGGCGAGGGCATGTCAGCCAAATGCGCCAGCCTTATCAAAACCATTTCCGCCGCCGCCTTTGGATTTGGCGCCACCAATGTTTCGGCATGCCCTTTGAGTAAAACCTGCCATGTCCGCGACAACAGCCGAACAGATATAGCCTCAGCCGTATCATGCCCGCGTTTTCTTTGGCTTTCAGCAATGGTGATATCTTCCATGGCGGCAGGCACATATTTTAGACGCGTCAACCAATGAGTCAGTTCAATCAAATCAGTTAAAACCGCAACCGGGTCAGCCCCTAAGTTAAATTGCTCAGAAAACTCATCTAGTGCTTTGGCAATATCGCCGCGCATTAAATGGTCAAACAAATCAAACATGCGTCCACGGTCAGCAAGGCCGAGCATATTGCGCAATTCTTCAATTTCTAGTGCCGCGCCAGCATTGCTTTGATGCGCAAAACTACGATCCAAAAGCGAAAGCGCATCACGCGCCGACCCCTCTGCCACACGGGCAATTAAAGACAAGGCTTCTGCAGGCATTTCGACATTTTCTGCCTGACACACTTTATCCAGCAATGCCACTGTTTCGTCCTGATTAAGACGGCGCAAATCAAAACGCTGGCAACGCGATAAAACAGTGATGGGGACTTTGCGAATTTCAGTTGTCGCAAAAATAAATTTCACATGCTCGGGCGGCTCTTCAAGGGTTTTCAAAAGGCCGTTAAACGCGGCTTTAGACAGCATATGCACTTCGTCAATAATATAGACTTTATAACGCGCCGAGCCTGGCGCATAACGCACGCTTTCAATAATTTCGCGAATATCATCAATCCCTGTGCGTGACGCCGCGTCCATTTCAATAATATCGACATGCCGCCCTTTCATAATATCGTCACAATGCACGCCCGGCTCTTGCAAATTGATATTTGGCTGGTCAATCGTGTCGGTTTGATAATTTAAAGCGCGCGCGAGAATGCGAGCCGTTGTGGTTTTGCCAACCCCGCGCACCCCAGTGAGCATAAAGGCATGGGCAATGCGTCCACTTTCAAACGCATTGGACAGCGTCCGCACCATGGCTTGCTGGCCAATCAAATCATCGAAATTAGTTGGACGATATTTGCGCGCCAGAACTGTATAGGCCTTGTCAGGCTGCACATTATTTTCGGCATCTGCGTCATTGAGCATATCAAAACCAGGCGCATCCTCTGTGATTTCCACAGGGGCTGGCGTGTCTTGCGCTTCTATTTGTTCTGAATGTTCATCTGTAGACATATAAAAAACCTAGCCTGATTCTGAAGCCATGAAGCGCCGATAATCAAAACATGTCTATCATCATTTTATACGGGCTTGATCTTGCCATGCGGTGAGAGGCTGGACAGGCAACCCGCGCCGGTCTCGTTAGGGCTGCTTCCTTCCGGACCTGACCCGATTGGCGAGGGACACGTCTGCCGCCAACCTCTCAAGGGTTAATATAGCAAGTTTTTAGCTTTCGGCATCCCTAAATTATTATTTTCCTAAAGCAAAATTCGCGATATGTGGATAATATATGTTTTTATTGTTTGGAGTCGTTATGAGCCTTGAGCCCCGCCCCACTATTTTTGCCAATAACCCGCTTGATCGGGCTGGCCATTTGCGCACTAGCCCAGAATGGATTGCTGAGCAATTAAAAGCTCCAGAAACATTAATTATGCTGATATGGCGTGGCGAGCCGTTTATTTTACCCGAAGCCAAAGCTGGTGCAGGACGTGATATTGCCTGGTTACCCCAAGCAGCCTTGGCTGATTTATTATCTCCGCATACGCCGCATGAACTCATTTTTTTGGGGCTAAACCGCAATCAGGCACCGCGTTTTTGTTTGGATATCAGCACCCTTGACCAGCCCGACACGCATGCTGGCATAAACGCACTGATGCAGGCAGGTGGGGCTTTTGAGAATTTACGCGCCCTCGCTATGGTGGCTGATTTACCCGCTGGTGAACTTGCCATTTTAGCCCAAGCCAAAGGCCTTGCTGAATGGCACAATACGCACCCGCATTGCGCCCGATGTGGCGCCCCCACCGATATGCGGGAGGCAGGTTATAAACGCCAATGCCCCGACTGTTCAGCAGAGCATTTTCCACGAACGGATCCGGTGGTCATTATGGTGCCGATTTTTGACAATAAATGCCTGCTTGGGCGCCAAGCGGGCTGGCCCGATAATTTATTTTCAGCGCTGGCTGGCTTTATGGAACCCGGCGAAACCATTGAAGAGGCTGTTGCCCGCGAAACAATGGAGGAAGCAGGCTTAACTGTGAACGCGGTTCATTATCACGCAACCCAGCCTTGGCCTTTTCCGGCCTCGCTGATGATTGGCTGTCATGCCCGCGTGACAAATGCAGAGTTTTTAGTTGATGAAAAAGAGCTGTCCGAAGCACGCTGGTTCACCAAAGCCGAACTCCAAGATGCGATTGACCAGCAAAGCACTGGCGAACAAGGACAATTTATGGTGCCGCCTGCTATGGCGATTGCGCATCAGCTGATTAAAGCTTTTATAGAAGATAAAGTTTCGGTTTAAAGTTGCCGCTAGCCGCGTCGAAAATCTGCGGCTTTATAAACCCCAAGCACAGTGACTTCAGAGCAGAAAAAATTCAGCTCCTCCATCGCCAAGCGCACCGACTCGGTTTCGGGGTGTCCTTCAATATCGGCATAAAACATGGTGGCCTGAAAACTGCCTTCAATCTGATAGCTCTCAAGCTTGGTCATATTAATCCCATTGCTTGCAAACCCACCTAAAGCCTTATAAAGCGCGGCAGGTACATTGCGCACACGGAAAATGAAACTTGTCACCACATTTTCTTCATCAGGGTCTGCATCGTCTGGCGTTTGCGACATTACCAAAAACCGCGTGGTGTTGTGGCCAGCATCTTCAATGCCGCTTTTCATCACCTGCAAGCCATAAATATCGGCGGCTAATTCAGTAGCAATCGCGGCATGATTGGGGTCGCCTTTTTCAGCAATTTCACGCGCAGACCCAGCCGTATCCGCCGCAATCACAGGCTCAGCACCCAATGCATTAATCTCATGACGACATTGGCCCAGCGCCATTTCATGGCTGTGAATAAACTTAATATCGTCAATTTTAGCCGATGGCACACCCAGTAAAGCGTGACTTACGCGCATAAAATGCTCGCCAATCACAAACAAACCAGAACCAGGCAAGAGACGGTGAATATCTGCAACACGGCCAGCCACAGTATTTTCAACTGGCATCATGGCCAATGCCGCACGCCCAGATTGTACAGCCCGAAACGCGCCCTCAAAAGTCGTGCAGGGTAAAACTGCCATTTCCGGATAAACCGTGTTGCAGGCAATATGTGAATTCGCCCCAAGCTCACCTTGAAAAGCAATGGTGTTTTGCGGGTCATTATTTTTTGTATCTTCTTGGTTCATGATAGCTCCCTTTCCACCGTTTCTGCGTTAAAATAGGCGCGCGCCTTTTCAAGATCTGCAGGCGTATCTACCCCTAATGGGACTGCATCCACCCGCGCCATTTGTATCACCATACCCGCTTCTAAAGCACGCAATTGTTCAAGTCGCTCGCGTTTTTCAAGTTCAGACGGTGGCAAGCTCACAAAACGCGCTAGGCTTTGGCGTTGATAGGCATAAATCCCGATATGATGATATAAAGGCCCCTCACCATAAGGCGCTGTGGCGCGCGTGAAATATAAGGCGCGACCAAGACGGGCTGTTGTGTCTTGCCAACTAATGACAGCTTTCACACAATTCGGGTCTTCATATTCTGACGGGTCGGTTATTTCTGCGACCAAAGACGCCATATCACCACCTGCCATCAATGCCTGCTCAACATCTGTAATCATACTGGGCATTAAATTCGGCAAATCACCTTGCAGATTGATGATGGTATCATGCTGGCCATCTGCATCCACCCTTTGCAAAGCCTGATAAATGCGGTCAGAACCAGAGGGCAAATCAGCATCCGTCATGACCGCTTCGCCGCCGGCTGCAACCACCACATCATATATTTGCTTATCCCCTGCCGCGACCACAACCCGACCACAATTGGCCGCGCAGGCACGCTCCCAGACACGCACAATCATTGGCGCGCCGCCAATATCCAATAAAGGCTTATCTGGTAGGCGCATGGAAGCCAGACGTGCGGGTATGATAATGATTGGTTCTGCCACAACTTACTCCTTTGGCACTATCATAGGCTATTTGTTTGTTTTTGACACCCGCAGAGTTTGAATGAAACAAAAAACTAACAAATGCACAAAAATTTGCTTATAAGTGCCTTATGCGACGCTTCGCCGCAAGTTTTTGAACGCTGAAAAAGGGTAGATTGCAGGTAATTAAATAAGGTATTAAATTGCCAAAATGAGTGTCGGAACAATAGGGCAGACTGATAATGGATGGATTTGAACTAAATAAAATTGCTGGCGCGGTGTTGTTCACATTGCTGGTATATATCGGAATTCAAAATTTGGGTGATGTGCTTTTCCATGTCGAACCCGCTAACCCGCAAGCATATGTTGTTGAGGGTGTTGAATTGGCAGGCGCGCCAACCGATGCCGCGATTGAGGGTGTGGCTGAGGTGGATATCCGCACATTGCTTCAAACAGCCTCTGCTGAAAAGGGCTTAAAAGTCGCAAAAAAATGTGTGAGCTGCCATGCTTTTGAAAAAGGTGGTGCCAATAAAGTTGGGCCCGCCCTATATGGTATTGTGAATAGCGATATTGGCGCAGTGGCGGGCTTTACCTATTCAGACACACTTAATCAAATTGATGGCGTTTGGAATTATGAGGCATTAAACGGCTTTCTCGAAAACCCTAAAAAATATGCCAAAGGCACAAAAATGGCATTTGCAGGTTTGAGAAAGCCAAGTGACCGCGCCAACATCATTGCTTATTTGCGAGAAAATGCCGACACGCCCGCACCATTGAGTGAATAAACACTATTGGCGTAACGCATCAGCCATATTAAATCTTTTAAGCCCGCTTCATTGTTCTATTGAATTATGCGGCGGGCTTTGCTTCATTAAGCTCATGTATCATTTTAAGATTTTTTTTATTTCACTTTTTCTGGTTTTCACATCTGGTTTGGCACAAGCTGACGCGCCAACACAAAAACACGCCCTATCGCTTTTTGGTCAACCAAAATATCCAGCCAGTTTTACGCATTTTGATTATGTTCGCCCCGATGCACCAAAAGGAGGCACGGTTAAGCTCGCCGCTTTTGGCCGCTATGACAGCTTTAACCCATATATTATAAAAGGCTCTGTCGCTGACCAGCTCAACTTGATTTATGATACGCTGACAAAATCCAGCCTTGATGAACCCAATAGCCAATATGGTCTGGTGGCGCAATCCATCAGCTATGCAGATGATTTTTCACATGTGCAATTTCGTCTTAACCCAAAAGCGCGTTTCCATGATGGCCACCCAATCGATGCGGATGATGTGGTTTGGACATTCCAAACGCTCATGGCAAATCACCCGTTTTATGCGGCTTATTATGGCGATGTTGAAAAGGTCACAAGCCAAACCCCTGATGAGGTTACCTTTCATTTTCGGGTAACTGGCAATCGCGAATTGCCTCAAATTGTGGGGCAATTGCCTGTTCTGCCAAAACATTATTGGACCAGTAATGGGCGCGATATGAGCAAAACCACGCTTGAGCCACCGCTTGGTTCTGGTCCCTATAAAATTGAAAAATTTGAGGCCGGACGACAAGTCACATTTGCCCGAGTGCCCGATTACTGGGCGCGCGATTTAAATGTCAATAAAGGCCATTATAATTTTGACCAGATTCGGTTTGATTATTTTGGCGATTTAACCGTCGCCTTTGAAGCTTTCAAAGCAGGTAATTTAGACTTTCAGCTCGAAAATAACTCAAAGCGCTGGGCGACGGGCTATGATATTCCGGCGGTGAAAAATGGGGAGATGATACAAATCACACCTCTTAACGGCAACACACAAGGCATGCAGGGATTTGTGCTGAACCAACGACGCGAGCTGTTTCAAGACATTCGGGTTCGTGAAGCTCTGACCTATGCTTTTGATTTTGAATGGGCCAATAAAACTTTGTTTTATGGGCAATATAAACGCACGGATAGCTATTTTGATAATACTGAATTAGCCGCACAAGGTCTGCCGTCTGCGGCTGAATTAGCGCTTCTGAACCCGTTAAAAGAGCAAATTCCAGCACAGGTTTTTACCACCCCCTATCAAAATCCAGTTAATCTTAAGACCAGCGATATGCGACAAAATCTGCGTCATGCCAAAAAGCGGCTCGCTGAGGCTGGCTGGCAAGTTCAAAATGGCAAGCTGATGCGCGACGGGCAGGTTTTCAAAGTTGAATTTTTGCTGGTGCAGGCTGCTTTTGAGCGCATTGTCGCGCCATATATCCAAAATCTGCGTAAGCTTGGCATTGAAGCCTCTATTCGCCTGATTGATGTGACCCAATATCAAAACCGCCTCTTGGATTATGATTTTGATATTATCGTCAGCTCATTCGGACAATCTCTCTCGCCTGGCAATGAGCAGCGAAATTATTGGGGGTCTGACAGCGCCACAAGGCAAGGCGGGCGTAATTATATCGGTATTCAAAACCCCGCCATTGATGCCTTGATTGAAGAGATTATTTTTGCCAAAGATCGGGAGGCGCAAATTACCGCCACGCGCGCACTTGACCGCGTGCTTTTATGGAATTTTTATGTCGTCCCACATTGGCATATCGCCAATCACCGACTGGCTTATTGGCGCCCTCTTGCCCATCCCAAGCCACTTCCGCCCTATGCGCATGGTTTCCCCGATATTTGGTGGTCTGAACAGGAAAATTCAGAACAAACCCGCTAAGGGCTATACAAACGGCTTTTCTTAGACTAGGCTGAAGTTGTTTGATGGAATGAACAATAAAAACAACAAGGAGATTCCTATGACACGCAATGTCATCATTATTATTGTTTTACTTATTCTGGCTCTTTTGGTGTTCAGCCAAACTGAAACAGCTAAAGAAATTGGTTTCCCTAATCCGCTTGCCACAGAAGAAATGTCTTCTGATGGGGATATGGAAAATGGCGGGGATATGTCACCAGAAGAATAAAACGCCTCATTTCCCTTTATTTTTATAAATTGCGGCTTGCTCTCGACTTGCAACCCATATTAGGCTTTGCTAAATCAGCTTCTTAAGCCTGCTGGTGTTATTCGGCATTGTTTGTTCGCATGAACAGGCAAATCAAGGCACTGGATATGGAGAGTATCGGACCAGATGGCAGCCTATATTTTACGTCGACTTATGCTGATGGTGCCAACAATAATCGGCATCATGTTGCTCAGTTTTGTCATTATTCAATTTGCGCCAGGCGGGCCGATTGAGCGCATTGTCGCGCAATTACAAGGCCATGATGCCAGCGCCACCTCGCGTTTTGCAGGCGGTGGCAAAGACATGCAAGGCAGCCAAAGCTTTGAAGGTGGTGCGAGTAAATATCGCGGCGCACAAGGGTTAGACCCAGAATTTATCGCCGAATTAGAAAAGCAATTTGGTTTTGATAAGCCCGCACATGAGCGGTTTATCAAAATGATGGGGGATTATGCCCGTTTTGACTTTGGCAACAGCTATTATCGCGATGTGCCAGTGCTGCAGCTTATTGGCGAAAAACTGCCAGTATCTATTTCGCTCGGGCTTTGGACAACGCTTTTCACCTATCTAATTTCTATCCCACTTGGTATTGCCAAGGCACGCCGGCATGGCATGGCTTTTGATGTTTGGAGTTCGGGGCTGATTATTGTCGCCTATGCGATACCTGGATTTTTATTTGCTGTGCTGTTAATTGTCCTCTTCGCTGGCGGTAGCTATTTTGATATTTTCCCTCTGCGCGGTTTGATTTCAGAAAATTTTCAGGATTTATCCCTCGCTGGCAAAATTCTTGATTATCTGTGGCATATATTTTTGCCTGTTCTGGCGTTAACCATTGGCTCATTTGCGACCACAACACTTTTAACAAAAAATTCATTCTTAGATGAAATTTCCAAACAATATGTCACTACGGCGCGCGCCAAAGGTCTGACCGAGCGCCGCGTGCTTTATGGTCACGTATTTCGTAATGCCATGTTGATTGTTGTTGCAGGTTTTCCTGGCGCTTTTATCGGCGCGTTTTTTACAGGCTCTCTCTTGATTGAAACAATTTTCTCTCTCGATGGCTTAGGGCTGCTTTCCTATGAGTCCATTATCAATCGCGACTATCCGGTTGTGTTTGCCTCGCTTTATATTTTTGGCCTTATGGGACTGGTTATCACATTAATCTCGGACATAAGCTATATGTTGGTTGACCCACGTATTGATTTTGACAGTCGGGAGAATTGATAGATGTTTCGTTTTCTCAATGCTCTCATACCCAGCCTTTCGCCCATCAACCAAAGACGCTGGCATAATTTCAAAGCCAATAAGCGTGGTTACCTATCATTGTGGATATTTCTGAGCCTTTTCATTCTATCCTTATTTGCCGAGCTTATCGCTAATGATAAGCCACTTATTATACAATATGACGGTTCTTATTATACGCCAGTTTTTCAAACCTATCCGGAGACGGTTTTTGGTGGAGATTTTGAAACAGAGGCCGATTATCGCGATCCATATGTGATTGAACTAATTGAGGAAAAGGGCTGGATGTTATGGCCGCTCATACGCTATGGGCATAACACAATTAATCTTAATCTTGCCGTCGCCGCCCCCGCCCCGCCCAGTGCAGAAAATTGGCTTGGCACAGATGATCAGGGCCGCGATGTTTTGGCGCGCATTATTTATGGCTTTCGAATATCGGTTTTATTCGGGCTGACCCTGACCATTTTTTCCTCTCTCATCGGTATCGCGATTGGCGCCGTGCAGGGTTTTTTTGGCGGCTGGACAGACCTACTTACCCAAAGATTTATAGAAATCTGGACAAGCGTACCCTCGCTTTATCTTCTCATCATCATTGCGGCAATTATTGAACCAAGCTTCTGGATATTACTAGGCATTTTGCTTTTATTTTCATGGGTCGCCTTGGTTGGCGTTGTGCGGGCAGAGTTTTTACGCGCCCGCAATTTTGAATATGTGCAAGCGGCCCGCGCACTTGGGGTCAGCAATATTGTGTTAATGTGGCGCCATATATTGCCCAATGCAATGGTTGCCACACTGACATTTCTCCCCTTTATCCTCAATGCCTCCATCACCACTTTAACCTCATTAGACTTTTTAGGCTTTGGCTTGCCGCCTGGTTCGCCGTCTCTCGGCGAATTGCTGGCACAAGGCAAAGCCAATTTACAAGCCCCATGGCTTGGGTTTTCTGGCTTTATCACAATCGCTGTCATGCTGTCTCTTTTGGTGTTTATTGGTGAGGGGGTGCGCGATGCTTTTGACCCTCGAAAAAGTGAGGGGCGTTCATGAGCACAATATCCGGACAAAATCTCCTTGAGGTCAAAAACCTATCAGTTGGCTTTAACACATATGACGGGCCACAAACGGCGGTTTATCATGCCAATTTTTCAATTGCGGCTGGCGAGACAGTCGGCCTTGTTGGGGAGAGCGGGTCAGGTAAATCCGTCACCGCCTTATCTATTTTAAAACTGCTTCCCTATCCAACCGCTTTCCATGACAGGGGGGAAATATTTTTCAACGGCCAAGAATTGCTCAATGCTGATGACGCACAATTACGAGCCATTCGGGGCAATGATATTGCGATGATTTTTCAAGAGCCAATGAGCTCATTAAACCCGCTTCATTCAATTGAAAAACAAATCGGAGAAATTTTAGAATTACATCGTGGTTTGAGCGGGGACAAATGCCGTGATGAAATTATACGCTTGCTTACCCGCGTTGGCATTCCGCATGCTGAAAACCGCTTATCTGCCTTGCCGCATGAACTATCAGGCGGGCAACGCCAACGCGTGATGATTGCGATGGCGCTGGCCAATCAACCCAAATTATTGATTGCTGATGAACCCACCACCGCGCTTGATGTGACTGTTCAAAAACAAATTCTTGACCTGCTAAAGGAACTACAGGCCGAAACAGGCATGGCTTTGCTGCTCATCACTCATGATTTAGGGGTGGTGAAATATATGGCGGATAAAATTTGCGTTATGAAAGACGGTGAAATTATTGAACAAAATAGCTGTGCTGCGCTGTTTGCCAATCCGCAACATGCTTACACACAAAGCCTGATTAATGCCGAGCCGACAGGTCATGCGACCCCACTTGAAAACACCACCGCTCAAACAGTGCTTGAAGCGCAAAACATCAAAGTGCATTTCCCAATTAAAAAAGGGTTTTTTCAGCGCACGCATGATTATGTCAAAGCCGTCAATGAAGCGAGCCTGAGTTTGAAAGCTGGTGAAACAGTTGGCATTGTTGGAGAAAGTGGCTCAGGCAAAACAACATTGGGGCGGGCATTATTAAAATTACAAAAAGCCAATGGGCAAATTGTCTTTAACGATACTGATTTAAGTGGTTTCACAAGCAGCCAAATGAAACCCTATCGCCAGCACATGCAAATTGTTTTTCAAGACCCTTATGGCGCGCTATCGCCCCGCATGAGTGTTGGTGAAATTATCGCAGAAGGACTAGAAATACATGCACCTAAACTCTCAAAAACTGAACGGGATGTCGCTGTAAGCGAAGTTTTGAGTGATGTTGGGCTTAAACCAAGCATGGCCAATCGATACCCACATGAATTTTCAGGTGGCCAGCGCCAGCGCATTGCGATTGCGCGTGCGGTGATTTTAAAACCTGATGTGCTGGTGCTTGACGAGCCCACCAGCGCGCTGGACCGCTCTGTACAAGCCCAGATTGTCGAGCTTTTACGTAAATTACAAAAAAGACGCAATATGGCATATGTTTTTATCAGCCATGACTTAAAAATCGTGAAAGCCCTATCGCATCGTGTTTTGGTTATGAAAGATGGGGTAATTGTAGAGCAAGGCAGCTGCGATGATGTCTTTCACAACCCGCAAACGCATTATACCAAGCAGCTCATCGCCGCCGCCTTTGATCTGGATTAAAAATTAAGATAGCCGCCGCACGGAAGTGACCGGCCCATCGGTTTCAGCAATACGCGCACAGGCAGCGGCAAAATTTTCTGAAACAACCCGCATATGCGTTGCATTGGCATGCAGTAAGTTTTGGTCATCTTGCATGACGCCAATATGACCTTTCCAAAACACCAAATCACCGCGTTTTAAAGCTTTGTTGGGCCAGTCAATTGAGTCGCCCAAAACCCGCTCTTGCATATCCGTGTCACGCGGACAACTCACGCCCGCGCGCTGAAGGGCGATTTGTATCAAAGCCGAGCAATCCAACCCTAAACTCTCGCGCCCGCCCCATAAATACGGCACATTGAGAAACATTTCTGCAATTTCCACAAAATCTGGTGCTGAGACCGATTGATAAGCAAGATCATCTGCAATCATCCAACCATCACCGTCAATATGAATGAAGCGACCCTTTTTACTAATCATTTTGACCCGCGCGCCCATAGATAAAGCCATAAGAGGTCGCGATTTAATATCATCGCTTTCATAAACAAAACTGCGCAAGCGGCTAACCACCATATCGGTTTCTATGGGTTCAGAGAGTTCAGAAAGCAACACATAACCAACATAATCATCCATTTGTGATTGCCCCCATGCCCAGCCTTTTTTCTTTTCATAGACGCGAAAAACCTCACCATGCAGCAATTGCGTATCCATGACGGCCCCATTAGCAGGACTCCGACGCAAGGCCACGACGGGGCTGGTGACCATCATATCTTTGCCTTCAACATATTTCGGGGCCTCCACTTCACCGCGCAAATAAGCCGCCGCCAAATCATCGCGCCATGGGTTAAGGCGTGGGTCAGGCTTTGGGGTTGCAGATATTTTGCGCTCAGTCGCCATAGCGTGCCTCAATCAAATGAAACAAAGCGCGAATGGCCGTACCCTCTCCACCCACTGGGCGCGCAGGACGCGGCTTAGCATGCCAGCCATAGACATCGCAATGAATCCAGTTTTGGGTGTCCACAAACCGATTTAAAAATAGGGCGGCAGTGATAGACCCTGCAAAAGGCCCTGAGGAAATATTATTCAAATCCGCATTTTTGCTACTGAGCCAACCATCATAGCCCGCCCAAAGCGGCATGCGCCACATTGGGTCATCAATTTGCATAGACAAACTTGCCAATTCATTGGCGATATCATCCTGCGGGGTATAGAATGGTGCGATTTCAGGCCCCAAAGCCACGCGAGCCGCGCCTGTCAGCGTTGCCATATCAATCAATAAATCCACTGGTTGCTCTTGTGCCGCTGTTAGCAAATCTGCCAGCACCAGCCGCCCCTCGGCATCTGTATTGCCAATCTCGACATGCAATTTTTTACGGCTTGGTAAAATATCGCCTGGCCGAAACGCGTTTTCCCCAATCGCGTTTTCAACCGCACCAATTAATACGCGCAGACAAATTGGCAATTGGAGCGTCATTAAAATATGAGCCAGACCCAGCACACAAGCAGCGCCACCCATATCTTTTTTCATCAACTCCATTGAATTGCCAGGCTTCAGGTTTAACCCGCCTGAGTCAAAACAAACACCTTTGCCAACAAGCGTCACACAAGGGTGGCTGGTCTCGCCCCAATTGATTTCGATAAACCGAGGCGCTTGTGGCGCCGCACGACCAACTGCATGAATAAGCGGATAATCCTGCGCCAGCAGGTCGTCGCCAATAATACTGTGAAAGTCAGCCTTAAACTTTTCGGCCAAATTACGCGCGGCTGCCTCTAACGCCTCTGGCCCCATATCATTAGCAGGGGTGTTGATTAAATCACGAGCAAGAAACACACCCTCAATTTGGGCGCAGAGACGCGCGAGCGCAAACTCTTTTGGAACAACCAAAGACGGATAACTTCGCTCTGTTTGAGATTTCTTATATTTATCAAAACGATAACACCCCAACCCCCAGGCCAAAGCGGCGATTTGGAATTGTTTTGGCTCTGGCGGATTGGCCAAACGGTAAATAGCTTCAGGCAATTTTTCTACCAGATTGCCCAAACTCCAATAATCAACCGACTTGCCCTGTCCAACCAGCACAGCCTCTACATGACCGCTTTTATCTGGCACCATTAAGACAGAGCCACGTTCAGCGACAAAACCATTTTGCTGCACCCATTGCGCTTGGCGGCCTGCATATTGCTCGCACCATTGTGAAAGCCCCTCACGGGTCACCAGATATATCGGGCAGGCCACGCGACCCTTATCCACAAAAAACAATTCTTTCAGCACCAAAAATCTCCTTTTATGCACAATGGCAAAGCTAACAATCTCCTGCAACAAGAAAGAGTCTTCTTGCCCTCCCCGTTCGGATAACCTAAATTAAAGTCACGCAGGGGTCCGGTGCAGTTTATCGGTGAGATGACACCCTTCGAACCTGTTTACGGGTCATGCCGCCGCAGGGAGCGTTCTTTGTTTCGCGACAAATCACTCTCTGCCTAAGTTTCCGTAAATTTCAATTTTTTAAAAGAGGAAAGCATGTCGCACGCTAAAGATTTTTCATCACAAAAAGCCCATGTAGATACGGCCGCCATCAACCCGCTTCCCAATAGCGAAAAAGTTTATGTGCAAGGCTCACGGGACGATATACGTGTTCCCATGCGTAAAATCTCACAAGACAGCACCCCGACAGATATGGTCAATAATGGCGGTCAGGATGAAGAAAACCCGCCAATTTATGTTTATGATACATCAGGGCCTTATACTGACCCAGATGCGCAGATTGATATTCGTAAAGGCCTGCCCGCGCTGCGCCAAAAATGGATTGAAGAGCGCGACGACACGCAGATGTTGAAGGGACCGACCAGTGAATATGGACAAGAGCGGCTGGCTGATGAAAAGCTTGCCTCGTTACGCTTTGACCTGCAGCGCACGCCGCGTTGTGCCAAGCCGGGCAAAAATGTGACGCAAATGCATTATGCGCGTCAGGGCATTATCACACCTGAAATGGAATATATTGCCATTCGTGAAAATCAAAATCGCGCCGCTTATCTTGAAAGTCTGGCCGCCACTGGTGAACGTGGCGCGCGTATGGCAAAAATGATGACCGCACAACATGCAGGTGAAAGTTTTGGTGCGCATATTCCAGAGACGATTACCCCTGAATTTGTGCGCGACGAAGTGGCATCAGGGCGTGCGATTATTCCGAATAATATTAATCACCCCGAGAGTGAGCCTATGATTATTGGCCGTAATTTCTTGGTGAAAATTAACGGTAATATTGGCAATTCAGCCGTGTCATCCTCAATTGGTGAAGAAGTCGATAAAATGACATGGGGCATTCGCTGGGGCGCCGACACGATTATGGATTTATCGACGGGTAAGCATATTCATGAAACCCGCGAATGGATTATCCGTAACGCCCCTGTTCCGATTGGCACAGTGCCGATTTATCAGGCTTTAGAAAAAGTAAACGGCAAGGCGGAAGATTTAACATGGGAAATTTTCAAAGACACGCTGATTGAACAAGCCGAGCAAGGGGTTGATTATTTCACCATTCATGCAGGCGTTTTGCTGCGCTATGTCCCCATGACTGCCAATCGCATGACGGGCATTGTGTCGCGCGGCGGCTCGATTATGGCCAAATGGTGCTTAGCGCATCATAAGGAAAACTTCCTCTATACGCATTTTGAAGATATTTGCGAAATCATGAAACAATATGATGTGGCTTTTTCTCTTGGCGATGGCCTGCGACCCGGCTCGGTTTGGGACGCGAATGATGACGCCCAGCTTGGTGAATTAAAAACGCTTGGCGAGCTAACCCAAATTGCTTGGCAACATGATGTGCAGGTCATGATTGAGGGGCCAGGCCATGTGCCGATGCAGATGATTAAAGAGAATATGGACAAGCAATTAGACTGGTGTGACGAAGCCCCCTTCTATACGCTTGGGCCGCTAACCACCGACATTGCGCCCGGATATGACCATATTACCTCTGCCATTGGCGCGGCGCAGATTGGCTGGTATGGCACGGCGATGCTTTGCTATGTCACACCGAAAGAACATTTGGGCTTACCGAATAAACAAGATGTCAAGGATGGCATTATCACCTATAAGCTGGCGGCACATGCGGCGGATTTGGCCAAAGGGCATCCTGGCGCCCAAATTCGGGATAATGCACTTTCCAAAGCACGCTTTGAGTTTCGGTGGGAGGATCAATTTAATCTCTCTCTTGACCCAGATACAGCCCGTGCGTTTCATGATGAAACTTTGCCTAAACAATCTATGAAAGTCGCACATTTTTGTTCCATGTGCGGACCGCATTTCTGTTCTATGAAAATCACCCAAGATGTGCGGGATTACGCCGCTAAGCTCAATATGCAACCTGAAGAGGCCTTGCAAGCGGGCATGGCTGAGAAATCAACGGAATTTGTGGTCGGCGGGGCAGAGATATATAAAAAATCTTAACGCTTGTAACCTTCTTCAAACTCACGCTAAATTACTAAAAAGCGTCGAATAATAAAAATAAAGGAGAAGGTTATGACCTTACGCGCTGTATTTTATGCATTTTTTGTGCTGGCTTTATCCTCGACATTTTTCTGGGTAGGTCATGTTTGGGCAGGTGGCGACCAAGATAATCATCATGCCAGCCAGTTCAAAAACTATGCCATGTTCAGCTATTCGGAGTTTGAACGCAAAATTCCTGGCAGCCGAGATGCCACAGGCGATGGCTTAATTGCCACTTATGGCTATCAATTCAATGCGCATATTGATTTAGAAGCCAGCATTGGCGACTATGATTATGATACAGTTAAGTTGGGCGGGCGCGACGTTGATGGCGTGAAAGCTAAAACTTTAGAAGCCTCTGCCCTCTTCAAGTCCCATGTATCAAAAACCTTCACGCCCTTTGCGATGATTGGGGTTATCTATGTCGATAGGGATATCCCAAACCCTTATGATGATAGCAGCCTTGAGCCCTATCTTGGGGTTGGTTTGGATATTCGGATAAACGAACGCTGGGATATTAGAGCCAGTTTCAAGCCTGTTCGGGGTGAGGTCAATGCCGATGTCTATAGCATTGGCCCGAAATATCGTTTCTAAGCTTTCACTTCGTCGTGCACAGCCAAACGCGCAAACCGCAAGACAAGAGGCAACAGACCAGCGATAAAAATCCCATATGCCAGCCCAGCAAGATAAGGCACAAGCATTTGCGACAGGGCGTCACCCTGCTCGGCGGCATAGCGCAAAGATTTGCCTGAAACAGCCAGCCCAGCAAAACCAATAGCGCCTCCTATGGCAGCGACCAATAAGCGTTGCGCCAACCCACCCTTGAGTTTGGTGTCGCCCGCCCCCATAATCTGCCAGCCAACATACCAGCCCATCATTATGCCCCACATATAAGCAGCGACAAAAACCAGACCATTTATTGGGTGCAAGGTCACAAACATAAGCTGGATTACAAACAAACCTAAGCCAATCCGCAAAGCCCCTAAGTCAGCAAAAGCATTCATGACTTTTTCTGAAGTTGATAAGTAATGCCAAAGCCAAAGCGTCAGCCCACCTAAAACAACACCGCCCGTTACATCGCCAATATCATGCACGCCTAAATAAAGACGGCTGAAACAAATCAAGGCCGCGACAGTCCAAAGCAATATTTTTTGCCAATTCACAGTCACATGCAAAGCCAGCCACCCCCATAAAACAATGGCCATTTGCGCGTGGCCAGACGGCCAGCCATAAGAATTACCTGTTTGCTCATCAAGACTGAAAATCGCATCCGGCCTTGGGTCTTGCATCACATCTTTTAAAAACATATTAATGCCACCCGTGAAAAACAGCATTAATGCAAGCTTATAAAAAACCGAGGAGCGCCAGAAATAAAAGCCAAAGGCCATAAACACAAACAAGAACTGGAAATAGCCGAGCGCTGTGACGCCTTTAAAAAACAAAGATAATTCTTCACTGCGCAAGGGTAAAACCCATGCCATATCATTAACAAAATTCATTATACCCTCGCTTTAATTTTTCCCTTTGATTTTATGTTCTGTCATTTTTTTCAATTGTGCGCTTAAATAAGAAAAAATCAACCAAAGAAACATCTTGAGGAGAAGTGATGAGCGACGACGCTACCCAAATTTGTAATTTGCTGTATCGCTGTGCCGAATTGTTTGATGCAGGCGAATTTGAGGCCGTATTAGAGATGTTTCAAGATGGAGATTTTTTGCTCTCTGAAGGACGGCGGCTCTCGCCAGACAACATGCGCGAAGTTTGGAAAGGGCTGGTCATTTTGCATGATGGCAGCCCCAAAACACGCCATATTGTTACCAACCCAGAGATTGTAATCAACGGCAATGAAGCGGTCTGCCGCTCGTGCTACATGGTTTTACAAGCAACCGACACATTACCATTACAAATCATTGTATCGGGGCGTTATGTGGACCGGTTTGTTAAATCGGCGGAAGGGCTTTGGCAGTTTTCACAGCGTCATTACGCGCTGATGGATTTGGTTGGTGATGTGTCGCAACATATTCAGGCTGATGCTCTTGCTGCGCTTCAGCCATAAGCACTCAAATTTGAGCATAAAAAAACCACCGCTAAGAAAATCTCAGCGGTGGCTTTTCATATCAACAGCTAGGCTGTTTTAGATTTTACCACTTGGCGCGTATGGTCATGCCATATGTGCGTGGCTCACCAAAATAACCTGGTGTCAGGCCACCAAAGGCAGCGCCAAAGTCGATATAGTTGGCGATATATTCTTTATCACCAATATTTTTACCCCAGAAAGTAACACTCACATTCTGGCCAGCAATCGGCAGATTTGACCAGGTCAATTGCGCATTAAGCAAAGTGCGTGACGCAACCAATGTGTTGTAAGCATTGTTTTCTGTGCCTGCTGGGCGCAGCGCATATGGATAGGTGAAATATTCACCCACATGATTGGCATCAAGACCTAAATCTAGCGTGCCATTTTCATTATCCATCAAAGTGGCATCAATGCCAGCTGACAAAGTGTGGCGCGGCGCATGTGGGAAAGCACGATTATCGGCAACCTGCTGACCAAATTCGATGAATTCGTCATATTCTGTGTCCAAATAACCATAGTTCAAACGACCCACAACACGCTCAGACATGGCATAAGCGGCTTCCAGCTCAAAACCTTGAATCTGTGCTTTACCCGCATTCCGCACATCTGACTGTGCAGCACCCTGCGCGGTAAAGATAGAAAGCTGCATATCTTCATGCTCGTTAGAGAAAATTGCTGTGTTCAATTGAAGGCGATTATCAAGCAATTGCATTTTCGCACCCAATTCAATCGAAGCAACTTCTTCAGCCTGATAAGGGCGGATTGTTTCAGCAACAGAACCTGCTTCACCATTGAAACCACCAGACTTAAAGCCTTTCGAATATTTCGCATAAAGCGTGATATCTTCTGAAGCTTTATAGTCGACAGACAAAGTTGGTGACATGTCATCAAATGTCTCGGTCGCTTTGGTGGTCGCTGGTATTACAGTCAATGGCAAAAAGTTTGCTGGTACTGTGCTATCAGCGATAATGCGGAAAAGACGCTCAACGCTCTTATCCTCTTCCGTATAACGCAAACCAGCTGTCACCGTCACTTGGTCTGTCACAGCATAATCAAGCTGACCATAAACCGCCATGGCTTCTGTTTCAACGCCATATTGTGAGTCATAATTGCTCGCGCCAAAGAAGAATTGCTGCGGGTTATTTGTATAAGCATCATCTTCGAAATAATAAGCGCCGACAACATAATTTAGACGGTCATTGGAACCAACAAGCTGGAACTCTTGAGACATGGATTCATAATCAGAAAAACGCTGCGTATGAGCTAGGAAAAGCGGTGAGCCATCAAGGTCAAGCGAGTCAGCCCATGTCATTTCACGATAGCCCGTAATCGATTTGAAGGTCATATCACCCATATCATAAGTGAATGTCAAACCATGACCCGTAACTTCGCTGAGTTCGAAAACACGGCCACCAATACTGCCATCAGATGAACCGATAGACAAACGGTCACTGCTTTGGAAGTTGCGCAATGGAATTTGCGCATAAAATGGTGAGGCAGGATCAAAAATTCCGCCATCCAGTGTTTTCACCAATTGTGAGAAAGCTGGCTTTTGATCGACATCGCTGTAATCATATGTGTAATCAACAGTCAAATCATCGCTAGCTTCATAATTCACCGCCAAGAGGAAACTCTTGCGGTCAATATTTTCAAACTCATTCGTGCTGCTGCCAGCAGTTGTATCTACCAGACCATCACGCTCTTTAATCATGCCTGAGGCTTTCACGCGGAATTTACCAACCTGACCAGAATCGACTGTCAGACGTGCTGTGCGCAGATTATAGTTACCAAATCCAACTTCTGCTTTCACACCTGACTCATCA
The DNA here is from genome assembly GCA_049889535.1 of Parvibaculales bacterium. Classification (GTDB taxonomy): domain Bacteria; phylum Pseudomonadota; class Alphaproteobacteria; order RS24; family RS24; genus JAYQKL01. Next base: position 18,927 of record JBMHDF010000009.1, on the reverse strand, counting down.
GATGGTTGTGCTGTGATGATGTTCACTGCGCCGGCCAAAGTGTTACGGCCATAAAGTGAGCCTTGTGGGCCACGCAGCACTTCAATGCGCTCAATTTCAGCAACATCAAAAACTGACCCTTGCGTTTTACCAATATACACACCGTTCAGATAAATACCTGTGGTTGGCTCCCAAGAAATCGCTGGGTTAATGGTGACCCCACCCCGAATTGAGATTTGCGCCGCGGTTGTGTTATTTGGTGAGCGCTCAATTTTAAGGTTTGGCGCTAATGAGGATAAATTCTCAATTGACGTGATGTTACGTGACTCAATGTAATCACTCGAAATTGCTGTAACCGCAACTGGAACATCTTGCAAATTTTGCTCGCGCTTTTGCGCCGTCACAATAATCTCATCAAGCTGTGCATGGGCAGCAAATGGTGTCATCACGATTGCTGCTGAAAGTGCCAAAACCCCCGAATGTGTCTTGAATTTTGTTTTAATCTTTTCAATTCCCACTTTTTTTCCTCCTGAAGTGAAGTGATATCCTAAATTGTTTAAATTTTCTGTTTGTGTCAATGTAAGTGCAGATGCATGTATAATTAAGTTATAATAGTGTTGTATATCTATCACATTAACAGGCAGGGAGATTGAGGTGCTCAGTTTACAAGACATATCAGACCGGTTGGAAATTCAGGATTTATTGACTGATTATTGCTATGCCATTGATGAAAAAAATTGGGATGCGTTAGACGATATTTTCACCGCTGATGCCCATATTGACTATACGGAAACAGGTGGCGCCAAAGGGTCACTGTCAGAAATTAAAAATTACCTGCCGCGCGCGCTAGAGCAGTTTGAGAACTCGCAGCATATGATTGCCACAACCAAGCTCAAAATCACTGGCAATACGGCGACAGCGAAAAGCATTTGTTTCAACCCTATGAACCCCAAACGCGATGATGACCCTGTGACATTTTTTGTGGGGCTTTGGTATGTTGACGAATTGGTGCGCACTGAAAAGGGCTGGCGCATTTCAAAACGCCATGAAGCCCTTTCCTATTTTCATAATTTACCCGCCGATTTTGCCGCTATTGACCCAGAGACCAGCTAAGCTCATCAAAGCAATTATTCGTAAAGTATCCGGCCACGCTCACCATATAGCTGTTGCAAAACTTTCGATTTGAGAGGCCCAAATCCCTTATGCGCGTCTGGCTGCACGGTGTCAGCTGGGGCAACGGATTTGGCATAATCAAGCGGCGCGCGCCAACCTGGATGCGGTGAAATTCGCACATAAGTGCCGCCAGCCGGGTGTTGCGCAAGGCGTTCATCAAGCAAATCTTGCAACCGTTGAACCTGCTCAGGATATTGTGCGGATATATCCTGCGTTTCATTGGGGTCATCCCATACATTAAATAACATGGTTTCCACTTCGGTAACGCGGCGTTGGTGGTCAACTTTTTGATAAAGTTTCCAAGGGCCATCCAACACACCATATTGGAAAAAATTATATAAAGTCAGGTTTGAGGTAAAGAAAAGTGGTGCGCCGCGATCTTTTTCTCCCTTACCTAAAATGGCATCCCAGCGGTCCAGACCATCAATCGGCTTTTCGTGACGCGCCTCAATGCCGGCTGCCTTTGTCAGGGTTGGCAGCAAATCTAAAACCGAAATCACCTTATCGTTAACAGTTTCGGGCGGTATCACCTCTGGCCAGCGCAAGAGTGCATTGACCCGCACGCCGCCCTCAAAAGGTGTGAGTTTCTGCCCACGTAAGGGCTTATTATCGGCGCCAAAATTATAAAACCCGCCATTATCAGAGAAAAACAAAACCATTGTATTTTCACGCAAACCTTGCGCATCTAACGCATCTAAAATCTGACCAATTGCTTGGTCCATACTGTCAACCATCGCAGCATAAGTGCGCTGTTCACGCGAAGGCAGATCAATGCGCTTTGGATATTTGGCAATGTCTTCTTCTTTGGCCTGCATTGGAGAATGCGGCGCAAGGAAAGGCACATAGAGGAAAAACGGTTTATTTGGGTCGCGCAATTCTGTGATAAAGCGCGCCGCCTGATTGCCGTGCACATCAGTGGCATATTCACCTTCATGGGTAACAGATTGGCCATTTTCCTGAAAATCATGTCCCTTGGCGAAACTATGAGAAAAATAATCAACATCAGTGTTAAAATGCCCGTAAAAATGGTCAAATCCACGCGCATTGGGTGTGTGTTGTTCCAATGTATGCCCCAAATGCCATTTCCCAACCATTGCTGTTTGATAGCCTGCCGCCTTAAAGCTTTCGGGCATGAAATGCTCTTCCGGCGCGACGCCACCATTATCCCAAGCCATTAAAACAGAATGCGCGACACCCAGTTTAATCGGGTCGCGCCCTGTCATCAGCGCCGCACGCGTTGGGGTACAAAATGGCGTCACATAAAATCGCTCCAGCCGCATGCCTTCTTTGACTAAACGATTTAAATTTGGGGTTTGAATATCTGACCCACGATAGCCAACATCGGCCCATCCCAAATCATCTGCCAATAAAATAATAATATTCGGGGGCGGCGCATCGCTAGCACGCGATTTGACCAAACTGTTTAAATCGCTTGTGGTCGCATCATCAAATGCATAATCGCTTGATGGGCTTGGATTATAGTAAATCAAACCTGCGGCAATAATGACGACCAGAGCAAGCGCACCATATAAAAAGATTTTTTTCATACCCCCCTCCTTCTTATTCATATTTAATCAATCATAGAAACTCTGACTTCATTTGCAAATAAAAAGGCTTTCACAAAAGCTCAAAGAAGGGTAGGACAGCGCATATATTATTTTAAGGATTACAAAATGAGCCAATCGCTGCGCAATATTGCCATTATCGCCCATGTGGATCACGGCAAAACCACACTGATTGACAGCATTATGAAGCAAACAGGCCTGTTCCGGGATAATCAGCAGCTTGATGAGCGGCTTATGGATAGCGGTGACCTTGAAAAAGAACGCGGCATCACCATTTTAGCCAAACCAACGTCAGTGCAATATGGTGACACACGCATCAATATTATCGACACGCCGGGTCATGCCGATTTTGGGGGTGAAGTGGAGCGTGTGCTGGGCATGGCTGATGGCGTTATTTTGCTCACGGATGCTGCCGAAGGGCCAATGCCGCAAACCAAATTTGTGTTGGGCAAAGCCCTTGCACAAGGCTTGCGCCCAATTGTGATTATCAATAAAGTTGACCGCCCTGATGGCCGCCCCGATGAAGTTGTTGATGAAGTATTTGACCTGTTTGTCTCGCTAGATGCTAATGACGCACAGCTCGATTTTCCTATCCTTTATGCCTCAGGGCGTGATGGATGGTGCACGCATGAGCTTGAAGATCCGCGTGAGAATTTATTACCCTTGCTAGAACTGGTAAAATCGCATGTACCAGAACCGCAAGTCGACCCGCAAAAACCTTTTGCCATGCTGACAACCTTATTAGACAGCGATCCCTATTTAGGGCGTTGTTTGACGGGCCGCGTTACACAAGGCACAGCGCGCGTAAACGAGACTGTCCGCGCGCTTAATTTAGACGGCGAGGTGGTTGAAACAGGTCGACTGACCAAATTACTGCGATTTGAAGGCACGCAACGCGTTCCCGTCAATGAAGTGCAGGCCGGTGATTTAATTTGTATTGCGGGGCTTACCAAGGCCTCTGTGGCTGACACGATTTGTGCGCCAGACGTGACTGAGCCATTGGCCTCGACCCCCATTGACCCGCCGACAATGTCGGTCACCATCACGGTGAACGATTCGCCTTTTGCCGGCAAAGAGGGCAAAAAAGTAACCTCCACCGTCATTCGCGAGCGGCTTTTGGCGGAAGCTGAAACCAATGTCGCCATCACTTTTACCGAAGGCGAAAATAAAGATGCATTTGAAATTGGCGGGCGCGGCGAATTACAGCTTGGGGTTTTGATTGAGACCATGCGCCGTGAGGGCTTTGAACTCACCGTGTCGCGACCGCGCGTGCTCGTTAAAACCGAAAATGGCGTTAAACAAGAACCCATTGAGGAAGTGATTATTGATGTGGATGAGGAATATAGCTCAACAGTCGTCGATAGCATGAATAGACGCAAAGCCGTGATGATGGATATGCGCACGGCAGGTGCTGGCAAAACCCGTTTGGTTTTTCATGCACCCTCGCGGGGCTTAATAGGTTATCAAAGTAAGTTTTTAACCGATACGCGCGGCACGGGTGTCTTGAACAGATTGTTTCACAGCTATGCCGATTATAAGGGCGATATTCCGGGCCGCCGCAATGGCGCGCTGATAGCCTCTGAAACCGGCACGGCGGTAGCTTATGCGATTTTCAATCTGCAAGATCGCGGCGTGATGTTTATTGACCCGCAAATGCCAGTTTATCAAGGAATGATAGTGGGCGAGCACAGCCGCGATAATGACCTTGAAATCAATGTGTTAAAGGGCAAAAAGCTGACCAATATTCGCGCCTCTGGTTCAGATGATGCGGTGGTGCTGACCCCACCACGCCGCATGTCGTTAGAAGAAATGATGGCCTATGTCGAATATGACGAATTATTAGAGGTCACGCCGCAAAGCCTGCGATTGCGGAAAAAATATCTGCTCGAGCATGAGCGCAAAAAATACAAACGCGATATGGCGGCACAAGAAAGTTTATAAAAATATTAATCCGTCTCGCAATGAGTGATGCGCGGAGCTTTTGCTTGAAAAAAACTGTTATTCACGCTAACAAAAAGCACTTTAGGACAGGTGGCCGAGTGGCTGAAGGCGCACGCTTGGAAAGCGTGTAGGCGTTAACGCGTCTCGCGGGTTCGAATCCCGCTCTGTCCGCCATCTCAAAAATGCTTAATCATCCATTTTCAATGCTGCGATAAAGGCATCTTGAGGGATGTCGACTTTGCCGAATTGGCGCATTTTCTTTTTACCCTCTTTCTGCTTGTCCAGCAATTTGCGCTTACGGGTTGCATCACCACCATAACATTTTGCCGTCACATCCTTACGCAAGGCAGCAATGGTTTCACGCGCAATAATTTTGCCACCCAAAGCCGCTTGCACCGGAATTTTGAACAAATGACGCGGTATCAAGTCTTTCAGGCGTTCACACATTGCCCGCCCGCGCATTTCCGCCCGCTCGCGATGCACAATTGTGGAGAGCGCATCCACTGGCTCAGCGTTGACCAAAATAGCCATTTTCACCAAATCGCCGGTTTCATAACCAGTCAGGCTGTAATCAAAACTCGCATAGCCTTTAGTTGCTGATTTCAGGCGGTCATAAAAATCAAACACCACCTCATTAAGCGGCAGCGCATATTCCAACATGGCGCGTGAACCAGCATAGCTCATATTGATTTGCCGCCCGCGCCGGTCCTCACACAGTTTCAAAACCGCGCCCATATAATCATCAGGCACCAAAATCGATGCTTTAATCCACGGCTCTTCAATATGGTCAATTTTCACCACATCAGGCATATCAGCTGGATTATGCATTTCAATCATTTCACCATCGGTCATATGCAAATGATAAACCACACTTGGTGCAGTGGTGATGAGGTCAATATCAAATTCGCGCTCAATCCGTTCGCGAATAATCTCTAAATGCAACAACCCTAAAAAGCCACACCGAAAACCAAACCCAAGCGCGGCAGAGGTTTCCATTTCATATTCAAAACTGGCATCATTAAGGCGCAATTTGGCCATCGCATCGCGCAAATCTTCAAACTCGCTGCTATCAACCGGAAACAAACCGCAAAACACCACAGGCTGCGAGGGCTTAAAACCAGTCAACGCCGTATCACAAGGTTTGCGTTCATCCGTCACCGTATCGCCAACGCGTGTGTCCGCCACTTCTTTAATCGCGGCGGTGAAAAACCCAATTTCGCCCGGCCCTAAAGCTGGTACATTTTCGCGTTTTGGGCGAAAAACCCCTACCTGGTCTAGTGTGTAGGTCGCACCAGAGGACATCATACGAATTTTCTGGCCCTTTTTCATTTCGCCATCAATCACGCGCACCAGCACCACAACGCCCAGATAAGCATCATACCAGCTATCGACCAGCATGGCTTTAAGCGGATTATCTCGATTGCCTTCAGGCGGAGGTAATTGCGTGACAATGGCCTCCAAAACAGACTCAATACCAACACCCGTTTTGGCAGAAATCTCAACAGCTTCACTGGCATCAAGGCCAATCACATCTTCAATCTGGCCGCGCACACGCGCACAGTCTGCGGCGGGCAAATCAACCTTATTTAAGACCGGCACGATTTCGTGATTCACATCAATTGCCTGATAAACATTGGCCAGCGTTTGCGCCTCCACGCCTTGCGAAGCGTCCACCACTAAAAGCGAGCCCTCACAAGCCGCCAGCGAGCGGTTCACCTCATAGGCAAAATCCACATGGCCTGGTGTGTCGATTAAATTCAATTGATAGGTTTCACCGTCTTGTGCCTGATAATCGAGACGCACTGTTTGCGCTTTAATGGTGATACCGCGCTCGCGCTCAATATCCATATTGTCGAGCACTTGCTCTTGCATTTCACGCTCAGATAAACCACCCGTCATTTGAATCAACCGGTCAGCCAAAGTTGATTTGCCGTGGTCAATATGGGCAATAATCGAAAAATTGCGAATTTTAGAAAGATCATTCATAGGGGTGATATAGCATTGCTAACGCCTTCCGCCAATAAGCGTTTAACGGCACAACATGCGGCAAATCGTGCCTGCCAATAATGTCTATGCGCGCAATTTTCCGTCAGTGGCTTTTTCAACCGCCTGAATAATTTTGTCAGACACGGCATCAATCTCTTCATCGGTCAAAGTGGCTTCATTGGGTTGCAATGTGACCTCAATAGCCAATGATTTGCGCCCTGCTTCCATCTGGCCGCCTTCAAAAGCATCAAATAATCGCACAGCAGTAATCAATTTTTTATCCGCACCCTGTGCCGCTTTCAACAAATCAGCAGCCCGCACCGCACTGTCAACGTCAAACGCAAAATCGCGCCGAACAGCTTGTAAATTCGACAGATTTAAAGCAGGTTTTGCTTTGCTCGTTTTGGCCTTAGGTGTAGGGATATTTTCTGGGAAAACCTCAAAACCAACCAAGGGGCCTTTCACATCAAATTGCTTCAAAAGTGCAGGGTGAATCTCACCAAAATAGGCCAAAGGCGTGCGCGGATCTCTGAACAAAACACCTGACCGGCCAGGGTGGAACCAATCTGGTGCCTTTGCCTCAACCCGCAAACTATCAGCCGCAATGCCATAGGCTGCCAAAACAGCTTCAGCATCGGCTTTGGCATCAAATACATCAATTTGCGCCTGTTTACCTGTCCAATGGCGTGGCGCGGCATGTCCCTGCCGCAAGCCTGTCGCCGCAAATCGCTGTTCTGTTGGCGCAGCGCCTGTAAACTCCTGCCCCACTTCAAATATCGCCATATCGCTGAAGCCGCGATCCTGATTGCGCCCGACTGCCATTAAAAGACCCGGCATTAAGCTAGGCCGCATGTGAGACAATTCACTTGAAATTGGATTAGCAAGTTTTTGGCCTGGCGTGCCACCAAATCGCTCAGCATGGTGTTGCGCAATAAATGACCATGTCACCACTTCTACCATACCGCGCGCGGCCAGCACACGGCGCGATAATGCCACACGCTTTTGCAACTGTGTCAAAATAGGACGCGCCACGGCATGCGGGCGCGGCAAAGGCACTGATGGCACATTATCCATGCCATAAATGCGCGTGACTTCCTCAACTAAATCGGCTTGACCATCAATATCTGGTCGCCAGCTCGGTGAGGTCACACGCAGCTCGGTATCGGCCGTTTCACACTCAAAACCTAACCGTGTTAAAATAGCGATAATCTCATCCTCAGCTAACTTAATGCCTGTGAGTTGGCGTACCCGGTCTGGGTTAAATGCAATGGTTTTGGTGCCATCAGGAATGGTGCCACCCAATGCAGACTTGCCTGCCTGTCCCCCACATATTTCCAGCACCATTTGGGTTGCCAAATCTAATCCAGTCATGACCGATTGTGGGTCAACGCCGCGTTCGAACCGATAGCGTGCATCGCTTTCCAAATTATGCGCCCGCCCTGTATTAGCTACCGCGACAGGGTCAAACCAAGCGCTCTCAATGAAAACAGTGGTGGTTTCTAAAGAAGAGCCGCTCTCAAGCCCACCCATAATGCCGCCAAAAGCCAGCACATTGGCTTCATCAGCAATCACGCAGTCATTTTCACCACAGTCATATTTTTCATCATCAAGGGCAATAAAATGCTCGCCTTTTTGCGCATTTCGCACCGTGATATTGCCCTGAAGCTTATCCAAATCATAAACATGTAATGGCCGCCCGCGGTCATATGAGATGTAATTTGTAATATCGACCAGCGCGTTAATCGGGCTTAGTCCAATTGCTTTGAGCCGCGCAGCAAGCCAGTCTGGACTTGGTTTATTTTGCACCCCGCGCACCACACGACCTGCAAAAGCCGCACAAGCTGGTGTTGACACCTCAATAGCAATCGGCGAGTCAAAATTTTCAGGCACGGCTTGCAGCACATCATCTTTCATTTGCCCTAAGCCTGCCGCCGCCAAATCGCGCGCAATGCCGCGCACCCCGAGGCAATCGGGTCGATTGGGCGTAATCGCGATTTCAATTATTGGGTCGGTTTGCCCCAACGCCTCAGCCGCTGGCGTGCCAAGTGCATAATCACCGGCTAACTCAATAATACCTTCATGGTCATCAGACAAATTCAGCTCAGCGGCAGAACACATCATGCCACAGCTTTCAACACCGCGAATTTTTGCTTTTTTCAGCACCATGCCATTGGCGGGAATAGTGGCACCTTCATTGGCTAAAATCCCCCGCAAACCCGCGCGGGCATTAGGCGCACCACAAACCAGCTCTTGTGTTGCAGAAGCGGTTTTCACGGTACAAATTTGCAATTTATCGGCATCCGGATGCGGGCGCGTTTCAATTATTTCCGCCACCTCAAAACCAGCGAGGGCAGCTGATGGGTCGCTCACCTCTTCAACTTCCAGCCCAATCATATTGAGGCAATCACAAATTTCCTCAAGACTGGCTTGTGTGTCGAGATGGTCTTTGAGCCAAGAAAGGGTGAATTTCATTTACGCCCCCTCATCCGAAGAAACGCCGCGCGCCAATGTTGGCATGTTCAGCGCGGAAAACCCATAATGTTTGAGCCAGCGCAAATCTGCATCGAAAAAGGCACGCAAGTCTGGCATGCCATATTTCAACATGGCGAGACGGTCAATCCCCATGCCAAAGGCAAAGCCTTGATAAACATCAGGGTCAAGCCCCGCATTTTTAAGCACATTGGGATGAACCATGCCGCAACCAAGAATTTCCATCCAATCCTCCCCTTCGCCAATGCGCAATTCGCCATTTGTACGCGCGCATTGCACATCAACTTCCATGCTCGGCTCGGTGAACGGAAAATAACTTGGGCGCAAACGCAATGTCACGCCATCGACTTCAAAAAAAGCAGCCAGAAACTCTTCTAACACCCATTTAAGATGCCCTAAATGCGTATCCTTATCGACAACAAGTCCTTCGACCTGATGAAACATTGGGGTATGGGTTTGATCGCTGTCACAGCGATAGGTACGACCCGGTGCGATAAAACGAAAAGGCGGCTCACCCGCTTCCATCGTCCGGATTTGAACCGGCGACGTATGCGTGCGCAGCAACAGACGATTACCGTCCTCATCGGGCTCAAAATAAAATGTATCATGCATTTGGCGCGCCGGATGGCTTTCGGGAATGTTCAACGCCGAGAAATTATAAAAATCAGTTTCAACATCTGGCCCTTCAGCCACCGCAAACCCCATATCGGCAAAAATCGCGGTAATCTCGTCCATCACTTGAGAAACTGGATGTATGCGCCCTGTTTCATGCGGCTGGCGGTTGCTTGGCAAAGACACATCGACTGTTTCACTGGCCAATTGCGCGTTTAAGGCAGCCAGTTCCAGCGCCGCTTTTTTATCTTCCAAACTTTGCGTGACGCGATTTTTCAGCCCGTTAATTTGCGGACCAATTGCTTTACGCTCATCATCAGACATGCCGCCCAATGTTTTTAAAACGGCTGTCACCGCCCCTTTTTTGCCCAAAGCAGATACGCGCACCTCTTCCAAGCTGCGCGTATCCTCAGCAGAGTCTATCTCTGCCATAATTTTATTTTCAAGGGCGGTGAGATCTGTCATCACAGACCTTATGACAGGGCCGAACGCGCCTGTTCCACCAAAGCTTCAAAAGCAACAGGCTCATGAACAGCCAAATCGGCAAGAACCTTACGGTCTACTTCAACGCCTGATTTGGTCAAGCCGTCAATCAAGCGACCATAGGTCAGGCCATGACTTCTTGATGCTGCATTAATACGCTGAATCCACAAAGCGCGAAAATTGCGCTTGCGGGCGCGGCGGTCGCGATAGGCATATTGCCCTGCTTTGGTGACAGCCTGCTTGGCAACTTTAATGGTGTTTTTACGACGCCCATAATAGCCTTTGGCTTTTGCGAGGACTTTTTTATGGCGTGCGTGTGAGGTTACTCCGCGTTTTACACGTGACATGGCTGTATCTCCTTAACCGTAGGGTAAAAACTTTTTCACAGTGCGTGCATCAGCATCAGACAGAATGTCGCCGCCACGCAAATTGCGAATTTGTTTATTGGTTCGTTTGATCATGCCATGACGTTTACCGGCATTATTAAATTTAACCTTGCCGGAAGCGGTCATTTTAAAGCGTTTTTTGGCACCGCTTTTGGTTTTCATTTTGGGCATTTTGCTCTCCTATAAATTATCCCATTTGATGAAATCAATCGGGAAGGTTGCATTTCGGGTCAACATGGCAGCCCTTTCGCCAGACGACCCCGTACAAGCTCTGCTTTATACGCCAATAATTGCGTTTTGCAAGCCAAATTCGGCTTATTTTGGTGCAAGCACCATAATCATTTGCCGGCCCTCAAGCTTAGGCACAGCTTCAACTTTTGTGGTTTCTTCAAACTGGTCTCTGACTTTATGCAGCAATTCAAGGCCGATTTGCTGATGCGCCATTTCACGCCCCCGAAACCGCATGGTCACTTTCACCTTATCACCAGCATTTATAAATTTTTCAACACTGCGCATTTTGACATCATAATCATGCGTATCAATATTTGGGCGCAGTTTGATTTCTTTCACATCAACTGTTTTTTGTTTTTTACGAGCTTCACTGGCTTTTTTCTGGTTTTGGTATTTGAGTTTGCCATAATCCAGAATTTTACAAACGGGTGGTTGCGCATTTGGCGAGACCTCAACAAGGTCCAAACCAACAGCGGAGGCCATAGAAAGCGCTTCGCTGATAGGGACAACTCCCTTTTTTTCTCCATCGGCATCAATGAGCATGACGGTTTCTGACGAAATCATGCGGTTCACGCGCGGTCCCTCGCGGGACGGCTGTGCTGGTAATGGTCGGCGTGCTATTTGTCTGTCTCCTTAGAAGTTAAACCAACGCAAAGATGTTTATTCTACCTTACGCGTAAGTCAAGTCTTGTGATTTGCTCAAAGGTCATAAAATACCATTTTGGGCGTGGCCAAATGCACCATTTCAACCAGCCAGCGCGTTTTTGTCCGTCATCAGAAACATAATGATAGACACCCTGAAAATGTCGCCAAGATGCACGGCGTATCATCGCCAAAAATCCGATAAACCCCAATCGGTCAAAAACCCAAATCTCGTCAGCGCGGCGCGCATGGCTTTGCTGATTTTGCGCCACTAAAACCGTGACGCTTTCCTCTGGGTATTGCGCATGAAGCGTTCCAATCATGGAGTCGAGTTTTTCAGCATTAATGCCCAGCGCAATCAGCCAAACCCCGCCAGGTTCCCGAACCGCGCGCTTCGATTTAACTGGCGACATGATTTTTCATAACCAATTGATATATATTGATTGTTTGCGCGCACATATTGTCCAGCGTGAAGGTTGTTGCAATAAATTGCCGTGCTTTTTGGCCTTTTTCAACCCGTTCAGCTTGTGGCGTGTGCAGGGCCTCTTGTAAAGCCTGCGTCAGAGCATCTAATCGATTGGCCGGCACCCGCCAGCCATGTGCCGCGCCCTCCGCTTCGGTCAAAACAGTCTCGCAAAACCCGCCCTCATCAGACGCAATCACAGGGCAACCCGCCGCCTGCGCCTCGATTGCGGTGCGCCCAAATGGCTCGGGTTTACGGGAGGGTAAAACCGTGATGTCCGCTGCCGCATAGACCTGTGGCATATTGGTCACATGACCGGTAAAAATAACCCGATTGGTCAATCCTATTTCTGTGATGCGGTTTTCCAGATGTTTTTGATAAACTGTCCGCCCCTGCGCATCACCAACCAAAACCAGTTTTGCCTTAGTGCGCGGTTCAGCAACCATCAAATCGCCGAAAGCTTCAATCAGCAAATCCTGTCCTTTCCATGCCGTCAGGCGCGCTGGGCAAAGCACCACAAATGTATCCTCATCCGCTTGCCATTGCGCGCGCAGTGCCGCCCGCTCCGCTTGCGTGATATTTTCGGGATTAAAATAGTCTGCATCACAGCCGCGCGGCACAATATGAATTTTATCCTGTGGGGTTTTGTGAATTTGGGCAATTTGCGAGGCTGTATAACGCGAATTAGCAATCACAGCGGCGCCGCGTGTCATAATGGCATTGTAAAACACTTTGGCTTTGGGCTTGGCATGCACTTTGCTGTGATAGGTCGTTATAAAAGCAATGCCCAATTGGCGCGCGGCAAAATAGGCTGACCAAGCGGGCGCACGCGAGCGGGCATGAATAAGATTCACATTCATGGCGCGACACAGTTTTTTCAAACGTCTAATATTGCGCCAAATCGTTAACGGGTTTTTAGACGCCACGGGCAAATGAAATATTTCACCACCCGCTTGTTTAATCTCACGCTCAAGACGCCCCCCCTCACTGGCGATAAAGGCATCATGACCTTTGATTTTCAGCGCACGGGTGATTTCCAGCGTCGCGGCCTCGGCACCGCCGCCATCTAGCTTTGGAATTATTTGTAGAACCCGTAAACTGGTTTCAGCTATAATATGTGAACGATCCATGCCTAATCTATACGAGGGTGAAAGACAAAATGCCAGAAAAGATATCCACTTTATCGCATCTTGGAGAAGAAATCGCCTATATGCAACAAACCGGCGCGGCGAATAAACCCGGATTGGTGTTTTTAGGGGGCTTTCGGTCTGATATGACTGGTAGCAAAGCCCAAGCTCTCGCTGATTATGCTGCACGAAATGATTTATCTTATTTGAGATTTGATTATTTTGGACATGGGGCGTCCAGCGGGGATTTTTTAAAAGGCACCATTAGCCATTGGCGGGCAGAAGTAGCGCATGTCTTATCCACGCTGACGCAAGGTCCGCTGATTTTGGTGGGTTCGAGCTTTGGCGGTTGGCTGTCTGTCATGATGGGATGTGAAATGCCCGAACGTATAAAAGGCCTTGTCCTTATCGCGCCCGGTATTGATATGACCGAACGCCTGATGTGGCAAGAATTTGACGCGGAGATGCGCGCGCAATTACAAAAAGAAGGGCTTGTTTATATTCCATCGGATTATGATGAGCAGGGCTATCCCATCACCAAAGAGCTGATTGAAGATGGTCGCCAGCATTTAATGCTGCAGGATAAAATTGCTTTTAATGGTCCGGTGCGCATTTTGCATGGTCAGCAAGATACCGCCGTGCCGTGTGATTTATCGCTCGAGCTTGCCGCGCAACTCACCAGCCAAGATGTCGAATTGCATTTTGTAAAATCGGGTGACCACAGCCTGTCCAATCCGGATAATCTGGTGCTTTTATGCTCAACCCTTGATTCGCTTTATAAATTTTAAATGCGAGATTAAGACGCGGTAGATATTTCTTTATAAAGCGCGTTCAGCCCATCGCGATAGGTTGGGTAATATAATTGGACGCCAAGCTCTCGTTTGATACGGTCATTGCGAATGCGTTTATTTTCACCATAAAAGCTTTTGGCCATTGGGCTTAAATCCGCCTGTTCAAAATCAATCAATGGCGGCGGCTCAAGACCCAATAATTCGGCCGCATAGACAACGACATCTTGCGGCGGCGCGGGCTCATCATCACACACGCTATAAGCACGCCCTGCATTTGGCTGGTTCATTGACGCCCATAAAATTTGGGCAATATCGGCAACATGAATGCGCGAAAAAACTTGGCCCGGCTTATGGATACGCCGCGCTTTACCAGCCTTTAAACTCTCCAGCATATTGCGGCCAGGCCCATATATACCCGCCAGCCGAAAATAATGCATAGGCAAAGCTGTCTGAGCCCATGCCGCCTCGGCTTGGCGACGGCGCAAACCGCGCGCACCAACAAGCCCATAAGGCGTGTCTTCATCTATCCATGCCCCGTCATGGTCGCCATAAACGCCTGTGGTGGATAAATAGCCAACCCACTCAAAATGTGCAGCGTTTTGCACGAGCGCCTGATGCGCTGGTGCCAATACCGGGTCCATGCCTTGTGTATCGGGAGGCGCAGACAGCAAAATATGCGTTACCCCCGCTAAGGCTGGCGCGTCCAAATCCGCCCCATCGGGCATATAAACAGCCTGCACACCATCCGCCTCCAACATCGCCTTTTTTTCTGGCGTGCGATAGGTCGCGCTGACCTGCCAGCTGACCTGACAATTGTCTTGCCCATCCGCGCCTTGTTTTTGCATATGCGCGACCAGCGCTTGCGCTGAATAGCTGTAACCAAAACAAAATAAATGTTTATGCGTCAAGACAATGTTCCCATTCTAACCGAACATCAGGGTCAGCTTCATCTGCGAGCTGCACCTGTGCTATTTTTTTAAATGTCTGGTGGTCAACATAGTGCGACAAAGCCCAAACGGCCATCCCCCGCACAAGCGGTGAGCTATCCTCAAGCCGTTCTTTAATCAAAGGCAGATAATCTATTTCTCCTGATTGAGCCGCATTGCCAATGGCAATTAATACATTGCGTATAAAACGGTCACGGCCAATGCGCTTAACAGGGGATTTTGAAAACAAAGCCCGAAACGCCGCATCATCAAGCTGCACCAAATCAGACAAAGCGGGTTGGCGCAGATTATCCCGCAATTGCAATTTCGTCTCCTGCGTGCGCCGCGCATATTTATTCCATGGGCAAACCGCCAAACAATCATCACAGCCATAAATCCGGTTGCCCATTTGGCGGCGCAAACCTCGCGGGACTTGTTGTTTGGCTTCAATGGTTAAATAAGAAATACATTTGCGCGCATCTAATTGATAAGGTGCGGGGAAAGCATCCGTTGGGCAAATATCCAGACAGGCAGAACAAGACCCGCAATGGTCGGTCTCAGGCGTGTCTGGTGCAAGGTTTAAGGTTGTAAAAATACTGCCAATAAAAAGCCATGACCCAAATTCGCGCGATACAAGATTTGTGTGCTTACCCTGCCAGCCCATGCCCGCGGCCTGCGCCAACGGTTTTTCCATCAATGGTGCAGTATCCACAAAGACTTTGATTTCCTCACCCGCTTGTTCGGACAATAACCAGCGGCCTAATTGCTTGAGCCGCTTTTTAATCACATCATGATAATCATCACCACTGGCATAAACCGAAATATTTCCCTGATGTACAGCTTGGCATTTTTGCAATGGATTATCTTGCGGATCATCTGGCGGAGCATAATTCATGCCCAAAATAATAATGCTTTTGACCTCTGGCCATAAATGCAAGGGCGACTGCCGACGCTCGGCATGGGTTTCCAGCCACTCCATATCGCCATGATAACCTTTTGTAAGGAACTCTGTAAGCCGCGCGCCCGCCTCCGGTATCGCATCTGGCCGCACAAAATGCACACTATCAAAACCCAGCTTTGCAGCCTCATTTTGCAAAGCCAGTTTTATATTTATTGTGCTTGCATCGGCCACAAGACGCACCTGCTAAAAATCTAAATTGGTGTAATGTTTTGCGGGTCGAATACCAGGCACTGTATCGGAAAGCAAAGGCCTAAAGCTTGGCCGCGATTTAATTCCCGCATACCAGTCGCGCACAGGCCGCCATTCGGACCAGTTAATATCGCCCGTATAATCCAGACAGGACAAATGGGCGGCAGCCGTTAAATCAGCCATTGAAATTTGATTGCCCGCCAGCCAATCGCGTTGTTCCAGCAAATGGGCAATATAAGATAAATGAATTTTCAGATTACTCAGACCAATGCGCACCAGAGACATATCTGGCGTGCCGCCACCATCTTCTTTGCTCATAAAGCGGCGGTCAATTTTTTCATAGCTCACCAATTGCCCGACTTCACGGTGGAATTTTTCATCAAACCATGACATAACGCGCCGCATTTCAGCGCGCTCAAGGCTGCTTTTGGGCATGAGAGCCACCGCGCCGCCTTTTTCTTCCAGCCATTCAGAAATCGCGTAATGCCCTGAAATGGTTCCAGTCTCGCCTTCCAATACTGGCACTTCACCAGAAGGGTTCAGCATAAGAAAATCTAACCGACGCTCCCATGGGCGCTCTTCAATATAATCTACTGAGAATTTCTTCTCAGCTATAATGAGCCGAATTTTGCGCGAAAATGGGCATAAAGAATGATGAAATAAACTGACCATAGGCTTTAAATTACATCTCTGGTGAAAGACCTGCAAGCAACCTTTTGCATTATTTCAAATCTGCCGTAAACTTTATTGATAAGCAAACTAGAAGGTGTCGCGTGACATTTACTCACATATTCGCTTTGGCGATTATACAAGGTATCACAGAGTTTCTGCCGGTCAGCTCGTCTGGGCATTTAAACCTGTTGCACCTGTTGACCGACTTGCCAGATCAAGGGGTTGGGTTTGATGTCGCCTTGCATGCTGGCACTTTGCTTGCAGTGCTGGTTTATTTTCGCGAAGACGTCGCCAGTGTCATGCATGGTTTACTGGACTTCACACAAGGCCGCGACAGTGCCAATCGGCATTTGGCTTTTCAATTGGCGCTGGCCAGCCTGCCAGTCTTGATGGTTGCGGGGATTTTGGTGCTAACGGGGTGGGTCGATATATTGCGCAGCCCCAAAATTATCGCTATCGCCTCAATCGTTTTTGCCCTGCCGCTTTATTTGACGGATCGATTTTGTCAACAATCCAATAAAATTGAAAATTTACGTTTACCCAAAGCTTTATTAATAGGACTGGCTCAAGTCTTTGCGTTAATTCCGGGCGCCTCACGCGCAGGTGTCACCATCACGGCAGGGCGTCTTTTGGGGCTTGAGCGCGCACAAGCGGCACGGTTCTCAATGCTGCTCTCCATGCCTGTAATTGGCAGCTTCACCCTGCTTGGTCTGGTTGATGTTTTGGCCTCACAAAATCATGCTGGCCTTCAATCCATGCTAATAGGCGCTGGACTGGCGGCCTTATTTGCTTTTCTCAGCATTCATGTTTTTATGAAAATGACCGCGCGGTTTAGCTTGCTGCCCTTTGTGCTGTATCGCCTCGCGCTGGGTGGGTTGGTATTATGGCTTATCGCCTAAATAATTTAAGCGCGCTCTAGGCCCCACGGAAACGGGATAAATAGCTATCTATCACGCCCTCAATCGGGGTTGGCGTAATGCCGATAGCTGTCAGAGTGCGTTTTTTCTTCTCAGATTCAGCTGAAACAATATTATCTGTTTTCAATAACACCACCTGATCCGGCGTCAAGGGCGGATTGGGTAGAAAACGCGTAAACTGGCTCATGATTTGCGCCACAAAAAATGGCAAAGGCACTAGAAGGCGGTTTTGTTGTGTATGCGCCAACATCAACTCCATCAGCTCTTTAAAGCTATATTGCTGCGGGCCACCAAGCTCATATGTTTTGCCCTGCATTTTCGAATTGGACAGCCCCGCCATAATGGCCGCAACAACATCAAGAACATAGACAGGTTGATACTGCACCAGTCCGCCGCCAAAAAGCGGCAAGGCGGGCGCAAGGGTCGCCATTTTTGCAAAGCGGTTGAAAAAGCCATCCTCGGGCCCAATCACCAGCGAGGGGCGTAAAATCACAGCTTTTTTAAAAGCGGTCAATACGCCTGTTTCTGCCTCTGCTTTCGAGCGCGCATAAAGCGAAGCACTTTGTGCATCCGCGCCAATCGCCGAAAGGTGAATAAATTTTTTGACTTTGGCATCAGCCGCCGCTTGCGCGAGTTCTATTGCGCCTTGCGCCTGAATAGAGGTAAATTTCTGCTTGCCCGTTTCATATAAAATACCAACCAAATTAATCACTGCATCAGCGCCATTGACTGCATTGGCAACTTGATCAGGCTTGGCAATATTGGCCTGTACTAAAGTGACCTGCCCCGGATCGCCCGCCGTTTTGAGAAATAAGGCGCTATTGGGACGGCGCACAGCCACGCGCACCCGCCATCCGTCTCGCGCTAAAGCCCGCACCAAATGGCGACCAATAAAACCCGAGCCGCCAAAAACAGTAACAATTTTTTGTGTTTGCTGACCCAAAACCGACATAGGCAAAACCTCCAATAATCTGCTCTTTAATTAGGCGATGCGGTGGCACTTGTCGAGATTAAACTTGCTAGAATTGAACCATTCCTGCCAAGCTAATACCTAGCTAATGCCATGCAGAGGCAGCAGATAAGAAGTCATATTGACAATCATTGTTTTCGGCTTTAAGCAAAATGAACTTTCTTTTAAAGCCTGATTTTAGATTTTGAAAGATGCCCAGGTGGCGGAATTGGTAGACGCGCTAGCTTCAGGTGCTAGTGTCCTTATGGACGTGGAAGTTCGAGTCTTCTCCTGGGCACCATATTTTACAAGCCGTAAACATTCACATAAAAGTTTTCGCCATCATCGGTTAATTCAACAGTATATGTGATTGGAATTTCATTTAAGAATTTAGAATTTGCATATATTTCCATATCTGCCGCACACTCAAATGCACCTGTTTCT
>JBMHDF010000008.1:0-97009 GCA_049889535.1 Parvibaculales bacterium | reverse complement strand
TCGGCGGGCAATACTGGCGCGCTGATGGCGATGAGTAAAGTTATTCTCAAAACACTGCCAGGCATCCAGCGGCCTGCAATTGCCTGCTTGTGGCCGACTATTAAAGGCGAAACAGTCGTTCTAGATGTCGGCGCGACGGTTGGTGGCACGGCGCAACAATATCTTCAATTTGCGGTTATGGGTGACGCTTATGCGCGTATTATTTTTGGTATTGATAACCCGCGTATCGCGCTTTTAAACATTGGGGAAGAAGATGTTAAAGGCACTGACGAAGTGAAACTAGCGGCAGATTTGTTGGCTGACTCGCCGTTAAACTTTAAAGGCTTTGTGGAAGGCAATGGCATTGGTCAAGGTAGCGCTGATGTGATTGTGACGGATGGGTTTACGGGCAATGTGGCGCTCAAAACAGCTGAGGGAACGGCACTACAAATGTCGACTTATCTTAAGCAAGTGATGAGTAGCTCAATTTGGTCGAAAATAGGTTTCTTTTTTGCGCAAAGTGCATTTCGTGCTTTGAAAATGCGTATGGATCCGAACAACATGAATGGGGGCATGTTTTTGGGGTTAAATGGTGTGGTGGTGAAAAGTCATGGCGGTGCAAATGCGACCGGTATTGCTTCTGCGGTTGAGCTGGCAATGGAAGTTGCGAGCGGGTATATGTCTGACCGTATTGCGCAAGAATTGACTTATTTTGATGATACCACAACGCCACTTGACCCAAAACCAAGTGAAAATGCAGAGGTTATATAAAAACACATGACGCCCCGTTCTGTAATAAAAGGTGCAGGCTATTACCTTCCTGAAAAAATCCTAACAAATACTGAACTCGCCAAAATAGTAGAGACCTCCGATGAGTGGATATTGTCACGCACAGGCATTGAGCAACGCCATATTGCTGCTGATGGAGAGGTGACTTCGGACTTGGCCACAAAAGCGGCGCAAATGGCGCTTGATAATGCGGGTATGTCGATTGACCAAATAGACCAAATTATTGTGGCCACCACCACGCCAGACCGGGTGTTTCCGGCAACGGCTTGCTATGTTCAAGAAAAGCTGGGCGCAAAAGGCAGTGCTTTTGATATGCAAGCAGTTTGCTCAGGTTTTATTTTTGGCATGGGGATTGCTGACAGTCTAATCACTTCAGGCCAGTTCGAAACCACATTATTAATCGGGGCAGAAACCATGTCGCGAATTTTGAACTGGGAGGACCGCAATACTTGTGTTTTATTCGGCGATGGTGCCGGCGCGGTTATCTTGCAAAAAGAAGAGTGCGAAGGGGCGATAACGGACACAGGCGTTTTAGCAAATTATATGCGTTCTGACGGCGCACATACGCAGAGCTTACTGGTCACTGGTGGGCCTTCTTATAACCAGCAATCTGGATTTATTGATATGAACGGTAAGGAAGTTTTCCGTCACGCAGTTAATAATATTTCTGATGCAATTATAACTTTATTAGACCGCACGCAATTAGATGTAAGTGACATTGATTGGTTTGTGCCGCATCAGGCGAATAGCAGAATTATCAAGTCAGTTGGGCAAAAAATCGGTCTTGATGAAGATAAGGTGATTGTGACGGTTAACAAGCATGCCAACACATCTGCGGCCTCTGTGCCTTTGGCTTTTGCGCAATATTATTTAAATGGCACCATAAAAAAAGGCGATTTAGTAATGTTAGAGGCGATGGGCGCAGGTTTTAGCTGGGGTGGCAACCTCATCAGAGTGTAAATAAAAACTTAAATAATAAATAAAAATATCATTGTCTTACGCCTATTTCCTATGCTTAACTAATGCATATTCTGGAGGCGACATGACAAACAAAACTTTGACACGCGCAAATTTGAGTGAAGCGATTTATAACGAAATTGGTTTAAGTCGTATGGAGTCATCTGAAATCGTTGAGAGTGTTTTGGATGAAATCTCTCAATCGCTTGTTAAAGGTGAAGATGTCAAATTATCTTCCTTTGGAACCTTTTCTGTCCGTCATAAAAATAGTCGAATTGGCCGCAATCCGAAAACGGGTGAGGAAGTGCCAATCTCGCCCAGACGTGTTTTAAGTTTCCGGGCAAGCCATGTTCTTAAAGATCGCATTAACAAAAAATAAAGGGCGTTGTGAGCAAATCTGACCAAGCTTTCAAGACCATTAGCGAAGTATCGCAACTCATGGATTTAGAGCCGCATGTTTTGCGGTTCTGGGAAACGAAATTCAAACAGATTCAACCTATAAAGCGTGCGCGAGGGCGTCGGCTTTACCGCCCTGAAGATGTGGTGTTGATTTCCAACATAAAGCATTTATTGCATGATGAAGGGATGACGATTAAAGGGGTGCAAAAGGTGCTGCGTGAAAAAGGCGTCGCCGCACTGCGTCAGGGGGAAGTGGCTTTAACGACTGCCGATACCCTAACCATTGAAACAGTTGGAAATGACCATGCGCAAGGCCTGCGCAAAGTGCAAGAAAAACTTCTAAAGCTGAAAGAGTTATTGGCCAGCTCGCGCCCCTAAATAACCATATTTCTGTTTGATTAAGCTTGCACCATTGGCGCAAAACGCCTAGATACTCATATTAGTCGGAGCGTAGCGCAGCCCGGTAGCGCACTTGTCTGGGGGACAAGGGGTCGTGGGTTCAAATCCCGCCGCTCCGACCATTTGAAATCAGCTGTGTGACGAGGAGCTTGCTATGACATCAATTTTACCAATTGTTATTTTTATTGGGGTTATGTTGGTTTTGAACCTTCTTCAGTTTGGCCGCTTTGATTGATAATCCTAATTTCTTTGGCTGGCCTAGCTATCCGCATCAGGGCGCTGCATCCACCAAATAATAACGGCGGCTGGTATCGCCCAGCCCATACCAGCAATCATATAAAATAAAAACTCAATAAATTTATTTGATGGCATCCATGTGCTGGCACCAAATGCCGCAATTAAGAGCGCATAGAAAAACACCAAAATGACAATTAAAATCATGCCAATGAATTTTCGTACACGCATGGGTAAAATTGGTGGGCGTTTCACTTTTCTCTCCATAGCACATTGCTTGTAAAGCATTTTACACAGTAAATAATATGAAGCCAATCTAGGCAATTTATCGCATTAAACCCAGCAAATAGCTTTTGCCAAACTGCGCCAATTCAGCGCATCAGCCTATAATTGGTTACCTGCGGCTTTTTGCAACCTTGAACTCTTAAATCACGAATGCCAAAAAGAGCTCATGATGACGGGGCAGAAAAATATGAATATGACAATATCTCAATCCGAGCGAGCAGTGGCATTGTGGTTATTCACGCTTTGCGGCTTTGTCGCGTTGATGGTTTTGGTTGGCGGTCTGACACGGTTGACTGACTCTGGTCTGTCAATTACCGAATGGAAACCCATAATGGGAGCCATCCCCCCATTAAATGCGCAAGACTGGCAAATAGCCTTTGATAAATATAAAGCCATTCCTGAATATATGTTGGTTAATCAAGGGTTCTCACTGGCAGAATTTAAGGTAATTTTCTGGTGGGAGTGGGGGCATCGTCAGTTGGGACGGGTGATTGGTCTGGTCTTTTTGTTGCCCTTTATATGGTTTGCGCTGCGCAAACAAATCCCTGACGGATATATGAAGCCGCTATTGGTTTTATTTTTTCTTGGCGGGCTGCAAGGTTTTATGGGCTGGTATATGGTGCGCAGTGGTTTGGGCGCATTAACAGGAGCTGATGAGCAATTGGTGGATGTTAGCCAATATCGACTTGCTTCTCATCTTGGTCTGGCACTTATTATTTTTAGTTATAGTTTTTGGTTGGCTTTGAGCTTATGGCGTGGGCGTGCGCAAGTACCCGCTTCGGGGCGTGGTGTTGCAGTTGCTGGGGTTATTTTAATTTTGGTTTTAGTGCAATCGCTCATGGGCGCGCTGGTGGCGGGCTTGGATGCGGGCAAATCTTATACGGATTGGCCGCTTATGGATGGGCAGCTTATTCCTGATGGCTTGCTGGATCTACAACCAGTAGGGCTTAATTTTTTTGAAAATTATATCACTGTGCAATTCGACCATCGCATTGGCGCTTATTTACTTTTGGCTTTGGTGTTTATTCATTGGTTCCGCTTGCGCCAATCTGGGTCAAATAAGGCCCGCTCGGCTCTCTATCTTGCGCTCGGTGTGAGTGTTCAGGCTGTAATGGGCATCACCGCCCTGATGTTAGCTGTGCCGATTTTCTGGGGCGCGGCGCATCAATTGGGTGCGGTTTTGGTGTTGTGCTTAGGTCTAACGCATTTGCATAATCTGCGGCATGTAAAATAAAAGCGATTAGAAGCTTTTAGATTAAGGTAATATATTACCTATTTTATAACCTATTGTTTTTCAATATATATTTATTGATAAAGATTGTTGACAGAAGGTGTTTCTGTCGATAAAAAAAGCGCAATTTTAACACTAGATGGAATTTGTGATGAAAACCTATTCTGCAAAACCTTCTGATATCGAGAAAAAGTGGATTGTTATTGACGCTGAAAACCTCGTTGTTGGCCGGTTGGCATCAATCATCGCCATGCGGTTGCGTGGTAAGCATTTGCCAAGTTTTACCCCGCATATGGATATGGGGGACAATGTCATTGTTATTAACGCCGATAAAGTGAAATTCACTGGTAAAAAAACCAGCGATAAAATTTATTATCGTCATACAGGTTATCCGGGTGGCATTAAATCAACAACACCAGAAAAAGTACTTGAAGGGCGTTTCCCTGAGCGTGTGCTTGAGCTGGCAGTTAAAAGAATGTTGCCAGGCGGCCCGCTATCGCGCCAGCAATTGTCAAATTTGCATATTTATGCTGGTGCCGAACATCCACATGAAGCGCAGAAGCCAGAAACTGTTGATGTTGCGGCGATGAATTCTAAGAATGTGAGGGCTTAATAATGAGCGAAACAACTCTTGAAAATCTTGATGAAGCCATTGCAGGGGATGCGCCTGCAACACCTACTGAAGCCCCAGCTACGCCTGCTGAGCCAAAAATAGACGAGCATGGCCGCGCCTATGCCACTGGTAAACGTAAAAATGCGATTGCCCGTGTTTGGATTAAACCGGGCAATGGTAAAATCACGGTGAATGGGCGTGAAGAAGAACGCTTTTTTGCGCGCCCAGTACTGCGCATGATTTTGCGCCAGCCTTTGGTTGCTGCTAATCGCCCTGATGCTTATGATGTTATAGCGACTGTAAGCGGTGGTGGCCTATCTGGTCAGGCGGGCGCGGTGCGTCATGGTATTTCCAAAGCGCTGACTTATTATGAGCCAGAATTGCGTGGCGTGTTGAAGTCAGGTGGCTTCTTGACGCGTGACAGCCGTGTTGTTGAGCGGAAAAAATATGGTCGCGCGAAAGCTCGCCGTAGCTTCCAGTTCTCTAAACGCTAGGGTTCCAACCAGTTTTGGGTTAAAAAGGAGCCGAAAGGCTCCTTTTTTTTGAGTCGGATTGAGCCTTGTGTCAGGTTAAACTGGCATCAACAGATGAGATGATAGGAATTAATATGAGTGATCAGGATATGGTGAAGGGCACATCGGTAAATATTCAAGAGATAATGGAGTTGATACCGCATCGATTTCCTTTTTTATTGATTGACGCCATTGAGGAAATGGACGGCGAAGAAAGAGCTGTTGGTATTAAAAATGTGACTGCCAATGAGCCATGGGTGCCGGGTCATTTTCCTGATTGGCCAGTAATGCCAGGCGTACTGATTGTCGAAGCAATGGCACAAACAGCCGCTGCATTGGTCGTGCATAACCGCAAAAATGAGGTTGAGCGCAAGGTTATTTATTTTATGTCGGTTGATAAATGCAGGTTTCGTAATGCTGTAATGCCGGGCGATGTGCTGAGAATTGAGATTCTAAAGATTAAAAGCAAGGGTCCTGTTTGGAAATATAAGGGCATTGCACGTGTTGGTGATAAAATCTGCACAGAAGCAGAATTTATGGCCATGAATTATGACCCCGATGCTGAAGGTAACAAATAAAGGGTAAGGTGTCACTATGTCCCATGAAATGTCAAAACAAATTGCAGTCGCTATTATTGGCGCGTCTGGCTATACAGGGGCGGATGCGATACGGCTTTTGGCCACTCATCCGCGCGCAAAGATTGTTGCCTTGACGGCCAATGCGCATGCAGATAAGGCGGTTTCTGATGTGTTTCCGCAATTTGCTAATCTCGATTTACCCGCTATGCAAAAGGTTGAAACCGTTGATTGGGAGGGGGTTGATGTGGCCTTATGTGGCTTGCCACATGGAACCGCGCAAGATGTAATTCTTAACATTCCTAATCATGTAAAACTTATTGATATGTCTGCAGATTTTAGAATCAAAGATGCGGATATTTACGCTCAATGGTATGGCCGGAAGCATGAGGCAGAAGGGCTTTTAGGCGAGGCTGTTTATGGCTTGTCAGAGCATTACAGAGACGCGATTAAACAGGCGCGTTTGGTGGCGTGTCCGGGCTGTTACCCAACAGCTGCGCTCACTTTACTTTTGCCCTTGCTTAAGGCTGGGTTGATAAAGCCTAAAGACCTTATTATTGACGCAAAGTCTGGTGTCACAGGGGCAGGGCGAAGCCTCAAAGAGAGCAATTTATTCAGTGAAGTTGCGGAAGGTCTAAGCCCTTATGGAATCGCTGGCCATCGGCATGCGCCCGAGATTGAGCAAGAGCTGAGTTTGGCAGCAAATCAAGCGATTACGGTAAATTTCACCCCGCATCTTGTGCCGATGAATCGGGGAGAATTACTGACGGTTTATGCTAAAACGCAGGATTGCACAGCCGATGAGATACGGGCGCATTTAGCCAAAACTTATGCTGATGAGCCGTTTGTGAAGGTGTTGCCGGAAAGCGAAGTGCCAACAACAAGGCAGGTAAGAGGGTCAAATTATTGCCATTTGGGCGTTTTTGATGACCGGCTTTCTGGACGGGTGATTTTAATCTCAACTTTGGATAATCTGGTGAAAGGCTCAAGTGGGCAGGCAATTCAGAATATGAATATTATGTTTGGATTTGATGAAACGGACGGTTTGCTGCAGCAGCCGCTTTATCCATAATGCTAGCACGCTTGCCCTATAAATATTGCGCTATTATTGCTGGTCTCAGTCTTTTGATGCTGGCTGGGTGTTCAAAAGTGCCTGACTGGGCAAAACCAGAAACGCTTTATGGGAAGGTTTTCTCGGAAGCTGAAGAACGATTGGGTGATGACTTAAAAACTGATGATAAAGCTATACCGGTTTTTAGCTTTTTTAAAGATAAGGAAAGTGATGATTTAGACCATGTTTATGACGAATTATCCGGCGATTTGGAAAACCGTAACCATCAGGACACAACGCTCAAGGGCGGCGGTTCAGTAAAATTACCTGAAAAGCCACCGGCTTCTCAAATAATGGAGACGGAAAAACAGGAAACATCAGATGATGCAAAACCAAATCATGCATTTCCTGGCTTGTCTGGAAATTTTTAGAAAAAAAGCCAATAAAAACTTGGATTTGCCCCAAGCTTGCCGTAATTGATGTATAGAACATAATCAGCGATAATATTTACGAGTATGACCATGTCACAAGAAGAATTTCAACGCATACAAAGATTGCCACCCTATGTGTTTGAGGGCGTCAATAAGCTGAAATATGAAGCCCGCTCGCGGGGTGAGGATATTATTGATTTCGGGATGGGAAATCCAGATTTGCCAACCCCGCAACACATAATTGATAAGCTTGTTGAAACTGTTAACAATCCCAAAACGCACCGTTATTCTGCGTCAAAGGGCATAGCTGGATTGCGGCTGGCGCAAGCGCGTTATTATGAGCGCCGATTTGGTGTAAAGCTTAACCCAGAAACTGAAATAATTGCGACATTGGGGTCAAAAGAAGGCTTTGCGAATATGGCGCAGGCTATGGTATCGCCAGGCGATGTGATTTTAGTGCCAAACCCGACTTATCCTATCCATGCTTTTGGCTTTATTATTTCGGGTGCGACCATCCAGCATTTGCCTTTAACGCAAGGCGCGGATTTCTTCTCAATATTAGATGAAAATGTGCGGGGTAGTGTTCCAAAGCCAAAGGCATTGGTTTTGAATTATCCGGGTAATCCGACGGCTGAAGTCAAAGATTTGGATTTTTACAAGGAAGTTGTGCGCTATTGCAAAGAGCATGAGATTTTGATTCTGTCTGATTTGGCCTATGCCGAAATTTACTTTGACGCGAATAATCGCCCCCCCTCCATTTTAGAAGTTGAGGGCGCCAAAGACATTGCGGTTGAGTTTACATCTTTGTCTAAAACTTATTCCATGCCGGGATGGCGTATGGGTTTTGCGGTTGGCAATGAGCGTCTTATTGCGGCTTTAACGCGCATCAAGTCTTATCTGGATTATGGCGCCTTTACGCCCATTCAGGTGGCGTCTGCAACCGCGCTAGATAGCCCTGACTCAGTGATTGAAGAAATTCGGCAAGTCTATAAGGGGCGCCGTGATGTGTTGGTTGAGAGTTTTGCGCGCGCTGGTTGGGATGTGCCATCACCGCCAGCAACGATGTTTGCTTGGGCGCCGATACCTGAGCAGTTTAAACATCTTGGTTCGTTAGAGTTTTCAAAATTGCTGTTGCAAAAATCAGGGGTCGCAGTATCGCCGGGTATTGGCTTTGGTGAGTATGGCGATGACCATGTGCGCATTGCTTTGGTTGAAAATGAACAGCGCATTCGCCAAGCTGCGCGCAATTTGAAAAACCTTTTTGGCTAGAGATTAAAAAATGTCCAAAAATCTTAACATTGCGATTGCTGGTCTTGGAACTGTTGGCGCCAATGTTGCGCAAAGACTGCTGAGCCATGAGGCTGACGGGTTGAAGCTTGTTGCGGTGAGCGCGCGTGAACGCAATAAAGAGCGTGGTTTTTCACTTAATGGGCTTGAGTGGCATGACAATCCTTTGGCGTTCACTGAACAAGACAATATTGATATTGTCGTTGAATTGATTGGTGGCGCAGATGGACTGGCCTATGAGCTGGTAAAGACTGCATTGGCACGCGGCAAACATGTGGTGACAGCAAATAAAGCTTTGCTGGCTGAACGTGGTTTGGAGTTGGCAGAATTGGCCGAAAAAAATCAAGTGTCCTTAGCTTATGAAGCAGCTGTAGCGGGCGGCATACCGATTATTAAAACCCTCAGAGAAGCATTAAGCTGGAACAAAGTAACGCGCATTCGCGGGATTTTGAACGGCACATGTAACTATATTCTGTCTGAAATGGCGTCAAAAAATGTCGGCTTTTCGGAAACCTTGAAAAAAGCGCAGGAGCTGGGCTTTGCAGAAGCTGATCCAAGTTTTGATATTGAAGGTATTGATGCGGGCCAAAAATTATCGCTTCTGGCATCACTGGCATTTGGCGTTAAGCCAGAATTTGAGCATGTCCAAATAACAGGCATCACCAATGTGAGTGATAAAGACTTTAATTATGCCAAGCATTTTAATTGTGTTATCCGACTTATCGCTTTGTGCGAGCAAACAGAAGATGGTGTTTTGCAATGGGTCGGGCCGTGCCTCATTCCAGAAAGCGAGCCTTTGGCGCATATTCAGGGTGTCACAAATGCAGTGCAAGTTGATGGTGATATGGTTGATAGCTTGATGTTGCAAGGGCCTGGTGCGGGCGGTGCGGCAACGGCATCATCTGTTTTGGCGGATTTACAAGATGTCGCCAGAGGCGTTTTGTTGCCTGTATTTGGTAAAACTGTTCAAAACTTAGAGGTTATGAAAGCATTTCATGGCTTGTCTCCATCGCAATGGTATTTAAGGCTTTCTCTAATTGACCAAACCGGAAGTATGGCAAAAGTGACATCTATTTTGGCTGAAAATGGGGTTTCAATCGAGGAGGTCATTCAAAAGGCGCCTGATAATGGCGACTCAACCAGACCTGTGATATTCATAAGTCATACAGCCCCTATTCAGGCAATCGAGAATGCTCTTAAATCATTGCAATCCAATGATGCGATAGGCGATGCGGTGAGCGTGATGCCCGTCATGACGAGTGAAAATTAAAAAGCATATAGGAAATGCAATGAATGAAAATTTAGATCGCGATTTAGTTTTAGAAATTGTTCGTGTTACGGAAAGAGCGGCCGTGGCTTGCGCCCCTTGGATTGGACGGGGTGATGAAAAAGCGGCTGACCAAGCTGCTGTTGATGCGATGCGCCGTGAACTTAATGCGATAGACATAGACGGGGAAGTGGTGATTGGTGAAGGTGAGCGCGATGAAGCGCCAATGCTTTTTATCGGAGAAAAAGTTGGTACGGGTAAGGGACCGAAAGTTGATATTGCTCTCGACCCACTTGAGGGAACAACTCTGACAGCAAAAGGTATGAACAATGCTTTAGCTGTAATCGCGGTGGCAGAGCGCGGGACTTTGCTTAATGCGCCGGATACATATATGCAAAAAATTGCAATTGGCGGTGGCTATCCTGAGGGGCTGATAGATTTAGATGCTTCCGCGGCTGACAATGTAAAGTCCTTGGCTAAAGCGAAAGGGTGTGGCGTTGACCAAATTAATGTGTGTGTTTTAGATCGTCCGCGCCATGAGCAAATTATTGCTGATATTCGTAATGCTGGGGCTTATGTGACCCTTATTAGTGATGGCGATGTTGCTGGTGTGATGCATACCACAAACCCAAAAACTGGAATTGATATGTATATGGGAACTGGCGGCGCGCCTGAAGGTGTGTTGGCAGCTGCCGCGTTGCGGGCTATTGGCGGCCAAATGCAAGGGCGCTTGGTAACGGATAGTGACGAACAAAAAGAACGGGCGCGCAAAATGGGGGTCACAGATTTTGATAAAAAATTCGACCTATTGGAAATGGCGAGCGGTGATGTCATTTTATCTGTAACAGGCGTGACAAGCGGTTCGTTGGTCGAAGGTGTGCGCATCGAGGATAAGAGTGTTTGGACCGATACAATGGTTTTACGCGCCCCTAGCGGAACTGTACGCTGGATAAAGACCTGCCACAGTAATTTGGATAAATTTAATAGAGATTAAAATGCAAATCACGCAACAGACGGTGTTAGGCGTTGTTAAATCAGCTGCTGCTCGTCATTGGGTGATGCGTGAGGCTGATGAACGTAACGCAATGGCCATTGCGCAACGCTTTGGTTTGCCCGACACTTTGTCGCGTTTGCTGGCTTTACGCAATGTACAAATTGAGGATGTGGAGCGGTTTTTATCGCCAAAACTCAACCAGCTTTTACCCGACCCATCAAAATTAAAAGATATGGATAAGGCCACAAAACGATTGGTAAATGCAATCCAGTCTGGTGAAAAAATTGCTGTTTTTGGAGATTATGATGTTGATGGCGCAACCTCATCAGCTGTTTTGATTAATTATTTTCGCCAACTCAATATTGATGTTGAGGCCTATATTCCCGACCGTATGAAGGAAGGGTATGGGCCTAATGCGCCCGCTTTTGAGAAACTATATCAAAATGGTGCAAGGCTGGTTGTAACCGTAGACTGTGGGACAATGGCACATGAGGCCTTAGAGGCAGCAGAAAAAATGGGGCTAGATGTCATTGTGGCAGACCATCACCAAACGGGGACTGAGATGCCGAGCTGTTATGCGCTTATTAACCCAAGACGCGCAGATGATGAGAGTGGGTTAGGCTATTTGGCAGCCGTTGGTGTGACATTTCTTTTGGTGGTTGGCCTGAACCGCGCTTTGCGGGAAGCTGGTTATTTTGAAAATACCAATGAACCTGATTTAATGCGTCTGCTTGATGTGGTCGCATTAGGGACGGTTTGTGATGTTGTGCCATTAATTGGTGTCAATCGTGCGTTCGTCAATCAAGGGTTGAAGGTAATGAGCGCGCGCCAAAATATAGGTCTGAAAGCATTGGCGGATATTTGTAAACTAGATAATGTGCCGATTGCTTTTGACTGCGGTTTTAAATTAGGGCCGCGCGTTAATGCCGGTGGGCGTGTTGGTGCAAGTGATTTGGGGGTACGATTGCTGACCAGTCAAGATCCCGACGAGGCGGCGGCTTTGGCTTTGCGCATGGATGAGTTGAATCAGGAGCGTAGGGATATAGGTGATAAGGCGCTGGCGCGGGCCGAAGAGATGGTCGCTGAAATTTTATCTACCCGAAATGGATTGCCGCCTGCGCTTTTACTAGCGGACAGGCAGTTTCATGCAGGCGTTATTGGCATTGTCGCGGGACGGTTAAAAGATAAATATCGGCGGCCCTGTTTTGTTGTCGCTCTTGATGAAGAAAATAATGGCAAAGGCTCCGCGCGGTCTGTATCCGCTGTTGATATTGGAAAGATTGTAGCAAAAGCTGTTCGTCAAAATATTATCGCGGGTGGTGGCGGGCATGCAATGGCGGCCGGCGTGACGCTTGCTGAGGGTCAACTGCAAGCTTTTGAAACCTATTTGGATGAAGAACTGGGAGCTATGAGCTTCGACCAGCCTGAAACCATGATGATTGATGCAACGATTAGTACAAGTGCCGCAACGCGTGAATTTTATGATACATTTCAGCAAATTGGACCATTTGGCGCAGATAGCCCTGAGCCAAAATTTGTGATACCTGCGGCGCGGGTTATGAAAGCCGATATTGTCGGAGAGAATCACGTGCGCTGTATTTTATCCTCTGAAGGCGGTAAAAGCCTCAAGGCCATTGCTTTTGCCTCAATCGCAGAGCCAGTTAGGGACATGCTGTATCAAACAAAAGCTCCCTTACATATTGCCGGATATTTGCGGGCTGATGACTGGCAGGGGCGCCAAAATGTGCAATTCATGATACAAGATGTCGCGCTTGCATAAGTTTTCATTATCTGGCTTGAAAAGTTTTTAAAGCTGGGCTATATCCTGCTCATAACATGATTGCGCCCTTCGTCTATCGGTTAGGACGCCAGGTTTTCAACCTGGAAAGAGGGGTTCGATTCCCCTAGGGCGTGCCATGTTATTTCAATAAATTACAACTTTAAGTTGTTGATATTCGCAAACAATCACGCCATGCCAGCGTGTTTTTTTTTGCGATATTCCAAGCCTCAAAAATCTTCGCTTCTCAAACCAAATTACCTATATTAGCTAAAGACTGAATGGCTTAGCGAGAAGCAAATGCTAATATTACAAGAATTAATAGAAGAGAGCGCCCGCATTGTGGTTTTTACTGGCGCTGGCATGAGCACGGACTCAGGCGTGCCTGATTTTAGAACCCCAAATGGGGTGTGGTCGCGTTATGCACCAATTGACTTTCAAGATTTTATCTCATCGCAGGATATGCGCGATGAAACCTGGCGCCGAAAAATTTTACTAGATAATGAAATTGGTGTGCCAAAACCCAATCAGGGCCATCTTAAAATCGCCCATATGGTTGAGGCGGGCAAAGTCAGCCATGTGATAACGCAAAATATTGATAATCTGCATCAAAATTCGGGTGTGCCAAGCGCGCAGGTGATTGAATTGCATGGCAATGGCGCTTATGCAAAATGCCTTAGCTGTCAGGCTGTTTATGATATTGACGAGATGAAACAGCGTTTTAAGGAGACGCAATCTGCCCCAAATTGTGAACAATGTGGTGGCTATGTCAAATCGGCGACCATTTCCTTTGGTCAGGCTATGCCAGAGGAGCCGATGCAAAAGGCACTTGAGGCGACGCAAAATTGCGACCTTTTTATCGCCATTGGGTCCTCATTAGTGGTGTCGCCAGCGAACCAATTTCCCCTCATCGCCAAGCAATGTGGCGCGCGATTGGTGATTTTAAATCGGGATCAAACACCATTAGATACAGAAGCTGACTTGGTTTTAAACGAAGATATCAGCCAGACACTCGCGGAAGTAAAAATCGTCTAAAAAACGCGGTTTTCGTCCGATTTCACTATTCTTTTGAGGGCCGAATCGCTAATATCCCCTCATCTTATTTTGGAGGATATCGTGACTAAAATATTATCGTTTTTATCTATAATGTGTTTGGCCTTGTTTGGGGCTGGCAGCACGGCTGTGGCAGCTGAGGGTGCGTTGGTTCTGGATATGACCATGACAGCCTATGGCCTGACGGCCATTACTATTTTTGTTGTTGCTTACGCTATGGTGATGGTCGAGGAGTTCATTCATTTACCAAAGTCAAAACCTGTTATGGTGGCAGCTGGCCTGATTTGGGCGATTGTTGCCATTGCTGTTGGTAATCAGGGTTATGACACACACGCTCTTGAAGGTGCTTTTCGTCATGTGTTCCTCGAATTTGCGGAGCTGTTTATCTTCTTATTAGTGGCGATGACATTCATCAATGCCATGACCGAGCGCCAAGTGTTTGAAACATTGCGTGCCTGGTTGGTGGCTCGCAATTTTAGTTTCCGCAAAGTGTTCTGGATTACGGGTGTGCTTGCCTTTTTCATTTCACCCATTGCTGATAACCTCACCACAGCCCTGTTAATGTGCGCCGTTGTGATGGCAGTTGGGGCTGGCAATCTGAAATTTGTTTCACTTGGCTGTATCAATGTTGTTGTGGCGGCCAATGCTGGGGGCGCGTTTAGCCCGTTTGGCGATATTACGACTTTGATGGTTTGGCAAAAGGGCGTGCTTGGATTCTTTGACTTTTTCGCAATTTTTGTACCATCAGTTGTGAATTATGTTGTGCCAGCCGCAATCATGAATTTTGCGATACCCAATGAGCAGCCAGCTAGTGGTGAAGGCACGGTGAAAATGCGTCTGGGTGCGAAACGGATTATCGCGCTGTTTTTATTCACCATCGCTGTGACGGTGAGCGGTCACCAATTCCTGCATTTGCCACCTGTGTTTGGTATGATGAGCGGCTTGGGTCTTTTAGGCTTTTTCGGGTTCTACCTCAAAGCTAAAGGCGAAACCTCTAGCCAAACTGATGGCCCGTTTAGTCTGTTCTCTAAAGTCGCGCGCGCTGAGTGGGACACATTATTGTTCTTCTATGGCGTTTTAATGTGCGTTGGCGGTCTGTCAGTCTTTGGCTATTTAGAAGTCGCTTCTCAATTTATGTATGCTGATCTTGGTACAACCAATGCGAATATTCTGGTCGGTGTTTTATCTGCGATTGTTGATAATATCCCAGTTATGTTTGCTGTTTTAACCATGTTCCCAGCAATGGATGAAGGGCAATGGTTGCTCGCGACCTTAACAGCCGGTGTTGGTGGCTCAATGCTATCCATTGGGTCGGCTGCTGGTGTGGCACTGATGGGGCAGGCGAGAGGCGTTTACACCTTCTTCTCGCACTTGCGTTGGACATGGGCGATTGCGCTTGGCTATGCCGCTAGCATCTGGGTGCATTTGGTCTGGAACGCTCATTTGTTTGACGGTGTTCCTATCGTCTTAAACTAAAAGCGGGCTATTTGCCGATTTTGTGAACTCGTAAGCGTTCACAACTATTTGAACCACCGAGAGAAATTCAATTCTTTTCTCGGTGGTTTATTTTGTGCTATAAAAAGATGTGGTTAGGTAGCCACATTAACAAGAATAATAAGAATGTAAGAAAGTACCATGTCAGAAAACAATGAATTGCCTGAGACACAGGGCGATGAAGAAAATGTGTCGGTTGCTGAAACGCGTGATGAAGCTGAAAAAGAAACAGACCGTTCATCAAGCACACAAGAGTTAGAGGGTGCGGTGAAATGGTTTGACCCGAAAAAAGGGTTTGGTTTCATTATTACAGAAGATGGCGAGGGCGATGTTTTGGTGCATCACTCCGTTTTGAAGCGTTCGGGTCATGATATGATTTATCCGGGCGCGCGGGTCAAGTACGAGGTCGTGAAGCTAGAGCAGGGGCGACAGGTCGATAAAATTATCGCGATTGATAATACAGAAGCCAGTATCCCTGAGTTTCGTGTGCGGCCAACGAGCATTTTAAGTGACATTGAAGAAATCAGCGACTTCGTGCGGGTTGAGGTTAAGTGGTTTAATCGTATTCGCGGATATGGATTTGTGACCAAAGACGACAAAAGTCCAGATATTTTTGTTCATATGGAAGTTTTGCGGGAAGCTGGTATTGAAGACATCAAGCCTGAGGAACATATCGAGGTTGCTTATGGTGAGGGCCCAAAGGGACTTATGGCCACACGCGCACGCTTGATTGAGCAAAAGCTATCGGTCGTTGGTTCATCAGGCAATTAATTTACGAAAAAACCGCTTTTCATGCTTGATTTAGCGCGGACTAGGCTGTAAGAATTCGACATATTCTCTGTCGGAGTTTGGCGCAGTCTGGTAGCGCACCTGGTTTGGGACCAGGGGGTCGCAGGTTCGAATCCTGCAACTCCGACCACTTTCTCCACTAAACTATTATTAAGTCTTGCACTCTTTCAAGCATATGCTCTCAACGGGTCAATGTGCCTTTTGGTGCTTTATTTAATGTTCATGGTGGTTTTTCATCTCCTGGTTTCCAAATCATTTTGACAAGTGTTGTTTTCGGATTTACCTTTTTTAAATGGACACGTTTAAGCACCCCTCACAACAAGCATTACGCATTGCAGCTTATTTAATGTTGCTGTCTGGTGTGGCGCATTTAGTGCAGCTTTTAATTCTTGGGGTTGATGACCCCGATACGGTCAATGGCTCTTTGTTTGGCGGCAGTTTTTTATTGGTCAGTTTATTGTTGTTTAAAAAACCGCAAATCGGTCTGTGGGTTGGTCTAATCTGGCCATTTTTGCTTGGGCTTGGCGCATTATATCGCATTGTTGCTTTGTCGCCGACGCCGATGACCTATGTTTTTGCGGGTATTGATTATCTTGTTGTTTTTTTATGCGCTTATTGTTTGGTCATTAAAATCAAGAGGGGCTAAATGCTCGAACCCGTATCGACAACAATGCTAAAAGAAGAAGAAGCGGCGCACGGCCCGCATTACTCTTCTGTTTTTCAATGTCCTGATGGTCCTAATCTCTGCGATATTTACACATTTGAGAAAGGCCAGCCTTTTTCATATTACCAAAAACTGCGTGAGCAAGCGCCGGTAGCATGGTTTGATTTTCCAGATAAGCGGGCGGATTTGAAAGGTTTTTGGGCGCTGACAGATTATGCGGATATTAAGCAGGCTGAGTTGCTGCCAGAAATATTTTCATCACAACGCGGCACAATTTTTATTACCACAGGGCCAAAGGCGCAGCGCGAAAACCGCCTGAGCCGGGCAGCTGTGAACAATTTGATTTGCCTTGACCGTGAATTCCATATGCCCTTGCGCATGCACCAGCGCCCGTTTTTTACAAAGGATTTTGCGTCGAAATTGCGTGAAAAAGTGGCCAGCCATGTTGACGGATTGCTTGATAAGCTAGAGAAGCATGGCTCGGTAGTTGATATTGTGCCGCATTTTTCAGAGCAAATTCCGCTTTATACTTTATGTGAAATTTTGGGCGTAGATGAAAAAGACCGACCACGAATCATACGTTGGATGCATTATTTGGAAATGGCGCAGGATTATTTTGTCCGCCAGCATGATGGGCGCGTTAATCCAATCTTCGTGATGAAGTTTTTATTTAATGTCAGACAAATGTTTCGCTATGGCGAAAAAGTATTAGCAGACCGGTTGAAAAATCCGCGTGATGATTTACTCACACTCATTGCCCAGGCCGAATTAGATGATCGCCCGCTTTCACGCGCTTATTTAGATGGTTCCTGGTTGCTTATTCTGTTTGCCGGCAATGACACAACGCGCAATTCTATTTCAGGTACGATGCGTTTACTATCTGAAAACCCAGAGCAAAAGCAGCTTTGTCTAGACGACCCCGCGCTGATTCCGCAAATGGCGCAAGAGGCCTTGCGGCTGGTTTCTCCGGTTATAACCATGCGCCGCACGCTTATGGAAGATTATGACTTGCATGGGCAAAAAATGGCAAAAGACGAAAAATGTGTGTTTTTCTATGGCGCGGCAAATCGCGACCCAAAAATTTTTGAAAACCCTGATAAGTTTGATATTTTGCGACCCAATGCGGCCGAGCATATTGCCTTTGGTTTTGGCCCGCATAATTGTTTAGGTAAACATGTTGCGATTATGCAATTGGAAGTAGCTTTTGAGCGTTTTTTACAGCGGTTCCCTAATTTTGAATGGACTGGAAAAATTAAATTCGCGCCAAATAATCTTGTCAGTGCCATGACAAGTCTTGAGGTCGATTTAGGGATTAAGTGACGTTTTTCACTTGAATAAACATGTAATTTTGGCGATATATGAGCCATTAAAGATGAGGTAAAAAATGGTCGCGCGTATCTATCAACCAGCAAAATCAGCAATGCAGTCTGGTATGGGCAAGACAAAGAGCTGGGTTTTTGAATATGTGCCGCAACAAAAGCGCAAAAGTGACCCGCTAACTGGTTGGGTTGGTGCGGGCAGCACAGAGGCTCAAATTAAGCTTAAATTTGACACGCTTGAAGAGGCGGTGGCTTATGCTAAGGCGCATAATATCGCCTATCGCGTTCAAAAACCGCATAAACGGAAACGTGTTGCCAAATCATATTCAGATAATTTTAAGCATGACCGCGTCGGCATGTGGACGCATTAAACGCTAAAAAACGGAAAGGGACCCTTAGCTCAACTGGATAGAGCAGCTGCCTTCTAAGCAGCAGGTTGTAGGTTCGAGTCCTACAGGGTTCGCCATTCCTTTATCAATTAATTTTCTAAAACGGTTTTATATAATTCACCGATAGCGACTTGGTGGTTTTATCATTGTTAAACTGCAAAATATTTGATTCTGTCTCAGTGTTATAATAACCAAGAACCAATCTGAAATTGTTCAGTTTTTCGCTGATAGCATTACCAAATAGCTGGTAGTTGATGCCATAAATGGTGATATCATCCTCGCGAATACGCCGCGCACCTGAATCAGCGGCACCATGCTCGCTCTCGCCAATACGAACATTTAAGCTCAGCATATGACCTTGCGCAATCATGCCCCGCAAACCAGCCCCAATATAAATAACTTCCTTGCTGTTATATTGAGCGGTCGCAAGGTCTGCTTCAACATCCTGCCAATTGGCTGAAAGGTTAAGCTGCCAAGCAGGCGTTAGTGCAAACATATATCCAGCCGTTACGCTGACAGTTTCAACATCTGAATTATCAGCCACTGGAAACGCAGCGTTTTGTTCATAATCGCGCTGATTTAAGGAAAGATTGGCGTAAAGCTGTTTGTTTGGCCCTAAGACTTTGCGAAGACCTAGATTGATTGCTTCAAAATTTGTATTTGGTTGGGTTTCGCTTTCAATCTCAGCATAGCTGATGCTTGGGGAGAACTCGATTCCAAACCGGTTGATTTTAGCCCCAAAACTAAACCCATAGCTTGAATATTCCATGAATTGAGTGTCGCTCTCAAAAATTTCAGAGAAACTTAAATTCGCAAAGACTTTATCGCCATTTTGATTGAGCAAATCATATTCTGTATATAAGCCAATATTTGCTGTGAGGGCTTCATCATCGACAGGATCTTCAAATTCACGCGCACCATTTGAGCTAATAAAATTTGAAACGCCACCGTTAATTTCAGCCTGACCTGAGTCCGGAAAGCTGTTCACATTATCGCCTTCCATATAACCAAAGCTAAAACTCGCAAAAGACTGCCAGCGCGATTGCCGCTGGTCGAGCTGCTCTAGCAAGCGCGCGACCTCACTTGAAACATTGTCAGGCAAAGGTAACGCAGAAAGGGCTTCTAGCTCTCCACGCGCTTGTAAGTCACTTCCCATCGCAAACAAGATACGCGCCCGTAAAAGTCGCGCCGGCAGATTTGCAGGCTCTTTCACTAAGACGCGCTCTATAGCTGCAAGTGCTGTTTTAGGTTCGCCCTGTTGTAATCGCTCAAGCGCGTATTGCTGGTTTAAAGCACTATCATCTGGATTCTTCAAAATATCCTGATAGCTAATCTCAGCTAGCGCAGATGTAGGCAGGATAAGTGAGAGCGTTAAAATAAATTTTTTCATTATTCTGTCTCCAAACCAAAGACAAAGCCTCTGACTGTTGTTTCGTTAGCCGGGTTGGGTGACCCGTCCTGAAGATTTTCTGGAAAAATACTAATATCGATAGAGTGGTCAGAAAAATTGGCGACATTGCCACCAGCGCCATTAAACTGAACATTCGAAAGGCTCGTTGTTGAAAAGACCTCAAGCCTTGTGTCATTAGCAATAGAACCGCTATCAATGGTAACAAAGCTGTTGATTGCAGTGTCATTTAATGGGGCGCCAGTGGTTTCATCCAAGACAGGCGCGCCAACACGGCCAGTGGTTTCTACGGAAATAAATTGCAGTAAATTATCAGCCGGTATTGATTGTTTATATTGAACAAATGTGCTTTCAAGTGCATTGCTCCAGCTTAATTGCTCGGATTGCATGTTCAGCGTGCCCGTGATGAGATTGGTGTTGTCGCCAGGGGTAACGCCGAGCCCATTATCAATGGAGAAACTGCCGGTCATTGTGCTGGTAACGGTTTCATTGGTGAAGTCCCAAACATTGCGTACATTATAGGACCCGCAGTTTTCGGCACCACAATCGCCGTTCATGATAACATTATTGGCAAAAAATGTGGTTGTGCCTGTCAGGCCAGCATTTCGAATATCTGCAATTGATGTTGGCCCAAGATACTCGGCCCCATTATTAAAAATGTCGGACACAGCGCTGCCTAAATTCACCCCTGAGAAGAATTCTTCTGCTTCCTCACCGTCCATATTCAGCAATTCCTCGCCAAATAAAGTCAGCGCTGTTGCTGCGAGCAGGGCGCGGTTTTGAGTGGTGCCGCCATTTTCTGTTTCAGCGGAGATTTTGTCGCTTAAAACCTGATTAGCCGCAAAACTGTCAAGCTCACCATCATTATTTGTGTCGGTTCCCTGTTGAAGTTGCAATTCATCAACATCAACAT
This sequence comes from Parvibaculales bacterium, assembly GCA_049889535.1. GTDB lineage: Bacteria > Pseudomonadota > Alphaproteobacteria > RS24 > RS24 > JAYQKL01. The sequence goes on along the minus strand of JBMHDF010000008.1, from coordinate 76,200 downwards.
CTAATTCTTTTGCGATTTCAATCGCCGCTTGTTCTGAGAGTGACTGCTCAAGGTTTTGAATTTGAGTTTGTGTGGCTTGAGCTGGTTCAGATGGTGGCACTTGTTGCGTTGTTGCTTGAACTTCGGTGACAAAGCCAGGTCGCGTAATATCAACACTGCCCATATCATTGGTTACATTAATTGACCCTGAAGACAAACCGAAGGAATTATTTTGACCAGGCCCAAGCAGAATAACTGTGGTGCTGCCATCCTCTTGTACTTCACCGCCAGCTGATGTGCCGCGTACTCCAATCGTGGCGCTTGGGGTGATTACTTTCATGGCCTCAGAATTATTAGCGGTCACGCGACCAGAGACAAAGCGGAAAGAACCGCGTTTGATGGAGGCACTTAAAGCATTTGTTTGTGGCGTGCTTGGATCGTAGACAAATTCGTCAATTGTCATTGATGCGTTTGCGCCGAGAGTAAAGACGGTTTCATCAAGCAACATGACTTGAAGCCGGCTTTGTTGTCCGACTTTGATTTCATCACCAATAAAAACGGTTTGGCCAGAGGACATTTGTCCAATAGCTGCTGATGAAGAGGGGGAACTTGCCCGAATAACCTGTCCACGAATGCCAGCGGCAACACCAATTTGAGATGCTGCACTGATATTACTCAAAACCATCACGCTTAAAAAAGCAGATGTCACAATCAAATAACGCATAACTTACTCCATTAAACCAAATGTTAGAATAAATGAAAAATAATGAGAATAAAGTTTAAAGCGTTAATTTTTATTGATTTTTGCTAGGCGTTGCAGCTTTGCATCATGCGCGAAAGCATTGAAGAATGGTTTTGCGAACGGGTTTTGTGCGGCGTTATATTCTGGGTGCCACTGCACCGCAACTGCAAATTGCGGCGCTCCTTTCACGCTCACGCCCTCAATGGTGCCATCTTCACAAACGGCCTCTACACTGAGTTGGTCTGAAATTTTATCAATTGCTTGGCGATGAAGGCTGTTGACTTTCATTTCGCGTAAGTTTGTCCATTTATGAAACAGGCCATTTTCAGGAAATTGCACAATATGCCGAGCAGCGTGTTTAATGTCTCTATCTTCCGTATCGGGTTCCTGATGGTCGAGTTTTCCTTTTTGTTCATGAATATTTGGTACCAGTGTGCCGCCTAATGCAACATTAAGCTCTTGAAAGCCTCGGCAAATCGCTAAGAGGGGGAGGTTGCGCTCTAGGCATTGGTGGATGAAAAACAAAGCTGTTTCATCGCGTGTTTCATCAAATGGCTCATGTGTTGGGGTTGGGCTTTGGTGATAATGGCGCGGATGTATATTAGATAGGCTGCCAGTGAGCATCACGCCATCAGCCATGTCGAGATAAGGCATCAAATCAGCTTTCGGAAGGCTTGGGACGATAACTGGCATCACATCTGCCACCGCAACCAGTCCTTCAATATATTTTTTGCCCGCACTGTAAAGGCGCGTATTGTCTTGATAGACACTATCAGAAATAACGGCGATGATGGGCTTGTCGATGCGCATGAAGGGATCCATATTTAAAAAAAAGCCAATAATTGCTTATGATTTATCATATATATGGTGTGACACCCAATATTTTATCCAATGATTAAAGTTAAGCTTTATTGAAATTTTGTAGTCGCTCAAAAGCTGCCGTTAAGTCTTGTTTTAAATCTTCTATATCTTCCAAACCAATATGAAGGCGAATAAGTGTGCCGTCAGGGATGGGGGCATCTGTGGCGCGTTTGATGCGGGGATAAGGCATAATCAGGCTCTCAAAACCGCCCCAGCTAAAGCCCATACCAAATAATGCCATGTCATCTAGCATGGCGCAAAGCGCGTCCTCTGACTGGTTTGGTATGATAAAACTGAACAGGCCTGATGCGCCGCTAAAATATTCTTGCCAGCGTTTGTGATATGGATTTGAACTTAAAGCTGGGTGCAATACTTCTTTAACAATTGATTGTTTTTCCAACCATTTTGCGATTTCTAATGCGCTTTCTTCATGCTGTTTAAGGCGTATATTTAACGTCCGTAATCCACGCAAAGCAAGGCGCACATCATCGGCGCCTGCACAAATCCCAAATACGCGATGGGTCTTGCGCAATTGGTCATATGACAGCTCATCACAACAAATTGTTCCCATCAAAGCATCTGCATGTCCGATAATATATTTTGTGGCAGCTTGAATGGAAATATTGATGCCAATATCAAGAGGTTTGAAGAAAACAGGTGTTGCCCAAGTATTGTCCATGATTGTGGTAATGTGATGCGCTTGTGCAATTTTTATAATGCCCCTTAAGTCTGGAATTTCCATAGTTTGCGAGCCAGGGGCTTCCATGAAAATCACCTTTGTCTTTGGGGTGATAAGCTCTTCAATGTCTGCGCCCATATTGGGGTTGAATCTTGTGACGTCAACCCCGATACGCGCCAGCGTGTAATCACAAAAATCTCGACTTGGCTCATAAGCGCTGTCAGAAATCAATAAATGGTCGCCTTGTTCTACAAATGCCATCATGGCAATTGCGCAGGCATTCAAGCCAGACGGCGTTAGGACTGTTTTATAGCCGCCTTCAAGCATGGTGATAGCGTCTTCGAGCGCGGCACTGGTTGGGGTGGTATGGCGGCCATAATAATGTTTGGGAAAAGGCGCCTTACCGAGCAATTGCTTATAACTATCAAACAAAAAAGTCGAGGCATGGTATACGGGTGGGTTCACCGCGCCTTGATAATCTGCGCTGACACGGCCTTCATGCAAAAGGCGCGTTTTTTCATGATGTTTTTTCTTGTCAGTCATATTGTCTCATTTTAATGGTAATTCATGGCTTTCATGATGATATTCATGTTAACATGACAGTCAATCTAATCTGCTCAAGCTAAAAAGGATATAAAAATGAAAAAGCACGCTTCCTCTTTGCTCTTATTGTTTATGACCGGATTGTTTATGCAGGCTCATGCCATGGCTTCGACTTTAGATGTGGTGAAAAAGCGTGGTTATGTGACTTGCGGTGTCAGTCAGGGATTGCCTGGTTTTTCCAATCCAGACGACACCGGGGCATGGCAAGGTATTGATGTAGATTTATGTAAAGCCATTGCGGCGGCGATATTTGGCGATGCGAATAAAACAAAATTTCTACCACTTTCTGCCAAAACCCGTTTTACAGCCTTGCAATCGGGCGAAATTGATGTGCTGACGCGCAATACAACCTGGTCATTGCAACGGGATGCGGCACTTGGGGTGGATTTCCCAGCGGTGAATTTTTATGATGGTCAAGGTTTTATGGTCGCGAAAGATCTAGGCGTCTCATCTGTCCGCGACTTAAATGGCGCGTCTATTTGTGTGAATGCGGGGACGACAACAGAACTTAATGCCGCAGATTTTTTCAGAACGCATAATATGGATTATGAAATCAACACTTATGAAAATTCCAATGAAGCGCTCATTGCCTATGACTCGGGTCGGTGCGATGCCTACACAAGTGATTTGTCAGGTTTAGCGGCACAACGCCTAAAGCTGAAAAACCCTGAAGGGCATATTGTTTTGCCAGAAATTATCTCAAAAGAACCTCTTGGTCCGCTTGTTCGGGAAGGGGATAATCAATGGGCGGATGTTGTGCGCTGGAGCTTTAACGCCATGCTGGCCGCTGAGGAATTGGGTGTAAATTCGGCGAATGTTCAGGCAATGAAAAACGCGGCCAATCCCCCCGTGCGTCGATTGCTTGGAACAGAAAATGCTTTGGGTGAATATTTAGGATTGCCTGATGATTGGGCGTTCCAAATTATCAAACAGGTCGGCAATTATGGCGAAAGCTATGACCGCACAGTTGGCAAAAATTCTCCGCTTCAGATTCCTCGTAAGCTCAACGCACTTTGGACAAATGGTGGCCTACAATATGCGCCGCCTATTCGTTAAGGAGTTGGCGTAAAGCGAGGTCAGCATGTTGAGTTTTTGGCAAAATACAAAAGGGCGCGCCTATTTTTTACAACTTGTTCTTTTGTTGTCCATTGCAGCTTTGTTTTGGTGGTTGATTGGCAATACACTTGACAATCTTGCAGAGCGAAACATCACAACAGGCTTTGGTTTTTTAGACAAAGAAACTGGCTTTGAAGTTAATTTTTCATTGCTTGCTTATGATGAAACATCCAGTTTTTCACGCCTTCTATTCGTCGGTCTTGCAAATACGGCTTTGGTGTCTGTGATTGGCATCTTTTTTGCGACGCTTTTGGGGTTTACCATTGGTGTGATGCGCTTATCGTCTAACTGGCTAGTAGCCAAAACCGCGACCGTTTATGTTGAGGTGTTGCGTAATTTACCTTTACTGGTTCAAATCTTGTTTTGGTATTCCGCTATGCTTAATTTATTGCCTCACCCGCGCCAAAGCTATGCCTTAGCTGAAGTGGTTTTTTTAAATAAGCGTGGTCTTTACTTGCCGGGCTTTGAGGCTTTGCCCAGTTTTACCCTTGCGCTTAGTGTTTTCGTGCTTGGGATGGTTATATATTTTTTTATGGCGCGGCGCGACAAAGCCAAACGCGTGGCAACCGGTCAAAAAAGATTATCGCGATATTTTGTAATAGTTGGTTTGGTTTTTGCCATGTTCATCGTGGTGGGTGTCTATGGTATTCCGTTTGCTTTTGAATATCCGCAATTAAAAGGGTTCAATTTCAAAGGTGGGATTAGTCTGACGCCTGAATTTGTCGCCCTCGCATTAGCGTTGATAACCTACACAGCCGCCTTTATTGCCGAGATTGTGCGCTCTGGTATTCAAGCGGTTTCAAAAGGGCAGGTTGAGGCGGCGCAATCGCTTGGACTCACGCGTCTGCAAAGTCTGCGCATGGTCGTTATTCCCCAAGCCATGCGCGTTATTATTCCCCCGCTGACCAGTCAATATTTAAATCTGACGAAAAATTCATCATTGGCAGCAGCGATTGCTTATCCAGAACTCGTCTCAGTGTTTGCAGGCACGGCGCTCAACCAAACCGGACAAGCGATTGAAATTTTATTTATTACCATGAGTATATATCTTGGTTTAAGCCTGCTCGCCGCTGCGCTGATGAATTGGTATAATGCGCGTGTCAAATTGGTGGAGAGATAAATGAGCAGGCTAGACTATCTTTTTCAATCTCCTATTTTGATATGGATACGCCGCAATTTGTTTTCTTCCATTGGCAATAGTTTGGTGACGCTGATGGGCGCTTATTTTCTCTTTATTGGGGCGCAAGCTATTGTGGATTGGTTGTTTATTTCTGCCAGTTGGACGGGGACAAGTCGTGATGCCTGTCTCAAGCCTGTGCAAGGCGCGTGTTGGCCCTTTGTTACGGCAAAAATCAAACCCTTTATCTATGGCAATTACCCAGATGCATTTTTATGGCGGCCAAATCTTGTTTTCCTTTTAGGAGGCTTAGGACTAATTTGGCTTGTGACGCCATTATTTAAGTACAAAAAACCAGTCGCGCTTTTTATGGTGCTGGTTTATCCGATTGTGTCAGTCATTCTCTTGTCTGGTGGCATATTGGGTTTGTCTTTCGGCCTCTCTCATGTGCCAACAAATGATTGGGGTGGGCTGTTGGTTACGCTTATCATTGCTGTTTCTGGGATTGTTTTGTCTCTACCGCTTGGCATTTTATTGGCTTTAGGGCGTCAATCCAATATGCCGGTTGTGAAAAGCGCTTCAGTGGTTTTTATCGAGGTCTGGCGCGGTGTACCGCTGATAACAGTTTTATTCATGGCCAGCGTTATGCTGCCGCTCTTTATGCCTAAAGGGGTTAATTTTGATGCCCTATTACGCTGCCTTATTGGCGTTGCCTTATTCGCATCAGCTTATATGGCGGAAGTCATTCGGGGCGGATTGCAAGCTATACCTGCTGGCCAGTATGAAGCCTGCAAATCGCTCGGGCTTTCTTATTGGCAATCTATGTTTCATATTATTTTGCCGCAGGCTTTGCGTATTTCTATACCTGGTATTGTGAATACATTTATCGGGCTTTTCAAAGACACAACATTGGTGATGATTGTGGGTATTTTTGATTTAATGGGCGTTGTGATGTTCCATTATACCGACCCGAATTGGGCCGCAACTCAAGTGCCGCTTACGGGGTATATTTTTGCGGGCTTTGTGTTCTGGGTTTTTTGTTTTGCCATGTCGCGTTATTCATCATTTGTTGAAAAAAGCCTATCCCGTGATGAGAGGAATACATAATGGCTGAGGCTAAAAAAATTATTCAAATCCGTAATCTGGATAAATGGTTTGGCGATTTTCATGTGCTACGCAATATCAATCTCGAAGTGGCGCAAGGAGAAAAAATTGTGATATGTGGACCTTCCGGGTCTGGCAAATCAACTTTAATCAGGTGTTTGAATGTTTTAGAAACCCATCAGGGGGGTGAGATTACTGTCGAAGGTATCACGCTGAATGATAATATTAAAAATATCGACCAAGTGCGCTCTGAAGTTGGCATGGTGTTTCAACAGTTTAATTTATTCCCGCATATGACAGTTTTGGAAAATTGCACTTTGGCGCCGATTTGGGTTCGTGGTGTGCCAAAGAACGAGGCCGAGGCAATGGCGCGTAGCTATTTGGAGCGAGTGCGCATTCCTGATCAGGCAGATAAATATCCTGGTCAATTATCGGGGGGTCAGCAGCAGCGTGTTGCGATTGCGCGGTCCTTGTGTATGGAGCCTAAAATTATGTTATTTGACGAGCCAACATCTGCTTTAGACCCTGAAATGATTAAAGAAGTGCTTTATGTGATGAGCGATTTGGCGGAGCAGGGCATGACGATGTTGTGTGTGACACATGAAATGGGCTTTGCGCGGCGTGTCGCGGACCGTGTCATTTTTATGGATGAGGGCGAGATTGTCGAAGAAAACACGCCTGAAACGTTTTTTAATAATCCGCAAAATGAGCGCACAAAATTATTTTTGTCACAAGTGTTGGATCATTAGCCCGTTAGACCATTAGCCCCTGTCAATAATGGTGACTTCTTCACGGTCAAACGGCGTGAATCCGGATTTTTGATACAGGTGAAGCGCGGCGGGGTTATCTAATGTGTTGGTTTGTATAATGACGCGTTGGGGCGCGTGTGACCAAATGAAATCAAGGGTGTGATGCAGCAGGGCTTTGCCATAACCTTTGCCAATCGCGCTTTCTTTGAGCCCAACAAACACCAATTCAATTTCGGGGAAGCGGCGTGCATTTACTTCTGTGAACCCAATAATCTCATCATCTTCGTAAAGATAATGAACATGGTTTTGAGGGTGATGCAAAATTTGTTTGAGCATGTAATCCGAAATATAACGCCGATTAACCCAATGATAGGGGCGCCCAATCTGGTCATATATTTGCCGATATAAATGAATATCTGGCTGCGCGGTTTCTTGCAAAACAAGGTTTGGGTGTGGCCAAAAAGGCGTGATATTGGGCGGCGTACACATTTCAAGATGCGTGACAATTGCCCGAAACTCTTGCCCTTTACGTTGCAACATGATTAGAGCCAGTCAGGACAGGGTAGGTTTTTTTCGCGCAAAAATTCTGGATTATAAAGTTTGCTCTGATAGCGGGTGCCATAATCGCACAAGATGGTCACAATTGTGTGGCCGGGTCCCATTTCTGTAGCCATGCGCATTGCGCCCGCAATATTAATGCCGCTTGAGCCGCCCAGACAAAGCCCTTCATTTTTGAGCAAATCAAAAACAATTGGCAGGGCTTCTTCATCTGAAATTTGATAGGCATCATCAATGGGGGCATCTACAAGGTTTTCTGTGACGCGCCCTTGTCCAATGCCTTCTGTAATAGATGTGCCTTCAGATTTTAGCTCGCCATTTTTATACCAATGAAACATCGTAGCGCCCATAGGGTCAGCGGCAGCGATTTTAATAGCGGCGTTTTTTTCTTTTAAGGCGATGCCCACGCCAGCTAATGTGCCGCCCGTGCCAATCGCGCAGGTAAAGCCATCGACCTTACCGTTCGTTTGTTCAAAAATTTCAGGCCCTGTTGTTTCTATATGTGCCTGCCTGTTTGCAATATTATCAAATTGATTGGCCCAAACCGCTCCATTAGGGTTTTTTTCAGCCATTTCTTCAGCCAGTCGCCCAGAATATTTAACATAATTATTGGGGTCTTTATACGGAACCGCAGGCACTTCGATTAATTCAGCCCCTGCGAGGCGCAGCATATCTTTTTTTTCTTGGCTTTGTGTCTCTGGAATAACAATGACTGATTTGTAACCTAATGCATTGGCGACCAAAGCAATGCCAATGCCCGTATTGCCTGCTGTGCCCTCTACAATGGTACCCCCAGGTTTTAAAACGCCGCGTTTTTCTGCGTCTTTGATAATATATAAGGCCGCCCGATCTTTTACCGACTGGCCAGGGTTCATGAATTCCGCTTTTCCTAAAATTGTACAGCCAGTTTTTTCAGAAGCCGATTTGAGAAGAATAAGGGGAGTATTTCCAATCGCCTCAACAAGCCCGTTATGAAATTGCATGATTTTCCCTTTCTGTTTCCCCTATTCTTAATCTGATGAAAAATTTATATCAAGTTTCCAATAAATATATTTGCCATAAATCCAAATAGAATTATATTTCGTATTGATTTATAGATTTAATTTAATGGTTTATTCCAATTCTAGGATTAACGTCATGGGACGAGAAATAGACGATTTACTGATGAGATATTCATCCGGCCAGCTTGATGCTGGTTTAAGTTTGGTGGTATCTAGCTATGTCAGTATGGAGCCAGAAGCGCGTCAAAAGCTTGAACAATACGAAGAAATAAACGCTGCTCTGCTTGAATATGAAAGCCCAGTTGAACTGTCTGATGAGGCGCTTGACACTCTATTGGAGCTTCTTGACAAGCCCGAAAATATAGAGGGCCCATCAAAGAAGTTCTCTTTTAATGAGGACCTGCCGCTGCCCATTCGAGCTTTGTTTGATTGCGATATTGACCAGAAAAAATGGCGTTTCAGCTATCCGGGTGTCAAAACTCTCGCTATTGCTGATTTATGTGACAACACAGAAGTTCGTTTGTTAAAAATCAAGCCAGGAAAGTCTGCCCCCCGTCATACGCATGATGGCATTGAGGCAACACTTGTTTTGCGCGGGGCTTTTAAAGATGGTGACAAAATTTACCAGCGCGGCGATTTAGCCATTGCCGATGATGGGGTCGAACACCGCCCGAAAGCGGTTGGTGAAAGAGAATGTCTTTGCCTTGCCGTTACAAGTGGTTCTTTGAAATTCAAGGATAGGTTAGGGCGTGTTGTTAAGGATTTTATTTCCTAGTTTTTTAGTTCTGCTTTTATGTTTTGTGCCGCTTTCTAAGTCTTTTGCTTATGAAGAGTTGATGAGCGCGAAGCAGCACCCTTTCCAAGATAAATTATTACATTTGCCAGCCGATAAGCAGTTACGCTTTTTGATTTATCGTAATGGCAAAAATATTGGCTATCATCAGCTTGATTTTGAAGAGCTGGAAAATGGCAGCGTGCGGGTCAATATTCACATCGATATTATTGTGAAGCTTGGCTTTATCAAAGTTTATGATTTTCTGCATAAAAGCGAAGAAATTTGGGATGGAAACGCTCTGCAATCATTACAATCACGCACTTTTTTAAATGGTGAAAATGCGCGCTTAAACATTCGCCGAGTAAATGACATGCTGGTGCTTGATAATGGCGAGACGGAAGAGTTGTTGGCTGGGAATTTAAAGCCAGCGTCTTATTGGTTTCCAGGTTTTACTCAGGAGTTGAGGCTCATAGACAGCGCCTCTGGTAAAATTCTTGAAATGGATACGCTGTATAAGGGCGAAGATAAAATTGAAGATATGCAAGGCCATTATTTTGTCGCTAACAAAGATATTCCGATTGATATTTTATATTCGCAAGACGGAAAATGGCTAGGCTCGCGCTATGGTAAGAACCGTGATGTGGTATATGTTTTTGATGAAAAAAACCAAGTGCCACCTGCGCATAAATGGCGTAAATTTGACGATTAAAAAACGCGCTACATTTTAGACTTCGTAATAAATTAAGGAGCATGAGACAATGCCGAGTGTGTGGATTACAGGCGCCAGTTCAGGAATTGGAGCGGCATTAGCAAAGCTTTATGCGCATTATGGCTGGCAAGTCGCTATTTCGGCGCGGCGTGAAGATGAACTGAACGCATTGGCTGCAGAGTTCGACAATATTTTGCCTGTGGCTTGTGATGTGACTGACCGCGATATGATGCGCACTTGTTTTGAAAAAATTAAATCTGAATTTGGGCAGCTTGATTTAGCCATCGCCAATGCAGGTATTTATTTGCCAACCAAATTACCTGATTTCAATGCGGAGATTTTTGATCGCAGTTTCGAAGTTAATGTGACGGGAACCGTTAACATGTTGGCGCCTATTGTGCCATATATGGCTGAGCGGGGGCAGGGGCATATTGCTATTGTGTCATCTGTTGCAGGTTATAATGGCTTGCAAACATCTGCTGCCTATGGGGCGACTAAAGCGGCCTTAACCAATATGGGGGAAGCCCTAGCGCTAGATTTAAAGGCCAGTGGGGTAAGTGTTTCTGTCATTGCACCAGGGTTTGTTGATACGCCAGCCACCGCGCCAAATAAATTTAATATGCCATTTTTGATGAATGTTGATGATGCCGCCAAGCGTGTTTATGAGGGATTGGAAAAAAGAAAAGCGCATATTGCTTTTCCCAAGCGCTTTACATTTTGGTTATGGCTTTTGTCTTGTTTGCCGCGCGGCCTTTATCTTAAATTGCTTGCGCGCTAATTTTGCCTTGAAAGAATTTCTGCTCAATCGACAGAATATCAATTCCAAAAAGGCTAATTTTACCTGAATTGCTGATATAATGGTCGGATAAAGACATTTCATCACGAAAGCAAAATGTCATGTGGATATTGCGTATCGGTATTTTAAGACGATAACGCCAACGAAAAATATTATCTTCCACGCACCCTATTGGAGCCTTGCCAACAAGTCCGTGCGTATGACCTTCATAGCGCCCGCTTGGTAATGTTAAAATTTGCCAGATTCTATGCTCTTGAGCGCCATCATCATAGATGAGATTTTCATCGAGAATGAGCGTTTCTTTACGAAAAACTGCATTTCCAGTGACGCTGAAATTTCTGATAGTTTCTCCTTTGCGATTCAGGATTTTTCCATAAGAATGGAAATCACCTCTAAAAAAGTCTTCCAATCTGAAATTTGTTATTTGTTTTTTATGACGCAAAATAATTACCTTTTAAGAAGTAATTTTTATACGCTTTATGCGGGTAATTAGATTAGTTAGATTTGTTTTCTAGAACAAATTGCGACACATCAATATGTTTTGTTCGAAAACCTGCTTCGCAATAGGCGAGGTAATAATGCCACAAATTTTTAAACTTTTGATCAAAACCAAGTTTTTTTATCTCTTGCCATTTTTCATGAAAGCTTGTGTCCCATTTTGCCAGCGTATTGGCATAATCAATGCCTAAATCAAGCTTATTCATTAAATGCAGATTAGCCTTGTTAAATTCTTTTTGAAGGCGTTCAGTCGATGGGAGCATGCCACCGGGAAAAATATATTTTTGAATAAAATCCGTGCGCTTTCGATATTTTTCAAAGGCATCATTATTAATGGTAATAATTTGCAGGCCTGCCTTGCCGCCCGTTTTTAAACAATTTTTAATTTGTTTAAAATATGTCTCCCAATAAGTCTCGCCAACAGCCTCAAACATTTCAATGGACACAATGCGGTCATAGCGTTCATGTACATCGCGGTAATCTGTATATTGCAGGTCGACCTGACCTGTTAGATTTTGTCGTACCATGCGCTCTTTTGCATAGGCCAGCTGTTCCTTGCTGATTGTGATGCCTGTTATTTTGCAGCCTATTTCTCGGGCGGCGAATTCTGCAAAGCCACCCCAGCCACAGCCAATTTCAAGCACATGATGTTCGGGTTTTAAGTCAATCATTTCGGCTAGGTTACGGTATTTTTCTCTTTGCGCTTGCTCAAGGTTGAAGTTTTGATTTGAGAAATACGCAGCAGAATAAGTCATGCTTGGGTCCAGCCATAGCTCATAAAAATCATTACCCAAATCATAATGCGCATGAATATTTTTCTCAGCTCCTTTGCGTGTATTGGGGCGCATAACATGAACCAAGCGCTGTAACAGCCTTATAATTCTGCTCTTGCCAATTTTGTTCTCAAAGGCATGAATATTGCGCGACAAGAGTTCGAGTAGAACTGCTAAATTAGGGGTTGTCCATTCGCCTTCCATATAGCTTTCGGCAAACCCCAGACTGCCACTTTTTATGACGCGGCGGAAAAACCTATTATTATGAATATGTAGGGTCGCTTCGAGGTCATTAGTTAGTGGTTCCGAACCATTAAAAGTTTCATGCCCGCCATCAGCCCACACAATATTTATTTTTCCATATTTCAGGTTTTTAAAAATTGCTGAAATCAGATGTTGAAATTTGGGCAGACGCGCATCAAGTGTCGGCGTCTTAGTGTTGGCATGATTAGTGTTCTGCATCATGGTCTCCAGTCGTCTAAAAGCTTATCCTTTTACTTGGCTTGTTTTGCCCCTTCACATACGGAACGCCTTTAATGAATATTTTAATCGCCTCATAATGTATCCCAATGACAACTTTCAGCATCATCAGCGGATGTTTCAAAAAACTTGTCAAAAGGGCGCTGTCTGTTAGCTGCTTTTTTTTGCCTATAAAGCTGGCTATCAAAATCGGCTTATTTTTATAATATTCCCTAATAACAAATTTTATTCTGTCATTTGGTGGCTCGGCTGTAAAGCCATAGCTTGCCTCCATGCCCATAAAAGGGGAGACATGGAGTTGTTTTTTGCGGTTGTGATTGGCGAGTTCATCTTCGCCTTTTAAGGGTACAATATAGAGATGATCGCCGCCGAAAGTGTTTCGAACCTCATAAATCATGGCCATAATTTGGTCTTGTGCATAACAATAATAAATCGTGATGGGGTTGAACCCAATGCCAAGAATACGCGGATAGCAAAGCATTAAAATTTTATCTGGGCGACCTAATCCGGCTTGAGCAATAAGCTTGTCCAAAAACGGCCTAATGGCTGTTCCGTCTTTTGCCGCATGGTCTTTTTGCCAAAGACTAAATAGGTTAAACTTGTTAAAGGAAAACCACTTTAGATTTTGGTGATAGGCTTCTAGGGCATCAATATCGAATAAGCACGAAAAGACTCGGTACACAAAGCGGTGACGTTTTGGCGCATAGCGTGCGTGGCGTACCTCACCAATATAAATGCCCGCCTCTGAATTTGATAAATCTGTCATTCGGCCGCCTGTGGCAATTTTTTACTCTTAGGTGTGTGTGTTTCCCATGGCAGCGCCACCTCAAAAGCCCGCGCTATGGCAATGGCTGATTTCAACCCATCTTCATGGAAGCCATAACCCGTCCACGCGCCGCAGAAATATGTATTTTGCTGGCCCTGAATGGCGGATAAATTATCCTGCGCCATCAGCGCCGCGCGGTTAAATTGTGGATGGTCATATTCATAAACCCCAAAAGTCAATTCCTTGCGCGGCGCTTGTTTGGGGTTCAGCGTGACAAAAACCGGCATTTCATCGCTTAAATTTTGTAATTTATTCATCCAGTAAGTGACCGCCAATTCGCTTTTTTCTTGAGACGGCAGTTCACTCAAATAATTCCATGCTGCCCATGTAAGGCGCCTTTGGGGCATATAGTTTTGGTCCCGATGGAGATAAACTTTGTTCGGCTTATAGGCAATAGCCCCTAAAATTTCTTGCTCTGCGGGGGTTGGTGTGTCGAGCATGGATAAACATTGATTGGTGTGGGTTGCAAAAACAACGGCGTCGAAATCTTGGTGTGTCTCATCGATTAAATGAATGCGAACCCCTTTATCGTGTCGGACAACTTTTTCGATATGGGTATCGAGTTGAATATGAGACAAATGCGAAGCAATTTTTTTGACATATTCCTGGCTACCACCGCGCACGGTACGCCATTTTGGACGGTCTTTGTCAACAAGCCGATGGTTTTTGAAAAATGCCATAAAGCGCATAGCAGGAAAGGCGAGAATCTCCTGTGCTGGCGTTGACCAAATTGCTGCTGCCATAGGCAATAAGTACGAAGATTGAAAGTTTTGTGAAAAACGATGAGCCACCAGCCAGTCTTTTAAAGACAGGTCATGATTGTTGGTTTCTCCAATCTCCATTTTGCGCACCAATTTATTAAAGCGCAAAATTTCAAAGAGCATATGCCAGAATTTAGGTCTGAATAAATTTTTTCGCTGGGCAAACACGCTGTTGAGGCTATGGCCAGCCCATTCAAATATGCCTGGCGCATCATTGCTTGAAGCACTGAATGAAAAGCTCATATTGCTGGCTTCGGTTGGCACATTTAAATGCTTAAAGAGCTTCACTAAATTTGGATAATTCAGGTCATTGTAAACGATAAAACCCGTATCCACGCGCAAATAGGTGTTGTCATAATCAATCGTCTTGGTCGCGCTATGCCCACCAAGTCGTTTGCGTTTTTCAAATAAGGTGACTTCGTGTTTTTGAGATAAAAAATACGCAGACGCAAGACCGGAAATACCCGCACCAATAACAGCAATTTTCATGATTAAGCTTTCTATTTTTACTCTGCCCTTAAATTTTTAAAGGCTGTTAATGCCCGTTCTCGTGCCTGATCATGTTGAACTATGGGGGCAGGGTAGTCCGTTCCAAGTTCAATATGGGCGTGGTTTAATATTTCTGGTTTCGCCGTCCATGGAGAAAATAATGTTTTGCCGCTTAATTTTTTAAGGGCTGGCAGATGGTGTTTTATATAGGTGCCATCAGGGTCAAATTTCTGCCCTTGAATAATCGGATTAAAAATTCTGAAAAAAGGCGCGGCATCAGCACCGCATCCTGCAACCCATTGCCAGCCAGCCGGGTTGTTCGCCATATCTGCATCAACTAGGCGTTCCCAAAACCATTTTTCACCTTCGCGCCAGTCAATCAAAAGATGTTTTATCAGGAAGCTTGCCGTAATCATGCGCACACGATTATGCATAAAACCGGTTGTCAATAATTCGCGCATGCCCGCATCAACCATCGGATAACCAGTTTCGCCATATTTCCAGCGCTCTAATAATTCATCATTTTTTTCCCACGCAAAAGCGTCAAATTGTTTTTGTAAATTTTCTTCATGCATATTGGGGTTAATGAACATTAAATGTGTCGAAAACTCGCGCCAGCCCAGTTCGGATAAAAATTTATTCAGATTATTTGCACGAATATTGCCTTGTTCAGCGCTTTGATGAAGATGCGCCCATATGCGGCGTGGGCTAATTTCACCCCAGCGTAAATGCGGTGACAGGCGCGATGTTGCATCAAGCGCGGGGAAATCGCGTCCATCAGCATATTGTTCTAAAGCACTGGCAGTAAATTGATTTAACTTTGCCCAGGCGCCACCTTCGCCTGGAAAAAATAAACCAGATGTTTGATTTGCGTGGTCGGGCAATGGGGCATTTAGCGCTTGGTCGATATGGGTAAGTGGCGTGTTTTCAATGTCACCTTGATAGCCAGTTATGTGTTTTGGTGGATTGATGGGGGGGCTGAGAGGGGTGTCTTGCGCCCGCGCCATACAATGGCGCCAAAATGGTGTGAAAACTTTAAAGGGCGTGCCGGATTTATTTTGTATCTCCCAAGGTTCAAATAGCAAGCTGGCGTTAAAGCTTTCAACCTGAATGGCGTTATCCTTAAGCTCCTGCTTGATAATTTTGTCTCGTGCCACCAGTGCGGGTTCATAAACCCTATTCCAACATACTGAATTGGCTTTGGTTTCGGAAATAAGTGATTTGAGGATTTCAAGAGGAGACCCCTCTGCAATCAACAGTTGGGCGCCGATATCTGCTAATTTTTGCGCAAGACTTTTGAGTGAGGCATCACGCCACCACAGACTCATAGCCCCTAATGGGCGTGCATCATCAGAAACAATATAAATAGGGATAACCGGCTTCTTGCTCTCAATCGCAAAATTAAGGGCCGGATTATCATCAATTCGTAAATCTTGACGGAACCACACAATGATGGGCTGGGACACGTCATCCTCCTTTGGCTTTAAATTTATACGGTTTTCAGGCTATTATGGATTAGTTCAAAATGAAGAGGGTGATATGTCTAAGGAACAAATTGAAGAAACTTTAAAAATTTATGCGCATAGTCTCGACCGGCGTAAGGTCGACCTTTATAAAACCGTCATTGATGAAAATTGCATAATTGAGGGGCAGGGCTTTAAATATGAGGGTATTGAGGCCTGTGTTGGCACGATCACGATGCTTGATGAAAATTTTCGTATGACCATGCACAGATTACACCAAAGCTTGATTACAGTTGAAGGGGATACAGCTTTTGGGGAAACCTATTGTGTTGCCGACCATCTGCTTAAAGATGAGGATGCTATTCAGGTCTGGGGGATTCGGTATCAGGACAAGTGGCGTTGTGTTGATGGCAAATGGCTATTCACGCATCGCAAGCTCGAAGTTGAATATTTGGAACATCGTCCGGTTACATTTTTGGGGTAATCTATTTAAGGAAAAGGTGGCTCCGCCTGCTGGACTCGAACCAGCGACCCAATGATTAACAGTCATTTGCTCTACCAACTGAGCTAAGGCGGATCACAACCACGCAAATGGATATATCAAAACAAAATATTTAAGCAAGTGCTAAAATATATCCATCATAAGATTTTGGAGGCCACGCCCGGAATCGAACCGGGGTACACGGCTTTGCAGGCCGCTGCGTCACCACTCCGCCACGTGGCCAAAATCAATGGCTTTGTATCAAAGCCGCAAACTTAATACAATGCTTTTAAACGCGTATAATAAAATAAATACTATCAGTCAGTCGTTGAATTTAACGCCCAAGCGGCTTATATAGAAGTGAGATTCAACCCATAGATTTTCAGCTTAAATTTGAAAACTATAATTAATGGATAAGAAATGTCAGATATTGCCATCGATTTTCAGCGCGCTCGAATAAACATGGTGGAAAGTCAGGTTAAGCCTGGCGGTGTCCGCAATATGAAAATATGGGATATTATGTCACAAGTGCCGCGAGAGTTATTTGTTGGCAAAGACCATGCGGCTATTGCTTATATGGATAAATCCGTATCGCAATCTTTTGACCGAAAACTTATTGCGCCCCTGACATTTGCTTTGCTGGTTGAGCTAGCCGAGATACAGCCCAATGATTTGATACTCGATATTGCTTGTGGAACAGGTTATTCAACTGCTGTTTTATCGGCGCTTGGCGGAGGTGTTGTTGGGGTTGAGCAAGATAGTGAACTGGCGGATAAGGGCAGTCAAATTTTGCTTGATTTGGATGTTGATAATGGCGTGATTGTTACGGGGGCGCACGCCGAAGGGCAAGCAAAACAAGGCCCATATGATGTGATTCTCATTAATGGTTTTGTGCCAGAAGTGCCTGCATCGCTTTTGGCGCAATTAAACGATAAGGGGCGTTTGGTCTGTGTGTCAGAGCATAACCAAACAGCATCTGGTATGGTTTTTACAAAAATAAATGACAGTATTTCGGTGCGTGCTGCGTTTGAGATGATAACGGAACAAGTTCCCGGTTTTGAGAAAGAAGAGGCTTTTTCATTCTAAGAATGAAAACTGGCCATTCTGGCTCGTTGATGAAGTGCTTGGTGAATAAATGCTGAAACAACTAACAACTCTGCTTTTAAATACCGCTATTTTTTGTGGTGTTTTACTTTCTCCTGCGCTGCTTCATGCAACGACATTGGAAGAAGCGCTGCAAATCGCGTTGGAAAGCAATCCAAAACTTTCATCGGACCGGGCTAAATATTTGGCATTTCGGCAAAATCAGATTGTGGCGTTTAGTGCAACCATGCCGCAGGTCACCGCTTATGCGCGCTCCAGCACTAATGACACAACCACTATTAATGATTTCACGGGCGAGGAGACTAGCCTGGTTGGCCAGCATCGCAATGATAGCTGGGGTGTGAATGCCAAAATGGATGTTTTTACAAGCGGTAAAAATGCTAGTGATATTTTACAAACCCGTGCTGATATCCGCGCCGAAAAGCAAAGTCTTGTTTCAACTGAACAACAAATTTTGCTCGGGGCAGTGCGCGCCTATCTTGGGGTTTTGCGCGATGAGGCCGTTTTATCTTTGCGCGAGAAAAATGTTGAAGTGTTGACGCGTCAATATGTTTCAGTGAAAGACCAGTTTGAAGTTGGGATTGTCACGCGCACTGATGTGGCACAGTCTGAATCTCGATTGGAACTGTCGCAGGCCAATTTGATAAGGCAAAAGGCAGCTTTGGCAGGATCAACAGCGGCTTATAAGGAAGTGATAGGCCAGCTTCCAGAAGGACTGGTGCCGCCCCAAGTCTTGCCAGAATTACCAGGCAGTCTCGAAGAAGCGCTTGATTTAGGCTTGCGGCAAAGCCCCGTGCTGAGACTTTCTCAAGAGCAGTCTTCAAGTGCTGATTATGCATCTTATAGCGCGGTAGCAGCTTCACTTCCTAAGGTTTCCCTATTTGGCAATTACTCGGTGACGGAAGATCCAAACCGCATGAAGCAGGGGATTGAAGAAGAAGTTACCAATTTCGGTATTGAAGTCAGCATGCCCATTTTTACTGGTGGGCGTTCACTTGCTGCTATTCGAGCTTCACAATATGTCAAAAGCACAACGCGTTTATTGGTGCATGCCGCGCAAAATCAGGTTGAAAAAGAAGTAACAACATCTTGGTATAATTTTCAGGCTGCTTCTGGTGAGATTGAAGCCTCAACTAAGCAAATTAAAGCTGCAGAAATTGCGCTTGAAGGGGTGCGACAGGAGCGTGAGCTTGGCATTCGTTCGATTTTAGATTTGCTAGATGCTGAAAATGAATTGCTTGACGCGCGCGTTGCCTTGATTGAAGCTGAAAGAAACCAGATTGTTGCGGCTTATAGTCTTTTGGTTTCGATTGGTGGGCTTACTGGAAACCAAATTGGTTTAGCTGCGGTTGAAAAATAGTTAGTCTCTTTTTGCGATTATTTTGTAAGACGTTCCAAACATTTTGGAGGCCTTATGCAAGAGATTAAGAACAATAAAGAACCTATTGTAAATACATTAGAAAAATCTGATAGAAGAGATCCGTGTTTTGAGCGTATAGCAGATGCTGTTGCCAACCAGCCTTATAATTCTGTAGCCTCACCACCACCAATTATGTCCTATTTAGCTGCGTCTGATTTGGAAGCGCAGCCTGCTGCAGCGCCGCCTAAAAAAAGCCCCCGCAAACACTGGTTTAGCAAAATCTGGAACCGCAAAAGGAAACCATCACCGGCTTTGGCTTTTGCGTCCAATGATACAGCCCAATTAGAAAGCCGAATGAACAGTGCTTTAGAGGATTTTTTATTGGAAAGCCAAAATTACCGCACCGAAACAGAATCATTTTCTGTATTGCAAAATGTGGTTCACGCTGTGGTGCGCGATTGTCTAGCGCGCGAATTGCGGGCAGGCCGATTAATTATCTCTGACACTCTAGATAAATCGCAGAAAAGCTGATAATTCCTTAAAACCATGCTTGATGCCACGCCGCGCTTGGTGTAGGTCAAAAGCTTAACGTTTTAAGAATGAGTGCTTTTATGTCTGACAGTTCGGATACGGCCCGATTAGAAAAAACATTCGACCCCGGCACAATGGAAAGCCGGCTTTATGCGCTTTGGGAAAAGCAAGATTGTTTTAAGGCTGGGCGTGTGCCTGAGGCAGAGCCCTACACAATTGTGATACCGCCGCCAAATGTAACCGGAAGCTTGCATATGGGGCATGCGCTCAATAACACACTGCAAGATGTTTTATGCCGATTTGAACGCCTGCGAGGGCGTGATGTTTTATGGCAGCCCGGCACTGACCATGCGGGCATTGCAACCCAAATGGTGGTTGAGCGCCAGCTTGCAGAAAATAATGAACCGTCGAGACGGGACATGGGGCGTGAAGCATTTTTAGAGCGCGTCTGGCAATGGAAAGAAGAAAGTGGCTCAACCATAACCAAACAGCTTCGCCGTCTTGGTGCGTCATGTGATTGGAGTCGCGAGCGCTTTACAATGGACGAAGGCTTATCAAAAGCGGTTTTGAAAGTCTTTGTCGCGCTTTATGAGCAAGGCTTAATATATAAAGATAAGCGGCTGGTAAATTGGGATCCAAAGCTTTTAACTGCGATTTCTGATCTTGAAGTCGTTCAAAAAGAAGTTCAGTCCCATATGTGGCATTTTAACTATCCGCTTGAAGACGGGTCCGGTCATATCACAGTAGCCACGACGCGTCCTGAAACCATGTTGGGTGATACGGGCGTTGCTGTGCATCCCGATGATGAGCGCTACCAAAACCTTATTGGCAAAAATGTCGTTTTACCGATTGTTGGTCGCAAAATTCCAATAGTTGCAGATAATTATGCTGACCCTGAGCAGGGGTCCGGTGCTGTTAAAATTACACCTGCGCATGATTTTAATGATTTTGAGGTGGGGCGCCGATGCAATCTTGCGGCGATAAATATCTTAAACGCGCATGGCGAGTTGGATTTATCCGATGAGGCTTTTGCTGATATGCCCAATCGTGATAGCTGGCAAGATATGGATAGGTTTGAGGCGCGCAAACGCGTTGTGGCAGAAATTGATGCGCTTGGCTTGTTAGAAAAAATAGAAGATAACACGCATATGGTGCCTTTTGGTGACCGGTCAGATGTTGTGATTGAGCCTTGGCTGACCGACCAATGGTATGTCGATGCCAAAACAATGGCCGCGCCAGCGATTGCGGCGGTTAAGAATGGTGACACTAAATTTGTGCCGCAAAACTGGGAAAAAACCTATTTTGAATGGATGAATAATATCCAGCCTTGGTGTATTTCGCGCCAGCTCTGGTGGGGGCATCGTATCCCTGCATGGTATGGGCCTGATGATGAAATCTTTGTGGCAGAAAGCGCCGATGAAGCGCAGGCTAAGGCTGATGCGCATTATGGACAAGCGACTGAACTGCGGCGCGATGAAGATGTTCTCGATACTTGGTTTTCTTCTGCGCTTTGGCCATTTTCTACACTTGGTTGGCCTGAAAAAACAAATGTTTTAACCCGACATTATAAAACAGATGTTTTGGTCACAGGTTTTGACATTATTTTCTTCTGGGTTGCACGCATGATGATGAGTGGTTTGCATTTTATGGATGAAGTGCCGTTTCACACGGTTTATATCCATGCATTGGTGCGCGATGAAAAGGGCGCGAAAATGTCTAAATCCAAAGGCAATGTGATTGACCCGCTTCAGATTTGCGACAAATTCGGTGCTGATGCTCTGCGCTTTACCTTATCCGCAATGGCGGCGATGGGGCGGGATATTAAATTGTCTGAAAGCCGCGTGGAAGGCTATCGAAATTTTGGGACAAAGCTTTGGAACGCAGCGCGTTTTTGCGACATGAATGGTTGTTTTGATGCACCAGATTTCAATCCGGAAAAAGCGAGCCTGCCCTTGACGCAATGGATTGTGGGTCAGGCTGTGCGCGCGCAACAGGCGGTGACGCAAGCACTTGAAGCTTACCGCTTTAATGATGCGGCCAATGCGGTGTATCAATTTATTTGGCATGATTTTTGTGATTGGTATGTCGAGCTCGCCAAACCAAGCCTTCAAGGTGATGATGCGGCCGTCAAGACTGAAACGCAGTCAGCTACGAAATGGGTGTTAGACCACGCCCTGCGTTTGCTGCATCCATTTATGCCATTTGTCACCGAAGAGCTTTGGGGCAAAACCGCAACGCGGGATGGGTTTTTAATGCTCGATAAGTGGCCTAATTTATCTGAAAATCTCATCAACTCTCAGGCCGATGCAGAAATGAAATGGCTGATACAGGCGATTACGGATATTCGCTCAGTGCGGGCTGAAATGAACGTACCCGCTGGCGCGCAAATTCCTTTGCTGATTGTTGGCGCACAAGCAGAAACCCAGTCTCGCCTTGAGCGGCTTGAGCCTGTTTTAAAACGCCTAGCGCGTCTGTCCGATGTTCAATTATCTGATGGTGTGCCAGAAGGCGCTGTGCAGACTGTATTAGATGAAACGATTTTAGCGCTGCCACTTGCTGATATTATTGATATAGATGCTGAAAAAGCGCGCTTAACCAAAGAGATTGCAAAGGCTGAAGCTGAAATTAAAAAGCTTTCAGGTAAATTAAATAATCAAGGCTTTCTGGATAAGGCCCCAGAGGCGGTGATTGAAGAAAACCGCCAGCGTTTAGCAGAAGAAGAAACGCGAAAAGAAAAATTAACGGCAGCCATTAAACGTCTGCAATAGGAGTAACAGAAAATGTCAAAATTCAATAAATCCAAATTGCCAAGTCGGCATGTGTCTGTTGGACCAGAGCGCGCCCCGCATCGTTCTTATTATTATGCGATGGGCATGACGGAAGAAGAAATTAACCAACCTTTTGTTGGTGTTGTTTCCTGTTGGAATGAAGCGGCGCCGTGTAATATTGCCCTTATGCGTCAAGCCCAAGCTGCCAAAGCCGGTGTTAAAGCTGCTGACGGCACACCGCGTGAATTTTGCACAATTACTGTTACAGATGGCATTGCTATGGGGCATGAGGGGATGAAATCCTCTTTGGTCTCGCGCGAGGTGATTGCCGATAGCGTGGAGTTGACCATGCGTGGCCATTGCTATGATGCGATGGTTGGCCTTGCGGGTTGTGATAAGTCGCTGCCGGGTCTGATGATGGCGATGTTGCGTTTGAATGTGCCGAGTGTGTTTATGTATGGCGGCTCGATTATGCCCGGTGAGTTCAAAGGTAAAGATGTCACTGTTTTGGATGTGTTTGAGGCAGTTGGCCAGCATGCGGCCGGCAATATGGAAGATGATGAATTGCATGATTTAGAGTGCGTGGCTTGCCCAAGCGCGGGCGCGTGTGGCGGGCAGTTTACGGCCAACACCATGGCTTGTGTTTCTGAGGCCATTGGTCTGGCTCTTCCAAATTCAGCGGGTGCGCCTGCGCCTTATGAAAGCCGTGACGCTTATGCCGAAGCCTCTGGTCGGGCAGTTATGGAACTGATTGCCAAAAATATTCGCCCGCGCGATATTGTGACCCGAAAATCGCTCGAAAATGCTGCGACTGTAGTTGCGGCAACTGGTGGGTCAACCAATGGCGGATTGCATTTGCCCGCTATGGCGCATGAAGCGGGCATTGATTTTGACCTGATGGAAGTGGCTGAGATTTTTAAAAAGACCCCGTATATTGCTGACCTCAAGCCAGGCGGACAATATGTAGCCAAAGATATGTATGAAGCGGGCGGCGTGCCAATGTTGCTGAAAACGCTTCTTGATGGGGGCTATTTGCACGGTGACTGTCTGACGGTGACTGGCAAAACATTGGCTGAGAATTTAGAAGAAATCACCTTCAATCCAGAGCAAAAAGTGATTTATCCGGTGACCAATCCTATCACACCTACGGGTGGGGTTGTTGGTTTGCAGGGATCGCTTGCGCCCGATGGCGCGATTGTCAAAGTCGCGGGCATGGAAAAGCTGGACTTTGAAGGCGTCGCGCGCTGCTTTGACTGCGAAGAAGATGCTTTTGCGGCGGTTGAAAAAGGTGATTATCAAGCTGGCGATGTGATTGTCATTCGTTATGAAGGGCCAAAAGGCGGGCCGGGCATGCGTGAAATGTTGTCCACCACCTCTGCGATTTATGGGCAGGGCAATGGCGACAAGGTGGCGCTGATTACTGATGGGCGTTTTTCGGGCGCGACGCGCGGTTTCTGCATTGGCCATGTTGGGCCTGAGGCGGCAGAGGGTGGCCCAATTGCCCTGATTGAAGATGGCGATAAGATAAGTATTGATGCTGAGGCCGGCACGATTGATTTATTGGTTGATGATGAGGTGCTGGCGGCACGGCGTGAAAAATGGCAAGCGCGCGATAATGGCTTCACCTCTGGCACGCTTTGGAAATATGCCCAAACTGTCGGCTCGGCGCGCAAAGGCGCCACAACCCACCCCGGCGGCGCGAAAGAAACCAAACAATATGCGGATGTTTGAGGGGAGCGGCGGGCTCGGTTAATTATTTGTGGTCGGAGCGGTATTTTCCCGAAGCCAAGAGGCGAGGGTAGACTCTTCCATATCGCCGGATGCCACCGCCAGCATGGTTTTGGTTGCCGCATCTTCCGGAGCGACAAGCCAAAGGCCATTTATTTTCAGAAAGGTATAAATTGCCAGAAGTGCAACGCGCTTATTGCCGTCCACAAAGAGATGATTTTTGGCAATCCCGTATCCACAAGCCGCCGCCAATGCACAAATATCTACAGCGGTGTCATAGGCATACATTTGCTGCGGGCGTGCCAAAGCCGACTCAAGCAACCCTGCATCGCGCACTCCTTCTCCGCCGCCATGTTCGGCAAGTTGTTCAGCATGAATCGCGTAAATATTTTTCGGGGTGATCCATTTTGGATCGGTCATTTGGCCAGATCACGCAAGGTGTTGCGGTATTTTCGCATTCCCTCGCAAGCGGCTTCCATCACTTCATCATCGTCTGAGGTGGCGGGTGGCGTGTCTGAACGCACCTTGCGCGCCTCGCTTTTTGACGGTGGGGCGTGAAAGCGTGTATCAATGTTTTTGTTATTGTTGCTGCTGCTCATCATTTCGCTCATCAGTTAATCTAGAAGGCGATGATAACACAATGCACGCTCTTTAAGCAAATCCCCTCTAAATTCCCGGAATAAACGGGACATCAAGGCTGCAAGCGCTTAAGGCCAGAGCTGACACAGTGATGATGAAAAGCCGAGTTTTATGGCTGCGGGTGATATGGCGGATTTTTTTTGTCATGAAAGCCTCCATTTAAAGCTGTTGTAAAATAGCTGATTCAATTAATGGCGGCTAGCGGGGCAGATTAGGCCAGCTCAAGCACGATGGGCACATGGTCAGATGGTTTCTCCCAATCGCGTGTATGGGCGTCAATATGCACATTTCTCAATTTATCTGCGGCCAGTGGCGACAGCAAATGATGGTCAATGCGTATGCCATGATTGCGGCGGCGCGCACCACCTTGATAATCCCAAAATGTGTAGGTGTCGTCGCCCGTATTATGCAGGGTCGACAGCGCTTCCGTAAGCCCTAAATTAAGCAGACGCCGATAAGCGGCATGGGTTTCAGGGCGAAATAAGGCGTCACCTTCCCAAGCTTGCGGGTCATGCGTGTCGGCAGGGGTCGGTATCACATTATAATCACCGGCTAAAACAAAGGCTTCTTCATAGCTCAAGAGTGTTTGGGCGTGTTTTTCCAAAGCGGCCATCCAATCCAGCTTATAGCGATATTTAGGGCCAGCACCGCCTTCAACTGGATTGCCATTGGGTAAATAAAGCGAGGCAACGCGCAGCGCACCTTGTTCAGTTGAGACAACAGCCTCAATATAGCGCGCTTGCTCATCTTCAAAATCGGGGAGGCCGCAAGTCACATCTTCTAGCGGCAGGCGCGATAAAAGCGCGACACCATTATAGGTTTTTTGTCCATGCGTTTCGATATTATAGCCCAGCGATTCAATTTCACTGCGCGGAAATGCCTCGTCCACACATTTAAGCTCTTGTAAGCAGGCAATGTCAGGTTTTTCTTCTTCAAGCCAGCGGATAACATTTGGCAAGCGCGCTTTGATTGAGTTCACATTCCAGCTGGCAATGCGCATGATTAGACCGAAAAAGAAGTGCCACAACCACAAGCGGCAGTCGCATTTGGATTTTGAATTTGAAAGCTTGCGCCAATTAAATCATCAACCCAGTCAATCACAGCACCTTGCAAAAATTCCTGCGACATGGCGTCAATCAAGACGGTGACCGTGCCATTAGATAATTTCAAATCATCTTCTAGCGCCGTGTCATCAATGGCGAAATGATATTGAAAGCCAGAGCATCCACCACCTTGCACAGAAACACGAAGCATAGAGCCCTCAGCCTCTTGTGATAGAATTTTGGTCACTTGCGCAATCGCGCTGTCTGTAACTTGAATATTTTCCATATTGTTTAAATAAGGCGTGTTGTCTGAATTTGCAAGATATGGCCGAGAAGTTATGGCTTAAAGTTTTAATTCTATGGCCGAAATAATCACGCCATCAGCGTCAGCATAAAGCCAGTCATCTGGATGTATGGTCACACCACTAAAAGTGACAGGCACATTTAGCTCGCCTAAATCGCGTTTCACGCTTTTTTTAGGGTGGGTGTTCAGCGCTTTAATCCCAACATTTTCTGCTGCCAATTCTTCAGTGTCGCGCACGCAACCATAAATAAGAATACCCGCCCAGCCATTTTGAGCGGCGAGTTGTGCTAAATTTCCTCCAAAAAGAGCGCATCTTTGTGAGCCGCCGCCATCGACAACTAATACCCGACCATGACCCGCTGTCTCCACTTGTGCGCGCAGTTTGGTGTTATCCTCAAAACTTGCCAGTGTCACAACTTGTCCATGAAAGGCCGTCAAGCCGCCATAGTTTTGATAGCCAGGCGCTAAATACCGTAAATTTGCAGCAGCATCATCGCTATATGCGTCTGACAAATCAGTCGTTGCAAGGCTGGTCATTTTATGTCCTCCGCTTGGCTCTTAAAATTTTACAATCGCGCCGCCATCGACATTCAAGCCGAGACCAGAAATAAATTGGGTTTCTTCGCTGGCAAGAAAAACTGCTGCATGGGCGACATCGGTTGGTACACCAATTCGTCCCATTGGGGCTTTTTCTTCCCAATAATTTTTGAAATCCTCATCTTCAAAAAACGGTGCCGATAATGGCGTGATAATGGAGCCGGGTTGGAGATAATTTGCAGTAATGCCATATTGGCCCAAATCGACCGCCATTGATTTGGTCATACCTGCGACCGCATGTTTGGAGGTGCCATAAACAAATAAATTTGGTCCGCCCATATCAGACATGATTGAGCCTAAATTAATGATCCGGCCAGTGCCGCTTTTTTTCAGTTCGGGCAGGGCGGCGCGTGATAATTTAAACATTGACGTTACATTTACACCCATAACCTGATCCCACAATTCATCTGTTGTGGTTTCCAACTCACTGCCAATCGCGACGCCAGCATTATTAACCAAAACATCAAAACGACCCATGGCCTTAATCGCGGCACTCACAATTGTTTCGGCGGCGTTTTGCTGGGTAATATCTTGCTCTAAAATGTGCGCCTTTTCGGTATCTGCGTAATTTTCTGCTAGCTCTTTATTGGGTAAATCAACGATAAATACCTCCGCGCCTTCTGCTAAAAAGGCCTTTGCGATGGCTTCGCCAATGCCGGATGCGCCGCCGGTGATGATAGCTTTGCGATTTGCGAGTTTTGTCATGTCTGTCCCCGTTTGATGTTTTTACATTTTGTAAGCTTAAAACACCCGCATGAAAATGAAAGAAAAATCCAAATTTAACGCGGCTATTGCGCGCCTAACGCAGTGTGTTTTATTTGCAACATATCTTTGCAAATATTTGAGTTTCCGTAAAACTAAACAATAAATCAGGTCTGATGTAGTGAGAATAATTGTAATTTCCTATCATTACTATTTAAGTGATGCACATTAATGGAGGGATCGTAATGGTCTTTAATAGAAAAAAATTGGCTCTTATGGCCAATGTTCCAGTAGCTGGCCTGTTAGGGGCTTTTATGCTTGGGACAACAAGTTATGTCGCGACAACAGGCACAGCTGTTGCTCAGTCAGGCGGCATTGACGAGGTTATTGTTACAGCTCGTAAGCGCTCTGAATCAATTCAAGACGTGCCAGTAGCTGTTTCTGCTTTGTCACCAACACAACTCGAGCAAGGTAGTATTCAGACTGTTGCTGACCTTAAAAAACTCGTACCCAATGTCGATTTGGTTCACAACGACTTTATTGGTGGTGGTTTGACAGCGTCTATTCGCGGTATCACGCTTGATGATATTGAGAAAACATTTGAGCCCACAGTTGGTATGTCTGTAGATGGCGTGTTTTCTGGTTCAAACTCAGGTGTTGACCTTGATTTGTTTGACCTTGAAGGCGTTGAGGTTCTTCGTGGCCCGCAGGGTACATTGTTTGGTCGTAACACAATTGGTGGTGTGATTAACATTAAGCGTTCTAAACCTACAGGTGAATATGGTCTTAAGGTTCAAATGACAGCTGCTGAAAATAATAAGCAGGACTTTAAAGCTGTTATCAACACACCACTTGGTGATAAGGGTGGCCTTAAAATTTCCTTACGTGATTTGGAAAGCGATTCATTCCAGTACAATGTCACAAATGGTCGTACAGAGCCAAACCGTGACCTTTCTTCAGCAAGTGTATCTGTATTGTATAACTTTACAGATAACTTCACAGGTCAGTTCACACTCGACAATTATAATGATGATGGTCAGTTGAACGGTTTGTTGGCTATCGGTACAACTGACAATTTGTTATGTGCTGCATTGGGTGTTTGTGCCACAACATCTGCTGATTTATCTGCCGCTAATGATTATGGCACTGTGTATAACTCAAATCCGTTTAGCTCAACAATTCAGGGTAACAATATGACCTTGAATCTGGAGTGGGATCTTGGGGACTACACGCTGAAATCAATCACCGGTACACAAGATTTTGATGAATTGATGGATATTGCATCTTGGGGGCATCCAGGTGTTGTATTCCCAGTGCTTCGTGATCAAACATATGAGCAAAAAACACAAGAACTTCAGTTGGTTTCAAATCTTGATGGCCCTCTGAACTATGTTGTTGGTTTTTACTATCTTGATGCTGATTATTACATGGACTCAGGTCCAGTTCAAAACTTCCAATCTGCTGGTACGACACAAGCGCAAGCTATCTTTGGTGAATTGAACTATGACTTTAATGATGTTTGGGGACTGACAGTTGGCGCCCGTTACACGGAAGAAGAGAAAACAATCGATTCTGATGTGTTTACATCATTTGCTAACAAACTTGCTGGCACACCAGCTTCTGAGTTTGTGAAAAAGTTCGAAGATGACAATCTGTCATATCGTTTAATCCTAGAGCGTAACACAGACTTTGGTATGGTCTATGCATCATACTCAACGGGTTATCGTTCAGGTGGCTTTAACGCCCGTGGTTTGGACGACATTTCTGTGGGTCCATATTCATCTGAGGAAGTGGCAAGTATCGAGCTTGGTCTTCGTTCAGAGTTCAATGACAACACATTGTTAAATGTGACAGTGTTCACAACTGAATATGAAGATAAGCAAGAGCAAATTGTGACAGCTGGTACACAATGTGGTCAGGCTGCAACAGTGACTTGTACATTTATTCGGAATGCTGGTCAGGTGGAAATTCAAGGCCTCGAACTTGAAGGTGTTTATCGCCCAAGCGATGCATTAACACTTCGTACTGCGATTGGTGTGCTTGATGCTGAATATGATGAGTTCATCTATAATAACCAAGATGTGAGCGCGAACGCAAAACTTCCTTTTGCACCAGAGCTAACATTGAGCGTTGGTTTTGACTATACAGCTGAGTTGAGCAAAGGTGATTTGGTTATTTCAGGTAACTTCAAGTTTACCGATGATGCTTATGGTCGTTATGACCCATCAACTTACAACTTCGCAACTGGTCCAGATATTTTGATAGACTCATATGAGACACTCGACTTATCAGCCACATATACAACTGAAACGGCTTCAGGTCAGGAAGTGAAAATGACTGTTTTTGGTACAGATATTCTGGAAGAAGGTGGCCGTATTTCACGTCCATTTGATGCAGGCGCATTTGCTTTTGCATCAGTTGTACCACGTCGTCAGTTTGGCGTGACTGTCGGATTTGAATTTTAAGTCGAACCGATAGACAAATAATTGAGCCCCTACCGCTTAGAGTGGTGGGGGCTTTTTTTTATTCTCTCTTATGCAAACAGTGCCATCAACCGTTCAACACTCCAATATCCTGCAAGAATACCAGCGCTGATAAGAATAGATTTTTGTGCGTATCTACTGAGTCGTAACTGTTGGGCGGGCGCGGTCAACTCGTGCGCTATTTGTCTTGAAAAATAGGTCAGGGCGAGCAATGAGAGCACAAAGAAAATTTGTCCAAGCTCGACCCCAAGATTAAAAAACAACAATGCGCTGATGATATTTTCTTCTGGCAAGCCAAGATGATACAGAACATTTGCAAAGCCAAATCCATGTAATAGGCCAAAGAAAAAGGCGGTAATCACAGGGTAGCGCCAGGCTAATGTTTGTTTGTTCTGTCGCAAGACTTCAGCTGCCAAAAACACAATGCTGAGTGCGATAAGGGCTTCAACGAGTAGAATAGGGAGGCTAACAAGCGCAAGACTAGCGGCGGCGAGACTGATGCTATGCGATAGCGTAAAGCCTGTTATGCCCCAAAATAAACGTTTTGGAGTGCCGCTTAGAACCATCAGGCATAAGAGGAAGAGCAAATGATCCCAGCCTTCGAGAATATGCCAAAATCCGAGACTGAGATAAATCGGCGCGGCGCGATTTTTTGCCGCTGATACGGCATGCGGCACTTCCCATGTCACTATGCCTGGCGCTAGCATTTCTGTTATCGGCTGAGTTGTCGGCGCATTTAAGTCTTGATATTTAATAAAGCTCGCCAAAGACGGATTGCCATAGGGGTATTTAATTTGCATGATAATTTGCGTGTTGCCTTCTGATGCGCAGAGATAATCTTGGCGCGCAAAATAGGCGTTGGTATGCCGGCTTTCCAAAATATCTGATTGGGCTTTACACGGCGCCTCAAGCTGGACAATCGGGCGGCTTTGATAGGGCAGCGCGGCGGGTGTTTTCCATTTCACCAAAATCTGCCCATTTGGCGTTGTTTGGGTGATATCAATTTTTAACGGGCGCGGGTCATGCGCTGCGGCCAGCCCTATCAAGAGATTGCCCGCAAGCGCCATTAGCACCAATAATATTGGTTTGCTTAACGGGTGTTTTTTCATGAAAATGCGCCAAGCTAACTGCTTCATTCGATGACCAATTGATAATTTTTTAAATATCGCTCAGCTAATTTTTGTCGACGGATAAATTTTTGTTCTTGCCTATAATCATGTCGGACAAGTTTTTCGGCTTGTTCATAGCTTAATTTTTTAGCTTCTTGTTTTTCTAAAACCTTAACGAGGTGATATCCAAAACGTGACTTTATCGGCCCTTGCCAGTTTTTGGGGAGGGCGGTCAGGGCAAAAATCTCTTGCGTAAAATCTGCCCCAAAATGACTTTGGATTAACTCTTTGTCGCGTTTTTGATAAAAATTATGATAGGCAAAACGGTCTGGTTTTTCATTACTGTTAGGGGCATTTTGGAATTGTTTTGCCCTTTTTAATGTTTTTTCTTCTGCTGCATTTGTATTTGCAGGGATTTTAAAAAACACATGCTCAAAACTAATCGAAGCTGGCTCGATATATTTTTCTTGATGTGTGGCGTGCCATTCATGCAAAACTTTTTCATCAATTTCAATTGACTTTTCTTCTTCTAAAAATTCAAGTTTTTGAATGAGCCGTTGGCGGATAATGTAATCGCTTTCATCGAGCTTAAGCATGCGGGCTTCGCGCACCATAGCCTCTTCAAGTACATAATCTTGAATAAGTTTTTGCCTTTCTTCATCCGTCATGCTTGCCAGTTTTTCGCTGACAGTTTCACCATCAAAACGCCGCTGTCGGTATTGAATAAATGTTTCAAGACTTTCCTGATTGACGAGAATGATATCAGGATTATTTCGCGACTGATGGTTTTGATAAGCCACATAAAGCGCACTCGAAATAATCAAAAATAAGACAATCGGCTCGCGAAATATTTTTTTAACGATTAGGCGCATAACCAGCCCATAAATGAATTTAAGGTGTGTACCAAATCGGTGAAGAATAAACGCGTTCCTGAATAATGGCTGGCACATCTTTTGGTAATTCTAAACCATATTGTGCTGCATCATAGGTCGTCCAGCGCGGCGTTGGGATTTCTAAAACCCGCACATAGTAAAAGCTTCTTAATGTAGCATCAAATTCTGGGTCTTCCCAAATAGTGGCTAGTTCATCGGCACCAATATTATTACGATAGCTTGCTTTTTGCACATTTACTGATGACCCAATAGCGGGCAATTTGCCTGTGGTGCTATTGATGGTGCGCTCCCCAGCCCATGACACATCAAAGATTTTTTCTTGAGTTTGTCCATTTTCATCGAGCCAGCCTTTGACAATTTGTACACGATCAAGATTGGCACCATTAGGGTCTTTTGTTGCTGTTATCATAAAGCGTGGTGCAGTGTTTTTTATGTTTTTAGGTGCGCTTAAATCGCCGCCCATTGGCACGCCTTTATCATAGCCAATTTGTACCATTTGCGCGTTGTTCAAATCATTTTCAGTGTACTCCCAGCCCCCAAAAAACCTTAGAACAATACGCGGTCCTGTTGTTGCATAAACTTCCTTGCGCTTAAGCGCATCAAAAAGGGAGGCTCGGGTGTTCTCTTGCGCCCAAACGGCGGCATAGCCTGAGGCGCTTAGTAATCGATTATCCCATAAAATGCCGCCCATTTTGCTGGTCAGGCGGTCTGGTGTTGGCTCTGAGTCGACAAATTTGCCATAAAAATTATCCGAATCTGCAGTCGCCATGACAGTGTGTGAGTCTGTGCTGCCAATCATGCCAAATTTAAACGGGTTGACGCCAAGATTTTCTTCATGCTTCAAACCAGCTTTGAGGCTTGGGCGCGCATAACCGCCTGTATAAATTTGATTTAATTTTTCTGGCGGGTAAGGCGTGTTGGCAATGTCTGTTTCGTCCCAATTCTCGAAATCCGCAAATTCATCATCAGGTGAAATGAGGGGATGCGTTTCACTGTCACCTTTCACTTGCGTCATTTCAACAACCGGTTCCCAACGAATACGGGTTTTGGCATAAGCGGTGTTAAAGGGTTCACCATTATTACGCGTGTCTGAAAATTGTTGTCCCTCTGAAATATTACCATTATGAGGAATTGCCATCACCTGACCGCCCGTTTCTTTTTCATAGGCAGCGAGTTGTGCCCATAAATATTCAGGGTCGGTACTGTCAATTGAAGAGATTGGCACAATATTGCGGGTAACCTCTGGCCCATCCCGAAATATCACAACACGGTGTAAATTGTCGCCATCAACCATTGATGTCCACTCATAGCCTGTAAAAGCCGTGAACTTACCAGGTTCATTATGGCGCTCGGCCATTTGGGTCATTTCATTCCAGACTGTGTTGAAAAACGCAGGCTCTGGATAATCCATTTCTTTTTTACGCGCTTCAGTTTCTTCCTTGGTTGTGCCAGCATTGTCAATCATTGAGACGAATTCGTTTAGCACATCGCCCGCTTTATCTTCTTTAAGCCATTGGTTCCAGCGTTGTCCGAGTGCGGTGTTTTGAATGCCGTGTTTTTCGTCAATGACACTCGCAATCACACCTAAATATTCAGCATGGTCAGAAACCAACAGAAAATCGAGCGGCTCTTTTAATTGTGCCATCGCGCCTGTATGGGCTTGTATTGCCTCACCTTTAGCAAAACGAAAAGCGTCCTCTGGTGATAAATTATCATTGCCGAAAGAAAAAGAATCCATCGATAGGCGGGAGTGAACATGCAAATCACCCCAGAAAACCTCTTGCGGGATAGCTGGTGAGATTGTGTTTTCAGATTGTGAAACTGCACTCTTGGATTGCTTTTCTTGTTTATCGTTAGGCGCTTGATCGCAGGCGACAATACTTAAACTTACCAATAATGTCATCAAACCAATTTGGTATTTTTTGCTCGGATTCTGTTTCTGGTGTTTTGAAACCAACATTGCACTTTCCCCTCGTTCATTATTCACTATGAGGATAGCCAATAATTGGGGTTGGTGTAACTAATAAAAGGATGAATTTTACGTCTTAACTATGGGTTAACTTCTTAAAGCTATGAACCCAAGCATGAGCGCGGCCATGAAAATTGTTTGTGTCACGACCATGAGCAGCGGGCGCATACCAATTTCACGCAAGGCTTCAAAACTTGTTTTTACCCCCAATGCAGCAACAGCAAGAACCAAGCAAATCCGCGCGCCTTGTGCGAGGTAACCAGAAGCCTGTTCAGGTATTACGCCAAATGAATTTAAAGCAACCACAACTAAAAATGCGACTAAAAAAAGCGGGATTTTTGGAGGCCCTTTACCGTCTTGTGTTTCTTGTCCGGCACTGATGCGGCGGCTAAAGTAAATCGCAATCAATGAGACGATAGGAAAAAGCAGCGCGACGCGTAATAATTTTGTAACCGTTGCCACTTCTCCGGCCGTATCTGACACTGAATAGCCTGCGGCTAAAACCTGCGCAACATCATGAATAGAGCCGCCAAAAAATAAACCAGACTGAATATCAGTATGGTTCATTTGTAGGCTGATGAGCGGATAAGCAATCATGGCGATAGTTGATAAGGTGGCCACGCATACAATGATAAAAATTGTATTGCGCTCAAGGGTTTTGCTTTGAGGCAGAACCGCCGAGACCGCTAAGGCTGCTGAGGCACCGCAAATGGAGACGGCGCCTCCAGCCAACACACCAAGTTCTTTTTGCAATCCAAAAAGACGAGCTAATACGATGCCAGAAAAAAAGGTGAGCGCGACCACCGCCAATACCCCAAAGGCAACATTGAGACCCAAAGATTGAATTTCCTGAAAGGTGATTTGCGCGCCTGAAATGGCTATGCCGATACGCAATAAATCTTTCGCAGCAAAATCTAGCCCGGCTTTGGTGTCGTCAATTTGCGAAAGAAAATTAACCGCCAACCCAAGTAAAAGCGCAAAAAATACAGCTGGTGCAGTGTAATGGCTGGCCAAAAATATAGCCGCCAGCGAAATGGTTATCACGCAAGCCAGCCCAGGAAACAGCATTTTTGCATAAGCCACCGAAAGACGATTTACTTTTGGTGGCTCAGTAAAAGGTAAGCCTTCGAGCGAATCGAGATAATCGAAATTGCTGTAATCACTTAGTTTTTTTGGGCGAGAGAGGTTTTTGGACATATGAAAAGGCCGTCTGAATCGTTTTAACAAGATTTATCGCAACACACTGTTTTAAATTTACTGTGTATTTGTTGTCATGCCAATTTAAAAACCGGAATGTTAAGTATAAATCTTTTTTCAATCTATCAAAATAATCGACTTACCAAAAGGGCCTAAGAGCTGCAATTTAGGCAATATTTTAGTTCATATATTCTTTTTAATATATTGAAAAATAATGATAATGGCGGAGAGGGAGGGATTCGAACCCCCGGAACGCGCAAACGCTCAACGGTTTTCAAGACCGCCGCTTTCAACCACTCAGCCACCTCTCCATTATCAGCCAGTAAACACCATATTGTCACAATAAATGCGGGTTAAAAAACATGGTTTGGCTCGTTATTTAGATGAGTTTTATATCCGATGTTTCTAAAAAAGCAAGAAGGCAGTGTCGCTTTCTTTATATTTTACATGAAAATCTATTTGCTTCATGATTTCGACATTTTTTAATGCCATGCTCAATCTGGTTAAATTTTCGAAGTCATGACGAATCTCTATAGTGTAATTTCTGCAGACAGCGCCAAGGGGTCTAGATGCGTTTTTCGGTTTTAAAACATATTTATTGGGTTTCATCACAAGGCCCGAAACTATCATTCATTCAGGCCAGTATTTTGTCTGGTTTGTTGCTTTTAGGCTGCTCTGAATTGCAATTTGGGGCTGAATTGGCCAAACAATCCCGCCGCACTGCTGCGGGTGGGGTGTATAAGGTTGGCACACCGTATAAAATTGATGGGGACTGGTATTACCCAAAAGAAGATAGCTCATATGATAAACGAGGCACGGCTTCCTGGTACGGTCCGAATTTTCAGGGCCGGCGCACCGCCAATGGTGAAATATTTGATATGAACCTGCTCACTGCTGCGCATCCAACCCTGCCTATGCCTGTCATGGTTGAGGTCACGAATTTAGAAAATGGCCGCAAATTGATTGTCCGGGTTAATGATCGTGGGCCCTTTAAGAAAAATCGCGAAATTGACTTATCCAAGCGGGCGGCAGAATTATTAGGGTTTCAACAAAAGGGCACAGCTTATGTTCGGGTGCGGTATTTGAAAAAAGCCGCGCTTTATGATGATAAAGGCAATATTATATTTGGCAGTGAGCCGGAAACATATGTCTTGGATAAGCCCGAAACTCCTGAAATGGTCAAATATGTGAAAGCCGTGCCCAAAGCGGGTGTAGAAGCCGTTGACCTTGACCCGCAAGCTACAGGCAAACGCCCCGCCGTTTTAAAGCGAAGTAATTATTATGTTCAGGTGGGGGTGTTCTCAGAGCAATCCTCCGCTGCGCGTCTGGCTGATCGTATGCAAGGTTTGGGCGAGGTTGATATTGAAACGGTTTATAGTGGGGGCATGGATTTGTTTCGCGTCAGAATAGGTCCAGTAAATTCGCGTTTTGACGCTAAGGAAATTGCTGATAAAGTCCTCTCAAGAGGTCATCAGGATAGCTATATTATAGAAGAATAAGGACAATACCATGAAGCGTTATTTGTATCTGTTTGTCTTAGTCTTAGTCGGCTTTGTGACGAGTTTAACCCCAGCCAAAGCGATTGATACGCGCGCACAATTTGCATTATTGATGGATGCTGAAACGGGCATAGTTCTGTATGAAAAAAACGCAGATGTTTTGATGAGTCCGGCCAGCATGAGCAAACTGATGACGGTTTTAATGGTTTTTGAAGCGCTTGAGGAAAACCGCATTTCCCTTGATGAAACCTTTCGCGTAAGTGACGATGCATGGCGGCGTGGCGGTTCAAAGTCTGGTAGCTCTACAATGTTTTTAAACGCGCGTTCCGATGTGTCTGTTGAGAATTTATTACGAGGTGTCATTATCCAGTCTGGCAATGATGCTAGTATTGCCTTAGCAGAAGGGCTGGGTGGTAGCGAAGAAGCTTTTGCTAATATGATGACAGACCGCGCCATTGATTTGGGCATGATGAATTCAACTTTTAGAAATTCAACTGGCTGGCCTGACCCAGAGCATAAAACAACGGCCCGCGACCTTGCTATTTTATCGCGACATATGATTAATGATTTCCCTGATTATTACGGCATGTTCGCAGAACGTAGCTTTACTTGGAATGGGATTAAGCAATCAAACCGCAACCCGCTCCTTTATGCCAATATTGGCGCAGATGGTTTGAAAACCGGACATACGGAAGAGTCTGGCTATGGCTTGGTTGCTTCCGCCGAACAAAATGGCCGCCGCTTGATATTGGTAATTAATGGTTTAGCTGAAAAACGAGATCGCGCACGCGAGGCATCAAAATTGATGAATTGGGGGTTTCGCGCCTTTTCCTTTGATACGCTTGTCAATGCGGGGGATGAAATTATGCGGGTGCCAGTTTGGCAGGGTGAGTTTTCGACTGTTGGCTTGACCACAGAAAAAGATTTTAAAGTGTTACTGCCGCATCGTGGTAAACGCCGCATGGTTGTGACAGCAACATATGACAAGCCGCTTATGGCGCCTGTTGAAAAGGGGAGTGTTGTTGGTACGTTGCGCATGACTGTGCCAGGTCTGCCTGGTGCGGAAACGCAGGAAGTCCCATTGGTCACCAATGCTACCATTAAGCGTGAGGGCTTGTTTGGGCGTTCTCTGACGGCGCTTGGTCATTTGCTGTTTGGCGACTAAAAGATGACTGCTGGTCGTTTCATTAGCTTTGAAGGTGGCGAGGGGGCTGGCAAGTCCACTCAAATTAAACATGTGGCCAGTTTTTTAAAAGCAAATGGTCATCAGGTTTTAACAACACGCCAACCCGGCGGCACAGAAAATGGTCAGGCCCTTCGTGATTTATTGGTGAATGGTGCAGTCAATAGATGGCCGCCAATGGCAGAGGCTTTGCTTATGTTGGCAGACCGCGCGGTGCATTTAGAAGAAATGATACGCCCCGCATTAGCGCAGGGGCAGTGGGTTTTGTGTGACCGCTATATGGACTCCACCCGCGCTTATCAAGGGGTTGCGGGTGCGCTTGGTTTAGATGTGATTGACGCATTGCAGGCGCCAATTGTTCAAGACACGGTTCCCGACTTAACTTTTTTGCTCGATTTAGATGTCGCGAAAGGTTTGCAACGCGCTTCTGAGCGTGGCGGTGCGGCGCGTTTTGAAAATAAAGGCAAAGCCTATCACGAAGAAATAAGGCGCGGCTTCTTAACACTCGCAAAAGCAGAGACTGACAGATTTGTAGTTATTGACGCGGCCCAGCCAGTTGAGCAGGTCACATCACAAATTATTGAAACCATCACAGCGCGATGGCAAGTGAGTGCAGATGGCCGTTAAGTTTGAAGATGACGACTATATCGATATTGATGGAGAGCAATCTCCCCGCCTCTGCCAAACATTATACGGGCATCAAAAAACAACGCGTCAGTTTATGCAGGGTTTTGCGCAAAATCGTCTTCATCATGCTTGGCTTTTAACGGGTGCAAAAGGCATTGGTAAGGCCAGCTTCGCCTATCATGCGGCCAAGTTTATTTTATCCAACCCTAATGGCTTTAAAGCTGAGCATCTTAGCGATGATTTTAGTCAGGGTTTTTCAGAAGAAATTGTGCAATTGATTGAACGCGGCGCGCACCCTGATTTGTTTATTTTGAATCGTAATTATGATTTTAAAACCGGTAAGTTTAGAAATGATATAACGATTGAGCGCGCGCGTGAGCTCATTACATTTTTAGAAAAAACACCAGCCATGGGTGGCTGGCGTGTGTGTATTATTGACAGTGTTGACGAGATGAGCAGGTCATCGGCCAATGCGATTTTAAAAGCAGTGGAAGAGCCATCCGATAAGGTCATGATGTTTTTGGTCTCGCATCGACCGGGTAAATTATTACCGACCATTAAGTCGCGCTGTCAAAAAGTGCCTATGGCCAGCTTGGATATGCCGATTCTTGAAAATTTATTGGCGGATTTGCACCCTGATTTAGAAGCTCAATCGCGTCAGGCAACAGCGTATCTTGCTGGTGGGAGTATTGGTCTTGCGATTGATATTATTGAAAATGGCGGCCTCGATATTTATCGCGATATGGTTGATGCGCTAGCCAGTTTGCCAAATACCGATGGCGTTTTGTTGCATGCTTTGGCGGGGCGTATGGCTGATATTAAATCAGGAAAGAGATATCAGATTTTTCAAAATTTTTTAATAGGCTGGTTGCATGGTCTCACCTTGACAGCTGCGCGCGGGACGCCGGCACCAGTTTTGTTTGAAGGTGAGGCGGATACAGTCGCCAAATTTTTGCAAAGCTCGCATCTTGAACATTGGCTCGATGTATGGGAAAAGACCACAGATTTATTTCAACAGGCTGACGCCCTGAATTTAGATAAAAAACAGACAATTCTTGAATGTTTTACACTTATTCGTAAAGCTGTTCTGGGAAGGATGTAAAAGCCCATATGAGTGATTTGAAAGCACCTTTTTTCATAACAACTGCGATTTCATACCCCAATGGTCCGCCTCATATTGGCCATGCTTATGAAGCCATTGCGACAGATGTGATTGCGCGGTTTTATCGCCTTGATGGGTATGATGTGAAATTTGTGACTGGCACAGATGATCACGGTCAAAAAATGTTTCAAACAGCTCGCGAGCAAGGCAAAACGGCGCGTCAATTAGCCGATGAGTTGACACCGCATTTTAAAAATATGGTTGAGATGCTGAGTTGTTCGAATGATGATTTTATTCGCACATCACAAGAGCGCCACTATGAGGCTGTCCAGGCGATTTGGCAAAAAATGGAAGCGGCTGGGGATATTTATAAAGATAATTACGCAGGTTGGTATTCGGTTCGCGATGAAGCATTTTATGCCGACAGTGAATTGAGCGAAAATGAAGAGGGCCAAAAAATAGCCCCCACAGGCACGCCAGTAGAATGGGTTGAAGAGGAAAGTTATTTTTTCAAGCTCTCTGCCTATCAGGACAAATTGCTGGCACTTTTTGAAAACCAGCCTGATTTTTTACAGCCCAATTCGCGGCGCAATGAAATTGTTTCTTTTGTAAAATCTGGCTTAAAAGATTTATCTATTTCGCGGACAAGTTTTGATTGGGGTGTGCCAGTGCCGGATAATCCAAAACATGTTGTTTATGTTTGGGTTGATGCGCTAACCAATTATTTGACCGCACTGGGTTATCCGAATGATATGGGGGCTTATTGGCCTGCTTCTTTACATGTGATTGGAAAAGATATCACTCGTTTTCATGCTGTCTATTGGCCAGCGTTTTTAATGTCGGCAGGTCTTGAATTGCCCAAGCAAATTTTTGCGCATGGTTTTTTGACGGTAAAGGGAGAGAAAATGTCGAAATCCCTCGGCAATGTCATGGACCCCACAAACCTTGTCGCGCAATATGGTGTGGAAGCGGTACGGTATTTTTTCATGCGAGAGGTAAATTTTGGCCAGGATGGCAGCTTTAGCGATGATGCCATTGTGAACCGCGTGAATGCGGATTTGGCCAATGACATTGGCAATCTGGCGCAAAGAAGCTTGTCAATGATTGCCAAAAACTGTGATGGCAAACTTATCGATAACCCCGTTTTCACTGAAGCCGATATATCGCTTTTAGATCAGGCTGATAGGCTTTTAGATTTGAGCCGCGCGCATATGAAACATTATGCGATACAAGATTATCTGGCTGATGTGATTAAATTGGTTTCAGATGCTAATCGATATTTTGCTGAGCAAGAGCCTTGGGCGTTGAAAAAAACCGATCCTGAGCGCATGGCGAACGTGCTTTATGTAACGGCTGAAATTGTGCGTCAGGCGGCGATATGTCTTCTGCCTGTTATTCCAACGGGTGCCAATCAATTGCTTGATTATCTTTCGATTGAAAAAAATGAGCGTAATTTTGCTTATTTAGGCGAAAAAGGTCGCTTGGCAGTCGGTCAGAAATTACCTCAGCCTTCTGCCGTTTTTCCCCGCTTAGAAATGGCCGTATCAGAATAAATATAAAAATTTGTTGCTTTAGCGCAACTTTTGTTGCTTAATTATCACATAATAATCGGGCATTGGTGAGAGTGATGTTTTTGCTATCTCAATTAATATGCTCATGGGATAATAACAATGGGACGCTTTAAAAGCTGAGTTGATCTGAATGCAGGTTACGAAATCAGACAGGACTTTTTTTGGGGCGTTGAAATACCGCCTAAATTCAGTTTTGGATAATATTCCCTCAGCTACTTCTGGGCTGATTGTTTTGGGTGGCGCGCTCTGCGGTATCAGCACATATATTATCCTGACAGGATTATCACCTATTCGTCCAACCCAAACCATTATTTCGGTCTTGCTTGTGACAAACCTTGTGTTTGTTACTATCATGCTTGGTCTGGTCGCTTTACAACTTTATGCCATTTATAAGGCGAGAAAAATTGGTGCTGCCGGTGCGCAGCTTCATAGTCGACTGGTTTCCTTATTTTCTATTTTGGCGCTCACGCCTGCAATTTTAGTGGCTGTATTCGCACTTGTTACGCTTAATCAAGGCTTTGACCAATATTTCAGTGACCGCACCAAAGCGATTATTAATAATTCATCGCTTGTTGCGAATGCCTATTTAGATGAAAACCGCGAGAATTTGCGTAATGACTCCGTCGTTATGGCAACAGATTTGAACCGTGCCGCGGGTTATTTCGAAACAGATAAGCGCCGTTTCAATTCTTTTTTAACCGCACAAGCCGCCTTACGCGAACTCAATACAGCGATTATTGTTAATCGTGAAGGCAAAGTTTTGGATGTTGCGGACACGCGGACCAAGCATTCCTTACCTGTTCCGCCAGATGAGGCATTTGAAGCGGCTGATAAATTTCAGCCTGTTATTATTACCGCAACAGGGCGGGCGCAGATTTGGGGGTTGTTAAGGTTATCAAATTTTGACGATGCCTATCTTTATGTGATGCGCAATGTGGATTCACGTGTGTTAGCGCAACTTGAGCGCACGGGTCTTGCAATCCGAGAATATAAAGAATTTGAATCGCGGCGTACGGAGGCGCAAATCACTTTTGCGCTTGTTTATATTGGCATTGGCTTAGTGATTTTATTAGCTGCAATTTGGTTTGGGCTTTGGATTGCACGCACATTGGCGCGCCCAATTGGGGATTTGATTAAGGCTGCTGAAAAGGTCAAGGACGGGGATTTATCCGCCCGTGTTCATTTGAATGATGGCAATGATGAAATTGATAAACTTGGCGAGACCTTTAATCTCATGACGGAACAAATTTTTCTGCAACGACAGGAAATTATTGATGCGCGTGATGATTTAGATTTGCGTCATCAATTTACTGAAATGGTTCTAAATGGTGTGAGTTCGGGTGTGATTGGGATTGACCCGGATGGGCGCATCAACCACACTAATTTATTGGCGCAAGAAATTGTTGATAAAACAGAAGATGAATTGATTGGGCAGCCCGCTAAAAAAGTTTTTCCTTATTTTGAGGAGCTGATTAACCCGATAAAAATGCCGCGCAATAATGATTACGAAATTGAAGTGTCAAATGAAGATGGGACATCACGGATTTTGTTGGCGCGGGTTTCAAGCGGGACTGGCAACCATAAACGTGACCGCGTTTTGACATTTGATGATGTGACTGGGCTGTTATCCGCAAAACGCACCGCTGCTTGGGCAGATATTGCGCGTCGTATTGCGCATGAAATCAAAAACCCCTTAACGCCTATTCAATTATCAGCTGAGCGATTGCATTCTAAATATGAAAAAGAAATCAAAAGCGACCCTGATGTTTTTAAGAAATGCACGGAGACGATTATTCGGCAAGTGGGCGATATTGGCCGCATGGTAGATGAATTTGCTTCTTTTGCACGCATGCCATCGGCTGTGTTTAAGGATTTTGATTTGCGCGATGCGGTTTCGCAAACTGTGTTTTTGCAAAAAGTAGCCCAACCAGAAATTGAATATATTTATGAAGATAAGCTTAAAGAGAACCTGATTATCAACGCTGACCGGCGACAATTATCACAAGCCTTAACGAATATTTTGAAGAATGCGTCAGAGGCTTTGCACGCTTTACCAGCTGATGCGGAGAAAATTATTCATATTTGGTTAGAACAATCCGGCAATAAGATTTTAATTAAAATTGCGGATACGGGTGCTGGCTTGCCAGTAGCTGACAGGCATAATTTGGTTGAACCCTATATTACAACGCGTGAGCAGGGAACGGGTCTTGGCTTGGCAATTGTTAAAAAAGTGATGGAAGATCATGGCGGGCAATTACAGCTCGGCGATGCTCCATGGGTAAAAGAGGGCAAAACAGGCGCTCAGGTAACGCTTATTTTCCCATATCAAAATAACCAAATGGTGGGCCCTTCTAAAATTAAGGAAATGATATGATTAATGGAGATGTATTAATTGTAGATGATGAAAAAGATATTCGCGAGCTAATTGCGGGTATTTTAAAAGATGAGGGCTATTCCACGCGCATGGCTGAAAACAGTCAAAATGCTCTGGAAGAGATTGCCAATCGATGTCCATCACTTGTGGTGCTGGATATTTGGCTTAAAAACAGTCAGTTGGATGGGTTAGAGATTTTAGAGAATCTTCAACAAAACTATCCTGATTTACCTGTCGTTATTATCAGTGGGCATGGCAATATTGACACGGCTGTTAGCGCCATCAAAATGGGTGCCTATGACTATATTGAAAAGCCTTTTAATTCGGATCGATTGTTGCATGTCGTTAAGCGCGCGCTAGAAGCATGTAATTTGCGCCGTGAAAATGTCGAGCTCCAAAGAAAGACTTGGCAATTTGATTTGGTTGGCAGGACGCCCATTATTGAAAAACTGCGCTCTACGATTGAAAAAACGGCTCCGACC
Source organism: Parvibaculales bacterium (assembly GCA_049889535.1). Classification (GTDB taxonomy): domain Bacteria; phylum Pseudomonadota; class Alphaproteobacteria; order RS24; family RS24; genus JAYQKL01. The sequence goes on along the minus strand of JBMHDF010000008.1, from coordinate 32,375 downwards.
AATAGCCGCATTTTTATAAACGGCCCGGCAGGCTCAGGCAAAGAACTGGTGGCGCGTATGATTCATAAAAAATCGACTCGCGCTTCTCAGCCTTTTGTCGCGGTGAATGCCGCCATTCTTGAGCCTGAGAATATGGAAAATGTGTTATTCGGGCAGATAGAAGACGGCAATGTTTATCCTGGCCTGTTGGAAAAAGCGCATGGCGGAAGCCTGTATATTGATGAAATTGGTGAAATGCCAATCGACACACAAAATAAAATTTTGCGTGTGCTGACTGACCAAGAGTTTATTCGCTTGGGTGGTGGCCCGATTGTGAAAGTCGATGTGAGGATTATTTCAGGCAGTTCACAAGATATGGAAACGCTTATTTCTGAAGGCCTGTTTCGCGAGGATTTATACCATCGTTTGAATGTTGTGCCGATAGCGGTGCCATCACTTGCTGAGCGTCGTGAGGATATTACACATTTAATAGATTATTTTATCGATTATCTGACTGAAACTTCTGGATTATTACCCAAAGAAATATCGAAAGATGTTCGAACTGTTCTCGAAACGCATGATTGGCCAGGCAATGTGCGCCAATTGAGAAATTGTATTGAGTATATTTTGATTTCAGCGGCTGATAACCAGCAAGAAGTCATTACCATTGATATGTTGCCCTCTGATATTATCTCGGGTACAAAGCTGCCAGTTGAAAAAGGCAACACGAACTTGATGACCATGCCTTTGCGCGATGCGCGAGAAGTATTTGAACGGGAATATCTGCTGGCTCAGATTTCTAGATTTGGCGGTAATATCTCAAGGACTGCGGAGTTTGTTGGTATGGAGAGATCAGCCCTTCACAGAAAACTAAAATCTTTAGGCGTGAGTTCGGGCAAAAAGATCCGCACAGTCTAAAACTTATTAGGGACGAAGGTAATGAATATCATCATATGCGGTGCTGGCCTTGTTGGATTTGGTATTGCCCGTCATTTGGCTGCTGAAGGCAATAATGTAACTGTTGTTGATAGAGAGCCTGCACTTATTCAACGCATTAATGATACGCTTGATGTGCGTGCCATTCAGGGACATGGCGCGCATCCATCGGTTCTTGAAAATGCGGGCGCGCGGCAAGCTGATATTATTATTGCTGTAACATCAAGCGATGAAGTGAATATGGTTATTTGCCAGATTGCGCATTCGCTTTTTGATGTTTCGAAGAAAATTGCCCGTATCCGCGACCATAAATATTTAGAAAAAGAATGGGCGGGTTTGTTTGACAATAAAGACTTGCCGGTTGATGAAATTATTTCGCCAGAAGAAGAGGTTGCAGAAACTGTGCTGCAACGGTTGGCGATTCCAGGTGCTTATGATTCAGCAAATTTTGCTGATGGGCGGCAAAAATTCCTGGCCATGCATTTAGACGAAAATTGCCCTGTAGTGGACACACCTTTGAAGCAGCTCACAGAGCTTTTTTCTGACTTAAAAGCGGTGGTTGTCGGTATTAAAAGGGACGGTAATATTATCGTCCCGCGCAATGATGATGCGATGGAAATTGGGGACGATGTTTTTATTGTCGCTGATGACCAAGATGCTGAGCGGACTTTAAAGATTTTTGGGCATGAGGAAAAAGAAGCGGCTAAAATTATTATTGTCGGGGCTGGCAATGTTGGCGCATATGTTGCACGTAAATTAGAACAACGGGGCAGCAGCTATTCTGTGCGCGTGATAGAGGCTGATGCCGCGCGCGCGAAGGATGTTGCTGATGATTTGAACCGTACCATTGTTTTACATGGCAGTGGCTTGGATACTGAGCTTTTAACTGAAGCGGGTGTTCGAGATGCGGGGTTAATATTAGCCTTAACCAATGATGACCAGATTAATATTCTGGTTTCCTTATTAGCGCGAACGCAAGGCTGTGACCGCGCTTTGTGTTTAATCAATGAAGCAAGTTTTCTGCCAATCAGTAATATTATCGGGCTTGATGCGGCGATTAACCCGCGCTCGACTACGGTTTCATCTGTTTTGTCGCATATTCGCAAAGGGCGGGTTAAAAGCGTGCATTCCGTTGATGACGGAACAGCAGAAATAATTGAGGCTGAAGTGGCTGATAATTCACCGCTTGTCGGCAAAAAAATACGTCAATTGGATTTTGATGAAAATATGCGAATTGGCTTGATTGACCGTATGGGGGAGACGGTTATTCCGCGCGGGAATACAGAAATCAAAGCTGGTGACAGAATTGTGATGTTTATTTTAACTGAAGCTGTTGAGGGGATTGAAAAAATGTTCCATTCCAGTTTAGAGAAATATTAATATATGCGTTCTGGTGGTATTCTTATCTCACTTGGTTGGGGAGGGCTGTTTTTATCGGTCCTGATGCTTTTGCCTGCTCTATGGGCGTTTTTTATTGACCACCCCAATGAGAGTGTGAAGTTTTTGCTAACAGCTTTATTTGTTTTATTTGTTTCAGGTGCCATGATTTTTACAGGCCGGGGCAGCACTAAAGAGCGGTTACGAAAATCAGAAATTTATTTGCTCGCACCACTAGCCTATATTTTTCTGGGTTATCTGGGCGGCATACCTATGATTGGTATGGGCGGGGGCTTGAGTTTTTCTCAAGCTTTTTTTGAAGGCGTCTCCGCATTAACCACCACTGGCGCAAGTGTCTACATAAATCCAGAATTTCAATCTGAAGCTTTATTATTATGGCGCGGGCTTCTGGCTTGGTTTGGGGGCATTTTAATTTTAACTTTTGCTGTGTCTGTTTTTACTTCATTTGGCATTGGCGGGGTGAAGGTAAAAGCGGTTCTGGTGCGCCAAAATGAAAATGAAACTCTGCCACAAAGGCTCAAGCGTTCTATGAATTACGTGTTTTTGCCTTATTTATTTTTCACTATTGCGGGTTTTATTGGGTTTATTTTGAGCGGCTTGCCTATTTTTGATGCGCTAAGTTTGACTTTTTCATCGCTTTCAACGACTGGGTTTGTTACCCACGCCAGCCCATTATATGACCGTTTGCCAGCCTTTGCTTTATTTACCTTAAATCTTTTAATGCTTATTGGGGCGTTAGGCTATCCACTCCATCAGGCGCTTATGCTTTGGCGTTTTCATGAGTTAAATAAAGACCCAGAGTTAAAACCGTTTTTATCTCTTGCGTTGATTTTAATGTTGGTCTTGCTTTTATCCGTTCCAAATACACGGCTTGGAGAGGCGGTGACGCTTGCTATAAGTCTGGTAACAACGACAGCGTTTCCCATTCATCATTCGGCCAAAGCTGGCGAGGGAATTAGCCTCTTATTTTATTTTATTCCTGTTGCGATTGGTGGATTGGCCTTGTCCACAGCTGGCGGGTTAAAGTTTTTACGGATTATTATTTTGCTTCAACATATTTGGCGGCAAATGAGTATCTTACCCTATCAACATGCGGTTGAGCATTTTAAATTTGGCGAAAGGCATGTGGAAATTGAGCAAGTCAAAGAAATTTGGGCCTTTTTTGTTTTGTTTATATGCGCTTTTGCCTTTGTTCTAATAGGCTCGTCTTTTATTTTTTCTGACTTTGACCAAATGTGGATTGCAACTCTTTCCGCGATAACCAATGCGGGCGGTTTGGCTTTGATTGCAGGCTATCCAAGCTTATATGCGGATATGTCTTCATTCGGACACATTTTCATGGCATTGGTTATGATTATTGGACGGCTTGAATTGCTTGTCGTGTTGGTATTAATCAGTCCTGCCTATTGGCGCAGTGGAATCTAACAAATGGCACAGATTGCTTATATTGATGGTCATTATTTGCCTTTATCTCATGCTGGGGTGAATGTAGAGGATCGCGGATACCAATTTTCTGATGGCGTGTATGAGGTTTTTGCATTGCGACATGGGAAATTGGTTGATGAAGAAGCGCATTTAGACCGGCTCGAAAAATCTCTTTATGAGCTTAATATTGTATCGGTCATGTCTCGCCCTGCGCTGAAGCTTGTTATTCGAGAAACGATACGAAAAAATAACCTCGCTCATGCGCATGGTTTCGGTGTTGTTTATCTACAAATTACACGCGGTGTTGCGCCTCGCAATCATATATATCCAGACAATATGCGACCCATATTAGTCATAACGGTTCGGTCTCAAAATCCGCGCGATATTGAAAAAATCAGGGAAAATGGCATTGAAGTTATTTCGCATCCTGACTTGCGATGGGCGCGGTGTGATATCAAATCGATTTCGCTTTTACCAAATATTCTGGCGCGTCAGCAGGCTAAAAAAGCGCAGGCACAAGAGGCTTGGCTTGTTGATGAGCAGGGGTTTGTGACTGAAGGGGCGGCGACAAATGCATGGATTGTAACACAGCAGGATGTTTTGCTGACGCGTCAAGCTGAAGATAATATTTTACCCGGCATCACGCGGGCGGTTTTAATGGATACGCTTTCTGAACTTGGTCTATCCATTGAAACGCGTGCCTTTACAATTGAGGAAGCACAGCAAGCCAAAGAGGCTTTTTCAACCGCTTCGACAATGACAATTTTTCCAGTTGTGAGAATTGATGGCAAGCCTGTGCAAAATGGCAAGCCAGGTGCGTTATCTTTACAACTATTTGATGCATATCAAAAAAAATCTATCAAAAGTTGAATTTTGAGTTAATTTTTTTTGATAAATATGTAAATATGAATCAACCTCTAGTGGTAGAGGTTCGGAAATGTCATGTATAGGGAAGCATTTCTGGCGTATTATAATTGGCTCATATCCCTAGCCTGAAAAGTGGGGTTTACCCATGTCTGAAAAAAATCTGCAAGATGCGTTTTTGAATCATGTACGTAAAAACAAACTTCCTTTAACAATTTTTCTTGTAAATGGAGTAAAGTTAGCTGGGGTTGTTACCTGGTTTGATAATTTTTGCATGATGCTGGCGCGAGATGGACATTCACAACTTGTATATAAGCATGCAATTTCAACTATCATGCCCAATCAACCAATCCAAATATTTGATGGCGAAAGCGAGGTAGAGGAATAGTTAGCGAGAATAATAACAATAATAATGCGCTCACCAAAAGCACGCGCACGCTCATTCTTCATCCTGAAATTCGGTTTGTTCAATCAACCCGAACGGCTTCTTCTCGCCTTGAGGAGGCGGTTTCGCTTGCGCAAGCGATTGCGCTTGATATTCGTCATCATGCAATACAGCCTGTGCCAAAACCTAGACCTTCAACCCTTTTGGGCGGTGGGCAGGTGGCGGCTTGTAAAGAGTTAATCCAGCAGCATCAGGCTGATTTATTAATTTTAGACACTGTTCTGACGCCGATACAGCAGCGTAATTTAGAAAAAGAATTGCAGATTAAGGTTCTTGATAGAACAGGACTGATACTTGAGATTTTTGGCGCCCGCGCCGCCACTCGGGAGGGGCGTTTGCAGGTAGAGCTAGCAAACTTAACCTATCAAAAAAGTCGGCTGGTGCGCTCCTGGACCCACCTTGAGCGGCAAAGAGGTGGGGTAGGGTTTGTTGGTGGTCCGGGGGAAACCCAGATTGAGGCTGACCGGCGTATGCTGCAAACCCGCATTCAAAGTGTGAAAAAGAAATTGGAATCTGTTGTGCGCACGCGTGGGTTGCATCGCAAAACACGTGAACAAGCACCATGGCCGATTGTGGCTTTGGTTGGATACACTAATGCTGGCAAATCAACGCTCTTTAATCAGTTAACCCAATCTGAGGTTTTGGCTAAAGATATGCTGTTTGCCACATTGGACCCAACCTTGCGTAAAATCAAATTAGATTGCGGACAAAAAATTATTTTGTCTGACACAGTGGGCTTTGTTTCAGAGCTTCCAACTATGTTGGTGGCCGCTTTTAAAGCGACACTAGAAGAGGTGCTGTCTGCTGATATTATTGTTCATGTACGCGACATTGCACATGCCGACACGCAAGCGCAAAAGCTTGATGTGATGAAAGTGCTTGAGGAATTGGGTGTGCGCAAAGATGTGCCTGTGCTTGAGGTTTTTAATAAAATGGATTTGCTGACAGCAGAGTTGCGTGAAATTCATCAAAATAAAATTGAGCGCGTAACGCCCCCGGCCGTGTTGACATCTGCATTAACAGGGGAGGGGCTTGATAGTTTTATGCAGGCATTATCGAATCTTTTTGCCGCGCGCGCCCAGCGTTTTTCTATCAGCCTGTCGCCCGCACAAGGTGAAATTGTTCATTATTTGCACGAGCATGGAAAAATACTGAACCAGTCAATTGATGAAGAGGGCCAGCAGCATATTGATGTGTTGTTTTCAGAAACCGCAACTGGCAGGTTCAAAAAGAAATATCCAGAAGTCCAAGCGGCTATGCGTGAACTGGTTTAACCAATTTCATTTTTTGCTGTATTCCAGAGATGTTCCAGCGCATCAGCATCATAATCAGTTAAATTTTTAGCCGCTGCTTTGGCTTTATTTTCCATAAACCTGAAACGATTGGTAAATTTTTGATTGGTCATACGTATCGCGCTTTCGGGATCTAGCTTTAAGTGCCGGCCCAAATTCGCCATAACAAATAGAATATCGCCATATTCCCCCTTTATATTCTCTTGTTTTTCAGGGGTTTCCTGTTCTTGTAGGGCGGCTTTTAATTCGGCAATTTCTTCTTCCAGCTTGTCAAAAATCGGGGCGGCTTCTTGCCAGTCAAAACCAACCTTAGCCGCGCGTTTTTGTAATTTAACTGCGCGCGTCATACCGGGCATGGTAGCTGGCACATCATCCATAAGGCTTTCATAGTGCTTGCCCTTTTCGCGTTTTTCAGCCTGCTTAATATCTTCCCAGTTTTGACGAATTGCTTCTTCAGTGTTTGCAGTGCCATTTTGAAAAACATGCGGATGCCGGCGTATCATCTTGTCACTGATGGCTTGTGCGACATCGTCAAAGGTGAAAATGTTTTGTTCCTCTGCCATGCGAGCATGAAAAACGACCTGCAATAGCAAATCGCCTAATTCTTCTTTCATGTCTTCCATATCGCCACGCTCAATGGCATCGATTACTTCATATGCCTCCTCAATTGTATAGGGCGCGATTGATTGAAAATCCTGCTTTAAATCCCATGCGCAGCCCGTTTCAGGTGTGCGCAGAGCGGCCATAATTTCTAATAATTGATGAATAGGTTCTTTTTCTCGCATTTTTTTACAACATTTTGATGTTTCGTTTGTCTTTTCGCCATAAGTAGATAAAAGCTAATGGTCTATGAGCCGTATGGTTCTATTTATCCTGTATCACTATGGCATAAACGCGCTTGCTTTGACAAATCAAGCTACTTTGATGGGGGGAATGATATGTATCCTATTCGTGATTTATTGATACCTGTTCTGGTTCTCTCCATTTTGGGGTATCAGACGCTCACCTCATTGCCGATTGCGATTGGCGCTTTGATAGATTATCGCGGGTTTTTGCTTGGTAATGTAGGCTTAGTCGGGACGTTTGAATTGCTCGGTATGGCCATTAGTGCGACATTAGCCTCAACATTTCTCGATAAAATAAATGTGAAGAAAGTTGCGCCTTTGGCGATGCTTGCGCTTTCTATAAGCCAGTGTGTTGCTGCCTATACGCTTGATGAAACACTCTTTTTAATCGAACGGTTTTTTGTCGGCCTAAGTGCAGGTTTGTTGACAGCCATTTTAGCGCGCGTCGTCGCAACAGCTATATCCCCAGAGCGTTTGACGGCGTTAGCAATTTTGTCGGTTTCTGGCTTTGGAATAATTGTTTATTTGTTTTTCCCAATTCTTACCGCGCGCGGGGGCGTGGCTTATGTCTATTTGGTACTGAGTGGTTTATCCTTGCTTGGTATATTCGGCTTACGGGGTCTGCCAGATTTACAGCCAACGAAGAAAAGTGAATCAAAAGCTTTAAATAATGACTTTATCTTATTGATTCTATTCTCTTTATCTTTTGGTGTTGTAAGTGCTGCCATGTGGACATTTTCAGAGCGTATCGGCCTGAGCAGTGGATTATCAAAAGAGGAAATAGGTTATATACTGGCGGTTGGCACGTTTTTTGGCATTATCGGCGCGGCAATTGCAGCCATTATTGGGGATAAATTTGGGAGTTTTATTCCTATTTTGCTCGCCACATCATGTTTGTTGCTGGCTGGTATTTTTATTCCGCAAACCACCGTGCCGAGTGCTTTTGCCTTCATATTTATTTTGTTTCGGTTTGCACAAAATTTTAATGATCCGTTTATTATTGGCGTGATAGCGCGCCGCGACGGGGAAGGGCGTCTCTTGAGCCTGAATGCGGGGGCGGGGTTGTTCGGCTCTGCCATAGGGCCATCAGTGGCAAGTTATGTTATCGGTAATGAGGGCGCTTACGATAAACTCAGTATTATGTACGGTATTGGCGCGATCGTGGCTTTTGCTTTTTTCTTTTTGTTTCTGTTTTACCCGCAATTGACGCGTAAATAAGCTTTATTTTGAAGTTTCGCCCCTTTTTTATATTTTGTTTCCAGCTTATGATAGATGCTGAATGAAATGAGCAAACCTATGAATAAAACCCCGCCCGCCAGTCTTTTTGCTGTTAAATTTGCCCTGCTGTATATTTTGCTGGTTCCGTTTATAAACTGGACTTTCAGCTGGGCACCGATGATAGAGCTTATCCCCAATTGGGCGTTTAATCCGGTCACAATCATCACTGGTCTGGTATTAGTTGTGCGCGATTTTGCCCAACGCGAAATAGGGCATCAGGTGCTCATTGCTATGTTTATCGGCCTATGCCTGACTTTATGGACAACTGGGCCAGAGCTGGCCATTGCCAGCGGGACAGCCTTTGCCATCGCAGAATTGGTGGATTGGGCGCTTTATACTTTCTCCAAATTAAGATTGTCATCGCGGGTTCTATTATCTTCCGCTCTGGCGGCGCCGATTGATACAACAAGCTTTTTATTTTTGGCTGAAAATCTAGTTACAGGCTCTTTCACCTTGCCAAATATCATCATGTCCATTGGCGGGAAAATGGTAGGGGCTATTTTTGTTTGGTATGTCTTGCGCCGGCGCGGTCTATAGAGAAAAAAAGCGCGGAAATAAGGGGTGACTTACATCCGCGCTTTGCATATATATTTTTCGCATAATATATATTATGACAAATATTTAATTACTATATGCGTTTAAATTTGAGTGTGCGTCTGCCAAAATTTCAATTTTACAATCGCTTATGATTGAAGAAACTGCTGTTTGATCGTTTGAGGATAAGTCAATTCTCAGATTATTCCCTGTCAAATCCGATACAGTCGAGTCAGTTAAAACAACTGAATCGCTGCCATCTGAATCCAGCATGGTGACAAAATTAACATTGAAACCAGATGCTGATACAGTATCATTATTATTAATTGTCAAAGTAATGGTGGTCGACGTGCAGGCCACAGCTGTAACAGAGCTGGGGGCTGCTATTGCAAAAGTTGGCAAACTAAGGCAAGTCAACGTTAGAAAAAGATTACGAATACGCATATTTTGTCTCCTTAAAAAAGTTTTATGGCGTAACATCTACACAAAGTAGAATACTATTGTGGGTACCCGAACAGGTGGAACTATTGCCTCTTGCGCCGCCACTGCAGTTCGTTGTGGAGCTGTCTAACCAAGTCGCAATGTTACGTGTGCCCGCAGTATGGCTCCAACCATAGATACAGGTCTTACCGCCCATCCAATATGATCCAGAGTAAACTGTTTTATTGTCCCAATATGAGTAATCTTTCCAGGCGTCCTTCATAGGAATGTATCCAGAAGGACAACAGCCATCTGTTTTATTAGGTGTTGTTGTAACAAATTGGTGAGCGTAGATAGTTACAGATGTCGTAAATGGAACCGTCAATGTAATGTTAGCGCTATTTCCACCGGCATCAGTTGCGGTTACTGTTACCGTCTCTTGAGCTGTAATATTTCCGTTTTTTGTGATCACACCAGTTGAAGAATTGACGGAAAACTTTGAATTGTTAATTGAGTAAGTCAATGTGCCAGAGTCGCTGAACTTGCTGGCAGCGCTATAAATGGTTGTGCCATTTGAATAATACTGATTGATTGCTGAGGCGCTCACTGTTGATGAGCCAACAATTGAAGGTGCTGTTGAGTCAGTAATCGTGACAGTAAAGGCCTTACTTGAGGCCGCCGTGGTTGAGTCTGTCGCAACAACATTAAAATTATATGTCCCTGGAGATAAATTAGAGGCTGCTGTAACCGCACCAGTTGACGAATTGACAGAAAAAGACGAGCTATTTGTTCCAGTCACAGAATATGTTATGCCGCCATCTGTATCGCTAGCGGTTAGCGTAACTATGCCTGTACCGCTTGTTGAATATGAGTCACCCTTTGAAAATGAGGTTGATGTGCAAGATGCTGTTAAATTTACTGACGCCTCCCCACCACAAGACCAGCTAGATGCAAATGTAGGTGTGTCTAATGTTAACCAAGTTGCGCGTGTGGCCGAACATGTGCCCGCACCACCGGTTGAACTGTTAGAGCTTGTCTTGCAATTGGCGAAATGAGTCGCATCAGTAGAAGATGTTGTCCAACCAGTTAAATCTTCAGCAAGCTTATAATTAGCTGCTGTATATCCGTTGGTTATCGCAGTATTTACTGTTGCGAATGTTGTTGAGGAATTAAAGCCAGCGGCTTTAGTTACCCAATTGTTGATATCTGTGCCTGAAGATGAGGTTGTTAAACCTGAGGAAGTAATGTCTGACTGTAATTGTGAAAGCGATGCCCCTACTGTTGTTGCCACACCTGGTGTAGCACCCGCGGCCTCAATCAAAGCAATTGTCAAATCAGATGTTGGATGCCCACTTTCTCCAGCGGCAATTTGAGACAACTTCCATAAGGCTGCTGTTGATGAGCTATAGGCAGAAATAGTTGTTTGCCAGTCTGATTTGGTGACATCTGAACCTGTGCCTAATTGTGACATCAGATATTCCAGCTCCCAATCAGCTGGATTTGACCCAAGTGCAGTCGTTGTCAAGCCAAGCGCCGTTAAGTCAGACAGAACCAGCGTACCAGCTGTGACTTTGGTTTTCTTGGTGGCCAATAAAGCGGAACCGCTTTTCGCGGAGTTGAATTGCGTTTTGGTTAGATCTGAGCATGAGGCGCTGTCATCGTCAATTTCTGCACGACAATGGGCGGTGTAGGTTGACCCCAGAGCCTCGCCAAACAATGTGTTATCCGCACTGCTGGTAGTGTAGCCCAAACTTGATGCCGTTTTGAAATTAGCCGTTGACCAGCCATTCGATGTAGCAGTTTGGACTTGTGCATAGGTGGTTGTGCCTGAAAAGCCTGCCGCATCGACAATCCAGTTTTCAACATCGGATGCTGACAATGAGCTGGACAGGCCGGAGCTTGTAATATTGCTTTGCAGGTTAGAAATGGTTGTATCGGTGTCGCTTAAAATTGTTGAGCTGACACCCGCATTATTGAGCAGGCTAGAAGTTAACCCGCTTGTTGGATAACCCACCGCGCTAATAGAGGTTTGGTATATCGTCCAAAGCGCGACATTAGTTGTTGTTGCTGTGTTGACAGTCGTTTGAAGGTCAGATGGGCTTTTCGAGTTTGTGAGATTGCCGGATGACACAATCGCATTTATTTTAGCATTTAAATACGCAATTGTATCAGCATCATCGAGGTCAACATCAGAGCTAATGGTAATGCCCAGCGCTTCAAAATCAGCTTTTGTTGCGGTGCCGGCAGCTACTTTTGTTTTCAAGTCGGCAACCTTGCCAAAAGCGACAGAGTCATCTGTCAGAACACATGGTTGATTGGTTCCGGGATCACCAACACAAACAGCAGGTGGTGCTGGCTTTGATGTGCCACGCCCTGTTGACGATGATTTGAAAGCGGCATTGGCGGATACGACGCCAAAAATTAAAACCAAACAAAAAATACCTAATTGATGTTGAATACGCATTACCCTACCCCGTTAACTCAATTACATTTTTAAAAAATTAAACTAATCTATTAAATCTTACCAATTATAAATTCTTCTCAAAATGAGGTTATCACCTCACTGTCACCCAATTATCACAGGCTATTTTACAACATTAATTGAAATAATCTGCTTTTGGACAAACCCAATCTGGCAAATGAGGCCCAAGCTTAATCGAGCCTTTAACCGCATTTGTTGAACCAGGAATATTGCCTGACCCTGTGCGCCAGCGCAATGTATCATCTGTAACGACTACCGGATTAGCTGAATAATCTGTTGTATCAGCGACTTCATCTTCATAATCGGATGTTTCTTGCGAGCTGTCATTATATCTAAAAGTGTGCAAAGTGCAGTCTTCGCTGCCTGTGCAGACGCATCGGTGGATATAAAAATCATTGCTGGTTAATTCTGCTTCAGGATTAGCGCATTGTATGCCCATTTGCCCGGGCTTAATCGCATCGTAAGAGCTTAAAGTCTGGGAGGGGTCATTATGCAAATTTACTGCATAATCAATCGTATCATTATAACTATTTCTTATATTTGTGCTGTCATTGATATTCGCCACGGCTTTTTTGACATATTCAATACATTGGTCATCTTTAGTTACTGTATTGGCGGCAGTTTGGGCAATTTGAGATGGCCCGCCCAAATCATTGGTTATGGCGATAAAATCTTGTTCGAATGAACGGTTAATCATATCTGCATTTGCTGTCGCTGCTTCAGCTTTTGTTTGTTCGATATAATTAGAATACCCAACAACGCCCACGGCCGCCAAAATACCAATAATGGCCACCACGACTAAAAGCTCTATTAATGAAAATCCGTTACGCAATTATTCGACTCCCAAGATTACAATAAGCTATTCTTTATCATACGTCAGTAATATTAGACATTATTCGTTGAGAATAAACTAGTTTGTTGTCAGAAAGTCATACCATCAAAGGCAGGACGAATATTTTTTGGTAACTCATTGCATAATGTTTGATAGTCCATATCAATATGCAAATTAGTCAAAATCGCTTGTTCAATATTTAATGAATTCACCATTTCAATGGTTTTTTCTAAATGGAAATGTGTTGGATGCGGAGTGTAGCGCAAAGCATCAACAATCCAAATTTTGACACCATCTAAATAAGACCAGCTTGATTTGGGTAAATCGCTAATGTCAGAAGAATACGCAACTTCACCAATTCGAAAGCCAAGAGATTGAATACGCCCATGTTGTTGATAAAAAGGTTGTGCTTCAATTTTGCCCCCCGCCCCATCAACACAAATAAGGTCTAGCGTCTCCTCAATCCTTTTTTCTTCCAAAATTGAAGGGTAGCCACTGTTTTTTATTTCTTGAAAGCAATATTCAAAACGGCTGGTGACCGTTTGTGATGTTGCCGTGTCCATCCAAACTGGTATGCGTTTGCGATAGCGATAAACCAAAGCCCGTAAATCATCAATGCCATGGGTTTGGTCGGCATGGTCATGACTTATTAAAACGCCATCAATATGCTTGGCTTGTGCCGCAATGAGCTGTTCGCGCATGTCAGGCGATGTGTCGATAAGCAGATTGGTTATTTCATTATTTTGTTCACGCGAGACGAGCAAGGAACACCGGCTACGTTTGTTTTTTGGGTTTTCAGGATCGCATGCACCCCAGTCGCCATCAATACGCGGAACACCACCCGATGAGCCGCAGCCGAGAATTCGAAAGCTTAAACTCATGCGGTTTCACCTTTTGCAGGGTGTGGCATTTGCGCTTTTGTAAAAAGACGGAAAAAATTTTGCGTGGTGATGGTTTCTATTTCTTCTGCACTCACCCCTTTAATCTCAGCGACGCAAGCGGCGGTATGTTTTACAAAAGCGGGTTCGTTGCGTTTGCCTCGATGTGGCGTTGGCGCCAGCCAAGGTGCATCAGTCTCAACCAACAATCTTTCCAGCGGAACTGTTTTAATAACATCGCGCAGAGCGCTTGCCGATTTAAAAGTCGCAATACCAGAGATTGAAATATACATGTTCATATCAAGCGCACGTTTGGCCAGTTCAGGTCCGGCAGTGAAACAATGGATAAGACCTGGAAAAGCCCCGTTTTTATATTCGCTCTCTAAAATATCAGCCGTGTCTTTATCCGCATCGCGCGCATGTACAATCAGCGGTAATCCAGATATGCGCGCCGCCTCAATATGATGATGAAAATTGCGTTTTTGTTTTTCGCGCGGGCTATGTTCGTAATAATAATCCAACCCAGTTTCCCCAATCCCAATAACTTTTGGATGTTGCGCGATGGATACAAGCTTTTCTGCATTTGTTTCTGGTTCATTGCCGGCTTCATGCGGGTGAATACCGATTGAGCACATAACATCGTCATATGTTTCGGCTAGGGAAATAATTTTTTCAGCTTCCGTAATTTTACAAGAAATGGTGAGCATTAAGCCAATGCCCTGAGCGCGCGCATTTTTGATAACGGAGTCTCTGTCCGCTGCAAAATCGGGATAATCTAAATGGCAATGACTGTCGATAAGCATATCTTTACCTAGCATATAGAAGTTTAGAAAAATAGCCTCTCAACTTAAGGAGTTTGAGCAAGATGAGCCATTTTTTCAATCAGTTTTCTTGATTTATCCAATCGCTCGCTTTCAGACGGCATCTCAGCCTTATAAAGCAAGCTTTGATCAGGACGAATTTTAATACGGTCAGGATAATCATTAATGAAATTTATCAGCCCCTCTGGATTGCTAAATTCTTTCTTTCTGAAATGAATAGCTATGCCCTTTGAGCCTGCATCAAGTTTTTCAACCCCTGCGGCTCGGCAAAGCGTCTTAATTTCAATAATCTTCATCAAATTTTCGGCGTCTTCAGGTAAATTGCCAAAACGGTCGATTAGCTCGGCGGCGAATGCTTCAATCTCAGCTCGGTCCTCTAAGCTCGATAGGCGACGATAAAGACCGATACGAATATCAAAATCTTGAATATATGACTCTGGTAATAAAACCGGTGCGCCAATATTTATTTGTGGTGACCAGGTTTCATCTTTCTGTTCACCTTGTCGGTTGGCAACAGCTTCTTCAAGCATATTTTGGTAAAGCTCAAACCCAACTTCTTTAATATGACCTGACTGCTCTTCACCAAGTAAATTACCTGCGCCGCGTAAATCTAAATCATGGCTGGCAAGCGTGAAGCCCGCGCCCAAGCTATCCAAAGATTGTAAAATCTTGAGCCGCTTTTCAGCAGTTTCAGTGAGTGGACGCATTTCATCAAAGGTGACATAAGCATAGGCACGGTTTTTAGACCGTCCCACCCTGCCGCGCATTTGGTAAAGTTGGGCCAGACCAAACATATCCGCGCGATAAATAATCATTGTATTGGCCGACGGAATATCAATACCGCTTTCAATAATGCTGGTGGAGAGCAAAACATCATAATCACCATTGTAAAAAGCTGTCATGCGCTCTTCAAGTTGTTGGCTGCCAAGCTGCCCATGTGTGATGATAAATTTAACCTCCGGCACATGCGTGCGCAGAAATTCTGCAGCTTCGTCAATATCCGCAATACGCGGGCAGATAAAGAAGCTTTGCCCTGCCCTGTATTTCTCACGCAAAAGTGCCTCACGAATAATGACGGTATCAAATGGTGTTACAAATGTCCGCACGGCAAGGCGGTCAACAGGCGGCGTAGAAATCAGAGATAAATCGCGCACACCCGTTAAGGCAAGCTGCATTGTGCGCGGTATTGGCGTTGCGGTGAGCGTCAGCATATGCACTTCATTACGCAATTTTTTAAGTTGCTCTTTATGAGTGACGCCAAATCTTTGTTCCTCATCAACAATCACCAGACCCAAATTCTGGAAATCAATGCTTTTGCTCAGCAATGCATGGGTGCCAATCACAATATCAACAGTGCCATTGGCCAATCCGATTTTGGTTTCATCGACCTCTTTTTTTGAAACCAGTCTTGAAAGCGCGCGAATATTAACCGGCAAACCGGCGAAGCGCTCTTGAAAAGTTTTTAAGTGTTGGCGCACTAAGAGTGTGGTTGGCGCAATAATGGCGACTTGGGTAGAAGAAAACGCCGCGATAAATGCGGCACGCAAAGCAACCTCTGTTTTGCCAAACCCAACATCACCACAAATCAGCCTATCCATTGGCGTGCCACTGTTCAGGTCAGACATGATGGCATCAATACTATCAAGCTGGTCTTCAGTCTCATCATAAGCAAAGCGCGCAGCGAATTCGTCATATAATGGCTGTGGCGCGTCCATGATTTGCCCTTGTCGTAATTTCCGCGCGGCGGCAATTTTGATTAACTCATCAGCAATATCTTTTAGCTTGTTTTTGAGTTTGGCTTTGCGCGATTGCCAACCAAGGCCGCCCAACCTATCAAGCTGCGTACCAATATCGTCTGGTCCATAGCGACTTAAGAGTTCAATATTTTCAACTGGCAGATATAATTTATCATCATTACGGTATATGATTTTTAAGCAATCATGCAATGCGCCAGCGGCGGTAATGGTTTCAAGACCAAGAAAACGCCCCACACCATGATCGACATGAACAACCAAATCACCAGGCGACAGGCTTGACGCTTCGGTTAAGAAATTAGCTGCTTTTTTATTTTTTTTACGGCGGATAAGTCGGTCACCAAAAATATCCTGTTCCGCGATGAAACAAATCTCATCCGTTTCAAAGCCAGCCTCTAGCTCTAAAATAATCAAACTCAAATTATCAACAGGTAAGGACTGGCATTGCGTCCAATCATCATGCAATGCTGTGTTTTGCAAGCCGTGCTCTTCAAGCAGGCTTTGCAGTCTTTGGCGTGCGCCCGCGCTCCAGCTAGCTAAAACTACCCGCTTCCCTTGCGTTTGCTTTTCTTTAATATGTGCCGCTAACAAGTCAAAAATATTAACTTTCTCTAACGCGCGTTCGGCAGAAAAATTGCGCCCCATACGGGCTGAAAACGCATAAACATGCTCGGCTTCTTGTTCAGCTTCCAAAAATGGAGTGATTTGCGTTGGCTGATGCGTTTGTATAATAGAATGCCAATCTTCCTGCATAAGATACAGCGCTTCAGGCTCTAAATGCTTGCTAATGGGGGTGTTATTTTGCTGTGCAATCCGATTGGCTTGCTGGCGCGCCTCGTAATAATCGCGTATCTGATTTTGTCGCTCCAAAATGGCATTATTTACCAAATGGTCATAGGTCACGCTGGCATTTTCAACATAATCAAACAGTGTTTCCAGCTTATCATAGAAAAGCGGTAGCCAATGCTCCATGCCACCATAACGGTGCCCCTGTTTGATGGATTCATAAAGATTATCCGTATCTGCTACCGCCCCAA
Organism: Parvibaculales bacterium; assembly: GCA_049889535.1. Lineage (GTDB taxonomy): Bacteria > Pseudomonadota > Alphaproteobacteria > RS24 > RS24 > JAYQKL01. The sequence continues at coordinate 15,155 of JBMHDF010000008.1, read as the reverse complement.
AACTGGCAATATAATTGCGGCGAAATTTTGCGCGACTTATCTCATCAAGTTGTATTTCATTGGCCCCTACCAATTCCAGTTGTGCAACTTGACCAATAGTTCTTTGCGTTTCAGGCTCAAAATAGCGAATGGTTTCGAGCGCTTCGCCAAAAAAATCTAGTCGTATTGGTTTATCTTCACCTGGTGGAAACAAATCAACAATGCTTCCGCGTATGGCGAAATCACCGGGCTCAGTCACCAGTGAACACCGGTTATAACCATTGCGCACAAGAAACTGAATAAGCTTATCCGTATCGACCAAAGCGCCGGGCCGTGCAGAAAAGGAAACCGTCTCAACAAGTGCTTTGGGTGGCACTTTTTGTGTAACAGCATTGACACTTGTTAGCACAAGGCGTGGTTTTTCAGGCAGCCGCAAAAATGCCGCCATGGCAGACATGCGCTGCGCGATAATGCTTGGCTGTGGTCCAATCCGGTCATAGGGCAAGCAGTCCCATGCGGGGAATAGGACAATTTCAATGTCAGGTGCATAAAACTGTACAGCTTTTGCAATGCTGTCCATGCGTTTCGCGTCATGCGCGATGTGAATGATAGCGGTTTTATCGGCTGCGAAACTTTGTTTTGCTAGGTCTGATATTACTAAAGCATCAAACCCCTCTGGCACACCGGCGAGGGTCTTGTATGATAAAATATTCACATCGGACATAATATTTTTATATTTTCATATGCTCGAGGCTAAGTAATTGATCAAGGAGCGGTGAGCGGTATTCTTCAGGTAATTCTTGCCGGCCAGTCGCCCAAGCAAATAAATCTGTGTCAGGTAGCTCTAAAATGCGCTCATATTCTGAGAGTTCATCCTCTGAAATATCAGCTAAAACAGTCTCGGCGAATTTTGAAAAAATAATATCCATTTCCTTAATGCCGCGATGACAGGAGCGGAAATAGAGTTTTTTGCGTTTCTCGTCTAATTTAGAAGAAAAAGAGGACATGCCGACACCTTATCGTTTGTGATTTCAATATTATTTTCAGGTTTTCTATATATCTAATGAGTTCAGATGAAAAGAAAAGAAACAAATGATATATTTTTTAAAAAAACGTAAAATAAGCTAAATTCGCGCCATTAAAGGAGCTTATCATTCGCGCTGCAATTTTAAATCCGCTTTTTCAGGAGACGTCAAACCTCAAGGGTATTGGTCCAAAAATGGCTGTTTTGCTCGAGAAACTCTGCGGCCCTGCCCTTATTGATATGTGCTTACATCTCCCGCGTGGTATCATTGACCGCAATTATCGTCCCTCTGTAAGCGAGGCTGAAGAAGGCCGAATTGCCACATTTGAAATAGATATTATCAAACATGAAGAGAGCCGACGGCGTGGCCTGCCATATCGGGTTTTATGCCAAACAAAGGGTGGTTTCATTTCACTTGTTTATTTCAATGCGCGCGCGGATTGGCTTAAAAAATCTCTGCCTATCGGTCAAAAACGCATCGTGTCAGGGCGGGTTGAACGGTTCCGTGATAGTTTGCAAATGGTGCATCCGGACCATTTATTGACAGAAACTGATTTTGCCGAACTCCCTATTATTGAGCCGACTTATCCTTTGACGGCTGGCGTGAGCCGTAAAGTTTTTGGCACGGCAAGCCGCGAAGCAATTAAATATTTGCCTGAATTACCAGAATGGCAAGATGAACAATGGTTGCAAAGGCAAAAATGGACGGACTGGAAAACAAGTTTAGAAATAGCGCATCGGCCAGAATGCACCGATGACTTATTACCTAATAACCCTGCACGAGAGCGTTTGGCTTATGATGAATTGCTGGCCAATCAGCTTGCGTTGAGTCTGGTGCGGGCCAATCGTCGGGCAAAAGCGGGGCGTGCAATGCCTGCCAATCGGAGTTTGATTGATAAAACTCTTGCTGCCCTGCCCTTTGCATTGACCCCCTGTCAGGAGAATTCTCTCAACGACATATTGCGTGATATGGGTAGTGATAAGCGCATGCTGCGTCTGCTTCAGGGGGATGTTGGCAGCGGCAAAACGATTATTGCTTTTTTGGCGATGTTGGCAGCTGTAGAAAACAAGGCGCAGGCAGCTATTATGGCGCCGACTGAAATCTTGGCGCGCCAGCATGCGGAAACTATTTTGGCGTATTGTGATATTCTGGGTTTGAAGGCCACACTTTTAACGGGGCGCGATAAGGGCAGTAAGCGCGCGGAAATTTTGGCAGATATTGCGTCGGGTGAAACGCATATTGTCATTGGCACGCATGCTTTGTTTCAAGATGATGTCACCTTTCAGAACCTCGGACTGGCCGTCGTTGACGAGCAACACCGCTTTGGCGTTCACCAACGCATGCGCTTATCTCAAAAAGGGGAAGCGACGGATATTCTGGTTATGACGGCGACCCCTATCCCGCGCACACTGACTCTGGCTGTTTATGGTGATATGGACGTGTCGCGCATGACGGAAAAACCGCCTGGTCGTAAACCCATCGAAACCAGCGCCATCCCGCTTGAGCGTATGGATGATTTGGTGACGCGTCTTGGGCATTTATTTGAGACTGGTAAGCGTGCTTATTGGGTTTGCCCACTGGTTGCTGAAAGTGAAGTGCTAGATTTAGCGGCTGCAGAAGAGCGCACTAAGGCTTTACAAAAAATTTATGGCGATAAGGTGCGCTTAATTCATGGTCAAATGAAAGCGGCTGAAAAAGACAAAGTCATGGCCGATTTTCAAAAAGGCGTGTTTTCTTTACTGGTTTCAACGACTGTGATTGAGGTTGGCGTGAATGTGCCAGAAGCGACTGTAATGATTATCGAACATGCAGAACGGTTTGGCCTAAGCCAGCTTCACCAGTTACGAGGGCGTGTGGGGCGCGGGGAAGATAAATCTTCTTGTGTGCTGATTTATAAGTCACCTTTGGGGAAAACGGCCGAAGCGCGATTAAAAATTATGCGAGAGACCGAAGATGGGTTTTTAATTGCTGAGGAGGATTTACGCTTGCGTGGTGCGGGTGAGCTGCTTGGCACGCGGCAAAGCGGTTTGCCTGCTTTTAAAATTGCGGATTTGGAAGTCAATGCAAATCTTTTGCCTGCTGTTCATGATGACGCGCGGCTTATTTTAGAACAAGACCCTGAGCTGAAAAGCCCGCGTGGTCTGGCTTTGCGCCATTTGTTATATATATTCCGTCGCGATGAAGCTATTCGTCTGCTGGCATCAGGTTAGATTTTTCTTCATTTGTCAGGCCAGCCGAAATTACCAATCGCGCCCCTTCTTCGACCGTCATATCCAATATTTTTACATCTTCTTTTGGAAGAAATAACAAAAACCCAGATGTTGGATTAGGTGTTGTCGGCAAAAAAATGGCGATGGTTTCGCCGCCAACATGATCAGCAATTTGCCCTTCAATATCATTCGTGACAAACCCAATTGCCCACACCCCTTTGCGTGGATATTCAATCATCGCGACTTCAGAAAATGAGCGATTATTATCAATCGCCGCCTTAAAAATTTGCCGTAAAGCATTATAGACTGTGCCAATGGCGGGCATTTGTGAAATAATATTATCACCAATTGCAATCAGGCGTCGCCCTAAGAAATTTGCGGTAAACCCACCGACCAGCAAAACAATAATCAACGCGACAATTAAGCCGACACCAGGAATATCATAGGGAATATATTGTTCAGGCTGAAAGCGCGCTGGCAAAAGCGGTTTAAACCAACCATCAAGCAAATCAATCACCCATGTGATAAGCAGGAATGTTAAACCGACAGGGCCTGTGACCACCAAGCCAGTCAGGAAATATGTACGCAATGCCCCAAAAAAACCGCGTTTGGTCTTAGTTTCATGGAGCGGGTCATTTAACGGGTCAGTCATGGTTCATCTTTTCGTTGAGGTTATTTAAAGAAAATCTAAAGGAGGAGCCAGTTTCTCGCAATTAAATTTTCGAATTTTTCATAAATCGGTGATACAACCACGGCGCTAAAATATAAGTATAAACCACAGCCGCGACTTGTTTCAGTATTGGCAAGCGTAAAACCTGCGCCAAATAGCGGAATTTTGGCAATTGCGCCCAAAGCGCTAAAAATGCGTCTAACCCTTGATGCATAGTACCATTTTCGGTTTCGACATGAAATGAACGCAACATCGCATCTTGGTTGAGGTTTGTTGGGCAAGCTGTTGATATATCAATAAATTTAATATCTCGATTATGCGTTTCTGAGAGTTTTTGATAATACTGAACCTCTGGCCCGCATATGGTGCAGCTTCCATTGTAATAAACAGTTAATTTTTCCATGTGTGATGCTTTTAAAATTACTCCACCGTCACAGATTTAGCCAAATTGCGGGGTTGGTCAACATCTGTGCCTTTGGCGACGGCCGTATGATAGGCCAATAATTGCAAAGGAATAGCATATAAAATTGGCGCGATGGCGGGCGCGATATCCGGCAAAATGAGTTTTTCAGCCACCTCATCTAATTGCGCCGCATTTTCTTCAGTGCCGATTAAAATTACTTTCCCTTTGCGCGCCAAAACCTCTTGCACATTAGAAACAGTTTTGCTGGAAATTTCTTCATTTGTCGCCAGTGCAATAATCGGCATATTTTCATCTATCAATGCAATAGAGCCATGCTTTAATTCTCCAGCCGCAAAACCTTCAGCATGAATATATGAAATCTCTTTCAATTTCAAAGCACCCTCAAGCGCCAAGGCATACATGGATTGCCGACCAATATAAATTGCATTTTCAGATTTACTGAGAGCATTAATTGCAATTTCTTCAATCGTGTCATTGGTTTTCAGCATTTGCCCCGCCAGACGCGGCACGCTCATAAAGGACTGTATATGTTCCGTAACTTGTGCGGGGGTAAGCAGATTTTTTTGTTGCGCCGCAAAAACCGCAAGGCTCAATAAAACAGCAAGTTGGCAGGTAAAAGCTTTTGTTGACGCAACCCCGATTTCAGGTCCGGCAAATGTCTGCAATGTGACATCAGACTCACGCTCAATGGAGCTTTGCATCACATTTACAATAGACAAGGTTTTTACATTATTTTCTTTGCAATAATTAAGGGCGGCCAAAGTGTCTGCTGTTTCTCCAGATTGCGAAACAAAAATTGCCAGGCTGTTTTCGTCTATCGGTGCCTCTCGATATCGAAACTCGGACGCAATATCCAAATCGGTAGGAATTTGGGAAATTTTTTCAAACCATGTTTTTGATACCATGCCTGCATAATAAGCCGTGCCGCATGCAATCACTGTGATGCGTTTAATATTTTCAAAGTCAAATGACATATCAGGCATAACAATTGTGTCATGCGCGGCATCAATATAATGCGCAAAAGTGTTGGATATCACTTCTGGTTGCTCAAAAATCTCTTTTGCCATGAAATGGCGGTGTGTGCCTTTATCAACCAATGAAGTTGCCGCATCAACAATCTTCATGTCACGTGAGACCTGTTTTCCCTCGCCATCATAAATGGTCAAATTTTCGCGGGTCAATATTGCCCAGTCATTATCATTGAGATAGGTCACACGATTGGTTAATGGCGCGAGTGAGAACGCATCTGAGCCGATATACATTTCACTCTCTCCATGACCTATAACCAATGGTGAGCCCTTGCGCGCGGCAATCATCATATCATCTTGGCCTTTGATTAACATGCCAAGCGCAAATGCACCCTCAAGTTGTTCAAATGTTTTTTGAGCGGCGCCAAAAACATCATTTTCTTTTTCATAATAAGAAGAAAATAAATGCACAATGACTTCTGTATCCGTATCCGTTGTGAATTTAGCGCCCTGACTTTCAAGTTTATTTTTAAGGTCTTTGTAATTTTCAATAATGCCATTATGAACAACAGCAACATTTTCATTAGCATGGGGATGCGCATTATTTGATGTGGGGGCGCCGTGTGTTGCCCAGCGCGTATGTCCAATGCCAATATTACCCGTTAAAGGTTCGCCAGACATCAGGCTTTGTAAATTTGTTAATTTGCCCTCAGCGCGGCGTCTATCAATTTTACCATCATTTAGTGTCGCAATGCCGGCACTATCATATCCACGATATTCAAGCCGTTTCAAAGCCTCCAATATTGAAATGGATACATCTTTTTCACTAATGATTCCGACTATCCCACACATACTTAATCCTTTTTACTTTTTTGTCGGGCCCGAAACTTTTTCGCCCAGCCAGCAATCGCTCTTAATGGCGCGCGTGTGACAGCTAATGCATCAGCCTCGACATTATCGCTTAGGGCAGTCGACGAGCCGATATATGCGCCATCACCAATTTTAACAGGTGCAATGAGAGAGGTGTTTGAACCAATAAAAGCGCCTGCGCCAATTTCAGTTTTATGCTTATTGAACCCATCATAATTGCAAGTAATGGTTCCGGCGCCAATATTAGCGGCAGCCCCAATTTCGGCATCTCCGATATAAGATAAATGATTAACCTTTGCGCCTTTATGAATCTTTGCGTTTTTAGTTTCGACAAAATTACCGATTTTAACATTCTCGGCTAATTGCGTGCCGGGTCGAAGCCGTGCATAAGGGCCAATTATGGCTCCCTGCCCAATCACCGCATCTTCACAATGGGTAAAAGCCTTTATCACGGCACCAGACTTAATCACAACCTTGGGCCCAAAAACACAATGCGGTTCAATGGTAACATCGGGTTCAATCTGTGTGTCATGGCTAAAAGTCACGCTCTCAGGATTTGTAAGCGTGACGCCCTGCTCTAAAAAAGCCTGTCGCTGACGAGACTGAAATATCGCTTCTGCCTTTGCCAGGCCTACGCGGCTATCGACGCCCAAAACATCTTCTGCAGCTGCGCGCACAAGATTGGTTTGATAGCCCTGAGCGACGGCTAGAGCAACAAGGTCAGGCAAATAATACTCGCCTTGCGCATTATTATTTTCAAGCCTAGCAAGGCAAGTTTCTAAAACTTCTCGGTTCACCACCATCGCGCCACCATTGCATAAACGCGTTTTGCGGGTTTCAGCATCAGCATCTTTATGCTCGATAATTTGAGATGGCTGTTGGTTTGGCGATAAAATAACACGGCCATAGCCGTCTGGACACTCGGGCTCAAAGCCAAGCACAATCAAATCACCTGATGCCGTCAACATTTCTTGCAAAGTTTCAGGGCGCATTAAGGGTGTGTCACCAAACATTATTAAAACACGTTTTGTATCACCCAGATATGGCAGAGCCGCCTTAACAGCGTCACCAGTTCCCTTTTGCTCTTTTTGAATAGCCGCTTTGAAGCTCTTATCTTGTTGCTTAATAAACCGTTCTACTGGTTGTTGGTCTGGTGAAATAACAATAAGAGCCTGTGTAAGGCCTGCTTTTTCTGTGGTCTTGAAAATATGGCCGAGCATTTCCAGCCCACCAATCTGATGAAGCACTTTAGGCAAAGAGGATTTCATGCGGGTGCCCTTGCCCGCAGCTAAGATAATAGCTGTATAATTTTGTTCAATTTGCTCAATATCTTTAGACACAGTCAAACCCTCACTCATATCTATGCTGTTCTAGAGGGGTTTATTCTAATTTAGAAGTCAAACTATTTTTCGTTTTGTTACGAAAGCGCAGATAAGGTTTTAAGCAGAAAGCGAAGTAACATCAATATCAGCAAGACACGCCCCGCCTTGCATGACAGATTGCGTGAGTGCGGCAATATCTGTTAAGAGATTCCCTGCATAAAACCGCGCCACTGAAATTTTACGATGCGCAAAATCACCATTCTGGTTTTGTTTAGCAGCTAAAGCGCCGCGCAGAAGATAATGTCCGCCCGCAGCAAGGCTAAACAAACGCAAATAAGCTGTCGCGCCTGCCATTTTATCGGCTTGCGGCATTTGGGCGTCCAACATCCAATCTGTGGCCTGTCGCACATCAGTTAAAGCGGTTGTGAGTGCCTGCCCCATGTGCTGGAATATGCCATCTTGTTCAGCTAGGCAGCTTTCAGCTGTTGCTTGCATTTGATCAATATAGCGATTGACCACCCCACCATTATCAAGGGGTAATTTACGACCAATCAGGTCAATCGCTTGAATTCCATTAGTGCCTTCATAAATTGTTAAAATACGGGCATCGCGCACATGCTGGGCCGCGCCAGTTTCTTCAACAAACCCCATACCACCATGCACCTGCACCCCGATTGCGGCCACTTCATTGGCTATGTCAGTGCTAAAGGCTTTCGAAATAGGGGTCAGCAAATCATTGAAAGCTTTTGCTTCCACATCATTATTTTGATGGGCTAAATCATGTAATACGCCATTTTCATAACATATGGCGCGTGCGGCATCGGTGAGGCTACGCATGGTCAAAAGCATGCGTTTAACATCAGGATGGCCCTCAATTGAAATCGGTTCATGATCTGTTGGGGCGGCGTCAAAAGCGCGGCTTTGTTTGCGCTCTCGGGCATAATTCATGGCCAGTTGCGTGGCACATTCGGCAACGCCGACACCTTGAAGCCCGACATGCAAGCGCGCATTATTCATCATTGTAAACATTGCTGCCATGCCTTTATTCTCAGCCCCAATCAAATAGCCAGTTGCTCCGCCTGCATCACCAAAAGACATAACGCAAGTTGGGCTAGCATGAATACCAAGTTTTTCTTCCAGACCAATGCACTTTAAGTCGTTGGACTGTCCAAGGCTGCCATCATCATTGACCAAGATTTTAGGCACTAGAAACAGCGATAAACCTTTTGTACCAGCCGGCGCATCTGGAAGACGTGCGAGTACCAAATGCATAATGTTTTCGCTCATATCATGGTCGCCATAGGTAATATAAATTTTTGTGCCTTTAATTTTATAAGACCCATCACCTACAGGCTCAGCTTTACTCTTGAGTGCGCCAACATCAGAACCAGCTTGTGGCTCCGTTAAGTTCATTGTGCCAGACCATTCACCAGAAATAAGTTTAGGTAGGTATTTTTCTTGCATATCCTTATCAGCATGAGCCGTAAGGGCCTCAACCGCGCCATTGCTAAGCATCGGGCATAAGGTGAAAGCAATGTTTGAGTTCAGCATGTCATAGACAGCATTGGAGAGGGAAAGCGGTAGCCCCTGCCCGCCATACTCTTCTGACGCGGCTAAAGTCGGCCAGCCCCCCTCGACAAGCTGCTGATAAGCATTGATAAACTCTTGTGGTACATGCACACCTGTGTCATCAAGATAGGCTTTCTTTTGATCACCCGTCCAACTTATAGGCGCAATTACTTCGGAACTGAATTTGCCAGCTTCATCAAGAATTGATGTGACCAATTCCGCATCAAGCCCAGCCTGATTATTTTCAAAAAGTCTGTCAAAATGCGCTTCGTTAAAAAGCGAAAATATAATATCGCGAACAGGTGCTTGATAAGACATGCGTAACCTCCATGAGACAAATTAAATGAAGTCTTGCATAAAAAAAAGGGGCTAAATGTCTCAGCCCCTTTTGTTTTATCGAAAATGTCGTTTAAGACGCTTTCTTTGCCTCATTTTCCTGCTTTTTCTTTTCTTCAGCAATTCTGGCGAGACGACGTTCTAATGACCGTATCCAACGAAATGCGTCAGTGGCGACCTCATCATAATCACCTGCTTTGCGGAAAGTTTTGATAGCATCTTCATATTTCTCTAACTTTGTTTGGGTAATCCCAAGAATAAGCCAGCTATCTGCTTCACGTTTTTTAAGCTTGCCCTTTTCAAGACCTTTAATCAAATATTGCTCAGCTTTTTTCCAATCCTCATCTTGAATATAGGCTTGGCCAAGCTGGATATAGAATTTTCCGGTTTTTGATTTTTTCGCAGCATTGAGAAGCGGCCCCCGTGATTTTTTCCATTCACGAGAATGCATCCAGCTATTCGCTAGTAATTCCCAATTTTTCTCTGTTTTTTCAATAGAGCCTTTTTCAATCCCCTCGCTGAGAATTTTTGCGGCTTTATAAGGGTAATCATTATACAAATAAAGCTGCGCGAGATTAACGAGCTCTTTACTGCTGGTCAGCATATCTTGTTTATGCATTGATTGGCGTGCAGAAAAGGCTTTCTTCTCACGACCTAACTCAAAATATACGGCTGAGAGTTGCTGCCAGAAAGGTTTCTTACCAGGAAACTTCTCGACGACCAATTCAAGAATAGGCTCAGCCTCTTTATATCTGTCTTGTTGCAGTAATATTGAGAGCTTAATGCGATACCAGGCTTCACGAGGGTCTTTAGAAATTGACATAGCCTTATCGATATCGCGTTCGGCGCGTTTTAAATCTTCCTTAATCAAGTAGATTTGTGCGCGCAATGCATAAGCAGAGGCTCCTGGATCTTGGGCAGTTTTAAACCATTTATTTAAAAGCTTGAGCGCTTTGTTGGTTTGATCTTCAGCTAAATAAAGCTGTGCTAGATTAAACGTAATGTCATTTACGACATTGTCAGGCAGGACGCCCATATCGATGGCGCGTTGAAATTCCCGCGCCGCACGTTTGTAATCACCTTTATCAGCCCAAACCGAGCCAATAAATTGTTGCGCAACACCTTTATCATAAGGTTTAGCCCGGTCACTTGCGATAAGATCATTAAGTATATTCAGCGCTTCCTCATGTTTTCCCTCGCTCAGTTTTTCTTGAGCAGAAATAATTTTAGAACCGCCAGACTTACTCAAAGTTTGCGAGCGACGTGTGCGAGGCTTTTGTTTTTTCTCTTCTTCCTGCGCGTGTACCGTATCTACCGGCATTACTGGTGTCATAACCGGCGCCAAGAAAAAGCTAAGTGCGATAGCACTGATGAAGAGAATATGATGTATTTTTTTCATATCAAGCCTCACTATTCAGCAATCTGATAGGTAATGAGCTGTTGTACACCTGGACGAGGCACAGCACGACCATCTTCAGTTTTAGGTCGGTATTTCCACTTTCTAACCGCGTTCATTGCTGAGCGATTAAACATGGTTGCTGGCTCTGCCTCCACGACAAAAATATCAACTGCCTGTCCAACCTCATTAATCGTAAATTCCAGCAACACCCAACCTTCAACACCTCTAGATAGAGCTCTGTTAGGATAACGCGGCGGCACACGAACAATAGCAAGAGCGTCGCCATCTACAGGAATATTTGCGCCCCCACTTTGATACATAAAACTCGTATCCATTGCATTGGCGTCATCAATTTTAGGTTTATCAATGCTGTCCAGTTTTGGCGGTGGTGGTGGTTCGTCTGGCTCTTGACGAGTCGGACGTTTTTGAGCGCGATCTTTAGAATTCACCTCTTCGTCTCTTTCAAGACGTGTCATATCAATGGTAATGCTTGGTGGGGCATCTTCAATATTGTAATCCTGCCCTGTGACCATGATTTTCATCACCAGAAACAAAAGCATGGTATTTACAAAGGCAATGAACCATACAATGACTGTACGCAAAGGTGAAGATAGCAGGTTACCCATCTATTTTTCCTCAGCCGCAATAGAAATCTGTGAAACACCACCCAAGCGTATTTGATCCATAACCTCAATCAAAACGCCAGTTTGAGCATTTTTATCAGCCTGAATAACGGCACCACCCTGAGGGTTTTCGGCACTTAGCCGCTCAATATTGGCACGCACGGCAGCCAAATCAACTTCTCGGCGGTTAATCCAAACTTCACTATTGCTGTTAATTGCAACTAAAATACCTACACGGTTTTGTTTGGACGCGGTTTCTGCATCAGGTCGTGATACATCAATACCGCTTTCTTTCACAAATGTTGCTGTAACAATAAAGAAAATGAGCATGATGAACACCACATCAAGCATGGGTGTGATATCAATATCATTTTCATCATTATTCGTTAAACGATGTCGGCGCATAGTGCCCTCCCTACATCAAAATCAATTCGTCTTCGAGTTCTTCAACAACGCGCTCTGCACGACGCTCTAGAACTGTGATAAACGCAATCCCCTGAACCGCAGTCACCAAGCCAGCCATAGTAGGAAGCGTAGCTTTGGAAATACCTGCGGCCATAGCACGGGCGTTACCCGAACCTGTGATTGCCATGACGTCAAACACTTCAACCATACCGGTTACTGTTCCCACAAGCCCTAAAAGTGGCGCAAGCGCCACAAGTGCTTTGATGAATCCAATATTCCGGTATGCACCGAGACGCGCCACTGAAATCAGTTGCTCACGTATCCGGTGGGCAAACCAGGATTTATGATCTGATCTGGAATTCCATTTTTGAAGCGTATTAATTTCCACCTGTTTAAATGTTGAGCGGTAATAAGCAAAGCGCTCATACACCAACCCGAGCAGGACGATATTGACGGCCATAATTACGACCAAGACATTACCGCCCATTTCAAGGAAGTCACGGACTCCCCTGATTGACTCAAATGGGTTGATAAACAGCCAGATAATCTCGCTGAATTCCATCATAAACTCCTAGTTACTGCCTTTGGACTCAGCATGTGCAGCAATCAAACAAGTTGCTTGCTCTTCAAGTACTTGCACAACCTCTTTCGAGCGTGTGGAAGCAACAGAATGCAACAACAGGGTTGGAATTGCGACAACCAGACCAAGAACCGTCGTCATCAGAGCTTGCGAAATACCGCCAGCCATGAGCTTCGGATCACCTGTACCAAACAATGTAATCGCTTGGAAAGTCAGGATCATACCTGTCACAGTACCCAAAAGACCGAGAAGCGGTGCAACACCTGAAATCAGCTTAATGGTGCTAAGACCACGCTCAAGAGCGGGCATTTCTTTCAAAATCGCATCATCAAGTTTCAGCTCAAGGGTTTCCACATCAACACCACGATTGGCTGAATAAGCCTCCCAAACGCGTCCAAGAGGGTTGTCACCTTGCAAGTTGCCGCTTTCCAGCTGCTTGTTGATGGCGCGACCAAGACGGGTCAGGGTCAAAATACGCTCAAGCGCAATCAAGACACCAATAATACCCAATGCAATAATCACATAACCAACAAGGCCACCTTGCCCGACGCGTTCGCCAAGATTTGGCGTTTGCAAGAAGAGCTCAAGGATTGCACCACGTGATGGGTCAACCACACCAGCTGTCAGCTCGCCTGGATCGGCGCTGAGGAGATCGTCAGCACTGTCAAGGAAACGTGCCGGCGGTTGGCGACCTAAAGTTGTGTAAAGGCCATCACCGCTATAACGCAAGAAACCTTCATCTTCCGAAAGAGCCGCAAAAGGTCCAACACGCGTAATGAGTGCTGGTTGGGCTGTTCCGTCTTGGGCAACAATTTTACCCTCAAAGGTTTTCACCTCACCCTGAGCTGTCATTTCTTGTTGCAGTGCATACCATAGACCTTCAAGCTGCTTCATAGAAGGCAAGCCTTTAGTTTTTGATAATTCAGCAAGGAATGGTTCGCGGTTAGAGAATTCACCAGAAATAATTGATGATTCAACCTGCGCTTTCGTTTCACCAGCAACTTGGCGGACAATACCGAAAAGTTCGCCAAACACGCCAAGGCGCTCTTGTAGCAGACCTTCAAGCTCTGCAAGTTTTAACTCATTTTCATTGAAAACCTGCTCAAGACGCTCAGAACGAGCTTCTTCGCGTTTAATCGCTGCATTGGTGCGATCTAGCAAGCTTTGCTGCTGGTTTTTGTTTTTCAAGAAGGTGTTTTCACGACGCTTATTGTCCGCATTGTCAGTAACGCGACCCTCTTTAACTCTTTCAAGCAATTCAATGAGCGTTACAGCTTCATTTTCAGGCTTTTTTGTTTCCGCAGCTTTATCTTGGGCGATAGCTGGAGAAAGCATTAATGATGTGGCAATAAATGCCGAAATAAGTAACTGACGAATCATCATCCTAGTTCCCTCCTTTTGGCCCGAACATTGGAACAGTCAGCAGATTAGGTGCCGCTTGTTCTTTAGCGATACGGAAGGCCGTATTAATTTCTGAATCGAAATCGCCATCAAGATCTACCCAACCGCGTTGCTCTTGGCTCCAAACCGCACTGTTCTCTCTGTCAAGCGTTTGGTAAAGCCATGTAACCCGACCTAAACGAAGGAAGTTTACCGTTCTTTCTTCACCATCAATTTCAAGTTGGCCTTCATATGCTTCAATTGTACGACCATATTCGTTTTCAATTTCAAAGGCTTCCAGAATTTTACGATATTTTTCAGCAGGGTTTGCATCTGAACGATCCATTAATGCCCGCAATCTTTCAATGCGTGCGCGGCGTTCATCAATTAAGAATGGGGTATCTAATTTGACAAACTGCTCAAGACCTTCAATCATGCGGAACATATGAGGGATAATGCTTCGGTCAATTGAAGTCACATCTTCAATCTGTTGACGAATGTTAATCATCTCGTCTTCCTGAGCTTTGATTAATTTTTCAAGCTGTGCATTATATTCCCGCAAGGCCTCTAACTGAGCTATTGCGGCTCTGTATTCCCCAACTAATTCAGTTGTTGTGTCATCATATTTATTAATAACTTTTTGTGATTTAACACCATCATCTACTGATGCCTGCGCAACAGTATTTATATCAGACAATGTGTTGGTGTTTGATTGTGATTTGGCACTATCTAGTGTGACAAATACAAATGCGAAAAGAAGTGTAAAAGCGACCCCTCCACGCAAAATATAGGTCTTAAGACCCGATAAGGCTATCGGCATACTAAACCCCTCGCCATAGTTAATGAAAGCCCTTTTAAATATAAAGGGCGAGACTCCGGAGACAGTTTAAACAATAAAAAAACAATAAATCAACTAGAGAGTTGAGGCAAAATCATGTTTTACCCTAATCTTTTTATTAGAAGCTTTGTTTTGGTGGTGGTGATTGCGAAATGCGTTTTATGGTTCTAAAGCCTAAGTGATTGGTTCCTAAGCTAGATTCCTGTGGTTGGCGGGCGGCGGGACGGTAGCGAATACAATAATTTGGCGCACATAAAAACGACCCACCTTTTATCACAAAAGGCTCATTTTTTTCCTTATTTGATGTTAAATTTTGTCTGTTTGGGCTGTAAACTTCCTTTGTCCACTCCCAAACATTGCCAATCATGTCATAAAGACCGAATCTATTTGACGGAAAACACCCAATAGGGGCAATACCGACAAAGCCATCTTCGCCTAAATCCTGATTTGGAAATGAGCCTTGCCAGCTATTGGCCATAAACACACCATTTTGTAAAAAATTATCTCCCCATGCGTAAATATGATTTGCCCCCCCACGTGCTGCATATTCCCATTCC
>JBMHDF010000007.1:0-28191 GCA_049889535.1 Parvibaculales bacterium | reverse complement strand
TTTCTGGTCCCAAAACCAATAAACTCACCACCGCTATGCCCCCACAGGCCAACTCAACAAATAAATAGCGCTTCGGCAATTGCGCGCCACAACACCCCGCCTTGCCCCAATGATGCAACCACCCGAAAATAGGCAGGTTTTGGTACCAGGCTAATTTCTGCCCACAGGCATAACAAGCTGATGGCTGGTAAATCCAGTCCTGCCCACGCACATAGCGCAAAGCCACCACATTAATAAAACTGCCCAAACAAAGCCCAAGCACAAATATCATGATGTTTAAGAACAACTGGCTCTCGTCAAAAAACACAATTCCTACCTCTGATGACTGGCAGTCTGCCGCATAAAGCGTTAAGATGTTAGTATACATATCTTGCCCATTTTGGGCTAATGAAAGTAAAGTCGTTGCGTCCAATGTCTGATAATCTTGTTTACAAAATACTCGAAGAACTGCCTTCACAATATCGCATTTCAGATTTTCATATGCGCGCTGGCGATCCGCTCGCGGTTCGAGCCAATGGCGATATTAAATTATTTGATGACTATATCATCACCCATGACATGCTCGATGAGGTCTTTCAAAAAGAATTGGGAGAAAAACTTTATCATGAGTTTTGCGAAACCAATGATGTTGACTTTGCCATTGTGGTTGGCGAGCAACGCTTTCGGGCCAATGGCTATCGCACCATGAAAGGCTGGGCAATGGTGTTACGCACCATTGTGACTGAGGTTCCCAATATTGACCAATTGGGTTTGCCACCCGCTGTGCATCAAATCTTAAAAGAAAAAGCCGGTCTTGTTCTGGTCACGGGGCAAACAGGTTCTGGTAAATCCACCTCGCTTGCCAGCATGGTCGATAAGATTAATCGTGAACGGTCAGAAAATATTATCACGATTGAGGACCCTGTAGAATTTGTTCATAAACCAATCAAAAGCATCATTTCCCAACGCGAAGTTGGGCGCGATACGAAAAGTTTTGCCAGCGCACTTAAAGGCGCATTGCGCCAAGACCCCGACATTATTCTGCTTGGGGAATTGCGCGATTATGAAACCGTCTCTATGGCGCTCACAGCGGCAGAAACTGGCCATTTGGTATTTGGTACTTTGCATACATCGGGCGCGCCTGAAACGATTAACCGAATTATTGATGTGTTTCCGGCTGAAGAGCAAGCGCAAGCGCGTTCTCAGCTGTCGCAATCACTGCAATTGGTGATGACTCAACAATTATTAAAGCGTAAAGGCGGCGGGCGGATTGGTGCCTTTGAAGTGATGGTTTGCGTGCCTGCGGTGCGCAATCTCATCAGAGAAAATAAAATTGTTCAAATAAACACAGCCATGCAGACAGGCGCGCAATTTGGCATGATAACAATGGAAAAATATATTGAAGAGCTTGCCAAGCAAAACCTGATTGAAGAGGAAGACGAGTCCTAAATATCGGGACAATAAATCACTTATTGCCGCAAGCTTAATTTCGCCTCAAACTCTTCAGATAATTTTGGCCGATAGGGGCGCACATAGTCAATCAATGCTTGTATTTTACTTTCATCTGAAAGCAAAACTAAAGCATCAAATTCGATATGCCACAATTTTGACGATGAATAAAAAGGCTTCACTTTTTCCTCATAAATTGGCAACAAAACTGTTTTGAGCAAATCCTTTTCATTTTCTTCAATTGCTCTTTGCATCAAATAAAGAACAGTTAAAGTGGTTTGACGCGGACCAATGAGTGAATGTTTCATATCTGAATGCTGAAACCGCCGCGCCAGAATTTCAAAAGTTGATTTGCTCTGCATCATATGAAATCGAATTGCACCTGTTCGGTCTTGCCAACTCGCTGGCACAGCAAAAAAACAGAAAACAATAATGACCCCAACCCCTAAGCCAGCCATCAAGTTCTTAATAAACCCTGACTGAAACATGAGCTTTTTATGACTGAACACCACCTTATTTTCAGGCCCGCCATAATAATGCAGTATTGCCAAACAGGTGAGCGCAAAAATCAAGTAATGGCTTGATGAAGAAAAATAAGGATATTCCAACAGGCAATGAACAAGAATCGGGCCAAGCAGAATGGGCAGTATAAACAGTCTGGGATTGCGCCAGACCAAATAAATCATAAGCGCAATATAGGGCATTAAAATGAGAACAGTGCCAATCAACCCAGCCTCAACCAACAATAAAATGATTAAATTATGCGGGTTAGACAAATTTTCTTTGAAAGAAATCCCGCTATCGGGGCCTAATGCTGCATATTTATCCATATAGATATGAAAAAATGAGCCAATACCATGCCCAAAATACGGCGCATCAAGAAAAGCCAGCCAGCTTACATACCACATATCCAGCCTTAGCTGAACAGATGAGCCTTGCACATCCCAACCCTGAGTTACGCCAGCCACGTCTGAAAATAAAAAAGGCACAAAGCTTTTACATAAAAAAGCCAGCCCAATCATCAATGACCAATTCACGACATAACGCCATGCGCCGCCTTGCCAGAGGACATATGCCCAAAACATCGCCATCATGAGCAACAAACCCAGCACGGCAAGTTTTGACCCATTAAAGAAAATCAAAAACGCATAAATAAAGGACAGGCCATAAAAGAAACCACGGGCGCGTTTATCCCCTACCCCAGCATCACATAAACGATAAACCGCCCACCCAAACAAACCTATCAGAGAGGCCAGGAACGACCCCATAAGATTTTCCTGTGAAAACCCCAGATAATCGCGAAAAATAATAGATGGAAAAACACGATAAAGAAGCGTGAGGTCAAGATTAAGAAACTTAAAAAACACTTGCAGGGTTTGTGGCAATACCGCAAAGCCTATCAGTAACAAAAGCGTACGCCACTGTCTGTTAGATAGCGGCGCTTGTAATCCACCCAAAATAAACATCCCAAAAAACAGCAATAAAAACGGGAATATATAATAGATTTGCGGGGTGAGTGTATTGGCTATGTTTGGAGAGAAAAACGGCAAAAGCCAGAGAGTAAGAAACAAAACCGGAAGCAGAAAAGCCAATATAAAATATCGCGGCTTGCTCATCTGATTTGTTTTAAAAGGGCGCCACCATAATAAAAGATTGCCCAGTGCCAGTGTTATCCAGCCAAATATGTTTCTGGAGTTAAAATCCCCACCCACGCTCATAAAATGAACATGAAAAAGCCCCGCAAAATACAGACCACAAATCAGAAAAAGCGGCGGGGTACGATTGAGGATACACAATAAGGACATGATAGCGCGCAAAATTTAGGCATAAAAAAAGGTGCGGAGAAACCCGCACCTTTTCTTGATATATGAGATTCTACCAATCTGTGACCGTGCTGTTCACTTGCTGCAAGCGATTGCCTGCATCTTCTTTTGAACAATAATACACGTCGATATGATCAATAGTGCCTGAGACACGAACAATAATGTCACCCAAGCTTACATTTGCGCCAAGCACACTACATGCACTTGTGCCGGTTGTGACGGCTGATGTGCTGTCAGTTGCGTGAACCACAGCTTCACCAGTTTGGTTTGAGTCATAAGCATTTTTGAAATTCTCAAATGGCCCACCAGAACCAGCAATACCAGTATCAGTATTATGCAGGTTGAAGCAATTGCCGCTACCTATTGCGCTGGCAGATGATGAATCTGCTGGCAAGTTTGAAGTGCTGCATTCAGCTGGTGATGTATCATAACCAGCAGCACGCGCACCTTGTGTGGTCAGCAACCATCTGTGGACTTGCTCAGCATTCGCTTCGGTAGTCGACTTTTTTGTGCTGTCAATATAGTTTTGATACTGAACAACACCAACGGATGCCAACACCCCAATAATGGCAACAACGACCAAAAGTTCAATAAGGCTGAAGCCTTTTTCGCTTGTTAAACGTTCATTCATGAGAGTACTCCTTAACTCAAAATAAATTTCGCGCAACGCGCGAATGAACTTACTAGACAATTAAGTTAACTATATTTCACAATTATTTGCAAATATGAAATAAACATATTTAAATAGTTTCTAATATAGGTTGTAGGAAAGACTGGTTATGCCTTTTCATTTTAAAAAACATGAAAACCAACTTAAGCTCATTTTAACGGGTGATATTGATCTTGAAATCACACCCGATATAAAGCTTCAACTTATTGAATATATTGAGGAATCCTCTAGTTTTGATATTGATGGTGCACAGGTCTCATATATTGACTCATCAGGCGTATCGCTTCTGGTTATCGCCATGCAAAGCTGTGCCAAAAACGACATACCTTTTACCATAAGTAGGCTCAGCGAACAGTTGCTACGTGTAGTAGAATTAGCACATCTCGAAAAATTATTACCAATTGGTGAAAATACTGGCCCTGCAGATGTTGAAGATATTACAGATTTTGACAGTGGCAGTTTTGATGATGCTGAGATTTTAAAAGATATCGGGACAAAAAGTAGCCCCCCAGAGAGCCCATCTGAGATGCCAAGCGCACCACAAGAAGAGGAAACATCGCCTTTAGATGAGGGTGAAACAGATGCCGACCTGATTGCTGATATGAAAAAAGACAGTGACAACGAAATCATTTCAGACACAGAACCAACCGAGGGAGAGACCGAAACACCAGCTTTTAAGCCAGGCACATTTTAAAGCTTAATGGTCAATTAAATGTCAATGGTGTCTACTTCATCTTCTAATCCGCAGCTCGATATTATTTTTCGAATGATGTCGGCTTTTGCGTCCAATAAAAATGTATCGGAAGCTTTGACACAGGGTCTGAGCTATGTGCAACAACAAATCAATGCTGAGGCCGCAAGTTTTTTTCTTTTAGATGACATAAACGAAATGGTTCAATGCCATGCATGCCTTGGGCCTGTCGATATTACTGGTCTGGCATTTGAAAAAGATAAAGGCATTGTTGGGCGGGTGATCCGCACCGGCACAACCCAATTTATTGCAGATTGCCAAAATGACGCTCATTTTAATATGTCCGTCGATAGCGAAACTGGCTTCATCACTAAATCCATGATTTGCGCACCAGTGATTGTGCAAAACAAAACTTATGGCGCCCTACAATTGATTAATCGATTAGGGGAAAACCCGTTATTTGAGCAAGAAGACGCCGCTCTTGTCACTGTGCTGGCCAATGCGGCGGCGCTGGCATTGGCGAATTCGGAAATGACTGAAAACCTGATTGAAGCCGAAAAAACAAATCAAGATGTGCGTATGGCCGCCCGCGTGCAAGAAAGCCTGTTCCCTCAATCCCCGCATAGATTTGCCTATGGCCGCAATATTCCCAAAAAAGGGGTCTCGGGTGATATTTACGATTATGTAGAACGACAAGAGCGGCTTTATTTTTGTCTCGGTGATGTTTCTGGGAAAGGCATTAACGCCGCATTGGTCATGGCGAAAACGCATAGCCTGTTTCGTAGCCTCAGCCGTGCGCTCCCTGACACCCCCACACTGATTTACGAAATGAACCGCGAATTAACCGAAACCGCAAGTAATGGGATGTTTGTCACCGCGATTATAGGTTTTTATGATGCCAAAACCCAAAAAATTCATATTTGCAATGCCGGTCATGAGCCAGCTTTGATTTTGACACAGGACAAGGACATCAAAACCATTGGCGCGCATTTGCACCCGCTCGGCATTATGGATATTGAGCTATCTGATATTAAAACGGACATAATTGATTTATCGCAGGCGCGTTTTTTTGCTTTTACCGATGGTTTAACAGAAGCGAAAACCGACGGCCAGATGTTGGGGGCAGACCAATTGGGTAAAATGCTTTTACACCATAATCAAACGCCGCTTTCACAGCAAATTGATGCGGTTGTGAATGAGATATATGAAAACTCTGATATGATTCATGACGACCTGACCCTTTTGGGCATCGGGAAATAAGAATGGAGCCTGCGCCCTATGACAGAAATACTTCGGATCACTGTAGATGCAGAAATTTCCGCATTGCGCGTGATCCGTCGCGCTTTGTCAAAAGCTCTTAAAGCCGCGCTCAAATCTCCGCAAGCGGCAGAAAAAATTCAAGATATATTGCTGGCAACAGACGAGGCCGCGCAAAATATTATCCAACATGCGTTCAAGCAATCATCGGCCAAAGAGGTCAAAAAGGATAAAGACGAACAACTTACATTGATTGTTCAAAAGCAAAAGGCACAATTGCATATTGTGCTTGAGGATAATGCCCCATTGGTAGATATCAGCCAGATTGTCCCACGCAAATTAGACGAAGTGCGCGAGGGTGGCCTCGGCACTCATTTTATCAAATCATTATCTGATGAAGCGCGTTGGTCTCACCATGATAATGGCAATCGTTTGGATATGATTTGGCATTTACCTCAGTAAAGCTCATCGAGACGCTGCGATTTCTATCTGACGCAAAATTTCATACATATATTTAATATCTGCTTTTTGCGTTTTATGAGAGGAAAAATAACAGCGGCACCAAAAATGCATATAGCGCATTATGGTTTCTTCAAGCTGCTTATTCATGTTCTGACTTTGCGATAAATGAGAAATATAGCGGCGGGCAAAATCCAACCGACCTTCATTAAGCTGACGGCTAACCCCTTGTCGCGCGGTAATTTTAAGAAATTTTTTATCCAAAGATACCAAACTATCACGCAGCAAATACCAGCGTAAAAGGGCAAAAGGCGAAACCAACGCCAGTGATACAACCAGCCAAAATAAAATAAAATTAATCAGCTTTTCGAGATTCAAAGACTTAAATAAATCCGAGCGGCTTTGTTCATTATAAAGCACAATATCATTATTGAGTTGAACCAAAAAACTATCCGCCCAGCGCAACCACATGGCAAAGCGTGCGCTCAAGGCGTTTGTCGGTTCTCTTGTATTCAATAATGGGTTTGGCGTGTCAGCCAATAAATTGCGCGTTGTTTGGTCTTGAAACGGCACGAAAAGAGTTGGGTCAAACCGCTGCCAACCCATATTATCAGGCTTTGCTTCCACCCAGGCATGCGCATCAGATTGGCGCACAACCATATAGTCGCCAAATTCATTCCAACTGCCGCCAGAATACCCCACCACAATATTGGCCGGGATATTCACCGCTCGCAAAATGCTGGTAAAGGCAATGGCATAATGACTGCAATAGCCAATGCGCGTGTCAAAGAAGAAAGCATCCACTTTATCGCCAGATAAACGCGGTGCTTGTAAATTATAATAAAATCCCTCGCGGCTGAAATAAGCCAAAACAAAATTGATAAAATCAATATCGCGTTGAAACCGCGCGCGATTTGTTTGCGCCCATGCCCGCAATTTTGGATTGCCTTCAAATTGCGTGATTTCAGGTAAATCCAAATCATCATAGCTGGTCAATGAACTGACCTGCCAAGCTTTGGCTGCCAGCGCTTGATTGTTTTGTGATACCAGTTCCCCACCCCGCGTCTGGCGGATTTGCGGTGAAAGAACCTCCGCCGATGGCATGCCCAACACAGGTAGCCAGTTCACAGACGGGCTGGCATGACGAATTTGATATTTCCGACTACCTGCTTGAAATGTAACTGGCTGTTTTGTTTGCGCGTCCGCAATGCCGCGCACCCACTCACCCTGATAATTTTCAGTCAGCAAATAAACCCGCCAATAAAGCGGCTCATTTTCAGGCGGGCGCGGCATAAATGCCCGAAACGCAATCTCCTCACGGGTAATGACCGACGAAAACCGTCCCATATTGAGTTTATCAGTGACCCCACTGCTGGCCTGATCAAACTGAAAACTTGGTATTTCCTGCAGATCGAGGCGCGGCAGCAAAAGAAATAAAATGACCGTTACCAGAAATGCCCCACCTAAAGTGGCAATCACAGGCAGCAGCCGAATACGCAAACCAGATAGCGGCATCCGATTATGGCGTAAAACAAAAACCCCAATATAGAAAGCACAACTCACCAGCATCAAAACAAAGACCAGCAAATTCACCGACAGGACCATGACGCAAAGCGCGGAAAAAATAACGCCTAAAAGATTAAAAGGATTGGGCAAACCCGCTTTGTTTAATTGTTCTGGCACGCTAAAAACCAAAACAAGGGACATGAAAAAAATATCACTTGGGATGGTGAGATAAAACTGCATGAACAATAAAGTCGCAGGAATAGACACAATGAGCGCGAGCAGACGCCATTTATTTTTGGGCAAGGCAACAAGCGCCCACATGGCCAGCCAATTGACAAATACCAGCCCATGCGTTTGCAACGCAAAAGCCAACGCGATGGGCAAAAACGCAAGAAACAGCAAGCCAATACTGGTTTGCATTTCAGATTTAGAAATACTCTCAGCTACAGGCAAGGACATGAAACGCCTCATCAAATTGCTGTTTGGTAGAAATATAATAATCGCGCTCATCAAGCTGCATTACGACATTCAACCCGGCGCGCTCGCTCACACAAAGCCCGCCACATAAATAAGATAAACCCGCCTCGCGGGTCATATGTTTGGGCATTTGCAATAAGACATCACCCGTGCCAGAGGTTTCAAATTCGCGAATAAGTAATTCCCGATTAGCTGCAAAGCGCTTCCAATCAATACGCGATGGTAAATCACCATCTTGGTATTGGCGCGGGTCTTGCCATTCCTCAACATCATGCGATGCACCCTGATGGGTTTCACGGGCAAAATATAATTGCGGGTCAATGCGCGGATAAGCCGAAAGCGCGCGCTCATCTGGTACGGGCGCGACTAAAATCTCGATGGGCGGCGCTAACCGCGTCCAACAGCGCACAATACCAAATGGAAACCGCGTTTGCAGGGTCAGGGCTGGGAATGCGTGTTGCCCACGCGGCAATTGGCTTATTGGCAAACGGTAAAGCGCCAGCCCAGAAGATAAATCTATATGAACCAGCCCTGCCAAGCCGCCGAGCAAAGAGACATTATAAGCCGGATTGGGTTTTTTGAATCGACAGGTGACATGAATATCATGATGCGCGAAATAACGCTCATCCGCGCTGATGTGAAGCTGCATGCCCTGTAAATTTCGAGCCGCAGAAATGAGCGACAACATAAAAAGCAGAAATAAAAAAATAACGCCCATCAGGATAAAATTATTCTGCACACGATATCCAATACCAAAACCAGACATAATCAAAAAAGCCATATAGAAGCCATAATGATTAGGCATGATAAACAAATCACTCTGCCGCAAAGTTTTTTTTCCGCCCAACCAGCCTTTTTTGTGCAGCAAGCGATATTGCAGACTTTGAGCGATTTTTTGGAACATTATGGCACCGCTATCTCGGTTACAAGTTCGGACAGCCGGGTTTCAAATTCAAGCGATTTTGTGGTCAAACGATGGCGCAAAGCAGGCACCATCACAGCCTGTATATCCTCAGGCACCACATAAGTTCGCCCTTCTATGAGCGCCATAGATTGTGCCAATGATTTTATTTGCATAAGCGCCCGCACCGATAAATTAGGCATTAAACCCTGCCGAATATGGGTCGCCAGAGTTTGTAAATAGGTCAAAATAGTATCGCTCGCTTCCACCTCCCGCGCTTGTCTTTGGATATTGATAAAAGCCTCTGTGGTGATAATCGGCGCCGATAAAAGTGCCAGCGCATCACCAGTTTTTAACTCTCTCAATAAATCGATTTCAGTATCGGCAGAAGGCAGCCCAAGAGAAAAAGACACAGCAAAGCGATCAAGTTGCGACTCTGGCAAGGGCGACACACCAATTTGCTCACCAGGATTTTGTGTGGCAATCATAATAAAGGGCTTGGGGAGTTCATAGGCCACACCATCAATACTCGCTTGACGCTCGGCCATCGCTTCAAGCAAAGCGCTTTGGCTTTTACTTGGGGCGCGATTTAATTCATCAGCTAAAAATAATTGCGCAAAAACGGGCCCTTGCCGAAAAATAAATTTATCGGTTTGGGTATCAAAAATATTAACCCCCAAAATATCAGAGGGCATAGTGTCATTGGTGCATTGCAAGCGCTTCCAATCTAGGCTGAGATGATGCCCCAAAGCCCGCGCCAGTGTTGTTTTACCTGTGCCAGGCGCGTCTTCAATTAAAACATGACCGCCTGAAATAAAAGCCGCTAAAGCAAGCGTGATTTGTGACTCTTTATCTCTGATAATTTTTGCAACTTCGTCAATAACCTGTGCTGGAAGTGAACGCATAACTTAACCTTAACCATTTAGACCGATATTTGGCCCTGCATATTTAACCAAAAAATGATGCCACAAAAAAGCGACATGATATAATATATATTTCTGTGTTAAAAAGTCAGCAGGTCGCTTATGGATAAGCAAGAATTTACCCCACCGCCAGCCTCAGTGCCGATTGTGCATTGCCGCCATTGCCGATATTGGGATGCGAGTCTGATTGAACAGCCCACCAAAACGCCTGAAGGTCTCTGCCGCCGCCATGCGCCTTCACCAGCCATGCTTGATGAGACGGTGGATAATGGCACAAGCTGGCCACGCACTTTTGAAGATGATTGGTGCGGTGATGGCGCACCATTAGAGCAAGCTTGAGGCTTTTTACCCCCCTGCCAAGTCACCAGCAGAGAAGATGGGCAGATAAAGCGCGACAACCATCGCCCCCACCATACCGCCGACAAAAACAATCATGACAGGCTCAATAATGGTCGATAACCCCTCAACCACAGCGTCAAATTCTTCTTCATAATATTGCGCGATTGAATTGAGCATTTCTTCCATATTCCCCGTCCGCTCGCCAACTGCGATAAGCTGCGAGAAAGCCAATGGAAAAACTTTTTCCTGGCTAAATAAAACAGAAAGCTCAATACCTGACATGACATCTTTTTTCACGCGGTCAAATGCGCGTAAAAAAAGCACATTTGTGGTTACTGATTTTGACACTTCGAGTGTGTCCAAAACACTTACCCCAGCTGCGAATAAATTTGCCATTAAAAGTGAAGAGCGGGCGACAACGGCTTTAACGCCAATATCCCCAAAAAGCGGCAATTTTAGCAAAACCCAGCACCAAGCCATAAAATATAGGCCAACATAACGGCACATAAGCTTATGAAATGTAAGCGTGCCAAAAACCACGCCCAGCACACCCAAAATATTATTAATATCGGCGACCCATTGGCTGGCATCAACAATCACTTGCGTCGGGCCTGGCAACTCAGCGCCCATGCCTTCATACATTTCTTGGAAAGTTGGCACCACATTTGTCAGCATGAAAATAGTGATTAACAAAGTCACCACAAAAAGCGTTGTGTGATAAAACATTGCAGATTTAATACGCTCGCGAATCTTGGCCTGTTTTTCTAGAATTTGGACAAGCTTATCAATAAATTTATCAAGCTGACCCGAAACCTCGCCCGCTTCAATCATGTTTAGATAGACATTATCAAAATGCCGACTTTGAGCGCGAAAAGTTGTCGTGAGGGGTTTACCCTCATTTAAATCCGCAATCATTTCATTGATTGTGCGCTTCATATTCGGGTTTTTAGTTTGGTCACCAACCATTATGAAACTGTCCAAAATAGGTAAACCAGCGCGGATCATGGTTGAGAGTTTTTTGGTGAACATTAAAATTTCTTTTGCCGGAATTGACCCGAATGGCCCCCATGTGATTTGAATATCAAGCGCGCTTTTTTTCTTTTCTTTTTGCTCTTTAATCTTGTTGATTTTGACGCGCTGTTTACGCAATTCCGCGCGCGCGCGCGACATTGTCGGCGCATCAAGTGAGCCTTTTATTTTCTTCCCCTTTTGCGTTCCAACATATGTGAAAACAGCCATGTTAAACCATCACCTTTATTTAATTGACCGCCAATACACGTGAATATTCTTCAATTGAAATTATCCCATCTTGAATATAGCGCCGCGCCACTTCTTGCATGGTTAAAAACCCATCTGAGCGCGCGGCCTCTAATATTTCTGGGGCTTGCGCGTTACGCAAAATGGCCTCTTCAACCTCTGGGGTCACGCGTAAAACCTCGTATATACCCTGCCGCCCTTTATAGCCTGAGCCATCACATTGCGAGCAACCGCCCCCTTTGCGTGGTTGGATTTGCTCAATCTCACTCTCGTCAAATCCAATAAATTTAAGCGCTTCATAAGTGCCAGAGGGGTCAGGTTCTAGACAATTTTGACAATTTTTACGCGCCAATCGCTGCGCCACAACCAAAGACAAAGCGGCTGAAATCATAAAATTCGGCACCCCCATATTGGTCAAGCGCGTTATGGTGGCAATGGAGTCATTCGTATGCAAAGTGGATAAGAGCAAATGCCCTGTCAAAGCCGCTTTCACCGCAATTTCAACAGTTTCCTGATCACGAATTTCACCCACCAAAATCACCTCAGGATCTTGGCGTAAAAAGGCGCGCAAAATCGAGTTAAATGTCAGGCCAATTTTTTCATTAGCCTGCACCTGCCCCAAACCCTCAAGGTAATACTCAACCGGATCTTCGGCGGTCATAATATTTTTACCAGGCTCATTGATATATTGCAGCGCGCCATAAAGCGTGGTTGTTTTTCCCGACCCAGTTGGCCCTGTTACCAAAACCATACCTTGCGGCGCGGTAATCGCTTCAATGAGTTTTTGTAAATCGCTATCCGTAAAACCAATTTTATCAATACTGAGAGAAGGGTCACCTTTGAGTAATCGAATAACAATTCGCTCGCCGTTTTTGCCTGGCAGCACATTAAAACGCGTATCGACATCCTCCCCCTGTTTGGTTCGGAAAGTTATCGCGCCATCCTGCGGCAATCTTTTTTCGGAAATATCGCAATCCGCTAAAATCTTAAAACGTGTGATAATGGCAAGATAATTTTCGAATAAATATTGTGAATATTGCTCTTGAACCTCAAGCACACCATTTATCCGGAAGCGCACGCGTGCCGTCTCGCGATAAGGCTCAATATGAATATCACTCACATCTAAATCAATCGAGCTTTGTAAAATATCATCGCAAAATGGCGCCACTAATGAAGCATCAGATGGGTCATAACGCGGCGTGCGTTTTCTGGTGGCGGCGGCACGTGGACGCGGCTTTGAAGGCTCAGCCTCTTTTTTAACTGACGCAATATGATTGACCACAATCTCATGCTGGATACAGGTTTCAAACTCAGTGAGCTTGATGATAAAAAATTCAACATTAAAATTTGTCAGAGCTTTAATTTGACCCGCCAATGTCGCTTTGGTTGGGTCAATTGTTCCAACGCGCAAAAATCGCCCCTCTTTGGCTAAAGGCAAAATATTTTCACTTTCCATAAATTTGAGTGGCAAAGCTTTAAGCGCTTCCTCATCAAGCGTATCTGGCGTCACAGAGCGCCGGCGTAAAGCATAAGCGCGTGACAAAACTGTCAGCAAAATATCTTCATCAAGACCATCACGGATAAGTTTTTCAAGCGCTTTTCCAGACTTGCCACCTGTTTCCTCAAGTATGGCGGACAGCTTTTCTTTTTCTATTTGTTCGCCAGCCTGCAAAATGCGCAAAACCCTATCAGCAACATCTTTACTGTAATAACTCATTCACTTAACGACCTTATCCATTATGGCGTTTGACCCGTACTGCCTTTGCGGCGTTTTTGTTCATTCTCCGCCAAACGCTTGGCAATATTCGGCACTTCAATCTCTGGCAATTCTGCATTATCTGCCAATGCAGAGGCGGCTTTGGCAGCAGCATCAAGTTGTGCCTGACGCTCTGCTTCACGGCGCGCCTGCAAAACCTCTTGATCGACCTCTGGCAGATAATTCAAATTAAGTGCCAGTAATTCTTCTTCTTTATCCGCAACCAGAATTTGGTCATGGGTGATTTTAACCACAACCCCTTCATCAACCCCAAGTGTCTGCCCTTCCTTTAACTGATATTCAATATCTTTGGTTTTGCCGATTTCAATAATATCTTCATCAACATCACCATTATAGAAAACAGTTGGGGACACTCGAACAATCGCGGTGCTTTCAAATGTATTCAACCGCTCTTCACCAGGCACACGCCTCACAGTCTCGCAGGCCAAGCCGCGACGGGTAAATAATTTACAGTAATTTTTGCCATGAGCGCTCGACACCATTGGCCCTAAATCAAGATTATAGCCCTCCTGCCCCATCGCATCACGCTCAAGTCGCAAAATAATATCACTATCTATAAATCGGCGATTATCATCATAAAATTCACGTGCGCCACGCATTGCCTTTGATAAATTCGGATAGCGCGCCAAACGCACATAAACACGCCGCGCCATCAGGGCAGCATTTTTATCCAATTCATTTGGCGCTGGTACGGCTAATTCAGCCTGCGCCTGACTGATGGTTTTGTCACGAATGTGAAGCCTTTGTCCAATAATCAACAAATCTTCTCGCGCCAGACTATTCCGCTTTTTAATAATCGATAAAGGCACATCGTAGGTTTGCGCTAAAAGGCTCAGACTTTCGCCTTTGCGTACTGTATGAATAAGCGGGCCATTATCGCGTGGCGAGATAAATAATATTTCCCGCCCAGCTAATTGGTCAGGGTTGCGCGCGCGATTCATCGCCAATACATCTTGCGGGTGCAATGAAAATTTACGCGCCACAGTCTTATAGTTCTCTGCCGCCGATAACCGATAAGCCCAACGCTTGTCATCAGCAGACCAAAATAATGTCTGGCCCGAACGTCGCAGCTCATCATCGCTCACATGGATGATTGGTAGCAGCGGCGCTTCAGAAACCAAAATACCGTCAAGGCGATAGCGCGGCAGAGAAAAGGCATTTCCAAAAGCAGGATCACCAGCGATGAAACCGTCGCTTATATCTGCGTCAAGCTCATCATCACCCGCCTTGCCACCATATTTCATGCGTTTCATTTCTTTGCGCGCTTTGGCCAGCTCTTGTTCCATTTTTTGCCGCGCGACATCAGATGTATCCAAACGCTTGAGACCCCGCACAAATGGGTCATTAGCGCCGCCTATTTCAAAAAGTGCTGACGCTTTGCCCTCGCTCTTATTGGGCGTAGTGTCCGATTGAGTGGCGGTTTGCGCAAAAACTGGCAATGCAAAAAGAGTAAGACTAACAACATAAATAGATAATATTTTTGAACGCCCCATCATCTCACTGACCTTCTTTCAAATACACAACAGCCATTTTGAGTTTAATATCCAGTTCATTTGAACCAGGCATTGCGGTTATTTTCTCTTCCAAAACAGTAACAGAGCCCATTTGCTCCATAAAGATATTTCGAATGTTTCGGTAAATATCAAACCGAGTTTGCAAGCCTAAATCAAACACCATACCCTCAATGATTTTCCCATCAGCTAATTTTGTCGTGAGGGTTTCATCAATCGCGGTTTGATTGCTTAAAATCTTCACATTATACCGCTCCAAGGCGGTCAAGAAAGCGGCAGATAACAAGTCAAATTCTGCCTGCCCTTTCACATTAACCGCATATCCCCCGAGGTTTTTCTCAAGCTTCTTAATCTTGTTAAGTTGTATCGCGGAATCGCGTTTTTTAGCGTCAACTTGCGCTTTAAAATTCGCAATCTGGCTCAACTTCTGATTGTTTTTTGTAATATTGGGTTGGATATAAGCAAGGTTGATAATCGGTGGAAACGCGGCCACCAGCATAAGGCATAAAACCAATAGCACTGTCATGCCCAATGGTGATTTTGAGGTCTGGCGCTCAAAGGCTTGGCGCACATTTTTTAACCCAATATAGGTTTTGAGTGTGTCATCATCTGCTTCTTCCGGCGCCTGTCGGCCACGCCTGAACAATTGCTTCACACGCGCCAAACGACTGGTGAGCTGAGATTCTTCGAGCGCATCTTCTGTGTCTGCATCATTTGCATCGGCTTGCGCGCTTGCCTCAAACATGACGTCTAAATCTGGCGCTGCAAACACATTTTCATCAGAAAATGAAATAGTTTCATCTGCGCCATTTTCAGCTTCTGTAACATTTTCTAAAAGCGCGAGCATATCAAGTGCTGCCTGATCAGAGTCAGAGTCAGAGTCAGAGTCAAAGTCAGGGTTAAGGTTAGAGTCAAGGTCAGGATTAGTCGCCATAGGGTCAAGCATGTCATTCGGGCTTACCTGCGCGGCCGCATCATCAAGCTCATTTAAAACAACATCTCTATCTGCTTCTATATCAGACATCAGCTCTAGGCTGACGCGCCCGTCTAAAACCAAATTCGTCAGCAATCGCTCAGCATCTTGCGAAAGCTTGAGGGATTTTAAATCATGGGGAACATAAACACCGCGCATCATCAGTTCCTCGCCACTAGTTGCGCTGTGATGGTAAAGGCAAATAAATTACCCGATTTGGATTGTGTGCAAGGAGCGTTGCGCGCCAACCCCTTTTTAATAATATTTTGGGCAAATTGGTTTATGGCCACTGTGCTTTTTGAATAACCCGTAATCACCAGCTCAGCGTCCTTGTTGAGACTAAGCGTTTCAAGCTCGGCCTGAGGGGGCAGAATTTCTGGCAGCGACTGCATTAAAAAGGCATAGCCTTTTGCATTCACTAAATCATTTAGCTTTTTTGTGTCAGCTTCAATTTTCTTAAGTTTTTTATGCAAAGCCATATTACGTAAATTTTGACTTTGTGCATCGGCCTCTAATTCAGAAAACACTCTTACCTTTTTATTCGTTTCAAGCAATGTTGGAACATTGGCCACGCCTATCAATAAAAATGACGCAACGAATAAAAAGGCAATGCCAACCATAAGCAATTTGTTCAAAGCCGCAAATTGCCGGGTGCGGCGGATCGCGCTAACATCTGGTAAGAAGTTCATATCAATCAACCGACGATGGCGCTTATCGTCAGACTTACCCAAAATATTAAGACCCTGTGTGGCCAGACCCAATGCCGTTGTGAACACCGAACCATTGCGGAAATAATCAACATATCGCGCTTGGTTTGACGGCACATCAACCGCGTCCAGCGCGTCCCAATCGACCAGCCTGCTCGTGCCAATATGGTCACGCAATAAATCCATCATATTTTGAATATTTTTATGCTCACTGACCAAATATATTTTTGATGTTTTCGGGAAATCTTTTTCTTCTGCTAGAAACGAAACGGCCTGCTTAACCTGTTCGCCAACTCGAATACCGACTTCCTCCCAAAATGGACCGTCAACCTGATCAATATCTTCAAGCTCAAGTAGCAATGCTTCGTCAAACTCTGAAATATCAACCTTCTGCATCACAATTTTATTGCGCTCAAAACCAATGAGCATATTGCTGCCCGGGCAAAGGTGAAGCACCTGCACCGGATTAGACAGTTTCTCAATATCCAATCGCGTGTAAATACCATTAATCAGAGAAAAGGCCTCATTCTCTACAAAAACAGGCATTAAATCTGCATCAATAAGCAACCCAATATAGCGCCTGACAGTCGGCTCTGGAATGGCCGAAAACAAAACCACTGTGCGGTCATCATTTTCATTACTATAAAGAACTTGATAGCGGACAATTTTCATATCCAAATTTGTTAATTCAGGGTCTTGCTCTTCCCAAAACCCCTCATAGCTGGTCTCTTCCTCCATATCCTCTTTGGGTATATAGGGAATAGTCAAAAGGCGCGTTTCAAATAGACTGGCGGGAATGGAAATGCCCGCATCAACGCCTAAAATATTGGCTTCTTCGCGCAACATACGTATCTGGTCAACAAGATAGGGGTAGTTTTCCTCGACTGGGCGTCGGCCTATATCCTTGCCCAAAGACCAAGTCACAATCCTGTCTAATTGCCACTCATCCACTGTGGGTTCCAATTGCATCAAAGAAACAGCATCTGGATGAAGCTTAACGGCCACAACATTTTCTTGCACAGACTGTAAGGGGCCTGCGACTTGGACAACACCTGTCAAAAATGATTCGGCACGACTCATGGATTAAAAAACCCTTTAACACAACTCAACGCATCATCTTCTTCCAGCGCATTTAATGTAAACACGCTAAAAACCTAATTCCTCACAGTTTTATAAGAAAACCAGAGAAAAATAGGTGATTCGTTTTTACCATTCTTAAAATAGCACATTGCCGGCGATAAATTTACAACAAAGCAATTTTTTCAGTCATTTCTAAAATTCACTCATTGCTTATTTTTTTTGAAAAGCACGGGTTAAAGCGCGGGTTTTTTCGCGCGAACTTGATGAGGAGCCAAAAAAGAAAGCAATCACTTGGTCTGCTTTGGCTGAAACATAACCAATCAAAGTCCCAATAAGAGTGAGCGCACTCCCCTCAATATGTTGTAAACCACCCAATAAAACAAACCCAACAGTGATGAAAAAACCAAATATAACAATGCCACCGAGAAAATTTGGAAACTGATCGCCTAGTTTTTCTTGTCGGTCACGCGCAGAGTCGCGATCCATCTGGTCGAGTTTTTCTACAGACAAATCTAATTCACGCATTTGTAGTGCGAATTTTTGTTCCGCTGCTTTAACCTGCCCAACCCAGTTCGACCAATCTGTTGTTTTGGCGTTTAATTGCGCACTGAGCTGGGTTTCATCAGCAATATCATCTGTATCGGGCAATAAATGCTGCGTTAAAACCTGCATCGCCATGCCAGCAAATGGCCCGCCAAGCGCGGCACTGAGTGTCGGGGCGATTTGATGCAACAGCACCCGCCAGTCTTTTTTATCCGTCATAACAAGCCCTGTTCGCCAGATGGTGAAATTTCAAAACGAATCAATGTCCGCGAAAATGTCATATTTTCAAGAAAGGCTATTATTTTAGCAGGGGTTTTCGAAAAGGGGATAATCTATATAAAACAATGTATTAATATGATTTTAGCGCACTTCAAACAGGCCAGAACTTGACGCCACAGAGCGGTTCAGACAAGCTAGAACTGTTAACAACAAAAATTGGAGGGAATCCAATGCTTAATTCAGCTAAATCTTTCTTGGGTGAAGTTATTGATCTGGGTCTTTTATTGATTGCAGCTGCTGTAATCTTACAGGTGATTTTCGGCCAAGCCGTCCCATTTATTGGTGGCGACATTGTCGGAAATATCATCACGATTATTGGGCAGCTTGGAGATGGCGGACTTGTCGGCTTAATTGCCGTTGGCATTATCCTATATCTTATCAATAAGCGTCCTGCTTAAAAGAAAAGCCCCCGTCAGATTTGATACTGATGGGGGCTTTTTATATTTCAATAGCCAGTTAGCTTTTTCTATTGCAGCGTTTTTATAATCGCAGAGAAATCTTCAACATCTCCGCCTTGCGCGCAAAAACTTTCATACATATCTGCACAAAGACGACCCAATGGTGTATTCGCATTTCCCGTTGCTGCGGCTTCCATTGCCAAGCGCAGGTCTTTTAACATCATGGCGCCTGCAAAGCCTGGCTTATAATCATTATTGGCAGGTGAGGCAGGCACCGGGCCTGGCACCGGACAATAGCTTGTCATCGACCAGCTTTGACCAGAGGCTTGCGAGGATATATCAAAGAAATTCTGTGCGTCCAAACCAAGCTTTTCAGCCATTGTGAAAGCTTCACATGTGCCAATCATGGTAATGGCCAGCAACATATTGTTACAAATTTTCGCGGCCTGACCTGCACCTGATGCGCCTGCATGCAAACTAGCTTTAGACATAGGTTCCAAAGCCACTTGAACGGCCTCAAATATATCATCCTCACAGCCAATCATAAAAGCCAATGTGCCGGCATCTGCCGCCGCCGTGCCACCTGAAACGGGGGCATCAGCTGCTTTTAAGCCCTGCTCTGCCGCCATCGCCGCAACGGCACGCGCGGACTCAATATCTATCGTTGAGCAATCTATCAGCAATGCTGTTTTAGGGGCATTTGGCAAAATATCATTCTCATAGACCATGCGCACATGTTTACCCGCGGGTAGCATGGTGATGATAATATCAGCATCTTTTACCGCATCTGCCGCAGAGGAAGCTGCTTCACACCCATTTTCAACTGCGCGCGCTAGGGCCTCTGGAGACAAATCAAAGGCACAAACCTGATGGCCCGCCTTCACCTGATTTGCGGCCATGCCTGACCCCATATTTCCCAATCCTATAAATGCAATTTTAGACATTTCCCCCCTCTTTCAGCTCAATCTGAGACTTCTGGTCGTGGTGTCCATTCATCGACACCTTCAAGCGGCATAAAATAAGACTCAATAAAATCATCCCCAACTTGCGCCAGATTTTCATGCTGCCATTGCGGGGCGTTATCTTTATCTGTAATCACCGCGCGCACACCTTCGTGAAACTCGCTATGCATCACCGCGCGACAGCCAATACGATATTCCATTACCATATTATCAGCAAAGCACGCCATTTTTGCACCACGGCGAATTTGTTTTAAAGCCAGCTTAACGGTTAGTGGTGATTTGGTTTTCAAATCAGCATGTTGCTGCAAAGCAAACTCCGTATTTGCCGCTGCGAGACGCTGCTCAATCGCTTCGGCATTGTCGCCCGCAAACAGCTCATCTATTTCTGCTAATGTTTGAGACGTTAGTGTTTTCACTTCACCTGCCGCAGCTACATCATGCGGCAAAACCGCATCAATCGCTGCCAGTGTCGCCGCGCCATCGCCCGCAGATATAGCTGACAAAGCTGCCGTAATATCATTGCGCAAATCGGCTAGCTTTTCTGAAGCCGTAAAATGCGTCGCGATACCCGCCTTTAAACAATCCGCGGTTTTTAGGCGCGCGCCAGTCATGGCCAACCAAGCGCCCAATTCCCCCGCTAAGCGGGGCAAAAACCAGCCACCGCCCACATCGGGAAACAATCCTATGCCCGTTTCTGGCATGGCAAAAACCGTATTTTCAGTCGCAACGCGATAACGCCCATGCACCGAAATACCAACACCGCCACCCATTGTAATACCGTCCATCACAGCAATAACGGGCTTACCAAATTGCGCTTCATAGCTGTGCAATAAATGGTTAAGTTGATATTCAAGACGGAAAAAGCCCTGCGCCGCTTTACCATCTGAGCGCCCACTTTCCGATAATAGACGAATATCACCACCCGCGCAGAAACCGCGTGTTTCAGGCAAATGTGCAATCCAAATGGCTTTGACCTGCGCATCATCTTTCCACCCAAGCAAGGCCTCAAGCATGAGCTGGCACATTTCCTGATCTAATGAATGCAAAGCTTTAGGCCGGTTAAGCAACAATAAACCCAACCCATTTTCAATTGAGGCGAGTACTGGCTTTGTGTCATTTTCAGTCATCTGCAATGCCTATTTCAATAAATGACGCGCAATAATCACGCGCATAATTTCATTTGTACCCTCAAGGATTTGATGCACACGCAAATCGCGCACAATGCGCTCAACATTATATTCAGATAAATATCCATATCCGCCATGCAGTTGTAGCGCCTGATTGGCCACATCAAAGCATTTATCTGTGACCAGCCGTTTTGCCATCGCACACCATGGGGTGGCGTCGGCGGTTTTGGCATCAAGTTTTTGCGCCGCCGTGTAAAGCATTAGGCGAGAAGACTGTAAGTCAATTTCCATATCCGCAAGCTTGAATTGCGTATTCTGCATTTGCGCCAATGTCTGGTTAAATTGCTTACGCTCTTTCACATAATCAAGGGATTGTTCTAAAGCCGATTGTGCGCCACCCAGCGAACATGCTGCAATATTGAGACGGCCACCATCCAGCCCCATCATGGCAATTTTAAAGCCATCACCTTCTGCGCCAATCATTTGCGCAGCAGGTACGGCCACATCGTCCATTATCACCTGACGTGTTGGCTGGGCATTCCACCCCATTTTTTTCTCATTCGCACCAAAAGACAAACCTGGCGTGTCTTTATCAACCAAAAAGGCAGAAACCCCACCTGCGCCGTCATCCCCCGTGCGCGCCATAATCAAATAAACATCAGAAGCACCCGCACCAGAAATAAATTGTTTTGTACCAGACAGCTTAAACACATCACCATCGCGCACGGCTTTGGTTTTTAACCCCCCCGCATCTGAGCCAGCACCAGGTTCGGTCAAACAATAGCTCGCAAGTTTATCCATCGTTGTGAGTGAAGGAATATATTTTGCCCGCAACTCATCAGAGCCAAAACGGTCAATCATCCATGTCACCATATTGTGAATGGAAATATAAGCCGCCACAGTTGGACAACCTTTACTCAATTGTTCAAAAATCAGGACCGCTTCAAACCGCGACAGGCCAGAGCCACCAAATTCTTCACTTGTATATATACTTGCAAAGCCTAATTCAGCAGAAGCCCGCAAAACATCCACTGGAAAATGTTTTTCCTCGTCCCATTTAGCCGCGTGCGGCGCCATGTTATCTGCCGCAAAACCAGCCGCCATATCCTGAATCATGCCTTGTTCTTCAGTCAGCTCAACACTCATTTGCCATCACCCATTACTTATCTTTAAACTCAGGTTTACGCTTTTCAACAAAGGCGCTCATGCCTTCTTTTTGATCATCTGTAGCAAACAAAGCATGGAATAAACGCCGTTCAAAGCGCACCCCCTCTGCCGTTGACATTTCCATTGCCGCATTGACCATTTCTTTGGCCGCCATAACTGACGGAATAGAAAATCCAGCAATGGTTTTTGCCGCTTCCATAGCCACTGTCATCAACTCATCATGCGGCACCAATCGACTGGCAAGGCCAAATTTCACGGCCTCTTCCGCTTCAATCATACGACCTGTTAAAATCATATCCATCGACATCGCTTTGCCGACCAGCTTGGTGAGGCGTTGCGACCCGCCCATGCCAGGCGTGACACCTAATGTGATTTCGGGTTGACCAAATTTGGCTTTATCGGAAGCCAAAATCATATCGCACATCATGGCCAGCTCGCAGCCACCCCCCAGCGCAAAACCATTCACCGCTGCAATCACTGGCTTACGACAGGCTGCGAAACGGTCCCAGCCCGCGAAAAAATTGCTGTCATACATTGACTGGAAGCTTTGAGGTTGCATTTCTTTAATATCAGCCCCCGCTGCAAAAGCGCGCCCCTCGCCTGTCAAAATTGAAACGGCAATATCAGGATTGGTGTCAATATTTTCAAAAGCTTCAACAATTTCAGCCATAACCTGACTGTTTAGGGCGTTCAAACTATCGGGTCTATTGAGTGTCACAATGGCCACTCGCCCCTCTTGTTCAATTTTAATTGTTTCAAAATCTGTATTCATAACAAACCTTTAGCTCATGGTCGGGATAATAAATGACTGGTCAGAAACCTCACCTGATGGCCATCTTTGCGTGATGGTTTTGACTTTAGTGAAAAACCGCACGCCTTCTGGCCCATGCTGGTTCGTGTCCCCAAAGGCCGAACGCTTCCATCCGCCAAAAGTGTGATAGGCCACCGGCACTGGAATTGGCACATTCACACCAACCATACCGACATTTACCTTAGTTGCAAATTCACGCGCGGCCAAACCATTACGGGTAAAAATAGCTACCCCATTGCCATATTGGTGTTGGCTCGGCAGACGCGCGGCTTCTTCTAAATTATCAGCGCGCACAACTTGTAAGACAGGGCCAAAAATCTCTTCTTGATAAGAGCGCATGTCTGGCGTGACCTTATCAAATAAAGATGGGCCAATAAAAAAGCCATTTTCCAGCCCTTGCATATTATGCCCACGCCCATCGACAAGCAATTCGGCGCCCTCATCAATACCCATTTGGATATAATTTTCAATCTTGGCACGATGTTCAGCCGACACCACAGGCCCATAATGCGCGTCTGGGTCGGTTGAAACGCCAACCTTCAATTTGGCCATTTCCTCTTGCATGCGGCTGATAAACTCCTCAGCTGTATCTTTGCCGACAGGCACCGCAACTGGTAAGGCCATGCACCGCTCGCCAGCCGAGCCAAAAGCTGAACCAGCGAAATCCGCAATCACTTGGTCCATATCCGCATCCGGCATGATAATGCCATGATTTTTCGCACCACCCATAGCCTGTACGCGCTTGCCATTGGCCGTGCCTTGCGAATAAACATAATGCGCAATATCAGATGAGCCGACAAAGCTGACGGCTTTAATCTCAGGATGCTCTAAAATCGCATCAACCGCGACTTTATCGCCATGCACCACATTAAGAATTCCATCTGGCAAGCCCGCCTCTTTCATCAATTCCGCCAAACGCAGTGGCACTGATGGGTCTTTTTCTGATGGCTTGAGAATAAAAGCATTGCCACAAGCAATGGCGACACCAAACATCCACATGGGTATCATGGCAGGGAAGTTAAAAGGTGTAATACCTGCCACAACACCTAAGGCTTCGCGGCGTGATAACACATCAATACCTGGCCCCGCACCTTCTGTATATTCGCCTTTCAGCAAATGCGGCACGCCACAGGCAAACTCAATCACCTCAAGCCCGCGCTGGATATCACCTTTCGCATCAGCAATCACCTTGCCATGCTCTGATGATAATAAGGCCGCCAATTTGTCCATATTTTCTTCCAGCAAGGTTTTGAAGTTAAACATCACCCGCGCCCGTCTTTGCGGGTTGGTTGCCGCCCATGCAGGCTGGGCTTCAGCCGCGATTTTAACTGCCGCATCAAGCTCTTCAACAGTTGCAAGCTGAACCTGCGCCTGCACTTCGCCATTGCTCGGGTTATAAATATCGCCAAACTTGCCTGAACTGCCCTCAAGCTGCTGGCCATTAACATAGTGATGGACTTGACGCATAATTATCCTCTCTTTTCTTACAGGAGTAGAGTTCTAGCCCCGTATATTTGTAATAATGGTCATCTTTGAGGCATAAACTAGAGTGTGTAAATTGACTTAGCAACTAAAATAAAATGCAGTTTTTATAAGTCTTTTGCGATACAAAATGCCTGAAAGCGCATAAATTTTATTAAATATGGCTCAATTAAGCTGTTGAGAGAAAAATGCTGATATCCCCCCCCTTAAGGTATCAGTTTTTCGCCAAGCTCTAAGTCTTTCAACTTAAATTTCTGGATTTTTGTCGCTGACATTGGCCATTCTTTAACAAAGACGACATATCTTGGGATTTTGAAATTGGATATCTGGCCCTTACAATACTCAATCACATCATCTGGTGAGAGCGTTGCCCCCTCTATTGGCTCGATAAAAACAGCTGCGACCTCGTCCAACCTATCATCTTGAACGCCAACAACTTGAGATAAAACAACCTCAGAATGGGTGTTAATATGAGACTCGATTTCAAGCGCAGCCACATTCTCACCCCCAATTTTCAGCATATCTTTCCAACGCCCCAGATATGATAAATAACCCTCTTCATCCAAAGCCCCTAAATCGCCTGAACGGTACCAACCATCACTGGTCATGGCATTTGAGGTGGCCTCTTCATCTTTATAATAGCCATCAAACAAGCAATAGCCGCTTATCTGAATTTCACCTTTTTGATTATGCCCGAGTATATTTTCTGGATTTTCAGGGTCAGCAATCCGAACCTCAACACCTGGAAAAGGTTTCCCACAACTATTTAATCGCTTTTCAAGACTATCCTCAACATCGCCGTAGCAAATCACCCCGCCAGCTTCTGTCATGCCATAAGCAGAGACACCAACGCCATGCACAAAGGCGGCGTCGTAAATTTCTAAAGTAGAGATTGGCGCCACATTATTGACCAATCTCACAGATTTGAGCGCCGCCCCGTCAAATTTCGGATGATTGATGATTTCATTGGTCAGAGTTGGAAAAGCGATAAAACCAATGGTTATGCCGTCAGAAATAAATGTTTCAACAGCCTCATCGGCATTAAAATAACGCGTGGCATATAATGCACCCATCGAACATATGCTGGCCGTTAAAGGAAGAATGGTCGACATGTGGAAAAATGGTAAGGGGTCATACATTTTATCATTCGGCCCCATTTGCCATCTATCAACTTGTGCAAATGCATTGCCAACAACTGACCTGTGTGACAAGCAACAGGCTTTTGGATTAGCGGTTGTGCCAGAAGTAAACATAATAAAAGCAACATCATCGCTTTTAATATTGGGTAAATCAGAAGTTTCCTTATTTTGCGCAGCTGTCTGCGTGTTAAGAAAAGCTTCGTCTGAAATATTTTCATGCGGTGCGTTTTCAACTACATAAATTTTTTCAAGCGTCTTTGCCTCAGCCAGTTTTTGAGAGCTTTGTGATACATCAAGATCCGGAAAGGCCGCTTTTAAAGTATCCAGAAAATTGGTTTCTGGCGCCGCGCTCGTAAACAGATATTTAACATCACCATGATCGAGAACATATTTTAGTTCAGCGACTTTATATCTATTGTTAATTGTGACCGGAATACAACCCGCCAGCATCGCGCCGTAAAAGATCTCAAGATATTCAATGCTATTCGGCAATAAAATGCCGACCTTATCCCCTTTTTGCGCGCCAATATCGCGCAGCCTATGGGCTCTTTTTAAGGCTCCTTGAAATAATTCAGAATAACTGCGTCTTTTTTCATCCAAACTAATACATAGTCCATCTGGATTTATCTCAGCCGCATATTTCAACAAACCTACAAGTGTTGGATTATCAGATTTTGTCAGCATTTCTTACCCTGAAATAATAAAATAAAAATTTATGAGCATTTGACATTAAGAGATTTATATCCGCGCATCACATTGCCAGGCTGGCGCGTAAAGCCCTCCCCTAACTCAATTTTATCAAATCTATCTAAAACTATATTGGAAAAAATTTCACCTTCAAGGCGCGCTAATCTTGCGCCAAGACACTGATGATGACCATATCCAAAAGCGAGATGTTGATTGAGATTTTCACGCTCCAAATCATAATCATCAGGATTAGCAAAAATCTCTGGGTCGCGATTGCCAGCCCCTAGTGAGAACATAACCCGCTCATCCTTGTGTATTGCTTGATTGTCAATTGACATATCTTCTTTCACGGTCCGACAAATATTTTGCACCGGACTTTCAAGGCGCAAACATTCTTCCAATGCAGGCTTTAAAAGCGTTCTATCGCTTTTTAAACGATCAAAAAGTCCAGGTATCGTGGCCAACTGAACCGTAAAATTACTTAAAAAATTGGCCGTTGTTTCATGGCCAGCAGCCAGAAAGAAAACCCCGTTTGCAACCACTTCCTCATGCGATAGTTTTTCACCTTCCACTTCAGCAAAAACAATTTCTGTCATCAGGTCTTTACCGGGATTTTGCGCCTTTTCTTCGGCTTTGAGCCGAATAAACCGCGCCATTTCAATCAAAGCATTTCTTTGCTCTTCAGATATTTCTGTTCCAAGCCTCTCCACAAGAGCTGCTGACCAGCGTTGAAAATCATCGCGCCTATCATCAGAAAAGCCCAGCAATCGGCAAATCACCGCCGCTGGCGCTGGGTAACAAATATGATGGACAATATCAAATGAACCACCTTGAACAGCGTCAAAATGCTCCATAAAAATTTTATGAATATCAGCCTCCCACGCCTTAATCGCTGGCGGGGCAAATGATTTATATAAAAAGGCTTTAATTTTGGCATGTCTCGGTGGGTCTGTTCGGTTGATATCGGGATAGGTTGTTGATGAAAACCGACCCGCCGGATCAACGCCATGACGGGCGTCAAAAATCTGATCATTTTTAAGCGATAGAATATCCGCAAAATGGGTCAAGACATGATTGCCATATCTCGGTTCCTGATAAACGCGCCCGCTATCTCTTATTTCCTTATAGGAAGAAAACGGACAGGCAGAAACCTCTTCTGAGAATAAATCAATCTGGTTGTTATTTTTATCTTTCATTTAACACAATCATTTTGCTGTATAGCCACCATCGACCGGCATAATTGTACCCGTAATCCAGTTCGATTCTTCAGAAAAAAGAAACACAGCCATATTGGAAACATCAATTTCTTGCCCCAAGCGACCTAATGGGTAACGTTTCGCGGTTTCAGCAAGACTTTCCTTAATACTCGTCTCGCTTTGAGCCGTATCCAGCCTTTGTTTATAGGTTTCACGCACCAGCTCAGTTTCAATCGTGCCAGGCGCAATCGCGTTCACTCTAATATTAAACTTAGCATAATCGGTTGCCATTTGCCGCGTCATAGCCGCAATGCCACCTTTTGCTGCCGAATAGGCCACAAGATTAGGAAAACCATTTAAGGCGCAAATAGAGGACTGGAAGACAATATTACCGCTTTTTTTATCCATCATATGCGGCAAGACATGCTTGGCACAAAGCCATTTACCCGTCAAAGAAATATTAATGAGATTATTCCACTCTTCTATAGAAGTCTCGTGCGCCGCGCCAGTTCCGGCAATACCTGCATTGGCCAGCAAACCATTTATACCGCCAAAATGATTTTTGGCTTGCTTAACCATTTCTATAATATCAGCCTCACGGCTCATATCAGCGTGACAGGC
>JBMHDF010000006.1:0-126772 GCA_049889535.1 Parvibaculales bacterium | reverse complement strand
AAGAACCTGATGGAAAGCTTAACCTTACCCACAGACCGCGTTTATGAATGGTTTGACAAAGATGGGAGCGGGAGCAAACGCAGATACTTCGTCAAATCCGACAAGCCGTGGTCAGAGCAAAATGTGGATGAGTGGGTGCGAAAAGAAATCGCTGCCGAAGTTGCCGAAGAAACCAAACCCAAAAAATAACCGCGCCCCTCTTATTCGCGTGCCTTTCGCCGCCGCCACGCCTGCGCGCGCCGTCTACCGGCCGCGATAGGGGGGGGACGCCTTGCACGGGGATAAACAGCCCCGCCGGTGGCTCGCTGGATTGCCACGCTAAAAGCACCTGTTAAGCGCTAGCGAAACATGGTGCGCCTTGTGGTCAGGCCTACCGGCCGCGATAGGGGGGGACGCCTTGCTCGGGGATAAACAGCCCCGCCGGTGGTTCTGAGCTTTGCCAAAACACATCAATTGGAATGCCGCCGCGCGGATACCAATAGCCACCAATGCGCAGCCAACGCGGCTGCATACACGCAATCAGCCGTTTTGCCACCAGCAGCGTGCAGTCTTCATGAAACGCGCCATGATTGCGGAAGCTGTTCATAAATAATTTAAAGCTTTTACTTTCGACCAAATGCTGGTCTGGCACATAATCAATCACGATATGCGCGAAATCAGGCTGGCCAGTAACGGGGCAAATGGAGGTGAATTCGGGCACATCAAACCGCGCGACATAATCAAGGTCGGGATGCGGGTTCGGCACAGCCTCCAACACCGCCTCATCGGGCGAGGCGGGCAGGGCGGTTTGTTGCCCCAGCATTGTCGCGCCTGTGGTGTCGCTTCCCGTTTGATTGGCTTTTGATGGGTTATCGGCCATGTTGCGACCCTTTATAGAGGCAGGATTGACCCAAACTGTCGCGAAACACTTCAATCGCATAAAGCGTTGGCAGGTCGGTTTGGAGATTGTCCCACAGCCAGAGGCAGATATTTTCAAGCGTGGGCAGTGACAGCCCCTCAATCTCGTTGAGCAAATGATGGTCCAACTGCAGGCGGGCGGCTTCCAGCACGGTCCCGAAATCGGTCAGGTCCATAATCTGGCCGCTTGTTTTCACAGGCTGGCCTTCCAATGTGACGCGCACACGAAAGCTATGCCCGTGCATGCGGGTATTGGGGTGGCCCGGCTCATAATTGGTGAGACTATGGGCGGCATCAAAATGAAATTCACGCGTTAACTGCATTACTTTTCCTCGTCACAAAGCTATATGCCTGATGATGGGCGCCCCGTCAACACAAGCTATTCACAATAGGCTTAATCTAATCCGAGAATTTTATGGGTTTGCAAGCTTAGTCGCCATTGCGGGTTTTGCAAACAA
Organism: Parvibaculales bacterium; assembly: GCA_049889535.1. Classification (GTDB taxonomy): domain Bacteria; phylum Pseudomonadota; class Alphaproteobacteria; order RS24; family RS24; genus JAYQKL01. Next base: position 125,417 of record JBMHDF010000006.1, on the reverse strand, counting down.
TAGGCAATGCTGGCTTGGACATGATGCGCCATTTGTGCCTCATCGGTGACTTCCATTGGTTGTAGATAAAAATGCTCGAAGTCCATTTCGGCAAATGCATCTGGTGAGAGAGTTTCTTGCGGATAGACAAATTTGAGTTCGTGGCCTCTGGTTTGAACAATCTCGCTATTTGGCTTGGGGCTTACGCAAATCCAGTCTAGGCCGTCAGGCGCTGGTAAAGTGCCATTGGTTTCTACGGCTGTTTCAAAACCATGTCGTTTCATGGCTGCGAGCAGCTCTTCATCCAGCTGCAAAAGCGGCTCGCCACCCGTAAACACAATATAGGCATCGGCCATATCGTCCGGCGCTGGCCAAAAGCTAGCTAGCGTGTCGGCGAGCTCTTGCGCGGTTTGATATTTCCCACCATTTTGACCATCTGTGCCGACAAAATCTGTGTCACAAAAAGTGCAGGCGGCGGAGGCGCGGTCTTTTTCTAAGCCCGACCACAAATTACAGCCCGCAAAACGACAAAATACAGCTGGTCGCCCAGCTTGTGCGCCTTCGCCTTGCAGAGAGAAAAATATTTCTTTCACCGCATATACCATAAAAACCTCGACTAACTCTGCTGCCAGATTTCAAACCCGCGCGCGCGCAGCTCGCAGGCTGGACAATCCGCACAGCCATACCCCCAGTCATGGCGCTGGCTGCGGTCACCTCGATAACAGCTATGGGTGTGTTCAACCATTATATCGACCAATGCTGTGCCGCCAATTTCATGCGTCATGTTCCAGCTCTGGGCTTTGTCAAAATACATTAGTGGCGTGTCGATGCTCAATGTCATTTCCATGCCAAGATTAAGCGCCGTCGTGAGCTTATCAAGCGTTTCTCGTCGACAATCAGGATAACCCGAATAGTCGGTCTCGCACATGCCGCCAACCAAAACATGCAAACCGCGACGATAAGCCAGAGCCGCTGCATAAGTTAGAAACAACAAATTCCGCCCTGGCACAAAAGTTGAGGGCAGGCCGTTTTCAAGCATTTTAATTTCACCATCACCCATCATGGCTGAGCCACCGATTTTGGGAAGACCAGGCAATTCAAGCATATGGTCTTCGCCAAGCTTAACCCGCCAGTCAGGTTTAAATTTTTGCAGTTCTTGGCGTATCACTTCGCGACATGCCAATTCGATTTTATGGGTTTGGCCATAATCAAAGCCGATGGTTTCCACATAGTCATATTGGGTCAGCGCATAGGCCAAGCATAGGCTGGAATCCTGCCCGCCTGAAAATAAAACCAATGCTTTTTTACTGTCTGTTTCAGTCATATGCGCAATTGACCTAAACTAAAGCCAAAGGTCAATAAAAAGACGTTTTTTTTTGCAATTATTTGCTAAATGCCCCAATTTGGGGTAAACCCCGCTCAAGATAAGTTTTACCATATGAGGGTATGATGACAGCCATTTTGGATATTATTGGGCGCGAAATTATTGATAGTCGCGGTAATCCAACTGTTGAAGTTGATGTAATGCTTGAAGATGGCAGCTTCGGGCGAGCAGCTGTTCCGTCGGGTGCATCTACTGGCGCTTATGAAGCAGTTGAACTGCGTGATGGCGGTGATCGCTTTAAAGGCAAAGGTGTGCTTAAGGCAGTCGAGGCTGTCAACACTGAAATCCTGTCCACATTAAGCGGTATGGATGCGCGTGAGCAAATTCATATTGACCGTACCCTGTTGGCTTTAGATGGCACACCTAATAAAGCCAGACTTGGTGCGAATGCGATTTTAGGTGTTTCTATGGCAGTCGCGAAAGCAGCGGCTCAATCGCAGGATTTACCTTTATGGCGCTATATTGGCGGTGCGCATGCACGCGTGTTGCCAGTGCCAATGATGAATATTCTCAATGGTGGTGCGCATGCTGACAATCCAATTGATATTCAGGAATTTATGATACAGCCCGTCGCAGCCGATAGCCTGCGAGATGCGGTGCGCATTGGTGCCGAGATTTTTCATACATTGAAAGGTTTATTGGCAGATGATGGTTTATCAACCTCTGTTGGTGATGAAGGCGGTTTTGCGCCGCAACTCGCTTCAACACAAGCCGCGCTGGATTATGTCATGAAAGCCATTGAAGCGGCGGGCTATAAGCCGGGTGAGGAAATCACCTTAGCGCTGGACGCAGCGGCGACTGAGTTTTGCAAAGATGGTCAATATCACTTAGCCGGTGAGGGGAAAACCCTGAGTTCTGATGAAATGGTTGGCTATTATGCTGATTTGGTTAAAGCCTATCCGATTGTGTCAATTGAAGATGGTCTTGATGAAGATGATTGGGATGGTTGGAAAGCTCTGACTGATGCGATTGGCGATAAAGTGCAGCTCGTCGGTGATGACTTATTCGTGACCAATCCGGCTCGTTTGGCTGATGGCATTGATAAAGGCGTGGCCAATTCTATTCTTGTGAAAGTCAATCAAATTGGAAGCTTAACTGAAACATTGGAAGCTGTTGAAATGGCGCATAAAGCGTCTTATACGGCGGTGATGTCGCATCGTTCTGGCGAAACGGAAGATGCCACCATTGCAGATTTGGCGGTGGCGACAAATTGTGGGCAAATTAAAACTGGCTCGTTAGCGCGTTCAGACAGATTGGCAAAATATAACCAGCTTATTCGAATTGAAGAAGAGCTAGGGGACCAAGCTATTTATGCTGGCCGTCAGGCTATTCGCCAAGTTGGTTAAGGGCGAAAGCCATATATTTTTAGCTGAACTAACTTGAATCACTTTGCTGATAGAGTCCTGACTCTTAAAAGAAAATTTAGTTAGCGAATCACTTTCTGCTTGACCAAACGAATCACTTTGTGATTCGTTAAGGCATGATTCGTTTTATCACATCACCGCTCAGTTCGCGCACCATCGGGCAAAACCCATTAGCGCTTCGCCAATTTGTGCTGCCGATTGTTCTGGCACTGCTGGTTGTGATGTTGTTTGTGCAGACCATTCAGGGTGAGCGCGGTTTTTTAGCTTTATTTGAACTCGACCGTCAATGGCAGAAAAAGCAACATGAATTAACCCAAATAAAACTTGAAAACCAACGCCTTCTGAGCAATATCCAATTGCTTTCTGGTGACCAGCCAGATCTTGATTTTCTTGATGAACGCGCGCGTGCGGTTCTTGGATATGCGCAAAAAGGCGATCAAGTTCTAATCCTGCGTTAAAAAGCCCTACAGCTTCTGGCCGTTTTATTGTATATAATGCGCTAAAGGAGACAAATGTGGCTGTTGTAATTGACAATTTATCAGGCGAAAATCCAAAACGTGTGCGCCATCCCGAAAAGGCTAAGCGTCCGGATAGCGATATTTTGCGCAAGCCTGACTGGATACGTGTGAAGGCGCCGGGTTCTGAGGTTTTTCGCGAAACCCAAAAAATTGTTCATGATCATAAACTTGTAACCGTGTGCGAAGAAGCTGCATGCCCAAATATTGGTGAATGCTGGTCGCAAAAGCACGCAACCATGATGATTATGGGAGATGTTTGCACGCGGGCCTGCGCGTTTTGTAATGTCGCCACAGGTGTGCCAAACCCGCTTGATTTAGACGAGCCTGCTCGTGTGGCAGACGCAGTCGCCAAACTTGGGTTGCGCCATGTGGTGATAACCTCTGTAGATCGCGATGACCTTGATGATGGCGGCGCGCAACATTTTGCCAATACCATTCATGCGATACGGTCGGTTTCGCCAGAAACGACAATCGAAATTTTAACGCCTGATTTTTTGCGCAAAGAGGGTGCTTTGGAAGTTGTTGTTGAGGCGCGGCCTGATGTATTTAACCATAATCTCGAAACCACTCCGCGGCTTTATTTGCCAATACGACCTGGCGCGCGGTATTTCCACTCGCTTCGCCTTTTGCAGCGTGTGAAGGAGCTTGATGCCTCAATCTTTACCAAGTCTGGCATAATGGTTGGCTTGGGTGAGACCCGCGAAGAGGTAATGCAGGTCATGGACGACATGCGCTCTGCCGATATTGATTTTATGACGATTGGGCAGTATTTGCAGCCTACGCGTAAGCATGCTCCGATTGACCGGTTTGTGACGCCTGATGAGTTTGAGAGCTATGCCACGATTGCCCGCACGAAAGGTTTTTTGATGGTTTCATCAACCCCATTAACGCGCTCATCTCATCATGCTGATGAAGACTTTGCGCAATTGCGGGCTAACGGAGAAGCCAAAAACGCCAAACAGACCACCCCCTCAGAAAGTTAAGCCTGTGAGCGCGACGGAGATTGTCCGCGAAAGCGACTTTACGCCAGAACAAATGTTTGCTCTTGTCGCAGATGTTCCAAGTTATCCTGAATTTGTGCCTTATTGTGTGGGCGCGCGGGTGCAAGAAACGCGTGAGCTGGATAATGGGCATCAACTGATGCTCGCTGATTTACGGGTGGCATATAAAATGATACGCGAAACCTATACCAGCGAAGTTGATTTAGACCCGCAGAATTTAAAGATTTTGGTGGCGCAAGAAAATGGCCCCTTTCGACGCTTGGAAAACCGTTGGCATTTTGAGGCGCGAGAGGGTGGGTGTTATATTAAATTTTATTTGGACTTTGATTTTCGTGCGCCTTTATTACGGCGGGTGATTCAACCACTTATGGGGCGGGCGGTAGATAAATTTGTCGCAGCTTTTGAAGCGCGCGCGCATCAACTTTATGGTTAAAGCTCTCTTTATTGGCTAGAGCCTGTCAAGCAGCATGTCTATCGCAGCATTAACAGTAGCCAGACGAACATTTGTGCGCCCTAAATCCCCAAAGCTTTGTTTGATGTGAACCACGCCCTCTGCTGTTGCGGTCGCCATATGTACCGTACCGACTGGTTTTATGTCAGACGCGCCAGGCCCCGCAATACCAGAAACTGCGATGGTGAGGCTGGCAGTAGTTTTTTCCAGCACATTTTGTGCCATAGAAGAGGCGACCTCTTCGCTGACGGCGCCATAATCAATCAAGAGTTGTTTTGGTACACCCAATAAATCATGTTTTGAAATATTGGAATAAGTCACAAAACTGCGCCCAAAAACGCGGGAGGAGCCTGGAATTTCTGTTATCAGAGCGGCGATTAACCCACCAGTGCAGCTTTCTGCGCACGAAACCCGCCAGTTTTTTTCTTCCAAACGCGTAAGAAGTGTTTGGGTTTTATTTACCAAGTCGTCAGAAAACATAAATCAGTCCTTTCAAAACCAAAAAGCTCGCACCCGCTGCCATCAGCCCTGCCAATATATCATCAAGCATAACCCCAAGCGCGCCGCTGAGTTGTTTGTCGGCATAGCTTACCGGCCAGGGCTTTAGAATATCAAATAGCCTGAAAAACCCGAAACCCAATAAAAGGGTAAGGCTGGCTGTGCTGGTTTGGTGACTATAAGGGAGCAGGGAGAGGGTGAGAAACAGACCCGCCGCTTCATCAATGACGATGGCTGATGGGTCTTTATTGGTATCATGCGCGAGCCATTTTGTGCTTGCCCATAAGCCAATAAAGAATAAAGTGATGGATAAAATAAATAAAGTTAACTTGTTGAATTCTATTAATATTATTATTGCTAGAATAAAAGCTAATAAGCTGCCCCATGTGCCTGATGCAGGGCGTAATAAGCCGCTTCCAAAAAAACTGGCCAGCCAAAAGGCGGGTGAAAACAGGCCTAGGCCTTTTGGTATGGAATGGAGTTTCAGCATTTTTCTTTCTCTTATCGCGTTTATTGATTGTCGTGAGCGGGGCATTGAATGCTGGCCATAGCCTGTGCAGCAATGCCTTCTTCGCGGCCAGTAAACCCGAGTTTTTCGGTTGTTGTGGCCTTGACACTAACCCGCATTGGGCTGATACCGCAAATTTGGGCAATTTGCTGGCGCATTGCTTCGCGGTGGGGTTTAATTTTAGGGACTTCACAAATAATTGTAAGGTCCAGATGCACAATTTTTGCCTGATGACGGGTGATTAAATCAACGGCGTGGCGCAAAAAATCCGCCGAGTCACGGTCTTTATGCGCGTCTTCACTTGGGGGGAAATGATCTCCAATATCGCCCAAAGCCAATGTGCCAAGCAAAGCATCTGTTAGCGCGTGCAGCGCAACATCAGCATCTGAATGCCCAACCAGCTGGTGCGAATGTTCAATGGCGACCCCGCCAAGTTTAATTGCTTGCTCGCCTTGTGCGGCTGGGGTTTTATCAAATGCATGTACATCATAACCAGCCGCAGTGCGGGTTTCTAAATTTTGATTTGTCATGAGCGCTGTAAAATCCTCTGCACGTGTGAGTTTGATATTTTCTGGTACGCCATCTACAAAGCCAATTGTGTTGGCTTCCATAAGCGCGGCATCATCTGTTGCAAGCGATTGACTTTCTTCAGCTTTCTGATGCGCTTCATAAATATCCTGAAAATGAAACCCTTGCGGCGTTTGAGCCTGACGAAACTGCGCACGGTCAGGGGTGCTAACCTGATAGCCATTTTCTGATGCTTGATGAATTTGCTTGAGCGTGTCGGTGACATCCAGAACTGGTATCACGCAGGGATATGAGGCAAGACCATCAATCACGCGGTTAATGAGCGCTTCATCTACAAATGGCCGCGCCCCATCATGCACCACTACATAATCACATTTCTCAGGCACTAAGGCTGTAAGCCCAGCAAGCACAGACTCCTGACGCGTTGCGCCGCCAAAAACTGGCGGTAAAAGCTTTGGCAAATCTCGCGCAGTTTCTGCATATAGAGTTTTGTCGTCCGCATGAATAACCACTAATATTTTATCTATTAGCGGGTGATGACAAAATTTTTGCAAGCAATGCCACAAGACTGTTTTTCCATCTGGCATGAGCCGGTATTGTTTGGGCAATTCGGCAGAAACGCGCGAGCTGGCACGCGTGCCACGACCAGCCGCGACGATAATCGCGGTGATTTGCTTGTCACGGGACATTTTGGGCGCAGTTTTTTTGGTCATAGTCATAAACTAAGGATTCCGCCAAAGAAGGGAAGATTTTATTTGTTTTCTCGTGGTTTTTTTATGATTGAAACTGTTTATTCCTTGTTTCTATAAGTTTTTATGCTTATTTTGGCTAAAATTTATGCAGTTTTTATCGTGCCTTTAAAATGACCATTTTTATCAACCAATCAATGCCCCAAAATCCAGCGCGTATGCGTGTGGCTTTGGCGCCTATGTCGGGGGTGACGGATTTGCCTTTTCGCAAATTAGCTACCCAGCAAGGGGCATCTTGGGTTGTTTCAGAAATGGTAGCCAGTGAGGAATTGGTTAAAGCGCGACCCGATGTTGTGAAACGTGCAGAAGGTGGCGGGGTGTTGTCGCCGTTCATAATCCAGCTTGCAGGTCGAGACCCCTATTGGCTTGCGGAGGGTGCAAAAATTGCTGAACAGGCTGGTGCGGATATTATTGATATCAATATGGGCTGCCCCTCTCGACAAGTGACGGGCGGGCTTTCTGGTTCGGCCTTAATGCGCGATGAAAAATTGGCTCTAGATATTATTGAGGCAACCGTCAAGGCAGTGTCTGTTCCAGTAACTCTGAAAATGCGGCTTGGTTGGGATTTTGATACACTTAACGCACCACAAATCGCCATGCGCGCTGAACAAATCGGGGTGCGAATGATTACGATTCATGGGCGCACGCGCAACCAATTTTATAAAGGGGTCGCGGATTGGAAAGCCGTACGGGCGACAAAAGAAAGCGTTAGCGTTCCGGTGATTGTGAATGGCGATATAACCTCTGGTGAAAAAGCGCGCCAGGCATTGGATGAATCTGGTGCTGATGGTGTGATGGTTGGGCGTGGCGCGATAGGCCAGCCTTGGCTTTTGGGGCAAATTGAACATTATCTAGCGACAGGTATTTGGCCGAACCCTCCACAGGCCAATAAGCGATGTGAGTTGGTAACTGCTTGGTATGAAGATGTCATATCGCATTATGGTGTACCGCTTGGGGTGAAAATGGCGCGCAAGCATTTGGCCGGGTTTGTCGAAACCCATTTTGGTGATACGCAAGAAGCAAAAATTTTTCGTGGTAAAATTTGCCAGCAAACCGTACCTGAAGATGTGCTAGACAGCATTAACAAGCTATACGCGCACCCGCCCTTAATTGATTACCAGTCTGCAGGGCTAGGCGTTGCGGCTTAGTGATGAGTGATATGATGAACCCATTATCGTCAGATAAATCTTCCCAAATACTTTCAGGCTTACCGCAACCTGTTTTAGTTGTGCATGAGAATGGTCAAATTCACTATGCTAATTTTGCCTCAGAAGAATTTTTCTCACTTGGGCAGACTTTGCTGCAATCTAAAAAGCTTGATGAGATTGTACCATTTGGTAGTCCGCTTATTGGGCTTGTGGATAATGTGATTAAGTCGGGAAACACCATTAATGAATATGAGATTGATTTAGGCACGCCGCGCACGGGTAAAAAGCAAATGGTTGATGTGCAGGTGGCCCCTGTGCCAGGTGATGAAAAAGAGGTGATGTTGATTATTCAGAAAAAATCTATCGCTTCAAAAATTGACCGGCAGCTCACACATCGCGGAGCGGCGCGCTCTGTTTCTGGCATGGCGGCGATGTTGGCGCATGAAATTAAAAATCCATTATCGGGTATTAAAGGCGCTGCGCAATTATTGGAAACAGAGTTGAGTGAGCATGACCGCGAGCTTACGCATTTGATTTGCAGCGAAACGGACCGCATTGCTGGCTTGGTTGACCAGTTTGAGGTGTTTACAGACCAGCCTTTAGACCAAACAGATGAGGTGAACATTCACACAGTTTTGAACCATGTTGCACAAATCGCGCGCAATGGTTTTGGTCAGCATGTCAAAATTCATGAAAATTATGACCCATCATTACCTGCTTTGCGCGGCAATAAAGACCAGCTCATTCAGGTTTTTTTGAACTTGGTGAAAAATGCTGCCGAAGCGGTGGATAAAACAAATGGCAAAATTATTTTACAAACCTCTTTTCGACCAGGTGTCAGGCTGGCCTTACCAGGGCGTGGCACGCGCATCAGCCTGCCGTTAGAATTTTGTGTAATCGATAATGGTGCAGGGATTGATGAGGATTTGCGCAATATTATTTTTGAACCATTTGTGACCAATAAATCAAATGGTACTGGTTTAGGCTTGGCGCTTGTTGCAAAAATTATTGATGATCATGGTGGCGTGATTGAATGCGAAAGTGAGCCGGGCCAAACAATTTTTAGAGTGCTGATGCCGATAGGTGAAAAAATACCAAAGCCATTAGGCGCGCAAGAGAATGAGAGTATTGACACATGAGTAAAGGAACTATTCTTGTTGCTGATGATGATACAGCAATACGCACTGTTGTTACCCAAGCTTTGGGTCGAGCTGGTTATGAAGTGAAGGCAACAAGTAATGCGGCGACACTCTGGCGCTGGGCTAGTGCGGGTGAGGGCGACTTGATTGTGACTGATGTGGTCATGCCTGATGAAAACGCTTTTGATCTGATACCGCGTATTAAACGCTTACGCCCTGATTTACCGATTATTGTGATGAGTGCGCTTAACACGCTGTCCACTGCTGTGACAGCTGCCGAGCGTGGCGCTTATGAATATCTACCCAAGCCGTTTGATTTGAAAGAATTGCTGAGCATCACCAATCGAGCGATTTCTGCGCAGGAAACAAAATCAACTACGACAGATAGTTTCGGCGATGACGAGATGCCGTTGATTGGACGCTCTCCGGCTATGCAGGATATTTATCGTGGACTGGCGCGGCTGATGCAAAACGATCTGACCGTTATGGTTTCTGGCGAGAGCGGCACGGGTAAAGAACTGATTGCGCGCGCGCTGCACGAATTGGGCCAGCGTCAGCACGGGCCATTTGTCGCGATTAATATGGCAGCGATTCCAAAAGATTTGATTGAGAGTGAATTATTTGGCCATGAAAAGGGCGCCTTTACAGGGGCTAACCAGCGTGTCGAGGGGCGATTTGCGCAAGCAGATGGCGGCACATTATTTTTAGATGAAATTGGCGACATGCCGATGGACACTCAAACCCGCTTATTGCGAGTGTTGCAAGAGGGTGAGTTCACAACGGTTGGTGGGCGCACCCCGATTAAGACGGATGTTCGGATTGTCGCAGCAACCAATAAGGATCTTAAAATACTTATCAATCAGGGCTTATTTCGGGAGGATTTATATTATCGCCTCAATGTTGTGCCCTTGCGCATCCCGCCCTTGCGGAACCGTCTGGAAGATTTAGAAGATTTATGCCGTCATTTCTTAAAATTGGCGACACAAGAGGGGCTACCGGCAAAATCTGTTTCGCCAGAGGGGATTGCTTATTTAAAAAAATATAATTGGCCAGGTAATGTGCGAGAGCTGGAAAACCTCATGCGCCGTATTGCTGCGCTTTATAATGATGAGGTGATTGGCTCTGACATTTTACACCAAGAACTTTCCGATTTAGCGCCTACAGAAACAGCGACCGTCTCAACCCAAAATGCCGCGACCATTTCAGAAAGTGTCGATATGCATTTAGCACAATATTTCAATCAGTTTGGCGGTGCTCTGCCACCAGCTGGCCTTTATGATCGCGTTTTGAAAGAATTGGAAGAACCGCTTATTCGTCAGGCTTTGGCGGCGACCAATGGTAATCAAATTAAAACAGCAGAATTATTGGGGTTAAACCGCAACACATTGCGCAAAAAAATCCGTGAATTAGGGATTGATGTTATTCGCCAATCGCGTCGGTCTTAATTATCTGGGTTCACCCACCAGCTATCAAACTTCACGCCATAAAGGGAATGCCGCCAGCTATGTTCAACATGATGCCAGCGGGCCACCCATTGTTCAGGCTGATGGTATAAAGGCACAACATAATGCCCAGCGAGAAGCAGCCGATCAAGCGCGCGGGAAGCTGTTACAAGCTCTTGTCGCGTTTTTGCCTGTGTCATTTTATCAATAGCGGCATCAATATAAGGGCTTTTCACGCCCGGATAATTTCGGCTACCTGAATTATCTGCCGCTTGGCTGCTCCAATAAAAAGCCTGTTCATTGCCGGGTGACAAGGACGCATACCAGCGGTTGATAATCATGTCATAATCAAATTTTTGTAATCGGTTTTGATATTGGGTCGAGTCAACAAAGCGCACCCGTGCTGTGACGCCAATGCGCTTGAGCATGCGGCTATATGCAATGGCAAGGCGCTCTTCCTCTCGCGTTTGTACCATGATTTCAAAATTAAGAAACGCACCTGTTTTTTGATGTAGCATGCGACCATTACGAATTTCATAACCAGCCTGTTTTAGGAGTTGAATGCTTTGCGCGCGCGCCGCACGGTTTTGTCCACTCACATCACCTTTAGGGGCGTGATAACCCTTTTCTAAAATGGATTTGTCTAATCCTGCGCCGCGCAAAATCTTTTTTTCAGATGCGTTGGCAGCAATGTTCAAGGCACTTAAGTCTGAGTTTTGAAAATAACTTTCTGTGCGCTGATACGCATTCGCAAAGAGGTTTTTATTGACCCAATCAAAGTTAAAAATCAAGCTCAGCGCTTCACGGGTTTTGACATCAGAAAACTGCGCTCGTCTTGTGTTAAAGACAAAACCGTAAAGGCCTGAGGGGGTGCCGGTTTTAATGTTTTCTTGAATGATACGCCCGTCTTTCGCTGCAGGAAAATTATACCCGCGTGTCCAGCGCAGCGGGTTACTTTCCTCCCATATATCAACGAGTCCTGTTTTGAAGGCTTCAAAGGCGGTGTTTTCATCTCGATAATAATCAAAATAAATTTCATTCAGATTATGCCGGCCCGCATTGACGGCTAAATCCTGCCCCCAATAATTTGGGTTCTTTTCATATATAATTTTCTTCCCCGCTTGAACTTCTGCAACAATATAGGGGCCGGAACCAATTGGTGGTTTCAGGCTGGTTTCATTGAAATTGCGTTGCGTAAAATCATGTTTAGGAAAAATTGGCATGAGGCCCATTATAAGGGGCATTTCAAGGTCAGCCTGTTGAGGGTCAAAAAGAAATTGAATCGTGGTGTCGGTTGTGATGACCTCTTTGACTTTGCCATAATAATAACGATGATTGGGGCGGCCTTTATCGCGCAATGTCTCATATGAAAATTTTATGTCCTCAATTGTAACGGGGCTTCCATCAGAAAACCGCGCGCGCTCATCAAGCTCAAATGTGACAGAGCGTCTGTCGACTGGCATGCTGACATTTTTGGCAAGCAGGGCGTAAAGCGTGAAAGGTTCGTCAAAATGGCGCACCAATAAACTTTCATAGACATAGTCTCTTAACCCTGCAGCGGCTTGTCCACGCACAATAAACGGGTTGAGACTGTCAAAGCTACCAAGTTTGGCAAAAACAATTTTGCTACCCTTAATCGGCCGCGGGTCTGTATATGAAAAAGCTGCGTCGCGGTTGGCAAGCTGAGGGGCGCCATGCATCGCCAGCCCATGAGTTTTTAGTTCTTCAGCTGCGGTCACAGGTGAAACAAAACTAAAGAAGGTTAAGGCCAACCAAGATATTAAATAATGTGGTGATATTTTAAATGAAATAACCATAGGAATTATCATACAACTAATTATGACTTTCCTGTGACCCATTTTCTTGGGAGTTGGTGTTCCAATTTATTGATTGATAATCAAAGCCTGAAGCAAGGCTTGGCTTGATAATTTGAAAATAGGGGGAAAGATCAAAATCGCGTGGCGTGTAAAGTGAGTGATGGCGGATATGATAAATTTCTTGCGCATTTAACTGCGTAATTTCTGGCAGAATTGGGTATTGAATTGATTGAAAGGCCTCTGCAATTAAGGTGGAGCATATCGCCCGCGTTGGCTCGCCACTGCCAAGTGCAATCATACGCCGGCGTAAAAAAGCTGGCACTGGTGGATAGGGAATAAGATAACGCATTAAATCAATGACATTTTTTAAATCATAATGATGGCCAATGCGCGAGACAATTTGGTCAATGAGTTTTTTGCGGTCTGGTTGCGTCAGGTTGATTGGGCGACATATACGCGTGTTAAAACCGCTATATTTGGATAAAGGCACGGCGATAACACCGCGCCCAGCATCAGCTTCAACGAGGGTGCAAATTTGTCCATTTTCATCTTTCAAGCCAGCCTCTTCGCCAATATATATAGCGGCATGGGACCAGCTTGATTGGGTCAGAAATTTAATAATCCGTGAAATGCGCAAATTGCCATCAACCAGTAAAATATCACCCGATTGTAGAGTGTTTGCCAATATTTGAGTTGGGACAACAGAAAAAGCCTGATAACCCATAACGGGTGTTTCGAGATGTTTTACTAAACGACGACTAATGAAGCGAAGCAGTTTACCAATCATATGTTAATGTGCCGTTTCTTGGTGCAGATGATAAAAACCATTCCGATATTCGCTGAAAAATTCATCAATTTGTGGGTGGCGAAGCGGTTCTTGACTGGCATCTGGTAGCAGGTTTTGTTCGGATACATAGGCAATATATTCAGTTTCGCTATTTTCAGCCAGCAGGTGATAAAATGGCTGGTCTTTTCGCGGGCGTATTTCAGCTGGTATCGACATCCACCACTCTTCAGTATTGTTAAAAACCGGGTCGACATCAAATATCACCCCCCGAAACGGGAAAATTCTGTGTTTAACGACCTGACCAATCATAAATTTTGCCTGATTTTCCATTTATTTTTAAATCTCTTATTTGAAAATACCTGTATAGGTAAGTTAACGCTTTATCTCGCTGCCGTAAATTCTATATTTAAGGCGAAAGCCAATTTGTTAGTTTAGTCATATTGATATGATATAGGACGTTGTTATGAAACTTTTTACCACTCAAAATGCCCCAAATCCGCGCATTGTGGATATGCTTGTTATTGAAAAGCAATTAGATGTTGAGCGTCAAATCGTCAATATGCTTGAGGGCGAGAATCGTCAGCCCGCATTTTTAGAAAAAAACCCGTTCGGGCAATTGCCTGTTTTACAGACAAATGAGGGGTTTTATTTATCCGAAGTCACGGCCATTGCTGAATATTTTGAAGAATATCGCGCAGATCCAGTGATTGTTGGGGCGACTGCGCAAGAACGAGCTGAGGCACGAATGTGGGCGAGACGGATTGACTTAATGGTTTTATCGCCGATGACGATGGGGTTTCAAAACAGCATTGCAAAGAAGTTTTTTGAAGGGCGGATTAAACTTTATCCCGAAATTGGTGAAAGCATGATTACAAAAGCCAATGATGGGTTGGTTATTTTGGACACGCTTTTGGCGGGTAAAACTTATCTCTGCGGAGACCGCTTCACTTATGGCGATGTGATGCTTTATGCCTATTTGGATTATTTCCGAAAAGTCGGGCAAAAAGTCGAGCCTGGCTTAATCCATTTAACAGAGTTTTTTGATAATATGTCCGAACGTGAGAGTGCGCGCCAAACCGCTTAAGCGCCGATCACATAAGCGGTTAAACGTTCAATCACCCAAAAGCTGCCCAGACCACCTAAAGCATAGGGCGCCAATTGCCGCCATTTATCTTTTTGGGTTGCCCATGCGGTTTTCAGATAAAGCCAAACCCCAGTGAGGATGCACAGGATAAATAAAATCTGTCCCAGCTCAATACCAAGATTAAACAAAAGAAGCGCTTGCCATTCGAGATTTTCAGGCAAGCCCAAATCACTCAATACGCCTGCAAAACCAAAACCATGAATAAGGCCAAAGCCAAAGCTAATGGCATAATCATGCCAAACTGTTTTTTGTGGGCTTGGCTGGTTTTTTAAACTGGCTTCATAGGCCAGCCAAACAATGCTCATGGCGATTAAAATCTCGACCGGTCGTGCGGGCAGGGTGAGTATGTTGAAAACCGCGCCTGCTAGGGTGATACTATGAGCCAGTGTAAAACCGGTGACAACAAGCCAAAGGCGGCGGGTGGGTACAATCAAAATAAGTCCGACCACAAAGGCTAGATGATCCCAGCCCTCAAAAATATGCTCAATCCCAAGCTCTAAATAGGCGATGACGGAATATTCCTGTTTATCCGTTAGGTTAAAGACAGGATTGTCAGGTTTTACAATGCCCGCATTTTGCGTGCCATCAAGATAATCAATAGTGACATAAGTGTCTGTCAGTGTGCTTTCTAGGCCTTTGAAATATATCGTGCCTTGCTGAAGTGGGCAGGTCAGGGTAGCAATTTCAGCAATTGACTGTCCATAAAACTCAAATTGAGAATCGCCAATTGCGCAATCAATATCAAAAACAGGCTTGATGGAGAGGCGCGCATTATCTTTTACGGGTTGTTTCCAAACCAATGCAAACTGCTCCGCCTGTTTTTCAGTTAAATTGAGATATGCGGGGCGGGTTTCATGTGCTTGTGCTGTGTTTAAAAGCGCAAAGAAAATTGCGCCAAATAGCCATAAATTTATTGGCCAATAGGAAGGAAAAAACAAGCGTGGCATTTTAATCATTGGGTGAATCTTGGAAAACCACACTATATTTAGCAATCACTTCATCAATCGCCTTTTGATTTGCAATGAGACGCTTTTCTTCTTTTAGGTCCTGCATGAGTTGGTCGCGCACCTCATCAAAAGATTTTTCTATTGGCGCTTGACGCTCAATAATGCGTACCAGATGCAGCCCATAAGCTGAACCAATGGGAGGACCAAATTGGTTTTTCTCTGGCATATAGTTTTCAATTTCGCGGGTGAAATGAGCGCCAAAGTTTTTATTAATGTCATTCAAGCTTTGTCGCTCATAACGTCTTTCAAGCATAAAGGGGTCGCCAGTTTCACGCCAGTCTTGCCCAGTATTCACCTGCGCCTGAATTTCATGTGCGCGCTCATATATTTTTTCATTATTTCGCGGATTGAAATAAATATGCTCAAAACTCAACAGCAGAGGGGTTGCATAGCGGGCTTTGTTTTTATCATAATATGCGCGTAGCTCTTCTTGTTTGATTGGCTCAGGGTCATATTTGTCTTCAATAATGAATTTCATTTTTTGCGCCAAGCGGCGTCTTATAATCGTGTCATCTTCATCTAAACCACGACGCATTGCTTCACGCGACAAGGCCTGCTCTTCGACATGCGCGCGAATAAGCTGGCGTAAGGTTTCCTCATCAACATCACGATTTTGTTGTTTAGCGTAAAGCATGGCCAGGCGTTCAAGACTGGCTTGGGTTAATTCGATTTTATACGCTTGTTCGCCTTGAAACCTTTGATATGCACTGTCTATTGCGAAAAGTGCGAAGCCAATCAAAACAAACGCAAAAAAGGGAGATTGGAGTATTTTTTTCATCAATTTGCATTTACCCATATTGGTGAGGACCATGCCCGCTCCTGAATGGTTTTTGGAAACATCGGATTAGGTTCTGCCCCCACATTGACGGCGTCCCATGTTGACCAGCGACAGGTTGGATTTTCCAATACCCTTACATAATAAGCGGCGGACTGGGCCCCGTCATACTCAGGGTCTTGCCAAGCGACGCTCAATTCAGGGTCACCTTTATCTTTGGTGATGGAGCAATCTGAGATATCTACTTTCGCGCCATTATCAGGACAGCGATGGGTTTGTGGGTCTGGTGTCAAACCGTCAGAGCATGCGACATCGAATAGTTTTTCTTGCGGCGTGCCGTCTGCGTACCAGACTTTGACAATTTGCAAACGTTGCAAGGGGGCTGCATATGGATCACGCATGGCCCATGCCAGCAAAGTAGGGGCGCGGTCAGAGCGTGCAGTTAATTCACCGCCCATTGGCACGCCATATTGATAGGCTTTTTCAAGAAGCTTTGGGTCAGACAAAAGAGTTGCGTCATAATCATATCCTGCAAAAAGGCGTACCCGAATGCGTGTGCCTGTGGTGGCGAATGTTTCGCGGTTCTGCAAGGCTTCAAATAAGGATTCACGCGTGTTTTGGCTCGCCCAAATCCCAGCATAGCCAGACGCGCCCCAGCGGCCAAACCACAAATCCACCTGCACCTCAGGTTCATAATTTTCCCAGCTTTTGTTAAAATAACCTGCCACTGAACCGCGACTTACCTTAGTGCCATCAACCAGCCCAACTTTGGACCAGTAATAATCCTCGTCATAAGAGCCAGCAGCAACATGCGAGTCGGTTGAGCCAATGAGACCAAATTTATAGGGATTGCCTTTGCCGGCCTCTTCCAAACCGATGCCGTTTGCTAAGGCTTCACGCACAAAGCTACCATTGATTTTGGACTTAACCTCTGAGGATAAAAGATATTCATAAAGCTCAAAATTGCTCCACTCATCAGTTGGTGAAAGCGCGGGATGGGTTTCGGATGTGCCTTTGACTTGCGTAATCTCGACAATCGGCTCATTGCGCAAACGCTGTTGTGAATAGGCTTTATCAATATTTTTTCCGTAATATGTTTTTAGAGAAAACATCTCGCCATTCGACACATTTGAATTATGCGGAATAGAAATGACATCTATGCCATTGGCGCGATTTTTATCCATCCAATCCCATAAATCTTCAGGGTTAGGGGATTGCAAAGACCCAAAGACATCCTTTGGCGCGGCGTCTTTAAAAATAATATTGCGGTGCAAATTGCCGCCGGTAAATGTATCGGTTTGGTCTTCACCCATGATTGGACGCGTGGCGGTATATTCATAGCCTTTGAAAGTTGTGAATTTGCCAGGCTCATAAAATTCATCGGCAATTTCTTGTGTGCGTTTCCAAGTGCTTTCAATAATATCGGCGTCATAAAAATCATCATAGATATTACCAGTGCGGATGGAATTCCCGATAAGAGAGAAGGCGGCGAATATTTTATCACCATCAAAGCTAAACATATCTTGGGCATTGGGTGCTTTTGAAATCGGGTGGTCTGTTTCGTTGATGGCTTTCAATATCCCCATATATTCGGCATGGTCGGTAACGGCTAGGAAATCGAGCGGTGGGGTTGTGAGATTGAGTTTATATGTTAGAGGGTGGCGAATGGTTTGTCCGCGCGCATAGCGATAAGCATCTTCAGGCGTTGTGCGGGTGTAAAAAATATAGGCATCGAACGAATTGCCCGTATGGACATGAAAATCACCAAAATAGGCATTTTTGGTTGGGTTGTTTTCAACCTTTTTTTCTTGAGATGTAGTGATTGGCGCATCTGCCGGGTCTATTTTTTCGGCCTTTTTTTGCTCACGTTCTGTGCAGGAAGTGATGGCAATTAATGGCAAGAAAAATATGAAAGCCAAACCAAATATCGCTTTGACTCTTACGCGCAGTTTTTTATTGTTCATTTATATATCCCCCTGAACACAATCTAGCATATGAATGAAGTGGATAAAAGAAAAACGCCCTTTCACAGAAAGGGCGTTTTAGAGAGTTTAGATGTTTTAGAAAGGGTCTCTTGAGGTGCCCTTTGTTACATAAACACCGTTAATTTTTTCTTGAACCCCTTTAGCCATTTCGCGTGGGTTGTAAAATTGTTTATACCATTGACGCGCTTTACCAAATGGCCCGTCACCAACAACTTGCATGATTTGCAGACAGGGTTTTTTATTGGCCCAAATCTCGAAATCTTGCAAGAAAGCAAGGCGGCTAGCTTCTTGATACTGGCGTGCTACGGCTGTGTCTTCTTCCGTTGCTTCCGCATTTGGTGATTTAACCAATAGCGCATGCCATGCCCGTACGACACCGTCTTCAACTGGTGTATGCGTAATCAGCATAAGGGAAGGGTGATCCCCCAACATGCGAGACAGCAGAATACTTGGGCCTGTATACCATGTGTCATTATACATAACACCTTCGGCCAATGTTTCATGCCCCGCAGCTAGTCGCTGAACAATTACATGGTCGTTAATTTCATTTTCGAAATATTCCATGTCTTTTGAGCCGTGAATGGGGCCCAAATGCGCTTTGTCGGTCATATTATCGATAATTTCTTGTGGATGGCATTCCAACACACCCAAATGGTCTATTTTCCAATTTACCCATGCTGGGTCTTCCCATTCAGGCAGGTCGGGAAGCTCATAATCTGGCTGCCCGTTTTCAGGATCATACCACATGAAAATACACCCACCCCATTCGCGTGTTGGCCAGCTTTTAACACAGGCTGTTTTGGGAATGGGGGCAGGGGAATAAGGAATATCGTCACATTGCCCTTCAGGGTTAAAACGCCAGCCATGATATGGGCAACGAATACCGTCTCCGTCAATATGCTTGCCAGTCGTCACAACATATGAGGTTTCGTTTTTAGCGAAATGTGTCCCCATATGCGGGCAATAAGCTTCAATCAGAACCACACGACCGCTTTCGCCACGATACATGACCATTTCTTCACCAAAATAGGTCAAGCTTGTTGGCTTGTTTGTCGCCTCAGATGATTCAGCAATCATGAACCACCCGCGTGGGTATGTAAATTCTCCAATGCCGTAATCTGCAGTTTTTGCCATTTTAATACCTCTGCTCCTTTATGCAGTCAGTTCCAATTCTTCCGTTAATAATGGGCAAACGACCCCATCATCCGCATCAATATGTGCAACACAACGATTACACGATATACAATTAGATACCGCAGTATCCTTGTTTTTGTAAAGATTAGGCAAGTCAGGTTGATTGATGAGTGCGCGCCCTAAGACTATCGCATCAAACCCTTCTTGCATTGTTTTCTCAAAGCTTTCCAATGACTTAATGCCGCCAACAAGGGCAATTGGCATTTTCACTTCTGCGCGAATTTTTTTTGCATTTTCCAGAAAATACATCTCTTTAAACGGCATATCCGGAAAATTACGCGCGGCTAATGTGTAGATAAGCTTATTAATGAAATTCTTCTGCATTTTGATGAGCGGCTTAATCGGCGATTTACCGCGAAATAAATACATTGGATTTTTTGAGCTAAAACCGCCTGTAAGGACCAACATTGAGGCGGCGCCATCAGTTTCTACCATTTTGGCGACTTGAATCGAATCCTCTAGCGTGAGGCCACCTTCAAACCCATCTTTTACATTGAGCTTAACAATAATCGGAATATCTGGGCCCACGGCTTCTCGTACCGCACGCACAGCCATAAGCGGGAAGCGTGCGCGGTTTTCAATGCTACCACCAAACTTGTCTTTACGACGGTTTACAGCAGGGCATAGGAATTGCGAAAATAAATAACCATGCCCCATATGCAGCTCAACAATGTCGAAACCAGCTTCAATAGCGCGCTGCGCCGAAGTCGCATAATCGGCAACAATTTGTTCAATCTCGCTTTCCGTTAGCGGTTTGACAAAAGGGATGCCAGCAAAGAGGCCATAAGTATTGATGCCATAAGAGGCGCCTTTGGAAAAATACTTCGATGATAATTTACTATATTTGGTTTGCATGCCGCAATGCGCAAGCTGGATAGAGGCGGCGGCACCATGTTGATGAATACCAGCTGTCACATTTTTAAGCTGCTCAATCACATCATCTTCGAGCATACACATTTGGTCGTCAAAAGTGCGCGCATCATTATTTACGGCACCATAGGCAACTGTCACAATACCACTGCCGCCCTCGGCAAATCGTTCATGAAATTTAGCCAGTTTTTCGCCTGGCATGCCTGCTGGGGCAAGGCCTTCAAAAGTTGCTGTTTTTATAATCCGGTTTTTCAGCTCAAGTTTATTTAGAGACCACTTTGAAAACGGACTTGTAACGCTTTGTGTTGACATAAATCTTCCACCCAATAAAAATATAATCAGATTATAAAATAAAAGAAAAAGGGTTTCTAGTATTTTTTATCACGAGTGCGCAGTGTTTTTGTGCGACTTCTTGTCTGTTCATGTGATAAATGTCGAAAGCGCATGCAGATTTGCGTTGAACTTGAAATGGGTTTTTGAAAATGAGTGAAATGGTTTCTGAAAAAGATAGTCGGCGTTATGCTTGGTATGTTCTCTTCGCAATGGTGGTTTTATATATGCTGAATGTAACGGACCGTTATGTTGCATCAGGATTGTTAGAGAGAATTAAAGATAGCTTCGAAGTTTCAGATACTTATATGGGGTTTCTCATTGGCCCTGCCTTTGCTTTTTTCTACACAATATTGGCAATTCCGATTGCGGTTTTGGCTGATCAATATAATCGGATACGTATCATTTGTATCGGCGCGGTGTTGTGGAGCTTCTTTACAGTTTTGAGCGGTTTGGCTGAAACGCCAGCTATTTTTGCTCTGTCACGGATTGGCGTTGGGGTCGGCGAGGCTGCATTTTTAGCGCCAGCGTTTTCGCTTTTATCTGATTATTTCCCACCGCGTCGCCGCGCCTTAGCTTTTGCTATTCTTAATTTTGGGGTTTATTTGGGGCAGCTTACTGGCATGGTTGGCGGTGCGGCGATTGCTGATGCACTGGATTGGCGTTGGGCGTTTATTTTGCTGGGCGCACCGGGCATTTTTGTAGCGGCAATTGCTTATATCACTGTTAAAGAGCCTGCACGCGGGCGTATGGATCCGGGTGGTAAAATTGCAGCTGATGCAGATGTTTGGGGGTCGCTTAAAAAATCTGTTCCTTCGCTCATTGCCTGTAAAAGCTATATGTATATGGTTTTTGGGACAATCTGTGGCGGTTTTGCTGGATATGGTTTTGGCATATGGGCGCCCACCCTTTTTGTTCGCTCATTTGGTTTGGACCTCACCGAAGCTAATTCGCGATATGGTTTTCCCTCTGTTGTGGCAGGGATTTTGGGCGCGGTTGTTTTGGGATATTTAAGTGACCGGTTAAGCGCTCAAAACCCAAAATGGCCCTTAATGCTTTCAGCCTATGGTTTAGTCGCGTCTGGCTTTTTTATGATGGGTATTAGCTTTGCACCAAGCCCTGAAATGGCAACTTTATTGGCCATTCCTGCTGGTTTGCTTGGCGGCGGCTGGGTGATTGGTGTGCAAGCTTCCTTACAAGATTTGCTGCCTTCTAAAATGCGGGCGACGGCAACTTCCCTTTGGGCTTTTTCATTAACTTTTTCTGGTCTGGCGCTTGGCGTTCAGTTTGCTGGTTTTTCAATTGATTATTTAGAAAACATTGCACAAAACGGGCGGGGGGATTTTGCGGTCATGCTAAATGAAACCATTCAACACCCAATCCGCTTGGCGCTTTTCACAGTGCTTTTGCCAGTGGTACCGGGATGCTTCTTTTTGTTAAAAGCATCCCGCACGATTTCACAAGACAGAGAATTTCTGCTTGATAAGACATCATAATAATGACGGATTAGAAATAATAAGACCCGCCATTGGCTGCTAACAGGCTGCCAGTCACAAAAGAGGCCTCATCGGATAATAAGAACGCTACTGCAGCGGCAATTTCTTTCGGTTCAGCCATGCGGCCGAGGGGAATAGCGTTTTCCATATCAGCAATCCACTGCTCAGGAATGCCCTGCATAATCGGCGTATTGGTTGGCCCGGGCGCAACGGCATTAACCCGAATACCACGCGGTGCAACTTCGCGCGCTAATTGACGTGTGAGGCCCACAAGGGCAGTTTTGGAAGTCACATAATGTGGTGAGCCTTCACCTGACTGGGCAGAGGTTGAAGAAATATTAACAATTGAACCCCCGCGACCATCTTCTGCCATGATACGCACGGCTTCGCGACAGACATAAAAAGCGCCATTCAGATTGACATCCATGACGCCTTGCCAACCTGCATCCTCCATATGGATAAGGTGGTCAACGAAAATTTTCGAGTCCTTGCCCGCGGCTAACTCTTCATTGCGCTTGCCCATCGCCTCATAAAATTTATCCGAGCCGTCCTCTGGCGCTTGCCCAATGCCTGCATTATTGACCACGAGGTCGATTTTGCCAAACACCTCTCTGGCTTTACGGATTGTAGAAATCACATCTTTGCTTTTGCCAACATTGGCGGCAAGGGCAAGATGTTTGTCAGATTGCTCAAGGGCGTCAACAACTGCTTGAGCGGCTTCTAAATTTAAATCGATCACTGCGACCTGCGCGCCTTCTTCAGCTAATTTATGAACAATGGCTGCGCCGATACCTTGCGCGGCACCAGTTACAATGGCAGTTTTACCTTGTAGAGACATGATTAAATTCCTTTCAACACTTAATTATTGGGGAACATGGAGTTCGTTAGCTTTGCCGCCATCAACCGGAATGATGGCGCCGTTAACATAAGAGGACATATCAGAAGCTAGGAAGAGGGCAACTTGCGCGACCTCTTTTGGGTTGCCGATGCGCCCCATTGGGTTGGCGTTTGCGATTGCTTCTCCAGCAGCTGGGTCTGAGTTGAAAAAGACTTCCGTGCCGGGTGTCATGATTGGGCCAGGCGCGATTCCATTAACACGAATGTTTTGTCGCGCACCTTCCATAGAAGCCGCACGGGTTAAGTGGTCTAGTGCTGCTTTTGAAGCGGAGTATCCAGACATGCCCTGCATGGCGCGTGCGCCATTAATGGAGGAAATATTGATTATCGACCCACCTTTTTTAGCCATATGTTTCATCGCGGCCTGAATGCCTGCATAAGCCGCGTTGACATTGATGGAGAAGTTGACCTGAAAGTCATCCAAATCAGTATCGCTTATCATGCCATAGCCAACATGCGGGGCATTATTGATGAGAATATCTAAGCCATTTTTGGCGTATTTATCAACCAAAGCACCAAATGCGCGGGCGTCAGATAAATCCAAAACCTCTATAGTGCAATTACCGCCAGCGTCTTGAATGGCTTTTTGGGTTGCTTCAAGTTTGTCTTTCGAGCGGGCGCAAATAATGACATGCGCGCCGGCTTGAGCAAAAGTTTCAGCAATGGCACGTCCGATGCCATCGCTGCCGCCTGATATGAGTGCTGTTTTTTGTGATAACATGATACCCTCTCTCTGTTCTTAAGTTTCACTGAAATTTTTGATTTCTGTGAATTATGCGTAAAATTGACTTAGCTATAATACGCATTTGATATAAAATCTTGCAAATAATTGTTTGGTTTCGTAATATAATCATATTATATAAGTTTTAAACAGCACGTAACAGATAAATTTTATGAAAAATTTGAATCCCATAGCCGCAAGTTTGGCTGCTCCTGGCGCGCCCTACGAATTTATGGAAACCGAGATAGACGGCGTAACCATGCGTGTGTTCAAAAACGCACCGCAAAATATGGTTAAGGCGCTTGATAAGTCGCGCGCAGAATTTACTGATGCTGAGTTTATCGTATCTGGTGATTTGCGCATGACTTTTGGTGAATACTATAAAAAAGTCGATGCGCTTTCTGGTTGGTTGCAAAATGTCGCCAATGTGCAGCCCAAACAGCATGTCGCAATAGCGATGAAAAATTGTGCTGAGTGGATGATAGCCTTCACGGCAGTTTTGCAAATTGGCGCGGTCGCGGTTTTGGTGAACAGCAAAGGCGAGGGGCAAACCATGCTCAACGCTGTCGAGGATGGTGACAGCGTCTTTTTGCTATGTGATGAAAAGCGAATGGCATTATTACGCGAAGCTGGTTGTGAGTTGCCTGGATTGATTGCTGAACAAGCGGTGGGCGACGAGTCTTTTGCTTTAGCTTGTGCAAGTGATTCTGGTTTTTCAATGCCAGAAATTTTGCCTGATGATACGGCATGTTTGTTTTTCACCTCTGGCACAACAGGGCGCGCCAAGGCAGCGGTGATTTGTCATCGTAGTCTTGTCTCAGGCATGATGAATACGCAAATGGCTTTGGAAGAAGCTTTTACACGCATTGCAATGGCTTATGAGATTTCAGTTGAGGAGCTAGCAAAGCATTTGCCACAAACAGTCAGCTTGATGGTGTTTCCGTTGTTTCATATGAGTGGCTGCACATCCGTGTTTTTAACGGCCTTATTTGGCGGGAATAAGCTGGTCTTGATGGACCGTTGGGATGGTAAAGAGCTTTTGCGCCTGACTGAAAAAGAAAAGATTAGCTCAATTGGTGGTGTGCCTGCCATGCATTGGGATATTTTAAATGCCATGAAAGAAACCGATTATGACTTGTCTTCAGTGCGGTCAATTTCTTGCGGTGGGCAAGCTTTTCCATTGAATTTAATTGAGGCGTTACAAGAAGCGTTTCCTAATATTGTTTTGGGTGCGGGCTATGGCATGACGGAAACAACGGGCGCGATTAGCTCTTCAAACGGCGAAGCATTTGCTAAAAAGCCCGATAGTTCTGGTCAGATTTTTCCAATGGTTGATGTGCGTATTGTTGGCGAAAATGGCGAAGATTTACCCAATTATGAAAGCGGTGAAATTTACGCACGCGGCCCGCTAATCATGAAAGGCTATCATAAGCGCCCAGATGCAACAGCTGAGGTGCTAATTGATGGCTGGATGAAAACCGGTGATATCGGCTTTCGTGATGATGATGATTATCTTTTCATTATTGACCGTAAGACCGATATGGTGATTTCGGCGGGTGAAAATATTTATTGTGTTGAGGTGGAGCAAACTTTATCGCAAAACCCGAAAGTCAAAGAGATGGCAGCCTTTGGGGCGCCTGATGAGCGGCTAGGGGAGCGGTTGGTTATTGTCGTCAGCCCTGCCGATGAAAGCTTAACCAGCGATGAACTAATGGCTTTTGCGCAAGAAAATTTGGCGGCATATAAAGTGCCAAGCGAAATTATCATCGCGAAAGATGTGTTTACCTATAATGCGATGCAAAAAATCGAGAAAAAGATTTTGCGGGCAAAATATTTAAACTCTGAACTCTAATTTCGAACTATGAGAACGAACTTTTAAAGGAATAAGAATGGCATTTCCAAAAGATATTGGTGTTATTGAAACGATGATGGGAATTCCGGTGCAGGAAGACCGCTCTGAGTGGTATGAAAGTTTTCGACCTTTGCTGAATGATCAGGAAAGTCGCGATGCTTTTAAGATGCCCGCTCAATATATGTTTAAGGATATTCCAGAAACGGGCAAGGTTGATGACTTTGTGGCTTGGACTGTTGAGCAAATGGACAAGTTTAATATTGAAAAAGCGATGATTGGCTTTAGCGAAGATGAAACCTCGATGAAAGCCTATAATAATTATCCGGACCGTTTCTTTTTTGATGTGCCGATTAACCCAAATGACGGCATGGATGAAATTCGCCGTGTGAAGCGTTTACATAAAGAATATGGCATTAAAGCTTTAAGTGTTTTTCCGGCTGGAACTGTGCCTCAAGTTGCGATTAATCACCCACACCTTTACCCGTTTTATGCAGCTTGTGTGGAAATGGATATTCCTATTGCAATTAATGTGGGTGTACCAGGTCCGCGTATTCCATTGGCGACCCAACGTGTTGAGTTGTTGGATGAGGTGTGCTGGTTTTTCCCTGAGCTTAAAATTATGATGCGTCATGGGGCTGAGCCATGGGAAGATTTGGCGATTAAGCTGATGATTAAATATCCGAACCTTTATTATTCAACGAGCGCTTTTGCGCCGCGTTATTATCCAAAATCAATTATTGATTATGCGAATACATCACGCGGTTCTGACCGGATTATTTATGCTGGTTATTTTCCAATGGGTTTGAGTCTTGAGCGTATTTTTAGTGATTTAGAAAATGTTCCTTTTAAAGAGGAAGTTTGGCCAAAATTTTTGAGAGAAAATGCAAAACGCGTTTTCAACTTAGGAGATTAAAATGAGCAATAATGAAATTGATGCCCGTACCCCACCAGTTGCTGTATGGCAAATGCTTGAAGGTTTGCGCGGCGAAGAGCTGGCGCAATGGCGGGTAGCTGATATTCCTAATCGTGGCACGATGGAGCAGCGCAATCTTGATAAACTGCCCATGCCTTATGGTTGGTTTGTGGTTTGTTATTCAGATGATTTGGCGGTTGGTGAAGTAAAGCCGCTTGAATATTTTGAGCAGCAATTGGTTTTATGGCGCGGTGAAGATGGTCAGCCGCGTATCATTGATGCTTATTGCCGCCATTTGGGTGCGCATATGGGTTATGGCGGGCGCGTGCAAGGTAATGACCTTGAATGCCCGTTTCATGCTTGGACTTATAATGAAACCGGCAGCGTGGTTGATGTGCCATATGCAACCAAAGTGCCGCCATCAGCGGCGCGTAAATGTGACCGCCAATGGCCAGTTCAGGAAAAGAACAAATTTATTTGGGTTTGGTATCATCCAGAAAATGAGGCGCCATCATACGATATTGATGTTTTTGAAGAGGTGGGGCATCCGGATTGGACAGAGTTTGAGCGCCATGAGTGGATTGTGCATGGCCCCATCCAAAATATGGCTGAAAATGGCGTAGACGCGGCGCATTTTAAATATATTCACGGCGTGCCAGAAATGCCGAATTATGATTTTAATTTTGACGGCCATCGCCGCAATGCTTCCGTTAAGTCAAAAATGGGCACACCAAAAGGTGAAGTTGATGGTGAGATTTCATATGGAACTGTTGGCGCGGGGCAATCTTGGACAAAATTTTCAGGGATTTCAGAAACCTTGCTGGTTTCAGGTGTGACGCCAATAGCGCGTGATAAAACGCATGTGCGCTTTGCCTTCACACAACCCAAAGTAGAGGCTGAAGGGCCAATGGCCAATCTTTCAAAAGCTCTTAAGCGTGATATTTGCAAGCAGCTCGACCAAGATAAAGTGGTTTGGGACCGCCAGAAATATATGCCGCGCCCGTCAATATGTGATGGCGATGGTCCGATTTTGCCTTTCCGTAATTATTTTGCTCAGTTTTATGCCGAGTTTAATAAGGAAGTTAAAACGACAGAGCTTAAAATCAAAGAGAGCGGCAATCAGTAAGCTATATTGGATAAGCTATGCAATTTAATTTCACAGATGAGCAAAAACTCATTCGCGATACAGTGTTTTCTGCTTTGCAGGAAATGGGCGACCGTAACCGCCTTTATGATGTTATCGAAAAGGATGGCTATGACCGCGCGGCATGGGAGCTGCTTTGCAAAGAGTTAATGCTTGGTGGCACCTCTTTTGCTGAAGAATATGGCGGGTCTGGTTTAAGTTTCGTTGAATTGGCAATTGTGCAAGAAGCGCTTGGCCAGTTTTTAATTCCAACGCCGTTTTACGCGTCAATCGTAATGGCTGGCTATGCGTTTGATTTGTGCGGGTCTCAAGCACAAAAAGAAACATATTTACCTGCGCTCATCGCTGGTGAAAAAATTGCAACACTCGCTTATCTGGATTGCTCCGGTCATTTTTCAGCTGATACTTATGCGGCTGAATTATCCCAAACGGGTACGCTTAATGGTCAGTCTATTATGGTGCAATATGCCCAGTTTGCGGACCATATTATTGTGCTTTGCAAGTCTGATGATGGGCCAAAATTGGTTATTGTTGATGCCAAACAAGAAGGGGTTGAGATAACCCCTAAAACAGCTATGGACTTAACGCGGCCCGTGGGTGATGTGCGGTTTGAGAATGTCGCCATTGCGCCTGAAAACATCATGCCTGCTCGTGGCGAAAATATTGCGAAACTATTTGATTATGCGCGTATTATGTTGGCGGTTGAGCAAATGGGTGCGGCTGAGGGCGTGATGAATTTGACGAATACTTATGCCAAAGACCGTGTTCAGTTTGGGCGTCCCATTGGTAGCTTTCAAGCTGTGAAGCATCGCCTAGCAGATATGATGGTCTTGCTAGAGGCGGCAAAATCTGCGGCTTGGTATGCCGTTTGCACCGCTATTGAAGACGAAGCTGAATTATCAGTGGCGGCGTCAACAGCTTCGATTGTTTGCACACGGGCGTTTAGTAAAAATGCCGCTCATGGCATACAATTACATGGTGGCATGGGGTTCACTTGGGAATGTATGGCGCATTTATTTTTCAAGCGCGCGCGCACAAGTTCGCATATTTTAGGTTCGCCTGAATTGCACCGCGAAAAATTGGCTGATTATGTTTTTTCATCTAATCGTTTTTAAGGTTAATTATGAAGCTCGGTTTTACAGATAAAGAAGAAGAGTTCCGTGACGAGGTTGTCACATGGCTTGAAGAAAACCTTCAAGGTGAATTTGCCAGCCTGCGCGGCGAAACCAGCATGTCTAATCAGCTGGAAAAGCGACTTGAATGGGAAAAGCATTTGGGCAAATCAGGCTGGAGCGCGATTGGTTATCCAAAAGAATTTGGTGGCCGCGCGGCATCGCTCGCAGAGCAGGTTATTTTTGCTGAAGAATATGCACGGGCAGGCGCGCCTGGTCGGATTGGCCATATTGGCGTTGAATTAGCTGGACCAACGATTTTGCATTTTGGTTCGGACAAGCAAAAGCAACAATTTTTGCCTGATATTGTCGCGGGCAATGTGATTTGGGCGCAGGGTTATTCTGAGCCCAATGCGGGTTCCGACTTATCGAATATTCAAACCAAAGCCACGCTTGTCGATGGTGAGTGGGTGATTGAGGGGCAAAAAATCTGGACCTCAATGGCGCATTTTGCGAATTGGATTTTTGTTCTGGCGCGCACAGAACCAGGTTCAAAAGGCTCGAAGGGGTTATCTTTCTTGCTTGTGCCGATTGACCAGGAGGGCATCACCATTCGCCCGATTAAGCAAATCACCGGTGATGCAGAATTTAACGAAACATTTTTTGATGGCGCGCGCACGGCTGAAGAAAATGTGGTGGGTGGTGTCGGCAATGGGTGGGCCGTTGCGATGGGACTGCTGGCTTTTGAGCGCGGTGTTGGCACTTTGGGACAGTTGATGAGCTTTATTGCTGAATTTTCGATGATTGTTGAGCAGGCTAAGCAAAATGGCAAAATGAATGACCCGCTTATCCGCCAGCGTATTGGCGAGGCCTATACAGGCTTGAAAGTGATGCGCCATAGTGCCTTACGCATGCTGTCTGATGATGATAATTCGCAGCTGCAACCCGCCGCGATGACATATAAATTATACTGGTCGGCTTGGCACAAAAACTTGACCCAGCTCGGCATGGATGTGATTGGCTTAACAGGCGAAATGACCGATGCGGGAGATTATCTTTTTGAAGGCATTCCGCAAATGTATTTACAAGCACGGGCAGATTCAATTTATGGTGGCACCAATCAAATCCAGCGCAATATTGTGTCTGAGCATGCTATGGGATTGCCGCGTGAACCAAAAGTGCAAAACACTTAAGGCGAGCGCTTTATTATGAGTAATTCAAAAACCAATCAGTATGAATTTAGTGAACTTGATATAAAAATTATTGAGATGCTAAAAGCTGATGGGCGCGCGAGCAACCAGCGCATTGCCGATGAGCTTGGTGTTTCGACATCGATAGTGGCCACCCGCATTCGGCGCATGGAAAATGCCAAAGCCATGAAAATTGTCGCTGTTTCTGATTTTTCTGCACTTAATCATAATGTTTTATTGCCAATTGGTGTTGATGTTAAAGGTCGTAACATTGAAGAAGTGGCAGAGGATTTGGCAGCTATTCATGAGCTTTCCTCTGTTCAAATATGTGCGGGTAAGCATGAAATTCAGGTTTTGGTTGCGTTAGAAGATATGACCGCCGTTTCACAAATTTTGCTGGATAAAATTTCAAAGGTAGAAGGGGTGAGCGGGCTTGAGCCAGCTATTGCAGTAGATATTGTAAAATATAAATTTGATGTGGCGCCAATCTGATGAAAACAATTGCTATTGATCAGCTTGATTTGGATATTATGCGGCTCTTGTCTGAGGATGCGCGTTTGAGCAATCGTAATATTGCGGCCCAGCTTGATTGCACTGAAGGTACGATTCGGGCGCGCATTAAACGCCTTGAGGCTGATAATTTGATGCGGATTACTGCCGTTACCAATATTACGAGCCTCGACACGCCCTTATTATGCTATTTGGGGATTAAAGTTGAGCAAGACAAAATTCGCGAGGTAGCAAGTCAGTTAGCCGCGCTTGAAATTATTGGCGCGGTGATTATCACGCTTGGTCGTTTTGATATTCTGGCTATTGGTTTATTTGAGTCACTTGAACATTTAAATGATATAACAAGTAAAGAAATTTTATCCCTATCGCATGTTGTTAATGTTGAAACAAATGTTGTGGTGAAGATTGTCAAATATGACAATCGGGTGGCTAAGATTTTACCATAGGGGATTTAACAAAGAGGGGATTATGGGACAGATTGTAATCACTGGTGCAGCTTCTGGCATAGGTGCCTGTGTTGCTGATATTTTAAGCCGCGATGGGCATAAAATTATTTCCGTTGACTTGAAAAATGCTGATGTGAATGCGGACTTATCAACACCTTCTGGTCGTCAGCAAGCTATTGATGAAGTGTTGCAGCTGACAGGTGGTGTGATTGACGGTCTTGTCACAGCGGCAGGTTTGGGCGGTCATTTGACCGAGGGCCAAATTGTGGCGCGGGTTAATTATTTTGGCACGGTTGACTTGCTTGATGGCTTGTTTCCCGCGCTGCAAAAGAGTGAAAGCGCGCGCGTGGTTGCGGTCAGCTCTAATTCAGCGCAAATGGTAGATAGCCCTGATAATCCTATTATACAGGCGTTACTTGCGCATGAAGAGGACAAAGCTATGGCGCTTATTGGAGATGCCACGGCAAGCTCAATTTATGGGCTATCCAAACATGCGGTGGCGCGGGCTGTGCGTCAAAGGGCAGGGATGTGGGGTGAGGCAAATGTGCGTCTGAACGCGATTGCGCCCGGTCAAACGGAAACGCCTTTATTTGCAGGGGCGCGTGACCACCCTCAGATTGGAGATTTGGTTAAACAAATACCAATCCCGCTTAATCGGGTGGCGGCACCTGAAGAAATTGCCAAAATGATTTGTCTGATGCTGGGCGATGATTTTGCCTATATGCATGGCGCTGTGTTGTGGATTGACGGCGGGACAGACGCCGTTATCAGGCCAGATGGGTTCTAAAACCCTCTCAAAAGTTAAATCAGAATAAAAAAATGGGCATATGAAAATATGCCCATTTTCTTTTTATATAAATGCGCTTATTCAGCCGCTGCTTTTTTATCCTCAATGTAGAATTGAGAGAAATATTCACGGAACCGCAAAATTGGTCCATCACCATCACAAAGTAATGGGTTTGGACGGAACTTTTTATTGTCCCAAACAATCAGGTCAACAGACTCAAAGCCAGCTGAGTCCTCACCTTCGGCTTCACCGATTGAATGGTGATAAAGATGTTCTGCAATTTTTGCATTTTCAGAACCTTCATCATATTTCTTCCACACAAAAGCCATGCGGGTGCGGGTGAGCTCTGCATCAACAGGTGTTGATAGCGCGAACATCAGCATTTGCACATCGTCCTTACAGTGACGTGTTTCAGAAATACCTGGTCCATAGCCTGTACCAAAAATATAGCCTGACATAATGTCATATTTTGAGATTGGGCCGTCATAAGAATATTCCACATCTGGAATGATTGGCGCCCCATGCAAGAATTTCAAATGCGGCGTATCCACTGAGTTTTCCGCAATTTCTTGAATGCAGGTTCCAATATCCCATGAGTGATAACGCACATCGACATGGTTTTCAGGGCTTTCAAACTCTTCCACAACAGGCAGCTCCCACATGGGCGCAGCTTCTTCTGGGTGGTACCAAGCAAAAATCATGCCGTATTTTTCAACAATCGGAAGCGCTTTTAAAACCGGCTTCTTTTTGCAAATACCAGGCATAACCTTGCCATATGGAATTTCTTTACACCAACCTTCAGAATCAAACTGCCAATGGTGGAAAGGGCAGCGAATATTATTGCCATGCACTTCGCCGCCATGACCTAAATGCGCACCCAAATGTGGGCAATAGGGGTCAGTCATGCCGACTGAACCGTCTTCTCCACGAAAGATTACCCATTCTTTGCCGAAAACTTTCTCGACTTTAATTTGCCCAACCTCTAATTCGTGTGAGAACTGCACGCAGAACCACCCGTAAGGTATGGGAAATGGGCAACGTTCCAGCTCATCGCCGGTTTGAATGCGCTCGATTTCCTTAACTTGACTCATGATCTTTCTCCTCTTTGTATCATCTTTAAATGTGTAATGGATTAAGCGTCCTGTGTGGCCTCTGCTTCTGGCATCACTTCAGGAACAAGTTGTTTTGCAGGCTTTCTCTCGCCATTCACAACAACTTTAAAGCTGGTTGCTGGCCCAGGCGTAGGGGCTGATTTCGTTTCTAAAACATAATCAGGGCTGATGAGCGACATATCCAATCTGTGGAAAAGCCGCGCAATTGTTGTCCCCATTAAAACTTCAGCTAGGTTTTGACCTAAGCAGGTATGCGGCCCACGACCAAAGGGTGAATAAACACCCGGCTGGTTATGCTCTGCGCGCTCATCAAAGAAACGCTCAGGGTCAAATTTTTCAGGCTCTGGGAAATATTCTTCCATAAAATGCGGCACACTGGTTCCGACATAAAGGGTCTCATCTTTTGGAATGAGGCAGCCTTCAAACTCAAAATCTTCAACCGCTGTACGCATTTGCGCCACCGCAATCGGCCATAAGCGCATAGCTTCTCGGATGCTGCCAGCAATCACTCTTAATTCGCGAATATCATTTTCCGTGACCGTGTCTTTTGCAAAAAGCGCGTCGGCTTCAGCTTGTACACGCTCAACAAGGCCAGGCGTTTTCAAAATACCATAAACAGTGGCAGCCAATGTGTTGGCAACAGTATCCAAACCAGCAACATAGGGGCCTGTGAGCAGTAATGATAAATCTGACTCAGGGATGAGGTCAGGATATTCAGCATGCGCGCGCATAATGTCGCCAAGTAGATTGTTTGGCAAAGTGCCATTTTCCGCATGAGCTTTAAACTCTTCAATCATTTTTTCGCTTAACTCATTAAAGCGGCGATTATGTTTTTTGAAGGTTGGGAAATGCAGGAAAAATTTTGGCCGTTGTTTCGTGACCAGAGTGTTGAGCAGATATAGAATATTCATACGTATGTCGCGCACATATTCTAAGGGTGCTGAACCTGTCAGGATTTCCCCTAATTCTTGAACAATCATATATTGAAATGACTCAAGAACTGGAACATTGCTTCCTGTTAACCATTTGCTTTTAATGGAGTCATCAATTGTGCCAGACAGAACATGATAACGACCCCGAACAGCTTCGCGGGAAAAGCCATTGCGCATGATGCGTCTAAATTTTTGATGAATCTCTCCATCTGAGCCAGTCATGATACGGCTCGCGCCATGGAACTGACGGAACTCGTCCCAAAACTCTTTAGAGCGCAGTTTTTCCCGACCATCGCGCATGGTCATGAAGAGGGCGGCTTCAGTACCAGCAATCATCAAACTTTCCCGGCCAAAAACATTTATCTTAAATACAGGGCCATATTCTTTATAAGCACGAACGAAAAAGGCTGCTGGATCCTTAGCCATTTCAAGCGTGTTGCCAATAAAGGGGAGGCCTTTGACGACAGGAATTTCTCTGTATTTTGTGTTATCAACCGCAGCGCTGCACATGTCTATCTCCTATAGCGTATTAGCTTTGTGAATAAAATTGAGCACGGATAAATCTTCATGCCGGCTTTCAGCAATTTCTTTAAATATTAAATAAATTAAATCATCGCACCGTTGTTTTGGTGTTTGGGTGTAGATTGACAGCCCTTGTCGTAGATTGGGGAATGCTGAAACGCTTTGCTTTGCTAAAATACCGCTAAATGTTTCATGCATCGTGCTGTTTTCTTCTTCAAATTTTTGATGCCGCACACTTTCCACTGAAGTGGCGACAGCGACCATTGCGAGGCGTCTAAATAATTGAATGCCAGTTTGCGCGTCAAAACCGCGTTTGATAAGCCCTTCAAGAAATTTTTCAACAATGCTGAAATGAACTTCTAAGCCGTAGCCTACAGTTTGGTAATATGAGATATGTGTCGGGTTTTCCGACATGATTTGAATAAGCGAGTTAATATATTCATAGCTATATTCTGCCCAATTCAACTTGTCGTCGTTTGGCAGAGAAACATTTTTGAGGGCGTGCATCGCCGCCGCTGTAAGCAATTCCTCGCGATTATCAAAATATTGATAAAGCGTTGTCGTGCCAGCGCCTAATTTCATGGCAAGCTTTTTGAGTGTAAGGTTTTCCAGCCCCAATTCAATCGCGGCTTCTAGAATTTGCTCACGCTCGAGGACGCGTGGTCGTCCAACCGATAATTTATTTTGTTTATGCGACGTTTGCATAAAAGCCTCAATTCGTTATAATTTCCGAATGCTATTCGATTATTCATCTAAGCGGACCTGAAAGTCAATGAAAATCCATCAAAATTTGTTGAAATTTCGCGTGAATGTGCAGATATGAGATTATGAAAATATTTACTCTTGCCGAAATATCTGAGTTGATGGCTAGCCGTCCTGCTTTTGACCAATTTGGGCCACTTTCTGAAACGCCTTATCTTATTTTCAAAATTGAAAATGAAAACAGTGGATTAGCAAAGGATTTGAAAGCTTTACCTTGTCCCATTATTGGTTGCCAGATAGGCGCGCGCGCGCCAGACTTAGAGGCTGCCTGTGATGTTGTTTTGGACGATATAAAATTAGCAGAGCGCATATGTCACAATATTGCACAAACCCCGATGGCGGCCTTAGTGCTGGTGCAACAATTGCGGCTGAGTGAAAGCCTTCCCATTGACCAAGCATTGCATGCTGAAAGTCTTGCTTATGCGAGCTTACAAAAAAGCACATTATTTCTTGAACGGCTTGAAAAGCTTGAGCGGGGTGCGCCAGTTAAGGAGGCGGGGCCAGTTCTGCTTCTAGAAAATGATAAAGATTGCGAGACGCAAGAAGCGGTATTGACGCTGACACTTAATCGCCCCGCTAATTTAAATGCGATAAATATTGAATTGCGCGATGCTTTGTCAGAGGCTTTTGACATGGCGCGGCACAATGATGCGATTTCTGAAGTAAGGCTATCTGCGCAGGGGAAAAGTTTTTCGATTGGCGGGGCATTACATGAATTTGGCGACGCGCCGGATGCATTAACGGCACATATGATTAGGACTTATCGTTTGCCCGCGCAGTATTTGGTGCGGATGAATAAGCCTTTGCGCGTGCATATAAATGGTGCCGCGATTGGGGCTGGCATTGAAATGGCCGCCTTTGCTCAACATATCACAGCTACAGAAGAAGCTTGGTTTCAATTGCCTGAATTGAAATATGGATTGATACCCGGGGCGGGTGGCACTGTGAGTTTGGTGCGCCGTATCGGCCGGCACAAAACAGCGCTTATGGCTCTGTCGATGAAAAAAATATCGGCGCAAACGGCTTATGACTGGGGGTTGGTCGATGCGCTCGTGTAAACAATTTTGCCATCAATAAATGTATAATCAACTTTGGTATTGGCCAAATCGGCGCAGCTGGCCTGCCAATTTTGCGCGAGTAAACACATATCGGCAACCGCGCCCTCAACTAATTGTCTTTGTTTTGCGATATGGTCTGCTTGCTTTTGATAAAGCCCAAGCGCTTGTTCAGGGGCGAGGGTCTCGGTTTGATGTTGCTCAACAAAGTCTGGTCTTTTTGTTGCCGAAGCAATACCGCGCCAAGGATTCAGCTCGCCAAATGGCGCGTCACTCCCTGCTGCAAGCGGTATCCCTATCTGATAAAAAGACCGTAAGCGCCATAAATATGGGTGGTCTTCTGGCGCAACATCTTTTTCATAAGCGGTGGCGCGCGCGCGAATAAAATCAGGTTGCGTGACAACACCAATCCCGAGTTTTTTAATCCACTGAAGCGTGTCCTCATTGGTGAGCGCCGCGTGTTCAATCCTGTCCTGTGGGTGCGGGCCAGCTTCTTCAATCGCCGCTAGAATTAAAAATAATTCTGCATGGGTAACGCAATGAGCTGCAATTCCGCGCCCTTCAATATGGGCCTGCTTAATTTCATCAACCAATTGCGCAAGCGGCGGTAAATGATCATCGTGATAATGAAATTTGACCTGTCCAATTTTCGCCAAGGGTGTTTGCTGCTCTTGGTCCAGCGCATGCCTGCCCATGATGCGCAGCTTAAGTGGAGCTGCAGATTGACTAAGATGCTGGAAATCTTGATTGTTATTTTGTGGGGTAACCTCAGTTGCACCGGTGATACCATAAGATAAAAGCAGCCGAATAAGCGGGCGTAAATCGGGTGGAGTTTTATCACTGCGGCGGCGTATGCTGATGTCACTATCATATAAGCGCCCATCGGCTATGGAACTTTCTTGCAGTTGGCTAAGCGCGGTACTGTTGCAAATCCATAATCTGCCGCTGCGATGTTGAATGCGAATAGGCAAATCCGGGCCATATTTGTCGAGCCAGTCGCGGTCAATTTCGCCAGCAACCGAGTCATGATAACCAATCCCGCGAATTTCTTTCAAACCGCTATTGGCAGCCTGTTGAAGTTGGTTAATTAGGTCTTCTTCATTGGTAACAGCTGGCGGACCGCAAGGAACAGAGTGAAGCGCGGCGGCCTGCGCATTGAGATGAATATGATGGTCATGTAAACCTGCTAATAGCGCTCTGCCATTGGCGTCAATGATATGTTCATTTGTTCGCGCAGTTAGATTTGCATCCATTTGCGTGATGATTTTATCTCCAACGCGCATATCATAAATTTTGCCATTAATTTCGGCGTTTTTAATGAGCATGTGTTTTACCTTCAAACTCTGCCGTAATTTTTTTTCTATCTGCGTCTAGTGCCGCTGCTGGATGTGTGAGAGGGCGTAATGGGTAAGGGGGGCTTGGCTTTTTGCTGATATAAGCTGCCCCAAAATTATTTTTTTGGTGTTTGATAGCATAAGAGAGGGCATGGCTCATGATGCCTACCATCGGCATATTTATTAGCCCGCCACCATTTTTGAAAATGATATAGGCGGCCAGCGCGGCGTGTAAACCCGTTAGAGGGTCGGGCAAGGCGTCGCCTACAAAACTGCTCGATTGTGTGTGGTGCTGCATCGCATAGGCCAGTCCACCCTCTATGCCAATATCATCACCAAAACCAACGCGTAAAGCCTGCGCATCATGGCGGCCATAAGCGGTGAGACTTAACCAGGTTTTGTTGGGCTGGTGTGATAAAATTTTATCAGCATCAATGCCTAATTGTTTGAGCGCGCGCGGGCGAGACGCCTCAATAATAATATCTGCCTGTCCAATCAGGTTTGTTAATAACCTCATATCCTCTTTATCAGTAAAATCAATCGCGAGCGATTGTTTGCAACTATTTAGTAAATCATAAAACTC
The DNA here is from genome assembly GCA_049889535.1 of Parvibaculales bacterium. GTDB lineage: Bacteria > Pseudomonadota > Alphaproteobacteria > RS24 > RS24 > JAYQKL01. The sequence goes on along the minus strand of JBMHDF010000006.1, from coordinate 87,431 downwards.
TTTATGCCCCTGTCGCGCTCCATCAGGGCGATGGCGGCTCTCAATTTTTATTACCCGTGCGCCCAATTTGGCCAAAAGACTGCTGGCCAATGGTCCAGCCCAGAGACTGGAAAAATCCAGAACAAGCGGTGGCTGTTGTGGTGTTACGCGCGCTTGGGCTGGTGGTGTATGCTGCAGAGAACACCAATTTTGCTTCACATGCTCATGAGATTGTAGGCGCGCAATAGGTAACCCGCAATCAATGCCTTGTTTCATAATCTCATCAAGCGCGATATTTTTAAAAATATTTGCAAGTTTAGAAATTGTTTGCGCATCAATTTCATCATCCGTTATGTCATCTGTAAATGCCCCAAATGTAAGGGCGGGCAGCAGCTCAAAGTCTTCATGGCGCGCTAGTGATAGGGCAAATTCCCCATCTTTTGCGGCGAATAAATAACAACTACCATTTGCTGAAATATTGGTGCGGGCCTTTAATCCCATTAATCGCGCGCGCTCGCCAAGCAGTGAAATACCGTTTTTTGGCAAGAGAGCCATTGGCTGGCAAGCCTGTAAAGCAAGCAGTACGCCATTTGCGACTGAGGTTAAATCATGTGGAAAAATTTGTGTCTTTGATACGGTTAGTTCATGCAGTCCCGATTTGAACCATGCGGTTTGATGAGGGTCGAGAATAAATTTCTGAGCTGCTGCTTCCAGCTCTTGTCTTGTGGGAATGATAATGTCACGGCCAGAAGCTTCCTCACCAATTTGTTTTTTTAAATCGGTAATGAGGTGTTCAGCATAGGTGATCGCCGTTTCAATTCCAGTCATGCCCCATCTTGCGCTGTTTCAAACTCTGTGCGCAAGAGCCTGCGTAAAAGTTTACCCGTTTCATTATAGGGCAATTCCTGTTTAAAAATAATACGGCTCGGCACGCGGCTTGAGCGTAATTTATCTTTAACAAGGGCGCATAATTCTTCAATAGAAGGCGGATGTGTTTCGTCTTGCGCCACAATCACTGCGCCTACAGCTTCGCCCCATTCCTCATCAGCAATGGCAAGAACAGCAACATCTTTTACTTGCGCATGTGTGATTAACACATCTTCGACCTCACCAGGGGATATGTTTTCGCCACCGCGCACAATCACATCATCCGCTCGCCCGTCGAGAAATAAATAACCGCCAGAATCCAAATAACCGCGATCGCGGGTCGGAAACCAGCCCTGTTCGTCCAACAATGAACCAGTGCCATGATATTCGCCACTAACCTGTTCACCGCGCACATAAACATCACCCGCAACATCAGGCGGGCAAATGGCGTTATTTTCGTCTCTTATTTCAAGTTCTATTGTTGGTAAAGGTCGGCCAACCGATGCCAATCGCGCGCGAATTTTTAAATCTTGCGCAGCAAAGGCTTCCCGATGGTCATCGGGGTCCAGCAAAGCGATGGTAGAGCTGGTTTCTGTTAACCCATATGCATTTGTGAAATTTACCTGCGGCATAAGTTCCATAGCGCGCTCAATCACTGATAAGGGCATTTTACCCCCGCCATAGGCCAGTGCGCGTAGGTTTGAAAGGTCAGGAAGACCGTGTTTATCAGCATGCTCAATAATGCGTTGTAGCATGGTCGGCACAATGAAGGCTTGTGTGACTTTTTCTTGGCTTGCCAAATCTAACCAAGCTTGTGGGCTAAAGCTTGGGAGCTGAACCATACGCCGACCCGCATAGCTTGAACTTAAAATCGCTGAAATGCCGGCAATATGATAGGGTGGCACGCTTAACAATGTGGCTTCATCTTCTTCTGCGCTCATAAACTCGACTGTGCCAAGAATATAAGACATAAGATTATCATGCCGTAAAATGGCTGACTTTGGTTCTCCTGTTGTGCCGCTTGTGAAAAGCTCAATAGCAATGAGACCTTCTATATCAGGCGCGTCTGCATCAAAATAGTCTGAGAGGCTTTCAATTTCTTTATGACGCATCACTGAAATGCCTTCAGACGAAATTTCTTTATCGGTGAGAAGGGTTGCTGGGGTGATGCGCGCTAGAAGAGCTTCTATTTGGTCTTGCGCAAGACGATAATTCATCGGTACATATGGAACCCCGCGCAAGGCAGAGGCGAAAAGCGCAACTGGTGCGCTGATATTGCTTTCATCCAAAAAACCAATGCGGTGATGATTAGGTGTTGCCGCAGCTAATTGGCGGGCGCTTTGTGCAAGCTCTGCATAAGTCATTTGTTGCGCCCCATTGCTGACCGCAACTCTATCCGGCATGGCGTCTGCTGCCATTTGAAGGATAAGATAAATATTCATGCCTGTTCCGATTTAGCTGAGGTCGAAATTAGTCAGAGGAGGGGAGGCGTTTGGCTTGCTTAATATCCAGCGCAACCCCATTAACGGCGATTGTCCCATCGCCACCGCGTGTACATAAAAATTCCATGCTCTCAGCTTCGTCAACATAGCGCTTACCCGCAAGCGTGCCGCCAGCAAAACCATCATCGAGGCTGACTTTATCTGTTACATCTTCCGTTTGCATGGGCGCGCCACCGCATGAGATTTCCATATCATCACCAGGAATGCGCAAAATCATAATTTGTGTGTCGCATGCCGCGCTATTGAGTTTTGTTCCTGCTTTATAAACTGCCATGTTCCAACCTATTATCCTTTATTTTCCTAAAATCGCACCCGCTACGCCAGATGCGATAAATGCTGTTTCGGCATTTTTAACTTGATTCACTGCCGTGCCACGAATTTGGCGAACACCCTCTGTCACATTATTAAGACCATGAATATAAGCTTCTCCAATCAATCCCCCATTCGGGCTGAGGGGGGATTTGCCATCAAGCTCCATATGCCCATCTTTGACATAATCTTTGGCTTCTCCAAAACCGCAATAGCCAAAGCCTTCAAGTTGGCGCAAGACTTGTGGGGTAAAATTATCGTAAATCATTGCGACATTTGTGTCTTTAGGTGCAATACCAGCTGAGGCCAATAGCTTTTCTGTGACGCGTTGGCTATTGGGCAGTGTCGCGATATCACCTTGATAAAAATCAGAAATGATTTCATGGTTAAACAGGAAAGCATATTCAGCCCCAAGCAGTTTCACTGGCACTTGCTTCATATCGCGGGCGCGGTCCATGCGGGTCACAATAATCGCCACACCACCATCCGATTCTTGACAGCAATCAAGCAAACGCAGCCATGGTTTTACAATCCAACGGCTGTTTTGATGCTCTTCAAGCGTGATGGGTTGTTCATAAAACCAAGCATCAGGGTTGGTCGCGGCATGTTTGCGCATCAGCACAGCAATGCGCCCTAAATCTTCTGAGGTGACCCCCGCTTTGGTCAAATAAGGACCGCATGACATTACCTCCCAAGAAGCTGGGGTTTGTGTGCCATGAGGGAAACACCATTCCATAAAAGTTGAGCTATGCGCATCAGCGCTAATATTAGCTGCTGGCTGGCCAAAGCGATATTGCGAGCGCTCATTCATCGCGCGCCAAATCAAAATGGTGTCACATGTGCCAGCTTCAATCGCTTTTTTGGCATGCACCAATGTGGCAACAGATCCTGCACCACCCTGTGGCAGTCGAATAGTATAATTAATATCCTTTGCGCCGACAGAGCGCATCACATCAACTTCATCATTATTGTCGATTGAGAATGTAATCATACCATCAATGGTTTCGGGCGAAATACCTGCATCATTACAAGCGGCGAGTGTGGCTTCTGCCACAAGTTGTTGCTCTGAACGCCCGGAGTTTTTTGAAAATTCGGTCTGACCAATGCCAGCAATGACAGCAATATTATCTTTAGACATTTTTAACTCTCCTGAACGGGGCGAAAGACATGGATTTTGCGGCCACCTGAAGTATCGGCAAATTCAACAGTCACGGGCATTTCGGGGGTAATATCTTCAAGCGCAATACCTTCTATTGTTGAGACAATCCGAACCCCCTCATCAAGCTCAACCAGCACGGCAATGGGCGACTCCTCAAAACCGTAAGCGGGCGGGGTGACTTGCTGCCCCCAGCTTAAAATTTTGCCTTTACCAGAAAGTTTCTCATAGTCTTTTTCAGTTGTATGACATTTCGGGCACATGGGGCGCGGCGGGTGCCATAGAATTTCACAATTCGGGCATTTTTGGACCATAAGTTCTTCACGATCACACGCGTCCCAAAAAAAGGCCGAGTCAATTCTTACTATTGGATCTGGTCGCATTTTCTATCCTTTACGAGTGCAGGAAGCTTAAAGCCCCCAAGGGTTTTCCATTTCTTTTTGGCCTTCGCGCGGCGGGTCGCACATAATTGCCATATCATTAGCCAGCTCATCTATGTCAGCTTCTGAATAGCCAAGTTCCGCTAAAATTTCAGCCGTGTGCTGACCTACAATAAGCGGAGGTGATTGAATGACTGGCGGTGTGTCTGACATGTTATAAGTCACGCCAATTTGCTCGATTTTCCCGACATTTTTCTCTGGGTACTCAGCCGTCCAGCCGCGCTTTTTGAAATCCTGATTGTCGAATAAATTAAGCGACGCTTCTGGGTCAGAAATTTCAGCCGGCACTTTCGCGCCATCAAACATAGTCATGCAATCTGCTGTTGATTTGGAGCTCAGAGTCTCAACGACTTTGTCCAAATCAGCTTCGCCTGCAATGCCCATCAGTTCGTTAAAAGCCGATTTTTCAGCCGCACTTAGAGCGGCGATTTGCACCCAGCCATCACTGGTTTTATAGAGGCGATTATAAAGCCCAAAACCAAAATGGTCTTTGTCAAGCAATGGTCTGTCAAAACCTTTGCCATCAGGTGTAGCAATGGCGTAGCTTGTGTTTAACAAGCCTGCATTAATGATGGAGGTATCAACAAACTGGCCTTTACCAGTGCGCTTGCGCTCAAGTAAGGCGTTGCAAATACCAATCGCTGTTAAGAAACCATTACCTGTGTCGCCCAATGATGTGAGTGACCACATTGGTTTGCCGCCATCATGAATCGCGCCATCAGAATATTGAATGCCAGACAAGCAGGCACCGGTTTGGTCATTGCCCGGCAAATCCATGCGCGGGCCTTTTTCAAAACCGCGCGAGTGACAGTAAATCAGTTCCGGAAATTCTTTTTTGAGGGTTTCATAGTCAAGCCCCATGCGCGTGGTTGCGGCATAGCGCATATTATGTTGCACCACATCACAGCTCGCAATCAGCTTTTTCAAAATTTCCATCGCTTTGGGGTTTTTAAGCATTAAGGCAATCGAGCGTTTACCCCGATTAGCCATTGCCGCAATGTGGGTTTTATGCCAATAGCCATCCCAAAGCGCGTTAATTTTAATCACTTCTGCCCCCAAATCAGACAGAATTTGCGTGCCAAATGGCCCTGCAATCGCAAGCCCTAAATCTAATACGCGGATGCCTTTCAAGGGTGGCTCATTTGTTGGCGCGCTTTGGTTGGATTTTGCTGGCATGGGCAAGCCGCGTGCATAATCTTTTACAGTATCTGTATCTGCACCCGTTTTGCGAGCAGGGCCTTGCACCTGACCAGGTGAGCTTTCCAAACGATATGAAATGCCGACCTGATTAATCGGGCCGAGTTCTTCATCTTCAACAGTTGTTACGCAGCCGTCATTTATCAACAGCTCGTCAATGAGCGACTCCTCAACTGACCGGCACTCTTGAATGGTAATGCCCGCTGTCGCCGCCGCATCAACCCATTCCTGACAGGTGAATTTTTTAATCGCATCAGCAAGGATTGGCTGATAATGCCCAATTACCAAAATTTCCTCTGGCCCAACACCAAAGCGGTCAGGGTCATTTTGAACTGTCAGGTCAGGGGTTGCATTAATTTCATCGCCACGAGACGCTTCAAGAATAAAACGCGGATTTGGTACCCAATTATGAATCCAGCGTCCGTCTTTACATTCATAATGCCCTTTGGGGCTACGGCCATTCATAATCCAAGTGTCAAAACCCTCGGCAAAAGGGTCTTCAGCGCGTTGCCATACACCGCTACCGCACACCATCGCCCCTTGATGCAAAGAGGTTTTCACATGCTGGCCTTTACCAGTGTTTTCACGCGCATAAAGCGCAGCAGCAAGCGCTGTTGAGAGTGAGAAAAAAGCTCCCAGACTTGGCCAAGGGGAGGACACATTTAGCGGGCCCTCTCGCTCTGGGCCAGGTCGCCATTTCATTTCAATATCAATATCTTCAAAAGGGTCATCAAGCTTGTTCATGTGCTTGACGCTTCCCTCTGGCCAACCCCTTTGCTCATATTGCAAGCCAGATTTAGCAGCGACAAGGCTATCATAGCCCTTGCGGTCCGCATCGGGCGTATCGTCGCCATAGGCTGTGACTGAACAGTAAATAAGTTTTGGGTTGAGCGCTGCAAGTGTTTCGTAATCAATCTTCAAGTGGCTGGTAACGCGGGGCGAAAAACTTTCAATCAAAACATCAGCATCGGCAGCAAGTTTGTAAAATAATTCGAGATCATCCGCATTTTTGAGGTCAAACACCGCATTTTTTTTACCGCGATGCCAAACTTTATAACCAAGCATATCTTTAAAAGGGTCACCTTGCGGGCGCTCAATGCGGGTAATGTCAGCGCCGTGGTCTCCAAGCAACATGGCCGTCATAGGGCCAGCAATGCCCCAGCTTAAATCTAAAACTTTAAGTCCATCCATCACGCCCGCCATATTCTTCTCCTCGAGACCAATTTTCTTGTTTGATCTTCTTCACTATCTATATTGTAATTTGAAATCATTTGTAATAATTTCCGAATGTGTTTCATAAATTAACTTATCAATGAGCGCAGTCAATAATAATTTAACTTCAAATAGGTAGAAATCGTGGACATAAATGTTACAGACGAAAATGGAAACCAGTCTCGAGTTGAGCTAAAGGCCGGATTTTCCTTGATGGATATGATACGTGATGCAGGTTTTGTCGAAGGCACATGCGGGGGCATGGCATCTTGCGGCACATGTCATGTCTTTGTTGAGGAGAGCTGGAAAGACAAGGTCAATCCGCAGACGGAAGATGAGGGCTATATGCTCGAGTCATTAGCTGATGTGGTTGAGATTTCGCCAAACTCGCGTCTTGCCTGTCAAATTGACCTGACCGAAGATTTGGACGGCTTAACTGTTACGATTGCGCCGCAAATATAATTCATGCAGATTGAGGCACTACACAACAGCGTTTTTTTTGCGCCTGAAGGGGCTGTTCAAAAATCTGCTGAATGGGAATTGTCTGCCACGCTTTATAAGCCAACAGAAAAGTCTTTTAGCGGATGCTTGTTTTTTTGCTTACCCGGTGGGGGGCATACTGCGAAGCTTTTTGATCTCGGTGATGCTGATGGCATTTCCTACAGCTTTGCCAAGCACTTGACCGATTTAGGGCATGGTGTGATTGCAATGGATGTGCCGGGCACCGGCGGCAACCCCATTGCTGAGGGGCATGGTTTTATGTCGCCGCGCATGGCCGCTGATTATTTATTAAATTGTTTACAAAATTTTCAACAAAATTGCGGTCTGACCATCAGCAAAACCATTGGTTGTGGGCATTCTATGGGCGGGATGATGACGATGTTAGTGCATGCCGCCGCCAAGAAAGCTAGCGTGCCTTTTTATGATGCTATCTTGTTAATTGGCTCAAATGCTGGCGGTCTGGATTGGGGATTAGATGACGAAGAAAAACAATATATTAATCAACCAGAAAAAATTGAAGCTGATTTAGAAAAGCTAACCTTAAAAAAATTTAAAGAGCTCTACCCATCATATGCGGGTGGGCCACGCTTTGGGTCAAAAAGCTTTGGTGGTGAAACTGAGCAAAGCAATCAGTTTTTGCATGATATTATGTGCAACCTTTATGGGGCAGGCGGTATGATGTCGATGTTGCGGGGCAGTTTTGTTAAAGAAGTCGCCATGCTAACCGAGCCATTAATGATGGCCTTTGGCGAGCATGATATTGGTTTAACGCCTGAGGAAGCTGTGAAAGATTTTACCGCCGCACACTCTATCAAAACCCATATAATTGCAAAAGCCAGCCATAATGTTTTTGCCTATCGGGCGATTAAACCGTTTTGCAAAGCAATAGATGACTGGCTGTGTGAACTTAATTTTGTGAATTCTAACTAGTCGTTAGCCCCCATAGCGTGTTTTGCTGCGACATATCCAAATGTCATGGCTGGACCAATGGTTGAGCCTGCGCCCGGATATGTGCGCCCCATAACAGAGGACGCGTTGTTGCCAGTCGCATAGAGCCCTTGAATAGGCTTGCCTTTCTCGGTTAAAGCTTGGCCATTGACATCCACATCAATCCCGCCCTTTGTTCCTATATCGCCTGGATATATTGGAAAGGCATAAAAAGGGCCTTTTTCAAGTGGCCCCATGCAAGGGTTTGGCGTAACGCTTTGGTCGCCATAATAACGGTCATAAGTGTTGCCACCTTTGTTAAAATCTTCATCTACGCCATCTTTGGCAAATTGTGTCACGCGGGCTGCGGTGTTGATAAGCGCCTCAGCTGGAACTTCAATTAATTCGGCTAACTCACTTAAAGTATTTGCCTTTTTAACAATACTCTTAATTTTATCTGGCCAAGCAATATCGGGTTGTGCCGAACTTGGTAGAATGGGTCCGACGGGGTAGCGGGCGCGCACATTGGCATCAAAAATGACATAAGCGGGCACATCAGCATTATATAACTGACGCCCAACTTCATCATATGAGGCCGCTTCATTTAAAAACCGCTCACCTTTTTTATTGATAATATAGATTCCGGGCAGGGCGCGCTCTGCAAAAAGAATACGTGAGCGGTCCTCTCTGGGTAAACGTACGGCTGGCCCCCACCAAGCAGCGTCCATCAAGGATACACCCGCGCCTGCAGCTTGTGCGGCAATGATAGAGTCACCCGTGTTATGGCCATTGGCCGCGCTCCAATCTGAATCCGTAGGGCTTGGTAAGTGCTTGGCGCGCATCTCACGATTATGTTCAAAGCCGCCAGCCGCCATAATCACCCCGCGACGGGTGTTAATTTGCATGGTTTCGCCATCTTTTTCAATAATCGCGCCAGTTACTTTGCCGTTATCGCTTATCAGCTCTATGAGTTTTGTATTCCGCCATATAGGAATTTTTTTCTTAAATACGGATTTTAAAGCCCGCACAATCAGGGCATTGCCGAGTGATAAACGCCGATGTCGTTTGGTTTTGAGGCGGAAAGGAATATCCAGCCAATAGGTCGCCATGAGTTTGAACAAAATCCACTGCCACCCGCGTGTGCGGGTGATGATGATTTTGGCTTCATTAACTGTCAGCGTGAACCCCCAAAAAATTGTCTGGGTATGCGGCGGGCGCACATGGTCAAATTCTTTCCCAATAGACGCCGCGCTGATTGGGTGCGGGTCAAGCGTGCGATAGCCATCTTTGCCACCCGGCTTATCGGGGAAATAATCGGCATAAGGGGTCGCGTTAAACTTAACGTCAGAATTATCTTCCAAAAATTTCAGCATTTTTGGCGCGTTTTCAACATAGGACATTAGCCTTTCTTCCGAAACCTCATCGCCTACGGTGGCTTTGAGATATGTTAACGCTGCCTCTTGTGTATCGGTTTCACCATGTTTGGCCATTAAATGATTACAGGGAATCCAAATGCCGCCCCCCGAAGTTGCTGTTGTGCCGCCATATTGGTCTGTTTTTTCAATAATTAAAGCATCGCCACCATGTTCTTTTGCAACAATTGCTGCGGTAAGACCGCCAGCACCAGAGCCCACAACTAATACATCAACTTCCCGAATTTCCATTTTTGCCTCATTTACCCATCGTCATATTGCGCTGTCCCCAAAAGGCGCGCATTTGTGTCACTTCACCAGCGTCATTGAAGGCGAAAGTATCAATAATATCTATCGTCATATTGCCTTGTTCGGTTTTTACAATGGCTTGAAAGGCAAAGGCCGCTTCGCGTTCTGCCACGCGGATTGGCGCGGTGAGGGCAAGTTTTGTGCCGCCCGAAACCGCATTTTCGTAAAAAGCACGAATTTCTTCCCGGCCCTTTTTTAAAGCTGTGCCAACTGGATCTTCAACAGTTGCATTTTCAGCATAAAGCTCAGCAATTGCGTTATAGTCTTGCGCATTGAAATGTTCAATATAGCCTTCAACGGCTGCAATCATTTTATCCGCTAATGAGTTTGACATTTTACCCCTCACATTTTGTCTTAAGATGATGCTTTTAAAGCCTGCATGTCCTTATTAATTTTCTGCGCAATTTTTTTCATTGCCCAGTTCACAAAGCCAGGCGCAATCCAGGCTAGGAAGTTCAAAATTTTGGCATCAAGCCCAATCAGTAATCGCTTCTTGTTTTTTGCAATGGCCTGCACAATCAAGTCGGCGGCTTTTTCAGGGGCAGTTGCGGTTTTCATGGCCATTTCATTATTCCGTTTTGCGGCTTCCACATTATCGGATGCTTCGAGTGTTGCCATAATAATATTGGTGCGTATCGCGCCGGGATGAACACTTGTGACGCCAATGCCTTTAATCTGCCATTCTGCCCATAATGACTCGCTCAACCCCTGAACCGCCTTCTTTGTCATGCAATAAGTTGATTGCGACGGGAAGCCAGCAAAAGCTGCCATGCTGGAAAGGTTAACAACATGAGCTTCGTCAGCTTCTTCAAGTGCTTCTTTGAAAAAATGACACCCATACACAACACCCCAAAGATTAATACCGATAATCCATTCTAAATCTTCAAGACTATGCGTATTAAATTCTTTTTGCAGGGTGATGCCCGCATTGTTTATCAAAATGTTAACACCCCCATGCGCTTTCAAAACCTCTTGCGCGGTTGCGGCATATGCATTTTTATCTGTCACATCGACTATATGGGTTGTGATGTTGACAGAACTATCTGCGAGTTTTGACTTTACTTCATCAAGCGCTTTTTGATTAATGTCTAGAAGGGCGAGGTGGCATCCTCTTTGCGCTAAATTCTCAGCAATTGCGCTCCCAATCCCCCCGCCAGCGCCAGTGATGACAGCAACTCTATCCTTGAAATTTTGCATTGAAAAATCCTTTATCTTATTGTTGTTAACTCGATGAACACTTCACGGGAAATCTCTTTAAGTGATGTAGGGTCGGAACTTTCGGCGACATATATAGCCAACTCAGTTAGCGCGGCAACCAGTAATCTAGTTTTAAGAACGGCTTTTTCGTCTTCGCCTTTTTTGGTGTCGGCAAAAAACAGTTGGAAAGATTTTTGCGTAATATTTGAATCCGCCCAGCGCTCGCGCCCTAAAATATTAAGACTGTCAATTAAAACGATTTGACGAAATTCTTCATCAAAGCATTTTTCTAAAAACGAATTCCAGACATCAATATTTTCAACATTCTTTTTTTTCTCAAATTCTAAAAGGGTTTCGTAATAATCAAGCTCTAATGATTTTACGACGCTCTCAAACAGGTCTTTTTTATTTGAAAAATAATGATAGATGGGGCCAGTTGTAATGTTGCAATTTTTGGCAATATGCTCAAGGCTGGTTTTTTCAAAGCCATTTTTGCCAAACAATTCTTTAGCGCTATCCAAAATTGCACCGCGCGTTACGGCACGTCGTTCAAATTGCGTGCGCCGCTGCGGCGGCGCTTTTGCTTTGGTCTTGTTATTTGTGTTTTGTAGTGTCATCCTGACTATCAATAAATGACTGCTTGTAATTTGTCACGCTAAATATAATCAGATTATTTATTTGTCGAGAACTTATGGCAAATTTGATATTGCCATAATGAAAATAAAAAATTTGGAGGGTTTGTCATGTCACAAAGAAAAAGAATAATTGTTTTATCGATGGTTTTAATCGCCGGTTTTATCGGGTACCGATTTTTTTCAATTGATGAGGCTCCTGTTTCGCCTCTTAGCGCGGCACCTTTTAAATCTGAAGCGGTTCGAACAGACATTAAATTCCCACCGCAAAATAATTTTGTGGCAGATGGCGTAAATCCAATACCTCATGGTGAGCCTGCACAACAAGACAGCACGCCAATTCCGGGCCCGCTGGATAAAAGCCGCGCTTTGAATGATGATGAAATTCTTTATCAGCATTTGGGGCCTGGTCATTTTGGTGCTTTTACGTCAAGCCTTTACCCTGATGGACGCCGTGTTTTATGGAGTAGTGGAGTCAATGGTGTTTTCAAGCTTGACGATGAGACCTATGAAATTCTGGCACATCTGCCGAGTGAATTCGCAAATGAATATACGCAGGCATGGTCTGAGAAAATCACAGCAAAGCTAGATAAAAATAACGGGCAAACCGCTTTGTGGCAGTCCATTAAAGCGATTATGCCCCTGCGTGACTTATCAGCCGTTTACACAGTGGTTGGCAGTAATGGTTGGTTTTACATTGCCAATAAGGATGGCACAATTCGCGCTTATGGTGATGCGGTTGAGGGCGATGCAAGTTCAGATATTGTCGAAAAAGCTGTATTTAAAATGCCTGCCGAAGCGGCAGGTCCATCGGTTGGCATGAATGTGACTTTTGATGGTTGGATTGTTTTGCCGACTGAGAAGGGCTATTTGGTTGCGGTTTCTCAGGACTTGTCAGATTATCGCATTACGCGTTTGTCTTATGACTCTGATGAGGATTTGGAATCACAAGGCGTTGGTTATGGCTGGGTGCGTAATTCACTGGCTGTTGATGAAGCGGGCGGTATTTATGTCGCATCACGCAATCACATGCATAAGGTGGTTTGGAAAAATCAGTCTTTTTCAATCTCAGAAGCTGATGGTGCATGGGTGGCAGCTTATCGCAATGGCACGGGGGCGGGTACCGGTGCAACGCCGTCGCTGATGGGATTTGATGATGAAGACAAATTTGTTGTGATTACAGACGGTGATGAGCGTATGAATGTCACACTATTCTGGCGCGACGAGATTCCTGCGGATTGGAAAACATTGCCTCATGCGCCATCTCGTCGGATTGCGGCAATGGCGCCGGTTACGATGGGTGATTTAAATGTTGCCAAAATTCAATCAGAACAAACGGTGGTGGTGTCTGGATATGGGGCTTTGGTGGTTAATAACCGTCCACGTAATATTCCCTTTTACATGCCGGAAAATGGTTTTTCTCACGGATTTTTAATTGGCCCACTCGGAAGCAATCCACGTTTTCAACCCTATGGGGTGCAAAAATTTCATTGGGATCCAGCGGATAAAAAACTTTACACCTCTTGGGTTAACGAAGATGTAAGCTCACCCAATGGCGTGCCTTGGGTAAGTGCAGGGACCAATCAGGTTTATTTTATTGGCGCACGCAATAATAAATGGACGCTCGAAGCGCTCGATTGGTACACGGGTGAGGAAACATTTCATTATGTGATTGGTGGTCAAAAATATAATTCAGAATACTCCGGTATCACTATTGATGAAAATGGCCGTATTTTTTATGGCACCATTTGGGGGCGGGCAAAACTGTTGCCAAAAACCGCCCAATAAGTCGTTCAATTAATCAATGGGATAGCTTTTTTAAAGGCCTAACCGGCTGTTGCATTTATAGCACAGCTTTATAAATGTTTATATTGAATGATAATTTAGGTTGTAAAAAACTGATTATTTCTCAAGAATACAACTTGTATAAGGTGATTATACCTTTTTACAAAAACTTTAATAATTAGGGTAGGGAGCACACATGCCTAAACTTATGTCTAAATCAATGCTCGCTCTTGCATTGGGTTTTACGGGGACAATGGTATCAAGCCACGCCATCGCTCAAGATGGTCGTGTTATTGATAACATCATTGTAACAGCCCAGAAAAAAGAAGAGTCATTGCAAAATGTGCCAATCTCAATTTCAGCTTTTGATACTGAAGCACTTGAGGTTCGCGATATTCAAGGTTTTGAAGATATTTCAGAATTCACCCCGGGTCTATTTACATATCCAGCAGCTGCTAACCCGAACGGGATTCGGATTAGTATTCGTGGCGTGGGTACGATTGACCCTCAACACGGTCTGGACAGTAAAGTCGCCCTTTATCAAGACGGAATGTATCTTGGTAAGGTGATTGGTCTGGCTTTTGACTCACCTGACATTGCGCGGGTTGAGGTTCTAAAAGGCCCACAAGGTACACTTTATGGTCGTAACTCTGTCGCTGGTGCGATTAATATCATTTCTGCAAAACCATCGACTGATGAATATTTTGGCCGTTTCCAAGTCGGATTTGGTGACAATAATCTGCGTAAGGCATCTGGTTATGTCAATATCCCAATGAGTGAGACTGCCGCTGTTCGTCTATCAGCTTCATATGAAGATGATGATGGTTGGGTGGAAAACACAGGTCCAGGCGAAAACTTTGGTGCATCTGAGCGCTTTGGCTATCGTTTGTCATATTTGAATGAATTGTCAGATGACGTTGAGTTGAACATTACAGCTGACTATTCAATGACTGAGTCTTCTTCATTGTATTATCAGGTGACACCTATCACAACCGCTGGTGCAGCATCTGTATTCCAAAATGCGGTTACTTTTGGTACAGCAACACCTGCTTATACACGTCAAGACACAGCCGCTTCATCAAGCCCTCTTTATAAAGGCGAATTGGAGCAATATGGTTTCATGGCAAACCTAAAATGGGATTATGCGGAAGACCATAGCGTGAAATTTACAGGTGGCTATCGTATGCAAGATGGCCAACGTAATGTTGCCTTATTGCCAACTTCTAACAATGGTATTTTGCGTCAAATCGCAGCAGGTTATAACCCGTTTGTTACAGGTGCAAACCAGTTCCTCGCATTTTTTGGGGCGCTTCCAGGCACAACAGCTCTTCCTGTAGACGCAACACCTCGTTCTGATTTGGCTGCCCAGCTTGCAAGCACTGCAGCCACGATTAACGGCGCATTCTACACAGGTGCTGGTGGCAGTAAAGGCCCAGATGAGCATGAGCAGCATTCATTTGAAGCCACTTTCACAGGTGACTTCATGGAAGGTCAGCTAGAATATACTGCAGGTCTTTATTACTTCAACGAAGACACAGCGACTGACCGTCGTATTCAGGGTGGTTTCAGCCGTCGTGATGATGCCCAGCATTATTTGCAAGCCCTTGCTCCATTGGGTGCATTGGGAGGTCTAGCAAACGCTCAGGCAACAACGCCGACAGCTTTGCAATATGGTCAAGCAACAGGTCAAGTTTCAGGAACATCTCCTGCTGACCAAGCTGCAGCCTATGCAGTGGTCCTTGCCTATTTAAATGACCCTGCAGTTCGTGGTTCATACACAGCTTATGCAACGGCCATGAACTTGGCCCGCAACTCGTCTGCGGCACCTATCATCATTGAAACAGAAGCGATGGCTGCCTATGCAAACCTGACTTATCATGTTTCAGATGCTTTGCGTGTGACAGCTGGTCTGCGTATTTCTGATGAAGAGCGTGATGGTTTCCAACAACCTGTTTCACCATTCTTCGGTGACACAACAACATTAATGGGCAATACGATTGATCCAAATATTGCGTCTGTTTCTTTTGACTCAACAGACCCAGCGATCACTATTGAGTATGATGTTAATGATGATGTGATGATTTATGCCTCACGCAGTGAAGCTTTCCGTTCAGGTGGTTTTAACCAGTCTTCTACCTCAGTTCGTCTGACGGGTAAGACTTATGGTGAAGACTTCTTGTTTGGTCCAGAAGAAATCACAGCTTATGAGCTCGGTTTCAAATCTGACCTGATGGAAAATCGCCTGCGCGTGAATGGTGCTGTTTATTTCTACGAGTTGGTAAATGAGCAGTATAACATTCCGAAGAGTAGATTGCTGTCAACAGACCGTACAATTGTGAACTCAAGTTCAGACCTGTATGGTTTCGAGTTGGATGTAACTGCTTTGTTGGGTGATTACTACACAGCTTCAATGAACTATTCATATACATCAGGTGATGCTGACCCAGTTGATAACCCATATTTGGGCACAACAGACATTCGTGAAGACATTCGCGCCAACCCAGAACATGCATTGTCAATGGCTCTGGATTATGCCAATGAATTGTCAAATGGTGTTGGTGTGCGTGCGCATGTTGACTATAACTGGAAAACACAGCAAGAAGTGTCACCAGCGATTTACTCTGACGAGCGTCATGTCGTAAATGCGAATGTACGCTTTGAGTATCCAATGGCAAATGGCAAGTCTAGCTATGTGTCTATCTGGAGCAGGAACTTGTTTGATGAAAGCTATCGTATCGAAGGCCTGCCTTTCGAAACCTTTGCTTACCAAACAGCTGTCTTCGGTGAACCTCGTACAATGGGTGTCACTGTTGGCATGAACTTCTAAGTCTAACCAGACTGAGATTAGAGAAACGGCGGGTTTTCACCCGCCGTTTTTTTATTTACCTTGTTTACACCCTTTTCTAGGCATAAGATTAATAAAAACAAACGGGGGGTAAAATGGCTCAAGCAAAAACAGCCAAGCACTGGATTATCATTTCACTTTTACTATTTTTGGTAAGTTTTTCGGTATTTCTTACAAATGCTCAAGCTGAGGTATCAAAACCAAATATTATTATCATGTTGGCCGATGATTTAGGCTATGCCGATTTAGGCTTTCGGGGGAGCGATATTGAAACCCCAAATTTAGATAAAATGGTCGCACAGGGCATGCGCCTTGAGCGCTTTTACAGCTGGCCGATTTGCACCCCCACGCGCGCAGCTCTTATGACAGGACGCGATCCGGTTAAACTCGGCATGGCATATGCGGGATTGCAGCCATGGGTATCCGGAGGGGTTTCACCCGAAGAACATTTTATGCCAGAAAGCTTTCAAGCTGCAGGCTATGACACAGCGATGATTGGTAAATGGCATTTGGGGCGCTCGCATGAGGCGCTAGTGCCGCACCAGCGCGGCTTCCAGCATTTTGTTGGGCATTTGAACACACAAGTTGATTATTATACCCATAAGGCAACGGGTGGCCATGATTTGCAGGAAAATGGTAAATCCATTTATAGGGAAGGGGCATATGCAACCGATGTGCATGCGCAAGAGGCCGTGCGTTATTTGACGGACATACGCGATAAGGATAAACCGTTTTTCCTCTATGTGCCTTTTCTAGCCCCGCATAGCCCGATGCAAGCACCTGAGGCTTTGAAGGATAAATACAGCCACCGCTCGGATATGTTCTTCCAAAAGAAAACCTATGCGGCGATGGTGGACTCGCTCGACCAAGCTGTCGGGCGTATTTTTGAAGCGCTTGAAAACGAGGGCGTTGATGAGAATACGATTATTATTTTCTTTAGTGATAATGGTGGATTTGCAGGGTTTGGGGCGGATAACGCGCCTTATCGCGGCGGCAAGCTGGAAACTTTTGAAGGCGGCATTCGGGTCAATGCCCTTGTTAAATGGCCGGGTCAGATTAAGCCAGGTACAGTGGCGGAAGACACGATTTCCGTGATGGATTTATTCCCGACACTCACAAAAGCGGCTGGAATTCCGATGCTGGCCAAAAAAGATATTGATGGGGTGGAGCGCTTAGGCGTGCTGCAAGGGCAATCGTCTAAACGTAAAGAACCGCTTTATTTTGGGTCTAACAGTCCTGAGTATAATCTTTTTAAATTGGCGATTATTGATGGCGATATGAAGCTCGTGCAAATTATTGACCATGAAGGCACTGAAACAAATGTTGAGAATTATCTGTTTAATTTGAAAAATGACCCATATGAAGAAGATAACTTAGCTGAGGATAATAGCTATCTCGTCAAGCAGCTTTCAAAAAAACTGCGTGACTGGCAGGGGCAGCATCCCGTCAGTGGTATTCGTGTTTCAATTAACCCGCATCCGGGTTGGCGTTCACCAAAAGATTTTGCAGAAGATATACGTGCGTCAGAGGATACAGTGAATGAGGCATGGGGTGGCTTTGGTACGCTTGCGACCAAAACCTTACAATTCCGCTATGGTAAGAAAGGTCGTATCAGATACGAATAGGTTGATGGATAAGAAAAAGATTTTAAAAATTGGCCTGATTGGCATTATTGGCATTAGCATTTCTGCGATTGGATTGTTTTATGTCTCCGATGATTTTAACCGCGAGGTGAAGCTGGCAGCCATTGAGCAAATGGGCAATGTGGCGTCACAGCGTATGTCGGCTAGCCATTCTCATGAAGGTGATGCGACGACGAGTGTTGCGGCTGAATTTATCAATATTCCGATTGCGGCCCAAGAGATTGCGCCTGGCATTTTTCAGGCGACGGGTGTGGGGAACACGCATTTAATCACGACTGAGAATAGTCATATTTTGTTTGATACTGGTCTGTCCTTACAAGTGCCAAAGCAAATCAAAGCGCTAGAGGCGGCCACTGAAAAAAAACCGCTAACGCATATTATTGTTAGCCATTCGCATGCTGACCATTTGGGGGGTGTTAAGTTTTGGCAAAGAGACGAAACTAAAATCATCACTCATACGGATTTTCAAGAAGAACAGAGATATTTAACTGAACTCAATCCTTATTTTTATGGGCGTAATCGTTTGCTTTTCCCATTTATGCCTGAAAAGCCTCCAACATTAGAGTTGTTGCAATATGGTGGGGTGCGCACAGATATTGCGGTGGCAGATTTTGAAACCTACCGTTTTGAAGAAGGCGGGCGCATTTTTGAGGTGATTGGTACCCCTGGCGCTGAAGGGGCTGATAATATTGTGCTCTGGTTACCAGAAGAAAAAATCCTTTTCAGTGGTGATGTTTTCGGACCCATTTTCCCGCAATTTCCCAATGTTTTTACCATGCGTGGTGAAAAAATCAGGAAGCCTGTTGAGTATTTAAAAACGTTAAAGCTCATCATGGCACTTGACCCAGATGTGATTGTACCAAGCCATCGTGAAGTGGTGCGCGATAAAACCTTTATCCGTGCGGGGCTGCAGAAAATGCATGATGCGGTGTCATATGTGCATGATGAAACTGTGAACGGTATGAATGCCGGCAAAACTCTGCATCAGCTCATGGCGGAGATAAAACTGCCGGCTGAGTTAGCGCTCTCGCAAGAACACGGCAAAGTCTCTTGGGCGGTTAAGAGCATTTGGGAATATTACGCCACATGGTTTCATTTCGATAAAACAAGCGAACTTTATGCGGTTCCTGATACAGCGATATATCCAGACCTTGTTGCTTTGAGCGGACATCAGGCTCTGAATGACCGGATTGCGGCTTACTTAGACGAAGGTAAAGTTTTCGAGGCTATGCATTTATTGGAAATAGCTCAAGCTGATAAAACGAATTTGCAAGCATGGCTTCACACCCAAAAACTTCATAAAAAAACATTAAGCATATTGCTCCAGCAGGCAGAAGAGGGGGATAAAAACAGTTATGAGATATATTGGCTAAAATCGCAAATTCGGTTGGTGAATGCGGTGCTTAGTGAAAATAACCAATAGCTCTAAGTCCAAAGCCTTACAGCAAACCAGTAAATCCCGATAATATATAAAAAATAAATGAGCCAGACTTCTAAGCCTTGAAGCTGGCTCATATTTATTTTTATGTGTGCCACAGATTGGCGCACGATATAGGCCAAAGTCATAAAACCAAGAAAGACAGTGATTTGTGCCAATTCAACGCCCAGATTAAACCCTAAAATAGGGGTCATCAGATTATTTTGATTAAACTCTAAATCAAGCAAACCCTCAGCAAAACCCGCTCCATGCACAAGCCCAAAGGCAAAAGTGGTGACGGGGATAATTTGATTGCGCAAGCCTATCGGTAATCTGTTTTCTTGCCAGACAAAAACAAACAGCCCGAAAGCGGCCAAAGGATAACTCTGCATAAATAATGCGGCCAATAAAAACACAACCAGCACCAGCCCTGCTAATCCAAGCGGCGGAAGAAGCCTATAATTGCGTTGTGCCGCAGCATGTGCGGCTGTCAGAGCAATGGTTAAGCCAATCATGGCTTCAATCAGCGGCATATTGGCGTCCACCCAGTTAAAGACCACCAGACCAAGAGTGAGGCTATGCCCTAGCGTAAAACCTGTAATACAAAGAAGCGCCATTTTAGGCGTGCGCGCAACCAACATCAGAGCTAATAAAAACAAAATATGGTCAAGGCCAGAGACAACATGAGCAAATCCGATTTTTAAAAAACTAGTGAGCTGGTTTTGGAGTTGCGCAGCCTGAAAATTAAACTCAGTTTGCCCTTTATGCAGGACAATATCGACACGATGTTCTGGCAGGTTAAGGCGGGCAAAATGAATATGGGTTGCGGATACTTGATGAAAGCTTTCAATCGTAATATGGGTTGGTGTCTGTAAAATATTATCTGGGCAGGAGAAATTTCCTGTCGCTATATGGTGACCTTTTGCAGGTGCGGACAGGGTTATTTTAGAAAGCTCGCAACTTACCTCTTGGTTAGCTTTTAAGCTCTGTTTTAGATGGCGCTCAAGCAGCGCGGGGAAGTTTTTTTCTGCCTTATAAATGCGCGATAATTGGGTGATCCGTCGATTATCGACAATAAAATTGAACTTCAGAATATTTTTATCCGCCGTCCATTGCGAGAATGATTGGCTCTTAACATGCGCTTGAGCATTTTGTGGCACCATATAATGCGCACAAAACAATATCAGCACGATGGCGATTATAGTATGGCGCATTACTGATAGGCTTCCTCAGATATTTTGATGCGTGCCTTTGAGCGTAAATTGGAAATCATTTGTTCAAAATAGGACTCATCGCGGCGGCGTTTATATTCGCTCGCGACTAGATTTTGAATTTTTGCATATGGTTCAACACCACCTTGTCTATTTTCAAGCCAGTAAAAATTAATTTGGCTTTGTTGTTCAATCGGGCCAATCACGCTGCCAATCTCAACAGTCTGTAAGGTTTGTGCCACTGTTCCGCCCAAATAGTCAGAAAGCTTGCCTAAAGGAATTGCGCGCGGCGGAGAAATATCCAACAACCCTGTTTGTTGTTGTGCCATCTGGAATGAAGCACCATTTTGTATGGCTCGCATAAATGCCTGCGCTTGTGTTTCGTTTTTGGCAGAAGCCGCAGAAACATCAAACTGATAAGGGCGGCTGAAAAAACTGCGCTCACGCTTATAAAAGGCACGCAGCTCATTTTCACTAGGTTCAGCCAGATTTTGGTTTAAGCGCGTTTCAGCTAATATCAATGCCTGTATCAGGCTTTTTCTAATCATCGGGTCATTATGTGTAAGTCCCGATTTAATCGCTTGTTGCAATAATAATTCTTCATTAATGATAACACTTAATGCGCGCTCCATATCTGCACGAGTAAGTGCGCGCTTCAACCCATCTTGCATGGCAAGAAGGGCGCGGTCATACTCACTGCGCGCAATATCAACGCCATTTACTTGCGCTACCCAGTCGCGCTTTTCCTCAACTATAGGCGATACACCCAAAGCCGTGATTAAGGCTAAGGTTAAACCTAACAAACTAGCGAGAAGCCCCATATTACGAAAAGGCACAGAGGGTTTATCCATGATTACTGATAATTGACATAAATTGGTGATGACCAAGCTCGCACATCTTTTTGCGAAGTGCATTCATCATCACCTGAGCGGTAATCGCCGTAACAGATTTCTGCTTTGACGCAATTACCTTCTTCATCGCGCTCACATTTAATAGGCTCGGCATTAATCGTCGGTCGTGGTTCCTGAATAGCGCGGGCGTAATAAATAGTGTCGCGCTTATTGTTGGCAAAGGAGGGGTCTGTGAACTCAAATTCACACCCGTTTTGATTAGCCTCACATTGATGCACAAGAAAAGGATCCTGAATAAGTGTGTCCACAACCTCGCCATTCTCAATTTGCGGGGTGATACGAATAATCTCAATACGCTCTATCAGATTTCGTTCATCGCTTGGATGGTAGCATTCGCCAGAGCATAGATTATCAATTCTTTCTTGCCCCAACGCATTAATGGCATATTCCGGGCAGCCAGGTTTTTGTTTAAACGAGCCAACAGCCTTCACCTTAAATGTGCCGCTTTCCTGCCCCTTAACAGTCGCGCCCATTGGCACATCTCTGCCATTTGTGTCAATTCGATTAAACCATAACAACATACGTGGGCCAGAAGTTGCGAAGGTTTCTTTGCGTTTAAAGGCGTCCCAAATCTCTTGCCGTGAGCGGCCCTCTGAATGCACGGCAGCGAGGCCACCTGTAAGCCAAAAACCAGACATGCGCTCAATCTCAGCCAATTGTAAAGTGGCATTGCGCATTAGCTCTTCAATGGTTTGGTAATGCATATGTGCATCATTTGGCACTTTATCAGTGTCAAATAAATTGCGCCAAAACTCATTGATAGGACCAGCTGCCTCTGTTGTCAGGCGGCGGGCAACCTCTTTATACCCAGTGCCGGGCCGCCCGCGATGATTGTCAGACGAACCAATAAAGCCCCAATTAAACCGGGTTGGGTCAGGATTGTTTTCGTCAATACGCGACACAGCTAGTCCATATTGAACGCTCATGGTTGGGCGATAATTCATGGCGGGTAAATAACAATCCACACATTGGCCAGACTCCAGCCAATCGGTTGCGCTTTCACCTCCAACGCCAACATGATAGGCAGGCCCCATATCAACCGCAATTTGTTCTGTATTTTTTTGGCGCTCGACGCATATATCCTCTGGTTCACCACCAGCCAAGCAGCGCTCTAAAATAATTTCACCCGCACGCTTACAGGCAGGGGTATAGCTTGCGGTTTTTTCAGGGCAATAGGCCTTGCCATTTGCATCAATTTTTTGAGCGCGGAAACTGCGATATTCCTCTGTATTACCATGTCCTGAAAAAATTTCGATAAGCGGAAACTCTCCGGGTCTGTTTTCAGCGCGTAATGACTTATCCCAACTTGACCCGGGCGGGGTATATAAACCCCATGTTGAGCCGTGCGGAATAATCAGCGGGTCGAGATTTTGTTCATCGCGTAATTTACGCACCAAATCACCAGGCGTTAAAGCCGTTTCAAAACAGGAAGCGGGCAATTCATCAGATGGCAGCGTTGGGTCACAATCTGCAACATCGCGTATATTGCTAAAATACGCATTGAAATCCCAATAATTTTGACGGTTTTTAAAATCTAGAAGCGAGATAAAAGCAGGCACGCCAGTTGCGTTTTGTCTCAAAGCAGCTGTTGCACCGCCGCCAGAAGCAATAGGGCGGGGCGGCACTTCATCATCATCTAGACCTTGAAAAATAACATTCTTATGTCCGTAATGGCTTTCAGCTGTTAACCCAATTTGTGTCCACTCAAACCCAAGAAAAGATACCATATCAGGGTTGGATTGGTCATGCGCGCGCGCTTGGCATTCACGAATACTTTGTTTGGCGGTTTCCCAACGCAATGGTGTTGAGGCTTCCGCATGGTCTGTGATGGACCAAAAATCCATTGATGAGCAATAGCGCGCATAATCACAAGCATCCGCAAGTGGATAAATGCCTTTGCCGTGATTAAGTGGCAGCGCCCAGATAAATGCATCAGTGGAGTATGTTGTGTGGACATGCAAATCCCCAAATAAGATTTGCTTATTTTTGCCAGCCGGCGCTACAGATTTATCAGCCTCAATTTTGGCCAACACAATATCATTTGGCACAGCTTGGCCGATAATCTCTCCTGCGCCACGCTCTTCACCCCAACGCCCCGTGCCGATAGCATGGTTCATATAAGCTAATATGCCTATAATTATTAGAATAAGAGCAAGTATGTTTGTTTTTGATTTTAATAAGCGCATGAGCCCCCCCCTGATAGGGCTTTATAGTCGCATTTCAGGGCAGGGGCGTCAACATTTGACCGCCTTAATCAGGGGTAATATCGGCTGATGGTTTCCACGATACAGGCAGGTTTTTCTTCACCTTCAATTTCTACAGTGACCCGCAATACAGATTGTACACCGCCTTTAACCTCTTCGATGGAAACAAATTCACCACTTGCGCGAATTTTTGCCCCAACTTTAACAGCATTTGGAAACCGCGCTTTGCCAATACCGTAATTAACGCCCATAGAAATTTGTTCAAAACCTATCATTTCAGGCATAAATTTTGAGGCCAAAGAGAGTGTTAAATAACCATGTGCAATGGTGGCACCAAAAGGACCGCTTGCCGCTTTTTCAGGATCAACATGTATCCATTGATGATCTTCAGTGGCGTCGGCGAATAAATTCACGCGGTCTTGTGTGACTTCCATCCAGTCAGTTGGGCCAACTTGGGTGCCTTCTAATCCCATTAAATCTGTTGGTGATTTGAACATTTTCATGGTTTTTTCCTTTATACTTAAGCGCGTTGGCTTGATGATGAAATAACTTCACCTGTTAGATAGGATGAATAATCACTGGCAAGAAACATCATAATATTCGCTTGTTCCCAAACCTCACTACCGCGCCCATAGGCTTCTTTCGCCTCCAGTTCAGCAAGCAATTCCTTAGAGGTAACTTTATGTAAAAAAGGATGCATTGCAAGCGACGGCGCAACAGCATTAACCCGCACCCCAAATTCTGCACCTTCAAGTGCCGCACAACGAGTGAGAGCCATAACGCCTGCTTTTGCTGCGGCATAATGAGATTGTCCTTTTTGCGCACGCCAGCCCAGAACAGATGCATTATTAACGATAACACCCCCGCTATTTTCTTTCATATGCTGCATCGCGGCGCGATTAATGCGAAAGCAACCATTCAAAGTGACATCAAGAACAATTGCCCATTCTTCATCTTTCATATCAATCAAATCGGCAGTGCCGCCAAGCCCAGCATTATTGATAACAATATCAATTTTTTCAAAAGCCTCACTCGCCGCCGCAAAGAGACGGTCCACATCTTCTTGTTGCGTGACATTGCACAGCGCCATATGTGGTTGGGTGCCAGTTTCTTCTTTTAGCCTGTCAACCGCGTCGGTTAAGCGCCCTTCATGAATATCGGAAATCAACACATTCGCGCCTTCTTCCAGCGCGCGCTTGGCGGCAGCGTAACCAATGCCCGTACCAGCCGCCGCCGTAATAACAACATTTTTACCGGCAAGTAGATTGTGACCTGGAAC
Organism: Parvibaculales bacterium; assembly: GCA_049889535.1. Taxonomy (GTDB): domain Bacteria; phylum Pseudomonadota; class Alphaproteobacteria; order RS24; family RS24; genus JAYQKL01. Next base: position 62,496 of record JBMHDF010000006.1, on the reverse strand, counting down.
ATAATCAGGAATTTGTTTTAAGTCAGCCATTTTACCCTCTTGGTTCTTTTGGCATGCTAAGTGCGCGCTCGGCAATTAAATTGCGTTGAATTTGATTGGTGCCTGCATAAATTGTGTCCGCGCGTGAATATAAAAACAGTTTTTGCATGCGGTTCATTTCTTCATCAATAAATTCGGCTTCATCGCCCAAAACATCCATCGCGAGTTCCCCCAAATCGCGATGCCATGTGGCCCAATAAATTTTGGCAATATAACCTTCTTTATTGACCGTACCATTTTCAGTGCCATTGAGCATGCGCAGCGCATTATAGCGCATAACCTTTAAACCAGCATGCGCCTTAGCGATACGCTGACGAATAAGGTCATTTTGCATAGCGCCATTTTTAACTGCGATAGAGATAATCATATCCAATTCGGTGCGGAAAAGCATTTGCTGACCAAGCGTGGAGGTGCCGCGCTCAAAAGCCAGTAGAGCCATAGCAATTTTCCACCCCTCACCAACCTCACCAATAATATTATTGGCCGCTGTTTTGGCATTGGTGAAATAAACTTCATTAAACTCGGCATCGCCACTTATTTGGTGGATTGGCCGGATTTCGATACCTTCCTGATCAAGTGGCACGAGAAGAAACACCAGCCCATTGCGTCCTTTAGAGCCTTCTTCTGCACGCGCGACGACAAAAACCCAATCTGACTCATGGGCGAGAGATGTCCATATTTTCTGGCCATTTAACACCCATTCTCCGTCGATGAATTCGGCTTTGGTCTTGAGGTTTGAAAGGTCTGAGCCTGCATTGGGCTCAGAATACCCCTGACACCAAAATTCACGGCCTTCACGAATGCCCGGTAAAAAGCGTTGTTTTTGCTCTTCCGTGCCAAATGCAATTATAGTTGGGGCAACCAAAGTTTCACCAATATGGCCTGAGCGTCCTGGCCCTCCATGGCGGGCATATTCTTCATTATAGGCCACAATATCCATCAACCCTAAATTGCGTCCACCATATTCTTCTGGCCATGATAAACCGATAAAACCAGCTTCGCCGAGCTTTTTCTCCCATTGCTTGCGAAGTTCAGGATAGGCATCTTCATCACCCGGACAGCCCCGCCAGCGCACTTTTTCATATTCACCAGAAAGATTTTCCAGCAACCAATCATTAATTTCTTCCCGAATTGTCATGAGGCGGCTCCTTTTTCAAGCAGTGTCGCTATCGCGTCATAGCTGGCTTCAACCGAATGAAACAGGCTTTTATTAGCTCGTGCACGTTTAAAGAAATAATGCAATGGGTATTCCCAAGTAAATCCAATGCCGCCATGCATCTGGATGGCGTCGCCAGCAATCTTGAAATAGGCCTCACAAGCATAAGCTTTCGCGATGAGGCTGGCTTCATATTGCTCCTCAAAGCTTTGTGTGTCTGCTGCATAATAGGCCGCAGAGCGTGAAGCCTCCAGACCAACAAACATATCAGCACAGCGATGTTTTACCGCCTGAAAACTGCTTATTTTTCGGTCAAATTGCACACGCTGGTCTGTATATTCTAGCGTCATATCAAGGCATCTTTGTGCGCCGCCAACAGACTCAGCCCCTAATGCGCCATAAGAAATGACCAATTGCTGTTGAAATATATCGCTGTCTGCCGTGCCGATAAGCGTGTCTTGACTAAGCGCAAGGCCAGAAAACTCGATTTCGGCCATGGCGCGCAATGGGTCAATTGTTTGCTGAGGGCTGATGGTTACACCAGATGCTGATACATTAATATAATGTAGCGCCACATTTGCCTTATTGGTTGTGGCGATAAGAAGGCTATCGGCATTTTGTCCATCAAGAACACCTGCTACCGTGCCAGTGAGGTCATCCTGAGCAGATAAAGCGCGCGCATCAACAAAGCTGATTATCGTTTCACCCGCCGCAATCTGGTTTAAACAGTTCGCTTTATGCTCATCTGTTGCAAAGCAATTAATCAAATCCGCTGCAATCACACATGTTGAAAAGAAAGGCGAGGGGAAGAGAACATAGCCTAACTCTTCCATCACAACAGTTCGTCCAAGCATGCCCAGACCTGCGCCACCATATTCTTCAGCAATTGAAATGCCCGCCATGCCTTGTTCACAAGCAAAGGCCTTCCATAGCGTCGCATCATAAGCATTGCCAGATTTCGCGATGCCGTGCTGGGCCTGGCCATGATTGTCCCAATCCCGCAGCCATCCCTGCAGAACATCGCGTATCATGGCATGGTCTTCATTAAACGGAAATTGTTGCATGTTAAGTTCCATAAACCTTTTGCGCAGGTGGCGTAATTTTAATGAGATCCTGCACAACATCATGAATTTCACCCACTTCATAGCGGGCTTCTTTATCTTTAATTGGACCCGTTTTGTGACCTTCTGATATAGAAAGTTTGCCGCCAAATGGTTCAAAACAATGTCCGGTTACATCCTCTGATTGTTCACTGCATAAATAAACAATAATGGGTGCAATATTGGCTGGGTCATATTGGTCAAAACCACCATCTTCTGGAAGCTTCATCATTTCTGCAAAGACTTTTTCGGTCATACCGGTGCGGGCATTTGGCGCGACCGCATTAGCCGTTATGCCATAGCGGCGTAATTCAGCGGCTTGATTGAGGGTGAGGGCAAGTATGCCCCCTTTGGCTGCCGAATAATTGCTTTGTCCGATTGAGCCTTGCAAGCCCGCACCAGAGCTTGTGTTGATAATACGCGCTTTTGGGTCGTCCCCATTTTTAGATTTTTCACGCCAATATTTTGCTGCGTGTGATGAAATACAAAAATGGCCCTTTAAGTGAACTTTGATAACCAAATCCCAGTCTTCTTCTGACAAAGAGGTGAACATGCGGTCACGGTTGTTGCCTGCATTATTGACGACTGCATGTAAATCGCCATAAGTATCAATCGCAGAACGAACAATTTCACCAGCTTGTTCATAATTCGTAATGTCATTAAGATTGGTCATGGCGGTGCCACCATTGGCGATAATTTCATCAACAGTGGCCTGAGCTGTTTCCGCATTAATATCATTAACAATCACATTCGCGCCTTCAGCGCCTAAAGCCAAAGCATAGGCGCGCCCAAGACCGCCGCCTGAACCTGTGACGATGACAGTTCTATTTTTACAAAAATCACCCATTTTTATAGTCTTTCAATAATGGTTACATTCGCTTGCCCGCCGCCTTCACACATGGTTTGCAGGCCGTAACGCCCGCCTGTGCGCTCAAGCTCATTCAGCAAGGTTGACATGAGTTTAGTGCCAGTCGCCCCAATCGGGTGGCCAAGCGAAATCGCACCGCCATTCACATTGGTTTTTTCATGCGGATAGCCGGTATCCTTCAACCATGCCATTGGGACAGAGGCAAAAGCTTCGTTTATTTCTACAAGGTCAATCTCATCAAGCGACATACCAGATTTTTTCAAAGCATATTCAGTCGCCGGAATAGGCGCGGTTAACATCCAAACGGGGTCATCGGCGCGCACGCTCATATGATGAATCCGCGCGCGCGGCTTGAGGTTATAGCGTTTCAGCGCATCTTCTGAAACAATCAAAATGGCGGAGGAGGCATCACATGTCTGGCTGGAAATGCCTGCATGAATATGGTCGCAATCTGGTAACACATCAAGCGTTGCCATTTTTTCTAATGTTGTGTCACGGCGCACCGTCTCGTCTGTTTCAAGCCCTTCAAACGGAATAATTTCATTGTCAAAGCGCCCTTCATCAATGGCGATAGCAGCACGTTGATGGCTTTCTAGCGCATATTGTTCCATTTCCTCACGGCTGATTTCCCATTTTGTGGCAATCATATCGGCTGATTTATATTGAGAAATACCGACATTTCCATAACGCTCAACCCAACCAGATGACCCGCTAAATGGGTCTGTAAAACCTAAAGGTTGGGCGGCCAACATGGCATAGCTGATTGGAATTTGGGTCATGGTTTGCACGCCACCTGCCACCACAACATCTTGCGTGCCAGACATGACGGCTTGTGCCGCAAAATGAACAGCTTGTTGCGCTGAACCACATTGGCGGTCAATGGTGACGCCAGGTATGGCTTGGTCAAGACCTGCCGCTAGCCAACATGTGCGCGCAATATCACCAGCCAATGGGCCAACAGCATCAATACAGCCGAAAATGACATCATCATAGTCAGCATCTGGAATGCCATTGCGCTCAACTAGTTTTTTCAAAATAAACCCACCAAGATCAGCGCCGTGCACATGCGCAAGGCTGCCTTTTCGACGGCCAGTTGGGGTTCGAATTGCATCGACAATATAAGCTTCAGCCATTTAATTCTCCTAAGCTAAAAAACTTGCACCTGGCCCAATCGCTGCGTCATCAGCCAGAACCAATGGTGTCAAAATATTCAAATGATCATTTCGGTCGCCCCATTCGCCGGAAAGCGCCCAAATTCTTTTCATAAACATATGCAAATTAACCTCATATGTATAACCCATGCCGCCATGCACCTGAATGCCGACTTCAGCCGCAAGACTGCCTGTATCACAAGCCGCGATTTTGGCTTCATGGACAGCGCGACCACCGCTTAGAGCGGCGAAATAAACTGTTGGGCGGGTAAATTCGATTTGCGTATGCACATTGGCCAAATGGTGTTTAATAGCTTGGAAACTGCCAATTTGTTGACCGAATTGCTCACGGTCTTTGGCATAATCAACGGACATATCGACAATACGGCGCGACAGGCCGCAAATTTGAGCAGCACTCAGCACGCTACCATACCAATCACTCAAGGCATTGCCCTGTGCCTGATGGGATATTTTAAAAATACGGCGTAATGGGTCTATCGATTTTAAACCTGTAAGCGTGACCTCATCACGGGCCAGTAAACGCGACCCTTCTGGGTTTGTTTCAATAAAATAATCGTTTTTATCTGCATCTTGATTGGCAAACAGATTGGGGGAGAGCGGCGCCACGCGTATCTCGCCGGAAATCACCTGCGCGAGTTTTTCTGTTTCGCCCATTTCAGCCAATAATGGTACAGACAGCCCAGCCACTTCTACAAAAGGTTCAACCAGCCCCGCATATCCCGCCGCTTCGGCAATGGCGGCCATGACTGAAAAATCTTGCCCAAGACCACCTTTATCTTCAGGCGCAATAATGCCTAATAAACCCAATTCAGCAAATTGTGGCCAAAGCGCGTCAACCTCATTGCCATCAAGTTGGTTGCGCATACGCTCTACCGTATGCTCGCCATCAAATATGCTTTTTGCGGCATCGATTAAATCTTGTTGTTCATCAGTAAAGCGAAAATCCATATCAGCCTCTATTTACGCGGCAGACCGAGAACACGTTCTGCGAGAATATTTCGTTGAATTTCATTTGTACCCGCATAGATAGGTCCAGCCAGACTAAACATATAACCATCAAGCCATCTGCCATTGTCTATAGCTTCTAAACCTTCTTCAATTTCCGCTTGTGCGCCCATAATGCTCATGGCTGTGCGGTGTAAGTGCCGATCCATTTCAGACCAAAAGATTTTATTGGCACTTGATTCAGATGAAATCGAGGCGCCAGCATTGACTTGCGACACCAGAGCATAGGTGGCGGCTGCAAAGCGCTCTGTATCAATCCAAGCTTGCATGACTTGGTCTTTAATACCTGGAGACAAACGATTGGCGTGATTTTTATATAGTTTAACTAAGCGGCTCGCGGCGGCTTGAAAACGGGCAGGGGAGCGCAATAATAAACCGCGTTCAAAACCAGCTGTCGCCATAGCAACGCCCCAACCACCATGTTCGGGCCCAAGCAGATTTTCAACTGGTACGCGCACCTCGTCAAAAAATAATTCAGCAAAGCCCGGGTCACCATCAAGTTGAGCAATCGGGCGAATGGTTAGCCCTTTGCTATCCAGCGGCACGAGGATTTTAGAAAGCCCTTTATGCCGCGCGCTATCTGCCTCAGTGCGGAATAGCCCAAAACACCAATCAGCAAAAACAGCGCGTGATGACCATGTTTTTTGACCTGTAATGACATATTCATCACCATCGCGAACCGCCTTGCTTCGAATTGCAGCAAGGTCGCTACCCGCGCCAGGCTCTGACCAAGCTTGCGCCCATATTTCATCGCCCGCCGCCATTGGAGGTAAGAAACGCTTTTTTTGTTCCTCTGTCCCATATTCCATTATGGTAGGGCCAAGCAGGAAAATACCATTTTGACTGACGCGCGCGGGTGCATCAACGCGATAATATTCTTCTTCAAAAATTAACCAGTCAATCAGGTCACAGCCCCGCCCACCATATTCTGTTGGCCATGTCACCATACCCCAATTGCCCTCGTGAAGTGTGCGCTCCCAGTCACGGTGCAGCTCAAACCCTTCTTTTGTATCAAGCGAAGGCAAACGCTCTTTTGGTACATGCGTCTCTAGCCAATCACGAATTTCGGCGCGAAACTCTTTTTGCTTTTGAGTAAACTCAATATTCATGATGCATCATCCTCATAATCAGCGGTTTTACCCGTTTCTACAAATGCATCACGCGCTTTTTGGCTATCTTCATGCATATACATTTCAAAAGTGAAGCCCTGTTCCCATCTGTAAGATTTATCGACATCAAAAGCCTCAATACCGTTTAGTGCTTGTTTGGCAATGCGCAGTGCATCACGGCTTTTGCTGGCGATAATTTCTGCAAAGGCAAAAGCCTCTTCAATATGTTTGTCACGGGCGACGACTTGCTCAATACCACCGAGACGATACATTTCCTGCGCTGTGATTTGCCCGCCCGTAAAAAAGGCTGAACGCACTTTTGCCAGCGGTATCATGCGTTGCAAATGCGCCGCGCCACCCATTGCACCACGATCAATTTCTGGCAGCGAGAAAAAACAGTCATCAGCTGCAATCACCACATCAGACGCCCCACACATACCAATGCCACCGCCTATCACATATCCATGTGGCGCAGAAATAACTGGCACTTCGCAGCCACGAATTGCTTTAAAAGTTTCGTAATTGCCTTTGTTCACTTCAACAATGGCTGAGCTGGTTTCGGCTAGTTGTTTTATATCCACGCCTGCGCAAAACCCGCGTCCTTCTGAGCGAATAAGTAAAACCCGAACATCTTGTCGCTGACCAAGTTCGGTCACAATATTTGGAATTTCATTCCAAGTCTTGTCGTCAAAGGCATTAACAGGTGGGAAATCAAAAACAATTTCTGCAATTCGGTTTTTAACTGAAGTATGAATGCTCATCAGATTATCCTTGTAAAGAAAGTTTGTGGCGGCAGGCTTCAGCATCTTGCATGATAGAGGTTACGATTTCTTCCGCCGAGGATAAATCTTCAATCAATCCGGCAACCTGCCCACTTGGTAACACGCCTGCTTCAATATTGCCTTCAATCATTGCTTTTTGAATAATCATTGGCGCATTTGCTGACATCAGGGTCTGCCCAAGCGTCAAATCGGTTTTGGACGCCATATTCCAAGCCGTTTGCAATGTCTCCATCATTGATAGATTGGTTTGTGCTTTATACTTAAATGCATTTACCAATGCGCGATATAGGAGACCTATTGAGGACGCATTTTCTAAATCCTGCAAAGCTTTGTTCATGACCATGCGCTGGGGCAAGCCATCTAATTTGGTTGAAACAGGAATATTCGTCACTTCTGCTTCAATATAGGCCTGTTTTGTGGTGGCTGGGGTAGGGCTTTCTTTTGACATCATAAATCGTGTACCCATAGCGATTCCATCTGCACCAAATGCAAGAGCAGCAGCAAGCCCACGCCCATCTTTAAAGCCGCCACAAGCGACGATTGGCACATCTAGTTTTTGGTCAAGCACCTGACCAAGTAGTAACCATGTAGGAGTGTAACCTGTATGGCCGCCACCTTCTTGTCCTTGGCAAACAAGAATATCGGCACCCATTTCAACCGCTTTTTTAGCGTGTTTGCTGGCGCCAATGGTCGGTACGCATTTAATACCGGCCGCTTTGACACGGTCTATAATTTTTGCAGAGGGCGCGCGCCCATAAGATATCGCCGCCACTTCATAATCGATACACATATCGATAATACGGTCTGCATCTTTTTGGAATGAATGAAAATTCACCCCAAACGGATTAGCTGTAGCTTGTTTGATGGTTTTAATTTCTGCTTCGCACTCATCAGCGTCCATAACGGCGGCAGCCAAAAACCCCATAGCGCCTGCGCGCACACTTGCCTGCACAAGCTGCGATGTCGCAACCCAACCCATAGCAGTTTGAATAATCGGATATTCACATCCCAGTGCTTTTGTCAGCTTGGTTTCAATCATGAGCCGTCTTGTTCCTTTTTCTTATTACTCGCAGCCATTTTTTTACCGTCAAAACCCGCAATATAATCCCCTTTGACTAGCGAATTTTGGGCATGCGCAAAATGATGCATATTATAAACACCTTCCATACCGGTTTTTTTACCTTGAAGGTTTTCAATATGGTTGCAGGCCTGTTTGGTTAATAAGGACGCCATGCGGGGTTGCTGAGCAATTTTTTCAGCCATGTCAGTGACGCAAGCCGCCAGCTCGTCCCGCGCAACGACTTTATTAATCATTCCAGCGGCCAGCACACGGTCTGCCGACCAACGCTCACCCAGTAGCAAAAATTCTTTCGCAAGACGCACATTGAGCTCAAACGGGTGAGCGAAATATTCAACGCCCGGAAAACCCATTTGCACAACAGGGTCTTGGAAAAATGCATCATCTGACGCCACAATCAGGTCGCACACCCAAGCCAGCATCAACCCGCCTGCAATGCAACCGCCATGCACTTGGGCGATGGTCGGTTTCGGTACTTCCCGCCAGCGATGGCAAAAACCGAGATAAACTTCCATTTCTCGGATATAAGCCAGCTCTGCGCCCGGTTTATTATCATGATTATAAATCATAGATCGACGATCTTCGCGGCCAATATGATAATCACGGCCAGGCGTACCAATGTCATGACCTGCTGAGAAATGCTTGCCATTGGCTTTCAGAACAATGGTTTTGACATCATCATCACCCGTTGCCTTAAAAAAGGCATCATCAAGGGCATAAAGCATTTGGCCATTTTGGCTATTGTGGAATTGTGGTCGGTTGAGCGTGATATAAGCAACCTTATTCTTTACTTCGTAAAGAATTGGATTTTCTTCTTCGTAAACGACTTCTTTTTCCTGACGTGGAACTGTCTCATTATCTTGGCTCATCATCTCACCTTTGGTCTATGAACGTATGCCGGGCGGGTTATCTTTGAAGACAGTTGCCCGTAAATTATGCGGATCAAGCTCATTAATGATTGCCAACTGTTCTTCGGTAGGGGCAGGGGTTTCGGGGATATTATCTGGAATAACCAAATCAAAGCCTGTATTGTCCTGAACCTCTTGCGCACTCACACCCGGATGTAAAGAGCGTATGGCAATTGCGTGATTTTCACCAGAAAAATCAAGCACACATAAATTTGTAACAATGCGACGGTGGTCAAGGCCGGGCGGGTATTTGCCGTCAGGATAGCGGTCAGGATTATATCCCGCGCCGCTGACCATATCGACCTCACCAGCAACAAAAGCTTTTGTATTATGCGCTGGCACAAACATAGATGTACGATTATTCACTGTATTGCCTGGCAAACCACGCACGCCAAGTAAGGTGACTTTTGGGTTTTGATAATCACCAATGGCAGAAAGATTCATCTGCCCATATTTATCAACTTGAACGGGCCCGACAAAAGCGTGGCGATTACCGCGGGCAATCAGGTCAAAAACCCGCTCATAGCCGATTTGACCTTCCTTTTGCGGTTCATAGCCATTGCGTTTGCCAACAGGGACAGGCTCTGAGACGAAATAATATTCGCCGTCAGACATCATCAGACCAGGTAAAAATGTTTTCTTGGCAAGCGACCCAGCCAGTCTTGGCACAAGACCAATCAGCGTGGCAAAAACTTCCGAATCTTCTTCGGTAAATATATCCGCACCAGCAGCGATGCATAATTCAGCAAGAGAATAGCTCATAATAACCTCTAAAAAATCGGAAGGGGTAGGGCGCGGATTTTTTCTTCGCCACCAATCGCAGCAAGATAATCCTCAGTGTTGACATATTCATCACAATAAGCGCTCCAGCCTTCGCCCACAGCCTGTGAATAGGTTTTTAAATGGCCGACATCAATGCCGTAATCGGGCCCATTAGATGTTGGGTGCGCGCCAAATGGTACTTCGGCAACCCCCGTTACGAGATTGCGCTCTATCGGCATGCGCTGAATTTTTGTGTCATCATTAAAGGCGCTTGTGTCGACAATTTTTTCCGCTGTTATAAAAGCTTTGCGAGCTGCTCGACAGAACCATTCATCAAAGAAAACATCGGGCCCGCCAATATAGCTATTGCCGAGCTTATCAGCCTCACTCACATGACAGAGGGCAACATCAAGATTAATAGCTGGCATGGCAACAAGAGACTCGCCTTTATAGGGGTCTTTTATGATTTGAATATCTGGGTTGCGGGTCATGACATCTGTTCCAAGACCAGCGCGACAAGGCAGGAATGGAAGTTGTTGCGCCGCCGCTTTAAGGCCGAGCTGGAACATACCTTCATCAACTTCCATCACTTCAAATTCACCAGCCGAGCGTGCGCGCCGGAAATGGGCTTCCATCGGTATCACATCAAGTGAAACAAATCCAAAAATCAGCTTTTTGATTTTTCCCGCACTGGCAAGCATCCCCACATCACAGCCACCATAGGCCGCAATGGTTAAATCTTTAATATCGGTTTTAAGAATTTCGCGAATAAGCGCCATAGGTTTGCGCCGTCCGCCCCAACCACCAATACCAATGGTCATGCCGCTTTCAAGCTGACTGACAATCTCTTCAACAGATTGTAATTTGTTAATTTCTGGATAAGACATATTAATCACCTATTTGAGGGAAATCATATTCATGACCCCAATAATCACCTGATGTGCTTTTAGTTGGTGTGAACTTAGACCAATCTTCAATGGTCAGGCCGTCAAAGCCTACTTCAATACCAAAACCGCCCGGCGCAAAGAAATAGAATGAAACCATTTCATCATTTGAATGGCGACCAAGCGAAGCAAATATATGAAGGCCAGCTTGTTTCACACGGTCCATGCAATACCCCACATCATCCATAGTTTTCATCTCAACCATCAGGTGAATGAGATTTATCGGGTGTGGAAAGTTGTAAAGACCCAGTGTGTGATGTCTTGGATTATTGGCGTGCAAAAATAAAATGCGTTGGTCGGGCAGGTTTTCAGCTGGCGGTGGCAAGGTTAGGTCATCACTAATGCCAAAGCCCATGAGTTCAGTATAAAATTTTTCAGTGGCTTCATTTTCAGGCGCAGGCACAACCAAATGCCCAAGCCCCATATCATTCGTAACAAAACCACTCACGCCAGCGCCTGGTTCAAAGGCAGCGCCCCCATCACGACTATGGCAAATTTCTACATGATTGCCTGAAGGGTCATCAAAGCTGGCAAACTCGGCAACAGCGCGACGCTTGGCTTCTTGGCTGTCACCGCGCTTTACTTCAATACCTGCATTGGTGAGTGTTGTGATTTGGTCTTCATAGTCTTGTTGGCTGGCCATTAAATAGCCTGGCGCAAAGAATTTATCTTCGTCAGCCGGCTCAACCATATAACGAAAAGGGGCTTCGTCCATTTTTAAATAAACCGTGCCGCTTTCATCATCACGGGGGACGGCCTTAAAGCCCAGAATATCTTGGGCAAATTTTGACCATTCAGTTGGATTTTGAACTTTCAAAATCACATAAGCGAGTTCTGATACTGCCATTTTTTATTCCTCAAAATTAGTCATTGAGTAAAAAATCTAAACTGATGGCGTTAAACATGCGTGGGTGTTCAATCATGACCCAATGACCGCAGGCATTCACTTCTATCAATTTAGACTGATTATTCGCGCGTAAACATTTTTCTTTACCTGATGGGGGCATGAACAAATCATCAGCGCCCCAAAAAGTTAAAATTGGATGCGTTAACTCTTTTAAACGCGGCCCCAAATTCGGCGTTTTCATGGTTGTAATGACTTCAGGCGGTTGGGTTTGCGCAACTTCCCAACGCATGGATACAAGCGAATCCGTCACCAACGCGTCATCATGCACAAAATGATGCATAACCGCACGCAGGGCTTCTTCACTCATCCCGTTTTTTGTAGCCTCCATCATTTTGGCAATGCCGGGCATGGTGAAATAATCTTGCTGCTCTTCAATGCAGCCAGGCCCCATCAAAATTAGCTTGTTCACAAAATCTGGATTGTCCAGCGCTATTTGAATGGCAATGCCAGCCCCTAATGAGTTGCCAACAAAATGACAATTCTTGATATCTAAAGAGGCAAGCCCCGCCATCAGCGTATCGCAGAAAAGCTGGAGTGTGTAATCTCCCAAATCTGTGGGTTTGTCTGTGTAACCAAACCCAATCATATCTGGCAATAAGACATAAAAACCAGCGTCGGCAAAAGCTTGAGCGTTGTTGTGAAAATTTGCATAAGCACTGTTTCCCGGTCCAGAACCATGCACAAACACAACGGCAGGGTTCTTTGGATCGCCAAAGGTCAGGAAATGCATTTTAATCGGGCCGGCCTCTACATATTGCCCTTCTGGTGGCCGCATCGGTGCATCAGTCATTAGACAAACACATCTGAGCTTTCGCCAGTTAATTGCATGCCACCAAAATTACGGGCAAAACTCACTGGGTTATTGGCCACATGCGCACGCGCAATATGAATATCGTGCCAGATTTCTTGAATAGGGGAGCCGTCATAGACGCTGCGACCACCTGCAATATTGAACAACAGATCAACCGCTTCCATCATGCGCTCAATCACTAGGCTTGCTTGATAGCGGTATTTGACGCGATCCATCATTGGGATTTCTTCGCCATTCGTAACTTTAGCCATCATTTCATCAAAGTTTCTAAAGACAATGGCCTCTGTTTCATCAATCAGATTAGCGCACTCTGCCACACGACGCGTCACATCTGGGTCGCCGGCAAGGCGGGTTGTATCTGTTGAACTTGTGGTGGCGTTATCGATAAACAATTTGAGTGCATGTTTCGCCGCCCCGATTGAAGGCGAAGAGACAACACGCACGAACATTTGCGCCCATGGAATGGAATACATTGGGTTGTCTTGAAATGAAACACAATTGAATCCGTCCATTTGATGGTGTGTGCGATGCTCAGGTATAAATACAGGCTCTTCAATAACAATATCATTTGAACCGGTTGCATGCAGCCCCATCGGGAACCAAGTTTCCTCAATGACATAATCAGGTTTTTTTACAAGGAAAGTGCGGTAATGCACGCCTGATGGGTGGTCAGGAATAACGCCACCAAGCAAAACCCAGTCGCAGTGTAGTGAGCCGCTACTCCAGCCCCACCGGCCAGAAAGCTCAAAACCACCATCGACCGTTTTCACCTTTGCACCAACGGGGTTATAAGAGGATGAAATCAGTGTGTCGGGACCGCTAGCATAAACTTCCTCAGCCGCTTGCGGGGGCATAATCGCCAGTTGATATGCATGAACCGCAATGATGCCGCTGGCCCAAGCAGTGCTCATATCACGTTCGGCAATATCTAATGCTGATTTAAAAAACTGTTGTGGCGTCACCTCCATGCCGCCATATTTTTTTGGCAATACAGAACGGAAAAACCCCGTATCCCGAATGGCATCAATTGTTTCTTGCGGAACAACGCGGTTTTTACGACCTTCTGCCGCGTTCTTGGAAATGATATCCAGCGCTGGAGTAACATCAAGCATGCTCGCTTGAGTGGTGGTTTCTTGAATAGCTTGTGACATTTTTTATCTCCCCTATCGGTAGATTAAAAGTTTAGCATGAATGCGTAATTATAAAAGCACTTTTTTACGCATTTTAAGAGGTTTATCTGTATTATTGTTTAAATTTCGCAAATTTTGTCCCGTTTAATTCTGATTACTCATTTTCTGTTAGCAAAAATTTCATCACTTTTCCTGAGGCGTTGCGCGGTAAGTCAGAAACAAAATCGATTCGACGCGGCACTTTATAATTGGCGAGCTTTTCTTTCGCCCAAATTAGAATTTCATCTGCCGATATGTTGGTATTATTTGCCCGCACAATAAAGGCGCGCGCGACCTCGCCCAAACGCTCGTCTGGCATGCCGATAATGGCAACATCAGCAATTTCAGGGTGTAGCATAAGGTTTTGCTCAACCTCTGCTGGATAGCAATTAAACCCGCCGACAATAATCATATCTTTTTTGCGATCCGTGATTTGTACATAGCCAGCTTCAGTTTGCCGACCAATATCGCCTGTTTTGAGCCAGCCATCCTCTGTAATGGTTGCGCGCGTAGCTTCGGGGTCGTCTAAATAACCTTGCATGACGTTAAAGCCGCGCACCCAAATTTCGCCTTCATCGCCTTGTTTAACATCACTGCCATCATCATCAACAAAGCGCACTTCTGTGTTGACGAGAGGTTTGCCGCAGGTGGTTGCAATGGTTTCAAAATCATCACCCTTAGCGCATAAAGTGACAACGCCAGAGGATTCGGTCAGGCCATATGCGGAATAAACATAATCAATGCCTAAGGTGACGGTCATTTTTTCAATGAGATCTATCGGTATCACCGCCGCGCCTGTGGTGGCAACACGCAATGAGGAAATATCGTAATCTTGAAGCTTGTCAGAAGCGAGCAGTGATTGAAACACAGTCGGCGCACCTGGCATGACAGTAATTTTATCGCGCTCAATGCGATGCAATACATTTTCAACATCAAATACACTGAGTGGATAAATAGTAGCGGCCTTAAGCAGACAACACAGCCAACCAGCTTTATAACCAAAGCTATGAAAAAAAGGATTAACAATTAAATATCGGTCGCCTTGCACCATACCAATTGAGGTTGAGAAAGTGTCAAACACCGCGCAATTTTGACCATGAGTGGTCATTGCGCCCTTAGGCGCACCTGTTGTGCCAGAGGTAAAAATAATATCTGATAAATCATCAGGTTGAACATTGTTGATTGCTTCAAGGCCTAGGGGGGTTGCGCCGTCAATAATTTGTTTTAACTGGCTGGTTTCAGCCGTTTTTAAAATAATGATTTCCTGAAGGTCAGGAAGGCTTTCGCTGGCAATGAGGGAAGGGTAGTCAACGCCTAAAAAACCTTGCACGGTTAATAAAAATTTTGACTTTGAGCGTCTGATAATGTCAGCAGCTTCCGCGCCTTTATATCGCGTGTTGAGGGTCACCATCACCGCGCCCAAGGATTGACCGGCTAAGGCCGCAATGACCCATTCTGCACAATTGGGCGCCCATATAGCAAAACGGTCACCTTTTTTGAGCCCTTTATCTTGTAACGCCCCAGCCATCAGAAGAACTTGTGACAGCAATTCCTCATATGTAAGTTGCCAATCATCATCGCATAAGGCGAGGGTCTTCGGGTGAGCTGCGGCGGCCTCGCAAAGTGTTTGAGGGATGGTTTTGAGACTCATTGAAAAATCCTCTAAACTAGCTATCAACTTATGATATTAATGTATAACATCATTATAAAAGTATTCTTAGACTTTTTGTTAAATTCACGCAATAAGTCCAAAGGGCTGTGAAGGTTATTGAAGGAAATAAAATGTCTCTATTTGATGGACAAATAATCATCGTAACAGGTGGTGGGCGCGGCATCGGGCGTGGTATCACGGAAAAGTTTGTAAACGCTGGTGGGCAGGTTTTAATTTGTGGGCGCAATGAACCGGAGGCTTTTGCGCCAGATATACAAAAAAATGTTCATTTCATGGCATGTGATGTGCGTGATCCAGAGGCGGTAGAAAAGCTGATTGCATATACAGATACGATTGCGGGAGATTTTACAACGCTTATCAATAATGCAGGCGGCGGGCCACCAGTTGCGAGCGCTGACGCAAGTCCAAAACTGACCGAGTCAGTGATTAAGCTCAATTTAATCGCGCCTATTTTTACATGCCAATATGCCTATCAGCATATGATGAAGAATAAAATTAACGGCTCATTGGTGAATATATCAAGCGTTTCTGCCATCCGTTCTTCACCCGGAAGTATGGCTTACGGGGCGGCCAAAGCCGGTTTGTTAAATGTCACAACCTCATTAGCAATGGAATGGGCACCAGATGTGCGCGTGAACGCTATTATTGCTGGCTTAATTGAAACAGATGCTGCTGAAGATCACTATAATGGTGAAAAGGGCATGGCGTATTTGGCTGAAAATTTACCTATGAAGCGTATGGGACGGCCTGAAGACATTGCCAATGCTTGTTTATTTTTAGCAAACTCTGAAAATTCATATGTTTCGGGCGCGTGTTTGGAGGTTTTTGGCGGAGGCGAGCCCCCAAGCTTTTTAAAAATCACCGAAGAAGCGCTTAAGTTATAGATAATATTCATAGACTAACCATCTGAATAATCTTTATAATCTATGTACCCCTCTTCGCCAGCTGTATAAATTTTGCTAAAATCAACTTTTTCAAGCGGTCGGCCTTCTTGAAAACGACGGACAAGGTCTGGATTAGCAATAAATGCGCGCCCAAATGCAATCGCTTCAATGCCATTATCAGGGTCAGCGACGAGTTCTTGCGCTTCTGGCAATTTATAACTCTCATTGCATATAATTGGCCCCTGAAAATATTGTTGCGCGAGGGCGATGTTATCCACGCCTGCGTCCATGCGAATAACATGGACATAGGCCAATTGCCGCTTTGATGCCTCTTGTAAAAGATGCGCGAAAGTTTCTGCCGGATCATCATCATGTAAATCATTGAACGGATTGCCCGGACATATCCGAAAACCAACCCGTGATGCGCCAATTCGCGCGCTGACCGCATCTAATACAGCAAGCGGAAACCGTAATCGGTTTTCTAGCGACCCTCCATAGGCGTCGGTTCTGTGATTGGTGCCGGTTGATAAAAATTGCGCGGGCAAATAACCACTGGTGAAATGGCATTCCACGCCGTCCATACCCGCATTTATTGCGTTCTCCGCGGCTTGTGCAAAGGCTTCAATTGTCTGTTCAATTTCTGCCAAACTCATTTCCTCTGGCATTTCTAATGGTGCCATACCAACGGCATCAGTATAAATCTCGCCTTTGGCTTGAATTGCAGAAGGGGCAAGGGTGCGTGAACCGGCTGGTTTATTATGAGCTGACGCCACCCGCCCGCAATGCATAAGCTGCATAACGATTTTGCCGCCCACTGCATGGACACCATCACTGACTTTGCGCCAGCTTTGAATTTGCTTTTCTGTCACTATGCCTGGTGTGCGCACATAGCCTTTACCGTCAAGACAAGGATAAACGCCTTCGGTAATAATAAGCCCTGCAGTGGCGCGTTGGGCATAATATGTGGCCATAATATCTTGCGCCTCATCATCTGCACCTGCACGGCTGCGGGTCATCGGCGCCATAATGATACGGTTTGCAAGTTCAAGAGCGCCAAGTTTTACGGGGCTAAAAAGGTCTGTCATTTGTGTCTCTATTAATATGGGTTGATTGTTTTTTTAACGCACGCGGATTTTTGGATCCGGATGATTGGCGCGCATGGTGCGAAGAAACTCATTGATAGGCGCGGGCTTTGCCACTTCAGGTGTCACACCATCTTTGGGTGGGTTTTTCCAAAATATTTCCCAAGATGGAAAAAGCTCGTGATAGGCACCTTCATAGCTTTCGCGGTCTGGCCAGCGCATTTTGTTTTCACCAATGGGCGGCTTGTTTAAATCTGTAGCATACCAATAGCAGGGCAGACGCCGGCGAAAATACCATTGCCCGTTCATACGCTCATAATTATCCCAATACATCATCTGCATGATAACCCATTCATCGCCGCCCGCGCTTGGGGTTTCATGCTCATTTTTTGAATAAACAATGCCATGCGCATGGTCTGGGTCGTCAAATTCTATAATATGATTGCCAATATGATGCGATGTGCCAGTAAATTGTAGGCGCAATGTGTCATCAAGCCATTGTTTGAGATGCGCGCGCCCCGTCAGTTCTCGGCTAACGCGAATATCTTCAGCGAAAAGATTCACATGCGCATCAAGGTCGCGCATATCAAGAGAAAGGGAATATTTACTGACAAGTTGTCGAATCTCATCAAGTGACTCTAACCGATCAAGACGTTCTTCGATTGTTGGCATTTTTTTCCCCTATATTGCTTTGTGGTACGCGCATAGAATAACAATCTTTTACGCATTATGCATGTTTTTTGCATTAAACCTTGAAGAATGCGTGAAACTATTGTTTATAGTTTACGCAAATAAAGGGATTTTTCCATGAATGCAAATAGCAAACAAATCGAGCTTAGAAACGCATTAGGTCAATTCGCTACCGGTGTAACTGTAGTGACCACGAAAGATGAGCAGGGTAATCCTGTTGGCGTGACAGCGAGCAGTTTTAATAGCGTTTCCCTAGACCCACCTTTAATTTTATGGTCACTTTCCAAAAACGCTTTATCTATGCCGGCTTTCCAGTCCTCTGGGGGGTTTAATGTGCATGTGCTGGCGGCGCATCAACAAGATATGTCAAATAATTTTGCGCGCTCACAAGGTGATAAGTTTGAAAATATTGATTTTGCGACATGTGAGCAAGATTTCCCTGTTTTAGAAGAGTATGCCGCTTTATTCCGTTGTCGCACGCATTTTGAATATGAAGGTGGCGACCACATTATTTTTGTAGGCGAGGTTGTTGAGCATAAGGCCAATAATCTGCCTGTTTTGATTTTTCATGGCGGCAAATACGCAGAGGCTCAGCCCAAACCTTCCGAAGTTAAAAATGAAGGCGTAGATTTAAGTAAAGGGCAATTTAGCGATGATTTCTTGCTTTATTTAATATCGCGGGCACATTTCCAAACCTCTATGCCTGTGCGTACCAGCTGGTCAGAAAAAGGCCTGAGTGATGAGGAGTATTTCTGCATTTCGCTATTATCGATGAATGGCGATTTATCACAAACCGATATCTCAGAACGGTTAAAACATACTGGCCATGCCCCAAATCAAGAAATTTTTGAGCGTTTGGAGCGTAAAAACATTATCTCAATTGATGCAGATATTTTGAAACTGACCGATGAAGGTCGAAATATTTTTATTGAGCTTCTTGCGCAGTCTAAATCACTGGAAGAGCAATTGACCAAGCATTTCACCCAAAATGAATTAAATACTGCTACCGATGTGCTGAAAAAAATTATCAGCATCACCGGTGAGTCAATTCCAAAGCTTTGGTAATTATCCAATAAGTGCCTGGCCACCATCAAGACCAATGGTTTGGCCTGTCAAATAACCTGCTTTGTCATTGCACATAAGCGCGACAAAAGCGCCAATATCTTCTTCGCACTCGCCAATGCGTTTGAGCGGAATAGACGCTTGAAACGCTTCAGCCTCTGCCGGATTATTTTCAATCCAATTGGCGAGAGCAGGGGATTTTGCATGTGGCATAATCGCATTGACACGAATTCCATCTTCGCCCCATTCACACGCCGCGGCGCGGGTAAGTTCATGTATTGCAGCTTTCACGGCGGAATAACCACCATAATTTGCCATATCCCAACGCCGCATGGCAGAAGATAGAAGGTTAACAATATGCCCGCCATTTTTCAGATATGGATAACAGAGTTTCATCATACGCAAGGTTGCTAATGGTCCAGATGTCCAACCAAGCTCAAAATTTTCTTCTGTCAGCGCATTGATTGGGCCAATCGGCACGATTTGCGCATTATTGACTAAAATATCAACGCCGCCAAAATTTTCGACACAGCCTTTGACGGCATTTTCCAAATCTTCTTTGCGTGTCACATCACAAGTTGTAAATCCGGCCTTAACACCGCGCTTTTCAATTTCAGCGCAAGCATTTTCCAAAGTGTTTTCCGTTCGCCCAACAATAAAAATATTGGCACCTTCAGAGGCCAGCGCAAGAGCGATACCCAGCCCGACGCCTTGACCGCCACCAGTGATTAAGGCTGTTTTATTTGCTAAATTTGTCATATTAAACCTCTTAAGAATTTAGTTTTTAACAAAAACTGTTTGTCCGTCTTTAATGGTTTCCAAAACCTGAATATCTTTGATGCGCATAGATTCCACACGGGTAGGATCATTATCTAGAATAATCATATCGGCGCGCTTACCAATTTCAATAGACCCTTTTTCGTTTTCTTCGAAATGCTGAAAAGCCGCATCCAGCGTGAGCGCTTTTAAGGCCTGCAAAACTGTAATACGCTGATTTTGTCCTAATATTTTTCCAGAAGATGTTTGTCGATTTACAGCCACCCAAGCTGAGCGCAATGGGTCTGCGGCGACAATTGGCGCGTCATCATGCAGGGTAAAGCGCAATCCTTTACGCAAACTGCTGGCGGTTGGGCTAATGCGTGCGGCGCGGTCTGGGCCTAAAAAGACATCACGATGACGGTCACCCCAGAAATAAACATGGTCCACAAAAAATGAGGCTAACATGTTAAGTTTTTTGGCTTTGTCAATCTGGTCTTCGCGCATGGTTTGCGCGTGAATAATGACAGGTCTTATTTCGTTTTCAGGATAAGCTGCGCGGGCTTTCTCAACCGCAGTTAAATAGACATCGGTAGCGGCATCACCATTTGTGTGCACCAGTAAAGGAGCGTTTTCTTCAAAAGCGCGTAGAACAAGTTTTTCAAGTGTTTCTGGCGGTAAATGCGGATAACCACGATGGTTATCATCATGCTGGTGGGGCGGCATCACATGATAAGGTTTGGTCAGATAGCCAGTATAACCTTGCAGCGATCCATCAAGAACAATCTTATACCCGCCCAAGCGATAGTTATTTTCATAGTTAAGACTTGGAGAAATTTTTGGGTCTTTATCGCTAGCTAATCGACGATAGGCAACAAGGTCAAGTGGTAGCTGCTGCATTTTCGCCATAGCCTGATAGGCTTGCTCGCCCTCAGCCATGCTGGCATGGTCAACCACAGTTGTGTAGCCTTTTGCAGCAAGGTCATACATGGTCTTTGTGTATGACTTAAAAATTTGCTGCGGGTCAGGTTTTGGCATTAATTTTTCTAAATAAACCATCGCGGCTTCTTCAAAAACCCCATCCGGTTCTTGTGTGCCACTGACGCGCCGAATAATGCCACCTTCAGGGTTAGGGGTATCCGCCGTCACATTAATAAGGTTAAGTGCATAACTATTCATGGTCGCGAAATGAAAAGAGATATGAATTAAAAATACTGGATGGTTTGTCGAGACTTTATCCAAATCAAATTTGGTCGGGTGGCGCAATTCTTTCATCAGCGTGTCATCATATCCAATCGCAAAAATTGGTTGCCCTGCAGGTGTTTGAGACGCCACTGTTTGTAATTTTTTTATTAAAGAAGCAATATCCACCACATCGCCAGAAGGGGGTGGGTCGATATTCACAAGTTGGCTTTTCATTGCAATAAAAGGAAAATGCGCATGCGTTTGGAAAAAACCAGGCATTAGAACTTTTCCATTTAAATCTGTAATTTGCGTGGCATCGCCTTGAAACCTTGTAATGCGACTTGTCGAACCAATAGCCAAAATGCGTCCATCTTTAATCGCCACTGCTTGTGCCATGGGTGTTTTAGACGCCATAGTTAAAACTTTGCCATTGATGAAAACACGGTCTGCTTTTTCTTGCTGTGTTGTTAGTTGCTCTTCACAAGCGGCTAACAAGGGGAGGGCTATAAAAAGAGATGCTAAGAATTTAAGATGTTTTAGCATGCGTTTTCTCCGTCGCAAAAAAATCGATGACAAAATAATAAACAGCTGGCAGGAAAGAGCACCCAATCACAAAATAATAAAGATTATCAAAGTTACCATTTGCAGATAATAAACCAGCGACTTGAGCGCCAAAAAACGAACTAATGGCAAAGGCTGTCGGCACAAGCATGACCAAGCGATTTGAAGTGTCAAATCGAGCAACACCTGCGGTTTGATATATACACCCAAGCGTAAAACCAAATTCCCAAATCCAAGTTGCTATCATCACTGCATGAAAAGAACTGGCCGTTAAAAGGCCAATAGAGCCAATGGTGATAATCAAAAAACTGACACTATTTGGGTAGCGTATACCCGCCCGCGCACCAATAACCGCGCCAACAAACCCAGCTAACCCGCCAAGCACTTTCAACATGAAAAAGAGCAGGCTCATCTGTTCTGCTGATGGGTTATAGGCTTGCGCAATCACGCCAACAAAAATCCATAAGCCCACATTGGCGAGGCAATAAATAAGGAAAATGAAAAGCGCAAAGTAGGATTTAGACGCTGATTTAAATGCGGGTAGGGCAATGGGCGCTTTTATGTTTGTGGTCGGCCTTTGCGGCATGAAGAAAATCCCAAGCGCGAGAATAGCAATAAACCCTGCAAGTGCATAAGCCGCACCAAAGTATTGATAATGCTTAATAAATAATATTGGCAAAATAAATAGAATGAGCGAAATACTAACCAGCTCAACGCTTAACCGTGTCCCGTATGCGCGCTCTTCATCAGGCATTTCAGCCAATATGCGCATGCAAATTGAATGCAGAAATGAAGAGAAAAAACCAAAACCTAGCCAGCTAAAGGCCAATATCGTGCCAACGCTATAGGCGGACACTATCAAAGACAAAGCAGCAAGTGTCGCCGCCACAAGTGAAAATAAGCGCCATGAAACACGGTCGACAATGACCGGTCCAATCAAGGTGCCAACCAAATAGCCCGCAAAGGCATAGCTTGATAAATTGGCTTTATCTTGTGTGCTTAACCCCAAGCCTTCATCAATACTCGTTAATAAAAGGGGCATGGTGTTAAATGGCACACCACCAATTGCAGAAACAAGCGAGACAAAGATTGTGACCGCAAGCACAGAAGAAAATATCCGGTTTTCCATTATGGGTCCCGCCTCACAGTTTTTATTTGCCGCGCGTGGCGCTTAATAAACAATCGCAGGGTTTGGCTCATTTGGAGAGCCAAGCATCTCACGATATGACGGTGGAGTTTTGTCCCCTCGGTCTTTTAGCTGATAACGGTCACGCGCGACCTCTGCACCAATTAATGTGTGGCCGCTAATCTCTTCAGCTTTTTCATCGCATGCAATCGCATGGATTATATGGCCGGTAAATTGTGGTGTTTCAGCGGTTTGCATAAATTCTGTATATTGCTCCGGATGGACTTCTGCGGCAATCATGGCACGCTCAGTCAACAATGGACCCATCCATATTGAGACCGCCTGCACATTATGCGGTTTCAAATCAATCGCCATATCATGGGCAAATTTATCAATACCAGCTTTTTGCGCCCCATAGGCTGGCCCGTGCATATAGCAGCTTGCGCCAAATGAGGACCCAAAAGCAATCACCCCTGATTTTTGTTCAACCATTATTTTGGCAGCATGCCAGCTTGCAACATAGGCGGAGCGTAAACCCACATCTAAAATACCTTGAGCCTCCAGCTCTTTTTCCCAAAATGGCTTTTGCTCAATCAATTGATGATGAATATAGGCCGCATTATTGACTAGAATGTCCAATTGGCCGTGGTCAGTTTTGATTTGCTCAAAAAGTGCGGCAACCTGCTCATCATCGCTATGGTCACAAATAACTCCAATGCCTTTTCCACCAGCCTCGTTAATTTCTTTGACAGTTTCATCAACAGTGCCAGGCAATGGTGTGCCATCCCAACCAAAAGCATCGCCAGTTTTTTTGCTTCGGCCCGTAACATAAACTGTCATGCCTTTTTCAGCTAATCCAAGCGCGATACCTTTACCAGCACCACGACTGGCACCTGTTACAAGTGCGATTTGAGGGTGTTTCACTTTATAATCTCCTTATATATGTTTCATTCAAATTATCAGACAAAGTAGAAATATCAATATTTTCTTGGGGTGGTTTTGCAGAATAAGTTTGTGCTTTGGTTGAAATACAGGATTGCTAAATTTTGTTTAATACTTAGAGTAATAAAAAAGAGTTCGGGGGAGTCATGAAAAAAAATACATCAGAATGGTACAGTGAGGTTGAGACGGCATTAAAAATACAAAATGCTGATGCGCATGACTGGCATGAAGAAGCTGATGTTGTGATTGTTGGATTTGGCGGTGCGGGCGCAGCGACAGCGCTGCAGGCCTTAGAAAATAATTTAAGCGTAATTGCCTTAGACCGTTTTGCAGGTGGAGGAGCCACAGCCGCCAGCGGCGGTGTGATTTATGCGGGCGGCGGTACCGCTTTGCAAAAAGAAGCCGGGATTGAAGATAGCGCGGAAAATATGTTCAATTATCTCAAGCTCGAAGTGGAAGATATTGTTAAGCCAGAAACGCTACGTGACTTTTGTGATGCAAGTGTCGAGACAATCGACTGGCTGATTAAATATGGTGTTGATTTCCGCTCGACTGTCTGGCCAGGTAAAACTTCTTATCCCGGTCCGGAATATTTTTTATATCACAGCGATAACACTCTGGTTTCTAGCTATAAAAAACATGCCACACCCGCCGCTCGGGGGCATCGCGGTTATGTGCCAATCGAGCAGGGCCGAAAAGCGGTTAATCTTGGTTCGTCTATATTTGACCCGATGAAAGCAGCAGCTCTTAAACTGGGCTTAACTTTTTATGATCATTCAGAGGCGCGCCAGATTGTGCTTGATGAAAATGAGCGCGTTTGCGGCGTGAAAGTTTTATTTTTCGATAATGCCGAATTGAAACGCAAATATTTGAATTATCGGAGCAAAGCGAATTTTTATTTTTCTATATGGCCACCTATTTTGCCGGGTTATAGCTGGTTTTTTAAACGCGCCATGTCGTTTTTAAACAAAGCCGCTGCGCTTGAAAGTCAGCGTCAATCAAGATTTATCCGCGCTAAAAAAGGGGTCGTGCTATCGGCAGGTGGTTTTGCTTTCAATAAGGCTATGGTCAATCATTATGCCCCTAAATATTTAAATACATTTCCGCTGGGCACAGATGGCGATAATGGCGCGGGTATTCGATTAGGGCAAACCGCGAATGGCAAAATTGATAATATGCAGCGCTTTACAGCATGGCGTTTTATCAACCCACCGCTTTCATTTGCGCGGGGTATTATTGTTAATCAACAAGGTAAGCGATTTATCAATGAAACTGTTTATGGTGCAACACTTGGGGTTGAAATGGGTGAAAACCAAGAGGGCAAGGCTTGGCTCATTTTAAACAAGGCGCTCATTAAACAAGCTTTACAAGATGTGAGTGGTGGGAAGGCGCTGGCGTTTCAAAGAGACTTAGCGCGCCTGAATATTTGGTTTGGCTCTTATAAAGCTAAATCACTGCTAGAGTTAGCACATAAGATTAATATTCCAGCAGATGCTTTGAATGAAGAAATCGCATCTTATAATCAGGCAGCCTCTGGCAAAAGAGATGACGCCTTTGGCAAAGAAGATAAAGATATGATGGATTTATCCGAAGGCCCTTATTACGCGATGGATATTAGTTTAGATGCGAAATTGTTTCCATGTCCTGCGCTTTCATTAGGGGGGTTAGCGGTGGAAGAAAGCTCTGGGTTGGTGCTGAATGAAGACACGGGGCAAACAATTTCTGGGCTATATGCGGCAGGGCGCAATGCCATTGGTATTTGCTCACAAAATTATTTAAGTGGTTTATCAATAGCTGATTGTGTTTACTCAGGTAGGCGCGCAGCCAATCATTTATCAAGTTAAAATTTTCATTTTTCAAGGAGATTAAAATGGGGAAATTAGACAATAAAGTAGCAATCGTGACCGGCGGCGCACGCGGCATTGGCGAGGCAACCGTTCGCCTTTTTGTTGAGCATGGTGCAAAAGTCGTTATTGCGGATATTTTAGAAGATGAAGGGCAAGCAGTTGCTGATAGTCTTGGCGATGCCGCGATTTTTACACGCCATGATGTGACCCAAGAAGAAAGCTGGAAAAACCTGATGAGCCTCACGGAAGAAAATTTCGGCGGGCTGGATATTCTGGTAAACAATGCTGGGATTTTAGAATTTTTAGGCCTTGATATGTACACTGTTGAGGGCATGCAGCGCACGATTGATATTAATCTCATGGGGGTCATGATTGGTACACAGGCTGCCATTGAGCCAATGCGCAAGCGCAAAGGCGGCTCGATTGTCAATATCTCTTCAGCCGATGGCCTGATTGGCTCAAATGCTCATGCCGCTTATGTTGCCTCGAAATGGGGCGTGCGCGGTTTCACCAAAGCGGCTGCGCTTGAATTGGGCCTAGAAAATATTCGTGTCAATTCAGTTCATCCGGGCGGGGTGTTTACGCCACTTGCGAATATGCGCGGTGTGTCGCGTGAAGATTTTGATAATAATTTCAAACTCTATGCTGCTCAGCGTGGCTGTGATCCAATTGAGATTGCTAATGGTATTCTTTATTTGGCTAGTGACGATTCCAGCTATTGCATGGGAACTGAATTGGCCATTGATGGCGGCCTGACGGCGGGTAATTATTATTATGGCGCGCCAGGTTCACCAGATATTTCGAATTTAGGCTAATGATTATTGTATAAATTGAAAAACCGGTGCTTTGGTGCCGGTTTTTTTATTGCTCCCAATTGACTGAATTCTCAATTGACAGTGTTTAATGTTAAGTCAATGATTGGCACCATGATGGGTTTTGATTTTGCGACTGTAAAAAACATTCATTTTGGCCGCGATAGTATCCGCCAGATTGACGATTTATTGAGCGCGCAATTTTCTGGAAAAAAAGTTTTTATTGTCACCGATGCCGGACTAATGGCAGCAGGGATTGTGCCGCCAGTGGTCGCGCAACTAGAAAGCCAGTTTCAAGTCAAAATCTATCAAGATGTTCAGGCCGACCCGTCAGAGCAAATAATTGTAGACGCGCTTGAGCAGGCTAAAGTTTTTGATGCAGATATTATTATCGGCTTTGGTGGTGGCAGCTCAATGGATACAGCTAAATTGATTGCTGTTTTACTTGATAATGAATTGTCATTGCCTGAGATTTATGGTGTTGAGCAAATTTTTACAAAGCGAAAAGTGCCTCTGGTTTTAATTCCAACAACCGCAGGTACTGGTTCAGAAGTCACCCCAATCTCAATTGTCACAACAGGTGAAACAACAAAAATGGGGGTTGTATCCAAACAGCTTTACGCTGATATAGCCATTCTTGACCCAATATTGACGCTGGATTTACCGCCGCATATCACGGCAGCAACGGGTATTGATGCAATGGTGCATGCGATTGAAGCCTATACATCGCAGCATAAAAAAAATCCATTGTCAGATATGTGCGCTAAACAAGCGCTTCATTTATTGCATGCAGGAATAAAGGCTGCTGTTGATGATGGGCATAATATACAAGCGCGGGAAAACATGTTGCTTGGCGCCATGCTAGCCGGTCAGGCTTTCGCCAATGCGCCTGTTGCAGCAATCCATGCGCTCGCTTATCCCATAGGCGGAATTTTTCATGTCTCGCATGGGCTTTCCAACGCATTGGTGATGTTGCCTGTGATGCGTTTTAATGCCGACAGCGCAGCACCCTTATATGCAGAGCTAGCGCCAATATTTAATCCAAATATTGTTGGGCATGATGGCGCAATGACGCAAGCACTTATTGGAAGTCTTGATGAATTAATGCAAGAGTTAGGGCTTGAACGAAATTTATCTCAGCTTGGTATTGGTGAAAAAGATTTAGACCGCATGGCTGATGATGCCATGTTGCAAACACGCTTGCTGATGAACAATCCAAAAGAGGTGAAACGCGACGATGCGTTTAAAATTTACCAATCCATTCTTTAGGAAAAATTTATGAGTGAAAGACCAACGCCCCATCATCGACAAGATTATAAACATTTCCAGTCATTGCAAACCAGATGGCAGGATAATGATATTTATGGGCATGTGAATAATGCAGTTTACTATGCGTTTTTCGATAAAATTGTGAATGACTTTTTAATTGAAAGAAGTCTCATTGACATTCAGCAGCAAGACCTTTCAAAACCAGTTGGATTGGTTGTTGAAACGGGATGCCATTATTTTGCGCCTATTTCATATCCGCACATGATTGATGTTGGTCTGCGGGTACAAAATATTGGCAAGTCGAGTGTTCATTATGAAATTGGTGTGTTTGCGTCAGACGTCGACACTGCAATTGCGCAAGGGAAATTTGTTCATGTCTATGTGGACACGCAAACGAGGCGCCCTGTTGCCTTGAGCGATTTGTTTAAAACAGAACTGGCGGCGCTTAAATGATAAATGCCTCTCGATAATTGGCAAACAAACGCTCAATCTCAGAGCTTGTGAGACCAAAATCCTTAATATCATATTTGTGTGGCGCGCGATGTTCTCGCT
The DNA here is from genome assembly GCA_049889535.1 of Parvibaculales bacterium. Lineage (GTDB taxonomy): Bacteria > Pseudomonadota > Alphaproteobacteria > RS24 > RS24 > JAYQKL01. Next base: position 34,246 of record JBMHDF010000006.1, on the reverse strand, counting down.
TATTGCCCTCAATCCATTCTGCCATGCCGTCGCGAATGGCATCCGTTACTTCAAGACCACTAGCAGTTAAAACGCGGTCAGCCTCATCAATCGGGTTTTCAAGAAGGTTCTGGTATCGCACATCAATAAAACGGCTTGGATCAGATTGCTCACGCACCGCCATAAAATTATTTGTCCATTCAAGTAGACGGTCTTTCCAAAAAGCACCAATCATTTCAGGGGTAATGTCGTTAGAATTCATACGATATAGCGTAGCTTCCATGCTGCAATAAGATGGCACAGTGTTCACAGGGTCACGATGCGTCATAACGATTTTGGCATTTGGATATACCTCCATCACCTCAGCCAGCGCCATTAAATGGCCTGGTGTTTTAAGCACCCAGCTTTTATTTTTGCGCGAAGCGTCTTGCCATTGCAAAGATTGTAAAATTTCATACAAGTCTTCATAGGGCTTCTTTTTATCTTGCTGCATCAGCCAATGCGCATAATCAGGCACATAATAGGTTGACTCAATCATGGAGCTTGAGAATAACTGCCCCATAATAATGACTTCTTCATCAGGTTGGTCCAGACTGAGCGGGTGTATCGACATGATTTCTGGAATTTGCGTCAACATATAATCCATAATCATTTGCCCAGCTTCACGACGCGGGGTGGGGTCGTGGCGATCTTCGCCAGCCAGTAGCGTATAGTTTTGGGCTTCATACCATTTGACCGCTGTCATACCATTGGCATTGGCGAGCATACGATGCAAAAGCGTGCTGCCTGTTCTAGGTAAACCAACAACAATCGCCGCGACATTGATTTCCTCGTCTTTTATTTCTGGATTATCTTTAATAAGTTGGACATGATTGAGCCGATTGCATAAGCCGCCAATAATCATTTCGCAAGCACCAGCAAAACCAGCCTCGCTCAAGCATGCATCTTTTTCCAAGCTTTTAAGCAGAACGCGAATATTTTCAAAAAACCACTCCTCAGCAAAGTCAGATAACCCTGTGCGTTCACGGGCAGTTTGAATAAGGTCGTCAAGATTTGGAAATTCATGGCTCATAATAATATACCTGGTTTTTTCATTCACTGATTGCCCAGCGATTTGAGTTATGCAAAAGTAAATGTAGCTTATTAACAATTTTGAGAAAGTTCACTAAAAAATTGGGGGGAACATGTTACTTAAAGATAAAGTTGTTTTAATCAGTGGTGTTGGCGTTGGCATGGGGCAATCAATGGCGCGTATTGCTGCTCAAGAAGGCGCCAAAGTTGGGCTTGGTGCGCGCAATATTGATTATCTAAACGAGGTTGCCGAAACTATCCGTGCCGAGGGTGGTGACTGCGTGGTTCATCAAACAGATGTTAAAAGCGAAGCTGACTGTCAGGGTTTTGCTCAAACTGTTCTTGATGCCTATGGACGCATTGATGGGCTCGTCAACAGCGCTTATTCACATGGTGAGTGGGCCACGGCGGATGTGGCTGGCCTAGACCAATGGGCAGATGTTTATGATGTAAACTGTTTGGGTGCTTTACGCATGTCGCAAGCGGTTCTGCCCGCTATGAAAGAGCAGGGCGGCGGGGCGATAGTCAATGTGTCAACTATGGCTACTGTGAATCCTTTTCCTGGTGAGGTGGCCTATGCGGCCGCCAAAGGTGGCTTAAATGTCTTAACCCGCCATATGGCAAAGGATTTTGCTCAGCATGGTATTCGCGTCAATGTCACGCGCATGGGCTGGATCGGTGGCGCCCCTGTTTATGGTTATATTGATGGGCAAGTTGCAGCTGGTCGTGACCGCGCCGAGGTTGAAAAAGAAATCACAGATAGAATTCCATTAAACATTATCCCGCCCGAGGATGATTGCGCGCGCGCTGTTTTGTTCTTTGTTTCGGATTATTCAAAAGTCGTTAATGGTGGGTCGCTGGATGTGAATGGTGGCCAATATATGGCGCCTTAAAGCGAAAAGACTTTATGATGACTGATACAAGTGATGCATTAAAAAGGTGGCAAGATTTCTGCCAAAACCTATCGCACATTGGCGAACAGGTTTTAACTTATGAGGCCAGTCCGCGCGAGCAAGCCGAAGGCATGCGCTATCTTACGCGTCTCATGCGCATTAGCCTTGAGATGTTTTTAGAAAGCAATAATCCAGATTATCCTGAATTTTATGCGGCCTCTCATGAAACTGCAAAAATAGGAGCAGATAATCCGGATAATTATTATTTAAACGCGACCATTACTGGTGACCGGCAATATCGCATTTATGGGCGGCGCGGGTCAGTTCCAATTTTAAGTTTTGCCACAAAGGCCAATCGCTATGCTGTTGATGGCACAATGGCGTCAACAGGTGAGTTGGATGTTCGACAAATGGAGCTTGATTCTGATGGTGGTTTTGAAATTATTGTCAGTCGAGAAAAACCAGACAATGTAAAGAACTGGTTGCCGCTTGAAGATGATTCAAGCATGGTACTGGTGCGCCAGACATTTTTTGTGAAAGGTCAAGAAGAGCCAGCTGAAGTTGCGATTGAAGCCATTAACCCCTCTGAACATAATAGCGCTATTACGCTTGATGAGGTTTCTGGCGCATTACAACAAACTTGTAACTTTATTGGCGGCACGGCAGCTTTGTTTATTCATTGGGCAGAAACTTTTAAAGCAGGGCATTTCAACACACTCGACACTGTCGACCAGAGCATGTTTTTCCGTGCAGGTGGTGATCCAATGATTCACTATTTGCATGGGTGGTGGGAATTGAAAGAGGATGAGGCGCTTGAAATCACTACAAATATAGCTAAGTGTGAGGGGTGGAATTTCCAATTAAATAATATTTGGATGGAATCTTTGGAATATCGGTATCACCCGATACACACAAATAATGCGCTGTGTGATTATAATGAGGATGGCACTGTAACCATTGTGGTTTCCGAAACTAATCCCGGTTATGGCAATTGGCTTAAAACTTGCGGTCATCATCGTGGCACAATGCTTTTTAGATGGACAGGCGCAGATGAACACCCTGTGCCGCAAACGCGAGTGGTGAAAATCAATGAGTAATTTAGAACAACGCCTTCAGCTGTTAGAAGATGAAAACGCTATTCGCAAGTTGAAAGCTGTTTATTTAAACGCTTGTGACCAAAAAGATGTTGAGGCAATACGTGCCTGTTTTACCGAAGATGCGGAGCTGGTTTATCCGCCAATTGGGAAATTCGGCCTTGATGGGTTGATTAATGTGTTTACTCAAATGGCAGTGCAAACACCGATTATTGATGTGCATCAGGCGCATAATGGCGAGATAAAAATTGATGGTGATATGGCTTCAGCCGAATGGAACTTAAGCTATGCAAGCTATGACCCAACAACAAAAAATTTCAGACTATTGGCAAGTTTTTATGAGGACCGTTATCGGCGAACAGAAAATGGCTGGAAGATTTGTTACAGTGAATCAAAGCCAAGAGCTGTGATTGATGGGTGCCTTGATGAAACTGGGGTTAAAGCCAATTGGATAGAGGGGGAATAAATATGAGTGATGATGCAAAAACAAAACTAGATCCAGATGCAATTGTGGTTTCTGAAAAAGTTGAAATCTACGCACCAGCATCAATTGTGTGGGATATTTTAGTGGATATGCCGAAATATGGTGAATGGAACCCGTTTTGTATTGCGGCTGAGTCCACACTTGAAATGGGCGCACCGGTTCATATGAAACTCAAAAGTTATGTTGTGCCGGGTGAAGTTTTTGACAATTGTGAATTTGTTTGCGCTTTTGAGCCTGAAAAAATGCTGTCTTGGGAACTGCCCTATGATGATGCTTGGCCTTATCCGGCGCGTCGCGACCAAATCATTGAGAAAATTAGCGATGAGAAATGTGTGTATTATTCCACAGATGCGTTTTTGGGTGATAACGGAATCCATGTCATGCGATTTGCGGGGCCTTGGGTGAAGCTGGCTTTTGATGATACAGCGATTGCTTTAAAGGAGCGGGCAGAGCGTTTTTACGCCGAACAAAAATAAGGAGAAACTTATGAAATCCGTCATATGCGAAATGTTCAATATTGAGTTTCCGCTTGTTGCGTTTACGCATTGTCGTGATGTTGTGGTTGCGGTGTCAAAAGCAGGGGGCATGGGCGTGCTGGGCGCAGTGAATATGACTCCTGAACAATTAGCTGAAGAATTGGCGTGGATTGATGCGCATATTGATGGCAAACCCTATGGTGTTGACCTGATTGTGCCTAATAAATTTATTGGGAAAGGTGAGGCAGTTGATCAAAACGCATTGGCCGCAGCCATTCCTGATGCGCATCATCACTTTATTCAAGAAATTTTAGGGCAACATGATATTCCAACAGATGGCAAGCCAGAATTGGGCAATATGACATTTGTTGAAAACCTGCAAGAAGAAGGCGCGCGCGATGCATTAGAAGTAGCCTTCAAGCATCCTATTAAGTTGATTGTAAACGCGCTTGGCGTGCCACCGCAAATTATGAAAGATATGGCCAAACAACATAATGTGGCGGTGGGTGCTTTGGTTGGCGCAAAAGAGCATGCTGTTGCTCAAATCGCGTCAGGAGTTGATGTGTTGATTGCAGCAGGTGGTGAGGCTGGTGGACATTGTGGTGATGTTTCGACAATGGTTCTTATTCCTGAAATTTGCCGCGCTTTAAAAGAAATTGGCGACACAACACCAGTATTGGCGGCAGGAGGCATTACGACTGGCACACAAATGGCGGCGGCAATGAGTATGGGTGCTGCGGGGGCATGGTGTGGGTCAGTATGGTTAACGACAATTGAGGCTGAAACCAATCCTATCGTTAAGGAGAAAATGCTCAAAGCCAGCTCGCGTGACACTGTGCGCGCGCGCTCGCGTACAGGCAAACCATCACGCCAATTGCGCACAGCTTGGACGGATGCATGGGAAAATGAAAATGCGCCAGAGGCCTTACAAATGCCTTTGCAAGGCATGATAACGGAGCCAGCCTTAGCGAGAGTTGATAAATTATCGCAAAGCAATCATGAGGGGGCCAAAGAATTGGCTACATATTGGGTAGGGCAAGGCGTTGGTTTAATGACCGAGTCGTTATCTGCCGGACAGGTTGTGCAACAGTTCAAACAAGATTATATCACTGCATATGAAACTTTGGCAGCAAGCCTGAATGGCTGATAGTGCGAGATAAAATGATATACGCAGACTTTGCGACAAAAGCTGAAAACACGCGTGGCCGTTTGCATAAAGAGGCGGAGAGTGAAACCCGTTCCATCTATCAAAGAGATAGAGACAGAGTTTTACACGCTGGCGCGTTTCGCAGGCTCATCCACAAGACGCAGGTTTTTGTCGCCCATGTTGGGGATTATTATCGCACGCGCCTGACGCATTCTTTGGAAGTCGCGCAAATCGCGCGCTCTATGTCGCGCGAATTACAGCTTAATGAAGAGCTCGCAGAAACCCTCGCGCTTTGCCATGATTTAGGCCACACGCCTTTTGGGCATTCTGGCGAAGAGGCGCTAAATACCTGCATGCATCATCATGGTGGTTTTGACCATAATGCGCAAAGCCTGCGTATTGTGACATTGCTTGAGCAACGTTATGCAGCATTTGATGGGCTTAACCTAACATGGGAAACACTTGAAGGCCTGGTCAAACATAATGGGCCTTTACTCAACCAACATACAGCTCTAACGGATTTACCATTTGCTATTCAGGAATTTGCGGCTGATATGGATTTAGAGTTGCATAGTTATGCTGGGCCAGAAGCACAAATTGCGGCCTTGGCTGATGATATTGCATATAATAATCATGATATTGATGATGGGTTGCGCGCCGGTTTATTTAGCTTTGAGGATGTGATGGAGCTGCCGTTGGTCGGTGATAGTTTCAAATCTGTGCGCGATGATTTTGGAAAGATTGAAGCGCGGCGTTGGCGCCATGAGGCCATTCGTCGTTTAATCGGCAAAATGGTTGGTGATTTGATAATCGAAACCAAATCACGACTAAAAGAGCATAATCCCAAATCTGCAGCAGATGTACGAGCGATGAACTTGCCATTGGTTTCTTTTTCAGACCAAATGTTAGCTGATCAAAAAAAGATTAAAGCTTTTTTATCTGAGCGCATGTATAAACACTTTGAAGTGAACCGCGCCATGAGCAAAGCCCGTCGTATTGTGAGTAACTTATTTGATGCTTTTTATACGCAAATAAATTTACTACCTGAGGAATGGCAGGTCTTGTGCGATACCCCGCAAAGCGATAAGACTGCACGGGTTATTTGTGACTATATTGCTGGCATGACGGACCGCTATGCGATGGAAGAACACCAGCGTGTTGTCTCGCTCTCACCAGATGCTGATTAGGCTTTTTTATGAATATTTTTGCTGCTTATCACCAAAAAATCCTTGAATTGATTGAACGCTTACAAGCGGACAAACAGCTTCCTGCAGAGCTTGATGTATCGCGGGTCAATGTTGAACCCCCGCGCGATGCGACGCATGGTGATATGTCAACCAATGCAGCAATGGTGCTGGCTAAAAATGCCGGCATGAAACCACACGATTTGGCGGCTTTATTGATTGAGCTATTAGACCAAGACCCAAGCATTGATACAGCAACCATTGCAGGGCCTGGGTTTATCAATTTTGTTTTGGCCAAATCAGTGTGGCAAAATCAAATTCACTCTGTGCTGGCACAAGGGGTGCGTTATGGTGATAGCCAGATTGGGCATGATGAGAATGGCAATCCAACCCCTATAAATGTTGAATTTGTATCGGCAAACCCAACAGGGCCCATGCATGTCGGGCATGCGCGCGGGGCGGTGGTAGGCGATGCACTTGCGCATTTATTGGAGCGCGCTGGTTTTGCTGTTACGCGTGAGTATTATATTAATGATGCTGGGTCGCAGGTTGATACCTTAGCAAAATCCGTTTTATTGCGTGCGCGGGAGGCGCATGGTGAAACCATAGGCGATATTCCAGAAGGGCTTTATCCGGGAGATTATCTTATTCCTGTTGGGCAAGCCTTGCTTGATGCGCATGGGGAAGGGCTTTTTGCTGAAGATGAAAAAAGCCAAATAAAAAAGGCCAAAGAAATCGCGCTACCGCTCATTATGGAGATGATTAAAGATGATTTGGCGGCATTGGGTGTACGCCATGATATTTTTGTGTCAGAGCAATCCTTGCATAATAGCGGTGCTGTGGATGCTATTGTAGAGAAATTGGACGCGATGGGGCTTATTTATGAGGGGGTTTTAGACCCGCCCAAAGGTAAAGCGCCGCCACCTGATTGGGAAGCGCAACCGCAAACCTTATTTAAATCGACTGATTTTGGCGATGATAGCGACCGTGCCTTAAAAAAATCCGATGGGTCATGGACTTATTTTACGCCTGATATTGCCTACCATAACGACAAGTTTCAGCGTGGGTTTTATGAACAAATTGATGTTTGGGGCGCTGACCATGCTGGTTATATCAAGCGTATGCAATCTGCCTTAGCGGCGGTGACTGAACGCAAGGCAAGTTTGGATGTGAAAGTGTGCCAAATGGTCAAGCTTATGCGCGCTGGCGAGCCAGTTAAAATGTCTAAGCGCTCTGGCAGTTTTGTTACTTTGCGTGAGGTAGTCGACGAAGTCGGCAAAGATGTTGTCCGATTTATGATGTTGACCCGTAAAAATGATGCGCCCCTGGATTTCGATTTTGTCGCGGTGAAAGAAAAAACCCGAGAGAATCCAGTTTTTTATGTGCAATATGCTTATGCGCGGATACATTCTGTCTTTCGTAATGCTTTAGACAATACAGACCTTACTGCTGAGGCGATGACACATGAAGCATTACAAAATACGGATTTGGGTTCATTGACGCATCCTGCAGAATTGCGACTTATGCGCCAATTATCAACTTTGCCGCGTATTCTTGAAAGTGCCGCTCAATTCCATGAGCCACACAGAATAGCCATCTATCTCAATGAGTTAGCATCAGATTTTCATAGTTTATGGAATTTAGGTAAAGAAGAAGAAGGCTTAAAATTTATCCAAGCCGATAAAAATGCTACACTAGACAGGCTCGCCATGATTCGAGCCGTGGCACTTGCTATTGAGTCGGGGCTTGATATTCTTGGTGTAAAACCAGAAGAGGAAATGCGTTAAATGTCGCAAACACCTGGAAATGATGATCCGCATGATCTTGAAAGCAAGTTTAATGAGGATACTTCCGATAATTTAACCATCAGATCCCCAGATATGTATGGTTATGAAGTCGATGATGAACACCACCGTTTGCCGCTTGGCGGGATTTTGCTGGGGGGTGTGGTGATTTTTGTCGCTCTGGTTGGTGTTGTTTATCTGGCTTACACAAAAGGCCTGCAAGATGGTCAAAAAAACTTACCCCCACTTATTGTAGCTGACCAAGCCCCGATAAAAGTCACCCCAAAAGTATCAATAGATAATAATATATCGGCCGGGGATTTAAATATTTACGATACAATTGAAGGTGAGGCTGCTGGCAGCGCCGATAAAGATGTGTCTGCCGAAGAAAAGGGCGACGGGTCACTTGAAACGCTTTATGGCGACTCCCAACCATCGCAACAAAATGACCTAGACGAGCTGAATGATTTTCTCGGAGGGTCTGAAGCAGACAAACCAAAGGTGACCAATCCTATTGAGCCACCGAAACCTGTTGCAGAAAAACCAAACCTGCTTCCTGTACCAGCAGAGCCTGAGCCAACGCCACCTGTTGAGAAAGCCGAAAAGAAAGCACAGCCAAAAGTAATTGATACAAATGCTTCTGTTTATATTGTGCAATTATCTGCTTCGCGCAGTATGCAGCAAGCGCGCACAAATTTTATGGGATTGCGGAAAAAATTTCCTGACCTTTTGCAAGACCGTGAACCAATGGTGCAACGCGCTGACTTAGGCGAAAAGGGAATCTTTTTTAGACTTGGCATTGGCGGTTTTGAGAGCCGTGACGCGGCAAAGCGTTTTTGCAATCGTTTAAAGGCTGGCGGGCAAGATTGTTTGGTGCGCAAAATCAAATAATGTCCGGCTGGCAACCCGAAATATATCAAGCCGCAATATATGGCCTAAGTGGACTTGAGCTCACCAAAAATGAAATTGCGTTTTTTAATGATATACAGCCCTTTGGTTATATTTTATTCGCGCGCAATATAGATAATGCGTCGCAGCTTAAAGATTTGACAAATCAGCTGCGTCATATTTCCAATAATCCAGAAACACCAATACTTATTGATCAAGAAGGCGGACGTGTCGCGCGCTTGCGGCCACCGCTTATGCAAGACCATCCGCCCGCACGCCTCTATGGGCAGATTTTTGATAATAATATAGAGGACGGCCTGCGCGCCTGTTTTTTAGGCGGGCAGTTGATAGGGCACGCACTATCTAATTTTGGCATTAATGTGAATTGCTTGCCTTGTCTTGATTTGAGTTTTGAGGAAACAAGCGCGGTGATAGGCGACCGTTCATATGGGAGCGCAGCTGAAAAAGTTGCTCAATTAGGCATGGCGGCCGCACAGGGTTTGATGGAAGCAGGTGTTTTGCCAGTCATGAAACATCTGCCAGGGCATGGACGCGGCGCGGTTGATAGCCACCTCGAATTGCCAGTTGTGACGGCGGAGATAGAAGAGCTTAAAAAAACAGATTTTGAGCCTTTCCGATTGTGCCAAAATCTACCTCTTGCGATGACAGGTCATCTGAAATTTAGCCAAATTGACCCTGAGCATACATCGACTGTTTCAACAAAACTTATTCGAGAAATTATCAGGGAATATATTGGCTTTGATGGCTTGCTGATGAGTGATGATATTTCCATGCAAGCATTAAGCGGGAATATCACGCATCGTGGCTTGGCAAGCCTTGAAGCGGGGTGTGATATTGTGTTGCATTGCAATGGAGATTTTCAAGAAATGTCGGCATTGGGCGATAAACTGCCGCGCCTGAGCGAACAAAGTCAAAAACGTTTGGCGCAGATTATTCCATTATTTTCTTCACATACGCCAGTCAAGCATGTGGACAAGCTCGAAAGTGAGTGGAAAGAAATCATATCTAGGCATTTTCCTATGCCGCAGGACAAGGTATAAGGTGTTATGACAGAAGATACGAATGATTCTCAAATGCCGTTTGTAGAAGACACTGTTTTGCCTGCTGCAAACACTGTCTATCTCAACCAGCAAGATAAAGAGCGTTTAACGGTTGATATTGATGGTTATGAAGGTCCGCTTGATGTGTTGTTATCGCTGGCGCGGGTACAAAAAGTTGACCTGAAGCAAATATCAATTTTAGAGCTGGCCGAACAGTATTTAGTATTTATCAAAGATGCGCATGATTTGAAAATTGAATTGGCGGCTGATTATTTGGTCATGGCAAGTTGGCTGGCTTATTTGAAATCGCGACTATTGTTGCCAGCTAATGAAGATGAAGAGGAATTGTCGGCTGAAGATATGGCAAACCGTCTGGTCTTTCAGTTGCAGAAATTGGAATCCATGCGCGAGGCCTCGATACAGCTGATGAACCGACCCCAGCTTGGCAAAGACATGTTCAAACGCGGAAATCCAGAAGGAATACGCATAAAGCGCCATAGCCAATATCACGCAAGCCTTTATGATTTATTGGGGTCTTATTCAACGCAAAGGTTGCGTAATTATTATTCAAACTGGAAACCCAAAGAACTTGATGTGTTTACAATTGAACGCGCCCGCCAGAGATTAGAGCATATGCTCGGCAAGCTAGATGACTGGGATAAATTCGACACATTAGTTTTAAAGAATATCCAAAGCGCGCAAAAAAGGCGTACTATGACGGCCAGTTCGTTGAGCGCGATTTTAGAATTTGTGCGTGATGGGCGTATGGAAATTCATCAGGATAAAAATTTTGGCGAGATTTTAGTGCGTCGGGCGCGGCCAAAAACAGCAACCATATAGGCTTTTACATGTCAGACGAATTAGAACAAGCGCCAGAAACTCGAGCCGATAAGATTGAAAATGCATCAGATACTGCCGCCGCCAATGCGAATAACAATGCTGAGTCAGCCTTGATACCCCTTGAGGAAATTTTGCCCGAAGAGCAAAGAGAATATTTACGCATTATTGAGGCGGTTTTATTTGCCGCTGTTGAGCCTTTAGATGTGAAAACCATTGCCGCGCGCTTGCCAGAAAATGTGCCAGTGGTGGATTTGGTGGATTTGCTGATTGCGGATTATGAGCCGCGCGGGGTAACACTTGCTCGTGTTGGGAAAAAATATGCTTTTCGTACCTCGGAAGATTTAAGCCATGTGCTGCAAACCGATACAACGGCACAGCGCAAGCTGTCGCGTGCCGCGCTGGAAACGCTGGCCATTATTGCCTATCACCAGCCAGTGACACGGGCAGAAATTGAAGATATTCGCGGGGTGAGTGTGTCAAAAGGCACGCTTGATGTTTTGCTTGAAACCGAATGGGTCAAAATTCGCGGGCGACGACGCGTGCCGGGCCGGCCTGTGACATATGGCACAAGTGACCATTTTTTAGAGCATTTTGGCCTTGAAAACTTGTCGGATTTGCCGGGCATTGATGAGCTAAAAGCCGCTGGCTTGTTGGATAATCGCTTGCCGCCAGGCTTTTCTGTGCCAGAGCCAGACCCTGATAATGATGAAACAGAAGACCCGTTAGAGCCAGGCGATACGGGCGAAGACACACCGCTTGAGATGCATTTACCTGAAAATCATGAAGAGATGAGCGAAGGCGAGGGCTAATGACCAGCTTTTCATTTGCTCATGTGTCCCACCAATATAGTGCGTTTCCTGCGGTTGAAGATTTAACGATAAATGTTCAATCAGGTGAAACATTATGTTTGCTGGGCCCATCAGGAAGTGGGAAAACAACCAGTCTACGCTTATTAGCGGGCATTGATACACCATCAAAAGGTGAAATTTATATCAATGAAACATTGGTCAGCAGTCCGGACTATGTTTTGCCACTTGAAAAACGCGGCATCGGGTTTTTATTCCAAGATTATGCGTTGTTTCCGCACCTTTCTGTTATGGATAATGTCACATTTGGTCTAGCAAACCCTAAATCCCAAGCGGCCAAACAAAAGGCCATACAAATGTTGAGTGCAGCAGGGGTTTTAGACTATGCCGATAAATATCCGGATCAATTATCAGGTGGTGAGCAGCAAAGAGTGGCTTTAGCCCGCGCTCTAGCGCCAGAGCCGAGTTTGATGTTGCTTGATGAGCCTTTTTCCAGTTTGGACATAGGTTTGCGTGAATCTATGCGGGTTTTAACGCTTAAATTGCTTAAACAAGTGCAATCTACCAATGTTATTGTAACTCACGATCCTGAAGATGCGCTGTTTTTAGCTGATCGTATCGCGGTAATGCATGAAGGACGGATGATTCAATGTGATACGGCTGAAATCATATATAATCACCCGAAATCACTTAATGTAGCAATTGCATTAGGTGCATTAAATAGCTGTAATTACAAGAATATTAAGAATAACTTTAAAGGCATTGAAAATGCCTCTGACGACCAAATTATTGCTGTGCGGCCTGGTTCCATTCGCGTAAAACCACCCGCAAAACAAAAGCATGTTGCGTTTTCGGCGTCAATGACACAAACGCGATTGATTGGCCATGTGTATCATAGTTTATTGGAGCTCAATCCACTACATACATGGGAAATATTAACCAATGAAGCGCTCTCGCCAGAGCATAATGATTTTTACATTGCGCAAAATGACGTAATGATTTTTGACAATTAATATGCCATATTAGCTTTACATAAATGGAAAGGATAAGGGGCTATGCCAAGTGCTCTTCAACTCTTACTTGTTGTTTTACTGATCGTTTTATTATTTGGGCGTGGGCGCATTTCATCACTAATGGGTGAGGTCGCAAAAGGTATTAAAAGTTTCCGCTCTGGTATGAAAGAGGGTGAAAATGCCCTTCAAGACGATGAATCTGATGTGATTGATGTTGATAAAACAAACCTTAAGTCAGACGAAAAATCTGATAAATAATTGCCTTACCAGACCCACTAACCCCAACGCGGCTCAGTAAAATGTTTGATTTAGGCTGGACAGAAATACTCTTTTTATCGCTTGTCGCCTTATTGGTTTTAGGACCTAAGGAATTGCCTGCCGTATTGCGAAATATTGGTTTGGTAACAGGGCGCTTGCGCGCGCTCGCAGGGGAATTCAAAAACAGCCTGACACAATTGGAAGATGAAGTGGAGGCTGCCGCAAAACTTCAAGAAGACGCCGCCGCAAAGCCAGTTAAACCAAAAAATAAAAACCAATCTAAAAAAGCCCCCGATTTATTTTCGCAAGACACATCATTAAGTGACGATAAAGATGGTTGAAAAACCCGATATTATAGATGATGAACTCAATGACAGCGCGGCGCCGCTTTTATCTCATTTAACAGAATTACGCGCGCGTTTGCTCAAATCTTTGCTGGCGCTGGCGCTTGGATTTGCGCTTTGCATTGGGTTTGCGGCGCATATTTTTGACCTTTTGCTTTATCCTTATGAAAAAGCTGCTGGGGAAATCGAAGATTTAAAACTGATTTATACAGCCCCGCATGAGTTTTTCTTCACGCAGCTCAAATTGTCGCTCTTTGGTGGTTTGTTTGTTGCTTTTCCATACATAGCGGCGCAAATTTACGGCTTTATCGCGCCCGGTCTATACCAACAAGAACGGCGAACGCTCGCGCCTTTTCTTATTGCATCACCTGTGCTTTTTGTTTTAGGCGGGTTATTTGTTTTTTACCTTGTCATGCCGCTAGCGATGCAGTTTTTTTTGAATATGCAAACGCTTGATACGGGTGGTGCCGAAATTGTCATGATGAATCGCGTCAGCGAATATCTTGGCTTTGTGATGGCGCTTATATTGGCATTTGGCTTGTGCTTTCAATTACCTGTTATCTTAATCATGCTCGCTTATATGGGGGTGGTATCAGCGCAATGGCTTCGTCAAAAGCGCCGTTATGCGATTGTGATAACATTTGCCGTTGCGGCTTTTCTGACGCCACCTGATATCATTAGCCAAATCGGTCTTGGCGTGCCAACATTATTACTATATGAAATTGCCATACTGATTATTGCAGCCATTGAGAAACGCCGCGAGTCAGAAGAAAATGAAAGCTGAAAATAGAAAGATGCAATGTCTGATTGGTGTGTGAATGCTCGATATTAATTTCATACGGGAAAACCCGGAAACACTTGATAAATTGTTAGGCTTTCGGGGCCAGGAAGCTGTCGCTGCCAATTTGATTGCGCTTGATGATAAGCGGCGTAAAGCTGTGCAGGACGCACAAGAACTGCAAACAACTCGAAATCGCTTGTCCAAAGAAATTGGACAGGCCAAAGGCAAGGGTGATGACGCAGAAGCTGACCGGCTGATGAAAGAAGTAGCTGAGTTAAAAGAGGCTTTAAAACAGGCAGAAGAGGCTGAAAAGCTTGCAGCAGAAACTTTGCAGGATAAGCTGGCGCATATTCCAAATCTACCATTTGATGATGTGCCTGTTGGCGATGACGAAGCTGACAATCAAATTGTCAGAGAATGGGGTAAGCCTGAAACGCTGGCCTATGCACTTGAGCATTTTGATATTGGGGAAGCTTTAAAACAAATGGATTTTGAGCGCGCAGGACAATTATCAGGGGCGCGTTTTGTTATCCTTAAAGGCCAATTGGCTTTATTGGAGCGCGCCTTAGGCAATTTCATGCTTGATATCCATACCCGTGAATTTGGTTATACTGAAATTTCTCCGCCCGTTTTGGTTCGTGAAACCGCGCTTTTTGGCACGGGGCAATTACCAAAATTCCGAGAAGATGTTTTTCAAACTGAAGAAGGGCTGTTTTTAATCCCAACTGCAGAAGTGCCTCTTACAAATCTGGTTGCCGATAGCATCACACCCGCTGAAGACTTGCCGCTTCGGGTAGCGGGATTAACGCCTTGCTTCCGTTCTGAAGCTGGCTCGGCAGGGCGTGATACGCGCGGCATGATCCGCCAGCATCAATTTAGTAAAGTTGAACTGGTTTCGCTGGTCACGCAAGAAGAAAGCGAGGCTGAATTGGAGCGCATGACTCACTGCGCTGAAACGATTTTGCAAAAACTCAACTTACCCTATCGGGTGATGTTGCTTTGCACAGGTGATATGGGCTTTTCAGCGCGAAAAACATATGATTTGGAGGTCTGGCTGCCTGGTCAAAATCAATATAGAGAGATTTCAAGCTGTTCCAATTGCGGGGATTTTCAAGCGCGGCGGATGAAAGCGCGCTATCGTTTGCCCGATGATAAACGCACCAATTTTATTCATACACTTAATGGGTCGGGCTTGGCAGTTGGACGCACGCTTATTGCGGTTTTAGAAAATTATCTGCAAGAAGATGGCCGCGTGAAAGTGCCTGATTGTTTGCAGCCCTATATGAATGGCCTTAGCCATATTGGCTAGTGGAATGGACGAAAATACCCTTAAATTAGGTCTATTTTTAAGACAATCTGCCATTACGAATCCTTATCTTATTGACGCTTTTCAACAAGTGCCAGCGGCTGTGTTTCATACTCATTTAGACGCGCTTAAGCCTGAATTGCGGGCCTATATGATTGATAAGCTGGATATTGATAAATATGATAAAATCCTCGAAATTGGGACATCAAGCGGGTATCAAACAGCGCTCATGGCTCAAATCGCCCGCCGTGTTTACACGCTTGATATTCAAAGACCAACTTATCTCGCGGCCCAACAAAGGTTTCAGCAATTATCTTATTCCAATATAACCGCAATGTGTGGCAATGGTCTGCATGGCTGGGAGGCGCAAATGCCGTTTGACCGCATTATATTGAATGCGGCCTGTCATTTTATACCTGAAAATATTGTGAACCATTTGAAACCAAATGGCGTCATGGTGCTGCCTTTGATAGAGCCGCATCAACAACAGCTAAAACGCATTTATAAAAATGGCGATGGCTATGAAATAGAAGATTTAAGAGTGAGTGATTTTCAGGGCTTGATTCAGGGTGAATCAATTTAAAATTCTTATATGAAATTTGAACGATTACATATATCCGCGTTTCAAACGCAGCTTAGATTTGCACCAAAAATGCTTGTTATTGGCGGTTTGGCGCTTGTTTTATATGCATGCGGGCCTGTGCAAAGTAATCGTTGGTATGACTCTGAACAAAATTATGACAGTTTTGAAAATATTTTTGGCAAAGCTAATCCAAAAAATAACGCGCCCCAATACGACCAGACGGCAACACCGGCGCGTCAATCTCAAACGATAACGGCGCAATCTGGAGACAGTTATTATAGTCTTGCGCGACGCTATAAATTATCTGTGCGTGACTTAATAGATGCCAATCAGGCAAAACCGCCATATCAGCTTGTGAGAGGGCAAACACTTATAATCCCGCGCAATACTATTTATCAGGTTAAAAAAGGCGATACGCTTTATTCTATCTCTCGGCGCTATGGCACCGACCTGAATGTTTTGGCGCGTCAAAACAATCTTAAAAAACCCTATCATCTTAAAGTGGGACAAGAATTAAGCATATCTGGCACTAAATCAATCGCGCGCCAACAACGCATTGAGCGTGCAAGCATTACGCCACCAGCCAGAAAAGGAACTTTCATTTTGCCCGCAAAAGGTCGCGTGATTTCATCCTATGGCGCCAAAGCAAATGGGTTTCATAATGATGGCGTCAATATTGCAATGCCAAAAGGAACGCGCGTACAGGCTGCAGAAAATGGTGTTGTCGTTTATGCCGGCAATGAGCTAGAAGGCTATGGCAATCTCATTTTGGTCAAACATGCTGATAATTTTGTAACCGCTTATGCCCATCTTGATAGTTTTCTAGTCAAAACTGGTGATAAAATTAAGCGCGGCCAAGAAATTGCTCTTTCTGGTGCCAGCGGTGATGTTGACAGGCCTCAATTGCATTTTGAAATACGCAAAGGGGTGCGGGCGCTCAACCCCAATAATTATATATAATTTTATCAATTCATGCCCTTAAGCATTTTCAAATGCATTTGGGTTGGTTATATTGTCCCAAACTATAACACTAAAGGAATTTCCATGTTTATATCACCCGCATTTGCGCAAACAGCCACCGCAGCAGGAGGCCCGTCATTGCTCAGTTCACTGCTGCCATTTTTGATTATATTTGCGATTATTTATTTCCTCATTATTCGGCCTCAAAATAAGCGTCAAAAAGAACATGCCGCCATGCTGGACGCGCTGCGGCTTGGTGATAAAGTTATCACACAGGGCGGTATTGTCGGTAAAGTTGCAAAAGTTGACGAAACAGAAGTGCAAATAGATATTGCAGAAAACACCCGCGTGACAGTGATTAAAAGCACGATATTGAGCGTTCAAAATAAAAGCGAACCAGCTGATTAAACAGCAAGCGGATAAGAAATGTTACATTTTTCCAGATCAAAAATTGCCCTTATCATTATCACATTGGGTTTAGGGGGCTTATTTTCTTTTCCTAATTTTGTTGATGAAGATAACCGCA
Organism: Parvibaculales bacterium; assembly: GCA_049889535.1. Taxonomy (GTDB): domain Bacteria; phylum Pseudomonadota; class Alphaproteobacteria; order RS24; family RS24; genus JAYQKL01. Next base: position 16,768 of record JBMHDF010000006.1, on the reverse strand, counting down.
ATCAATTGCCTTCTTTTATGCCAAGCAGTGGTTTGAATTTAGGTCTGGATTTGCAGGGTGGCTCGCATCTTTTGCTCGAGGTCGACATTAAAGCCGTTCAAAGAGAACGCCTCGACAATTTAAGCTCAGATATTCGCCAAGCCTTTCGCGATAAACGCATTGCGTCTTCTGGGCTGGGTGTTGTTGAAGAAAATGGCACATTAGGTGTGCGCGCACGGGTGCGCAATACGCAGGATCTCGTCAAAGCCAAAGAAGCGATTGAAAATATTTCTGCCCCTTTAACGGTAAATCTGTTTAACGGGGCAACAGCTGATGAGCTGGACATTAAACAACAAGATGATGGCGCGTTTTTTGTATCCTATAGTGCGGCGGCAATCGCGCAACGAAACAGTAAGGCTGTTGAACAATCCATTGAAATTGTTCGCCGCCGTATAGATGAACTAGGCACCACTGAGCCTACAATTCAACGACAGGGAACCAATCGTATTTTGGTTCAAGTGCCAGGCCTAGATGACCCTGAACGCCTGAAAAACTTGCTTGGACAAACTGCAAAACTGAATTTTCATCTGCTTGATCCAAATGTGAATGAATTTGATGTCGCTAATGGTGCGCGCGTGCCATCCGCGTCGCGTTTGTTGAGCAGCGATACAGAACCTTCAATTAACTATGTTGTGCGCAAACGCGTCATGGTAAGTGGTGACCATTTGGTTGATGCGAGTGTGGGCTTTGACCCTAATAGTGGCGCGCCTGAAGTTGACTTTCGGTTTGATAGCATTGGCGGCAAGCAATTTGGGAAAGTGACCAAAAATAATGTGGGTAAACCTTTTGCAATTGTTCTCGATAATAAGGTCATTTCTGCACCGGTTATTCAATCTCCCATTATGGGGGGATCTGGGCGCATCACAGGTAATTTTTCTGTTGAGACTGCAAATGATTTAGCCATTTTGCTGCGGGCAGGGGCTTTGCCCGCACCGCTTAATATTTTGGAAGAGCGCACAGTGGGGCCGGGTCTTGGCGCTGACTCAATCAATGCAGGTAGCCGCGCATCTATCATTGGTTTTGTGTTGGTTATCCTCTTTATCTTAATCAGCTATCGCTTATTTGGCCTATTTGCCAATATTGCTTTAATCATGAATATGACGCTTATTTTTGGGGTTTTATCAGCTCTGCAAGCCACTTTAACCCTGCCTGGTATTGCAGGAATTGTGCTGACGATTGGTATGGCGGTGGACGCAAATGTTCTGATTTTTGAGCGTATTCGTGAGGAATTAAGCAGTGGTAAAAACCCAATCAATGCGATTGAAAGCGGATATTCGCGCGCATTAGGCACCATTATGGATGCCAATATCACCACTTTAATTGCCGCTATGATTTTATTCTTTCTTGGCTCAGGGCCTGTAAGAGGATTTGCAGTCACCTTAGGCGTTGGAATTGTGACCTCTGTTTTCACGGCCTTTACCGTTACCCGTTTAATGGTTGTTTTATGGCTGAAGCGAAATGCCCGTCCAACTGATATCCCGTTATAGGAGTGTGAGCAGATGAAGTCTTTGAAACTTGTGCCAACGGAAACAAATATCAATTTTGTGAAATTTCGTAAAATTGCTATCGCTTTATCAGCACTTCTTTTGGTCGCATCCGGTTATTTGTTTTTTTCTAAAGGCCTTAATTTTGGGATTGATTTTAAAGGCGGCACGCTGATTGAAATTGCAACTGATGGGCCAGCAGATATTGCTGATTTGCGTAAGCGACTTTCTGCTCTTGGAATCGGCGAAGTGCAAATTCAAGAATTTGGTAGCCCAGACGATGTGTTGATACGTGTTGGTGAAACAGAAAACAGCACGGATAATAAAGAAAACCTCTCAGCTGTTGATAAAATCCGCACTGAGCTTGGTGATAGTGTGCAATTTCGTCGGGTTGAAGTTGTCGGCCCGCAAATCAGTGATGAGCTCGTGCAAAAAGGCACGCTGGCTGTGACTGTCGCGATTGGTTTAATGCTTGTCTATATATGGTTTCGCTTTGAGTGGCAGTTCTCGCTCGGCGCCGTCATTGCCTTGATACATGATATTATTTTAACCATAGGTATTTTTTCATTTTTGCAATTGGAATTTGGTCTGCCCATCATTGCCGCTTTGCTTACGATTGTCGGTTATTCGATGAATGACACTGTCGTTGTTTATGACCGCGTGCGCGAAAACCTAAGAAAATATAAAAAAATGCCATTAATTGATTTATTCAATATGTCGATAAATAATACGCTTTCACGAACAGTCATGACATCTGTCACGACCTTATTGGCTTTATTTGCCTTATATTTCTTAGGCGGCGAGGTTATTCGCGGTTTCACTTTTGCGATGATATTGGGTGTTTTTGTCGGAACTTATTCTTCAATTTTTATTGCTGGGCCGGCATTGTTGTTTTTAGGTGTCAAACGCGATTGGTCGGAAAACGCGTCAACCACTAGCTAATGTAAGGCTTGTCATCACAGCAGGTGAGAGTTAGAGTCGATTATATAAATTAAGAGAATCATAAATTCTGAGGAGGGTTTTATGGATAAAATTTTAACATCCTTGAGAAATACTGTTATTGCAGGTTTCGTTCTTGTCGCAGGGCTTTTGTATCTTTATCAAGCTGCAGGCGGCACTTTTGGTGAAGCATTTGTGCAATATGCATTTCGTTATATTCATGTTCTTTCTGGCATTATGTGGATTGGCCTTTTGTATTATTTCAACTTTGTGCAAATTCCAAACATGCCAAATATTCCAGATGAACAAAAACCAGCAATTGGTAAAGTCATTGCACCTGCCGCTTTATGGTGGTTCCGTTGGGGGGCAATGTTCACAATGGCCTCTGGTTTGATACTGGCACATCTGAACGGTTATTTGCATGACGCTATGACATTACAAGACAGCAAGCTGATTGGCATCGGTATGTGGCTGGGTCTCATTATGTGGTTTAATGTTTGGTTTGTAATTTGGCCAAACCAAAAACGCGCACTTGGTATTGTAGAAGCGGATGCCGAAACGAAAGCAGCTTCTGCCCGTCGCGCAATGCTTTTTTCACGGACAAATACATTGCTGTCAATTCCAATGCTTTTCTGCATGGTTGGGGCGCAAAACGGTATTGTGATTTAAGCAATCACCTTCATAAGATTTTGAAAGGCCGTGCAACTGTGCGGCCTTTTTCTTTGCGGCAAAATGGGCTACATCGTCATTATGTCTGAATTATATGAAGCTTTACGCTCTGAGTTGCGCGGTCTCGACGGGGATTTATATTTATCGCATTTATTTGTACCTGCGATAAATCGCGACCGTATTTTAACCCTTTATCGCGCTTATGCTGATATTGCCCGTATTGGTAACAATGTGTCAGAGTCTATGATTGGGCAAATAAGGTTTCAATGGTGGCGTGATTTGCTCGCTCAAATTGAGGCGGGGAATTTTGCACAAACCCCAATTGGAGAAGCAATTGCTGCGCAAAAACTCAATCATGATTTATTGCGCGCCATTATTGATGGTTTTGAGCTAGGCATGATAGAGCCCGAATCGGCGCAAAAAGCAGCCGCTATGTCTGGGCGCGCCTTAATAACAGCAGCGCTTGAAATCTGCTCGCTGACAGCCGACATGGCATTAATCGAAGCGGCGGGTGCTGGGTTTGAACTTTTAAGGCAAAGCCAAAATGACACACAGATTGAAGCAGCATATGCGCACCTCAAACAGGCCGCGCGGGCATTTAATGGTTTAAAGCGTAAAACCCGGCTGGCATTGATACCGGTTCTAATGCCTGTTGGTCTGGCGCATAAACAGGCACAAAACAACCCCCGACAAAGAAGCTTATTTTATTATCAAATCCAATTATTAAAAATGTCAGTGACCGCTAAAATCTAGATTAAATCAAGGCTCGGCAAGGTTTCTTGCCATTTTGTATAATCTTGTTTTGCGCGTTGGGTGAAACTGGTTTTACGCGCCACCTTTTTTGCCTGATGGCGCGCTTTACCTTTTAGTTTTTGGCCTGTTTCATCTTTTAATGTCGCCACTTCAACTGGCGCAGTTTCTGGCATGAGACCAAAATTAATATTCATGGGTTGAAAAGTCGCGCTATCCGCATTTTGGGTGATATGCATCAATAAGGCACCAAAGGCTGTCGTTTCTGGTGGCTTGGGATAGGCAATACCCAAAACCTCAGCAGCAGCAAAACGGCCGGCCAAAAGCCCAATGGCCGTGCTTTCGACATAGCCTTCGACACCGGTGATTTGTCCAGCAAATCTCAATCCGTGCCGCTTGGGCAAAGACAAGTCACGTTTTAACAGGCTTGGAGAGTTAAGAAATGTATTGCGATGCATGCCGCCAAGCCTTGCAAAGCGCGCTTCTTCCAAGCCTGGTATCATGCGCAACACATCGGCCTGCGCGCCATATTTCATTTTGGTTTGAAACCCAACAATATTATAAAGCGTGCCGAGTGCATTATCCTGGCGTAATTGAACGACCGCATAGGGTTTTTCGTCAGGTTTATGTGCATTGGTTAGCCCGCGTGGCTTCATCGGGCCGTGCCGCAGTGTTTCGCGCCCGCGTGATGCCATAACCTCAATCGGCAAACATCCATTAAAATAAGGGGTATCTTTTTCCCATTCTTTAAATTCACCCGTTTCAGACGCTATCACCGCGTCTAAAAAATCATTATATTGCGTTTCTGTCATTGGGCAGTTGATGTAATCTTTGCCTGTGCCGCCTGGCCCAACTTTGTCATAGCGTGATTGATACCAGCAAATATCCATATTAATGCTGTCGCGATAAACTATCGGCGCGATGGCATCAAAAAAAGCAAGCTTGTCGTGGCCGGTTAAATTACCAATATAGTCAGATAGAGCAGGGGATGTTAAAGGCCCTGTCGCGATGATGACTTGCGCCCACTCTTCAGGAATATTCGATACCTCTTCACGCTGAATTTGAATTAGCGGATTGGCTTCTAATGCTGCCGTAACGGATTGTGAAAACCCCTCACGATCCACCGCCAAAGCGCCACCAGCTGGCACTTGGTGCGCATCTGCACAGTGCATTATTAAACTTTGGGAGCGACGAAGCTCATCATGTAACAAACCAACCGCATTGGTTTCATGGTCATCTGAGCGAAAAGAGTTAGAACAAACAAGCTCTGCCAGACCATCAGTAACATGTGCGTCTGTTTTGCGCGTAGGGCGCATTTCATGCAAAATTACGGGCACACCCATTAGGGCTATTTGATGCGCAGCTTCCGAACCGGCCAGTCCGCCGCCAATAATATGAATAGGATTTTTTGATGCAGTCATAGCAGAGTGATACACAAAAATACGCGTAAAGAAAAGAAACTACTCAGCCGCTTTAGGGGTTTTTGCAGTTTTTGGCGCTTTGCGCTTTAAGATTTTTGCTAAATATTGCCCCGTATAACTGGCTTTCACTTTGGCAATATCCTCAGGTGTTCCCGCCGCCACAATTTCACCACCGCCATCACCGCCATTTGGTCCTAAATCAATTATCCAATCTGCCGTTTTTATCACTTCTAAATTATGCTCAATCACAGCGACGGTGTTGCCAGTATCAACAAGCTCATGCAACACATCAAGCAGCTTGGCGACATCATGGAAATGCAGACCGGTTGTGGGCTCGTCTAAAATATAAAGCGTGCGGCCTGTAGCGCGCTTGGATAGCTCTTTGGCAAGCTTCACGCGCTGCGCCTCACCCCCTGAAAGCGTGGTCGCTTGCTGGCCCACTTTAATATAACCAAGCCCGACCCTTTGAAGCGTCACCATTTTATCGCGAATTATCGGCACAGCTTTAAAGAAATCCGCCGCTTCATCCACCGTCATTTCAAGGACATCAGAGATGTTTTTGTCTTTAAACCGGATTTCCAGCGTCTCGCGATTATAGCGCTTGCCATGACAGGCATCGCACTCAACATAAACATCAGGTAAAAAGTGCATTTCAATTTTAATCACACCATCACCTTGGCAAGCCTCGCAGCGGCCGCCTTTAACATTAAATGAAAAACGACCGGGTTTATAACCGCGCATTTTTGCTTCAGGTAAGCCCGCAAACCATTCACGTATGGGCGTAAAAGCACCTGTATATGTCGCAGGATTAGAACGCGGCGTGCGGCCAATGGGCGATTGGTCAATATCAATCACCTTATCAAGCTGTTCAATGCCTTGAATTTCCTCATGCGCGGCGGGCAGGTCGCGTGCATTATTGAGTTTTCGCGCAATGGCTTTGTAAATTGTATCCAATAATAATGTTGACTTGCCGCCCCCAGAAACACCCGTCACACAGGTGAATGTACCAAATGGTATTTCAGCAGAAATATTTTTTAAATTATTCCCTGTGGCGCCGATAAGTTTAAGCATACGTTTACCAAACTGACGACGACTGCTCGGAACAGGAACAGCCAATTCACCAGATAAATATTGACCGGTAAGGCTTTTTTTCGATTTAACAATTTGTTCAGGTGTGCCTTTGGCAACAATTTCACCACCATGTATACCCGCACCAGGCCCAATATCTAAAACATAATCGGCGACCCGAATAGCATCTTCATCATGCTCAACAACAATCACAGTATTACCTAAATCACGAAGCCGAGTTAAGGTCTCAAGCAAGCGGTCATTATCACGCTGGTGCAAACCGATTGATGGCTCATCAAGCACATATAAAACACCCGTCAGACCTGAGCCAATTTGCGACGCAAGGCGAATTCGTTGGCTTTCCCCGCCAGATAAAGTGCCAGAATTGCGAGAAAGCGAGAGATAGTCCAACCCGACATCATTTAGAAAAGAAAGTCGGTCACGAATTTCTTTAAGAATACGGCTCGCAATTTCCTTTTGTTTGGCTGTGAGCTCCTTATCGAGAGAGGCAAACCAGTTATTGGCATCTTTAATCGATAAATCAGTGATTTCGCCAATATGTCGCTCAGCTATTTTCACGCAAAGTGCTTCTTCTTTAAGCCGATAGCCATCGCATTTTTCACAATCGGTTTTGGATTGAAATTTCTCGATTTCTTCTCGCATCCAAGAGCTATCCGTTTCGCGATACCGTCGCTCTAAATTGCCAACCACACCCTCAAAAGGTTTTTTGGTTTTATAACTGCGCATACCATCATCATAGGTAAAGGTAACGACTTCATCGCCTGAGCCAAATAAAATAACCTGTCGTTCGGCTTTATTTAGCTTGTTCCAGCTTATGTCGGTAGAAAACCCATAATGCTTGGCCAGACTTTGCAAGGTTTGTGTGTAATAGGGGGATGACGTGCCGCTTTTCGACCAAGGGGCAATGGCGCCTTTGTTTAAGGAGAGGCTGCCATCTGGCACAATCGCGTCTGGATTAATAAAAAACTGCGTCCCAAGTCCATCACAGGCAGAACACGCACCCATTGGATTATTGAAAGAAAATAAGCGCGGTTCAATCTCATCAATTGTAAAGCCAGAAACAGGGCAGGCAAAATTCGCAGAAAATAAATGACGCTCAGCTTCTTCTGCGTCCGCTTTTTTATCGGCAATTTCAACAACCGCGAGACCATCAGTTAAGCCTAGCGCGATTTCTAAACTATCTGCGAGACGATTACCCAAATCATCTTTAATCACCAAACGGTCAACCACAACATCGATATTATGTTTATATTTTTTATCTAGGTCAGGCACTTCAGCGATTTCATAAAACTCACCATTTACCTTAACCCTTTGAAAACCGCGTTTTTGAAGCTCGAGAAAATCCTTTTTATATTCCCCTTTTCGGTTGCGCACGATAGGCGCCAAAAGATAAAGCCGTGTGCCAGTTTCAAGTGCCATGATACGGTCAACCATTTGTGACACAGTTTGGCTTTCAATCGGCAAGCCAGTGGCAGGCGAATAGGGGATACCGATACGCGCAAATAATAGGCGCAAATAATCATAGATTTCGGTCACCGTGCCAACAGTAGAGCGGGGATTTTTTGAAGTTGTCTTTTGTTCAATCGAAATGGCAGGGGAGAGGCCGTCAATCTGGTCAACATCTGGCTTTTGCATCATTTCCAAAAATTGGCGTGCATAAGCAGAAAGGCTTTCAACATAGCGACGCTGACCTTCAGCATAGATTGTATCAAATGCCAATGAGGATTTACCCGACCCCGACAAACCCGTAATCACAATCAGCTCGTCACGCGGCAATTCTACATTGATATTCTTTAGATTATGCTCACGCGCCCCAACAATTTTTATCTTCTTGGCTTGCGGCAATATTGTTTTTTTAGCGCTCATTTCCCTACTCATCTCACCAGTGAGGTAGCACGACTGAATGTTTTGGCAAAGTATAACTGGTGAGAGCTAAAATAACTTGCCAGATTTGGAAAGGTATGCGAACATATCATGAACATGTAAGTTGTCCACAAATAACCTTAATGCGCCGCACCTCTTTGCACAATGAGACAAAAAAACCATAGCGGGAGAGTGGAAGCTCATTTAGGCTATAAGAAAATCTAGGGAGTCGAATCATGGCAGGCAGTATTAATAAAGTTATTTTGGTTGGTAATTTGGGTGCAGACCCAGAAATTAGAAGCACAAAAGATGGGCGTCCTGTCTGTAATCTGAGCATTGCCACAAGCGAAAGCTGGAAAGATAAAAACACCGGCGAAAAACGCGAAAAAACGGAATGGCACCGGGTGGTGATTTTCAATGAAGGCCTGGCGCGCATCGCCGAACAATATTTGCGCAAAGGCTCAAAAGTCTATCTCGAAGGCCAGTTACAAACCCGCAAATGGCAAGATCAAAACGGTGTTGATAAATACACAACTGAAGTGGTTTTGCAGGGTTATGGCGGCAATTTAACCATGCTTGATAGCCGCAATAGTGGCGGTGACAGCTTCCAGCCATCAGCAGGGTCAGCGCCTGCCATGACGGAAAGCGCGGGCGCACCAGCAGGTGGTGGTATCGACGATGAAATACCATTCTAAACCCTACCTAACCAATTGTTTTAATTAGATAAAATTTACTGTTTTTGTTGATCTTTTTTGCCCCAAAAACTTGCGACTCATTGGGGTAAAGTGGTATGTTTAAAAGCATAAATTTTTGTCTATATAAGGCTTAAGCCTGACAAATTTTATTGAAGAAATAATCGATAATTAAGAAAGACTAACTCTTGGCTGATGATACTGAACACACACCAGATTCTGAAATAGAAGACACTGAAGAAGTTGCTGAAGTAGAACAACCAACGACTGATAGTGATAATAATGGTGATGATGGGGCGGATAATCTGCCGCCCGCATCAGCTGGCAGCCTGCCACCGGAATTTGATGTTTCGCCCATTTCCATTGAAGAGGAAATGAAGACCAGTTACCTCGATTATGCAATGAGCGTGATTGTGAGCCGTGCCTTGCCTGATGTGCGAGATGGCCTTAAGCCAGTCCATCGGCGGATTTTGTTTTCAATGAATGAAAACGGCTATGATTACAACAAACCATATCGTAAATCAGCGCGGGTTGTTGGTGATGTGATTGGTAAATATCACCCGCATGGTGACCAGTCCATTTATGATGCGCTTGTGCGTATGGCGCAGGACTTTTCTATGCGCATGCCCTTGCTTGACGGGCAGGGGAATTTTGGCTCAATTGATGGCGACCCTGCTGCGGCGATGCGTTATACCGAAGTGCGCATGGATAAAACCGCACATTCGCTTTTAAAAGATATTGAAAAAGAGACGGTTAACTTTCAAGACAATTACGATAACTCAGAGCAAGAACCCGTTGTTTTGCCGGCGCGGTTTCCAAACTTATTGGTTAATGGCGCTAATGGGATTGCGGTTGGTATGGCAACCAATATTCCGCCTCATAATCTTGGCGAGTTGATTGAAGCCACTCTAAAGCTCATAGAAACCCCAGAAACCAAAGATGAAGAAATCTGCGAAATCGTACCTGGCCCAGATTTTCCAACTGGCGGCCAAATTTTAGGGCGCAAAGGGTCACTTTCAGCTGGCATGACTGGGCGCGGCTCAGTGATTATGCGCGGGCGCGCGGAAATTGAAGAAATCCGAAAAGATCGTAATGCCATTATCATCACTGAAATTCCCTATCAGGTTAACAAAACAACCATGATTGAAAAAATCGCCGAACTTGTGCGTGAAAAAACACTTGAGGGAATTGCTGATATTCGTGATGAGTCTGACCGCGATGGCATGCGCATTGTGATTGAGCTTAAGCGCGACGCGGTGGGCGAAGTGGTGCTAAACCAGCTATATAAATATTCATCGCTGCAAACAAGCTTTGGCGCCAATATGCTGGCTCTCAACTCTGGCAAACCTGAGTTGATGAATATTAAAACTATTTTACAGGCATTTATCAGCTTCCGCGAAGAGGTAGTGACACGCCGGTCTAAATTTGAACTGAACAAAGCGCGCGACCGCGCCCATGTTTTGGTGGGTCTCGCGATTGCGGTTTCCAATATTGACGAAATCATTGCGCTAATACGAAAAGCACCATCACCACAGGCAGCGCGCGAGCAGCTTATGGGCAAAGCATGGGCGGCTAAAGATGTTGCTGACTTAATCAAGCTGATTGACGACCCGCGCCATAAATTGCTGGAAGATGGCACAATTTATCTCAGTGAGGCGCAAGCGCGCGCAATTTTGGAACTTCGGTTACAGCGTCTCACCGCAATGGGGCGTGATGAAGTCGCTGAAGAATTGGGTGAACTTGGTACCCAAATTGAAGACTTGCTTGACATTTTGCGAAGTCGTGCGCGTGTCATGAGCATTATTTCTGACGAGCTTGTGGAAGTGAGAGATGAATTTGCTACGCCGCGCCGCACAGAAATAATTGAAAATGAGCATGAGGTGGATGATGAAGACCTTATTCCTTCAGAAGATATGGTCGTCACGGTTTCGCATACTGGATATATTAAGCGCGTGCCGCTCTCGACTTATCGTGCGCAAAAGCGAGGGGGTAAAGGCCGCTCTGGTATGTCCACCAAAGATGAGGACTTTGTAACACGCATCTTTGTCGCCAACACACACCAACCAGTACTGTTTTTCTCAACTTTGGGCATGGTTTATAAACTCAAAGTCTGGAAATTACCTGCTGGTAACCCCCAATCGCGCGGTAAAGCGCTCATTAATTTATTACCCCTAAAAGAAGGGGAAACGATAAACGCTATCATGGCTCTGCCAAAAGATGAGGAAAGCTGGACTGGCTATCATGTAATGTTTGCCACCTCATTTGGCTATGTTCGCCGTAACGAACTTTCGGATTTTACCAATGTCAATAAGGCTGGTAAAATTGCGATGAAACCCAATGAGGGTGAAGAAATTATTGGTGTCGAGCTTTGCCTTGAAACCGATGATGTTTTGCTCACCTCAAATGTTGGGCGCTGCATACGTTTCCCCGTCACGGCAGTGCGCGTGTTTAGAAGCCGTAATTCTACAGGCGTGCGCGGGATTAAACTCGCTGATGGAGATAAAGCCATATCTATGGCAATATTGCGCCATAGCGATGCCACGCCAGCTGAACGCAATTCTTATCTTAAACAAGCTGCCATGTTACGACGGGCAACTGATGATGAACCCGTCGATACTGCACCTGCTGAAGAAGCCGATTTGGAAACAGATGAAGAAGCCGTTTTAAGCCCTGAACGCTACGCCGAGATGGGTGGAAAAGAACAATTCTTGCTGACAGTTAGTGAAAATGGTTATGGAAAACGCTCATCCGCCTATGAATACCGCGTCTCTGGGCGCGGCGGCAAAGGCATTATCGCCATGACTGTCACAGACCGAAATGGCCCGCTAATTGCTTCATTCCCTGTGGAAGATGGTGACCAAATCATGCTTGTGACCAATAATGGCACACTGATACGCACACCAATTAAAGATGTGCGTGTGGCAGGGCGTAACACGCAAGGGGTAACCATTTTCAAAACCGAAGCTGATGCCCATGTTGTTTCTGTTATCAGATTAAATGATGAAGGCGAAGACGATGAGGCAGAAGAGCTAGAGAGTTCAGAGGCAGCCGAAGCTGACGCTGACGCTCCTTCTATCCCTGAAGACGAAAACAATGCTAATATGAGCTCTGATGATGCCGAAGCGTCTGATGAGGTTTCGGATGATAACGCAGATGATTCTCAAGAGCCATCTGAGGATTAAGCTGAGCGTGAAGGCAAGAGGCAGAAAATGATTAGCGGATTTTATCCAGGTAGCTTTGACCCACCAACCAACGGGCATATTGATGTTTTATCGCGTGCCATGCGGTTTTTAGATCGTTTGGTTGTTGGGATTGGCACCAATGCAGATAAAAAAACCGTGTTTAGCGTTGCTGAGCGGCAATCTATGCTTGAAACCTGCCTGCGACCGATTGCCAAACAACATAACTGCACGATAGAAATTGTTGAGTTTGAAGGTCTGGCGATTGAAGCTGCGCAAGGTTTTGATGCGCCGCTTATCATTCGTGGCCTCCGTAATGGTACTGATTTTGACTATGAATCACAAATGATGGCCATGAATCGCGCCATGTCTGACAAGATTGAAACCATTTGTCTGGCCGCCTCACCAGAAGTCGCGCAATTATCATCCACGCTTGTGCGTCAGGTGGCCTCAATGAACGGTGATTTCAGTCAATTTGTTCCAGCAGAAATACACAATATTATTTTAGATAAATATAAATAATTACAGAGTATTAAAGGTATCAACTTATGTATAACTTTATATCAGTTAAAACCGCGCGCCAAAGCGTATTAATTGTCACGTTGCTTATGATTCTTCCCTTTATTGGCCTGAACGGCTCCAATGCATGGGCCGGTCATCATGCGTCAGTAAAGGAGAATATTATGTTACTAGAACTCAAAGACGGCACTGTCAAAATTAAATTAAGACCTGATTTGGCTCCAAATCATGTTGAGCGGATTAAAAAACTCGCCGCAGAAGGCTTTTATGATGGCATTGTTTTTCACCGCGTCATTGACGGTTTTATGGCACAAACTGGTGATCCAACTGGTACGGGTATGGGTGGCTCTGATTATCCAGACCTGCGCGCTGAATTTAGCAATGAACCCTTTGTACGCGGCACGCTTGGCATGGCACGGTCCCAACATCCGGACAGCGCGAACAGCCAGTTTTTTATCTGTTTTGAAGATGCCCAATTTTTGAACCGGCAATACACAGTCTGGGGTGAAGTTGTTGAGGGTATGGAATATGTCGACGCCATTAAACGTGGTGAGCCGCCTGTTGACCCTGACAAAATCATCTCAATGCGCCTCGAAGAAAGCGATTAAGTGCATGAAGGTTGAAGCATTTGACTTTAACCTACCGGAGGAAAATATCGCGCTGCGTCCCGCCCAACCGCGAGATTCAGCGCGATTACTTTATGTGGGCGCGCGCGCTCAATTCCAAGATAAAATCATGCGTGATTTGCCTGATTTCTTTTCCGATGGCGAGTTAATTATTGTCAATAATACCAAAGTGATACCCGCTAGACTGGCAGCCACACGCAGCCGCGAAGGGGCGACGGGCGCACAAATTGAGGTGACGCTCATAGAAAGGCTTGGTCCGGTCACTTGGCGCGCTTTTGTGAAGCCTGCGAAACGCCTCAAGTCAGGTGATGTTTTGCACTTTAAAAACATCTCGGCGCGGGTGGTATCGCGCCATGAGGCAAGCGCCGAAATAGAATTTGACCTGCCAGCCGCACAAATGGACATCGCTTTGGTTGAAAATGGCGCCATGCCTTTGCCACCATACATTGCGGGCAAGCGCAAGCCAGATGCGCGCGATAATGAGGATTATCAAACAATCTTTGCGATGCACGACGGGGCGGTTGCGGCACCGACAGCAGGCTTACATTTCACGCCAGAACTTATATCGACATTAGAAGCTAAAAATGTGCACTTTGCTGAAGTCACATTGCATGTCGGGCCTGGCACATTTTTACCCGTTAAAGTTGATGATATCCGAACCCACAAAATGCATAGTGAATGGGGCGAGGTCAGCCAGCCTGTCGCGGATTTAATCAATCAGACGAAGCAAGCAGGCAAGAGAATAACTTGCGTCGGAACAACTTCTTTGCGATTGGTCGAGAGCGCGGCCTCAAGCACTGTCCCAAATACAATTGAGGCGTTTTCGGGCGATACAGATATTTTCATTTCGCCCGGATTTCAATTTCAGATTGCAGACCGCCTACTCACCAATTTTCATCTGCCAAAATCAACTCTGTTTATGTTGGTTTCTGCCTTTTCTGGTCTTGAAACCATGCAAAATGCTTATGCGCATGCCATTGACACAGGCTATCGTTTTTATTCCTATGGAGATGGGTGTTTGCTGGAGCGGCAAGAATGAAATTTGAGTTACACAAAACAGATGGCACGGCACGACTTGGGACAATCACAACCCCGCGTGGAAAAATACGAACTCCTGCTTTTATGCCTGTGGGAACAGCCGGTACGGTTAAGGCCATGTATCCTGATCAGGTGCGAGAATTAGGAGCTGATATTGTCCTCGGCAACACCTATCACCTCATGCTGCGACCGGGCGCGGAAGCGGTTGCTGAACTTGGCGGGCTGCAAAAATTCATGCAATGGGATGGTCCAATACTAACCGATAGCGGGGGCTTTCAGGTGATGTCACTATCGAAATTGCGTAAAATGAGTGAAGAGGGGGTGCAGTTTCAAAGCCATATTGACGGGCAAAATTATATGCTCACACCTGAACGCAGCCTTGAAATTCAAACGCTTCTTGGTGCCAATATTCGCATGGTGCTTGATGAATGCACGCCATATCCCGCAACGCATGAGCAAGCGGACCAATCTATGCAATTATCCATGCGCTGGGCGGAGCGGTCCAAAAAAGCCTTTGAAAAATATGATAAAGGAGAGGGGGACGCTGTTTTTGGCATTGTTCAAGGTGGTGTTTATGAAGATCTTCGCCATCAAAGCGCGCAAGAACTTCAACAAATCGGTTTTGATGGATATGCCATTGGCGGATTAGCCGTAGGTGAGGGGCATGAAGAAATGTTAAAAGTCCTTGATTTCACTGCCCCAGTGCTACCTACGGAAAAACCTCGCTATTTAATGGGTGTTGGCACGCCACAAGACCTTGTAGAGGCTGTTGCGCGCGGCGTTGATATGTTTGATTGTGTGATGCCAACACGGGCTGGCCGGCATGGATTGGCCTTCACATGGCGCGGCAAAGTCAATTTACGCAATGCACGCCATATTGGAGACCCGCGCCCACTTGATGAAAAAAGCACATGCGAAGCAAGCCATCGTTACAGTCGCGCTTATTATCATCATTTATTTAAGTGCGGGGAATTGCTTGGCTCAATGTTGCTGAGTTGGCATAACTTACATTTTTATCAGGATTTAATGGCCAAAATGCGCATGGCAATTGAAAATGGTAAATTCGAAGATTTCCGGCAAGAGTTTTACGCACAACAAGCACAAGGTGACATTCCACCGGTTCAAAAATAAAAAAGCCCGGCGATTTACCGGGCTTTTCTGATAATATTTTTTTGCTTTATAAAATGAGACTGATGACGCCATAGAGTGCGCCAATAAAAGCAATGATAAAGCTGATAAAACCAATCATAAATCCTGTGGTGCGCTTTTTGGCTTCGCGATAATAAGCCAGCGCATATATGATACGACCAATCCCAAAAGCTGCACCAAGAATTGCAACATAACAATCTGCATTTTCAACTTTATAGCTTAAGGCAAACAGCCATAAAACCGGCAGAAACAAAACAATCTGCTCTTTCGTGTTTTCTGCAACCCTGAAAATGCGATTAAATTCTTCAGGCCCTGTGGTGGCTGGCGCCTGAACATTATATTGCCCCCGCGCGCCACCAACTTTCATCAGGGTCCAAAAATAAACCCCAATAATAAATAATGTGGCTAAAGCCGTTAATGGATAACTCATGATAAACCCTCCTTTTTTGATTCATTTCAGAATGCCTTGAATCATATCTAAATGGCAAGCGTGAAAAAGGTTGCGACATAACAGCCTAACTTAAAAAAAATCTTTTAAAATTCAATTCAGGGCTAGCGTTTACATAAAACTTGTTTTATACACCCGCTAAGTTATTTGTGGGCCCGTAGCTCAGTTGGTAGAGCAACTGACTTTTAATCAGTGGGTCGCAGGTTCGATTCCTGCCGGGCTCACCATTTTCTCCTAATTTAATATTTCTTGTTTGGCGCCGTGATTTCTGGCTTATTATGGCTTATGCCAAAACTTCAAAAATATTTAGTTTATTTAACACTCGCCATTGCATGTTCCGGTCTTGGATATGGCATCGCGCAATATTTAGCGCCCACTCAAAATTCAGCTCAAAATACCAACTGCAAAGCACCAGAAGATTTACCAGCAATGGTTTATATTCCTGCGGGGGAAGTTTTGTTAGGTGATGCCAATGGCTATCCAGAAGAGCGCAATCGCAAACGGGTAGAGATAAATGCGTTTTATATGGACACGCATGAAGTCACTAATGCGCAATTTGCAGAATTTGTGAAAGCAACCAATTATAAAACACTAGCCGAGCGCGCGCTCGACCCAAAAGATTTTCCGGGTATTGATGCCAGTAAACTTGTGCCAGGTTCAGCCGTCTTTCAAATGCCAAAATCAAATAAACCTATCGCGTCTATGAGCTGGTGGCGATTCATTGAGGGCGCTTATTGGAAAAACCCAACAGGGGACAATCACAATCATATCAACCCTCAATCGCCAGTTGTGCATATTGCCTATGAAGATGCGCTGGCTTATGCACAATGGAAAGGCCATGACCTCCCAACCGAAGCGGAATG
>JBMHDF010000005.1:0-36583 GCA_049889535.1 Parvibaculales bacterium | reverse complement strand
GATGGCCATATTGGCTGGCTCGACACAAAAAAAGATGAAGCTTAAAGAAAAAGCTTAAAGACAAAGCTTAAAGACAAAGCTTAAAGAAAAAGCTTAAAGACAAGAAGGGAAGTTGGGCGGCGCCTGAAGATTTAAAAATCGATAGATTTAAAAATCAACAGTGCCGTCCAAACCCCTTTGACCCTAGATTTTCACTTCTTGTTTGCCAATCAGAAATCAAGTGTTAAATAATTTCAAAATTGTCAATGGTCAAAGCCGTTGTGTAATCTTCCAGCACCATGATAATCACATCGTCTGATGTGTCTTCGGTGCCTTTGGTGTTGTAGATTACCGTGTCATTTGTGCTGGCATCGTTTGTGCTGCCAGTCGCCTCATTGGTGTCATTCGTCCACCGCAGATTGGCGGCGTTTTGCAGCGCCGTCAGCGTGGTATCATTGCCGGCGGTGGTGTCCACGCGGATTTTATCAGTGCCGGTGCCGAAATCAGTGACCGCGTCTTTGGTCTCGGTTGAGGCAATATCCAGCACAAAAATATCATCGCCCAAGCCGCCGGTCAGCGTGTCATTGCCCGCGCCGCCGGAAAGGGTGTTGGCATTGGCATCGCCCCAGAGCGTGTCATTATGGGCGGAGCCAATCAGATTCTCAATGCTCTTAAAGCCATCGGTGTTGCCGACCGGATCGCGGAAGCCCCAATCAGCAATATCAATGGTTATCGCCGTGTCTTCCGGCGTGCTGGCCGAGGTGTTCGCGCCGCGCGTGATATTGGGATTGGCAAAAGGCTCGCCCGCGCCGCGTTGCTCGGCTTCGGCAATGAGGTAGGCGGCATCGGTTGCTGCGGAACCTGTCAGGTCTGTGGTTTTGTCATAGCCATCCAGCAATTTTTCGCGGACAACTTTGGCGACATCATCCGCCGCGAATTTACCTATCGTGGCGGCGGCTTCTTCCTCAAAAAGCACCTGCAGCTCAATGGCGAGCTTGGCAATCGCCTGCGCAATGCCGGCCGGGGATTTGGCGGCATAGGTGCCGGCCGCCGGCATGATATAATTGTCAGAATTGGTGACATGCGCCATGGTGATATGGGTGCCATCACCAAACAGCAATTCCAGCGCTTTGGCTTCGGCCTGCGCATCGGTCAGATTGCTGTCCGCCGCTTTCAGCTGCGCGACCATGGCCGCAATCGCGGTCGTGACGGGGGAGGCCACCGCATCAGACGCGCCGCGCGCCGATGCGGTCGTGGTGTAATGGCCGGCATTGGCTTCAAATATTTTGCCGGTGAACAAATCAACCGCGCCGCTTATGTCAGCAAATATTTTCTTGCCGGCATGGGTCGCGTCCAGACGGATGCGCCCGTTTTCATCGGTCTTGCCAATATAGGTGTCTTTGGTTTTGTCAAACACGCCATCGCCGTCATCCACATAAATGCCGGCGCCTTCAATCGTCCCATCCGCCACATAAACATCAAATGGCAGTGGATTAATGGTGCCACCGCCCGGCGGTGTGGTGGGTGGTTTTGGCGTTGGGGGTGTGGTTGTGCCTCCACCAATCGGAACATATTTTGTATCACCACAAGCCGCCAACAAACCAGCCAGCAGAGGCGTCACCGACAGTTCGACCTTCAGGCGTCGGCGATTTGGTTTTTGAGCTGATTTTTTATTTTGGATTTCATCTTCAGAAAGACCATTTGTTTCATCAAATGTATCAAACAGGTTTTGCCATATGTTTGTTTTCACCACATTAAGCGGCGCGACAGTTTCGCTGGCTGTGTTTTCGCCACCTGTCTCTTTTTCATTTCCAAGCATAGGCGCGGCACTTTTCTTCGCAAACTGAAATGGCGAAAAGGATGTGCTGGCAAGCAAAATTGATTTGAGGAACTTTACATCGTGAAACATTTTATTCTCCTGAAGGTCAGACTCTTTTTTGCGTTTCAAACTGAATTAAACGGTAAAACTAAATTTTTGGTTAAGAATAAAAAAAGACAGAAGTGCAGAAACCGCCCGCAATACAAAAGGCGATACAAATGCGCGTGCGACCGCCACATATGAAGCATATGCATCAGCTGAAGCATCAGCTGAAGCATAAGCGACATTAGTCAAAAATTTCGAGAACGTTTGTTGCGAAAACGTCATCTATGTCTCTTTTATTCTTATTTGTTAACTGCTTTACGCAAGACAAATGGAAACACAAATATACGTTTACAAAATTAGATTTACAGGAATGTAATTAACTGTCAACAACTTATCTCACCGCATTTGCAAATATTTATTGTTTTTGCTTCAGCAATCGTTAAACGCGGGTAAATGGTGGAGCCAGGCGGAATCGAACCGCCGACCTCTTGCATGCCATGCAAGCGCTCTCCCAACTGAGCTATGGCCCCTTTTTTTAAGATTATGCTTATGTCTCAAAATGGCATTTCAGGCAAGCCTAAAATGCAGGCAATTGAAACCTAGTCGTCATCCTCAATAATCGTGATGTCGTCATCATCATCATCGAGATCATCAACATCATCGTCATCAAAGTCACCCTCGACGAAACTGTCAATATCATCATCATCGGAAGTGTCGTCATCATCTAAATCTTCAAATGAGACGGTGGCATCATCATCTAGATCCACTTCTGTGGCGTCGTCATCTTCTTCATTCTCATCATCATCATCCTCATCTGGTGCGTCAACCGATGGCTCAATCACTTTGACTGGGGTGGCTTTCACCACTTCCTCAAGGTTAAATTCAGCACCACATTTGGGGCAAATGATAGGTGAGCGATTCAAATCATAAAATTTGGCACCACAGGACTCACATAGACGTTTACTACCAAGTTTTTCCTTTGACACGGCAACATCTCCAAAAAACTATTTTTATCAAATCTCCCCTTGCCACACAGCGCGGCAAGTGTCAAAACTTTACTCAATTTCCATTAAGTCTTTTTTGCTGTTTAAGCAAATGGATTTATGTAAAAAAGAGCAAATATTTTTTCTTAATTGCTATCGAAAAAAGATTACGGAATAAAAAATGACCGCCAGTCTTAAAAACGCGAAGCCCGCACGCGCCGGTAAAGCCAACGCACCTTTAACGGGCGAAGTGACCATACCGGGTGATAAATCCATTTCGCATCGCAGTTTTATTTTAGGTGCGCTGGCTAGCGGGACAACGCATATTCATCATCTGCTAGAAGGGGATGATGTGCTGGCCACGGGCCGCGCGATGGCGGCGATGGGGGCAAAAGTCGAGCAAATAGAAACCGGGCATTGGCAGGTCACAGGCGTTGGTAATGGCGGGCTGACCAATCCAGATTCAGCTTTGGATTTTGGCAATGCTGGCACAGGGGTCAGGCTGGTTATGGGGGCGATGGTTGGCGCGGGGGCAAGCGGGCAATGTGTTGGGGATGCATCGCTTTCAAAGCGGCCTATGGGTCGGGTGATTGAACCGCTCACGCAAATGGGCGCTGTATTTTCCAAGCCAGATGAAAGCGATAATAACAGCGATGCAGATAAACTGCCCTTGCAGCTTGTTGCCCCTGCCCGCGCGCTGCCTTTGGACTATGAATTGCCCGTGCCATCAGCGCAGGTCAAATCGGCGATATTGCTCGCAGGGTTAGGAGCGCCCGGGCAAACCATTGTGCGCGAAAGCCACCCGACACGCGACCACACAGAAAGAATGCTCAAGCTTTTTGGCGCTGATATAGACAGCCGCTCGGGTGAGAACGGCGTTGAGATAAGGCTCACGGGCGAAGCACGGCTGACGGGGACCGACATTCATGTGCCGGGCGACCCGTCTTCGGCGGCATTTCCACTTGTTGCCGCTTTACTCGTGCCGCACTCAAAAGTGACTATATATAATGTCATGGTCAATCCGCATCGCGATGGGCTTTGGACGTGTCTGGAAGAAATGGGTGCGTATATTGAGCGTAAAAACCAGCGTGCGGCGGCGGGTGAAATTGTTGCTGACTTCACCGTTCAAGCTTCGCAATTAAAAGGGATAGACGTGCCGCCTGAACGCGCGCCGAGCATGATTGACGAATATCCAATTCTGGCAATGGCGGCAGCCACCGCGCGCGGCACCACACATTTGACTGGCCTTGGCGAATTGCGGGTGAAAGAAAGCGACCGGCTTTCTGCCGTCGTGGCGGGACTGCGCGCCAATGGGGTTGAGGTTGAAGAATTTGAAGATGCAATGACCATATATGGCTGTGACGGGCAGGTGCCGGGGGGCGGTGTGGTTGAAACCCATTTGGACCATCGTATCGCCATGAGCTTTTTGGTGCTGGGTCTGGCCGCGCAAACCCCCATCACGGTGGATGATAGCCAGATGATTGCGACAAGTTTCCCTGAGTTTTTCTCACTCATGCGGGCGTTAAATGCTGAAATGGAGGCTTAAGCCGATTATAATGTCTCAGCCATGCGTAGTTTCGCCTATATATAAAGTATAAATTATGACCCAAGCTTTTATCATCGCGATTGACGGGCCAGCAGCAGCGGGCAAAGGCACCCTAGCCCGCCGTCTTGCCCGCCATTTGGATTATGCTTATCTCGACACAGGCGCTTTATATCGCGGCGTCGCGCATTTGGTTTTAAAACAAAATGGCGACCCGAATAATGAAACCGATGCTGTCAATGCGGCGCGCGCGCTTGACCCACTCAGCATTGACGCCAAAGCCATTCGAACCGCACAAGTCGGCGCCGCCGCCGCAAAAGTCGCCGCCATTGCCCAAGTGCGCGCCGAAATTTTGGATTTACAACGCCGCTTTGCCCACCAACCACCGGGCGGGCGTGGCGCCGTAATCGACGGGCGCGATATTGGCACGGTTGTTTGTCCGCAGGCAGATGTGAAAATTTTTGTAACAGCACGCCCCGAAATCCGCGCGCATCGGCGCTGGCTTGAGCTGAAAGAAAAAGACCCAAAGCTTCAAGAGGCAGATATATTGGCGGATTTACGCCAACGCGATAAGCTGGATGAGGAGCGCCCCATCGCGCCTTTAAAACAAGCTGAAGATGCCCTCTTGCTAGATACGTCAGAATTGGCTATAGAAGAGGCATTCGAAATGGCTCTGGCGCTCATAAAGAGTAAATAAAGCCTGAAATCCAAACCATTTTGATAAAAATCCCAATAATTGCTGGACGCAAGCAATGGTGCTTTGCGGCTTGAAGACCGTCGGACTCAACCGGCTGGCATTATATTTTTTGAATAGGAGTTGGACTGTGGCAGAAACCCAGACCCCGGCGGAATTTAACCCGTCACAAGATGATTTTGCAAAAATGCTTGAGGAAAGCCTTTCCGCAAACACTGTATTAGAAGGTAGCGTTGTTAAAGGGCGCATCACCTCGATTGAAAACGACCTCGCAATTATCGATGTCGGCCTGAAAACAGAAGGTCGTATCCCCTTGCGTGAATTCGCAATGGCAGGTCAAAACGCCAATATTAATATTGGTGACGAAGTTGAAGTTTTCCTTGAGCGCATTGAAAACGCCATGGGCGAGGCTGTCTTGTCGCGCGATAAAGCGCGCCGTGAAGAAAGCTGGACTGTGCTTGAGAAGAAATTCGAAGCCAATGAACGCGTTGAAGGTGTTATTTTTGGCCGCGTGAAGGGTGGCTTTACTGTCGATCTTGATGGCGCAACGGCGTTTTTGCCTGGCAGCCAAGTGGATATCCGCCCCGTGCGCGACATCACCCCTTTGATGAACGCTCCTCAGCCTTTCCAAATTTTAAAAATGGATCGCCGCCGTGGTAATATTGTTGTCTCGCGCCGTGCCATTATGGAAGAAACACGCGCTGAAGATCGCAGCAAAATTGTTGCCAATCTCGCCGAAGACCAAATCACCGAAGGTGTGGTTAAAAACATCACCGATTATGGTGCCTTTGTTGATCTTGGCGGTGTTGACGGCTTGTTGCATGTCACTGATATTGCGTGGCGCCGCATCAACCACCCATCTGAGGTGTTGAATGTTGGGGAAACCGTCAAAGTGCAGGTGATTAAAATTAATCATGAAACCATGCGCATTAGCCTAGGCATGAAACAGCTTGAAAATGACCCATGGGAAGAAGCCGAAACCAGATTCCCACTTGGCGGTCGTTTCTCAGGTCGTGTCACCAATATCACAGATTATGGTGCATTTGTTGAACTGTCAGATGGTGTTGAAGGTCTGGTTCATGTTTCTGAAATGAGCTGGGTGAAAAAGAATGTGCATCCGGGCAAAATTGTTTCAACTTCGCAAGAGGTTGAAGTGATGATTTTGGAAGTTGACGGCAGTAAGCGTCGTATTTCACTGGGTCTGAAACAATGCACAGACAACCCATGGAATAGCTTTGCCGAGAAATATCCGGCAGGCACAAAACTAACAGGTGAAATTAAAAATATCACTGAGTTTGGTTTGTTTATTGGGCTTGAAAACGAAGTTGATGGCATGGTGCATATGTCTGACCTAGACTGGAACCTGTCTGGCGAAGAAGCCTTGGCAAGTTTCAATAAAGGTCAAGACGTCGAGGCGGTAGTGCTTGATGTTGATGTCGATAAAGAGCGTATCAGCTTAGGCATTAAACAGCTTGAAAATGACCCGCTTGAAGGCGTTGGTAGCCTAAAACGCGGCGACACAGTGACCTGCACAGTATCTGCTGTTACAGATGGCGGACTTGAAGTAGCTGTTGGTGACTCAGAATTTGGCGCCTTCATCAGACGCTCTGACCTGTCACGGGATCGTGAAGATCAGCGCCCTGAATTGTTCACGGTCGGTGACAAGCTTGATGCGATGGTAACGAATTTTGACTCCAAATCACGGCGTCTTAATCTGTCCATCAAGGCGCTTGAAATCGCTGAAGAAAAAGAAGCGGTTGCGCAATATGGATCCTCCAGCGCAGGCGCGTCTCTCGGTGATATTCTAGGAGCTGCTTTGAACACGGATGAGCCAGCTGCAGAAGAGGCAGAAGAAGCTAAAGAGAAGCCGAAAAAAGCCAAAGCGAAAAAAGCTACCAAAGCAGAGGCTGCTGAAGAGGAAGCCCCTGCTGAAGAGGAAGCTCCTGCTGAAGAGGAAGCTCCTGCTGAAGAGGAAGCTCCTGCTGAAGAGGAAGCCCCTGCTGAAGAGGAAGCCCCTGCTGAAGAAGAGACAAAATCAGACGATTAGTCTTTTTGTCATCTAAAATGAAGATTAAGCGGCGGCATATTTTATTCAATATGTCGCCGCTTGTGCCTTGACGACCTGAATATGCTTTGGCAAGCTAGGGAAATAACTTTAGCTTTATTGAGATTTTGAAAATGATTAAATCCGAACTCGTAAACATCATTGCCGATAAATACCCACATTTATATCAACGTGATGTTGAACGTGTGGTGAATACAATTTTTGACGAAATTACCAATGCGCTAAGTCAGGGCAACCGCGTTGAATTACGCGGCTTTGGAGCATTTTCAGTGAAAACCCGCGCACCCCGCATCGGGCGCAACCCGCGCACTGGTGAAGCCGTTGCAGTGGCTGAAAAAAATGTACCTTTCTTTAAGACAGGCAAAGATTTACGCGAGCGGTTAAACGCGGATAAATAACACTGTGCGCTTTTTAAAAAATATTTCCAAAATCACCGTTTTTATATTTTTTCTAAGCCTTATACTTATTTTAGCTTTTGCCAATTCGCGACAAGTCTTCTTTTCGATTGACCCGTTTTCGCCAGATAATCTGGAAATGGGCGTTCAATTACCGCTTTTTATTATCATTATGGGCGCGCTTATATGTGGCGTTGTGATTGGCAGTCTGGTCACGCGGATAAATATCTGGCAAAAACAGCGTAAAAGCTCTAAATAAGCAGTGAGATAGCGATAATAGCGAGCCCATATGATGACTTTTGACAATCCAGTCTTTTGCGCCCTCGACACACCCAATACTGAGCGAGCAGATGATTTAGCCAAAAACCTTGCCCCGCATATTGGTGGTGTCAAAATCGGTATGGAATATTTTTACGCCACTGGCGCGACCGGCTATCACGCCATTGCACGCCATAATGTGCCAATATTTTTAGACCTCAAATTACACGATATTCCTAACACAGTCGCTTCTGCTGTTCGCGCATTGTCACCCCTTGAACCCGCCATTTTAAATGTTCATGCGGGTGGCGGCATGGCCATGATGCAAGCCGCCGCACAGGCCGCGCAAGAATTTGGTGATAAAGCGCCCATGATGATTGCGGTCACTATTTTAACCTCGCTTGAAGAAAGCGACCTGCATCAAATGGGTATTTCCGGCACCCCAACAGAGCAAGTTTTGCGACTGGCGGATATGGCGCAACAAGCGGGCATGTCAGGTGTGGTCTGTTCTGCGCATGAAATTGCCAGTTTGCGCCAGCATTGTGGCCAAGATTTCAAACTTATTGTGCCGGGTATTCGCCCCAATGCCAGCCCGATCCATGACCAAAAACGTGTCATGATGCCCGAGCAAGCCTATGCAGAAGGCGCGGATATTTTGGTTATTGGGCGCGCTATAACCGAAGCTGAAAACCCGATAGCATCAGCGCAAGCCATCACCCAAAGCCTGATGGACAAAGCTGGATGAGCATCGGCATTAAAATATGCGGGCTCAATCGAGAAGCTGATATTGAGGCGGTAAATGCCGCGCAAGCCGATTTTGCTGGTTTTGTTTTTTTTGAAAAATCGCCCCGCCATTTGGCATTTTCCGATGCGGCCAATCTGGCAACGAAGCTGGCGGCCAGTGTAAAATCCGTCGCGCTGATGGTGAACCCGCAAGATGCAGAAATTAACAACCTTCTAGAGGTGTTCCAGCCCGATTATTTGCAGCTGCATGGGCATGAAACCCCTGCCCGCGTCAGTGCCATTAAAGCCCAAACCGGCCTGCCGATTATTAAGGCTTTGGGTGTTGCTACCGCCGATGATTTAAAACAGGCAACAGATTTTGCGCCTTTGGTTGATATTTTGTTATTTGATGCCAAACCCCCCGCCAATGCAGATGTGCCAGGCGGGCGTGGCAAAACATTTGACTGGGATATTCTGGCCAATTATCAAAACCAAGCCGGTGCAACAAGCTGGATGCTGTCTGGCGGGCTGACAATAGATAATGTGCAAGAGGCACTTGCCCGCACAGGTACCAAAATGCTAGATGTCTCTTCTGGTGTTGAACAGTTACCCGGACAAAAAGACGCCGCAAAAATCTTAGAATTTTGTCGCCTTGCACGAGAAAACGCGGCATAACACAAAAACCGTGATATAAAAACGCAGTTTTGATGAGGAAAAAGGCATGAAACAGCCCAATTCATATATGAATGGCCCTGATGAAAATGGTCGCTTTGGTATTTTTGGTGGACGCTTTGTCGCCGAAACTCTCATGCCGCTCATCTTAGATCTTGAGCAGGCTTATGAAACCGCCAAGAAAGATCCAGCCTATGAGGCTGAGTTGCTTGATTTACAAATGCATTATGTCGGACGTCCTTCGCCACTTTATTTTGCCGAACGTCTGACTGAGCATTTTGGCGGCGCCAAAATTTATCTCAAACGCGATGAGCTGAACCATACGGGCTCGCATAAAATCAATAATTGTCTGGGACAAATTTTACTGGCTAAACGCATGGGAAAAACGCGCATCATTGCAGAAACTGGCGCTGGACAGCATGGGGTGGCCGTCGCCACTGCCGCTGCGCGTTTTGGTCTCCCCTGCACGGTTTTTATGGGCGCAACCGATATTGAGCGCCAAAAGCCAAATGTATTCCGCATGAAATTACTTGGTGCGGATATTCAGCCTGTAACCTCAGGGGCTGGCACTTTAAAAGATGCCATGAATGAAGCGTTGCGCGATTGGGTCACCAATGTTGAGAACACATTTTACATTATCGGCACCGCCGCAGGCCCGCACCCATATCCTGCTATGGTGCGTGATTTCCAATCTGTCATTGGACGCGAAACCCGCGCACAAATGATGGAGCGCGAAGGCCGCTTGCCGGATAGTTTGGTGGCCTGTATTGGCGGCGGTTCGAATGCTTTGGGTTTGTTTCATCCGTTTTTAGATGATGAGGATATTCGCATTATTGGTGTAGAAGCTGGCGGTCTAGGCTTGGATACACCTGACCATGCCGCCTCACTAGCTGGCGGCAAGCCTGGCGTTTTGCATGGCAACCGCACTTATTTGCTCCAAAATGAAGATGGGCAAATCACCGAAGGTCATTCCATATCTGCAGGCCTTGATTATCCGGGCATTGGACCAGAACATGCCTGGCTTAAAGACATGGGTCGGGTCGAATATGTCTCTGTCACTGATGATGAGGCATTAGAGGCGTTTCAACTTTGCACACGCCTTGAAGGTATTATTCCAGCACTTGAACCAAGCCATGCTTTAGCGCATGTTGCAAAAATCGCGCCTGAGCTTCCAAATGACCACATAATGGTGATGAATATGTGTGGCCGTGGCGATAAAGATGTGTTTTCCGTCGCGAACTATCTCAATGTCGAGCTGAATGAGGGTTAATTCATGAGTAAGACACGTTTGGAAAAATGCTTTGAGGAGCTGAACCAAAAGCAAGAAAAAGCGTTTATTGCCTTTATTACGGCAGGCGATCCTGATGCAGCCACCAGTCAAAAAATTCTTGAAGAGTTAGCAGCCCATGCCGATATTATCGAACTTGGCATGCCCTTTACTGACCCAATGGCTGATGGGCCATCAATCCAGCACGCTTCACAACGCGCCCTAGCAGCGGGCATGAGTGTTGAGAAAACCTTAGAAATGGTCTCACAATTTCGTCAAACCAATCAGCACACACCGATTGTTTTAATGGGTTATTATAATCCGGTTTATATTTATGGAGTTGAGCGGTTTTTAGAAAATGCCAAATCCGCTGGTGTTGACGGCTTGATTATTGTTGACCTGCCGCCAGAAGAAGATGACGAGTTATGCTTGCCAGCGCTGGAGGCGGGGCTTAATTTTATCCGTTTGGCCACACCCACCACTGATGACAAACGCCTGCCAGAGGTTTTGGCAAACACATCTGGGTTTGTTTATTATGTCTCAATCACGGGCATTACAGGGTCATCAGTTCCCCAACAGCAGCAAGTCGCACAAGCTGTGCAACGCATTAAAAACCACACAAAGCTTCCAATATGTATCGGCTTTGGGATTAAAACAGCTGAAGCGGCAAAAGCATTTGCGCAAGCCGCAGATGGTGTGGTGGTTGGGTCGGCCTTAGTTGATCAAATTAAAAACTCTTTAAATGAAAATGGTCAGGCGGGGCCAGATACGGTTGAGCGTGTCATTAAGCTGGCTGAAGAGCTTGCACAAGGCGCAAAACAAGCGTAATAATAAAAAAGAATTCCAAGAGAAAGTGACAAACTTTAAGGCGAAGGTTACATGAACTGGATTAAAAATTTTGTTCGTCCCAGATTTGAAGCGGTGTTCAAAAAAAATGACACGCCAGATAATCTTTGGGTCAATTGCAATGATTGCGGCGAAATGATTTTCCACCGTGATATGGAAGTCTTGAAAAAAGTATGTCCAGGCTGTGATAATCATATGCGCTTGGATACAAAAGAGCGCTTTGAGCTTTTATTTGATAACAGCCAATATGAGCAAATTGACACGCCAGATGTGCCTTTTGACCCGCTTAAATTCCGCGATACGAAAAAATATTCAGACCGCCTCAAAGAAGCGCGGAACAAAACTGGCAAAAAAGATGCTGTGTCCATCGGTCTTGGTAAAATAAGCGGCATTGAAACAGTGGTTGTTGTGCAAGACTTCTCTTTCATGGGTGGCTCTTTAGGCATGGCGGCTGGCGAAACTGTTATTCGCGGCGGTGAACTTGCACTAGAGAAAAACGCGCCCTTTATTGTGGTGGCTGCTGCAGGTGGCGCTCGCATGCAAGAAGGTATTTTGTCACTTATGCAAATGCCGCGCACGACAGTGATTATTCAAGAATTACGGGAACGAGGGCTGCCCTATCTGGTGGTCTTAACCGACCCGACAACTGGCGGTGTGACGGCGTCTTATGGCATGTTGGGTGATGTCCATATTGCCGAGCCGGGGGCGCTGATTGGTTTTGCTGGCCCGCGCGTGATACAAGACACCATTAATGAAAAATTGCCAGATGGTTTTCAACGCGCTGAATATCTGCTTGAGCATGGCATGGTCGATATGGTGGTGCATCGCCATCAAATGGCCGAAACACTTGGCAAATTGCTGCGTCTTTTGACCGGCAATGAGATGGCAGCAAGTCCGGCTGAATAAGCTTAGATGCCGGAAGCCTCTGATAGCCAAGCCTATTTGGCGCGCTTTCTTGAACTGCATCCCAAATATATTGATTTGTCGCTTGAGCGCATGTGGCAGCTTCTCGCACGACTTTCAAATCCTGAAAAAAAGCTCCCGCCCGTTATTCATATTGCTGGTACCAATGGTAAGGGCTCTACCCTTGCTTATTTAAAAGCCATGATGCAAGCGCAGGGTCTGCGTGTTCATGCTTATACATCCCCTCATTTGGTGCATTTTCATGAACGCATCGAATTAGCGGGACAGGTTATTTCTGAAACGGAATTGGCCGCCACCTTACAACAGGTCGAAGAAAAAAATGCCGGCGCGCCAATTACATTTTTTGAAGCCACAACCGCCACGGCGTTTTGTGCCTTTGCCAAACATGAGGCAGATTATCTTTTGCTTGAGGTTGGCTTGGGAGGGCGGCTTGATGCCACTAATGTTATTTCATCGCCCCGTCAAACGCTTATCACGCCCATCAGCATGGATCATGAGCAGTTTCTTGGCACCCAGCTTGAGCAAATCGCTGGCGAAAAAGCAGGTATTATGAAGCCTGATTGTGTTGCCCTCAGCGCCGCCCAAAAACCTGCGGCGCGCCGCATTTTGCAACAAACCGCCACGCAAATAAACGCCCCCTTGCAAATAAGCGGTGATGATTGGAGCTATGAAATCATCGATTCCAAGCTTGTCTTTCAACATAATGGCACAGAAAAAAAATACCCACTCCCTGCTTTACCCGGCGCGCATCAATATGAAAATGCAGCCCTAGCCATCAGCTCTGCGCTTGATTTGGGGTTATCAGATATAGCCATTATTTCTGGTTTGAAACAAGCCCAATGGCCAGCAAGACTTCAAAAACTGCCACCGTTTCATGATTATCCGGAACATAAAAATATATGGCTCGATGGTGGGCATAACCCCGCTGCCGCTATGGCTTTGGCCAATTGGCTCAAAACACAAATCAGTGACACCACGCCAATCAACCTGATTTGCGGTATGTTGAACACCAAGCAAGCTGATGATTATTTTACCGCTTTTAAAGATTTGCCGCTTACTGTCGCAACGCTTGCGATTGAAAACGAAACCAATAGTCTCAGCGCTGAAGCTCTGTGTGCTGTGGCACAAAAGGCGGGACTTGCAGCAAGCGCCTATCCGAATTTTGATGCCTGCATGCGCGCCACGCCCCCGCATGGGCTGGTTTTAATATGTGGATCGCTTTATTTAGCAGGGCAGGTTTTAGCCCGCATCCATCAGCCCGATTAGAGTGTTTCTTCAATCCAAGAAACAAGGTCGGATTTCGGCGCTGCACCCACTTTCGTCGCCGTGCTTTGTCCATCTTGAAACATAATCATGGTCGGGATAGAGCGCACACCAAAATTTGTCGGCGTCTTTGGGTTTTCATCAATATTGACTTTAACAATGGTCAGCTTGCCGTCCATCTCCGCCGCGATTTCATCTAAAGCGGGCGCGATTTGCTTGCAAGGGCCGCACCATTCAGCCCAAAAATCAACCAAAACGGCACCTTCTTGGTTGATTACTTTTTCTTCAAAATCGCTGTCAGATGCATGTATAACTGTTGCGTCGGCCATTCCTTATTTCCTTTTCAAATGATTCTCTTACCTAAAATGTAGAGGGGTCATATTGCTTTTTCAAGCACAGCTTAAAACCAAATCAGCAAATTTTATAAATTTTGCAATATTTCCTGCATCATTTTTTCGGGCAATTTTTGGGCTGACGCATTGACGGTCCAAATCAAATAACATTGCACTGGTTTTTGCGTCTGGTTTTGCAGTAAAGCGCGATAAATCGCCATTTGCATTAAATAGGCAGGTGGTATGTCGTCTGGGTTTTCAGAGTCTAAATGCGGGGGTTCGCGATTGGTTTTAAAATCAGCAATAATAATCGCCTCATCTGTTTCTACATAAAGATCAATACGCCCCGCAAAATGCCGCCAGCCTTTTTTCTGGCTTTTCAGGCGCCCTGCCACGGCCAACTCAAAACGACTTAGAGAACCAAATAATGGCTTTAGTGCTTCATGCGTCAAAACGCGCATCGCCTCTTGTGCCATTTGCTTAATTTTTTCATCATCAAAGACAGGCATATTTTTTGTGCGGCGCAACAACCAATTCTCAGCTTTTTCCAGCAACACTGCATCTGATAGATTTTCGTGCTGGCGCACGATTGACAAACCCTCTAATAATTCGTGCATCAATGTCCCACGCTGGCGCGCTTCACCTTGTGCGAGGGCGGGCGCTGTGTCTTTATCCGTATGTTGCACAACCAATGACGGGCTTTCTATATCAATGAAATCATGGGTTTTCGTGGCGGCTTTATGAAACCAGTCTGGCGCTTCTTCTGGCTCTGGCCCGATACCCTGCTCGGACTTAAGTATATTTTGGCTGGTCTCGTCGGCTAAAGCGACCTCGCCATAGCGCCACACTGTCTCGCCATTTTCCTCAAATTCTCTGGTTTTTGGGTCGGCGGTTAAGGTTTGATATATCAACTCATACCAACAATCCTCTGGGCGCTTATTATAACCTGAAAATCCGCCAATATAGAGCCGGTCTCTGGCACGGGTCATCGCCACATAAAGCAAGCGCTTATGCTCCGCCCGCTCTCGCTCTTGCTGCAGCTGCTGGTATTTTTTACCCTGTTGAGAATTATCGTCGCTTTTTGGCCGATAAAGCATACCCCCTTGCGGCCCAACCATGAGCGGCACCCGCGCCCCGCTCGTTTTAGCAGACGGGCGGCATGTATCAGCCATAAACACCACCGATGCCTCCAACCCTTTCGCGCCATGCACAGTCATAATTCGAACTGCGTCAAGGCCTTGCTCCATATCCCGCTTTACCTCTGCCTCCACATTTTCAAGCCAGGATAAAAAACCCTGCAGGTTTGGCGGGTTTTGCCGCTCATAATCCAGCGCCAGAGATAATAATTCATCAACCGGGTCGTCCACTTCTTGCCCAAGGCGCGCAATTAAATCACGACGCCCGCCATCGCCACTTAAGAGATACGAAAAAAACTCAAATGGCGCAGATTGATTGGCCATCGCACAAAGCATTTGAAAACGCTGATACGCTTTTTTTATCGCCGCAGATGCCGTGTCTTCTAACGCCGCTTGTGCCAATTGATGATATAAAAACTGCCTTCTCAATGCGGGGTCTGGCCCGTTTTGCGCGCCTTGTTGAGTTTCAGACACATCGCCATAGCATAAATCAAACAGCTCATTTTCTGTTAGGCCGCCAAGCGGGCTGCGCAAAAAACTCGCCAAACTTAAATCGTCATGTGGCAATAGTGCCGCGCGCGCCGCCGCCATCAAATCCATCACCGCAATCTGTTCCAAAAGTTGCATGCGGTCTGCACCAGCAACTGGCACACGCCGCTTCGCCTGTTTTAGGGCGCGTATCATATCAACCACAAAAGCATCACGATTTTGCACAAGGATAAGAATATCTTTTGGTTGAATATTAAGGCTTGGGTCTGCAATCAATTCGTGAATTTTATGTGCTATTTTTGTCGCCAATCTGGCACGCGGCATTTCTAAAATGCTGGCTTGTGCCTTTGGGCGCCAATAATCCTCTTCATCTGCTTTTTCTGCCGTCTCACACGGCCATAATTCAACAAACCCTTTTTCCTCACGCTCTGCCTGGTGGTGAATAGGCTTTTTCTGCTCGGTCAGGCTTGTGACCATGCTTTGCTGGGCTGAAACTTTATCGACAATTTCGAGGACATCATAAACCGTGCGATATGATTTTTGCATATCGACCTCGATAAACACACGATTGGATTGCTGGGTTTTATCTACAAAATGTTGGCGCATGCGCTCAAAGCTGGTCGGGTCTGCGCCTTGAAAAGAAAAAATAGATTGCTTCTCATCACCCACCACAAAAACAGTGCGCTCTTGCTCACGCGCGCTCTCCCCATCAAAAAACTCAGCAGCTAACGCCTCAATCAATTTCCACTGCGCCGGACTGGTATCTTGTGCTTCATCAAGCAAAATATGGTCAAGCCCGCCATCAAGCTTATACATAACCCACGCGGTGGCGGCCTTATCGGTTAACAGGCTGACAGCCTTTTCAATTAAATCATCATAATCAAGCAGGTTTTGTGAAATTTGCAGCGCCGCGATTTCCTCCAGCAAGGCATCAGCAAAAATATAAAATGCCACGCTCATATCGTAAATGCGGGCATTATTAAGCGCGTCATTGGTCTGATAAAACTGCGTTGCATAGCGGTTTAATTGTTCGGCCATTTTAGGATGGGCTTGTGCGAGTTTTTTGCGCATCAGGCTTTTACGGATTTCTCCTTTGCCAGTCAGAAAATAACTTTTGAGCAAAGCCCATGCCGTATCATGCGGCGGTTTTGTTTTTTTCAATGCCTGCGCAACATCATTAAATAAATCAGCTTTTTTAAGGTCTGCATCTATCTCGTCTTTGAAAATATCGCAAAAAGCCTTAGCTGTTTGGGCTGAAAACCCCGACCAAAACCCCATCAGCGTGTTATCTTTATTGGGTGGCTTATCCAAATCTAGACTATCAAGCAAGAACTTAATTTTTTCTTCAAAAGAATGCGTTTTAAACCAATCGCGGCGGCGGACAATATCCGCAATCATGTCGTCAAAGGCTTGTTCATTGAGGTGACGGGTCAAAATATTTAGGCTTTTGCGCAAAGCGGTGTTCTGCGTATCCAGAATTTTTCGCCGGGCTTGCTGCACAAGATTTTTAAATAAACGATCATCAATTACTTGAAAACCTGGTGTGATACCTGCCTCAAGGGGAAACCGATTAAGCAGGGACTCGCAAAAGGCATGTATGGTTTGTATTTTAATACCACCTGGCGTCTCAAGGGCTTGGGCAAATAAAATCCGCGCTTTTGCGATTTCTTTTCGGCTTGGCGTATGGCCGAGACGCGCCGCCATGGCTTGCTTTAACGCCGCTTCTGGCATCACCGCCCACTCCCCCAATAATAGAAAAAGCCGTTCTTGCATTTCAGCGGCAGCGCTGCGCGTATAAGTCAGGCATAAAAGCCGTTCAGGCAAGCTACCAGCCAATAAGAGCGACACCAAACGGGTGACCAAAACATAGGTTTTGCCCGACCCCGCATTGGCTGACACCCAAGTCGAAGCATCCGCTCTTGAGGCATCTGAGGCATTGGTTGATTGTATCAAGGTCTGGTTCATGTCTGGCTCATCTTAATGTCATGCCTCCTCAGCCTCCTGACTCGACCATTCTAAAAGCCGTGCCAAATGGTCATAATCATCGGCATATTTTATGAGCTTTGGCTGTGTGTGAGGTTCAAAAGCCGCCTCGCCAAAAAGATAAGTCGACACCAAATCAAGCAAGCCCCTTTCAGCCTCTGCCAGCGCGTCATCAAAATCTGTAATGGGCATAATATCGCCTTCAGGATGGCCGCCACTGATATGAATATTTTCCAACGCCGCCACACGTGCCACCCCAAGATTTGAAAACCCACCCGCTTGTGCGATCAAAGCCTCTAAAAGCAATTGCGGATTTTTTTGCTTCTTCACATCACCTGCTGACGGCGGGCGATAGGTTTTATAATCCAAAAGATTGATGCTTTTATCAGGATTTATTTCAACACGGTCCGCTTTCGCCGTGAGCGTGAAAACCTGCCCATTAATGTCAAACGCGCGCGCCCCTGTCTCTTCAAGTTTAATCTCGTCCACCTGCGTGCGTCTTTGTTTCTCAAAATCAATAAACCAGCTTGTTAGAGCCTCCAACCTAGCCGCCCAATAACTCAATATATCTTGCGCACCAGGTATTTCTTGCGCGGTTTCTTCAATAATCGCGGCCATTAAAGCTTCAGGGTCAGGCGGCATGGCTGCCTCTGTTTGCCGGCCAAATTTTTCCAAAATTTTATGAATAAATGTCCCCCGCGCTGCGCCGGTTGATGGCATTTCCAATGGGTCGAGTTTTTTCAGTCCTAAAATATGGCGTGCATAAATCGCATAGGGGTTGCGTTGTAGCGTTTCAATTTGTGTGACTGATAATTGTTGCGGGCGCACGGCAATAAGTGGGCGCGGCTTGGGTTTTGGTTCCGCTGTCGTTTCAGCAGAAACCGGATTAACAGGGTCGAGTTGATCACCTAAACGCGCCAATCTCAAAGCTTGCGGCAAACTGGCTGTTTCGCCTTTTATACCTCTCACCAAAGCTGTCATGCGAGTCAACCAGCGCGCCGCGACCATCGCCGTACCCCCGGTTTTTTTTGACCGCGTGATTAAAACCTGCGGCGCACAAACAGCTTGCGCAAAATCATGCGCCATCAGCCCAATGCGCCGCTCTGGGCTGGTCATACCCAATTCGGCTCGCATGGGCCGTGACACCCAAGGCCCTGTTTCGGGAACTTGCGGCCACACGCCCTCATTTAACCCGCCTAAAATCATCAAATCAGCCCGCACCAAACGCGCCTCAAGCAAGCCCATTATTGCCAAACGTGGGTGGAGACCTTTTTGGGGTCGTATTGGCTTGCGCGCCATCCATAAGTCAAATAAATGCGGCCATTCTTCCTGCATCACGGGTTCTTGCATCACGGCTAAACCATCAAAGAAAGCCAGCAACTCCTCTTCAGCACGCGCGGTTTCAACATTGGCAAGGCCAAATTCACGACCCATTAAAAGGGGCATGGTCTGGCGTATCGCTTCGGCCAATTTTGCGGGTGTTTCAGCTTTGGTGAGCGCGCTCATATAGCGCATCGCTTCCACGAGTTTTTCTAAAAACGCGTCTAATGCGGGCAAGTTTTTTAAGCGCTGATCAAAATGCCGATGGGCATTTTCTGTTTTTTCCTGCTGGAGTGGCGCCAAGAGGCTTTGAATATGCTGGCGATAGCGCTCTAAACCATAAGCCCCCTCGCGCGTTTGTTCTGTATTTGTAAAACGTCCGCCCTGACGCAATGCAAAGTCAAATTCTTGCACCAGGTCCAGATGCTGCGCTCTGGTTTCAGCCAAACACACCATTGAATGTTTGAGCAAAGCCAACAGAGCGACGGGCGCATAATGGCTGGCGCGCGCCTCCAATATGAGCCGCACCAAAAGCCCAACCGCATGACGCGACAAAGACACACCTGCCGTATCATCAATATTAATATCCCAGCGCTTTAACTCCGCCGAAACACGGCGCGCCAAATTTCGGTCTGGTGTTATCAATATCGCTTTTTTATCTGGCGTTTCGAGTATCTCGCGCATGGCCAATGCAATCACCCCCGCCTCACGGCGCATATCGGGAGCCTCATAAACCGAAAGCCCCGAAAGCGCATTGTCTAAATCAAGCTTATCTGTAGGGGTATCTGTTGTTGATTGAGACCAAAGATAAGTCTGCTCGCTTGGTAAAAGAGCCAGATTGACAAACTGTCGGCGGGCAGCAAGCTGCTGCGCTTGCTTTGTTTTTTTATAGTGTTCAGCAGATGGGAATATCCTGACATTTTGGCGCGTGGTTTCAAGTTTCTCCATCATATGATAAAGGCCGGATTGCGGATGCGCGGGGTCATGAACCAAATGCGCCCACACCTCAGATGGCATATCCAAATCTAGACCTGGCAAAACCACCACCCCATTTGGCAGCGCCAAAACTTCTTTCAACAAATCAGCTGTCGCCGGAATACTCCCCGTTGACCCGGCTGCGATAATCGGTGTGTGGGGCTGGTTCTTATGCCAAATCTCGGCCTGCAATCGAATTAGAGAATTACGATATTCAGAAGGGTCCAACCCATCAAGGCGGGCTTTTTCGGCTGGCCATTTTTGCGTGATAATGGACAAAAACGCGAGCGTCTGACGCCAATTATCAGCAAAATTATCGCTCACCAAACCATCTAATCGCGATAAATCTATTTCTTCGGTTTGAGCCTGATCCAGAAAAGCTGCTAAATCCGCACTTAAATCGGCGGCTTGCACAATATTTTCTTGTTGCGGCTTGATACCGGCGCCTGCTTCAATTGTCTTAACAGATTGAGGGTAATCTTTCTGCCCGCGCTGCCATGCCAAAACCTCCTGCAATAAAAAGGCCTCGCGTTGCAGGCTAGGAATCACAGGCTTAACATCCAAAACTTCTGGGTGACGCAACGAGAAAAACAAATCCATTTCATCAACATCAGCCAATGTGCGAATATCAGGCAATAGCAGGCTGTCTGTGTCTGACAGAGCCAGAAGTTTTTGGCGTAATTCCCGCACTGCGCGGCGTGTGGGTAATAAAATCGTGAAATCGGATAAGACAAACTCACCCTTAATTGAACCATGAAAGCTTTTATCGCTTAGCAAAGTTTCAGCGAGACACTGAATAAAATCCTCACCAGCAGGAATAGAAAAAAGATTTAATGGCTCGCTCGTCATAAGTCACTATAACGCAAAAATTTTGCCTGCGGATTGATAATTACAAATTTAATATTAATGGCCCACTATTGCGCTTGTAGCCTTTGCTCGGCTTCCGCCAGACCTTCAGGCGTACCAATATGCATCCACTCGCCCTGCAAGGGCAGACCGAAAAGCCGGTTTTGGGCAATTGCCGCATCCCATAAAAAATTAAACGAAAATGGCTCACCCTCTTGCGGCGCATCTGCCAGCAATGTCGGATTAACGATTTGCGCCCCCGCATAAATTAATGAGGCTTGCACATCAAGCCCACGCCTTTTTAGCAACCCATTTTCAGACATATGAAAATCACCCGCGCCATCATAGCCAGAGGCACGCGCGCGGTCAGCTAATAATAAAAGAGCCGACATATTTTCAGGGTCAAAAGCCGTCGCTAAAGCCTGTAAATTATTCTGCGTTTCGAGCCAAAAAACATCGGCATTGCACACATAAAAAGGCGCATCGCCAAGTGCGTCCCGCGCCTTTAAAACCCCGCCGCCAGTATCCATTAAATGGCCACGCTCATTAGATATAATCACTTCAAGCCCATCTTCGCGCGTGCCATTTTGCAAAAGATGTGATTCAATCCAATCGGCTTTGAAATGGACATTAACCACCAGTCTTTCAATACCAGCAGATTTTAGTTTTTCGATCATGCGGTCGAGCAATGTTTCCCCCGCAAGATTGGTTAAAGGTTTAGGTGGATCAGTGTCTGCGGCGCGCATGCGAGTGCCACGCCCAGCGGCCAAAACCATCGCTGTTTTGATGGGAGGGGTGTTGAATTGGGTCATTTAATTGGATCAACCTCTTATTAATTATCCTTTTATTTTTATAAATGATTCTGTAACCAGTTTTTCAATTCCTGAAGATCCTCATGTTTTAAACATTGGGACAAATAGCCAAATACGCGCGGTATGTGAGCTAAATATTCAGGGCGCGCGTCTCGCATAGCAAGGCGGGCAAATACGCCTGCAATCCGCAAATTGCGTTGCGCACCCAAAATAAAATATGTTTGCATGAAGCGGGCTTCATCAAATCCAGTGCGCGCCAAATAATGCGCAAGATAATGCGCGGCTTGTTGTTCAGAAACATCACGGCGGGCGTCTTGCAAAAGCGATACCACATCATATGCTGGCGCCCCAATCAACGCATCTTGCACATCAATGAGGCCGATGCGATTGAGGCTTTGCGCCGCATCGCACCACATAATATTGGGTGAATGAAAATCGCGCAGTACTAATACTTGCGGCAAATCTTCTGCCTGCTTATCAGTAGAAGCGAACAACTTATCAAAAATATTACCCCAAATGGCATCCCATTCAGCTAGGGCTTCCTCAGTCAATGTGATGTTTTGATGGGGCGCGTACCACTGAAGAAAAACACCTAACTCCGTTTTTAAAATATCTCGGTCAAGTGTCATCAAATCATGGCTAGCGCCCTCATAGCTGAGTGTTTTAGGAGGGGTTGTCTGATGTAATTGTGCCAAAGTTTCAATCGCCTCAGCGTAAATAATCGGTAAATTCGGGGCGTTACGATCTATCAATGCGGTCATGGATTGGCTGCCAAAATCTTCTAACACCAAAAAACCTTGCGCTTTATCTGCCGCATAAAGGCGGGGCGCATTTAAACCCAGCGCCCGTAAATATGCCGAAATAGTTATGAAGGATTCAGTATTTGTCCCCAAATGCACTTGTTGGGCATAAGTATTTTGAGGCACGGTTTGTGGCCAATCCATAAATATAAAACTGCCATTATTTGGTGTTTGCAACCGCTCATAACGGCGCCCCGACGCGTCGCCCGCAACCGCTTCGCGCGCCGCATCCCCATAGCCTGTCTGTTGCAAAAAATTCTGCGCAGCTTGCTCCCTTGCTTTGAATTGCGCAAACCCATTCCCAGCAGTTAATTTTTGCATAAAGGCATCTGGCCCAGACAGGCTTATGCAACGCCCCTCTTTTTCATGCGAAAAATCAATATGAATGCAGTGACGCAGAGCCTCAGCCGATAGCACGGTCTGGGACTCATCATCAAATAAGCGGCTGCCCCATTCCAGCAAAACCAGCCTGTCTGGATGGGCAAATAAATCCAGTTCTTCGGCTTCATGGCTGTCCTCAAGGCGATATAAATCGGCATGGTAAATGGGGAAATCCTGACCCTGATAATCCTGAACCAATGTGAAAGTCGGGCTGGGTACACTGATTTGATTGCCAATAAGCGCGCGAATAATCCCGCGTGCAAAGCTTGTTTTGCCCGCTCCTAAATCGCCATTCAAAAACACAATATCCCCCGCTTGCAGCAACCCAGATAACCAGGCAGCAAACCTTAAGCTGGCCGCCTCATCTGGACAGAAAATATCTGTTTTTGCGAAATGTTTATTTGCGCTCATCATCATTATTTATCTTGCCTGAAAAAGCCTGACAAGACTTGAAAAAAAAATCAAAATGCTTCATTTTGCAAAAAACAAAGGGGAATATTTTGGAAAAAATCGTCATTATCGGCGCAGGACAAGCAGGCGCACAAACCATTATCAGTTTACGGCAAGGCGGCTTTGAAGGCGCGATAGATTTGGTTGGTGAAGAAAAAGAACTCCCTTACCAGCG
This sequence comes from Parvibaculales bacterium, assembly GCA_049889535.1. Taxonomy (GTDB): domain Bacteria; phylum Pseudomonadota; class Alphaproteobacteria; order RS24; family RS24; genus JAYQKL01. Next base: position 13,408 of record JBMHDF010000005.1, on the reverse strand, counting down.
CCCCCCTCTTTCTAAAAAATTCCTCTCTGGTGAGATGGAGGCTGAACGACTTTATTTCCGCCCATCCGATTTTTACGAAAAAGAAAATATCACTTTGCATCTTGGTCGACGCGCTGAACAGCTTAATCGTGAGGACAAAACCATCAGTCTAGATGATGGTACCGTCTTGTCCTATGACAAGCTTATGCTATCGGTTGGCTCGCGCCCGCGCCCCTTGCCTTTAGATGGTGCGGATAAAGAGAATGTTTTTGCCGTGCGCTCAATTGCCGATATAGAAGCGATGAAACCTTATTTCACAAGCGGCAAAAAACTGGTGATTATTGGCGGCGGTTATATTGGTCTAGAAACGGCAGCAGTTGCGCAAAAAATGGGGCTTGAGACCTGTGTTGTTGAAGCGATGGACCGCGTTTTGGCGCGTGTGACCGACCCGCAAATTTCAAGTTTTTATCAAGATTTACACCGCGCCGAAGGGGTTGATATGCGCATTGGCACTGGTGTTGAGGGTTTTGACTTTGATGATTTGGTCACCGCCGTCAAACTGTCCGATGGCAGCACCATCGCGGCTGATTTGGTTGTGGTTGGTATTGGTATTTTACCCAATGTGGAAATGGCCGAAGCCGCGGGATTGAACATTGATAATGGTATTGTTGTTAATGAGAATGCACAAACCTCAGACCCCGATATTTATGCAGCTGGGGATTGCACCCAACACCCCAACCCATTGCTCAACAGAAAATTGCGGCTTGAGAGCGTTCAAAATGCAATCGAGCAAGGCAAAGCTGCCGCCGCGCATATGCTGGGCGCACCCAAACCCTATGCAGATATCCCTTGGTTTTGGTCTGACCAATATGATGTCAAACTTCAAACAGTCGGGCTTTCTGGCGCACATGATAAAACAGTATTGCGCGGCAACCCAGCCGAGCGGTCATTTGCGCTGTTTTATTTTGAAGGGGACAAATTAATCGCTATGGATGCGATTAATCGCCCTGCCGAGTTTATGGTTGCCAAAAAGCTCGTTCATGCGAGCTTTGCTGAAGGCCTTAAAGTTGACCCAGCCAAGCTCGCTGATGAAACGGTCTCTGCAAAAGAATTATTAGGCTAAATTAATAGCGATAATGCTCTGGCTTATAGGGGCCATTTTGCGCCACGCCAATATAATCCGCCTGATCTTTGCTCAGCTCTGTCAATTTGGCGCCTAATTTACCAAGATGCAAAGACGCTACTTTTTCATCTAAATGTTTCGGCAAGACATATACTTGTCGCTCATATTTGGCGTGGTTTTGCCAAAGTTCGATTTGCGCCAAAACCTGATTGGTAAAAGAGGCTGACATCACAAAGCTTGGGTGGCCTGTCGCACAGCCCAGATTGAGCAAACGGCCCTCAGCGAGCAAAATAATCCGTTTGCCATCAGCAAATTCAATCTCATCAACTTGCGGCTTGATATTGTGCCATGTGTAGTTTTTCAAAGCAGCAACCTGAATTTCACTGTCAAAATGGCCAATATTACCAACAATAGCGCGGTCTTTCATCGCCCGCATATGGTCAATGGTAATAATATCTTTATTGCCAGTGGCGGTGATGAAAATATCGCCAACAGGTGCAGCATCGTCCATTGTCACAACTTCATAGCCTTCCATCGCGGCTTGCAGCGCACAAATCGGGTCAATCTCGGTGACCATCACCCGCGCGCCTTGCGAGCGCAGGCTTTCGGCTGAACCTTTACCCACATCGCCAAAACCACAAACAACAGCGACCTTACCAGCAATCATCACATCTGTGGCGCGCTTGACGCCATCAACCAGACTTTCGCGGCAGCCATAAAGATTATCAAATTTAGATTTCGTCACGCTGTCATTGACATTAATTGCTGGGATTTTCAATGTGCCGTCTTTCGCCATTTCATAAAGACGCAAAACGCCAGTAGTGGTTTCTTCAGAAACCCCAACCACATCATCAAGCATGTCTGGGTATTTTTCATGCAGCATTTGAGTTAAATCACCGCCATCATCTAATAAGATATTTGGCGCCCAGCCATCAGGCCCTTTAATGGTTTGCTCCACGCACCACCAATATTCTTCTTCCGTCTCACCTTTCCAAGCAAATACAGGCACGCCCATATCAGCCATTGCGGCGGCGGCATGGTCTTGGGTTGAAAAAATATTGCAAGATGACCAGCGCACTTCAGCCCCTAAGGCAATCAGCGTTTTAATCAAAACAGCTGTTTGAATGGTCATATGCAAACACCCTGTGACCCGCGCGCCCGCAAGTGGTTTGCTGTCGCCATATTCCTCGCATAAGGCCATCAGGCCTGGCATTTCCGTTTCGGCAATCGCGATTTCTTTATGCCCCCAATCAGCAAGGCTAATATCGGCAACTTTGTAATCTTTACTCATGGTTAACTCCTGAAGTTTCGTTAGCTGTTTCTAACAGCCTGTGAGACAGGAATCAAGCAAGATATAAAGAAATGTTTATATGAATTTAAGACTTATTCTTCGCCAAATTTCCCGATAATTAAATTTTCTAGGCTTTCCAATGCCGCCTCAGCATCCTCACCTTCAGCAGATAAGGTGATTTGCGACCCTTTGCTGGCGACCAACATCATCAGCCCCATCACCGAGGTAGCAGGCACTTCCAGCCCATTATGCGCGACCATAATTTTAGCTGAAAACCCTCTCGCACAATTGACAAATTTAGACGAGGCGCGCGCATGCAAACCGCGCTGATTGGTAATTTTAATCCTCTTGACCGGCACTTGCATTGCCTTCTTTTTTATTCAAGACCTGGCTTGCAACAGAAATATATTTCCGCGCCGCATCAGAAGCTGTTGCGACGCAATCTTCCATAGATAGTTTCTCGCGCACACCAGCAAGCTTAATCAACATCGGCAAATTTATCCCCGCAATGACTTCAACCTTGCCTTGATCCAGCAATGAAATCGCTAAGTTTGATGGTGTGCCGCCAAACATATCAGTAAGCAATATAACGCCTTGCCCGCTATCTGCGCGATTGGCGGCCTCAGTTATATCGGCGCGTCTTTTTTCCATGTCATCGTCGGGGCCGATGCAAATGGTTTCGACATTTTCCTGCACCCCGACAACATGCTCCATTGCAGATTTGAATTCCAGCGCCAGATTTCCATGTGTGACAATCACCAGACCAATCATTGAGACCTCTCTTCGCATTTATTTTATATTTCACACAATGCCCAAACAAAGCCGTTAGGGCAAGATTGTTTGTGGGTTATTTTGCGTTAAAATCCGGCAAGCTGTCGAGACCGCCTTGCTGTAAAATCTCAAGCAGTGCCGAAATTTTTTCTGGTGCCGATATATCAAAGGCACAAAGCTGCACGCGCGGCAAAGCGACAGATAAAATCGTCACAGTTTCATTTAAAGCAATCAGGGGTAAGGCGTCGCGTTGGTCTGCTGGCACAAGGTCAATCACTGCCGCCAGAGGCGTGCGGACGCAAGCTGGGCGTTGCACAAAACCAATATTTGTCACCTGTAACCAGCCTTTGAGCGTGGCGGGCGCAGAAGCGTAAAGCTGTTCATTTTCAACTTCTAAACAGGTCTGGTCATCGGCCACAAGCTGGGCGCCATGTCGGTCTATTAGGCGCAGCGCAAGGTCGGATTTGCCAACCCCTGCCGTTCCCCGCAATAAAACGCCCGCGCCTTGAAACTGAACACAACTGGCATGCATAAGCTCCATCATCTAGCCCTTTTGACGCCGCGTTATTTCTGCCTCAGAGGCAGGGTCTATAAGTGGAAGTGTCAAAACAAAACACCCGCCTTCACGCGCATGGGCTTTTAAATCTCCCCCATGCACACGTGCAATTTCGCGCGCTATAGATAAGCCCAATCCAGAATGTTGGCCAAAACGCTTCGCTTTTTGCGGCGCCGCGATATCTTCACCTGGCATGATAGTCTGGCCAGTTCGGTCAGTATAAAATCGCTCAAATATCCGCTCGACCAAATCAGGCGCGACACCAACCCCCTCATCTTCAATGGTCAAAACTGCTTCCGTATCCGTCGGCTCAAGCGTGATTTTCAAAACACTGCCATTGGGTGCAAATGATAAAGCATTGCTCACCACATTTTGTAAAATCTGCGCCAAACGATTAGACTGCCCGCGAATTTTGACCGCCTTCGCTAATTTCATGTCCAGCGTGACATGGCGGGTCTCATCTTGTCCAAAAACAGGGGCTAATTCACGCACCAGCTGAGAAAAATCAAGCACATCAAAATCCTTACGCCCCAATTCTGCATCTAAGCGCGACGCATCAGAAATATCGCTAATCAGCCGGTTCAAACGCTGTATATCGACTATTAAAATATCCATTAACGCTTTGCGGTCTGCCACATTGTCGGTATTTTCCAGCGTTTGCAACGCGCTGTGCATGCTGGCCAATGGGTTTTTCAGCTCATGCGCCACATCAGAAGCAAAACGCTCAATCGCATCAAGCCGTTGCGTGAGTTGCGTCAATAAATCACGTAAAGCGGTAGACAGATCTGCAATCTCGTCCTGGCGCCCCTGATAATCTGGTATCTTATCCAATTCAGGAAGCTGCATTGAATGACGATATTGACGCAAAGCCCGCGCTAATTTTTGCACAGGTTGCGTAATGGTGCGGGCGGTGATGATGGTCAAAATCAAAGTGAGAGCCAAAATAGCCAGAAATAATTGAATGGTGGTCAGGCGCGCTTCTTGAACTTGTGCATCTATCGCGCCTGGCGGGCTGGTGACCAATAACACACCATTAATTGCCCGATAATGTTGCACAGGCACAGCAAGGGTTAAAATATCTTTATGATTTAATGTGCGCCGCACCAAACTCATTTCCTGACCAAGCAAAGCCTGGCGCACCTCCTCCAGATTTTGTCCCTGCCGCGCAATGTCATCTGAGAACAATGGCGCTGGCGGCGCGCCAAGAGCCATGAGACGGGTCACCCAAGCCGTCATGCGCGCACTCTTTTGAGCGTTTATTTCTGGCTCTGGCAGACGCGCATCACCGCTGGTCAATTCTTTAATCTGCACATCACCTAAAGGGCGCGCCGTATCAACCATCAAACGCCCTTTATGGTCATAAAACCTTGCCCGCGTTTGAGTTTGCGCGACCAAGCGGTTTAAAAGACTAGACGCTTCGTCCGGATTTATGCTTGGAGTCATGAGCTGGGTTTCGGCCTCAACGGGCATGATGGCAACAGATTCAGGCGCCATACCGCCCACCGCTTCAGCCATTAAATAAGCCTGCACCCGCAAGCTTTCTCGATAAGCGGCAGTTAAGCTGTCGCGGGTTTGGCCCAAAATCAACAAGCCCATTAAAAAAGCCAAAAGCCCAAGACTATTAATCACGAGGAGCCTAGTCAGCAAATGCTGCCGCCAGCGATTCAAAATTCCGCTTTTAATAAATTTATTTTGCTTGGGTTTTTGTGCCAATTTTTACCCTGTCATTTCTTTTTGTGCGATTAAAGCGTGTCTTCTTTAAATTTATATCCAACACCATAAAGCGTCTCAATCGCATCAAAATTTTCATCATGCTTGCGAAATTTTCGCCGCAACCGTTTTATATGACTGTCAATTGTTCGGTCATCAACATAAACTTGATCATCATAGGCAGCATCCATTAACGCATCACGACTTTTTACATATCCTGGCCGCTGTGCCAATGCTTGCAGAATAAGAAATTCGGTAACTGTTAAATTGATAGATTGCCCGCGCCAATGGCAAGCATGGCGTTGTGTGTCTAACATCAAAGCCCCGCGCTCCAAACAATGTTCTTCTTCATCATTTTGCGCGCGCGCGCTTTGTGGTTTTGTCTCTTTCTGATTGGCGGCTTGTTGACGAAATTTTGTGCGACGCAAAATCGTTCGAATGCGCTCAATCAGCAATTTTTGGGAAAAAGGTTTAGTGATGTAGTCATCAGCGCCTATTTTGAGGCCAATTAATTCGTCAATTTCGTCATCTTTTGATGTCAGAAATATAACGGGCATGTCAGAAACCCCACGCAATCGGCGTAATAATTCCAAACCATCCATGCGGGGCATTTTAATATCAAAGACACCAATATCTGCCGGTTTTTGCGTTAACGCGTCTAATGCCGCGCGCCCATCAGCATACCGAAGCACCTCAAACCCCTCATTTTTCAACGCCATTGATAGCGAAGCAAGAATATTTTGGTCATCATCAACTAAAGCAATTTGGGGCATAAACACCTCATTTTTCTCAGATTTTCAACATCTTTCCAAATATGAATAATAATGCGGCAAATATGCGGCATTATGCACGCTTTTTTTGGCTGTTTTTGTTTTAACTCACGTTTTTTTCGTTTATAAAACTGTCTAACCAAAAATTTTAGGAATTATGACTATGCATCAAACGGGTTATCGGATTAGCAAAAATGGTATCGAAAATCAGGGTTTCACTGACCTGAAGGCAGTACATTGGAATCATCGCCCGGCTAAGCTTTATGAACTTTCTTTGGCGCGCGAAGAAGGTGAAATTGCCAAAGGGGGTGCAATGGTTGTCAAAACAGGCACACATACGGGTCGCTCGGCGCAGGATAAATTTATTGTCCGCGACACGGTCACAGAAGATACTGTGTGGTGGGATAATAATAAAGCCATGACGCCGGAACAGTTTGATGCTCTGTTTGAAGATATGAAAGCTCACGCCAAAGGTCGTGAGCTTTTTGTTCAGGACCTGTTTGGTGGGGCCGATAAAACGCATCGCCTACCCACGCGAGTACTGACCGAGCTTGCTTGGCATTCTTTGTTCATTCAAAACCTTCTGATTGAACCTGAAGCCGACGAGCTTGATAATTTTGCCCCCGAATTTTTGATTGTGAACATGCCGAGCTTTTCGGCCGACCCAGCGCGTCACGGCTCACGCGGCGAGACCATGATTGCGGTGAATTTTGCCAAGAAAATTGTTCTCATTGTTGGCACATCTTATGCGGGTGAAACCAAAAAATCTGTGTTTTCTATGCTCAACTTCACCTTGCCAGAAAAACGCGTTATGCCAATGCATTGTTCGGTCAATGTTGGCAAAGATGATGATGCAGCCGTATTCTTTGGGCTTTCAGGCACTGGCAAAACCACGCTTTCAGCCGACCCTAACCGGGTTTTGGTCGGCGATGACGAGCATGGCTGGTCAGAAAATGGCGTGTTTAATTTTGAAGGCGGCTGCTATGCCAAAATGATAAACCTGTCACAAGAGGCAGAGCCAGAAATTTATGCCACCACGCAACGCTTTGGCACAGTGCTTGAAAATGTGGTGATGGATGCGGAGTCGCGCGAGCTGGATTTTGACGATAATTCTTTGGCAGAGAACTCACGCGGTGCCTATCCGCTGTCCTTTATTCCTAATGCGTCAGACACGGGCACAGCTGGTCATCCCAAAACCATTATCATGCTCACCGCTGATGCTTTTGGGGTGTTGCCGCCGATTGCGCGGCTCACCCCCAGCCAAGCAATGTATCATTTCCTTTCAGGTTATACCGCCAAAGTGGCTGGCACTGAAAAAGGCGTGACCGAGCCAGAAGCGACTTTCTCAACATGTTTTGGCGCGCCTTTCATGCCGCGCCACCCATCAGAATATGGCAATTTGCTGCGCGACCTGATTGCCGAGCATCAGGCTGGCTGCTGGCTGGTGAACACTGGCTGGACGGGCGGCGCTTATGGCACTGGCTCACGCATGCCGATTAAAGAAACGCGCGCGCTGCTGTCAGCCGCTTTAGATGGCAGTCTCAATAATGTAGAATTTAGACCCGACGCGCATTTTGGTTTTGACGTGCCAGTCGCCGTGCCGGGAGTGGACAATTCAATTTTGAACCCGCGCGACACATGGGCTGATGGCGCGGCTTATGATGCACAGGCACGCAAGCTGGTGGATATGTTTGTCGCCAATTTTGAGAAATTCATGGACCATGTGGGCGAAGACGTCCGCAGCTCCGCCCCTTCCGTCGCGGCGGAGTAAGGGCTTAGCGCATTTATGCGCATTAGCCCGCCCTGCGCTGACGGAGTAGCGGAGTAAGCACCCACCGAGACAAGCGAGGTGCTGGTGCTTTTAGTGCCATTCCATCGGCACAAGGCGGAGTAAGGTTTCCTAGGCAAACCAAGTCCTTTTAGTGTGCTTCATCCCAGTTTTTGGCGGCCTCAGCTTCCACCACCAGCGGTACTGACAGCTTAAGGCGCGGGGCGCAGGCCTGTTGCATGGTTTGCTCAACACAGGCCATTAAGGCTTGAATATCTTTTTCAGGCGCTTCAAAAATCAGTTCATCATGCACTTGCAACAGCATTTTCACCGCGCTTAAGCCCGCCGCCTCAAGTGCGGGGGGCATGGCAATCATCGCGCGGCGAATAATATCAGCCGCCGTGCCTTGAATGGGCGCATTAATCGCGGCGCGTTCGGCAAAGGCGCGGCGGGCAGGGATTTTGGAGCTGATTTCTGGCAAATGCACTTTGCGGCCAAACAGGGTGGACACATAACCCTGCGCATGCGCTTCGGCTTTCACCGCCTCCATATAATCTTTAATGCCGGGGAATTTTTCAAAATAGGCTTTGATATAGTCACTTGCTTCGCCGCGTGATATGCCAAGCTGATTGGCCAGCCCAAAAGCAGATATGCCATAAATAATACCAAAATTAATTGCCTTGGCACGCCGGCGCACCTCTGGTGTCATATCAGCCAGCGGCACGCCAAACATTTCTGAAGCCGTCATAGCATGAATATCCAGCCCATCAGCAAAAGCCTGTTTCAGCGCATCAATATTAGCAATATGCGCCAAAAGCCGCAGCTCAATCTGGCTATAGTCAGCCGAGATTAACATATGGTCTGGCTCGGCAATAAAGGCTGTGCGAATGCGCCGCCCATCCTCTGTACGGATGGGAATATTTTGCAAATTCGGGTCAGAGGAAGATAAGCGCCCCGTGGTGGTACTGGCCAGCGCATAAGATGTGTGCACGCGCCCTGTATCGGGATTGATAAATTCAGGCAAAGCATCTGTATAGGTCGATTTCAGCTTAGCCAGACCGCGCCATGCCAAAACCTCTGCGGGCAGCTCATGACCTTGCGCGGCCAATGTCTCCAAAACATCTGCCCCTGTACCCCATGCGCCTGTTTTGGTTTTTTTGCCGCCTTCCAGCCCCATGCGTTCAAATAAAATCTCACCAAGCTGTTTCGGGCTGGCAATGTTAAATGGCTCGCCCGCCAGCTCATAAATGCGCTCTTCCATAGCGGCCATTTTTTGCGCAAACTCACCTGACAGACGCGACAAGACCGAGCGGTCAAGCTTAACCCCGTGCCGCTCCATGCCGACAATCACATCAATTAAAGGCCTCTCAGTGGTTTCATAAACCGAGCTTACCCCTGCCTGCACCAGCTGGTATTTTAGGTGATGCCACAGCCGCAGCGTCACATCGGCATCTTCCGCCGCATAGGCCGTCGCCTCTTCTAACGGCACTTGGTCAAAAGTGATTTGTGATTTACCCGTGCCAAGCAAGGTTTTTATTGCAATGGGTTCATGGTCCAAATAACGCCGCGACAACTCATCCATGCCCTGACTATGCGCCCCAGCTGACACCGCATAAGACATCAGCATCGTGTCATCAATCGGGGTCACCGCCACGCCATATCGATTAAAAATCTGCACATCAAATTTTGCGTTTTGTAGCACCTTCAACACACTCGCATCGGCCAGCAAAGGCGCCAATGCAGCCAACACATCATCTATTGCCAATTGGTCAGGCGATTGATTTTCCAAATCCAGCCCATCGCTGCGGCCATGCGCGAGCGGGATATAACACGCTGCGCCGGGCGCGGTGGCCAATGATATGCCAACCAAACGGCATTGCATGGTATCAAGGCCGTCTGTTTCCGTATCCAGCCCCATGACGCCGGCCTGATGGGCGCGCTCTATCCAACTTTCAAGCGCCGCCATGCTGGTCACGCATTCATATTGGCTGGCATCAATAGGCGGAAAATTGAATGTTTTTTCACCTGTTTTTCTGCCGGCTGAACTACCTGCTGAACTGGGGACATCATCGCCATCAGCCGTAATCTTTGTCTGCCCGTCAGCTTGGTTGTCATCAGCCAAAGGCGCAGCCATATCAGCTGCGGGGGCATAGGCATCCAAATCAAACTCATATTTTTTCGCCACACGCTTGGTCAGCGTATTGAATTCCATCGCTTTTAAAAACCCAATAAGCTGCGCGCCATCGGGTGGGCTTATGCCAAGCTCGCCCAATGACATCGGCAAAGGCGTGTCTTTTTTAAGTGTCACAAGCTCGCGACTGAGACGCGCTTGGTCAGCAAATTCAATCAAATTTTCGCGGCGTTTATTTTGTTTAATTTCTTCTGCGCGCGCCAAAAGCGTGTCCAAATCGCCAAATTCATTAATCAGGAGCGCGGCGGTTTTCACGCCAATACCTGGCACACCTGGAATATTATCCACGCTGTCACCCGCCAAAGATTGCACATCAATCACACGCTCTGGCCCCACCCCAAATTTCTCAAAAACCTCGTCCGGGCCAATCTGACGGTCTTTCATTGTGTCCAGCATATCGACACGCTCATTGACCAATTGCATCAAATCTTTATCTGAGGAAACAATTGTCACCTGCGCCCCCTGCCCACTCGCTGCTTCTGCATAAGCCGCAATCAGGTCATCAGCCTCATAGCCCTGCAATTCAATTGAAGGCACGCCAAAGGCTTTAACTGCTTCACGCACAAGTGGGAATTGCGGAATCAGGTCTTCCGGTGTTTCACCGCGATTAGCTTTATAATCAGAAAAAATTTCATTACGAAAAGTCGTGCCAGAAGCGTCAAAAATAACCGCCAAATGCGAGGGACTGGTCTGGGCGTCCATCTCTTCCATCAGCTTGAGTAACATATTGCAAAAGCCCGACACCGCGCCAACTGGCAACCCATCGCTTTTGCGTGTGAGCGGTGGCAATGCGTGATAAGCGCGGAAAATATAGCTGGAGCCATCAACCAGATAAAGATGATCTTGTTTTGTAAGCATGTTTAAAGCCGTTTAAATTACATGTGCATTTTGAATTTCTATATCACCATATAGGATTCATCTCGCAAGCGCCATGACGCGTCATAGATAAACAAAAATGAAAAGAGGATAAATCTGGACTAGACATTTGGCGCATCAAACCCCATTTTAAGAATGTTCGATAAAGGGGGTAAAAATGTCCGAAAAACAAACACCTGATATGGCTATTTCGGTCAAAGGGCTTGAAAAAACCTATGCGCCAAGCGGCAATAATGCGCCCAAACGCGCTTTAAAAGGCATTGATTTGGACATTCCAAAAGGGTCAATTTTTGGGCTTTTGGGGCCTAATGGCGCGGGCAAGTCAACCTTTATCAATATTTTAGCTGGTTTGGTGGTGAAATCTGCAGGGGAAGCGCAAATTTGGGGATTTGATATTGATACCAATCCGCGCATGGCACGTGCCTCTATCGGCGTTGTGCCGCAAGAATTAAGCCTAGATGCTTATTTCACACCGCTTGAATCGATGGAGCTGCAAGCTGGACTTTATGGGGTGCCGAAACCAGAGCGCCGCAGCATGGAATTACTCAATGCGGTGCAATTGGGCGATAAAGCGCATGCTTATGCGCGCTCGCTATCTGGTGGCATGCGGCGGCGTTTGTTGGTTGCTAAAGCAATGGTGCATAGCCCGCCTATTTTGGTCTTAGATGAACCAACCGCCGGGGTTGATTTAGAATTACGCAAACAGCTTTGGGATTATGTGAAAGAGCTGAACAAACAAGGCGTCACCATTGTTTTGACCACGCATTATCTAGAAGAGGCGCAAGCGCTTTGCGACCGAATTGCGATTGTGGATCATGGCGAGGTGGTGGCCTGTGATTTGACAACAAATTTGCTCACACTCATTGACCGCAAAACCCTTGTCGTGCGCCCGCAGGCGAAAATTGCACAATTAACCGCTGCACAAGAAAAAGCACTGGCCAGTTTTGATGCTTTGCTCAAACCAGATGGACGCCTGAGCCTGACCTATAATCCGGGGGCGCAAACCGCGGGCGATGTGTTGCAATGCCTGCAAGCACAAGGCATTGAAATTGCCGATATTGAAACCGAAGGCAATAGTCTGGAAAATGTTTTCATGAAACTGACAGGCAATCAAAGCGCGGCATGATTCAGCTTTTTTCATTTGGCCTGTTCTTTTGATGAGGCATGTAAACGCTTTTTTGCGCTAACATAAACCATCAAAAAAGGGAGGATGAAATGTATCGAGGCATTCCTGAAAAACATGACCCAAGTGTGCAAGGCGGCATGCTGGCTGACATTAACCAGATTGATTGGGTGGAGCTTGGCGAGGGCGTAAAGTTTAAAATGTTACGCTATTGCAAAGTCACTGGCGATTGGGTGCTTTATGTGCAATTGCAGCCGGGTGTGAAATTTGGCCGCCATCAACATATTAGTCCAGCCGAGTTTTTTGTGACCAAAGGCTTACTCACTTTTGAAACCGGCGAGGCCGGACCCGGTGTTTATGGCTATGAATCCATTGGCGAAATTCACGAAGAGGCAGCGGGCATGGAAGTCACCGAATTTATTTATTTTGGGCATGGGCCAGTTTCATTTATTGATGCCAATAATCAGGTGCAATTCATTGCCGATTTGGAATTTTATAAAAATGCGTGGGAAGGGAATCTGCCCAATGATATCGTTGATCATGGATAACTGATAATATTGGATTAACCATTTGCATTTCGGGCAATATAAAATATAAAACCCCTTAAAGCACCCGTAGCTCAGCTGGATAGAGCGCTGCCCTCCGAAGGCAGAGGTCAGAGGTTCGAATCCTCTCGGGTGCGCCACGCGCTGATGACAACGACGCTAATGACGTTGACGACTTAGCTGCTTTATAGGTGGTGTTTGGCATCCTCAAGCAGTTTATCAATAGATTTGACCAAGATGGGCGTCAGCTCATCTGTTGGCGTGGTGAAGACATCTATATTGAAAATCTCAAGCGTAAGCGGCAAATTGATACCGCGTTGCCACAGATGCGCCAGTTTTTGCGCAACATCTCCAACACCTGTTCCAGGCATTTTTCGGCCGCGGGCGGTTTCCATGATGACATCATCCCATGGTGTGGCCTCAACATCACTGATTTGAACAGCGGCAATATGTTGGGGCGCGAGCGTCATGAGATCTTTTGCCGCTCCACCACTGCGCGCATGATGCCAAAAATCGATATTCAGACCAAAATTTGGGTGGTTCACCGCCTCTGCAAGCTTGATAGCTGCTGCTAAATTATTAATGTGCATCCAAGGCATAAATTCAAATGTCACCACCATATTATACTGCGCGGCGCGATTGCTGAGTTGTCGCAACCGATCTGCATCTGACGAAAAATCAAGGGGTTTATCAAGCGCATATAAA
>JBMHDF010000004.1:0-33401 GCA_049889535.1 Parvibaculales bacterium | reverse complement strand
TGAAGATATTATCGCGCTTGTGGCGCTTTATCGACCCGGCCCGATGGATAATATCCCGACCTATATTGCCTGTAAAAAGGGCGAGGAAGAACCTGATTATATGCATGAGATGTTGCAGCCCATTTTGGAAGAAACCTATGGGGTTCCGGTTTATCAAGAGCAGGTGATGCAAATTGCCCAGACCATGTCTGGTTATTCTCTTGGAGAAGCGGATTTACTGCGCCGCGCTATGGGTAAAAAAATCAAAGCAGAAATGGACGCGCAAAAAAATCGCTTCATTGAGGGGGCAAAAGCAAATCAAGTGACCGAAAAAGCGGCGAGTCAAATTTTTGACCAGGTAGAAGCCTTTGCTGGTTATGGTTTTAACAAATCTCATGCCGCTGCTTATGCCTTGATTGCGTATCAGACGGCCTATCTTAAAGCTAATTACCCTGTGGCTTTTTTAGCTGGTTCCATGTCGCTCGATTATCACAATACGGATAAGCTGCAAGTTTTTGTGCAAGACGCGCGGGCGCATGAAATTGAAGTCTGCACACCAGATATTAATCGCTCAGGGGTGCTTTTTGAAATTGATGAAAATAAAATTTTCTACGCTTTGGCCGCCATTAAAAATGTCGGTATTCAGGCGGTTACGGATATAATTGAAATGCGTCAAGAAAACGGCGCCTTTGAAAATATTTTTGACTTTGCCAAGCGGGTTGGAGAGACAGGGCTTAACCGCCGCATGCTTGAAAATATGATTGCTGCTGGTTGTTTTGACCGCTTGGAGCCAGATCGCGCACGGCTGTCTGGCGGGGTTGACCTGTTATTAACAGAAGCTAATTTGGCGGCAGAGGAAAAACGTACCAAACAGGATAATTTGTTTGGCGAGGTGGATATTACACAATCTGTGCAATTGCCAATGGCAATGGCTTGGTCACCAATTGATCGGTTAACATATGAATTTAATGCTTTGGGGTTTTATCTCACGGGCCACCCAATGGACGATTATAAAGTTGCATTGCGACGGTCAAATGTACGCCAGTTTATAGATTTACAAAATACAGTTGAAAAAGAAGTATTGCTCGCTGGAACCTTGAGTAAAGTCGACCAGCGCACGGCGAAAAATGGTAACCCATTCGCCTATTTGGGTTTGTCAGACCCGTCTGGTCAGTTTGAGGTCATAGTCTTTGCTGAAACGCTAAAGCGGTCGCGTGAATTATTAGAGGTTGGTAATTCTGTTGTGATTAGCGCGAAAATCAATTATCGCGACGACAATATGGATTTGCAGGCGGAGGCCATTCGTCGAGTTGATGATGTCGTGGCTAATAGTTCAGCTGGCTTGCGCATATTTGTTGAAAATCAAGAGGCGCTCAAAAATATCCATACCCAGCTATCAGCTGTGGGCGAAAAACGCAAAACCGCCCAGCAAGCCGGCAATGTGTCTTTGCTTTTCCAAAGTGATTTGCATCAAATCGAAATGCGCTTGCCGCAAATCTATGCCATTACGCCGCGAGTGACCGGAGCGGTTAAAGCTTTGTCGGGCGTGGTGCATGTTGAGGAATTATAAGATTTTAACTGGCAGTTTTTAATCCGTAAAAAAAGCGGGAGCAAGGCTTGCCAAAACCCTCTTTCTCCCCTATAAAACGCGCATTACACACATAAGGGAATGCTCACGTCGAGCTGCTCTGGTGTTGTCAGGTGGCAATTCCGTCCCTTATGGAGGTTTAACCGGAGAAAAGGAGACGAGTTTATGGCCTTGCCTGAATTCAATATGCGTCAATTATTAGAAGCCGGTGTTCACTTTGGACACCAGACCCATCGGTGGAATCCGAAAATGGGTCAATATATTTTTGGTGACCGCAATGGCGTTCACATTATGGATTTATCCCAAACAACCCCATTATTACACCAAGCTCTTGTTGCGGTGCGTGACACAGTTGCCAGTGGTGGTCGTGTGTTATTTGTTGGCACAAAGCGACAGGCCTCTGATGTGGTGGCAACGGCAGCCAAGCAATGCGCTCAATATTATATGAATTCGCGCTGGCTTGGTGGGACTTTGACAAATTGGAAAACAATTTCAAATTCCATTAAACGTTACCGCGAGCTTGAGGAAACTCTCACCGAAGAGGGTTCGCAGGGTTTAACTAAGAAAGAAATTTTGAACCTCACACGTGAGCGCGACAAATTGGAGCGCGCCATTGGTGGTATTAAAGATATGGGCGGCATTCCTGATATCATGGTTGTCATTGATACAAACAAGGAATCTATCGCTATTGCTGAGGCGCATACGCTGGGTATTCCGGTGATTGCAGTGCTGGACAGCAACTCAAACCCTGATGGCATCACATATCCTATTCCTGGCAATGACGATGCGACCCGTGCGATTGAGCTTTATTGTGACCTTATCTCAAAAGCCGTGATTGATGGTATTGAGCAAAGTCAGTCTGCTTCTGGTGTGGATTTGGGTGCGCAAGCTGAGCCAATGGCTGAAAGTTTAAGCGAAGCGCCAGCTGAAGAAGTTGCTGCTGAAGAAGCACCGGCTGAAGAGGTTGTTGCTGAGGAAGCGCCAGCTGAGGAAGCTGAAACAGAAAGCAAAGATGCTGGTGAAGCCGAAGCATCCTAATATAAATTAAAAACATAAGGAGAAACCAATGGCTGATATTACTGCCGCTATGGTTAAAGATCTGCGCGAAAAAACAGGCGCAGGTATGATGGATTGTAAAGCTGCATTAAATGAAACATCGGGCGATGTAGAAGCGGCTGTTGACTGGTTGCGGACTAAAGGTCTGGCAAAGGCAGCTAAAAAAGCTGGCCGTGTCGCCGCTGAAGGGCTGGTTGCGGTAGCTACTGATGGCGTATCTGGTGCGCTGGTTGAAGTAAATTCAGAAACAGACTTTGTTGCCCGTAATGACACATTCCAAAGCATGGTTGCTGATATTGCCAAACTGGCTGTATCTGTTAACGGCGATTTTGATGCGCTTTTGGCATCTGAATATCCAGGTGCTTCAAAGTCTGTACAAGAGCATGTTTCAGAAATGGTTGGCACAATCGGTGAAAATATGAATGTTCGCCGTGCAAGTGGTCTATCTGTCGAAAAGGGTGCGATTGCCTCATATATTCATGGGCAGGTTGTCGACGGTCAGGGCAAGATTGGGGTTCTGGTTGGGCTTGAATCAGAAGGTGATGCCAGCAAGCTTGAAGCGCTTGGTCGACAAATCGCAATGCATATTGCGGCAACAAATCCGTTGGCTGCGACTGTGGAAGATTTAGACCCAGAAGAAGTGCAGCGTGAGCGTGATGTGCTGGTCAATGAAGCCCGTGAAAGCGGTAAACCTGAGGAAATTATTGAGAAGATGGTCGATGGCCGTATCCGTAAATTCTTCCAAGAAGTTGTCTTGCTTCAACAGTTTTTTGTCATTGATGGTGAAAATACAGTTGAGAAAGTTCTCAAAAATGCCGAAAGTGATGTTGGCGCCCCTATTACATTAAAAGGGTTCGTTCGATTCGGTCTTGGTGAAGGCATTGATAAAGGGCCTGAAGAGGACTTTGCTGCCGAAGTGGCGGCTGCGGTGAGTAGCTAAGAAATTTTTGAAGGAGAAAAAAGCGATGAGCAATAGAAGCAAGTTCAAACGCGTTCTCCTGAAAATATCTGGTGAAGCCCTTATGGGCGACGGTGCTTATGGCATTGATGTTGGCACGGTTGACCGTATCGCCCATGAGGTGCGCCAAGTCACCGAAAACGGCTTTGAGCTATGCCTTGTTATTGGTGGCGGCAATATTTTCCGAGGCTTATCTGGTGCAGCGGGCGGTATGGACCGCTCTAGTGCTGATTATATGGGTATGCTTGCAACGGTGATGAACGCATTGGCCATGCAAAACGCTTTAGAGCGGCAAGGTATTGCAACCCGAGTGCTTTCGGCCATTCCGATGACAACTGTTTGCGAACCCTATATTCGCCGCCGTGCCATCCGCCATATGGAAAAAGGGCGGGTGGTTATTTTTGCTGCAGGTACAGGCAACCCGTTTTTTACAACCGATACGGCGGCGGCTTTGCGGGCAGCAGAAATGAATTGCGATGCCTTGATGAAAGGCACTAATGTTGACGGCGTTTATACAGCAGATCCAAAAAAAGATGAAACTGCTGAGCGTTATGATAGTCTTAGATATATGGATGTCTTATCAAAAGACCTGAAAGTGATGGATGCATCTGCGGTTAGCCTGTCGCGGGAAAACAAAATTCCGATTGTGGTGTTTAGCATTCAATCCGCAGGTGCGTTGTTAGATGTCTTGCAAGGTGAAGGTCTTTGTACAATTGTAGAAGAAGGCTAGAAAGAACAGGATAAAATGTCTATTGATTTAAACGAAATTGAACGCCGCATGGACGGCGCATTGACGACAATGAAATCTGATTTTGCTGGTTTGCGAACAGGGCGCGCGAGTGCCAATTTGCTCGACCCGATTATGGTTGAGGCTTATGGCCAGAAAATGCCGATTTCGCAAGTTGGCACTGTTTCTGTTCCAGAGCCGCGCATGCTGTCTGTACAGGTTTGGGATAAGAGCCAAGTGGCTTTAGTTGAAAAAGCTATCCGAGAAGCGGGGCTGGGGTTAAACCCAATGGCTGACGGTCAGTTGGTGCGCATTCCTTTACCTGAATTAAACGAAGAGCGCCGCGAAGAGCTTGTAAAAGTGGCAGGTAAATATGCCGAGCAAGCACGTATTGCGGTGCGCAATGTAAGACGCGATGGCATGGACCAGCTTAAAAAGGCTGAAAAAGATGGTGACATTAGCCAAGATGAGCAAAAAGCTTATGCCGATGATGTGCAAAAACTAACCGATGATAAAGTCGGCGAGATTGATAATTTATTATCAACCAAAGAAGGGGAAATCCGTCAGGTATAAGGTGGAGACATGAATGCCCATCAAATGGTAAGCCAGAAAAAATACCCCCATCATGTTGCCATTATCATGGACGGCAATGGGCGTTGGGCAAGTCAGCGTGGTCTGCCGCGTAGCGAAGGGCATCGCATGGGGGTGCAATCTGTACGCCAACTTGTGGAATATCTAAAAAAGACCCAAGTCAAAATTCTAACGCTTTATGCCTTCTCAACCGAAAATTGGAACCGATCGGAACTTGAGATAAATTTCTTAATGGGGCTTGTGAAAACCTATATTTCGCAAGATTTAGAAAAACTTCATAACGCCGATGTAAGGATTAAAATTATCGGTAAGGAAGATGGTTTGGCAGCTGATATTGTGAAGCTTATGAAAAAAGCTGAGGACACCACCGCGCAAAATAAGTCACTCACTTTGCAAATCGCTTTTAATTATGGCACTTGGCAGGAGGTGACAGCAATGGCGAAAAGCTTGGTTGCGCAGGCTGAGCAGGGGCAGTTATCATCCAATGAAATAACAGAAGAAACAATTCGCCAAAATTTGATGACGGCCGACATACCAGACCCAGATTTGATTATTCGAACCAGTGGTGAGCATCGGTTAAGCAATTTTATGCTGTTGCAAAGTGCCTATGCGGAACTGGTGTTCCAGCCTGTTTTATGGCCGGATTATTCGACTGATGATTTTGAGGCGGCAATTGATGAGTATTTGTCGCGCCACCGCCGATTTGGCCATGCCGATGATTCCGACAATCAAAAATCCAATCAACAAGAAGATGAGCCAACGCCTACAATTGAGGCGATTGGATGAGTTCGACTGACAAGCCTGTTTTAATCCGGTTATGGCAGGCTTTGAAGCTCCGGATTTTAACCGCTTTGGCGCTTTTGCCAATTGTCATCGCCGCGCTTTATTTTGGTGGCATCGCCTTTGCGGCTTTCATTTTAGTTGCTGGGTTTTTATTAGCCTATGAATGGGTTGGTATTGTTGATGCGGCAAAACAAAAGCCTGCCACGCTCTGGCTTTTTCTCTCGCTTGTACCAGTGCTTTATTTGGCCAATCAAGGTGCTTTAGATCAGGCCGTTTTGGTTTTGCTTGGTTTATTTATTGTGCATTTTGTCATCAGCCTGTTGGCGCGCGCGCAACTTTTATTATGGGTTGGTGGTTTTGCTTATCTCGCGCCTGCATTATCTAGTATTGTCCTCATTCGAAATCATGTCGACGGCGGCTTGGTTTTAGTTTTTTACCTTTTTTTGATGGTTTGGCTCACCGATATTTTTGCGATGTTTGTTGGTAAGACAATTGGTGGCCCGAGACTTGCACCTGTTATTTCGCCAAACAAAACCTGGTCTGGATTGCTAGGCGGTATGCTGGGTGCCATGGGTGGGGCTTTAATCTTTGCGCAGATTGTTGATGTATCTGCCAGCCTATCGCTGCTTCTTATTAGTGCCTTTTTTGCGGGTGTCGCACAAGTTGGGGATTTGGTTGAATCTTGGGTCAAGCGCCGTTTTCAGGTCAAAGATAGCGGCAGTTTATTGCCGGGGCATGGCGGCCTGTTAGACCGTGTTGATGGCGTGATTTCAGTGTTTCTTATCGCCTATATCATCATCTATTTTCGTGCGTCAGCAGAGGGCGCGTTTAGTGCGAAAGCGATATGGGTGTGGTGATGCAAAAGCAAACAAATTGCGAGCGTATCAGCATTTTAGGGGCGACGGGCTCAATTGGAGACAGCACGCTCGATATTTTATCACACCACAAAGAGAATTTTGAAATCGTGGCGCTGACAGCTTATGAGAATGTTGAAAAGCTGATTAAACTCGCGCGCACGCATCAGCCAGAACTAGTGGTGATTGCCAATCCAGCACATTATCAAAAACTCAAAACTGCCTTAGCGGACACAGATATTGAGGTGGCGGCTGGTTTGGAGGGGCTGTTGGAGGCTGCCAGCCGTCCAGTTGACCGCTGCATGGCGGCAATTGTTGGGTTTGCCGGCTTGCCAGCTAGTTTGAAAGCCCTAGAGCATGCCAAAATAATGATGCTTGCCAATAAGGAATGTTTGGTCAGTGCAGGCGATGTATTTATGGCCAAAGCTGCTCAATATAATTGTCAGATTGTACCTGTTGATAGTGAACATAATGCGCTTTATCAACTTATTCATGACCGTCCTTTATCCGACATTTCGCATTTTACCCTGACCGCTTCAGGTGGCCCGTTTCGAGAGTTTACGCAAGAGCAATTGCAATCCGTGACGCCCGATATGGCCAAGCAACACCCGACATGGTCGATGGGGGACAAAATTTCTATTGATTCAGCAAGTTTGATGAATAAGGGTCTGGAGCTTATTGAGGCGAAATATTTGTTTGATTTACCGGCTGAAAAATTTGATGCCATTGTGCACCCGCAATCAATTATTCATGGGTTTGTTCATATGAATGATGGTTCTGTTTTAGCGCATATGGGGGCGCCAGATATGCGGATTCCAATCTCTTACTGTCTGGGGTATCCCGACCGGCTTCAATCCAATGCGCCCCAACTTAATCTGTCCCAAATGGCTGAACTTTCATTTGATGTAGCTGATGAAGAAAGGTTCCCTTGTTTGCGGCTTGCAAAATATGCAATGGAAACTGGTGGCGGCCTCACCACGGCGCTAAATGCTGCAAATGAGGTTGCGGTGGGTGCATTTTTGGAACACAAACTGTCGTTTTTGGGCATTCCGGCTTTGATAGAAGCGGTTTTGCCTGCGTTTGAAGGCGGGGCGCAAGTGGATATTGACACAATTTATGAAATAGATCGCGCAAGCCGAGAAATGGCTCAAGAAAAAATATCAAAAAGGGCAGTTTTTTAACCGAAACCCCTGTATTTATGCTAAAAACGGATACTTAAGAACAGAGTAAAATCAATAAGAGGTGCGCTTTGGAAATGCTATCATCTATCGGCTTGGGTTATATTTTACCCTTTCTTGCTGTTATCACTGTTGTCGTGTTTTTTCACGAATTGGGTCATTTTTGGGTGGCGCGGCTTTGTGGCGTTCGGGTGGACGCGTTTTCCATTGGTTTTGGGCGCGCACTGACAAGTTGGACAGATAAAAAGGGAACTGTGTGGAAAATTGGCTGGCTGCCTATGGGGGGGTATGTCAAGTTTTATGGCGACGACTCTGTCGCCAGCAATCCTGATGCTGAAAAGCTTTCGCAATTAAGCGAAGAGGATAAGCAAGAAATTTTTCATTTCAAACCTCTGTGGCAGCGCGCAGCTATTGTTGCGGCGGGTCCCTTTGCTAATTTTTTATTGGCAATTGTGATTTTTACGGGCTTGTTTTCAATTTTTGGCGAGCGCGTTGTAACGCCTGTCGTCAACGAAGTTGTCGCAGAAAGCGCAGCGGCGCGGGCGGGGTTTCAATCAGGTGATGTGATTTTATCTGTTAACGGCGCACAGGTTGATAGTTTCTCTGATGTACAGCGCGTGGTGAAACTCAACCCTGAAACCAATTTAGAATTTATGGTCAATCGCGGCGGTGTGGAAACTTTATTGCTCGCTCGTCCAGATTTGCGAGTTGAAAAAGACCGGTTTGGCAATGTTTATAATGTTGGCCGTTTGGGTATTTCTAACGCGAATGACCCGCAATATATCCAGCATATTCGTCATGATCCCATCACCGCTATTGGCATGGGGGTCAAGGAAACCAACTTTATCATCACACAAACATTTGTGTCGATTGGGCGCATTATTGTTGGGCGTGAGTCTGCCGATGCATTAGGTGGTCCTATTCGGATTGCTCAAATTTCAGGCGAGATGGCCAGTATCGGTCTGGCGGCTTTTATTAATTTGGTCGCTTTGATTTCGGTCAGTATTGGTCTCATCAATTTATTCCCAGTGCCAATGCTTGATGGCGGGCATTTGCTGTTTTATTCCTTTGAAGCTGTTTTGGGGCGTCCGCTTCCGGAAAAAGTTCAGGAAACAAGCATGCGCATTGGTTTGGCGTTAGTTTTGATGTTATTTATCTTTGTAACTTGGAATGATTTGACCTGACCGAATCTGTTTAATTTATCTAAACCCTGTTTTGGGTATGGCAATATACTGGAAAATGAAAATGCGGCCACATAACTTACTTCCCTCACTTTTATTTGCTTTTTTCTTCTCTATTACATCAGTCTTGGCGCAAACAGAGCCGCCTGAAAATACCGAGCAAGTGGTAGCTGACACTACGCCAATTGCGTTTATTCAAGTAGAAGGAAGCCAGCGCGTTGAAGCGGAAACAGTATTATCTTATATCGCCTTAGAGGCTGGCCGCCCTTATGACCCAGAGCTTGTCGACAAATCACTGAAATCTTTGTTTCAATCTGGTTTGTTTGCCGATGTGACGATACAAAAATCGGGAGAGGGTATTTTAATCACTGTGGTTGAAAATCCGATTGTGAACCGGATTATTTTTGAAGGAAACAATCAGGTTGAAGAAGAGGACCTTTTAAAAGATAGCACTTTACGGGCGCGCCAAGTATATACGCGTGCAAAAGTGCAGGACGATGTCGCTCAATTTGTTGAAATTTATCGTCGCAAGGGGCGTTTTTCAGCTCGTATTGAACCAAAAGTGATACAGCTTCCACAAAACCGTGTCGATGTCATTTTTGAGATTGATGAAGGGGAAGTAACGAAAATCCGTTCGATTAATTTTATCGGGAATGACGCTTTTGATGATGACCGGTTACGCGAGGAGGTCTCGAGTAAAGAAAGCCGTTGGTATAAGTTTTTTGCATCTGGAGATAAATATGACCCTGACCGCATTGCCTATGACCGCGAATTATTGCGGCGGTTTTATCTAGGGCGCGGCTATGCAGATTTTCGGGTGATTTCATCAGTGGCAGAACTGACTCGGGATGGGAAAGAGTTTTTCATCACCTTTAATGTTGAAGAGGGCGAGATTTACCAATTTGGTGATGGCAAGGTTAACAGTAAGGTTGAGGAGATTGACCCGGTTGTTTTTGAAGGCATTATCCGCCACCAGTCAGGTCAAAAATACAATCTCAAACGCATTGATGATACAGTTGACGATTTAACAAAACTATTGGGGGAACAAGGATATGCTTTTGCTGATGTTCGCCCGCGCGTGCGTCGAGATAAAAAGAATTTGGTTGTCAATGTGGAATATCGCATTGAAGAAGGCCCACGTGTTTATGTTGAGCGCATAAATATTAATAATAATGTGCGTACCCAAGACCGTGTTATTCGTCGTGAAATGCGGCTTGACGAGGGGGATGCTTTTAATCGGGTTTTGTTGAATCGTTCTGAGCGCGCCATTAAAGGGCTGGATTATTTCTCAGAAATTGAAATCACAGAGCATCCAGGCTCAGAACCAGATAAAACAATTATTGATATTGATGTCGAGGAGCAATCAACTGGTGAATTGTCTATCGGGGTAGGCTATTCCTCAACAGAGAATTTCTCTAGCCAGTTTTCTATTATTGAGCGCAATTTATTAGGGCGCGGACAGGTGTTGCAATTCTCAACCTCTGTCAGTTCTCAGGTGCAGACTTTCAACCTTAATTTTGCCGAACCCTATTTTTTAGGGCGCGACCTTTACGCGAGTATTAATTTGTTCAGAACAACAACCGATTATGACACAGAAGCCAATTTGGAAACTGCACAGACCGGGATTGGTACATCAGTGAGTTTCCCTGTATCTGAGGACGGACGACTCTCGCTATTTACGCGTGTGCTAGAGGATGAGTTGGTCAATGACGCCTATAATTCCGCTTTCCGTGAATATTTGCGTCCCTATTCAGACTTTAAAGTTACGGTTGGTTACACATATTATATTGACAAGCGAGATGATAAAATTGACCCGACATCTGGCTGGAATTTTTCATTAAGTCAAGAATTAGCAGGCCCTGCGGGCGATGTTAGCTATTTACGCACAACCAGCGTTTATGACTATTACCGTACATTCTTCGATGAATGGATTTTCCATGCGCGGGCTACTGTGGGAGCCATTGTTGATTATAATGATGATCCGATTTCTTATAATGACCATTTCTTTGTTGGCGGCAGTGTGATACGCGGATTTAAACGCTCTGGTGTTGGCCCACGTGACATTACAAGTAGTTATGTTTTGGGGTCGAAGCAATATGTTGCAGGAACACTTGAAACGCAAGTTCCGCTCGGCATCCCGAAGGATTTGGGTATTAAGGGATTTGTCTTTACAGATTTTGGTATGCTTGGCGGCACTGATGTGCAGGCGGCAAATATCAAAGACGACTTTTCTTTGCGGGCAACTTATGGTTTAAGTTTCTCATGGAAATCACCATTTGGACCCGTGCGTTTTGACTTGGCGCGTCCAATTGTAAAAGAAAGTTATGATAGTGCACAATTCTTCCGGTTCACAGCTGGAACAAGATTTTAATAGAGAGGTTTATTATGTTTAAGAAAATAAGTTTAGCAATCATTGCCGCCTTGTTTTTGAGCGTGGCATCACCAGCTATTGCGGCTGAGGCTTTGACACTGGATATTGAAAAAGTATTCGCAAATTCAAAAGCTGGTAAAAGCCTGATTGATCAAATCAAAACACGTGCAGAAGCTTTGCAAGCCACGCGCGATAAAGCGCAAAAAGAATTAGAGGGTGATGCTAAGAAAATTGATGAGCAGAAAACATTGCTGACACAAGAAGCATTGCGCGCAAAGGCAGACGATTTGCGTTTGAAAGAAATTGCAAAAAATCAAGAGCTGCAACAAGAACTGCGTAAGCTGGAAACGTCTCAGTTGACAGCGCGTAATGAAATTTTGAAAGCGCTTCAGCCGATATTAAAAGATATTATGTCTGAGAAAAAAGCTACCATGATTATGGAAAAACGCGCAGTTTTGATTTCAAGCCCTGATATTGATGTTACGGATGTTGTGGTGAAACGCCTTGATGGAGTTTTAACATCGGTCACATTGAAAGATCCAAAAAACTAAGTATTGCTCATGGCTGACCCTCGATTTTTCTCAAAAGCACCATCGGTTAAAGCTAAAGAATTGGCAGCGCTTTTGGGGTGTGAGATTATCGGGGACGGTGAAACAATGATTGAAAATGTTGCATCGCTTGCTCAAGCTCGAGCAGGCGATGTTTCTTTTTTTGAGGCCGAAAAATATATTGAAGATTTGCAAAAGACACAGGCCAGTGCTGTGATTTTGCATCAAGATAAATCGGCACAGGCGGCGCACTTAAAATGTGCCTTTGTCTCACAAGAGCCTTACAAGGACTTTGCCCGTGCGGTTCAAATCTTTTATCCAGATGAACAGCCTGCGCGACATGTGAGCGGTATGCAAGAGCTGGCTATTCATCCTTCAGCGCAAATAGAAGACAATGTAGATATAGCGATTGGGGTGGTGATTGGTCCAAATGCTGAGATTGGGGCGGGGACAAAAATAGCTGCGAATAGTGTGATTGGTGAGGGCTGTGTGATTGGCCGTGATTGTCGTATTGGTGCAAATGTGACCATATCTCATACGCTGATGGGCGACCAAGTTTATATCCATCCGCAGGTCTCTATAGGCCAAGATGGGTTTGGGTTTGCACCCGATATGTCTGGCCATGTTAAAATTCCCCAACTTGGCCGCGTGATTATTCAAAATAATGTTGAAATTGGTGCTGGCACAATGATTGATCGCGGGGGGCTTGACGATACAATTATTGGTGAGGGGACAAAAATCGATAATCTATGCCACATAGCGCATAATGTTGTGATTGGTCGACATTGCTTTTTTGCGGGTCAATCAGGTGTAGCAGGCAGCACGCATATTGGTGATTTCGCATTTGTCGGTGGCAAAGTTGGTATATCCGGACATTTGTCGATTGGGCAGGGTGTGAAGTTACAAGGTGCTAGTGTGGTGACGAAAGATTTGCCCGATGGCGCGCATGTGTCAGGTTATCCAGCGCGTGATGTGCAAACATGGCGAAAACAAGAAGCAACCCTTGCACGTCTGGCGAAATCGAAAGATAAAAACAAAACTAAATAGCGGTAATAAATCGCAATAATCCTTTATTTGTTTTCCGCTTCAAATCGTTTTACCCCAAAATAGTGTAAATATGAGGGCGTGACGATGACAATACACCCAACTGCGATTATTGAAGATGGCGCAAAATTAGGCTCTGGCGTTTCGGTTGGGCCTTATAGCATTATAGGTGCGCATGTTGAGCTAGGCGATGATGTGCAAATTGACTCTCATGTTGTTGTGACTGGCCACACATCAATTGGTGCGCGCACGCAGATTTTTCCGTTCGCTTCGGTTGGGCATATTCCGCAAGATTTAAAATTTCAGGGCGAAGAGACGCGTCTAGAGATTGGTACAGATAATCGAATACGTGAATATGTGACCATGAATCCAGGTACTGAAAAGGGTGGCGGTATCACAAAAATTGGTAATCATGGGCTTTTTATGGCTGGCACGCATATTGCCCATGATTGCATGATTGGGGACCATGTCATATTGGCCAATAATGCAACCATTGCTGGCCATGTTGTGGTTGGTGATTATGCGATTTTTGGGGGCATGGCGGCAATACACCAGTTTTGCCATGTTGGTGCGCATGCTTTTTTAGGCGGCGGCAGCATTGTTGTGGAAGATGTGATTCCCTTTGGTACTGTTTCCGGTAATCGCGCTATTCTGTCGGGTCTTAATTTGGTGGGGCTCAAGCGTCGTGGCTTTGACAGAGGCCATATCCATGCTTTGCGCGGGTTTTACAAAACAGTGTTTGAAACAGCCGATAATACGAATTTAGAAACTCGCATTGCAGCAAGCGAAGCAGAATATGGCGGTACACCACTTGTTGACGAGTTGGTTCGCTTTTTAAGAAACGGCTCTGGTCGTGGATTTTGTTTAGAAAAATCTTAATCGGAGTGTCATGACTGCACAAGATAAAGCACACTATAACCCCGAACACACGCTAGGCCTCATTGCTGGCGGTGGCGATATGCCGTTTCGGGTGAAAGAGGCAGTGCAGGCGCAAGGTGGGCGCATTCATATTTTAGGCATTAAAGGCTCGGTTGATGCGGCGCTTGGAAGCGTCGAACAATATCCAATGGCGCATTTAGGGAAATTTATTAAGAGTTTAAAAAAAGCTGGTTGTCAGCAGGTTGTTTTGATTGGCAAAGTGCAGCGCCCAAATTTACTCACCCTGCGCCCTGATATGGCAGGTATGAAGGCGATTGCGCGGGTTTTGGTTGAGAAAAGGCGCGGTGATGACGCTTTGTTGCGCCAGATTTTGCGTTTGCTGAATGAAAATGGCATGGCGGTTCTCCCCGCGCAAGCAGTTGCGCCAGACCTGATGCCAGAGGCTGGAAATCTCACTCAGACAAAACCAAATGCGATAGATGAAGAGGATATTGCCTTGGGCGTTCATATCACCCGCACGATTGGTGCGTTGGATATTGGGCAGGCCAGCATTGTGTGTCGGGGGCAGGTTTTGGCTGTTGAAGGTGTCGATGGGACGGATGCCTTGCTGGCGCGGGTTGCGAATTTAGATGAAAACCTGAGGGGTAGCCCAAAAAAACCTCAAGGCGTGCTGGTTAAATTGCCTAAGCCCCAGCAAGATAGGCGAATAGATATTCCTGCTTTAGGATTGCAAACCATCGAAAATGCGGCTCAGGCGTGTTTGTCGGGTATTGTGGTAGAAGCGCAAGGTGCCATTATTAACGATATTGAAGCCTGCATTAAGCGCGCAGATGAGCTGGGCTTGTTTGTGCAATGCATCGCCGCCGATTATGGGTCCGAAAGCCATGAAACCCAGCAAGAAAATGGCTGAGCCATTTCCACATATTATGATAGCGGCTGGTGAGGCCTCTGGTGACCAGCTTGGTGGCGAGTTGATGCAGGCGCTGAAAAAGGCTGCGCCACAGGTTCGTATAACTGGGCTTGGTGGTGAAGCGATGACGGCGCAAGGGCTAGAGACTCTTTTTCCTATGCGTGACATTGCGGTGATGGGTTTAGCTGAAATTTTGCCACGCTTACCTTTGCTTTTAAGACGCATTCAGGAGATGGCGGATTATGTGTTGGCGCAATCGCCAGATGTGCTGGTGTTGATTGATAGCCCAGAATTTGCGCATCGTGTGGCGCGCAAAGTGAAGAAGCAGCGCCCAGAAATTAAAATTGTGATTTATGTGGCGCCAACAGTTTGGGCCTGGCGACAAGGGCGTGCCAAGAAAATGCGCCAATTTGCCGACCATATATTGGCGGTTCTGCCATTTGAGCCGCGTGTTTATCAGGCATTAGATGGGCCGGATTGCCATTATGTTGGGCATTCTGTCGTGCAGCGTATGGGGTCGAAAAAACAGGGTGCGGCTTTTAAAAAGAAATTTGGCGTCACAAGGCAGGAAAAAATTATAGCCATTTTGCCAGGCAGTCGGGTGAGTGAGATTAAGCGGCTTTTGCCAATCTATCGGCAAGTATTTTCTCAGATTGCGGATCAATTGCCAAATTGTCGGTTTATGCTGCCTGCGGTGCCGCATCTTAGAGCGGCGATAGAAACTGAAACAGCAGGCTGGCCGATAAAAATTGAATTAATTGAGGGGGAGGCAGATAAGCTGGGTTTATTTCATGCGGCGCAAGCAGCTTTGATTGCCTCTGGCACAGTGTCCCTAGAGTTGGCTATGGTCGGCTTACCAATGATTGTTGCCTATAAAATGGACCCGGTGATGGAATATGTCGTGCCGCGCATGTCGAAAATACCTTCCGTTGTGTTGCCCAATCTTATTTTAGATGAGCCACTTGTGCCGGAGTTTATTTTGCATAGATGTCGTGCGGAGTTGATAGCGCCTGCCTTTTTAGCCCTCATCAACAATCAAAGTGGCTTGCGTGATTTTCAGCTCGCGGGTCTCAAACGCGCGCAGGAAATCATGCAGCCGCCTGAAGGCTCACCCAGCCAAAGCGCGGCGCGCCGCATCCTTGATATTATTGCTTGAAATTAAGACGCTTAAGAGCGCTTGTCCAATGCGATATAATCCCGCTTGGGTGAGCCAACATAAAGCTGTCTAGGCCGTCCAATACGCTGGCTTGGGTCTTCAATCATTTCATTCCACTGCGAAATCCAACCCACTGTTCGCGCCAAGGCAAATAAAACCGTGAACATATCAGCTGGGAAGCCCATTGCTTTCAATGTGATGCCCGAATAAAAATCAATATTTGGATAGAGCTTTTTTTCAATGAAATATTCATCACTCAAGGCGATTTTTTCTAGCTCCATCGCAACATCAAGTAGCGGGTCATCTTTAATGCCCAGCTCCGTAAGCACCTCATGGCAGGTTGATTGCATCACACGCGCGCGTGGGTCGTAATTTTTATACACGCGATGACCAAAGCCCATCAAACGAAACGGGTCATCTTTGTCTTTGGCGCGTTTAATATATTCTGGAATATTATCTACAGAGCCGATTTCATTAAGCATATCCAAAGCGGCTTCATTGGCGCCTCCATGCGCTGGCCCCCACAAACAGGCAATGCCTGCAGCAATACAGGCAAATGGGTTGGCCCCTGATGAGCCAGCCAAACGCACTGTTGAGGTTGATGCGTTTTGTTCATGGTCAGCATGTAGAATAAAAATCTTATCCATTGCTTTGGCTATTACTGGATTAACTGGGCGCTCTTCACTTGGGACTGAGAAGCACATATGTAAGAAATTTGCTGCATAATCCAAATTATTGCGCGGATAAACAAATGGCTGGCCAATTGAGTATTTATACGCCATTGCAGCGATAGTCGGTATTTTCGCAATTAAACGATGGCTGGCAATTTTGCGCTGCCGCGCATCATTTATGTCAGTGCTGTCATGATAAAAGGCAGATAACGCGCCTACAACCCCGACCATAATCGCCATAGGGTGCGCGTCGCGGCGGAAACCATGAAAGAATTTTTCCAATTGCTCATGCACCATTGTGTGGTTGGTAATCGCGTGGTCAAATTCAGCTAATTCTGTTTTGTTGGGCAATTCGCCATGTAACAACAAATAGCAGGTTTCCAAAAAATTGCCCTGATCAGCGAGCTGTTCAATCGGATAACCGCGATGCAGCAAAATACCTTCCTCGCCATCAATATAGGTGATGGTTGATTGGCAGCTTGCGGTAGAGGTAAAGCCGGGGTCATAGGTGAATTGACCCGTTTGTGCATATAGCTTAGAGACATCAATCACACTGGGACCAACAGCACCTTCCATCACATCAAAAGTGTAGTTATTGTCTTTTGTTGAAAGTGTTGCTTTTTCTGTTTTTGGGCTATCTGTCATTTTATACCTTGCTTCGTCTTGTCATTATTTCGATTGAACTTTGGGTCTGTTCCGTCTCAATTTGCGGCGATTATAGTTAAATAGATTTAAAAAAACTAGAGCAATAAGGGAATTTATCCTGTTTCCGTCCTAATTCTTTTTATCGTTTCATCCTGTCCCAACAAGAACAGAACATCATATATAGCGGGGGATTGGGTTGTACCTGTTAGGCAAGCGCGCAATGCGGGGCCAATCTGTCCCATTTTGATGTCATGAGAGGCCATAAAATCGCCTATGCAGGTCTCTAATGTCGGTTTATCCCATTGCGCGAGTTGAGCAAAAATATTAGCCAGTGCCACAAGCAAAGATTTACGCTCATCATCAAGTGCTTTTTGCAGTTTTTCATCAATTTGCAGGGGCAGGCTGGCCCATAGGAAAGCACATTGTGTGGCAATTTCGTCAAGGCTATTAGCTTTTTCCTTAATCAAAGGCAATGCGCGTCTTATCGCGTCTTGATGGTCTTTAAGGGCTGGGTTTTGAGCCAATAAGAGGTCTAATAATTCAGCATCGGCCATTTGGCGGAGGTGATGTGTGTTCACATGCGCCAGCTTGTCAAAATCAAAGCGAGCAGGGGATTTGCCAATCGCTTCTAAATTAAACCAATCAATAAATTGCGCGGTTGAAAATAACTCATCATCGCCATGACTCCAACCAAGCCGCGCTAGATAATTGCGCATGGCTTCGGGTAGATAGCCCATATCAGCATAAGCTTCGACACCAAGCGCACCATGACGCTTGGAAAGCTTCGCACCATCTGGCCCATGAATAAGCGGAATATGAGCAAAAACAGGCGGTGTCCAACCCAGCGCTTCATATATTTGTTGCTGGCGGGCGGCATTGGTTAAATGGTCATCACCCCGAATAATATGCGTCACGCCCATATCGTAATCATCAACCACGACGGAAAGCATGTAGGTCGGGGTTCCGTCGCTGCGTAACAGGATAAGGTCATCAAGCTGGTTGTTTTGGATGCTTACCAGCCCTTGCACTTTATCGTCAATTTCAGTATTGCCAGACTGGGGAGCCCGAAAGCGAATAACATGGTCAGTGTCTGGGCTGATTGTGTTTGGGTCAATGTCACGGCAATGTCCATTATAGCGGATGGGCTGGTTGTTTTTTATGGCCTCTTCGCGCATGGCATCAAGCTGTTCACGCGTGCAAGTGCATTTATAGGCTTTTCCTTGCGTCAGTAATTGATGTGCGATTTCGGCATGGCGTGCCAAGTTTTGATGCTGGTAGATTGGGCTATCGTCATAGTCAATACCAAGCCATTCCAATCCCTTTAATATTGCGGATATAGCCTCTTCGCTCGAGCGCGCGCGGTCTGTATCCTCAATTCGCAGTAAAAATTTACCGCTATTATGGCGAGCAAAAGCCCAGTTGAATAAAGCTGTGCGGGCGCCGCCAATATGCAAAAACCCTGTGGGTGAGGGGGCAAAGCGCGTAACGATTTGAGTCTTTTGTGATGCGGACATTCAGCATTCTCTCATTTTGGTCGCCAGACTGCCCAAAACAATAAGATTGTCAGCAGGCTGCCATCTGTCATAGCATAGCCACAGGGCATAGTCTCAGGGGATTGTGTGAGAATATACCCTAAGCTAAAAAAATAACAAGAGACAGCCTATTGTTTTTACTGAAATATTTGAAATTTTCTTTCAATTTGAAAAGCTTTGCGCCATTGCTTTTCGCCACGCGCGATGTGGCGCAGGCGGTGCCGAGATTTGTCAAAAGCTGGCAGAATGAAAGGTTGTTTTACTGGCTTGCGCTTGCCTTTGGATTGGGGTGCTTGCTGTATTTTCAATGGCCTGATGAGCCACGCCAATTAACCAGTATTTTATTGGTCGTAACATTTTCTGTGGCCTATTGGCTTGTGAATGATGGCGCGTGGCGTCCGGTTTTATTATTGGCTCTAATGGCGAGTTTGGGCTTTGTGTGGTCGCAAATCCGAACCACAGATTTAGACCATGTTTTGCTGAAGCGGGTAATGGCTGAAACGCAACTTATCGGGCATGTTCGGACAGCAGAAAAACGCCTGCGGGGCAGCCAGTTTATGGTTGAGGTGATTGATGTGAAAGGGCTGGCGCAAAAGCATACCCCAAAGCATATTCGGCTATATGGCAAGCAGGCTGATGTGGCGCATCTAAAGCCAGCCTGTCATGTGGTGTTGCAAGCGCGTCTGATACCCTTGTCAAAAGCGCTTATTCCAAATGGCTATGATGCGCGTTTTGCGGCTCATTTTCGTCAGGAAGGCGCGCGCGGTTTTATCCGTCAAATTGAACAAGTCACATGTCCTGACCAACCGTCATTTGCTGCGCGGCTACAACATTGGCGATTGCGATTGGCCGCACATATTGAAGATAAGACCAGCCCCGAAGCCCGCGGCATTGCGATTGCTCTTGTGACGGGTTTGCGTGGACAAATTCCGCCAGCTCATCGCGAGAGTTTGCGCGCCAGCGGTCTAGCGCATATGCTGGCCATTTCAGGCATGCATATGGTGCTGATGACCGGCAGTGTGTTTGGGTTCTTTCGCTTGCTCGCTGCTTGTTTCCCGCGTCTTAATCAATTTTATGATGTGCGCATGGCTTGTGCGCTCATGGCAGTGCTGGCTGGTTTTGGCTATTTGTTGATTTCTGGAAATAATATCGCCACCCAACGCGCCTTTATTATGATGAGTTTAGTTTTTCTGGCTTTGATGTTGGAGCGCCATGCTTTGACGCTGCGCAATGTTGCAATTGCAACATTTATCGTGCTGGCTCTGGCGCCAGAAAGCGTTGTGTTGGTGAGTTTTCAAATGTCATTTGCTGCTGTGCTGGCCCTCGTCGCTTTTTATGAGCGGTTTGGCAGAAACTATTGGGCCGCGCCTGTAACGGTGCGCTTGAGTCGCTTTGCTTATTGGCGGCGCCGAACTTGGTTATATTTTATCACGCTCTTGCTGACGAGTATCATCGCTGGGGCCGCGACGGGTTATATTGGCGCCTATCATTTTAATATGCTGCCAATTCATGCCTTGCAGGCGAATTTATTGGCCATGCCAATTTTTGCGCTGGTGATTATGCCAATGGCCTTGCTGGCTTTGGTTTTATCTTTATTCCATTTAGAAGATCTTGCCTTTGCCTTGATGAGTTGGGGTATTGAAATGGTTGTGGCTGTTTCGGATTATTTATCTAATCAGGGCGAGGCGGTGATTTATATTGCGCAATCCCCGCCATCGGCATTGGCTTTATTTACCATTGGATTGTTGAGTTTATGTTTGTTAACGCAAAAATGGCGCTTGCTTGGTTTGGTACCACTTTTAATTTCATTTTGGCTGCTCGGACGGGCGGAATTGCCCGATATCGTGGTTTATGGCTATGGCCAGCATGTTGCGGCACGCCAGACAAATGGTGAGTATCGCGTTTTATCGCGCAGCCCCAATCAATATGTCGTGGAGAATTGGCTTAAATATTTTGGCATGCGGCCAGAGCCAGATAACTATACTGAAAAATGTGTGACGGGTTTATGTGTCATGGAAAGCGCTGTTGGAACAATCATTCTCATTGCAGATAAAACCCGCTTAACGGAAGCGTGCAGTAGAGGTCAGGTGGTGGTTGTGACATTTCGTTTAACGGCTCAAGACAAGTCACAACTTAAACAATGTGCGCCAAAAATCTTTGACCGGAGAATTTGGCGGTATGAAGCAGGGCGTGGGCTTTATTATCGCCCAAATGAAAACCCAAGCTGGCAGATTGACACCCCGCGCCAAAGAAACCGGCTCTGGTTGTATTAAGAGAATAAGGCTTAATATTTGCGGATAAGGCCAACCAGACGCCCTTGCACGCGGACTTGATCTGACTTAAACAAGCGCGTTTCATAGGCAGGGTTTGCTGCTTCCAAAGCAATCATATCCCCCTTGCGACGCAGGCGTTTTAATGTGGCTTCCTGGTCTTCAATAAGAGCAACAATAATATCACCATTATCGGCAGTATCGCTTTGCTGGATAACTGCCGTATCCCCATCAAGGATACCTGCATCAATCATTGAGTCACCTTGAACCTCAAGCGCATAATGCGGACCAGAGCGCATCATTTCAATCGGCACAGAAATACGATGAGTTTCAGATTGTAGTGCCTCAATTGGGGTGCCGGCGGCGATGCGCCCCATCACGCCAAGCGCGATGGCATTATCATCATTGGCGGCACTCGGCAATTCCATTTTGGGGGCAGGGGTCGGTTCAGATGCCTGTCGCGGCAGGGCGCTTAAGCTTGGTGAAGCTGATTCGGGTAATTTCAAAACCTCTAGGGCGCGCGCGCGATGGGCTAATCGTCGAATAAAGCCGCGCTCTTCTAAAGCTGTGATGAGGCGGTGAATGCCGGATTTAGATTTCAGGTCAAGCGCTTCTTTCATCTCATCAAATGAAGGCGCGACCCCTGTTTCTTTCAGGCGTTCATTGATAAAAAGCAATAGCTCAAGTTGTTTTTTCGTCAACATAATGACAATTCCTTAACAATCTAGTCGCAATCTAGTCTCAATCTAGTCGCAAAGTCTCATGCCCTTTTCGCGGGCTAGATGCAAATTCTTCGTGTTTTTTTTCTAAAACAACAAACAGAACAAAGCATCAACATGTTTGTTCTACTTTAGTTCGCATTTATGGGTCAAGTCTCTTTTTTTTATTTTTTAACTTGAAAGCGTTTGAGCCCATCACGCCAATAATGTTTTTGTCGCCTGCGCGACATCTTCTTGGCGCATAAGCGACTCGCCAATTAAAAATGTGTTGACCCCACAAGTTTGAATTTCTGCAATATCTTCTGGCGTGTAAATCCCGCTTTCACATACCAATAGGGTTTGCTCATCCACATATTGCGCCAGTTCAATCGTATTTTGGATATCAACATCAAAACTGCGTAAATTACGATTATTAATGCCAATAAAATCATGCTCAAGTAATTTTGCACGCTCTAATTCTTGACGGTCATGCACTTCAATTAAAGCATCCATGTTCCAATCTCTTGCGGCTTGTAAAATATCAACCGCCTGTCTATCTGTCACAGAGGCCATGATGATTAAAATACAATCAGCTCCCCAGCTTCGAGCCTCTACGACTTGATAGGCATCATAAAGAAAATCTTTACGCAAGGCAGGCAGGGCAGTGGCGCTACGGGCTTGGTGTAAATATTCAGGCGCGCCCTGAAAGCTCGGTGCATCGGTTAACACAGATAAACACGCCGCGCCGCCTTTTTCATAGGCTTTGGCTAAGTCAGCCGGTACAAAGTTTTCGCGTATCAACCCTTTAGAAGGGCTTGCTTTTTTAATCTCAGCAATCAAAGCGGTTTCACCTTGAGCTAGTTTTGCACGAAGGCTTTTGACAAATCCGCGTGGCGCATCGGCTTTATCAGCTTTGCGCATTAATTCATTAAGCGGTGTTTCCTGCTTTGCTTTTTCAATTTCTTTTAATTTATAAGCCTTAATTTTTTCAAGAATATCAGTCATGGCACAGGCCTCTAGCTTTGCTCTTGGTTTTGAGAAAATGCTATCAAGGCATCAAGTTTGTCCCGCGCTTGGCCTGCATCAATAACTTGTGCAGCCATGTTGACACCAGCTTTAAGTGTATCTGCTTTTGCGGCGGCGACAAATGCCGCGCCAGCATTGAGCAGCACAATATCGCGATAAGCGTTTTGCGCCCCATCAAATATGGCACGCATGGCTTGCGCGTTTTCTTCAGGCGTGCCACCCGCTAATTGTTGTGGTGTGGCTTGCGATAGGCCAACTTCTTCTGGGGTGATGTCAAACTCGCATACAGTCCCATTTTTCAGTTCTGCAATATGAGAAATGCCGGTTGTGGTCAGCTCATCAAGCCCATCAGAGCCGTGTACCACCCATGCTGAAACAGACCCCAATTTTCCTAATGTTTCAGCCAATGGGCGCAACCAGCTTTTGTCAAACACGCCGAGTAATTGTGTCTTTGCGCCTGCCGGGTTGGAAAGCGGGCCGAGTAAATTAAAAATCGTACGCTGGGCAAGCTCGGCGCGCACTGGCCCAACATGACGCATAGCACTATGGTGGGCAGGGGCAAACATGAAGCCCATGCCAATTTGATTGATGGCTTGACTAATTTGAGCGGGTGTTAAATCAAGTTTAACGCCTAACTTTTCAAGCACCTCTGCCGAACCTGATTTTGAACTCAGCGCCTTATTGCCATGTTTAGCAACGGGAACGCCGCCTGCGGCAACAACAAAAGCAACAGCTGTTGAAATATTATAGGTGCCAGCACCATCGCCACCCGTACCACAAGTGTCTATTGCATTTTCTGGTGCGTCTACAGATAAGGCGTGTTGGCGCATGATGGTCGCACCAGCTACCAGCTCATCAATTGTTTCCCCGCGCACGCGAAGCCCCATTAAAAATGCCCCAATCTGACCAGCAGTAGCTTCACCAGATAAGATAATATCAAAGGCTTGCTTGGCTTTCTCAGCGGTTAAGCTCTTGCCCGCGGCAATTTCAGCTAAAATCGGTTTGAGTTTTTCCATTATCGCAGCTCCGCAAGAGTTTGAGTTTTAATCCCATCAAGGCGCGGCTTAAGGCCAGCAATTTCAATAAAATTCGCAAGCATCTGATGGCCATGTAACGAGGCAATGCTTTCTGGATGGAATTGAACCCCAAAAACCGGACGGGTTTTGTGCTGCACGCCCATAATCATACCATCTGGCGTATGGGCGGTGGCTTCCAAGCAATCGGGCAGGCTGCTGGCCTCAATCATGAGCGAATGATAGCGTGTGGCATCAAAGTCTTGCGGGATAGAAGCGAATATTCCTTTTGCATTGTGATGAATTTTTGACCGCTTTCCGTGCATAATTTCAGGCGCGCGGATAACTTGCCCGCCAAACGCTTGGCCAATGGTTTGGTGTCCAAGACAAACACCAAAAATGGGGAGATCAGCAGGGGCTTTTTCGACAAGTTCCAAGCATATACCGGCTTCATTTGGTGTGCAGGGGCCAGGCGATAAAATGATTGCATTAACAGGCATGGCCAACGCGTCATCAACAGCTATTTGATCATTACGCACAACTTTGGTTTCAGCCCCAATCTCACCCAAAAAGTGAACAAGATTGAAAGTAAAACTGTCATAATTATCAATAAGTAATATCATTTATATAAACCTTTATATAAGAACTTATTGAGTGGCGTTTTTCGCTTGCTCAAAAGCATCTTCGGCGGCACGAAACAAAGCCATCGCCTTGTTGACCGTTTCATTATATTCGCCTTCCTCAGTGGAGTCATATACAACCCCACCCCCTGCTTGTACATAAAGCACATTGTCTTTGATAATACCCGTGCGCAAAACAATACAGGTATCCATGTCACCGCCCGCCGAGAAATACCCGACACAGCCAGAATATATGCCCCTTTTTTGGGGTTCTAATTCGTCGATAATCTCCATTGCCCGTACTTTTGGTGCGCCCGAGACTGTGCCAGCAGGAAACCCTGCGGCCAAAGCATCAATATTATCCAGCCCCTCATCAAGTGTGCCGGTCAGGTCAGAATAAATATGAATTAAATGCGATGTTTTTTGCAGGCTAAAGGATTCATTAACTTGTACGGTTCCAATTTTTGAAACCCGCCCAATATCATTGCGCCCCAAATCCAATAGCATGAGATGTTCGGCTAGTTCTTTTTCATCAGCTAATAGTTCTGCGCCGATTTCTTTATCCTGTGCTGGGGTTGCGCCGCGACGCCTGGTTCCTGCAATGGGACGAATATTCACGGTTTTATCAGAAACGCCAACCAACACTTCAGGGCTTGACCCAATCACGGAAAACCCATCGAAATTTAAAAAGAATAAATAGGGTGATGGGTTAATACGGCGCAGGGAGCGATAAAGCTCAAATGGCGGTAAAGGAAAAGCTGTTTCAAAGCATTGGCTCAGCACAACTTGAAAAATATCTCCCGCCTTTATATATTCTTTCGCCCGCGCGACCATATTATGATAGGCGGTTTGGCTCATATTGGAGCTTGGCGGGGTAAAATCCGTTTCTGGTTTTGTAAGTGTTTCTTTGAGTGGTGCAGATAAGGCTGTGCGTGCGGCGGCAATGCGCGCTTGGGCTTGCTGATAAGCATCATGAGCGGATTGGGTGTCAGTTGGGCGCACCGGTGTCACCATAATCAAGCTGTTTGTGACTGTATCAAAAACGGCAATCATGGTTGGGCGCATAAACAGGCTATCAGGTGTGTCAAGCGCAGCCGGATTGGTGTCTGGCAGCTTTTCCATCTGGCGCACCATGTCATAACTCATATAGCCAAATACACCTGAGGCCATTGGCGGCAAACTATCTGGAATATTAATCTCAGACTCGGCTAAAACATGTCTTAGACCATCAAGCGGCGCAATTTTAAAA
Organism: Parvibaculales bacterium; assembly: GCA_049889535.1. Taxonomy (GTDB): domain Bacteria; phylum Pseudomonadota; class Alphaproteobacteria; order RS24; family RS24; genus JAYQKL01. Next base: position 7,874 of record JBMHDF010000004.1, on the reverse strand, counting down.
GGCTCAAAAGTGTCATTCTCTAATGCCGTGCGGTTGATAAAAACTTCTCCTGCATCAACTTTATAAATTAAATCCGGCGCCCATCCGATGATTGAAAACCGACCTTTAACATCACCATCTTGCACAGACTCGAGCAAAAAACTGTATTTGCGGTCCTGGCAAAGTTTCAGATAGGCCGATACGGGGGTTTCCAAGTCAGCAATAATATTGGCATAGACAAGCTGAGTCTCACCCCTTTGATAGGCTTTTTCAAATTCATCAAAGGGTGGGGTGAGTTCTGACATTATTGTTGATTTCCAGACGCTTCTTCCAGCACTTGCATGTCAACACGCACGCCATATTCATTTTGCAAGCCAAATAAGAGCTGGTTCAGCATATTTTCATTCAACCGCTCTCTTTCAGTTTGTATTACTTGCCCATATTCTGGCGTTTCTTCAGCTGTTGGGATATTGATTTCGGCAACGCGCATGACAATTAAGCTTTCCCCAAAGCCAACCTTGCCGAAAGTGAATTTATCCTTAGCCGTCGCAAAGAGATTGGCGACAGCGTCACGCGAAAAAGTCTCATTATTTGTTGCTCGTGCTAGAGGTGGCGAAGTAAGGGGGGACTTGCCTAACTCTTCAGCCAAGGCGGTGAGGCTTTTGCCCTCATTGCCTTTTTCAACAAAATGTGTGGCCAGCCCTTCAAGCAAAGCGCGCCGCTCTTTGGCCTGCCATTGCTCACGGGCTCTGTCGCGTACTTCATCAAATGGGCTTATGCGTGCGGGCTTAATGCCATCCATACGTATCCAGTAAAGACCGCCATTAATTGTCTCTAGCGAGGGAATATCCTGGCCAAGCTCGCTTTCAAAAAGCGTTGTTTGCAGGTCTGTCAGCCGATTGAAAATTTCCAACTTATTGCCGTCTTTATTCTTACCATTTGTGTCAATCTGGTCGAGTTGGACAAGCTCAAGATTATAGCTTCTGGCAATACCTTCCAGCGTTGTGCCTTGTGCGCGTTCATCTTCAATTTTTTCTGACAGTAAAATCACTTCATCAGCCGCGCGGTCAAGAGCCAGTTGATTACGTAAATCTTCACGAACCTCTTCAAAGGTTTCGACTTTTTCAGGATAAATTTCCCGCACCCGCAAAATGACAGAACCAAGTGGGCTATCTGTGGTGCCGCTATCAGTATTTGCCTCAAGGCTGAAGGCGATATTGGCCAGCTCCTCGGCAATCATATCTTGGCGCGCGACGATGCCTAAATCTGTGTCCTCAGGTTTTTGTCCAAAGGCGCGAGCAATGGCATCAAAATCTTTGCCTTCGGCCAGCATTTGACGCGCTTTTTCTTCTTCTTGCTCATCGGCAAGAACAAGCTGATCAACCGCGCGGGTTTCTTCTTGCACAAACCGGTCTTGCAAAATGTCATATTCTTCGCGCAAATCATCTTCTGAAATCTCAAGATTTTTTGCGATATCATCAGGCGATAAGATAATAACTGTGGCCGAACGACGCTCTGGTTCGGTGAAAATATTTGGTGCCTGGTCATAAAAGCTTTTCAACTCTTCGTCAGACGGTTCGTTAATTTCACCAATACTATCCATTTGCAGCACAACATATTCTGCTACGCGCGTTTCCAGTAAATATTGCAACATCAGTTCGTTCAATTTGGCGGGCGTTTTGATGGAGTAATTGACCGCATCAAGCAGCTGGCGTCGTGTTTCATAAAGTCGGCGGTCGCGAACAAAGACTTTTTCTGTCAGGCCATTGCTTTGCAGCAATCTTTGAAATGTTGGACGGTCAAAACTGCCAGTGGGGCCTGCAAAAGCCGGGTCGGCGACAATTTTGCTGGCAATAATGTCATCGCTTATTGCCAGACCTAAATCTGTGGTCAGTTGGTCAAATGTCGCCATTGCCAACATGTCACGCAGCACTTGCTGGTCAATACCAAAACTGCGGCCTTGCTCTCTGGTCAAGGGTTCATTGAGCTGCCGAGATAGGTAGTCAAGCTCGCGGGCGTAACGGTATCTAAATTCATTGGTCGGGATGTCCCGATCGCCAACCGTAGCAACCGCCCCGCGCCGAAAGCCTGTAAATACATCTGAAATGCCCCATGCCGCGAAGGCGATGACTAGCAGACCAATGAGAAGAAGGCCAAAAAAACCTCCAACATATTTTCTTAAATTACTCAACATAATGGATTTCTTTCGAAGAACATATTTTGTCGCATCATAAGGAGAGTGCAATCTTTTCTCAAGTTGAAACCTGCATATTTGTTTGGTTTTTCACCTTTCTTTTTCTTGAACATAGTCAACCAATCAGGTTAGGTAGGTTATAAAGTGAGAAAACCTATGAAATCACCCTTTAAAATAAAGCAATTAATTGCTGGTAATTGGAAAATGAATGCCTCAGCTGCTGATCTACGGCAGCTGAGTTTGCTCACACAAAAATTGGCTGACCGGAAAGTGGTAGCAGCTGATGTGATGATTTGCCCGCCAGCCATTGTGTTAATGCAAGCCGTGCAGCAACTTAAAGACAGCCCCGTTCAAATTGGTGGCCAAGACTGCCATGAAAAAAGTGCTGGAGCCTATACGGGCAATATAAGCGCCCCCATGCTAAAGCGTGCTGGAGCAAAAGCAGTGATTATAGGTCACTCCGAGCGCCGGCAATATCATCAGGAAAGCAATAAATTAGTGGCTGCCAAAATGACGGCGGCGGTTGAGGCTGGGCTGTTACCTATTTTATGTGTAGGGGAAACCCTTAAAGAGCGGAGGGCAAAGCAAACCTTACGCGTGATTGGACAGCAAGTTCGGGCTGCCATGCCTGAAATTAAACGCGCCCAGCAATTGGTGATTGCCTATGAACCGGTTTGGGCAATTGGGTCTGGTTTAACCCCAACGCTTGAACAAATTGCACAAGTGCATGCTTTTATTCGTAAAACGCTGATAAAGAAATATGGAGATTTAGGCGCGCGGATACGGATTTTATATGGTGGGTCAGTTAATCCGAAAAATGCGCAAGATATTTTAGCGGTGCCTAATGTTAATGGAGCGCTGGTTGGGGGCGCGAGTTTAAAGGCGTCGGATTTTTACAAAATCATCGTTTCTGCACAATAGGTCTGTATTTTTAAGTAAGGATATTTTCGGAAAATAAAAACAGGGCTAGATTTTTCTTTGCCAATGCGATACACAATCGCAGTTTATAGTTTTAGCTGGGAGACAGCCCATGACCGAGACATTACTGGTCATTCATATATTTATCGCCATTGCCATGATTATTTTGGTTCTTTTACAGCGCTCAGAGGGCGGTGCATTAGGTATTGGTGGCGGACAAGGCGGCGGTCTTATGAGTGGGCGCGGTGTTGCAAATGCGCTCACAAAGCTGACAACATATCTGGCAATTGTTTTTTTCCTGACCAGTATTGGCCTAACAATTTTGAGCGGTATGGAGGCCTCAGACTCTGTGCTTGATGACTATGTCGCGCCAACAGAAAATGATGTTTATCAAGGCCCAGCCCCTGCATTGCCTGAAGCTTTTGGGGATGGCGCATTACCTGAATTGCCCGCGCAATAAGAATTATTCATAATTTTTCCTCGTCTATGCAATTTCTTCTCGCAAAGAGAAATGATTTTGTGTATTCTACAAACCCATGGCGCGATATATTTTTATTACTGGCGGTGTGGTTTCTTCTCTTGGAAAAGGTATAACTTCTGCCGCACTTGGCTCATTGTTGCAAGCGCGAGGCTATAAAGTTCGCCTGCGAAAACTCGACCCTTATTTAAATGTTGATCCCGGCACTATGTCACCATACCAACATGGTGAGGTGTTTGTGACCGATGATGGCGCTGAAACCGATTTGGATTTAGGCCATTATGAGCGCTTTACCGGCGTGCCAGCCTCGAAGGGGGATAATGTCACGACTGGGCAGATATATTCCGATATTATCAGTAAGGAACGCCGGGGCGATTATTTAGGCGGCACGGTGCAGGTGATTCCGCATGTGACCGACGCAATTAAAGATTTTGTTCTAAGTGATGTTGATGATGTTGACTTTGTGCTTTGCGAAATTGGTGGCACGGTCGGGGATATTGAAGCCTTGCCATTTTTTGAGGCCATACGCCAGCTTGGCAATGAGTTGCCGCGGGGTGATGCGGTCTATATTCACCTCACGCTCTTGCCTTATATTCCGGCGGCAGGGGAGATGAAAACCAAGCCGACGCAGCACTCGGTCAAGGAGTTGCGTTCGATTGGTATCCAGCCGGATGTATTAATGTGCCGCTGTGACCGCCCAATTCCTGAATCGGAGAAAAAGAAAATCGCGCTGTTTTGTAATGTGCGCGACAGTGCGGTGATTGAGGCGCGTGATGTGGACACAATTTATGCTGTACCAGAAGCTTACCATAATCAGGGGCTGGATGATGAGGTTTTGGCGGCGTTTGGTTTGAGCGACGCGCCCTCACCAGACTTGTCGGGCTGGCAAGAGGTATTATCCGCAGTGCGCGAGCCAGAAGGCGCGGTGAATATTGCTGTTGTTGGCAAATATACTGAATTAAAGGATGCATATAAATCGCTGATTGAGGCGCTTCAGCATGGCGGCATTGCGAATCGGGTTCAGGTGAATTTGGAATGGATTGACGCTGAGATTTTTGAGCGCGAAGACGCGGTTACATATTTAGAAAAGGTCAATGGCATATTGGTGCCAGGCGGTTTTGGCGAGCGCGGCGCTGAAGGCAAGATTGCCGCGGCGCATTTTGCCCGCACGCATGATGTGCCATATTTTGGGATATGTTTTGGTATGCAAATGGCGGTGCTGGAGGCGGCGCGTTATATGGCCAATATTGAAGATGCGAGTTCGAGCGAGTTTGGCGACAAAGGCACGCCTTTGGTGGGTTTGATGACGGAGTGGCTGGATGGTGACCAGCTTGAAAAACGTGGCCTGGATACAGATTTGGGCGGCACCATGCGGCTTGGGGCATTTGATGCCAAGCTGGCGCAGGGCAGTCGGGCGGCGCAGATTTATGGCCAGACCGAGATTTCGGAGCGCCATCGTCACCGCTATGAGGTGAATATGGCTTATCGCGAGGCGCTGGAGGCGGCGGGGCTGGTGTTTTCAGGTGTGTCGCCTGATGGTCTGCTGCCCGAAATTGTCGAAATAGCTGACCATCCTTGGTATATTGGGGTGCAGTTTCACCCTGAACTGAAGTCGCGCCCGTTTGACCCGCACCCGCTTTTTGCGTCTTTTATTGCGGCGGCACTGGCGCAAAGTAGGCTCGTTTAACACATTAGGAACTATTGATATGTCACTGATAAAGTTAGATAAATATAATATTGAAATTGGTGACGGCGCACCGCTTGTGGTGATGGCTGGCTTGAATGTTTTGGAAGATGAAGCCCTGGCGCTGGAGGTGGCGGCGGAGCTGAAAGCCATCTGCGCGCGGTTGGGGCTGCCCTATATTTTCAAAGCCAGTTTTGACAAAGCCAATCGTTCATCCATTAAAAGTTATCGCGGGCCGGGCATCGAGGCGGGCTTACCGTTGCTGGCGGCGGTGAAGGCCGCGCATGGTGTGCCGGTGGTGACGGATTTGCACACACCCGAACAGGCTGAAGCGGTGGCGGAAATAGCTGAAGTGGTGCAATTGCCGGCCTTTTTGGTGCGCCAGACTGATTTGGTGGTGGCTGCGGCTGAGGCGGTGGCGGCGCGTGGCGGCTGGTTGCATGTCAAAAAAGCGCAATTTATGGCGCCATGGGATTGTGCCAATGTGATAAGCAAAAGCCGCGAAGTGGCCGCAAATGTGCAGATTATCTTATGCGAGCGCGGCACGAGCTTTGGCTACAACAATCTGGTCGTGGATATGCTGGGGATTGCCGAAATGAAAAAGCTTGGTGTGCCAGTGACGATGGACGCGACCCATGCCGTGCAATTGCCCGGCGCCGACCCGCGCACCCTTAATGAGGCAGGGGGGAGCGCCAGCACGGGCGGGCGACGCGATGGTGTGCCGCTTTTGGCCAAAGCCGCAGTTGCGGCCGGCGCCAATGGTGTGTTCCTTGAATTCCACCCCGAGCCGGACAGCGCGCTGTGCGATGCCCCAAGCTGCCTGCCGCTTTCTGAAGCCGAAGCCTTGCTGACCCAGCTCAAAGCCCTGCACGAAGTGGTGCAGGGGAGCTAAAAGGCGGCGGTTCATAAGCCGCGCCGCTTAATTTTGATAGCTGATTTATCCGGCAACTCTCTGTTTCCCCCGCATATATTTTCTTGTGCGCGTGGCTCTGACCGGCCCTGTCGCGGATGCCGCCGCTTTCGTCATTTCTTTTAGCCTGTGAAGCTGTTAAACTCTGCTGATAACCGCCCCCATAAGAAGGCGCGAGGAAGAAGAATGGTGGAAATAATCAGATTTTTTGGCAATCCAGCCATAATAGGCAATTTGATAGCCCTTATAACAGCTATCATTTTAGGGGGAACCGGCTGGGCTATTTTCAGCCAGTTTCAGGTTGCCCAAAGAAGTCAGTTTAATGACCAGCTGGGGCGTGGCGCGGAATTGCTGGCGCATGCCGAATTGACGGCGCGCGTCAGCGGCGTGCGGGTGCTGGAAGATTTGGCCAAAAGCGTCAAGCCGGATTCAGATGAAAACAAGTTGGTGGCAAACATTCTGCTGGATTTTGTCCGCGAAAGAGCCGCTCCGCCTATGAAAGAGGATGGGACGCCTTATGCAGATGAAAATGCCCCTCGGCATACATTATGGGACGGCATGCCATATGAGTCATCTGTTGCCTGGCCGGAACCCAAACCCCCTGAGGCGCGTCTGGATATTGAAACCGCTGTCTTGGCATTGGGCAACATTGTGCCGGAGGATATGGCGGCACGCTCAAAATATCTCAATTTTTCAAGGCTAGACCTGCGCGGCTTGGATTTGCCAGGCGCAAAGCTTCAGCATGCATATATATTTCATGCCAAACTTCAGGGTGCGAATTTGAAGGAAGCTAATCTTCAGCATGCAAATTTGGATCAGACCGATCTTCAGCATGCGGTTTTGAGTGGTGCCAATCTTCAGCATGCGGCTTTGACATATGCTACGCTTCAGGGTGCTTATTTGTCATCAGCCAATCTTCAGAACACAAATTTGCTGGCGACTATGACGAATGCGAATTTATGGTTCGCGGACCTTCGGGGCGCACGTTTGTTGGATGCCAGTTTTGAGAATGCAAGTTTGTGGCACGCCGACTTTAGGGGCGCGGATTTGGAGAATGTCAATTTTCAGGGGGCTAATTTGGAGAATGTCAATTTTCAGGGAGCTGATTTAAAAAATCCCAATTTTGAGAGAGCTAGTTTGGCTAATGCCAACCTTCAGGGCGTAAACTTGGTGAATGCCAATTTTGAGAATTTGAGTTTGGTAGGTGCTCAGCTTCAGCACGCAGATTTACGGGATGCCAAATTTTGGTTTGCCAATTTGTCGGATACAAATTTTCAGGGTGTAAAAAATATTTCCACACAACAGCTGGCTAAGATAATTTATGATAAAGATAAGCCGCCACAAAATCTGCCAGATGGGGTGGCTCTACCGTCTGAGCGTGCCTATGAATTACGTGATTCTGGTCTTATGCAAGAGCCATATTTCGTTGAGATTAAGAAATTTGTAAATCAGGTGCTGATAGTGGAAGCATGGGAAAAGAAGCAGGCTGAAGAAACCAAACCCAAAAAATAACCGCGCCCCTCTTATTCGCGTGCCTTTCGCCGCCGCCACGCCTGCGCGCGCCGTCTACCGGCTGCGATAGGGGGGGACGCCTTGCTCGGGGATAAACAGCCCCGCCGGTGGTTCTGAGCTTTGCCACGCTAAAAGCACCTGTTAAGCGCTAGCGAAACATGGTGCGCCTTGTGGTCAGGCCTACCGGCCGCGATAGGGG
>JBMHDF010000003.1:0-2623 GCA_049889535.1 Parvibaculales bacterium | reverse complement strand
CCCGATGCAATGGCATTGGCATCGGTTTGCAAGGAGCGCGGCATAAAAATAGCGGCGTTCCAGCATGGAATTACACGCGAAATCATCGCAAATGTAGATGAAAGACGTGTGTTTTTTGAAACAAGTTTTTGTGATGTGTTCTTTGCTATGAACCCAGCTGCAGCCAGGATTACAGAGCGTCATAGCGTAAATCAAGCGGTCACAGTTATTGCTAAAAACTGGCCATCAACATTTAAGCGCGTTGTAGCTAAACCGGAAAAAGTCAATAAGCCGGTGCTATTCGTCTCGACTAATTTATATTCTGGTCACAAGCCAAACGGTGTGCCGCCGATGAATGACGGCGACCTATGTGACCTGGAGATGGGACTTGTTGAGCGTGTATTTGGTGGCCTCGATTTGGAAATTGATTACAAACCATATCCAGCTATCCGGCAGTTGGATCCTGACCCAGTCCTGAAAGCGGTGAAAAGACAAAGGAACATGTCTGTTGTTGGTGCACATCAGGAATTGCGTTATCTATTGAGCCAGTATCGGATGTTTATTACCACCAAGGCGTCAAGCACTGTGTCTTGGATTGTGGCGACCGGAAAACCTTTGGTGTTCATAGATCACTATTGTCATGCGCGCCTATCAGAACCGGCCAGAGACGCTTTTGCGAATGGATTTTTTCTGTTTGATCAGTCCGATGCTGATTTTGAGCCTCGCCTGAGAAAATTCCTGCAACGTTCTTTTGACGACATTCTCGAAGAATGGAATAGTAAATCAGCGCAAAGATTAAAAACGACAGAACAGTTTTTTGGTAGTGTGCAGAAAAGTGGCCGCAATCAAATTTTTTATGAAATCAAGTTTCATTGCTTGGATAGTTAAATTGGTGCCGTGGTGGACGCGAAAATGAAAATAGGTGAGCTGTTTGATAACGTTAATGAAGACGAACATAAAACCTATGTTATCGCCGAGATTGGCATAAACCACGAAGGGTCTGTTGAGAGATGTGCGGAAATGATTCGTGCAAGTGCTGCTGCTGGTGCTGATGCGATAAAATTACAAACGGTTGACGCGGCAAGATCATATGCCCCAGACACGGAAAGTTACAAGATTTTCAGTGAGGCAGCGCTGAGCGAAGCTGAAACAGCCAATATGTTTCAATTTGCACGTGATTGTGGGTTGGAAGCTTTTACCACCTCTGGTGATCTACAGACGCTTAAATGGGTCGATAGACTGAATCCGGCGGCACATAAAATTTCTTCCGGGCTTTTATCTTGTACACCAATTGTCAAAGAAGCATGTAAGCTCGGCAAACCTTTGTTGATGTCAACAGGCATGTCAGGCACCGCAACGATTGACCAATCAGTCAAGATTGCCCGTCAGTCGGGCTGTCAAACAGCGCTTTTTCAATGCACATCTTTGTATCCATGTCCCATTGAAAAGTTGGATCTAAGCGCGATTAGTGGTCTGAGCAAGCGGTACCGTATGCCAACAGGATTTTCGGATCATTCTATTGGTGTTCATATGGCACCGCTGGCGGTTGCGGCGGGCGCAAGACTAATTGAAAAACATATAACCTTCGATAAAAACAGATCAGGTTTTGACCATTCTATTTCGCTTGAGACAGCTGAATTTGCCGAGATGGTCACTTTGGTTCGGCAGGCGGAAATAGCCATGGGTCAGGCTTATAAAACCGTTGATGAATTGATTATTGAGCAGGCACAACAATTTGAAAGACGCTTGGCCGCCGCTCATAACCTTCCTGCAGGTCATGTTCTTACTATAGATGATTTGCTGTTCATGCGTTTTTCAAAAAATGTCGATGCCATTTCCTCACACGAAGCGGATGCCGTGGTGAATAGACAAATCAACAAATCAATTTCCGCTGGGCAATCTATTAAATGGCAATATCTGTCATGAATAGGACACTGCTTCGTATTGGCTTAACCTCAACTGGGGGCGACATGGTGGCAAGTGCCATGCTGTCATTACGCCAAAATAAAGAGATCAATTTTCACATTCATGCATTTAATTCTGAATATAATGAGGTTAGTGCATCTATCGCGAATGATTTTGATGTTTTGCCATCTGGTGCGGACCCCGACTATGTGCCGCAAATTATTGAGCTTGTAAAACACAATGGAATTCAGGTTTTGATGCCATGGTCAGATGAAGAGGCGCTGGCGCTCTCTTCGGCAAAAGAGGAACTGGCGAAAGCCGGGTGTAACGTGCTGGTGAGTCCGCCAAATGTCATGCAAACCATAACAGACAAAACTAAAACCTATGACATGATAAAGACGGCCGGGTTAAGCGTGCCGGAATACACAGTCGTATCTGAACCGGCTGATATCTATCATGCTGTGAAATTTTATGGTTATCCCCAGCGCACGGTTATTCTTAAACCAGCCGCTGGCAGAGGTGGTCGAGGGGTATATGTGCTATTGGGTGATGATCGCCCACCAAATTGGCTTGGGTCTGGGCGGCGTGAAAAGCGCGTGTCTTCTCTCAATACGCATGATATGGAATTGGAATCAGGCACGTCGTACCTCGTTATGCCATGTCTGCATGCACCGGTTTATGATGTTGATGTGTTTCGGTTCAACAACATTGCGACCAAATGTTTTGTTCGTGAACGAGA
>JBMHDF010000002.1:0-102766 GCA_049889535.1 Parvibaculales bacterium | reverse complement strand
AGCCGCCGTGCGGTTGAACGTGGTTGTCCCAGGTCAAACCAATACGCCTTTATATCAAGGGGTTCTAGACCACCCGCTTCTGGGAAAAAATGTAGACAATATTAATGTCCCACTTGGGCGCGTCATCGCTCCTGAAGAAATAGCTGAATATATAGAGCTGATGCTTGGCTCCAAAATGCAATGTTTACACGGCAGTGTGTTATGGGCAGATTGCGGTGCTGATGCCGCCGCAAGACCAGACCGCTTTTAAAGATTATGCTTTTGGATAAGCGATAGTTAAAATCTAAATTCAAAACCTTCAGCTGCCTTAGCCATAGGCGGCATTAGCATGCATCAATCCTTGATTAACCAATTTTATCAATCGGCTGCACTGCTCCAATTGCTCGACCGTTTGCCGGTTAATGTGATGGGTTTTAGGTTGCAAGGACGCCACATCAGACAAATCTTGCTGCCATTCTGCTGCATCCTTTGAAAGCGGATAAGTTTTTTCCAATATTTCAATAACCAAATCAAGATCATAATTACACGCTTTTTCTACGATTTCAGAGCGTGTGGCGCCAGGTGGTGCGTTTATGGGCACACCCGCCGCCCCAGATTGAGCATGTATCAACAAGGCCAAGCGCACCGCGTGCAAAATGATTTGGTTTTGCGCCCGCCGAGGGGTTTGTGCGTTCAGCCGCATTGATATGTGTTTGTCAATCTTACTTAAAATCCGGCTTTGCAGTTCGCCATCTGCGCGTATGCGATAAATAAGCTGGCGGAGTTTTGCATTGGCATTACGCTGATAAAGTTGATTAGCAATCACCCGATAGCGCCAATAAATATTTTCGCCCGGATGACTCATCGCCCGTGAAATCCAAAAATTCGGATCCTGTAAATCTCCATAAGCTGTCAAAGCTTGTAGATGCGTGCCGTCCCATGACCCTAAAATAACCGCCAGCAAATTCTGCGCACGCGGTGATGAAGAAAAAATGCTGGCAAAACGGTCAATGTCTATGCGCATTGCACGCCCCAGCCCGAAAATAACATTGAAAGGTATCGAAACCTGTTGCAAGAGCGCATTATGCGGAATGGCGCGTATCATGCGCGGCGTAAAAGTCGACTGCGCCAACGGCCCACTGGCCTGTCTTATTTCAGGCCGAGAGCCTGACGGTATCAAAAAATTACGCGCAAAACCGCTCAATAAATAGCGATAATCCGCATCCCGATACAAACTATCCTGCTGGGTTATGATTTCATTATAAAAATCCCAAATAAAATCTGCATCCGCGTAAAATCCATCTTCAGCGGCTTGGGTTACATCTTCAAAGCGCGCACAAATCAGTTGTATAAGGCTGGACTGTGCCAATTTTTTATTTGCAAACCATAAATAGCCATCGCCCCCTTGAAAACTAAATTCATGGGTCAACTTTAGCCCGAGCGTGTTGAATTTATGAAAAACCCAAGGACTCATAATATAATTCATGCGCTGTTTGAGCGTACCGGGATGACCACCTCGACCAATCGACTCGCCATGTGTGTTAAAAATAATCGTACGGATATTTTTAAGCTTGCTACGCGCCAAGGCCCGCGCCACATGAGACTGCAAACGCTCAATAGATAAAGTCGCGGGTATTTGTCCGATAAACCGGCCCGCATCAGAAAAACCAGTTTGCAAGCACAAGGTTTTTCTTTTTTTAATATAGGCCAGATAAGAGGGCTGCTCCAGCAAACGCGCCACAACACGCCCACCATTTCGAAGCGCATTGGCCGTTTCAAATAGGGGCGAAATATCAACCCGATGGTCAACCCCATAATATTTGGCCAGCCCCAATGCGCTGATAATAATGCTCGGCTGGTCTGTTTCCGCAATTAAATAACGGATGGGCATTTCTCTATCAATATGCTGCAAAATCTGGCGCGCAAGAATAAACTGCATGCGCACTGTGCCTGTTTCAGCTTCAAGTGTCGCAAAGTTAGTTTCAACCGATGTTACGGTCGCCGCATATTCATTCACTTTTTCCAACAATGTACGAGAGTCCAGCCTCTCTTCCATTGTGACTGGCAGAACTTCCCCAATTGCTGAAATCACCTGCATTGCATTGGCGCGCAAATGCAAAGTCGCTGTGCCAAGACCGCATCGCGCCAGACGTGATTTTAAAATGACTATTTTTTCAGCCAGTTTTGGGTCTTGCGTTTCCGATAAGGCGCGCTCAAGCAAGGCTATAGCGCGTTTATTGTCCAACCAACGCTTTGGATTGGGTCGGGTTAAAAAATTTGCGGCTTCAACAAGAACCGCCTTATCGTCAAGGTCACCCTCAAACAGGGCTTGCTCTTGTTTTGAAATAGCCAAAGCGGCCTGCAATGAGACTGTAAATTTTTCAAAAGCGGGGGGTAAATCTGACTTGTAATTTTTTGTAATGGCGTGCGTCTGAGCCAGATAAATTTGCAATATTTCTGTTTTTTCAGACAATTTCAGCCTAATCGTATCCGCCCAGCCAATATCATTCCGCCCATCTAAATCATAGCCAACCCAGCTGGCGACGGTTACCTGATTGGGGCAAATGGACTGCCATTGTTCGGGGAAATATATTTGTGCGCGCTCAAGAATGAGGCCGTTCAGCATATCGATGCTGCTTTGCATTTGTTTGATTGCCGCTAATGCCTCGCCATGTTCCTCATGAAGGTTGGGCGGGCTTGTTTTTAAAATATCATCAGACTTTAGTTTTTTGGGTGAAGTGACGCCCGTTGCAGCAGCAGAAATAATATCGCGCATTTTTGGGCTGAGGGCGAATGTTGGATGAGCGGTTACCACTAGGCCAATGGCGGGCTCTTCCACCCATGCCTTAAAGGCGGCAAAGCCTTGCTGTGCTTTCTGGTCTAGCAGTTTTTTATAATGCGTGACGAATGTGCGCCGCTGGCCTATGCCCGCGCGCTGGGCCAGATCACTCCCACGGTCACAGGCGGCCTGCCGGTTTAAATCACATAACAAGGCTTCCAAATCATTCATAGAAAGGCGGGCGCTTTCTAGCTCCTCAGACAGGCTATAAGCCAAAAGTTTAATCGGGTTTACATGTGGGTCATGGGCGCTCAGCGGCAAATAGGCCAGCAATTTTTTTTGTAAACCCGCTAAGGTTATTTTTTTCATTTTTTCATCCATCTCATAAAACCGTTTTTCATGACAAATCTTGGTTCTTTCTCTCATCCTCAAACGCAGCAAAACAAATTTAGGATGAAATGCTGCATCTTTATTTAAACTAATTGACAGCGCTGTCAATTTTGATATTACATAATAAATGAACTTATGAAAGCAAAAACGAAGCACTTATTTAAGTTTGTCTTTTGAGAAAGGGCGCATCATGACTTTAAAAATTGCCATTAACGGATTTGGTCGGATTGGTCGGCTTGCATTGCGCAGCATTTTGGAAACACCGCGTAAAAATATACAAATTGTTGCGATTAACGACCTCTCCAGTCCGGAGATTTGCGCCCATTTATTGCAATATGACACGCTTCATGGCCCGCTTGGCATGCGGTGCACGGCAACTCAATCCAGCCTTAAAGTCGGCCGCCATACGATTAAAGTCTTTAATGAAAAAGACCCTGCGGCGCTGCCTTGGGATAAATTAGATATTGATATTGTGCTGGAATGCACAGGCTTCTTTACATCGCGTGAGGCCAGTTCTGCCCATTTAGCGGCTGGCGCTCGAAAGGTTTTAATTTCTGCGCCAGGCGAAAATGCAGATTTAACCGTCGTTTATGGCGTCAATCACAACAAGCTGAAAAAAACGCATACCATTGTTTCCAATGCTTCCTGCACGACCAATTGCCTCGCTCCGGTCGCTCAAACCCTGCATAAAACTTGCGGCATTACGCGCGGATATATGACAACCATTCATGCTTATACGGGCGACCAAAAACTGGCTGATGCTACCCATAAGGATTTACGCCGCGCGCGGGCGGCCACGCAGTCTATTATTCCGACCACCACCGGAGCGGCGCAGGCCATAGGTCAGGTTCTGCCCGAACTCGCAGGCCGGCTGGAGGGTTCAGCGCTGCGTGTGCCAGTACCCAATGTGTCATTGGTTGATCTGGTTGTGCAGACAAAAAAAGCGACCAGTGTCGATGAAATCAATAACGCCATGATACGGGCGGCCAAAACAAACCTGAAAGGTGTTTTGGGTGTGTGTGATGCCCCTCTGGTTTCGAGCGATTTCAACCATAATCCGCTTTCATCAATTTTTGATTTGAGCCATACCCAAATGGTGAATACGCGCATGGTACGGATTTTAAGCTGGTATGATAATGAATGGGGCTTTGCCAATCGCATGCTGGACACTGCCGCGCAAATGGGACGCTTGCTTTAGTCAAACCCTGCACATAATTTTTTTCTTGTAATTAATAATCATTCGCATTAATACTCTTTCACGCTTTTGATAATAATTATTAATTGCACTATCCTAGAAAGAATGAAACTGACGAATGCCTTGTTACAGCCTTAGAAAAACCATCGCTGCAATCAGCATATTGACTGCGCTATTTATTTCCCCTGCTCTTTCCCAAGACTCGGCTCAAATTATTGAGGAAATCATTGTTGAAGGGCGCTATCTTTATGCTGACCAGGTTCATGCGCTGAAAACACCAGTGCCGATTTTGGACGTTCCCCAAAGCCTCTCTATTGTGACAGAGTTAGAAATAAAGCAGCGCGGATTTCGGGAACTCAGCGACATTATTCGATACACACCAGGCGTCAACAGCTCACAAGGTGAAGGTCATCGCGATTCGATTGTTTTTCGGGGCATGCGCTCAACAGCTGATTTTTATCTTGATGGGGTGCGGGATGATGTTGAGTATTATCGCTCCTTATATAATCTTGAGCAGGTGGAAATCATTCGCGGCCCCAATGCGCTTTTATTTGGCCGCGGCGGCACGGGCGGTATTGTGAATCGCGTCACAAAAAAAGCTGTGTTTGGTGACAAGTTTGGCAGCTTTAATGCTGGGTTGGACTCACTCGGTGCTTTTGATGCAGCGTTAGATTACAACCAGCCCATTGGTGACAATTCTGCCTTACGGATAAATGTCCATGCGGACTCGCTCGACAATGATCGTGATTTTTATGACGGCTCACGCTATGGGATTAATCCAAGTCTAAAAGTGAGCTTGGGCGATAACACAATACTGGATATCTCCTATGAATATGCTGACCATGAGCGTTTTATCGATCGGGGTATTCCGACCCAAAATGGACGCCCAGTAACAGCTTTAAAGAATATTGTGTTTGGCAGGCCAGACATTAACCGCTCTTCGCTGGAGGCACATATTCTGCGCGCTATCATGAGCCATGAATTTTCTGAAAATTTGAAGGGCAATATAACAGTTCAATATGCAGACTATGATAAGAGCTACCGCAATCTCTATCCGGCAGCTTATGACGGCACGAATGTAACGCTTGATGGCTATGATGACCCAACCCAGCGTGAAAACCTCATTATTGCTGGTAATTTGGTCAGCGAGTTCACAATTGGTTCCATTGGTCACACCCTGCTTTTGGGGTTTGAATATATTGATACGCACTCAAAAAATTTACGCTACAACGCCCTCTTTTCGTCTTCAAATGATGACCAAGAAATATTCCACATTTCACGGCCTTTAAACATCAATATCAATGCCAATGGTGTTGCGACAAATGTTACCTTTACAACTGACCTCAACAATCAAACGCAAACCGATATTCGCGTCACATCATTTCTCATTCAGGACCAAATTGATGTAACAGAAAAACTCAAGCTTATGCTTGGTGGGCGCTTTGATGAGTTCGATATCCGGGTTGATGATATTGACGATGCCACATCTGAAAGCAGAAAGGATGCGGAGTTCTCGCCCCGCGCTGGTTTGATTTTCAAACCACAGGAGAATGTGTCAATTTATGCCAGCTATAGCGAGAGTTTCTTACCCCGCTCTGGCGAACAATTCAAAGCACTATCTGCCAATGATGCACGGCTTGACCCAGATATATTTGAAAATCATGAATTAGGTTTTAAATGGGACATTGCTCCAGATTTAAGCTTTGCCGCGAGCTATTTTAAAAGCGAGCAAAACCGTGCTGTTCGCGACAGCATCACGGGTGAGCAATCCGAAATTATTGGTTTGCAGATTGATGGTTTTGAGCTGGAACTCAAGGGGCAAATGACCGATAAATTTTCTCTAACGGCTGGCTACAGCAATCTGGACGGCAAAACAGAAACCGGAGAGAAACCGCGTGAGATACCTCAGACGAGCTATTCGCTTTGGGGTTTATACGAAGCCAATCAACAATTTGGTGTCGGGATTGGCCTCACCTATCAGGGGGAGTCCAAAGTCACAAATAGCGCCACTTCACCAATTCTGCCGGATTATACGCGTATTGATATTGCTGCTTACTACCATGTCAAAGACGACACGGTCATTCAGCTCAATATCGAAAATCTAACTGATGAATTATATTTCCCACATGCGCATAGCACGCATCAAATATCAGTTGGTGAGCCTTTAAATGCCCGCTTATCCATCAGCAAGAGGTTTTAATTTATCCCCAAACCATATCTGATTTTTATTTATTTCTGTTTGGCAACTGCTAGACTTAAAGTCGAGTCATTAGGGGGGTAATATGTCAGAGCAAACGGCTTTTCAAAAACTTTACACGCCACAGTCCGATGACTATCTGCATGATTATCGGTCAGTGGTGGACGCGCTTTTTACAGGCACAAATGAGCGCATGGGCTGGTATGAGCCATGGCAAGCATGGATTGTAACCTCGCATGAATTATGCAAAACAATTCTAGCCGATGAACGGCTGACACCCGATTTCATGATGTGGAAATTCGCCCCACCAGAGGCGCCGCCAGAAAATAAAAATGACTTTGAAATTATGCTCGATAACAGTCTGTTTCGGCTTGAGCGTCTCGCCCATCGCCGCGTGCGCAGGCTGGCGGCTAAAGCTTTTTCCATGAGCCAGACCGAAAAAATCAGCGCCGGCATAGAAGATATTGTGCGCGCGGTTTTTGATAAATTAGACGGGCAAGATGTGTTTGATGTTGCCCGTACGATTGCCGTGGAAATTCCGCGCCGCTCCATTGCCAAACTGGTGGGTATTCCGCCAGAAAATACAGAGATTTTTGACAAATTAGGTTGGGCGATGGTGCGCTATAATGGCTTCACCACCTCGCCAGAAGATCGCGCTGAATTGTTAAAAATAGCCCTAACGGGTGTGGCCATGTTGCAGGATTTAATTGCCCAGCGCCGTGCCGCTGATGATGCTGGTGACGATTTTATCGGGGTTTTACTCAAAGCGCAGGAGGGTGATGACCGGCTGAATGACTGGGAAATATTAGGCATTGTTGCCGCTATGCTCGCCGCTGGAAGTGATACGGCAAGCGATATGCACCCGTCGGTTTTATATGCGCTTTTAGACAATCAAGACCAATATGAAAAACTGAAACAAAACCCGTCTTTGGCCGATAATGCGATTGTCGAGGCGCTGCGTTACGAAGCTTTTGGCAAAACGGGTCTGCATCGTTATGCGCTTGAAGATGTCGAATTTGAGGGCGTCACTGTTAAGCGCGGTGAACAAATTATCATCGCGGCGCAAGCGGCTGGCCTAGACCCTGTGCAGTGGGACAATCCGCAAGATTTTGATATTGAGCGCGATTTAAACGGTCATATTGTTTTTGGCACAGGCGCGCATGTTTGTGCGGGTTTATTTTTGGCCAAAACACAAGCGCGTCTAATGTTGATGGAATTTATCAAACGTTTTCCAAACGCCACATTAGCTGAACCGCCCACCCGCGACCCAGACCATTATAATGCGCGCCATGTCACAAAATTATTGGTGCAAACCAATAAGGCTTAATCTGGCCAGAGGTTTATCATGGACAGACAAACTAGCAAAACCCTGAACCAACGGCTTTTGAACAAATTTTTATGTCAAGAGAGCGAGTTTGCTGACCACGAAATTAAGGTCCCCGCAAAAAGCTTTTATGACCCGATGCTTTTTCAAAAAGAAAAAGAGACATTTTTTCTCAATGCGCCACAGCCCATTGCATTTTCAGCAGAGATTTCCGAGTCTAATAGTTTTTTGAGCATGGAGATTATGGGCACACCTATTGTGCTCACCCGCAATCAAAAAGGTACGCTAAAGGCTTTTCTCAATGCATGTCCACATCGAGGCGGTAAAATCGCATGCGGCACTGGCCAGAAAAAATTATTAACTTGCGGATTTCATGGTTGGTCATTCACCCTTGATGGCGACCTTGCTATGCGCCCGCAAGAGGCGTGCTTTACAACAGATAAATCAGAACTTGGCTTAATAGAATTACCAGTCAATGAAGAAAGTGGCATTATTATTTTGGGCATGGCCAAAAATATTGATGTTAGCCCAGCTGGAGCGGGCTATGAAGCAATCGCCCAAGAAATCAGCCATTATAATTTAAAGACATTTAAGCGGATTGACCGCTTTGATTGTGAGGTCGCCGCTAATTGGAAACTCATTGTTGATTTAAGCCTTGAAAGCTACCATTTTTCAGTGCTTCATCGTGAAAGTGTCGCAACTGTTTTGTCGAGCTCGTCAATTTTTGACACTTATGAACGCGCTAGCCGATGGGCTTTTCCATGGCTCACAATTGAGCGGCTGGCCGAGCTTGAGGAAACAGATTGGCCTGACGCGCTGGAGGGTTCTTGTACCTATACGCTTTATCCAGGCGTGATGGTGATAGTCAACGCCTCTGGTGCGCAAATGATTAGAGCTGAACCAGGCGATAACCCAAACCACACACGGATTAGCTTTGTTGGACTTTACCACCCTGATTCAAATGAAGCTGACGCTCGACAAGGTTATGAATTTGGGAAAAAGGTTTTTATTGAAGAAGATTTAAAAGCCGCCATTGAGTGTCAAAGAGGATTAGAAGCCACACAACGCGACTTAATTATTGGCACGAATGAACCTTTGCTACAATTTTGGCACAATCTGTGGCAACACGATTTACACATATCTTCTTCAATAGAAGATTAAAACCAAGCTTTATTTGGCTTTTATTTTTCAACGCTTCAGTGCTAGTCTTTTCAGCAAGTAAGCTTAAAATATAGGGGGATAAATGATGACGCGTTCACAAGTGGTGACATCACAGTTTTATAAAAAATCAACAGCCGAAGATGTGACCGAAGGAGTCGACCTTTCTGGTAAAACCATTGTCGTGACAGGGATTACATCAGGGCTTGGGCAAGAGGCGATGCGGGTCTTGGCCTTGCGTGGCGCGCATGTATTGGGCCTTGACCGAGACTTGGCCAGCGCGCAAGCTGCTTGTGCAGAAATTGACGGACAGGCCACCGCTTTTGAATGTGATTTATCTAACCCAGACTCGATTGTGGCCTGCACAAAAGCCATCACAAAACAGTTTTCATCGCTTGATGTTATTCTCACCAATGCAGGCATTATGTGCCCACCCTATACAGTGAATACTAGATATAAAGAGCCACTCGAAATTCAATTTGCTGTGAATTTTCTTGGGCATTTTATTTTAATCAACCGCCTAATGCCACTGGTTGAAGCTGCGCCTGCTGCCCGTCTTGCCATTGTTGCCAGCGAAGGCTATACCACTGCGCCGCGCAAAACTGGCATTGCTTTTGAGGATTTAAGTTTTAGCAATGGCTATGATGCGCTGACAGCCTATGGGCATTCTAAACTGGCATCTATGCTGTTCCGGCTTGAACTATCAAAACGTTTAGCGGGCACAAACATTACCGCCAATTCTATTCATCCGGGCGTTATCCGTACCAATCTGGCAAGCGATACAGAGAGCTTTAAAGTGAAACTTATCTCAATGTTCGCAGGCCCATGGACGCGAACCATTGCACAAGGAGCGGCAACACATTGCTTTGTGTCCGCCAATCCTGCCGTTGAAGGGGTAAGCGGTTTGCATTTTGCCGATAGCAATTCGAAAGAGCCAAAAGACCACCCGCTGGTGCAAGATGAAGCTCTGGCTGCAAAATTATGGGACAAAGCAACCGAACTGGCTGACGGCTATTTGCTTTAAGCGTTAGGTGGCATCCATAAAAAATCTTTAAAAATAGGTTTCTTAAGGCGCCGTTTGAATTCTAAAGCATTGCCTGGCCAATTATTGGTAATGCGCGCGCCGTCTTTATACCAGCTGGCATCAATTTTTGCCCAAGCCAATTGGTTTAAGCGCGCCTGCATTTCTTGATTATATTTGTCTTCCGCTTCAGCAGAAACAGCGACAAATGGCAATTTCTTTTCATCAGTAGCCAGCGCGCGCGTATGCTGTATGAGCTGGATAATATAGTCTGCCTGTTGTTCTAATTGCGATACAACCGATGTATGCCCCGTATTGGTATTGGGGCCATAAAGAAAAAATAAATTCGGAAACCCCGCCGTCATCACCCCATGATAGGCAAAGGCGCCCTCAGCCCAGTGCGCCTGAAGGGTTTGCCCTTTTGCCCCCGTGACATGCAGGCCGCGCAAAAATGGATTGGTCAAAAACCCCGTCGCGAAAACCAGCACATCATGGCTATTTTGCCGTCCATCAGACAAAACAACACCATCATTATTTATTTCTTGAATAGCTTGCGTTTCAAGTGACACATTTTCACGCGCCAGCGCTTGATAATATTTATCGGAGAATAAAATTCGCTTTGCCCCAATCGGATAATTCGGCGTGAGTGCTTTTTGCATATCAGGGTCTTTGATATGTTTTTTCATATCATAGCGGTTTTTAGCGCGCGCCAATGCTGCTCTTATTTTCGCGCCTTTGATAATTGGATAAATGCCATATTCCCCCAAACACCAAATGCCGAAACGGTATAATTTTAGAATGACTGGGAATCGCCGGGCGAGTGATTTTTCAATAGCCGTATAGGGGCGGTCCCCTTTATCAATCACCCAATTTGGTGAACGCTGATAAACTGTTAACTGACGCGCCTGTTTGGCCAATTCTGGGATAAATTGGATGGCACTTGCCGCTGACCCAATCACGCCGATATTTTGCCCTTGAAGCGGCACATTATGATCCCATTTTGCCGAATGCATCACCGCGCCCTGAAAGCGCGTGCGCCCTTGAATATCGGGCCAGCTGGGGTGATGTAATTGTCCAACCGCGCTGATGAAATAACGCGCTGTGAAATCTCCCTGATTGGTGGTAATACGCCATAAGCCGTCTTGTGGCTGATAATGCGCGCCCGTAACCGCCACCCCAAAGCGAATATGACGACGCAGATCATAAGTCGTTGCAAAATCTTTAAGATAGGAAAAAATTTGCGGCTGTTTCGCCCATTTAAAATCCCAAGCTGGATTGGGCGCAAAAGAATATGAATATAGCGCAGAAGGGATATCGCACTCAGCGCCCGGATAGGTATTTTCCCGCCAAGTGCCACCCACCTCATCGGCTTTTTCCAGCACCAGAATATGATCATGCCCAGCCTGCTTCAGCTTATGCGCCATGCAAAGCCCGCCAAAGCCTGTACCGACAATAATGGTTTCAAAATCAGCTTTCATAAAAAGCGAACGCCCCCTTAATGCCTAAGGTAAGCAATCAAAAACCAGATGTAAACCAAACACGAATGGGATAACAAATAAAACGAAAGCTTATATTGAGCCTGGCCCAACCATCGCATATGATTAAATATCGGGGGAGATAAAATGGCAAAACCTGTCATTGTTGGAATTGGTGAAATCATGAAACCTGTGCCAAAAGATTTGGCGCAGGCTGAAGCACCAGTGGCGTTTATGGCACAAGCCGCCCAAAGAGCTTTAGAGAATACGAATACCAGCTCAACAAATTTGAAAAAAATTTCGACCGCGATTGACACAGTGGCCGTGGTGCGCACTTTTTCAGACTCTGGCGCGCCCTTAAAAAGCCCATTTGGTGACCCTGAAAACTATCCACGCGCAGTTGCAAAACGATTAGGTATCAAGCCTCAACACGCGATTTATGCCGCGAGCGGTGGACAAGCCCCACAACAATTGGTCAATGAATTTGCCAGCAAAATCACACAAGGCCAACATGAGGTGGTTTTACTGGTCGGCGCCGAGGCATTGGCCAATCAAAAAGCTTTGCTGAAGGCTGGCCAAGGCGCGGATTGGCATGAGCCAAGTACGGACCCATTTGAAGACCGAGATGCAGGGATTGCCGAAACCCTAGATGAAGGGCAGTTTTTAAACGAGTTCATCAATATTCCCGCGATTTACACCGCTATGGAAAATGCCCGCCGTCGCCGTTTAGGTCTAAACCGCGCAGCCTATCGCAGCGAATGCGCCGCTTTGTTTGAACAGTTTGCTAAAGTGGCAGCCACCCACCCTTGCGCCATGTTTCCAACAGCACTGAGCGCGCAAGAAATTGAAACCATCACGCCTGAAAATAACGCTATTACTGATTTATATTCGCGCGCGATGACAGCCAAAGACGGTGTTAATCTTGGTGCAGCTGTTTTAATGATGAGCGCTGCAGCTGCGCAAAGTTTTGGCATTGACCCCGCGCATTATATTTATCCGATTGCGGGCAGTGATACAGTTGAAAAAACGCTGAGCCAACGGGCTGATATAGGGCAATCTGTCGCCATGCAAGCAGCTTATGATGGCGCTTTTGAAGCCGCCGAATTGACCCATGAAAAAATCAAATTCATGGATTTATATAGCTGTTTCCCGCTTGCCGTCTTTGTCGCTTGTGAAGCCTTGCAGATTACCCCTGACGACCCGCGCGGCTTGACTGTGACTGGTGGGCTGCCCTTTTTTGGGGGGCCTGGCAATAATTACGCTATGCATGCCATTGTGAATATGGCCCAAAAATTGCGGCAGGAAAAAAGAGCCTATGGGCTGGTCGGTGCCAATGGTGGTTTTTTGTCTAAACACAGTGTTGGTATTTACAGCACCCACCCGCCCGAAAAAGGCTGGCAAGAAGCAGATAAAGCCAAACTTAAAAAAATAATAGACGCCCAAGAAACACCCGAAGTGGCGGCTTATGCTGATGGTCGTGCGCAGATAGAAGCCTATGCAGTTGAATTTAATCGCAAGGGGCCAGTGCGGGGTTTTGTGCTGGGGCGACTGGGTGATGACCGGCGATTTATCGGCTCAACAGACCGTGCGGATAAAACAACTCTTGCGCATATGCTTGATGATGACGCCGCGGCGGACCCATTGGATAAAGAGATTTACGTGACCAGTAAAGGGCCGGGCAACCGGTTTAGTTTCGCGCCTGAAACTACCTTAGCGCTCATGCCTAAAATCGCTGGTAACCTAGATGCCGATTTTAAATTTTGTGAGGTCACGCGCCATGACCATATTTTAGAAGTGACCATCAACCGGCCAGAGGCACGCAATAGCCTGACCCCTGAAGCCAATTTTGAGTTAGAACAAATTTTTGATTTATACGAGCAAGACCGCTCGCTCTGGGTCGCCATTATCACCGGTGCAGGCGATAAAGCTTTTTCAGCAGGCAATGATTTAAAATATATGGCGACCGGCAACCCAATTTGGATTCCAGAAACGGGCTTTGGCGGTTTAACCCATCGGCAAAATCGTACCAAACCCGTTATTGCCGCCGTGAATGGCTTCGCTTTTGGCGGCGGTTTAGAAATTGCATTGGCCTGCGACTTAATCGTTGCGGATGCCAATGCGCAATTTGCTCTGCCCGAGGTCAAAACAGGATTAATCGCCGGCGCAGGCGGTATTTTTAGATTACCGCAAAAATTACCAGCACAAATTGCCAATGAAATGATTTTAACCGGCCGCGCCATGAAAATTGATGAGGCCTGTCATTACGGATTGGTCAATGTCAAAGCTGAAGCGGGTGCGGCGATGACAGCGGCGCGTGACTTGGCTAAAACCATTTGCGCGGTCAGCCCAAGCGCGGTTTCTGCATCTTTACAAGCTATGCAGGCAGCGGCGCATCATGCCGACCCGATAGATGCGCTTAAACAGCCATCAAATGCCCTCATCAAAGTCGCTATTTCAGAAGATTTACAAGCTGGCCTAACCGCTTTTATGCTGAAACAAAAGCCAAATTGGAAAAACAAATAGGTTTGACCCTTTAGGGTTTTTGCATCAACTCAATCAACACACCGCCCATATCTTTCGGGTGCAAAAATATAATCGGCGTGCCATGCGCGCCAATACGCGGCTCACCTAAAACCCGCACGCCTTTTGCCAGCATATCATCACGCGCTGCGAGCAAATCATCAACTTCATAACACACATGATGTTGGCCACCAGCGGGGTTTTGTTTCAAGAAATTCATAATCGTACTGGTTTCATCAATTGGTTCAATCAGCTCAATTTGCGAATTGAGCAAGTCCACAAAACAAACCCAAACCCCCTGCTCTTCCATTGCAAATTTTTCGCCAATTTTAGTCGCGCCTAATTTGTCGCGATATAATTTAACACTCTCATCAATTGACGGTGTCGCTACGCCAACATGGTTTAATCGTCCAATCATTTTGCTCTCTCTTTTCTTGCCTTATTTGCCTTATCATGAAGCTTCACATGTATCGAAAAGCGCCTATGAGCTCAATAATTTTCTTGCGCCAAAATCGCGGGGGCTTATATTAAATACAAATGAAAACACTGATAAGAAAAATAACTGATATTTTAAAACCCAACAATATTGCTGTTGTTCTAGCTGTTTTTGTGTTGCTGTCAGGCTATCTGCACATCGCGCAGCATCAGCTTGGGGTTTATCATGACACGCATTTCGTTCATGAAAATGGAAACAACAAGTCATCTGCTCCCGACAAACAAGAAATTCAGCATGAAAGTGAATGTCTGCTACAAAAAACCGCAGAAATTTATTCACCACCCATCATTATTAAAGCCCAGCCACCGCTGCAGCTGGCGCAATTTTTTCAAATATTAACGGATAATTTAACCAGCCAATATCGTGTAGGCTTTTCCGCCCGCGCCCCACCCGCTAACTCCTGAAACCAACAATAATACGAACCTATTCAGGAGATAATCATGCGAAAGCAAATCAAAATGGCCATGCTGGCCAGTTATATATCTGTATGCAGCTATCCACACATTGCATATGCAGAGACAGAGACAGAGACAAAGACAAGGGCAGAAGACAATCTGTTATTTGAGGAAATTATTGTCAGAAGCAGCCCCTATAACAGTCAACAATCTGATCTCATTTCAACCGTCAACCTCATCAATGAGGATGACATTCATCATAAAATATCAACCAATATTGGGCAGCTGATAGAGCATCTGCCTGGTGTTGACCAAGCCTCTTACGGGGCAGCGGTTGGTCGGCCCGTCATTCGCGGGCTTGGCGGCTATCGTATCGCAGTATTGGAAAATGGATTAATGCAAGGCGATATTTCAAGCACCGCTGGTGACCATGCAAATGCGTTATCTTTAGTTGATTTTGAACGTGTGGAACTATTAAAAGGCGCCAGCGCGCTGCGATATGGCGCTTATGCCAATACAGGCGTTGTGAATATGTATAATCGGCACTTATTACAAGTCATGCCTTCAGGTGGTTTTGTGACCACTGGTTATGGTGATGCGGCTGAGCGTATGCATGGCGGATTCTTCGCACGCCAAAATACTGGCCGCTTATCGATTTCAGCTTCAGCTTTCCATCTCGATAAAGATAATATGGAAATCCCCAGCGGCGCAGAAAGCTTTTACCAACTGCAAGAAGAAGGTGAAACAGCCGAAGGCGGCGCTCAGGAATTAGAAAATTCATGGGTCGACCAAGAAGCTTATACGCTGGCCGGTCAATTTGGTGATGATAATTTACGCCTTACCCTTATGGCCAATATGCAAGATACAAGCTATGGGGTTATCGGCCATACACATGAAGAACATCATGATGATGATCATGGTGAAGATAAAGAGGGCGCTGTTAAAATCAAATTCGAGAAAGAAACGCTGCGCGCGCGACTTAATGGTCAATTAAATGGTCGCCTCGAATCCTTTTTATTTGATGTAACCATGATTGATTATGACCACCAAGAGCTAGAAGGTGCTGAAATTGGCACAGCGTTTAACCAAGAGATGGTTGAGACCAAATTAGAATTGGGCGATTTAAATACAAATGGTCTTGGTTTGTTTGGGGCGAGCTGGCGCGATGTCGATTTATCTTCGCGGGGTGCTGAAGCCTATTTGCCATCAACCAATACCGAAGTCCTCAGCCTGTATCATTTATGGCGCGGTGAGTGGCAAAACTGGATTGCGGAAACTGGCCTGCGGTTAGACCAACAAGAGGTGAATAGTGCCGCACATTCACGCAGCGATGATATGGTTAGCGTTTCTTTTGGCTTGGGCTATAAGCCCTCAGACAATGCATTATTTGGGATTTCTCTGGCTTCTAATGAGCGGGCGCCAGCGCCTACTGAATTATATGCAGATGGGGTGCATGCTGCGGCACGTCGACATGAAACCGGTGATAGAAGCCTAGATAAAGAGACCTCAACCACCAGTGAGGTTTACTATCGCCAAAAAATAGATAATTTATCCCTGTCGCTTTCTGCTTACAGAATTGACTATCAGGATTTCATTTATCTTGAACGCCTGCCAACGCAGCATGAGGGTCTTGATAGCTATGCCTATCGCCAACAAGATGCTGAACTTGAAGGTTTCGAAATCAGTTTGAAACATCAAGCAAAATGGCAGGGCGCGAAACTTGTCAATCAACTCGGCTTTAGTCATTTAAACGGCACTCGTGATGATGGGGCGCCAATGCGTGCCATACCAGCGCATAAATTAGTATGGGATACCCATCTCGATTGGACAAGCGTCAGCCTGAATATGCGCGTGCATTTGGTTGACGACCAGGACCGATTGGCGCCGCGTGAATTAAAAACCGATGGCTATGAAAAGCTTGATATTTCAGTTGATTGGACGCCACCTCAAGCGAACGGGTTAACTGTAAGCTTTGCGGCGGAAAATCTAACTGATGAAGAAATCCGCCATCACAGCAGCGATTTAAAAGATTTAGCACCCCAAGCAGGGCGTGATTTAAGCATGACACTTTTATATGCGTTCTAGATAAGGCTTAATCTTTCATCGGATTTGAGGCCGCTGCGCTTTTTCCGGCGCGGCGGCCAAAAAATGTCGCATCACCTACAGACATGCCGCTTGAATAGCCTTTTCCTGTGCGCGGCAAGCCAGCCGTCGCGCGCCCTGCCGCAAAAAGACCCGGCACCACGCCACCACTTACATGTTTCACCTCACCAGATGGTAAAGTATCCAATCCACCCAAAGAAAAAGTTAACGGCCCTTTTGTGCCTGGCATAATTACCGCTGTTTGACTTTCAAAAGACAAATCCAGCAATGCAAATGGCTTAACGCGCAGCGGTTTCAGCCATTCTTTGGCCTTACGGAATTTTGGATCCTCGCCCTTTTCAGCAAAGCGGTTGAAATAAGCAACGGTTTCTTCTAACGCGCCAGCTGGAAAAAAGCCTGCCTCTTTTGCAATTTCTTCAATTGTGTCGCCCACAGCCACCATATCGA
The DNA here is from genome assembly GCA_049889535.1 of Parvibaculales bacterium. Classification (GTDB taxonomy): domain Bacteria; phylum Pseudomonadota; class Alphaproteobacteria; order RS24; family RS24; genus JAYQKL01. The sequence continues at coordinate 85,287 of JBMHDF010000002.1, read as the reverse complement.
GACGTTCAATATACATCGGGTGGTCATAATCATCCTGGTCTACGAGCAAATAGACTTTTTGCTCAGGCTGCAGACTTGAAAAATGCCCAAGCCGAGCAAGATACGCATCTTCATTGACATAGCGTTCACCGCGCATATTAACCAAAATACCATTGGTGAGTTTAGCAGGTGGGTAAAGCGGAAAAGATAAAAACGCCTCATCCATATTAATAACGCGGCCACCGGCTGCCATACCAAGCTGAATGCCATCGCCCATATCGTAAGGGTTGCCATAAGGGGTCGCCCATTCATGCACTTCAGGCAAATAGCGCCGCGTCATTTCTTGGTTCATAATGAACCCACCGGAGGCAAGAACAACACCGCGTCGCGCCCCATAATAAACTATTTGATTATCTTCGCGCACGCCTACACCCGCAACGCGGCCATCCTCTTGCACCAATAGATGCATCACGCGGCTATCGTAATGCACATCAACACCTGCCGCCTCAACCGCTTCGGTCAGTGCGTCCATAAAAATCCGGCCGCCAAAGTCACCCTCATGTGAGGGTAAATGCCCACGCGGCACAGGCTGGGCTTTTTCAGCAAATTCTAAGGTGCGCTCATTGCCAGTAAATAAAAGCGACTCATCGGTCAGCGGCACAACATCACGCCCCATCATCACCGCGCGCTTATAGGTAACCCCCAGACTTTCAACCCAGTCAAAATGGTCAGCCGCACCTTCGGCATAAAGTTTTATTTTTTCAGCATCTCCCCGCTCACCCAACGCGGTTTCCAGATAAGCAATCATATTTTCAGTGCTATCCTCAAAGCCTAATTCTTTTTGTAATTTGGTGCCGCCTGAACCGCCTAAATACATTTCACAGCTAGATAAACCCGTTGAACCGCCCGACCCGCTTGCGCGCTCGAACAGGATAACCTGCGCGCCTGCTCTCGCAGCCTCTAAACCAGCACTGCCCCCTGCGCCGCCAAAACCGCATACAATCACATCTGTATGTGCTACAAAATGCTCAACTTCCGCATAGGGTTTAATCGAAAACTGCTCACTCATTTTTACCCTCACCAATTTATATTAAAATTTCATTTAAACAGCATGCCAAAAAAATCCTTAAAATACCAGCCTATCCAATAGGGGCGTGATTTTTACAAACGCGTCACTTGGTAATCACACATATCTGCGATATTCTTTAAAATATAAAAACACGACAGGGGGTTGGTTATGTCTTTCAGAAAATTTTGCTTAGGCTTATGGCTTATTGGCTTTGTGGTTGCACCTTCAGCACAGGCGCAAACAAATCTCTATTGGGGCGATACACACCTTCATACATCATATTCTCTTGATGCATATTTGCTCGGCAATCGGTCAGCTGACCCGGATACAGCCTATCGATATGCGAAAGGCTTACCCGTAATACACCCGGGCCATCGCGGGCGCGTGCGCATTGACCGCCCGCTTGATTTTCTTGTTGTGACCGATCATGCAGAGTTTCTTGGTGTATTCCCTGAAATTGACAAGGGCAATCCTGAATTGCTCAGCTACCCAATGGGTAAGCGCATTTATGATGCGCTTCAAAATGGCCGTGAAGATGAAATTTTTGCGGAAATCATTAATCAGGCGGCGGGTGATAATGAAGAAATTGCGCAAATGAATGCTGATGATATCCGCAGTTCCATTTGGAGTAAAATGGTAGATTTTGCTGATATGCATAATGAACCCGGCATATTTACCAGCTTTGCAGGCTGGGAATGGAGTTCAATGCCAAATTCGGTCAATTTGCACCGCATTGTTTTCACCCCTAATGGCGGCGAGAAGGCCAAAAAATACCTGCCCTTTTCTTCTTTTCAATCAATGAAACCACGTGACCTCTGGGCCTGGATGGAATCGACAGCTGAAAAATATGACACAGATTTTATTGCCATTGGCCATAATATGAATTTATCGCTTGGTCGATTTTTCCCTGAAAATGACGAAGATGGGAACCCTATTGACCGCGCCTATGCCGAAGCGCGCGCAAAATGGGAGCCTGTGGAAGAGGTTATTCAATATAAAGGTGATAGCGAGACACACCCGCTTTTATCGCCCTTAGACGAATTTGCTGGCTTTGAAAAATATGAACATTTGCTCGGCACCACGACGCTGGCTGATGGCACGAAATCCATTAAAGCTACTGTGGAGATTGGCGGCTTCATGCGCTCTGCCCTAAAGCGTGGCTTAGAGCTTGAGCCAAAAATCGGCATCAACCCCTATAAATTTGGGGTTGTCGGCGCCTCAGACAGTCACACAGGATTAGTGAGTGTTGAGGAGGGTAATTTTCATGGCAAATATGCCAATGACAGCACGCCTGAAAACAAACACAAAACAACCGTGCCAACCTCTGTTGGTTGGGATGCCGCTGCGCAGGGCCTGTCAGCTGTATGGGCCACCGAAAACACCCGCGAGGCCATTGCGGCAGCTTTTAAACGACGCGAAGTTTACGCCAGTTCAGGCCCCCGAATAGGTTTGCGGTTTTTTGCAGGCTGGGCATTTAAGAAAAAAGACGCCACCCAAACCGACCTCGCACGCATTGGCTATCGCAAAGGCGTGCCAATGGGGGGCGAATTGAACCCAACCAGTAAGGGACAAATACCCAGCTTTTTAATCCAAGCCGCAAAAGACCCTTTGAGCCAGGATTTGGAAATTGTGCAAATCATCAAGGGTTGGGTTGATGCTGAGGGCAAATCACATGAGAAAATTTACGATGTGGCGCGCGCAAATATTACTCAATCAAAAGTTGATTTAGATAGAGCCATTACAGAACATCAGGGCGGGGTAGCGCAGTTTTCACTTTACTGGCAAGATCCGGATTTCGACCCAACGCAAAATGCATTTTACTATGTGCGCGTGCTGGAAATGCCGACTTATCGACACACTTTACTTGATGCCATCGCGCTGGAGGCCGACCCGTCTATCACCAAACATGCAACGGTTATTCGCGAGCGCGCATACTCCTCGCCGATATGGTATAATGCCCAATAGTTGCATCAAACGCTTTAACCAGCTTTTGAAAAGCCTGCGAGACGTTGATGAATTATCGCATCAGCTTCTTTCATGATACGCGAGATAAGCTCTGCACAGCTTGGAATATCATGTATTAATCCAGCGACCATGCCGCAGGACCACGCACCTGCATCCAGATCGCCTTCTTTCATGATACGCGGATAGACCCCCGCGACTTCATCAATAATATCTTCAAAACTTAAATCTGCGCCCAGCTGTTTTTCTTTTTCTAAAAGTCGTTCGACAGCGTCATTGGTTAAAACCCGCTCCGTATTGCGCAAAGGCCGCATCACCAAACGCGTATCTAATTCATTGGCCTGCACAATGGCTTGTTTGACATTTTCATGCACTGGCGCTTCTTTGGTAGCCAAAAAGCGGGTGCCCATATTCATGCCCTCTGCCCCCATTGACAATGCCGCAACCAGCGAGCGCGCATCCGCCATGCCACCAGAAGCAACAAATGGGATTTCCAATTCATCTGCTGCGCGTGGCAAGAGTATCATATTCGGCACATCATCTTCGCCTGGATGGCCGCCACATTCAAAACCATCAACAGAAACCGCATCACAACCAATCGACTGCGCTTTCAATGAATGGCGCACAGAAGTGCATTTATGAATGACTTTAATTCCCGCATCTTTGAGATAGGGCAAAACCTCTTGCGGATTACGCCCAGCTGTCTCAACTACTTTAACACCGCCCTCAATAATGGCTTTTACATAGGCTGGATAATCTGGTGGGTTAAGCGTTGGCAAGAAAGTCAAGTTCACGCCAAAAGGCTTATCTGTCATATCTTTGCAGCGCGCAATCTCATTGGCTAAATCATCAGCTGTTTTTTGTGTTAAGCCAGTGATGATACCAAGCCCGCCCGCATTGGACACAGCCGATGCCAGCTCGGCATAGCCAACATAATGCATGCCACCTTGAATGATAGGATGCTCGATACCAAACATTTCTGTAATCGCCGTTTTCATAACTTCCCCCTTATGCCAGCGCTTGATTTTATGCCATTAGGCTAGCAGGTAACAGTGGAGAGGAGAAGTCGTTTTTGAGCTGATATTCTTGCAATCCTGCTTTTGTCAAACACGCTGTGCAACCAGCAATCCCGCCACCATACAGAGGAAAAACAACCCAATATCAGGCGTGAGCATGGCCAGACTCGCAATCGCAGGGCCAGGACACAGCCCCGCCAGCGCCCAACCCGCACCAAATAAAACCGCACCCAGCACGAGGCGTTTATCAATCAAAGTGCTGGTCGGCATGTGAAAACCTTGCGCCAAAAAAGGTGTGCCGCGCTTTTTCATGAGCAATATGCCAGCAAGATTGACCATCAACCCACCGCCCATTACAAAAGCAAGCGATGGGTCCCATGCCCCAGCAATATCTAAAAAGCCCTGCACTTTTTGCGGATTGAGCATGCCAGATATAGACAGCCCCAGGCCAAACAAAACGCCACTTATAAGACTGATGAGTAACTGCATCACACTCCCCCCAAATGCTTGATGAGATATGTCACAACAAAACCAACTAACATAAAGCTGATAACCGCGACCAATGAACGAGCAGAAAACCGTGCCAAACCGCAAATACCATGCCCAGATGTACAGCCAGACCCAAGCCCTGTGCCAAAACCAACCAGCAAACCTGCCAGCCCCAGCAACCAGCCTTGTGCGACCATTTGGGTTTCAGGAAAACCACCTCGTAAAAACATAAACACAAAAACACCGCCAATCGTGCCGAGCAAAAACAGACCCCGCCAGCCTCGGTTCTTGTTTGTTTCAACATCAAATGCGGGCTTGATAAATTGGCCCAAAATACCGCTTGCCCCCATAACCCGACCATTAAACGCATAAAGCACAAGCGCCGCCAGACCAATTAAAACACCACCCACCCCAGAACTCACTGGTGTAAAAGACGCAACATCAATCATTAAAAACCCCTTAAACTCAACTTGAGTTTTCATTTTACATTTTTTAATCGTCAATTAAAGCCAATAGATATAATCTGCTGAAAGAGAGGTTTATATGGTTCATGCACATCCTAAATTTGCTTATGAAAAAGGCCTGCACCAAATCGGCAATGGTGCTTATGCTTGGCTGCAGCCAGATGGCGGTTGGGGTTGGTCCAATTCGGGGCTGGTGATTGATAGCGGCGAGGCGCTTGTCATTGACACGCTGTTTGATGTGCCGCTGACCCAAGACATGTTGCGTGCCTATGCCGATGCCAGCCCAGATGCGCGCCAGATTAACACGCTGGTCAATACACACCACAATGGCGATCACTGCAATGGGAACTGCTGTTGTCCGGATGCGCAAATTATTGCTCATCGTGCTACGGCTCTACATATGCAAGAAGAAACCCCTGCTTTGGTACAAGGGTTTTTGGATATGGCGCCCGAGCTCGGAACGCTTGGTGACTATCTCACTTCTTGTTTCGGGCCATTTGATTTTCCCTCTGTCACGCAAAAATTACCTGACACGCTGATTGATGCTGAAACGGAAATTTGTGTAGGTGATAAAAAAGTGCAGCTGATACCCGTTGGCCCTGCTCACACACCAGGTGATACGCTGGTTTATGTACCAGCCGATAAAACTGTTTATACAGGTGATATTTTATTTATTGGTGGGCATCCTATTATATGGGAAGGCCCCGTCCAAAATTGGATTAATGCTTGCGACCGTATTTTAGCTATGGATGTTGAGACCATTGTGCCAGGTCATGGCCCGATAACTGAAAAACAAGGCGTGCGCGATGTGCGGGATTATCTCACGACATTAAGCATGGAAGCCAAAAAACGCTATGACTCTGGTATGGGATATTTAGAGGCCGCACTCGACATATCGCTTGGTGTTTATGATGATTGGGGAGACCGTGAACGCGTTGTGGTGAATTGCGCCACACTCTGGCAGGAATTTGGCGCACAAGAAGCCAAGCCAGAAATCGCCGAACTTTTTGCAGGCATGGCTAGCTATGCCACCCAACGACCACAAACCAAATAAAAATTATTCGGCAGCAAGTTTTTCATTAGAGGCAGGGGCTTGGTTGGGGAGAAGTCCAGCCGCGCGTTTAATATCATGTGAGGACTGGCGCGAGCCGTCATGGCTCCAGCCAGGCGGGGCAAAAACATAAGCCAGCCTTTGCTTCAAGGTCAGGCCCGACATAAAGAAATCCTGTATCACGCGCCAATATTCGCCAAAGGCGATACGCAAAGGGTTATAAGTCGTCATCGGCGCTACAAGGCCAAAATCAACTTCTTCTTGCTCTTCCACAAATGTCCCAAACATACGGTCCCAAATAATCAGCGTGCCAGCATAATTGGCATCTAAATATTGTGGATTGCGCCCATGATGCACACGGTGATGCGACGGGGTATTAAAGATAAACTCAAACCAACGCGGCAATTTACCAATGCTTTCTGTATGTAAAAAGAACTGATAAATCGCATTAACTGCCCCACAAAAAATAACCATGAACGGGTCAAAACCTAAAAGGACAATTGGCACTTTGAGCATCATTGTGCCTGTAAAATGTTTTGTCCAACCCTGCCGCAACGCCACAGCTAAAGAATATCGATTGCTTGAGTGATGAATATAATGCATGGCCCAAACCCAGCGGCAGCGATGGGCAATGCGGTGATGAAGGTAATAGCGCAAATCATCAATAAAGAAACAAAGCAGAAGCGCGGTGATGGTAATGGGGATATCAAACACACTATATTGCGCCACCCAAAACAGAACAGATACGGTGAGAAATGCCGTCAGCCCATTTGTGATAACTGACATGAGTCCCATAAACACACTGACACCGTCATCTTTTAGGTCTTTTGTGCCTTTGACCGCAAATACGCGAATAACCACCATTTCAATTACAATGGCAAGTAAGAAATAAGGCACAAAATTAGCGGTGACTTTGCTTTGTATTAATTGCTCAAGCATCATTATGTTTCCGTTAAACTCTTAAACATATTAATTCAAAATTTATAAATATCCAGCAGCTTATCAAAACCATAAGCCGCCTAATTATAGCAGATGCTTGACAGCTTCAGAATTTCCCCTGAAGATTAGATTGCGTCGTAGAAACATATTTTTTAAAAATTAGGATTTTTCATGTCAGAAAAAATTTTTCCAAAAGGTGCCGCCCTCATTTTTGGGGCGACAGGGGGTATTGGTCAATTTGTTACCAAAGAATTTGCCAAAGCTGGGAGCGATGTCGCAATTATGTGGCGCTCAAGAGAAGAAACCGCCAACCAACTTGCACAAGACATTGCACAAGAAGGACAAAAAGCCAGCCTACATCAATGCGATGTCACCGATACAAAGGGGCTAGCCAAAGCGGTGGCGGAAGCGATTGAAACACACGGGCGCATTCACACATTGGTTTGGGGCGCAGGGCCTTTGGTTGAGCAAGTGCTGATTTCTGAATCCACATCTGAGCAATGGAAAAAGGCTATTGATACAGAGGTGCATGGTTTTTTTAATGCCTGTAAAAGCCTGCTTGACCATATGAAAGAACAGGGCGGCGGGTCGATTGTGCATCTTGGTTCAGCTGGGGAGCTGAGCTTCCCTGAGCGCGATTATCTGTCGGTCTGCCCAAAAGCCGCCAATGAAAGCCTGATAAAAGGCATTGCGCGTGAAGAGGGGCGCTTTAATATTCGTGCCAATAGCGTGCTGGTTGGCGTGATTGAAGCGGGCATGTTTTTAGAATTGAGTGCGCAAGGGGTCTTTGACGATGTCTGGGTTGAAGAGGTACAGAAAAATCTTGCGCTTAAACGTTGGGGGCAGCCAGAAGAAATCGGCCACGCGGCTGTTTTCCTTGCGTCAAATAAAGCGCAATATGTGACGGGGCAGCAAATTTCCGTAGCCGGCGGTTATGGCATTTAAGCAACCATAAGGGCTAATCATGGCACAAATGACAGCACTAGATGAGATGTATATTGCCGCCCCACCCGCGCGCGCTTTTGCGGCCATTGCGGATTATAATCACCTGAATAGTTGGTTTCCAGAATATCAATGCCAGATTATTGATGCAGACAACATCTCGGAAGGCTGTCTTGTGCAGCATCGGGTTGGAAAAAAACGGGTTTTATCGCAATTCATTCGGCGCATTGACCGCATTGAAGAAGGCCAGCGCCTTGAAGAGAGCTATATTGAGGGCGATTTGCTCGGCACGGGCGTTTGGACATTCATTGCCGAAGGAGAGGGGTGCCGGGTCGCTTTTAATTGCACAGTGAAAGGCAACACATTTGGCGCCAAGCTCGGCATTTGGCTGACAGGGGCAAAGCTACACAATAAATTTTATCAAAACTTACTGACTCACCTCAAGGCTCATTTAGAAGGCGCGGCATAGGCATAATTTATTTGCCGATTTTCTCCTGATGTTGATGCCCTGTCATTTGATCCAATATTTTTGCAGGCATTTGAGGGGCAGCTTCCGGCGTGAACCAAATCGGGGACGACCACGCCATTTCAATAGTTTCCTGATTAAGTAAATCAGCGCACTCCTCTGGCCGCTCAGCTTCTGGCAAGCCCCCACATTGATAGGCACTCCAGCGTGGTGAGGCAGTCTCCACAACACGCAAATAATAATAACTCGGCTGCGAAGGTTCATATTCCACATCCGTATAGAGGCTGCACAGCCTCGTGCTTTCCTGCTCTACCACATCAATCACTTTGTTGTGCTTTTGCCCCTGCGCATCAATGTAACCTTTTATGAGTTGCAGTTTCTGCAAAGGGTTTGAGCGTGGGTCTGCTTTCGCTTCCAACCAAAAACTGAATGTCGCAGTCTGAGCTGGTAGGCTTGACCCCATAGGTGTGCCGTTTTGATAAGCAATTTCTAACGCATCGCCGCGTTGGCACATATTCGCTGGAAAATGCCCGACAAAAAAACGAGGTTCAATGCGCGGGCCAGATGTCGCAAAAGCTTCGCGGCGTTTCATGCCATGAAATATCGCATCGCGCGAACGCTCACTGGCATAAACACCCGCCAAACCGCCCGGGTTCGAGATCAGCCGGTTATATCGCCCAAGCGCCGACTCACCCAGCCGCCCTTTTAAATCGGTCTCATAAGCAATATGCCCCTGCCAATTTTTTTCATCTGTATAACCCGGAATACCCAAATGCGTATCTGTACTGCCGATAAACCCAAACTCAAACGGGTTTTCACCATATTTTGTTTTTTCTACCAAACCCTCAAGCAAAGCACCGCGCGCAAAATCACGTGATGATAAACAAAACCCTTTATATAAATTGGTGGATTCGTCAAATTGCTCTGGCCCGCATTCTTCACTTTCGGTCTTATAATAAAGCGGTGTATAGCCTGTAAAATCAATCGCTACAGCCTCGCGCCCAAATTGACGCAATGCCTCAATATCGCATAATTCATCAACATCACCCAAAATATCCGTCGCACGGTTCACACATTCTGACGCGCCCTTATGTTGGGTAATTTCCATCAAGCGGTCATAGCGTTGGCGCATCAGGCGAAATGCCTGCTGGCTGTCATCTGAGAACCCGTCCAGCTCTCGTGGGTTAAATGTGTTGCCACTTGAAATATTAGAATTATGGGGAATTGAAATCACGTCACAGGCTTCTATGCCCTCACGGCACGCGGTTTCATAATGGGTGAGTAAATCATGCACACGGCGATGATTAAAAACGGTTGCAGGCTTGTCAGGCACTTGCGCATTTCTAAAAATCGTATTGCGATGCAAATGCATAGCGTTGGTGCTGCGGGTATATTCATAACCAATAAAAGCTGTGAATTCACATGCTGCGCTTTTATCATCTGCTTCTTCAGCCGCAGCAATAAGTGATTGCCAAACAATTTTATCCGCTGCTTCACAATCGCGATTATCAGGCCCGCATACGTCTTGATTTCGGGTCGGCTTTAAACGCGCGGCAGAACTCATCAAAACCCGCACACCCGCTTCCCCACCAGCACGGAATTTTTGACAGGCTTTTGAATCATAACCAGCAAACGCCCCCGGCGTGCGGCAAATATAACCCTCACCCAATGTGTCAGAATGATCCGTGACAGACACAAAATCCAATGGCTGCACAAGCTGCAGCATTTTCTCGGCCTCCCCGTCACGAACCGGCAGCGAGATTGCCTCTCCTTTAGCAAAGCGATAAGCGTCTTTTGGATATACCCGCGTACCATCTGGATAAGCATCGGCAGACAATGCCGTATGCACATGCAAATCACCAAAAAAAGCTTTTTTGGTTGGATATTGTTCGGTACATTGCACGCGCTCTTCTGTATAAGAAAAAGCTGGCTGATAGCCAAAAGCATAGCGCTCTGGGGCTGATTTTGGCGAAACTGGCGGCGCCACAATAACTGTCTTGTCCAGCGGATGGGTCGTGATTTGCGATAGAATATAATATCCAGCAATCACCACCACGAAAAAAGATATGATGGAAATAGTCTTCTTATATTTGAGCCGTTGGAAAAAAGCGCGCATGACTTAGTCTTTCATCATTTATTTTCATGGGGTTTTAGTCAGCGCATCAATGAGAAGCTGCTTCATTGGTGTCACCCATGTTTGTTTTAGTTTTGGTGAGAGCAACCCCGCCGCTTCCAACTCATCACATAAGAGCATTTGATGCGCTAAATCAAACATATCATGCTGATGCGAAAACATGCCATCACCCGCATAAGTGATGAAAGACACGCCTGGTGATTGATAATAGCTGCCGTCTGGACGCTTGCCCGGCCCTCGATTCCACCAGCGTGTGATAATTTGATTACCATTCACCGCATAGCCTTCATAAGGAAAAGTCCACTCTTCAAACCCGCCCATATCATCACCATAATGCGTTGCCTTAATTTGCTCACGACCAATAGCTTTCGTCACCCGCAAGCCTGCATACTCACAAATATATTCGGCATCGGGCGTATAAGTCTGGTCCACATAAAAAGTCCAATCCGTCACCTCTGAAGCTTGATCGTGATGGGCAATAAGCCTTTCTGCGGCGGCGCGCACTTCAGTTTCAGGAAAAACAGTCATGGCAAACTCCTCAAATTATGAAAATAAAATATCATGACGCGCAAGCGGCCACTAATTTCTGAATGGTTTCGGTAATACGCTTGCGACCATAAGCCGGCGCATCTTCGTCAGGCTCAAAATGAACTGTGGCATTACGCCCACAAAATAAAATTGCGTCAGGCAAGAGCGGATGCTCGTCTTCGCTCACGGGCAAATCTTGCGGGTTGCCTGCGGCCTCAAAAATAATTTCAAAATAAGTTTTCCAGTCCAGATTCTCATCACCGATTAAATAGGCGCGGCCCGGCTGGCCATTTTGCAGGGCATCGGCAATCGCTTCGGCGACCGAAAGGCTTGATATATGGTTAACGCCGCCCTTTGGCGCAACCAATGGTACGCCGTCAAGATGGCCCGCCGCATAGGCAACAATATAATCTAAATGCGGGGCGGGGACGCCATCTATATGGCCTACAATAAAGGGGGCGTTTAACCCGCACACGCGAAAATTATCATCAGCAAGCGCCATAACAGCCTCATCAGCCAAATGGCGGGAGCGCACATAGGTATTGGTTTCAATCAGTTCCGGTGCAACAAGCGGATAAAAGCTGCTTATGTAAACCGCCGATGGCACACCTGCCGCTTTCACTGCTGCCATAAAGGCTGGCACGCGCTCACCATTCGCATGCAGATAAAAAGCGTCAACATCCGCACCTTCTGGTACATAGCGAATATCGGCAGCGGCGGCGAAAACCACACCATCAAAACCGGCAAACATATCCGGCGTGGCGTCTTGTTCAATATAATCAAAAGCCCGATGCGGAAATTGTGCTGGCACACCCGCGCTGGCAGGCTTGCGCGACATTAGCGTGACCTCATGGCCCTGCCCTTTCAAATAACGCGCTGTTTCAGAACCGACTAACCCTGTCCCCCCAACAATTAAAATATTCATGTTCACTCCCTTAATAATACATAATCTTTATTCAGATGATTTTATGGCTTTTGCCACCCATGCTAGAGTTTTCGTGGGCCTGGCTTGAATAATTTCAACAACTCATATGACGGGTCACCCGTGCCGGGCTTGCCAATATGCACACCCTCCATCATGGGGTGGTCGAGCCTCACCGCAGATGGGTTGCTAATGTAAACCCAATCCGCATCAATTGAACGGGCGAGAAATTTCCAAACCCCATCGCGTTTTTCATATTTGTCAAAATATCGGCCGCCAACAAGAACATCTTCCCCTTCTTGCTCAGGGTCAGCTTGCACTTTATGGAACGCAATTAAATAGGTTTCACCCTCAGCATAATTGGGGCGCTCATCGTCAAACATAATATTATGGGTGGTGACATTATGGTGTAAAATCGCCATTGGCTTTTGAATATCTGGCAACATGTCGATAAATTCCATTGCCGAGCCTTTAAAAAAACTACCATGATCATCAAAAGCATCTTCATGATAAAGACTGCGCATTAATTCATGGTCATGGCGGTCGGCCGCACGGCAATATATTTGAACCAATTCGCGAATGGCTTCTTTATCAAGCAAGCGGGCGAGTTGTTTATCCATATCTGACATTTTGACTCCTATTACTTTTCGCGAGCGTGGTGCGGCAGGGTCGCGGCATTGCGGTCATGGCGCGCTAATTGACGGGCGGCAAAATTGCTTGGTAAGAGTTTAACAATGCTGGTCAGCACTTTATAAAAAAGGCCTGGCACACAAATCGGCCCTTTATTGACCATCACATTTTGAAAACTGGTCTCGCATAAGTAGCGGCGGTCCAGCCACATATATTTTGGCAAACGGTTCATTTTATCTCGATTGCCAGCCATATCGTGAAATTCACTCATCACAAATCCCGGACAAAGCCCCTGCACATGCACACCCGAGGGCGCATATTCTGCATAAAGCGCTTGTGAGAATTTAACCACAAAACTTTTAATCGGCCCATAAAGCGTGCCGCCCGGTGCGCCTGGCAAAAGCCCGGCTACGGAGGCCACATTCACAATATAGCCGCGCCCTTTTTCACGCATTTTAGGCCCAAAAGCATGAATCAACTCGCTGGGCGCGCCCAGCATGGTGGTGATGAGTTCTTGCTGGGCGGACCATTTGGCCATATCAAATTTACCCGGCACGGTATAACCCGCATTATTGAGTAGGAAATCAATTTCCAAACCAGCCTTTTCAATATTTTTTACAAGCTTACCCACCGCTTTGGGGTCAGATAAATCATGCGCGAAATAATGCACCTGAATGCCATATTTGGTCTCCAGTTCACCCGCAAGCTCAGCCAGCCGCTCCTCGCGCCGTGCCGTTAAAACCAAATCATACCCATTTTGCGCCAAAACATCGGCATATTCCTGCCCAATACCAGCTGACGCACCGGTCACCAATGCATATTTTCTTTGTGTCATTATTTACCCCCTCCTGTTTCATAAAGTCTAGAAAGACACAGAATGTAAAACAAGAGCTAAAACCACAATAAGAAAACAAAAGGATGAAAAATAGCGAATTTTGAGGGTTAAATAGTTGACACATTCGCCTGTTTGATATTTTCTGAATGGGGTTCTGAAATTATTTTAAAGTCATTTGAAATAGAAAAGTTTCATCGAGGGGGAAAACATGACAAACAAAAAAACAGCTTTTATCACAGGGGCAGCCATGGGTATGGGCGCTTTAATGGCACGCACCTTATCTGATCGCGGATGGGAAGTTTATGCGGGGGTTGTGCCGGGTGCAGATACATCTGAGCTTTTACCTTATGACAATATCACTGCAATTGAACAAGATGTCACAAATGATGAGTCTGTCAAAAAAAGCAGTCAAGAGCTTGCTAAACTTTTAGACGGGCGTGGCCTAGATTTGCTCATTAATAATGCTGGTATCGCGAATATTGGTATTGGTGTGATTGAAGGCGCAGATATTGAGCGCGGGCATTTTATGTTCGAGGTTAACACTTGGGGGCCGATGCGCGTTTGCCAATCCTTTTTGCCTTTTATTCGACAAAATAAAGGACGGGTCATTAATTTTGCCTCTGGGGCGGTCAAAGCCAACCCGCCAGCATCTGGTGTCTATAATATGTCCAAACATGCGGTGATTGGCATGACCCTTACCATGCGGCACGAATTAGCAGCCTTAGGGGTGCAAGTGACATCTATTGAGCCAGGCGCAGTGAAAACCCATATGACTAAGGATCCATTTGAGTCCACTCAAAATATTTGGAAAGAAGTGTCACCAGAGATGAAGGATGTTTATTTTCCGCATCTAGGCGCCACAACTACCGAAGTCTTGCCGCAAAGCATTATTGATACAGGCAATGACCCCGTTGATGTCGTCAATCAGGTTTTAGGCTTGCTGGCTATTAAAAAATGGAAACCCAGCTATATGGTCGGCAAAGATGTTAAACTCATGCCCTTGCTTCACAAAATTTTACCCGCGCTGACCTTTGAGAGCATTATTCAGGGCGCGTTCAAAATTCCAAAGAAATAGCACCAGTTACAGGAGAAAATGATGAGTGATACTGCACAAAAATTTAAACAACTCCAAGAAGGCGCGGTGCAAATGCGCCAAAGCACGGCTGCTGAGCGCAATGCATTGTTGAAAAAACTTTGGGAAAGCCTTGTTGACCATCAAGACGCGATTTATGACGCTGCCAAACAAGAGCGCAATAGCCACAAGCTGGACGCGGCGGCAGAGCTGATGATGATAAAAGGGGAAATTGATTTTATTTCAAAAAATCTTAAAAAATGGGTGAAGCCCAAAAAAGTCCCAAACTCAATGGCCACAATGGGCAAGCGATGCGAAATTCGCTATGACCCCAAAGGCGTTGTGCTGAATCTTTCCGCATGGAACGCCCAAATTGCGGAATGTTTTATCCCAGCCATTGCGGCCATTGCGGCAGGTAATACAGTGGCCATTAAACCGTCTGAACTGGCGCTACACTCAGCGCAAGTGGTTGAAAATATTGTCCAAGAAGTGTTCACCGCCGACCAGGTAGCTGTGTTTCAAGGCGATGCGGCCATTGCGCAAGAACTCCTCGCGCTCCCCTTTAACCATATTTATTACACTGGCGGTTATACTGTCGGGGCGATTGTGATGAAAGCAGCGGCCGACCATTTTGCCTCTGTCACTCTTGAAATGGGTGGCAAGTCGCCAGTGATTATCGACAGCTCGGCTAATATTGATGATACAGCAACCAAGCTATCTTGGGGGCGGGTGATGAATGCGGGGCAAGTATGCATCGCACCTGAATATGTCATTGCGCATGAAAGCATTGCTGATGAGCTAGTCGAAACCCTTAAAGTCAAAATGACAGAGCAATATAATGCCGAACAAACTGGCTTTGAAAATTCACCCAATATGAATTGCATCATTAATGACAGACACCATCAGCGTATTGTCGGCTTGATTGATGACGCGCTTGAAAAAGGGGCGACACTTGCTTTTGGCGGCAAAAATTTCCCTGAAAAACGCATTATTGAGCCGACCATTTTGACCAATGTGACGGAAGATATGCGCATTATGCAAGAAGAGGTATTTGGCCCCGTACTTGCGGTGATGACCTTTAAGGAGCGCACGGAGCTTCCGGGCATCATTGCCCAGCGTCCCAATCCACTGGCCTATTATGTCTATGCGACAGATAAGAGCGCGATTGATTATTTCCTCAGTATTTGTAATTCAGGCTCTGCCGTGGTGAATAATAACTGCATTCAGTCCGGCACCAACCCGCATCTGCCCTTTGGTGGCACGGGCGCATCGGGCATGGGACGCATTGGCGGCTTTAGAGGCTTTGAAGAAATGTCAAATGCGCGCTCCGTTGTCATCCAACCGCTTGATCGGTTTAGAAATTTCTTGATTAATCTCCCACCTTATTCCAAACGTTATGAGGGGTTAATCATGGGGGCGATTAAAAAATAGTCCACTCTTCAAATAAAAACGGCGATAGGAAAACTTATCGCCGTTTTTTTTATGCTTTTATCCCTCTAGACACTAGTCACCCTGATAGGTGAACGGGCCAGGCACCAATCCGCCGCCAAGCTGGTAATGGGTTAAATTATGCTCGCCTTGTTGGAAAACCTGCTCATAAACCCGTGTATAGCGCGAGCGGTGAATGTGCCAAGCATCATCATCGCCCAACACATAATCATCAACATATTCAGATGCCCCAACTGTCACTTTATTATCTTCGGCCAAATTTAAAGCATAATCTAATAATCGCCACTGCCCTTTGGCCGTATGCGAACCCGTTATATCAATCACGGGCATGGTGACAGAATGACAAGAAACCAATTTATCGTGGAAAGCAAATTTCATCGCTTCCAGAATTTGAGCACGCCCTTTGGCTTCAAACTTATAGCTGCCGCCCTCATAACAAATCTCGGCATCTTCTGTAAAAATCTGTGTCAGCGCTTCAATATCGCAACTATCAATCGCGCGGCAATAGCTATATTTCAACCGCTTAATCCGTTCCATTTGCACTAAATCCATAAACCCCTCCGACTAAAATTTTTCATTCATGTTCACATTCATGAAAAATATTGTAACCTTAAAAACAACAGTTTCAAACGAGAAGATTGAGGGTTTTAAAATGGGTGATTACAAATTCTCGGATAATCCACATAAGGGAAATACAGGGATAAAGCGGGCGTGGTACGCACTATTGAATAGCTTGTCGGGATTTAAATTTGCTTGGATTGAAGAAAGTGCCATCCGTCAGGAAGTTTTTGTTGCCAGCTTTCTGGTCCCCTTGGCAATTTTCCTCCCTGTCAGTTTGGTTGAGAAAATCCTCATGCTCGCCTCTGTTTTTCTGGTATTCATCATCGAGCTTCTTAACTCCAGCATTGAGGCCGCAATTGATCGCATATCTTTTGATGAACATGGATTGTCAAAACGCGCCAAAGATTATGGCAGCGCGGCGGTGATGTTGGCCATGTGTCTGGTGGGGCTGGTTTATGGTTTGGTTTTGTTAAATTACTTTTTGGCTTCATAATTTCTAACCCTATCCCCGCGGCTTTCAGTTGGCGTAAAATCGTCAAAAATTGGAACCAAAACCAGAAATGATATGCCGCCCCCTTATCGATATAGCAAAAACTCACTGACACAGTTAAAAAGCTGTCATGCAGATTTGCAGCTGATTTTCTCCACACTTATCACGCAAATGGATTGCAGTATTCTGGCGGGTTATCGCGATGCCAAGAGCCAAAACAAGCTCTATGAGCAAGGTTTCAGCAAATGTCGCTATCCCCATAGTCGTCATAATAGCCAGCCCGCAATGGCGGTTGATGTGGCGCCTTATCGCGCCGATATAAAAGGCGGTGTCGATTGGCAAAATACGGCGAGCTTTGCCTATCTGGCTGGCCATGCGCGCGCCATTGCTTGGGCGTTAAAAACGCAAGGGCGTATTTCTCATGAGTTGGTTTGGGGCGGCGATTGGAACCAAAACGGGCAAATGCATGATGAAAATTTCGCTGATCTTGTGCATTTTGAATTGCGATAAAAAAAGAGCGGGGCAAGCCCCGCTCTTATCTTTATTTGCTGCTTCGTCGTTTAGAAGTTTTGACGAATGGCCAGACCATATGTGCGCGGTGCGCTGACATAGCCTGTAAAGCTTCCTGTTGCAGCTGTTGTTGGGAAAGCTGAAATCAAGAAGTCCTCATCTGTCAGGTTACGACCCCACAAACGGAACTCCCAGCCATATTTTGTATTTTTAACACCATAGCTGGCATTAACTAATTCAACTTCACGGCTGGCGATTGATTTCGCTACATTGTCAACAACTTGCACATCACTCTCATGCATATATTCAACGCGGAACCATGCTTCATGGTCTTGGTCGATATTATACTCATAAAGAGCAGCAATGTTTGCACTCAGCTCACTCACACCTGCAGGCTCCAGACCTGTCAGATCTGGCGTTGCGTTGTAAGTTTCATATTCTGGGTCCAAATAAGTTGCCGCAAATGTTACTGTTAGATTTTCATTAACAGCCACGAGCGAGTCAATCTCCGCACCTCTGTGAACCTGACGACCAGCATTAATCAAGTTAAAGCCAGTGCCGGAGAACAGGTTAGACTGGAAACCATCAATTTCTTGCTCAAACAGAGCAACATTGACGAACCCATTGCCAAAGTTTTTCTTCAAACCAATTTCAATATTGGTGGCTTCTTCTGGCCCTGCCGCACGACAGTTCAGAGAATAAGCATTGGTTGCACAACGACGTGAGTCAACAGACATGTTCACTGAAGTCGCTTTGAAACCCGTTGAGTGGCTAGCATAAATATTTGTGCTGTCATCCAAATCATAAGAAATGCGCAAATTATGCGTCAACTCATCTGACTCAAAAATGCCTGTTTCTGTTGCGTTTGGATAGTTGCCATATGGTGGGAAGAACTGCAATGGTACAAGACCTGCTGTCAGCGGGTTGCCAGCGAATGGCAAAGCCGCAAATGGGTCATTAATCACCACATTTGAAGACACTGCTTTTTCATCTTCTGTGTAGTTCAATCCAAGTGACAAACGCAGGCTGTCTCTAATGTCGTAATCAAAATTGGCGAAGATTGAAATTGCTTCGTTTTGCATATCAAAGTTTTCACCAATCAGACCCTGACCAGGCTGATACCAAGAACCACGCAGCGCGGTTGCAGCTGCCTGCAATGCTGGAACACCAGCGACAGTCGCAGCGTTTTGCGCGGTTGTGCCAGGTGTCAGACCCGCACCAAGCAGAGTGAGCGTATTGGCTACGCCTACCAAATCAGTACATGTAGCTGCACCGGTCAAACAACCTGTGGCGCCTTGAACGAGGAAGTTCACATATGTGCCAATATCATTACCATAAATCACATCACGGAAATGCTTCACATCTTCATCAAAATAATAAGCACCAAGCATCCACTGCAATGGACCCTCGCCTGTTGACTGAATACGGAACTCCTGCGTGAATGTCTCAAATGAGTCATCAATTTCATTATTACCGAGCAAGTCAGCATAGTTGAAATCGCCATCCGTTTCGGAAGTCACATTTTGTTCGCGATATGATGTGATTGAGGTCACAGCCACATTGGTCAAATCAATATCGAACTGAGCAGAAACACCTTTACCCTCAAGCTTGTTGGTTGGGTTACGGCTCAAACCGATTTCACGGCTGTCATCACCAACGCGTGGGTTGATGGGGTTCAGACCCAATGCCGCGACATAGCCAGCTGTAATGGCATTGGCAACGGCTGATGCGCCGCCCTCAACCAACATAGAGGCACCGCAGCATTTTTCTTCTAAAGAGTTATAATCTGCAATCACGCGTAAACTGACAAAGTCATTTAATTGTGACAGGATTTGTCCACGCATCTGCCAACGGTCACGTCCATTTAAGCTCTCGCCATTGGTCACATTTGTGTAGTAACCATCATTTTCGTTAATGCTGGCTGACAAACGGAATGCTGTTGAGTCAGATAAAGGGCCTGTAATGGATGACTTAATAATAGCCGATCCATAATTACCAAAATTGGCTTCAACCATGCCACCAAATTCATCTTCTGGCAAAGCTGTTGAAATGCTGATGACACCAGCAGACGCATTTTTACCAAACAATGTTGATTGCGGGCCACGAAGAACCTCAACGCGTTCAACTGTTGGTAAATCCGCGATTGATGCACCTGAGCGGGAACGATAGACACCATCAATATAAACACCAACTGAAGGCTCAACACCCGGATTATTGGCACCATTACCAAAACCACGAATAATGAAATTCACATTGGCTGACGATTGCAACTGCGAAATCCGCAAAGATGGTACAACTGATTGCAAATCAAGCAAATCAACAATTTGTGCCTGCTCAATTGTTTCTGCAGGTGTTACAGAAACAGATATTGGCACTTCTTGAAGTGTTTGTTCACGCTTTGCCGCTGTTACGACAATTTCGTCAACATTAGCCATTGCAAAAGTTGATGATGCAAAACTTGCAATCAACGCAGCAAAGGCTGTTTTTTTGGTCAATTTGAGCGTCATAAGCTCCCTCCCCAATAAACAGATTAAACAAGACATAACGCGCAGCAGCTAACCACACCTTAAGTCTTGCCAGACACCCCTATTCAGCACTTTTTTAGCCGCTCTGTAAAGTCTTGATATCACATGATTTTACCCTGTTGTATTTATGCAACAAACGTGGTTTTCTATTTTTTTCCTGAATGTTATTTAATCCATTTGCAGGCTTGACTTGCCCTGCTGAGACTGTATATTGCCCCAAAATTGCACTCCCTTTAGGGTGTGTATGATTGTGTGATATTAATTCAACGCCAATGCGCTTCATAATGGGCATTAACGTTGATAAAACAGAGGATAAAGCCCATGTATGCGGTCGTCCGTACCGGTGGTAAACAATACCGGGTTGCAAAAGATGATGTGATTGAGCTTGAGCGCTTAGCAGGAGATGCAGGCGATAAAATTAAGCTCACTGATGTTTTAATGATTGGCGAAGCTGGCAAGAAACCAACTATTGGCACGCCAGTCGTTTCAGGCGCCAGTGTTACAGCTGAAGTTATTGAACAAACGCGCGGTGATAAGATAGACGTGATTAAATTCAAACGCCGTCATAATTATCGTCGCCAATTGGGACATCGCCAGGATTTAACCAAAGTTAAAATTACTGCGATTAGCAAATCTGCGCCAAAAAAAGCTGCGCCAAAAAAAGCAGCCAAAGACGCAAGCGACGATAAGGAGTAAGGCATATGGCACATAAAAAAGCAGGTGGTTCATCACGTAATGGCCGCGATAGTGCTGGCCGCCGTTTAGGCGTCAAAAAATTTGGCGGTGAACATGTGATTCCCGGAAACATCATTATCCGCCAGCGTGGCACAAAATGGCACCCAGGTGATAATGTCGGTATGGGTAAAGACCACACTATTTTTGCCCTTGTCGAAGGCAAGGTGCAATTTGGTAAAGCACGTGGCAACCGAACAACTGTTTCGGTCACACCGGCAGCCCAAGCGGCTGAATAATTCCGGCAGGTGTTCTGTCCGGATAGCGGACTGAACTGCCATCACAACGTAATTAAAAAGGGAGATGGCACCATCTCCCTTTTTTATTGCTGTTTTTTTGCTGTTAAAAATTGAAATAGGGATAAACTGACGCCATGAAGTTTCTTGATCAGGCAAAAGTATATATACGCTCAGGCAATGGCGGTGCTGGTTCGGTGAGTTTTCGCCGTGAAGCGCATGTCGAATATGGCGGGCCCGATGGCGGCGATGGCGGGCGCGGCGGTAATGTGTATGCCGAATGCGTTAATGGTCTGAACACATTAATCGATTATCGCTACCAACAACATTTTAAAGCCAGCACTGGCGGGCATGGTATGGGTAAAAACCGCTCGGGCAGTCATGGCGACGATAAAATATTGAAAGTGCCTGTTGGTACGCAAATTTTTGCTGAAGATAACGAAACTCTGATTGCGGATTTAACCGAAGTTGGGGAGCGTGTTTTATTGGCAGAGGGCGGCAATGGTGGGTTTGGTAATGCCCGTTTCAAAGGCCCTGTCAATCAAGCGCCGCGCCATGCCAATCCAGGCCTTGAGGGCCGCGAAAGCTGGATTTGGTTACGCCTCAAACTGATTGCCGATGTCGGATTATTGGGGCTACCCAATGCCGGTAAATCAACTTTTTTATCCGGTGTAACACGCGCCAAACCCAAAATAGCCGACTACCCTTTCACCACCCTCCACCCCAATTTAGGGGTTGTGGGCGCCAAAGGGCGTGAATTTGTCATAGCCGATATACCCGGCCTGATTGAAGGTGCGTCAGAGGGTGCGGGTTTGGGGCACCGCTTTTTAGGACATGTTGAACGATGCGCCATGCTCTTGCATTTGGTTGATGGCAGCCAAGAAGATGTCGGTTTAACCTATCAAACCATCAGACAAGAACTTGCCGCCTATGATGCGGGCCTTGCCGCGAAATCTGAAATCATTGCGTTGAACAAATGCGATATTTTGGACGAAGCAGAAATTGAAACAAAACGCCAGGAGCTAGCAGAGGCGGCAAAAACCTCGGTAAAAAATATTTGGACCATTTCAGGCGCCACGCGCTTGCAGGTTGAGCCTTTGCTGGCCGAAATCTTAACGCGGCTGGATCATCGGCAGACAGAAAGCGATGAAGCCCAAATAATGGAAGCACAAGGCGGCTGGCGGCCTTAGCGTATAATTATAGAAATGATAAAATTATAGAAATTTTGAGAAATAAAAGTCATGTCATCACCCATTAACATATCCGCGCAAAAGGCTTTAACAAATGCCAAGCGTATTGTCATTAAAGTTGGCTCCGCTCTTTTGATGGAAGATGAAGAGGGCAGCCTGAGTCATGCTTGGATGCAAGCCATGGCAGCCGACATTGCTAAAGCGCAAAAAAACGGGCAAGAAATCATTCTCGTTTCTTCAGGCGCGATTGCACTTGGGCGCGGCGAATTGGGCCTCACCCAAGAAACCCTGACACTTGAACAAAGCCAGGCAGCAGCAGCAACTGGCCAGATTGCCCTTGCTCATGCATGGCGCGATGTATTGGCTGAACAAAATTGTCGCGCCGCGCAAATTTTACTGACCCTTGATGATACTGAACAAAGACGGCGTTATTTAAACGCGCGCGGCACCCTCACCACCCTGTTGGCACTCGGGGTTATCCCTATCATCAATGAGAATGACACAGTCGCTACCCAAGAAATTCGCTATGGCGATAATGACCGGCTGGCCGCACGGGTTTCAAGCATGATGGCAGCAGATTGCTTGATTTTATTATCCGATGTGGACGGGCTTTACACTGACCCGTCCAAAATTGGTGACGCCAGCGCTCATATTGGCGAGGTCAAAGAATTGACATCTGATATCTATGATATGGCGGGTGAAAGTGGCAGTCGCTATAGTCGCGGAGGCATGATTACCAAGCTGGAAGCTGCGCGCATTGCCACACAAGCAGGCGGGCATATGATTTTAGCCGATGGCCGCCAACCCCATAATTTATCGCAACTTATGCAAGGCACGCAGAATTGTACTTTTTTTCAAGCCAATCAGGCGCCTCATGCGGCGCGCAAATCTTGGATTGCAGGCAGCTTACAATCAGGCAGTCAATTACATATTGATGCCGGTGCAGCACAAGCATTGACCAATGGTAAAAGCCTATTGCCTATAGGTGTGGTAAAAGTTGAGGGTCAATTTGAGCGCGGCACTTGTGTTGCGATTATTGATTCAAATGGGCAAGAGATTGCCCGCGGCCTGGTCGAGCATAGCGATAAACAAGCCCGCGATATGATGGGCAAACAAACCGATGAAATTCAGGATAATTTGAATTATTATGGTCGCACAGAATTGGTGCATCGCGATAATATGGTGCTGACACATCAAGTCGACAAATCATAATCGCAACCCAATATCAAAGGCGAATAGGACGAGAGAAAGAAATATGAGCGATAATTTGCAGAATATCATGAATGAAATGGGTGCCAGAGCCGCCGCCGCGTCACGGGTATTAGGCACAGCCTCAAGCGCACAAAAAGATAAAGCTTTATTGGCGGCAGCCAATGAATTGCGCGCCCAAGCTGAAACTATTTTGAGCGCCAATGCCAAAGATATGGCGCTGGCACAAGAAAAAGGGCTGAATAATGCCCGCCTTGACCGCATTGCGCTTGATGAAGCACGGCTGGAGGGCATTGCCAAAGCTTTGGAAGATGTGGTGGCCCTTCCCGACCCCGTCGGTGATGTGATGGCTGATTGGAGCCGACCGAATGGCCTTAACATTTCTCGTGTGCGGGTGCCTTTGGGGGTAATTGGGGTGATTTATGAAAGCCGCCCGAATGTGACTGCCGATGCCGCCGCTTTATGTTTAAAATCAGGCAATGCAGTTATTTTGCGCGGCAGCTCAGAAATTCAAAATGCAGCACAAGCCATTACCGATTGCTTTGCCAAAGCCTTGTCCGAAACTGGGCTTCCAGAAGCGTGTGTGCAGCTTGTACCTACCACTGACCGCGCCGCTGTTGGCATGATGCTGGCTGGCCTTGAGGGTACAATTGATGTGATTGTGCCGCGCGGCGGCAAAAGCCTTGTCGAGCGTGTGCAAAATGACGCCCGTGTGCCTGTCTTCTCGCATTTGGATGGTATTTGTCACACTTATATCCATCAAGCAGCGGATTTGGAAATGGCCAAACAAGTCAGCCTGAACGCCAAAATGCGGCGGCCTGGAATTTGTGGTGCCACCGAAACCCTATTGATTGATCGCGCTTGCGCCGAAACTCATCTCAAACCTTTAATTGAGATTATGCTGGAAAATGGCTGCGCTGTGCGCGGAGATGATATGGTGCAAGCTGCCGATACACGCGTAAGCGCGGCCAGCGATGAAGACTGGGACACTGAATATTTGGACAGCATTATTTCGATTAAAATGATTGATGGTGTTGATGAAGCTGTTGACCATATTAGCACGCATGGGTCTGGCCACACTGAAGCCATTATCACCGATGACACTGCCGCCGCAGAACATTTTTTAAACCGTGTCGATAGCGCGATTGTGATGCATAACAGCTCAACCCAATTCGCCGATGGCGGTGAATTTGGCATGGGAGCTGAAATCGGGATTGCGACAGGTCGGTTTCATGCGCGCGGCCCTGTTGGCTTGGAACAATTAACGACCTTTAAATACCAAGTGCGTGGGAGCGGGCAAACGCGCCCTAAATAAAATGCGCCGACCAGTTTTTTTTGATGGCATGAGGGTTGGTTTATTTGGCGGGTCGTTTAACCCGCCGCATGAAGGCCATGTTTTGCTGGCACGCAAATTACAAGTTCAACTCAAACTTGATTTGGTCTGGTGGTTGGTGTCACCACAAAACCCACTTAAGCAAGAAAAACCGGAAAACGCTCAACAGCGCATCAAAGCTTGCGAAGAGATTGCCGGCACATATAAGACATATATTTCAAATGAAGAAACCCTGCTTGGCACGACCTACACAGCAGACACAATTGCTTGTTTAAAAGCCAAATATCCCAATGTGCGGTTTGTTTGGATCATGGGTGCAGACAGTTTGCGTAGCATTCACAAATGGCGTAATTGGCAAGAAATTTTCAATCAAGTGCCGGTCGCGGTATATCCAAGACCAAATGAAACCATTACGGCGGGGCTCGGGCCAGCGGCGCAATATTTTGCCCATGCGCGCCGGCCAGCAAATGAAGCAAGCCTGCTCCCCACACAAAACACCCCCGCCTGGATATTACTTGACGGCAAAACTCACGCCAGCTCTTCAACATCTATTCGTCAACAAAAAACAAATAGCCAGTGATTTAAATAAGGTAAGTGTTGAATTCAGACTATATGATTGCTACAAATTAGATGAGTGCGTTACTTTTTAAGGGGAAAAACGCTGAGCGAAAAATCGCAATCACAAACTGTGGCAAAGAGAGCTAACTCTGTGGCACAGCGAGAACCGCAAAATCCAGATGATTTGGTAGATTTGGTCTATCAATCACTCGATGAGGATAAGGCGGAGAATATCATTAAAATTGATTTACGGGGTAAATCTGCTGTCGCGGATTACATGGTCATTGCCTCTGGGCGATCCCAACGCCACGTCGGCGCCTTGTCAGACCATTTAATGCGGCAATTTAAAAATTTAGGCATTAAACAAGTTCAGGCCGAAGGGTTGACCAATTGTGATTGGGTACTCGTAGATACGGGCGATATTGTGGTGCATTTATTTAGACCTGAAGTGCGCGAATTTTATAATCTCGAGAAAATGTGGCTCATGGAGATGCCCGATGAGGACGCCCTCTTAAATCAGGACACTCAGGGCGCATAGCAGTGTCATGCGCATTCAGATTAGGGCTATCGGCAATTATAAAAACACGCCAGAGACGGCGCTAATTCAAGATTACCTCAAACGCCTTGAGGCTGGGCGCGCCATTGGCATAAACCAGGTAACCATTCAAGAAATCAAATCCATACGCGCGCGACAAGGCGAGGATATCAAAACCCTTGAAGCTGATAAGCTTATGGCTGGTGTGCCTGCAAGCGCCTGTGTGGTTGCACTTGATGAACGCGGCAAAAACATAACCAGCCGCGCCTTTGCCGAGCTGTTGAATCAAAGCCTCCAAAATGGGCATAGTGATATGGTATTTATGATTGGCGGTGCTGACGGGCTGGCTGATAATCTTCGCCAAAGCGCCCAACATGTTTTGTCTTTGGGCAAAATGACCCTGCCACATTTATTGGCGCGGCTGGTTTTGGCAGAACAATTATGGCGCGGGGTGTCTATTTTAACAAATCATCCCTATCATCGCGATTAGGAGGGCAGATATTTGGTTAAAATCATGCGCCTTTATCTAAATCTGTTTGGGTTTTCTGTGATATCCCTCTCGCTTATTGCTGGTTTATGCCTCACTATGCCTGCGCTTGCCGATGATAAAAAGCAACTGCTAAAAATTGAAGAAGAAATCAAGCAGCGCGATAAAAATCGCGCTGAACTCGAAAAGCAGGCCAAAGATTTACAAAAACAAAAGCAGCGATTGCGGCAAAAAATCATTCGCCTTGCCACCAAATTACAAGAGAGCGAACAAAGACAAAATGAGCTGGCTGATGAGATTGAGAAACTTGGGGTAAGCGAAACAACAATTTTAGCGAAACTCGACCGCGATAGACAGGAACTATCGAAATCGTTAGGCGCATTACAGAAATTTGAAAAACAATTACCGCCCCCATTTGCTATCAATCCAGATGACGCATTGGCGGGTATACGCGGGGCGATTGCGATATCTGGTATTGTACCAACCCTGCAAAACACGGCCGACCAGCTTAAAAAACAATTGGAAGAGTTAACAACAATTCGCGCCTATATGAGCGAGCGGCGCGAGGTTTTGAAAAGCGAAACCGCGCAAGCTCAAAAAGACCGTCTAATGCTGGCTGAACTGGTGCAGGAAAAAACCCGCGCGGAAAAACGCACACAAATCGCGATTGAAAAAGAAGCGGCAGCTATTCAAAAACTGGCGCGCCAGGCACGCTCTTTACGCGATTTGGTAGACCGCTTGGAAGCACGGCGAGAAACCACAAAAAAATTCTCAAATTTTAGAAATGCCAAAGGCCGGCTTCCTCTGCCCGTTTCCGGCACAGTTTTATCACAAGCCCGAACACAAAAACTGAATGAAGATTTAGGGCGTGACGGTTTATATATTCGCACAGGTGCGGATATGCTTGTCACGGCACCCTTTGATGCAACCATTTTATATGCAGGCAAATTCCGTGATTATGGCAATATTCTCATATTGGGTGTTGGTGATAATCATCATTTACTTTTTGCAGGGCTTGGCCCCATTGACGCACAAGTTAATCAACAAGTGCTTGCAGGCGAGCCAATTGCGCGAATGGGTGGGCAGATGAGCGGGCCAATATATGCGACACAATCATCACGACCAAATCATGGCAAAGAAACCCTAACGCTCTATGTAGAAATTAGGTATAAAGGAAAACCCATAAGCCCGAATAAATGGTTCCGGTCTTAACATAAGAGGACATTCTATGACATTTCTGTCACGTCATATGCCGCGTTTATCAAGCTCTATCCTGCCAGTGATTTTTGCAGGCATGATGGTATGCGCACTTGCTACCCCAGCGCCTGCTCAAACTCAGATTGCGGCCAATAATCAAAACCAGGCAGATTGGCACGAAGTGGTGAAACTCTATCAGCTCTTGGCGCAAAATAATTCTGAAACGCCAACTGAAACAGCTGACGAAGCTTCAGAACTGCCCGCTTCGGGGATGAATCTTTACCAACAATTATCGCTTTTTGGTGATGTGCTGCAGCGCGTGCGGGAAGAATATGTTGAGCCACCAGAAAATGAAGAGCTTATCGAGGCGGCATTGGTTGGCATGCTATCGAGCCTAGACCCGCATTCTGCTTATTTACCCCCCAAAAACTTCGATGATATGCAAGTCCAAACCAAAGGCGAGTTTGGCGGCTTAGGTATTGAAGTCACAATGGAAAAAGGGGTCGTGAAAGTGGTTGCCCCAATTGATGATACCCCCGCACAACGCGCTGGGCTTTTACCAAATGATTTAATCATTAAGCTTGATGATACAGAAATTATGGGCATGACTTTATCAGAAGCGGTTGAAATTATGCGCGGTGAAGTTGGCACGGAAATTGTGATTACGGTTGTGCGCGAAGGGGTGGATGATCCATTTGAGGTCAAAATTATCCGCGACATGATTAAAATTAAAGCTGTGCGCGCGCGCCTTGAGGGGGATGACAAAAATATTGCCTATATCCGCCTGACAACTTTTAACCAAAATACAACGCGCAATTTACGCAAATCTATTTCTGAACTTTCAGCATCGGTTAAAGCCAAAGATTTTGCTGGATATATTATTGACTTACGCAATAATCCGGGTGGTTTGCTCACCGAGGCCATCAAAGTATCAGACACATTTCTCAGTCAAGGTGAAATTGTCTCAACCCGCGCACGACATGCGCGCGATAATAGCCGGTTCAATGCACGGCGCGGCGACCTCACCAAAGGGCAAGTGGTGATGGTCTTGGTGAATGGCGGCTCGGCATCTGCCTCAGAGATTGTTGCGGGCGCTTTGCAGGACCATCACCGTGCTTTGATTGTTGGCACACAATCATTTGGTAAAGGCTCGGTGCAGTCAATCATGCCGTTAAACAATAATGGGGCTTTGCGGTTAACAACCGCGCGCTATTACACACCATCTGGCAAATCGATACAGGCAACTGGCATCACCCCAGACATTATTATTGAGCAAGAACTACCAGAGGATTTGAAAAACATTTCTGGTCGACGGGAAGCCAGTCTCCGCGGGCATTTGGAAAACGAAACCGATGAGGCAAATACGGACACGCCCCAGACATCACCCATAGAAAAACAAGATGAGAGTGAAGCGGAGACACCCAACAAGCCAGATAGTTCTGAAGAAACAGAAACAGAAACAGAGAAAAAGAAAACCCCCTCTTTGGCTTATGTACCCCGCGAATTGGAAAAAGATGTGCAATTGCAAAAAGCCATTGCGCTCATGACAAAGCTGCATGAAACCCGTAAAAACCTTGCTGATCAGGCGCAAGTGCTGGACTAACCCAAATTGAGGGCCGAAAAATGTCTGACCCCAAAATTGCCTATAGCGACATGATTTACCGCCCCTGTGTCGGGATAGTTCTGATTAACCCTGAAGGCTTGGTGTGGACAGGTAAACGCGTTCAGGGGGAATTACCGGCTGATGCCAAATTATGGCAACTCCCGCAGGGCGGGATTGATGAAGGGGAAACCCCGCAGCAAGCCGCCTATCGTGAATTGCAAGAAGAAACAGGTATCGATACCGCGCAGCTCATATACGAACTTCCCTATTGGTTATGTTATGACCTGCCACCTGAGGCCATTGGCCGCGCACTTAAAGGGATTTATAAAGGTCAAAAACAAAAATGGTTTGCCATGCGCTATGAAGGGGATGGCAGTGATATAAATCTTGAAGCCCATAATCAACGCGAGTTTGAAACCTGGCAATGGCGGCGACTGTCCGAATGTCCCGATATTATTGCGCCTTTCAAGAAACAGGTTTATCTAGAAATTGTTGATGGGTTTCGCCCATTTTGTGCTTGAATAAAACATGCAGTCAAAACCCAATATGCACGCTCTACCGATTATTGACATATCGGCCTTTATTAAAGGCGACAGTGCGCGCAAGCAATCTATTGCAGGCCAAGCGCATGATGCGGTGCGTGATTATGGATTTTTCTATTTGTCGCAACATGGCCTCAATACCGTGATTGAAGATTGCTTTGCTGCCGCGCAGTGGTTTTTTTATCAAGAGACAGAAGAAAAGCAGAAAATTCATATTGATAAAAGCCCTTGCCATCGGGGCTGGTATGCTTTTGGCGGTGAAACACTCGACCCGCACCACAATCCGGAAGGGGATTATAAAGAAGGGCTTAAAATCGGCAATGATTTACCCGCCACGCATGCATTTGTGCAAAACAATATTCCCCTGCATGGCCCCAATCAATGGCCGTCTGCTATGGATCAGGAGAGTCTGAATTTTCGGCAGGTCATGGAAACCGCGCATCAGGAATTTTCAAAACTAGCCAACCATATTGTGCATATATTGGCACTTAGCCTTGAGTTACCAGAAAATTATTTTGATGCGTTTTTTAAAACGCCTATGACGACTCTTAGCCCAATTTTTTATCCCCCCCAAAAGCAAGCAGAAACGCAATGGAATATTGGCGCGGGCGCACATACTGACTTTGGTATGCTGTCAATTCTGGCGCAAGATGGCACGGCTGGCCTTGAAATTAATCACCAAAATAACTGGCTTTCCATTCCTCCAATCACTGATATGCTGGTGGTGAATATTGGCGATATGCTAGATTTCTGGACGCAAGGATATTACCGCTCCACCATGCATCGAGTGCAGAACCAAGCTGAGACAGCGCGCCAAAGTCTTGTTTTTTTCTATGACCCGCAATATGACACAAAGCTGGCGCCAATTACGAGCCCTAAATTGCCAGTGACACATCAAGCCAGTCATGATAAGCAAAATGTCCAAACCGCTTTAGACCATTTGCTCAAAAAAATTGAAGCAAGTTTTTTTAATGACGAGAAATAAAACGCATAAATATGACTGATTTTGTTTTAACCATAGCCTGCCCAGACCGTCCTGGTATTGTCGCGCATGTGAGTGATTATTTAAGCCAAAATGGCATGAATATCACTGAAAGCCATCAATTTGGTTCCCCTGAAACCAAACGCTTTTTTATGCGGGTTGGTTTTGAATCGCTTGGGTCAAATCCAGATTTGAAATTCATGGCCAAAGATTTTGCGCCTATTTCTGACAAGTTTGATATGCAGGCAAAATTTTATGATATGGCTGAGAAACCCAAAGCGCTAGTGTTGGTCTCAAAATTTGATCATTGTTTGGTCGATTTACTTTATCGCACGCGGGTTGGTGCGCTTAACATGGAGATAGCAGCGGTTTTTTCGAACCATCTGGACACGCAGAAACTGGTTGAACAAGAGGGCATTCCCTTCCATCACGCGCAGGTTGACAAACAGACGAAAGCCGCCGCGGAAAGTGAAATTCGTGAACTTATTGCACGCCATGATAGTGAACTGATTATTCTGGCGCGCTATATGCAGGTCTTGTCAGCAGATTTAGCGCGGGATTTTCCTGGTCAGATTATCAATATCCACCATTCATTTTTACCTAGCTTTAAGGGCGCTGTTCCATATAGTCGGGCTTTTGAGCGTGGTGTTAAAATGATTGGCGCCACCGCCCATTATGTAACCGAAAATCTCGATGAGGGCCCTATCATTGCGCAAAATGTTGCTCCAGTCCGCCATGATATGACAGTTGAGAAAATGGTGTTGGTCGGGCGCGAAGTAGAGCAGCAGGTTTTGGCCAATGCGGTTGATGCGCATATCAATCATCGCGTCTTAATCAATAGCCATAAAACAGTCGTGTTCGACTAGAAACGATAAATTTTGAAACTAGATTTCTGACTTAAGCTTTTCAAGCGCTTCAACCAAAGCTGAGTTCTCAGCTTCTTGCGCCAAAGCAATCTCGGCATCAATGTCACGAGCGGTCAA
This sequence comes from Parvibaculales bacterium, assembly GCA_049889535.1. Lineage (GTDB taxonomy): Bacteria > Pseudomonadota > Alphaproteobacteria > RS24 > RS24 > JAYQKL01. Next base: position 53,667 of record JBMHDF010000002.1, on the reverse strand, counting down.
ATCTTTAAGCGCGAGCGCTTTTTCGGCCAAAACCGTTAACCCTTCAGGCGTCACATCGGCAAACCCGCCCTGCACAAAAAATGGCTCTTGGTCACCATTATTTTCAACCAATAACAGCCCCGGACGCAAGACAGACATCATTGGGCTGTGATTCACCAAAACCCCAAAATCACCTTCTGTGCCGGGCACGCTGACCATGTCAACATCGCCGGAAAGCAAAAGTTTTTCAGGTGAAACGAGATCGAATTTTAGCTTATCTGACATATGTCTGTCCTGTTTCCGATAAGGTCGGGTTTGAGTTTGATTTAGGCTGCCTCTGCCGCCATTTTCTCAGCTTTTGCAACAGCCTCTTCAATTGTGCCAACCATATAAAAAGCACCCTCTGGCAGGTGGTCATATTCACCCGCGCAAAGCCCTTTAAAGCCTTTAATCGTATCGGCCAAATCAACCAACACACCAGGTGAACCTGTAAACACTTCCGCCACATGGAAAGGCTGAGACAGGAAGCGTTCAATTTTACGCGCCCGCGAAACAACCAATTTGTCTTCTTCAGACAATTCGTCCATGCCCAAAATCGCAATAATATCTTGCAAACCTTTATAGCGCTGCAGGATTTCCTGAACCTGACGCGCAACCTCATAATGCTCATCACCCACAATACGTGGCTCCATGATACGCGAGGTTGAGTCAAGCGGGTCCACCGCAGGGTAAATCCCTTTTTCAGCAATTGAGCGTGACAACACAGTGGTCGCGTCCAAATGCGCAAATGATGTCGCAGGAGCAGGGTCAGTCAAGTCATCAGCTGGCACGTAAATCGCCTGCACGGATGTAATTGAGCCTTTGGTTGTCGTTGTGATACGTTCCTGCATAGCGCCCATATCGGTTGCCAAAGTTGGCTGATAACCCACCGCTGATGGGATACGACCCAAAAGCGCAGACACTTCAGAACCGGCTTGCGTGAAGCGGAAAATATTATCCACGAAGAACAACACATCCTGGCCTTCATCACGGAAATGCTCGGCAACAGTCAAGCCTGTCAGCGCCACACGCGCACGCGCTCCTGGAGGCTCGTTCATCTGACCATAAACCAGCGTACATTTTGAGCCTTCGCCGCCTTTTTCAACATTCACGCCTGATTCAATCATTTCCCAGTAGAGGTCATTACCCTCACGGGTCCGCTCACCAACGCCAGCAAATACTGAATAACCACCATGCGCTTTCGCCACATTGTTAATCAGTTCCATAATCAAAACTGTTTTACCAACACCAGCGCCGCCGAAAAGACCAATTTTACCACCTTTGGCATAAGGCGCGAGCAGGTCCACAACTTTAATACCTGTAACAAGCATTTCAGCTTCTGTTGACTGCTCAACAAATTCAGGCGCTTCTTGGTGAATAGCGCGCGATGTTTTGCTTGGGATTTTACCCGCATCGTCAACTGGCTCACCAATCACATTCATGATCCGTCCAAGCGTCGCTTCGCCAACAGGCACTTTAATTGGGTTGCCTGTATCCGTCACTTCCTGACCGCGCACAAGACCTTCCGTCGAGTCCATCGCAATGGTTCGAACAGTGCGCTCACCAAGATGCTGCGCAACCTCTAAAACCAGACGATTGCCGTCATTTTTGGTTTCAAGAGCGTTAAGAATTTCAGGCAGATTTTCATCAAACTGAACATCTACAACAGCCCCAATAACTTGTGTAATTTTACCAACTGTCTTTGCTTTTGCCATTTTCCTATTCCCCTGGCTGGTTCGTCCGTATTCGTGCTGAGCCTAAAGCGCCTCTGCACCGGAAATAATTTCAATCAATTCTTTCGTAATTTGTGCCTGACGCGACCTATTATAGGTAATGCTCAGACTGTCAATCATGTCGCCCGCATTGCGCGTGGCATTATCCATTGCGCTCATACGCGCGCCCTGTTCACTTGCAGCATTTTCTAGCAAGGCGCGTAAAATCTGGATAGAGATATTGCGCGGCAAAAGAGCGTCAAGAATTTCACCCTCTTCAGGCTCATAATCATAGGCCGCACCGCCCAAATCAGGTGTCTCCGCCGCCTCAATCGTGGCTGGAATAATTTGTAACGCATTTGGGTTTTGAGAAATGACATTTACAAATTCTGAATAAAACAGCGTGCATATATCAAATTCTTCAGCTTCGAACATATCTAGAACCTGATTTGCCACTTGCTGAGCCTGCTCAAATCCAACGCTTTTCAGCCCTTGAAAACTAATGGTTTCCAACATATCTGCCGCGAAATCTCGCTTCAAAACATCAGCACCTTTACGCCCGACACACAGGATTTTAACTTGCTTGCCTTGCGCTTTCAGGCCTGTTGCATGTTCGCGCGCCAAACGGGCAATGGAGCTGTTAAAGCCACCGCAAAGACCACGCTCAGCCGTCGCTACGACCAAAAGATGCGTCTTATCACTGCCTGTACCAGCAAGCAAAGGTGAAGCACCTGGCTGATTGGCAACACCTGCTGCAACATTTGCCAATACTGCACTCATGCGTTGCGCATAGGGACGCGCTGCTTCTGCCGCCTCTTGCGCACGGCGCAATTTTGACGCCGCCACCATTTGCATGGCCCGCGTGATTTTTTGCGTGGCCTGCACACTGGCTATTCGATTACGAAGTTCTTTGAGTGATGACATATCTCAATCTACCCTTATCAGCTCACCTATTATTTAGGCGGCAAAATTCTCCGTATAAGCTTCAACAACAGCTTTTAATTTCGCTTCTGTTTTATCAGACAAAGCTTTTTCATCGCGAATAGTGGCCAGCAATTTTTTTTCTTTGCCCCGCATCAGGTCTAAAAGACCCTGCTCATAAGCGCCGACTTTTGCGGTTGGTAATTTATCCAAATAACCATTCACGCCGGCATAAATCACAGCCACCTGCTCTTCAACCTGCAAAGGTGAGAACTGGTTTTGCTTCAACAGTTCCGTCAAACGCTCACCGCGATTCAGCAATTGCTGGGTAGCCGCATCAAGGTCTGAACCAAATTGAGCAAAGGCCGCCATTTCGCGATATTGCGCCAATTCACCTTTAATTTTACCCGCAACCTGTTTCATCGCCTTGACCTGAGCCGCCGACCCCACACGCGAAACCGACAGACCCACATTCACTGCTGGGCGGATACCTTGATAAAACAAATCTGTTTCCAAGAAAATCTGACCATCGGTAATCGAAATCACATTGGTCGGAATATAAGCCGACACGTCATTGGCTTGAGTTTCAATAATCGGTAATGCGGTCATTGAGCCCGCGCCGAAATCATCATTGAGTTTCGCCGCACGCTCTAGCAAACGTGAATGCAAGAAGAACACGTCACCTGGATAGGCTTCACGACCTGGTGGGCGGCGAAGCAAAAGCGACATTTGACGATACGCCACAGCCTGTTTGGACAAATCATCATAAGTAATCATGGCATGCATGCCATTATCGCGGAAATATTCGCCCATTGTGCAGCCTGTAAAAGGTGCCAAATATTGCAATGGCGCTGCTTCTGAAGCTGTCGCGGCCACAACAATTGAATATTTGAGGGCGTCATTTTCTTCCAGCGTTTTCACAATTTGCGCAACAGTGGAACGCTTTTGGCCAATCGCGACATAAACGCAATAAAGTTTCGCGCTTTCATCATCGCCTTCATTAATGGCTTTTTGGTTCAAAATCGCGTCAACCGCAATCGCCGTTTTACCTGTCTGGCGGTCACCAATAATCAATTCACGCTGGCCACGACCAATTGGAATCAATGCATCAACCGCTTTCAAACCAGTTTGCATCGGCTCATGCACAGACTTACGCGGAATAATACCGGGTGCCTTGACATCAACTTTTTTGCGCTCTTTGGTTTTAATAGGGCCTTTGCCGTCTAGCGGGTTGCCAAGCGGGTCAACCACACGACCAAGCAGCTCTTTCCCAACTGGAACCGCCACAATATCGCCGGTTCGCTTAACCGTGTCCCCTTCACGAATATCGCGGTCAGAGCCGAAAATCACCGCCCCGACATTATCTTCCTCAAGGTTCAGGGCCATACCGCGAATGCCGCCAGGAAACTCAACCATTTCCCCCGCCTGAACATTGTCCAGGCCATAAATGCGGGCAATACCATCTCCAACGGAAAGGACTTGTCCAATTTCAGAGACTTCGGACTGTTTGCCGAAATCTTTGATTTGTTTCTTTAAAATAGATGTAATTTCAGATGCTTTGATATCCATCAACCTGCCTCATTCATGGCTTGTTTTAGTGAATTAAGTTTAGTGCGCAAAGACCCGTCAACCATCCGGCTCCCTACCTTGACAATTAACCCGCCCAAAATAGCCGGATCAATTGTGGCATTGATGCGAACATCTTTGCCATATGATTTTTTCATTTCAGATTTAATCGATTTTTCTTGTGCCGGTGTCAGCTTTTGCGCTGAAACAATTTCCGCAACCATTTCACCGCGCGCTTTGGCTTCAAGCTGGCTATAGGCTTTCAAAATAGTGGGCAAAGAAAAGGCCCGACGGTTTTGCACCACCAGACCTACAAATTTCGTAACATCATCCCCTGTTTTCGCTTTTTTCAAAATAGCCGTAAGCGCTTGTGTTTGTTCATCAGCACTGATGACCGGACTGCGCAGCATATTTTGCAAGTTTTCGCTAGCGTCAATAATTTTAGCAAGCGCTTCAACATCTTTACTAATGCGCTTTTTATCCGCCGCTTTGCTTTCATCGGCAAGACCAAATAAGGCATGCGCATAACGGCTGGCAATCGTATCAATAATGCTTTCTTGTGCTGACACTGAATCGTCCTACTAACTTGGATAAACGACAAAAGTCGACAATATTAATCTTTGGTGATGGTGAGTTAGCACAGCATAGCCTTACTTGCAAGAGAGGAGTCGCGCTGTTTGGCATATTTCGGGAGGTATTTTGGCAGGGCATTTTGGCGCATCTTCACGAAATGTGGAAAACTGCATTTCTTTTGCTGATTTAAGGCCTAAAAATCGCTTTATAAGAAGCGATAAGGGTCAATATCTACTGCGCATTTAACAGTGGCAGGCTTTTTGACCCGCCCTAACCAATCGCGAATATAATCTTGCATTTTGCTTTGGCGCGCGCCCTGCACCAAAAACCGCAAGCGATAGGCGCCACGAATACGGGCAATCGGCGCCGGCGCGGGACCCAGTACGCGCATTCCTTCAATAATCGGCACATGTTGAGCGAGTGCGCGCGCATATTTATTGACCAAAGCTAAATCTTCACACGCCAAAATAATACCTGCCAAGCGCCCAAATGGCGGCATATTGGCCTGCTGGCGCATCTCAATTTCACGCTGGAAAAAAGCATCACGATCACCAGACGCCAAAGCCTGCAAAACTGGGTGATCAGGCATATAAGACTGCAATATAGCTTTGCCGCCCGCCTGTTCACGCCCCGCTCGGCCTGTCACTTGGGACAGCATCTGGAAAGTACGCTCACCAGCGCGCAAATCACCAGTTCCCATACCAAGATCTGCATCAACAACCCCCACAAACCCAAGCTTAGGAAAGTGATGCCCCTTTGCAATAATTTGTGTACCGACAATAATATCCGTCTCGCCGCGTGTGATGCGCGCCAGTGTATCGCGCATGGCAGCCTCGCCCTGAATCAAATCCGAAGATAAAACTGTAATGCGTTTATCAGGAAATAACTGCCCGACTTCTTCAGTAATACGCTCAACACCTGGCCCGCAGGCGGCCAAATGGTCAGTTTCACCGCACGCATCACAAATATCAGGGGCGGGGCGTTCATAGCCGCATTGGTGGCAGGATAAAATCCGTTTAAACCGATGCTCGACCAACCAGCTATCACAATCGCTGCACGCATAACGGTGACCACAAGCCCGACACAAGGTGAGTGGGGCATAGCCCCGCCGGTTAAGAAATAATAAAGCTTGCTGATTTTGTGCCAGCGTTTCTTGCATCGCCGAAATGAGAGCAGGTGCCAGCCAATGCCCGCGCGGCGGCGGCGCAAGGCGCATATCTAACAGCTCAATCTCAGGCAATGTCCCTGCCCCATGACGTGCTGGTAAAACCAATTTTTCATACCGCCCGTCTTGGGCATTTACCACTGTTTCCAAAGCAGGGGTTGCGGAGGATAAAATTATCGTGGCGTTAAACAAGCGCGCTGCAACCACCGCCATGTCGCGGGCATTATAAATCACGCCTTCTTCTTGTTTAAAGCCTGCATCATGCTCTTCATCAACAACCACCAAACTCAAATCTTGCCAAGGCAAAAACAAAGCCGAGCGCGCCCCAACCAGCACCGACACTTCGCCCCGCGCAACTGCACGCCATGTGTGGCGCCTTTGGGCAGGTGTTAAACCAGAATGCCAAATCGCAGGCGCACACCCAAACCGCGCTTCAAAGCGTTTTAAAAATTGCGTGGTCAAAGCAATTTCAGGCAAAATAATTAAGCTTGAATGTCGGGTTTGGCCAATATTGCTTGGCTTGTCATCGGCTGCCAGAGCGGCAGAAATCGCCTCAAAATAAACCTCTGTTTTGCCTGACCCTGTGACCCCATCAAGCAAAAAAGGTTGAAAACTCTGCGTGCCTACCGCCTTTTGCAAACGGGCAATTGCCTCAGCCTGCGCGTCTGAATAGGTCAGGTTGGTAAAATCTGGATTGGGGGTTGCAAAGGCTAAAGGCGGGGGCAGCGTGAAGGCTTCTAATAGGCCAACCTCAATCATGGTTTTGACAACACTGGGCGAAACACCAAGCTGCTTGGCCAAAGCCGTTGTGCTGAGCGCCTGACGGGTGGCGGTTTTATCGGTTTGCTGGGCTAAATAAGTCAATATTTTTTCGCGCGCAGGCGTACGCCGCCATTTTGGATGCTCCGCATCTTGATTATCCAGATAGGCCGCTGATAAACGCACGCTTGATACGGGCGCGGGCGCTTGAAAACTATCAGCAGGGGGTAAAATTTGTCGTAAAACCTGACCGGGTGGCGACAGCGTATAGGCGGCGACCCAATCCACAAAATCGCGCATCATTTCAGGCAAAGGCGGGAGACAAGCTTTATCGGTAAGCTTTTCAGTGACCGCCCGCAATTTATGTTGTGGCGGATGGTCGGTTTGGGTGGCTTGCCATTGACGTGGCTTGGCCCACACCACCCCAATCAGGGTTTGGCGCGCCAAAGGTACACGCACATAATCCCCCTGTGCCAACGCGCCCACCAGTTCGGGTGGCACACCATAATCATAACAGCCAGACACCGACCCTGTCGCGCGTGGCACCATCACCGCAACAATCTGCTCAAAATGCAGCTTTGTTGATGCAGTGCGCGGCGGTTGAGCATCGGGAAAAAAGCTCTCTTGTTGTTTTTGACCCTGCTTTTTGGGTGGTGTTTTTTGCATAAAAAGACTTTGGTTGAATTTTGGTTTTTTGCCAAGTTGAAAAACGCGACGCAGGGCAGATATGATGCGGATATGGGGCTTGTGATAAAGGCAAAACATGGCTTTAATAGAAAAAAGCCACGCGCTGGCGACCATGAAACAAAATCATAGTAAAATCACAGGAGCCGACCATGAAATTTTTTATAGATAGTGCCGATATTGACGATATTCGCGAGCTGGCGGCCACTGGCCTAGTGGATGGCGTCACGACCAATCCGTCGCTGGTGGCGAAGGCGGGCCGCGATTTTAAAGACTTGATTGCCGAGATTTGCAGCATTGTGGACGGGCCTGTCAGTGCCGAAGTCACCGCGCTTGAGGCCGACGCCATGATTGCCGAGGGCGAAACATTGGCTGCAATTGCCGATAATGTGTGCATTAAAATCCCGCTCACGCTTGCTGGTCTCAAAGCCACGCGCGCGCTGGCGGATAAAGGGTTTCAGGTCAATGTAACTTTGTGCTTTTCAGCCAATCAAGCGCTTTTAGCAGCCAAAGCGGGGGCGGCGTTTATTTCGCCTTTTGTTGGCCGGCTGGATGACATTGGCGCCAATGGTATGGGGCTGATTGCTGATATTCGCCAAATTTATGATAATTATCCAGACCTTGAGACCGAGATTTTGGTTGCCTCTGTGCGCTCGGCTGACCATATCCACCAATCCGCGCTTATCGGCGCCGATGTCGCCACGCTGCCGCCTAATGTTTTGCGGGCGCTGGTCAAGCACCCGCTGACCGATAAGGGGCTTGATGCCTTTATGGCGGACTGGGCGGCGAGCGGGCTGAAACTTTAAACGATGGCGCTCCCCGCTTTCACAGCCTGTGCCGCGCCCGCCCTTCAAAAAGAGTTGGCCACCTGGCAAGAAAATCTGGCCGCGGGGCGGCGGTTATCGGACCACACCATCAGCAATTACCAGCGCGACCTGACGCAGTTTCTCACTTTCTTTATTGATTATGAGGGGCGGGTGATGGATGTGCCGGATTTTGCACAGGTGAGCCTGCAGCTGTTGCGCGCTTATATGGCGGCGCGGCGCCAGGCGGGGGCGCAGAGCCGTGCTTTGGCACGCAGCCTGTCGGGACTGCGCTCATTCACTGGCTGGTTGGCGGCGCATGAGCAGGATATTTCGCCTGCCTTTGCCCAAATCAAAGCGCCTAAAATTCCCAAATCTCTGCCGCGCCCACTAGCGGCTGATGATGCTTTAGCGCTATTGGCGGCGGCGGGCGAAACCGCTAAGGCCGAGTGGGAGGGCGCGCGCGACCAAGCGCTTTTGCTGCTGTTATATGGCTGTGGCCTGCGCATTTCAGAAGCCTTATCGCTGCGTGTGGCGGACGCCCCACAAGCCAATCAGGCGTTTTTGCGCATTACCGGCAAGGGCGGCAAGCAGCGCGAAGTGCCGCTGCTGCCGATGATTGGCACCACGCTGGCGCGCTATATGGATCTTGCGCCATTTGCTTTTGCCTATGATGAGGTGCTGTTTAAAAGCCGCACCGGCAAGCCGTTTTCAGCGCGGCTGGCGCAAATGATGGTGGCGCGGCTGCGCACGCATTTGGAGCTGCCCGACAGCGTCACCCCGCATGCGTTGCGCCACAGCTTTGCGACGCATTTGCTGGCGGGTGGCGGCGACCTGCGCACCATCCAAGAGCTGCTCGGCCATGCCAGCCTGACCTCAACCCAAATCTATACACAAGTGCAAGACGACGCGCTGACCCAAGACTACCAAAAAGCCCACCCCCGCGCGAAAAAGTAGGGGGGTGTGTGTTAGCTTTTGACTGATTTTTTTAATTCCCCAAGATGTTTTGCTAGAGCCTCTTTAAATCTTTTGTGCCTCTTTTTCATAAACTCTTCAGCAATTTTATTTTCCTTATCTTGATTTTTATTACATTCATCAAATTTTTTTCCTATTTCATCAATTTCATCAGGTATAAGATGTTCATTACGATGTGTAGAGTTATCAAAATACTTTCTCAAGTTATGAGTATTATCCCTTTTTCCGAGATTGGTTTCTTTAAGCAAAAATGTCTGCATGAGTGCAGAATGAAATCGGTCTTTTTTATCACTTCTTCTTTTTCTTATTGGCAGGATATGGTCACGCTGAATATTTTTTCCTTGTAACATCCCCCAAGTGGTTAATTCCTGATTCTCTTCTTCAAGATCACAAGGCCTGCGGGATAGCATGAATTGGAGCATGGGCTCTGTCAGCTGGGCGTTGACACCTTTGCCAATAAGAGACACGGCGTCAAAATCAGAAAAGTCTGGCAGATTCATAAGTCTCTCATTTTTCTCATCAAATTCAAAACCTTCTGCATTTTTCTTTCCTTCGCAAAAATCGCAGATACTTCTGATATCCTCTATAACACGCTTATTTTGCTGCCCTCTATATTTGCCATCAAAAAGCGCGCGCCAGTACCAATATTCCAGCCTGTCAAAGAACTTTTTTCTTTCATTGTCACTAAACCTGCCACGGTCAATCGCATGAATAGCCGTAAAAATTGGCAAAATCATAAACTGAAACTTAATGTCGTTGAATGTCGCCACCCCGCATCGGTCAACCAGAAAAGCATAAGCATGTATCAAATTTTTCAATGTTTTTTCCCAACAATCTTTGATTGTTTTACCCTCTAATTTATACAGGCTTCCCTGCTTTAACTGACCGCTTGGAAATTTTTGCGCTCTTGGGTCATTAGGGTTATTTTTAATGTAACAAGCAATGGCAAGGCAATTGATATACGCTTTTTGGAATCTACTAGCGGGCGTTTCTTTGCTCCAGAATTTTTGTTGAGCCTCTGGTAATTTTAAAGGAATCCACTCCTCCTCGTCAAAATAGCTTTTTTTCTGCAGGAGAAATTTTTTCATTAAATCCAATAAAGGTTTCTTCTCTTTTTCTGCCATTTTAGCAGCCAGAATGTCCAACATACTGAGCTTGGTGCCGCTTGTATTAACCTGCTCAAACACCTCAATAGCAATCTCCATTGCTGATTGGTCTATTGTAATATTGGGGACGATGGTCTCAAGAGTTCTGCTCTCAAGATATTTGCGCACATCCGTAACCCATACCTTTTTTTCTTTATCAGGCACTTGAGGATTTGTTTTAGATTGAATTTTTGCTAAAAATATCTGCAACAAAGAAGCGGTTGTTAATTTTCCAGAGAGGGATTTCATCATTGTTAACACAGCGTCCACTTAATTCCCCATCATACTCTTTATCACCCCATAACACCTCATCATCAGCAGATGTATAGCGAAGTTTTTCAACATAATGCGCAGGTGAAATGTCTCCTTTCTTTCCAAAATAAGCATTTTTAACACCAAAATCATCATCTGTGATTTTTAAGAACCACCTGATTTGTAAATTTTCAGGTAAATCTTGTTTTAGCTCCCCCCTATCCTGGGTTTTCCAGTTATCGGGCGCATGACATACGTCTGTAAAAGCATTTTTTAGTGAAGAAAGGCGCTGTTGGCCATCTAATAAATATTTTCGGCTTGCGTTCTTGTCAGCATTTATCTTCATGTCATTAAAACATAACTGCCTAACGGCCATATCTGTTTTATCTGACCCAAGTAAAAGAACAGAACCTATTGGCACACCGGCCAAAACAGCAGCTATCAATTTTTTTTGTTGGTCAGGCGTCCAAACAAATTTCCTTTGAAAGTTAGGCAAAAGAATTTTGCCGTTGTTATCATCACCAAAATACCCTTTTAATAACTTGGCTTCATGCGAAATCAGTTCTACTTTTTTGCTCGTCTTTGACTGTATCTTTGGCTTTGTTTTTAACCTAGTCATCTCACACCCCACACATGCCTTCGCATTCCTCGTTCATTTTTCTAGGCTTCTTCTTACTTTTTTTATCCACCTTCATTTTACCTAACTCTTTGAGCGGTATGCGCTTATTTGTCAGGTACATTTCCTTCCCAAATCGTTCAACACGGCTTCCCTCACGCAAGGCCTCATCAAAAGCGACAGCTTCATTCCAGCTTTCTGGGTCATTTTTTTTCATATCCAGCCATTCAGCATGGGTACGAAGCGGGCAACCAACGCATGCGCTTCTTGGTAAAGCGCGTCGAGGATAATGCTCTTTAAACCAATCTTTACAATCTTGTCGGCTCATATTGGCCGCCTCTATAAGAGGCCAACGATTGATAATCCAATGCTCGCGATTATCTTTCATGCGCACCATTTCATCGGTAGAAATGCCAAGCCATTGCTCGACCCAAACACCATCAGGAAGTCGGCGACGCGGTTTTACCTGTAAAATCTCACGGCGGATTGTTTTTTGAATGGGTGTCACCTTATATTCACGGGTGCATTGCCGCCGACCAATGGCTGGCTTCCCCTCCATATTGAGCATGTAAAGCGGAACCGTCACAAATTTATTGCCGCTACTGTTAACACCATTCATCAAATGTTCACGTAAATTAGCAGATATAAATTTCCCATCTTGGTCGCGTGGTCTTTTGCGGGGTGTGTATTTAACAGTCGTTTTAATGATTGGGTAGCTGAGTTGCTTTTCTAACCAATCCAAGTGTTTATAAACTTGTTCAGGTTCCCAACCCGTGTCTGCGAATACAGCCACATCTGGCTTATGGCCAAACATTCCCTTATCAGCCATTAAAGCCATCACAGTGCTTTGAACGCCTGCACCTAAACTTAAAACTCGCTTGTCTGGTTCCCCTGCACCCGAAAAATGATGTGGGGTGAAATCAGGCTTTGAAGAAAATCCGAATGCACCCATTGTTTCGCGCTCTTTTTTGTTTTTCTTATGACGCAAACTCAATACTTATTTATTTAGAATCGTATCCATATTCTCACTTGAAAGCAATTTTTTTGTAATCCAGCTTAAAACCTGCACTGGGCAAGCAATTCACTCACCCACACCCAAAAAATAGGGGGCGCGAGGCCCCCTTAAATAGCGTCTGAAATAAGGCGCGCAGCACGCCAAAAAACCTCAAAAACCTGTGCGCGCATAAGCCTGAAGAGACTTACCCCCACTCCCCCAACACCCCTCTACATATGCAGCGCGCGGCCGTCGACGGCTAGGGCGGCTTCTTTAACCGCTTCGGTCAGGGTTGGGTGGGCGTGGCAGGTGCGGGCAATGTCCTCTGCCGCGGCGCCAAACTCCATCGCCACGGCGGCTTCGGCAATCATATCGCCGGCCTGTGCGCCCAAAATATGCACACCCAAAACGCGGTCTGTTTTGGCATCAGCCAGCACTTTGACAAAGCCATCTGTGGTGTGATTGACCTTGGCGCGGCCATTGGCCATGAAGGGGAAACTGCCAGCCTTGTAAGCCACGCCATCGGCTTTCAGTTCTTCTTCGGTTTTACCGACCCAAGCCAGCTCGGGCGCGGTGTAGATGACGCCGGGTATCACATCATAATTGACATGACCCGCCTGCCCCGCCAAGCTTTCGGCCAGCGCGACGCCTTCTTCTTCGGCCTTGTGGGCGAGCATGGGGCCCGCAATCACATCGCCAATCGCGTAAATGCCCGGCACAGAAGTTTCAAAGCCGGCATTGGTTTCCACCCGGCCGCGCGCATCTAGCCGCACGCCCGCATTTTCAAGCCCCAGCCCCTCTGTATAGGGGCGCCGCCCAATCGCCACCAGCACTTTTTCAGCCGATAATGTCTCGGCCTCGCCCTCGCCAGAGGCTGGCTCCAGCGTGACTTTGGCGCTGGCTTTAAGCTTTTCAACTTTGGAGACTTTTTTGCCTAAATGAAAAGTAAAACCCTGCTTGGTCAAAACGCGCTGGAATTGTTTAGCCGTGTCGCCATCAACGCCTGGCACAATGCGGTCAAGAAACTCAACCACCGTCACCTGCGTGCCAAGCCGCGCCCAAACCGAGCCAAGCTCCAAACCAATCACGCCCGCGCCAACAATAATCAGGCTTTTGGGGATGCTGTCAAAATTCAACGCACCGGTTGAGGACACAATCATCTGCTCATCAATCTCGACACCCGGCAAGGGCGCAATGTCCGAACCGGTGGCGATGACGATGTTTTTGGCCTTAAGCGTGCGCGTGCCGCCCGCATTGAGTTTAACTTCAACCTCGCCAGCGGCTTTGATTTCCGCCGCACCAAAAATGCCCTCAATCTTGTTTTTCTTGAACAAATAATCAATGCCCTGCACATTGCCGTCAATGCCCGCTTGCTTATAGGCTTGCATGGCCGCCATATCGACTTTGGGCTTGCCAAGCTGTATCCCCATATCGGCAGCATGGCTGGATTGAGCAAAAAATTCGGAGGCATGCAATAACGCTTTAGAAGGTATGCAGCCAACATTTAAGCAGGTGCCGCCATGCGCGCCGCGTTTGTCGACACAAGCCACATTCAGGCCAAGCTGGGCCGCCCGAATGGCACATACATAACCGCCTGGGCCAGAACCAATTACCACAAGATCAAAACTATCTGACATTTTTCATTTTCCTTTTTACAGCCCCAGCAAAAGCCGCTCGGGGTTTTCAAGACCTTCTTTCACCCGCACCAAAAAGGTGACCGCCTCTTTGCCATCAACAATGCGGTGATCATAGCTCAGCGCCAAATACATCATCGGGCGAATAACAATCTCACCTTCCACAACCACTGGGCGTTCTTGGATTTTATGCATGCCCAAAATACCCGATTGTGGACTGTTCAGAATCGGCGTGGACATAAGCGAGCCATAAACCCCGCCATTGGAAATGGTGAAACTACCACCCTGCAAATCCGCAATGCTTAAATCCCCACTGCGCGCACGGGCGCCAAAATCAGCAATGGTTTTTTCAATATCAGCAAAGCCCATATCCTGTGCATTTTTCAAAACCGGCACGACCAGACCTTTATCTGTGCCAACCGCAACGCCCATATTGACATAATGTTTGTAGATAATTTCATCGCCATCAATTTCAGCATTCACCGCCGGAATTTCCTGCAAAGCCGTCACACAAGCCTTGACGAAAAAGCTCATAAAACCGAGTTTTGTACCATGCTTGGACTCAAATTTTTCCTTATAGTCACTGCGGGTTTTCATTAATTCGCTCATATCCACTTCATTAAAAGTGGTCAGCATAGCGGCGGTGTTTTGCGACTCTTTTAATCGTTTGGCAATGGTTTGACGCAAACGAGTCATGCGTACGCGCTCTTCGGCGCCTGTGGTTAAACCGGTTTCGGCAGCCATCGGCGCGCGCGGTGCAATGGTTACGCTTGGCGCCGCAATTGATGCAGTTGAGGAGTCTTCCTGCGAACCCGCTTCTACCCCCGCAATGGCTTTCAACACATCTGACTTGGTCAAGCGGCCATCTTTGCCTGTGCCAGAAATGCGTGATGGGTCAAGCCCATGTTCATTAATCAGTTTGCGGACTGAGGGCGCCAACACTTCATTATCTGTTTCCTGTGCGACTTCCTTAGCTGGTGCAACTTCTTGAGGTGCTTCCTCAGAAGGTGCGGACGCGGCTCCGCCCGCTTCAATCGACCCTAAAAGCGCACCGACTTCAACTGTTTCGCCATCGGCCACCAAAATATCACCCATCACACCAGCTGAGGGAGCAGGCACTTCAATTGTGACTTTATCTGTTTCCAATTCACAAAGTGGTTCATCAGCTGCAATCGCATCACCTGGCTTTTTATACCATTGAGCAATTGTTGCTTCGGTTATGGACTCACCTAAAACGGGAACGCGAATTTCTTTTGACATAATTTCATCACTCCTGACGCTGACCATTGGTCTGCAAGGTTTCTATTTGTCGAGAGACATTATCTGTCGAAAATGCCGTTTCAATAAATGCATCTCGTTCTTTCAAATGACGCTTCATTAAGCCCGTCGCTGTGGACGCCGACGGCACACGGCCGACATATACCGGACGCTTATGTTTGGCATCTAACTCGGTCAACACATTTTCAATAAATGGCTCAACAAAACTCCAGCCGCCCATATTTCGCGGCTCTTCCTGACACCAGAGAATTTCAGCATGGGTAAATTTTTCCAATTCAGCCTTCAACGCGCTATGCGGAAACGGAAATAGCTGTTCAATGCGCATGAGATAAATATCATCAATGCCCGCCGCCGCGCGCGCTTCATATAAATCAAAATAAACTTTACCACTGCATAAAATAACGCGACGGATTTTGTCAGGAGATTGCAAACTATCTTCCAATCGCGCATCCGCATCGTCCCATAAGACCCGATGGAAAGTTGAGCCACGCTCCATTTCAGAGAGTTTGGACACGCATTTTTTATGGCGTAATAATGATTTTGGCGTCATCAAAATAAGAGGTTTGCGGAAATTACGATGGATTTGACGCCGCAAAATGTGAAAATAATTTGCTGGCGTGGTCACATTCGCAACTTGCATATTGTCTTGCGCGCAGAGCTGCAAATAGCGCTCTAGACGTGCCGAGCTGTGTTCGGGCCCTTGCCCCTCATAACCATGCGGCAACAACATCACCAATCCGGACATGCGTAACCATTTGGCTTCAGCCGATGAAATAAACTGGTCAATAATCACTTGTGCGCCATTGGCAAAATCACCAAATTGCGCTTCCCATAAAACCAGCGCGTTTGGCTCAGCCAAAGAATAGCCATATTCAAAACCCAATACGGCTGCTTCAGACAACATGGAGTTAATCACCTCAAAGCGTGCTTGGTCTAGCGCAATATGATTTAAAGGCTTGTGTTGATTTTCATTTTTCTGGTCAGTCCAGACAGAGTGTCGTTGCGAGAAAGTGCCGCGCTCACTGTCTTGACCCGACAGCCGCACTGGATATTTTTCAGCTAGCAACGACCCAAAAGCCAAAGATTCTGCGGTTGACCAATCAAAACCTTCGCCAGTCTCAAACATTTTCTTTTTATTCTCAATCTGTCTTTTTAAGGCACGATGCAGATTAAAGTCTTCTGGTACAGTTGTCAGAGATTGTCCGATTTTTTGAAGCAATTCAGGTTCAACACCAGTTTCGCCACGAATTAATTCGCCTTCATTTTTGCGTTGCAAGCCAGACCAGCGTCCATCTAACCAATCCGCTTTATTCGGCTTATAATCATTGGCGGCTTCAAATTCCTCTTCCAGATGGGAACGATATTCTTTGGTTGCCTGTTCAACCTGCTCAGAAGACACAATGCCCTCATCAACCAGGCGCTCAGCATAGACATTCACAACAGAACGGTGTTTTTTAATATGATCATACATAACCGGCTGGGTGAAGGCAGGCTCATCGCCCTCATTATGGCCAAAGCGGCGATAGCAGAACATATCAATCACCACTGGCTTTAGAAATTTTTGGCGAAACTCAGTAGCAACTTTCGCCGCATGAACCACCGCTTCAGGGTCATCGCCATTGACATGAAAAATTGGCGCCTCAACCATTTTCGCTACATCTGATGGATAAGGTGAAGAGCGCGAAAAACGCGGACTGGTGGTAAAACCAATCTGGTTATTAACAATAAAATGGATACTGCCGCCCGCCTTATGCCCGCGCAAGCCAGAAAGCCCCAAACATTCTGCCACAATGCCCTGCCCCGCAAAAGCCGCATCGCCATGCAACAATAACGGAATAACGGTAGAGCGGTCTGGTAAGCCATCAGTCTCATTATATATATCTTGCTTGGCACGGGCCTTGCCCAAGACAACAGGGTCCACTGCTTCTAGATGAGATGGGTTAGGGGTCAGGGATAAATGCACCACATTGCCATCAAATTCCCGGTCGGCAGATGAACCAAGGTGATATTTAACATCACCCGACCCCTCAACATCCTCAGGGTTGGCCGAGCCGCCTTTAAATTCATGAAACAAAGCGCGGAAGGGTTTGGCCATCACATTGGTTAAGACATTTAACCGCCCCCGATGCGGCATACCAATAATGATTTCCTTCACCCCAAGATTGCCGCCACGTTTAATAATTTGTTCAAGGGCAGGCACCATGGCTTCGCCACCATCCAAGCCAAATCTTTTTGTGCCCGTATATTTAACATCTAAAAACTTCTCTAACCCCTCAGCCTCGACAAGTTTTTGAAAAATCGCCCGCTTACCTTCATTGGTAAAATGGATTTCCTTATCTGGACCTTCCATGCGCTCCTGAAGCCATGCTTTTTCATCTGGATTGGAAATATGCATAAATTCAATCGCCAAACGCCCACAATATGTACGCTGCAAAATTTCAACCATTTCGCGCACAGTAGCGGTTTCAAGCCCGAGCATATAATCAATAAAAATAGGCCGGTCCATATCTGCTTCAGTAAAGCCATATGAGGCGGGATCAAGCTCTGGATGATAGCCAGGTTTTTCAATGCCAAGCGGGTCAAGGTTAGCCGCGCGATGGCCGCGCACACGATAGGCGCGTATCATCATGACTGCGCGTACCGAGTCAAGCGTTGCGGCGCGTAAGTCAGTTTCATTGAGATTGGTGCCTTGGGCCTCGTGATGCTCGGAGATTTTTTCTGCCAAAATCATCGCATCGCGCTGCGCAGGCGTTGGCGCGAGACCATTATCGCCAGAATCTTTATCCAGCGCAGGCCAATTTGTATCAAACGCAGCGGTTAATTCATCCGCGCCAATGCCAGACCAATTGCCTTGCTCCCAGCTCGCGCGCTGCAAAGGTGCATCCGGCCCCATGCCATCAAAAAATTGCCGCCATTCGGGGGATAGGGTTTGCGGTGACGTGCGGTATTTTTCAAACTGTTGTTCGATATAAACCGCATTGGAACCATCTAAAAATGCTGTCATCGCCCGCTCTTGGCGGGAAGCTGAATGACTTTTGGATTGCTCACTCATTTTGTCATCCTTTGTTAAACCCTCATACCCCTATTGGTTAATTATTCAACACGTCTAATAAGGTCGTGCCTAAAGCAGCTGGTGATGGTGAAACAGTGATACCCGCTGAGCGCATGGCTTCCATTTTGTCCTCGGCACCACCTTGACCGCCAGAAACAATCGCGCCCGCATGCCCCATTGTGCGGCCGGGAGGTGCTGTCACACCAGCGATAAACCCAACCATTGGTTTTTTGATTTTGGACTGCTTTAAGAAATCCGCTGCTTCTTCTTCAGCCGAGCCACCAATTTCACCAATCATGATGATGGATTCGGTTTTGTCATCGGCCAAAAACATTTCTAGACAATCAATAAAATTCGTCCCATTGACCGGGTCGCCGCCAATACCAATACAGGTCGACTGGCCAAGACCAGCGGCGGTGGTTTGCGCAACAGCTTCATAAGTCAATGTGCCAGAACGCGAGACAACACCCACGCTGCCGGGCTTGTGAATATGACCCGGCATAATGCCGATTTTGCATTCGCCTGGTGTAATCACACCCGGACAGTTTGGACCGACCAAACGTGTGTTTGACCCCGCCAAAGCGCGCTTAACTTTAATCATATCGGCAACCGGGATGCCCTCTGTAATACAAACAGCCAATTCAATTTCAGCTTCAATCGCCTCCATAATCGCATCTGCTGCAAATGGCGGCGGCACATAAATCGCTGTCGCATTGGCGCCGGTTTTTTCAACCGCATCAGCAACTGAATTAAAGACTGGCAAATCAAGATGTGTCTCACCACCTCGACCCGGCGTCACACCGCCGACCATATTGGTGCCATAAGCAATCGCTTGTTCTGAATGGAACGTCCCCTGACTGCCAGTAAAGCCCTGACAGATGAGCTTGGTGTTTTTATTAATCAAGACAGACATTATGCACTCTCCTTCACCGCAGCGACGATTTTTTCAGCCGCATCATCAAGATTATCTGCTGGAATAATGGCCAAACCAGAAGCCGCCATAATCTCTTTCCCTTTTTCTACATTCGTGCCTTCTAGGCGCACCACGAGCGGCACATTCAGGCTTAATTCTTGCGCCGCCGCAACCACGCCTTCTGCGATAATGTCACAGCGCATAATGCCGCCAAAAATATTCACCAAAATGCCCTCAACATTGTCATCGGATAAAATGATTTTAAAAGCTTCGGTGACTTTTTCTTTGGTCGCGCCGCCGCCCACATCCAAGAAATTGGCTGGCTCGGCACCATAAAGTTTAATAATGTCCATCGTCGCCATAGCCAGACCTGCACCATTAACCATGCAGCCAATCGTGCCATCGAGCTTGATGTAGCTCAGGTCAAATTTTGAAGCTTCAATCTCAGCAGGATCCTCTTCGTCCAAATCGCGCAGCTCAACAATTTCAGGATGGCGGTAAAGCGCATTGCCATCAAAATTCACTTTGGCATCAAGACAAACCAAATTACCGTCACCCGTCACGACCAATGGATTGATTTCCAACAGGCTCATATCCTTTTCGACAAAAGCGGTATAGAGTTTTTGAATCAATGCCCCGCCCTGTTTGATTTGGTCCCCTTCCAGTCCAAGCGCAAAAGCAATGCGCCGTCCATGATGGCCTGAAATGCCGGTTGCGGGGTCAACAGAAAGCGTGAGGATTTTCTCAGGTGTTTCTTCAGCAACCTGCTCAATATCCATACCACCCTCGGTGGAGGCGATAAAAGACACACGCGATGTCGCGCGGTCCACCAAAATAGAGAGATATAATTCCCGCGCAATCGCAGACCCCTCTTCTATATAAACGCGGCCCACTTTTTTGCCTTCGGGTCCCGTTTGGTGGGTTACCAATGTCATGCCCAACATGCGCTCAGCTTCAGCGCGTACCTCGTCAATGGATTTCACCACTTTGACACCGCCGCCTTTGCCGCGTCCGCCAGCGTGAATTTGTGCCTTAACGACCCAGACTGGCCCGCCAAGTTTTTCCGCTGCGGCCACAGCCTCATCAGCGCTAAACGCAACCTGGCCAGACGGTACGGGAACCCCGTATTCTTTCAACACCGCTTTGGCTTGATATTCATGGATATTCATTTTTTTCTCCTGAACTCAAAAAAGGATTAATATGAGTTAGCCCTAACATAACGCGGTTTCGCCAAAGATTTGAGACATTTTCAGCACAAGGAAATTAAAAAAAGACTATTATTCTCTATAATAAACGCTTTTGCATTATTAAGTAATACTTATTAAGGTTTGGTTGGAAGGTATATTTACCAATCCTATAAAACCGTTTATTTTCAATGGCAAATGACACGCTGGGTCAACCAGTACGGGTTGCTTTTTATGCCCAAAAAGCGCATGCAAGCCTACAAAACCCCAAAAAAACCGACAAAAACAAAAAAAAGCAGCACACCTATAATGTGCTGCCCTTTTTTACAGTGATAATAAGCTTGGTTTCGCTTATTAAATAAGTTTTATTTAAGTTTCGGGTCAATTTTTTTACAGGCCGTCACCAAATCCTGCACAGCCTTGACAGATTTACGGAAACCAGCGCGTTCTTTTGCGTCAAGCTTCACCTCAACAATCCGCTCAACCCCTTTGGCACCAATCACAACCGGCACCCCAACATAAAGACCTTTTTGGCCATATTGACCATTCAAATGCGCGGCACAAGGCAAAACACGCTTTTGGTCTTTGAGATAGCTTTCCGCCATTTCAATCGCGGCAGCGGCAGGCGCATAAAAGGCCGACCCAGTTTTTAACAAACCAACAATTTCAGCGCCGCCATCGCGTGTGCGCTGGACAATCTCGTCAAGCTTCTTTTGTGTAATCCATTTCATTTTCACCAAATCAGGCAATGGAATACCCGCAACTGTCGAATAGCGCACGCTTGGCACCATTGTATCGCCATGCCCACCCAAAACAAATGCCGTGACATCTTTAACAGACACATTCATGGCCTCTGCGAGGAAATAACGGAAACGCGCCGAGTCCAACACGCCCGCCATACCAACAACTTTGTTCTTGGGTAAACCACAAGCTTTTTGCAGCGCCCAGACCATAGCGTCGAGCGGGTTAGTGATACAAATCACAAATGCATTTGGCGCATATTTTTTAATCCCCTCACCGACTTGACGCATGACTTT
This sequence comes from Parvibaculales bacterium, assembly GCA_049889535.1. Lineage (GTDB taxonomy): Bacteria > Pseudomonadota > Alphaproteobacteria > RS24 > RS24 > JAYQKL01. The sequence continues at coordinate 32,386 of JBMHDF010000002.1, read as the reverse complement.
AAGATTAATATCCAGCAAATCATCACGGCTCATACCCGGCTTACGCGGCACACCAGCCGTCACAATCACCACATCAGCACCTTTAATCCCAGAATAAGATTTCGTGCCTTTTAAGCTGGCATCAAAATGGCTCACAGGTGAAGATTCCGCCAAATCAAGCGCTTTACCTTGTGGAATTCCATCAACAATATCGAAAATGACCACATCACCTAACTCTTTCAAACCAGCAAGATGCGCCAATGTGCCACCAATTTGGCCGCCACCAATAAGGGCAATTTTTTTACGTGCCATAGTTTTTCTCCAGCATGTTTAAATTGAAAAAACCTTGCCTGTCACTAGCGCGAAATGACAAAAAAGGCAAGCACCCAGAAACTGAACCACCAATGGCTATGAAATCGTCTCAGCAGGAGAATGGGAAAGAGATAAATATTCTTCTGATTGCATTTCCATCAAACGGGACACTGTTCTTTGGAACTCAAAAGCACTGTCACCTGAAGGGTAAAGATTGCTCGGCACATCATCACTGCTGGCCAATAATTTGACCTTATGTTCATAAAGCGCGTCAATCAGGTTAACGAAACGTATTGCTTCATTACGTTTTTCCGGCGACAGGCGCGGGATATTATCAATTAAAATCGTATGAAATTTTTGCGCCAGCACCAAATAATCACCAGCCCCAAGATTGGTAGCGCATAAATCGGTAAACTGAAACCGCGCCACGCCATCAGCGCAAGCTGGCACAGCTATTTGCCGCCCTTTTACCTCAAAAAAATCACGCGTGACCTCCGCCCCATTGGTCAACATCGCCATACGCTCATCCAAAAAACCGCGCGCCTTTGGACCTATCGGCGTGACCCATACTGGCTGCCCCATCAACCGCGCTAAACGGTAATCTGTTTCACTATCAAGCAATAAAATATCCAGTTGGGATTTTAAAAAATCTATAAAGGGCAAGAAACGCTGTCGATTTAACCCCCCCAAATATAAATCCTCAGGCGGACGGTTGGAGGTGGCGACGATGGTCACACCGCGCTCTATCAAAGCCGTAAACAGCCGACCCAAAATAGACGCATCGGCAATATCTTTTACCTGAAACTCATCAAAACATAATAGACTGGCTGTTGCTGCGATTTGACTCGCAACTGGCGGGATCGGGTCATCACCCTTTACCTGCCCTGCTTTCAAAGCCTGCCGATAATTAAAAATCCGCTCATGTGTTTCCTGCATAAAAGCATGAAAATGCACGCGGCGCTTTTTGGATACAGGCGCATCATCAAAAAACAAATCCATCAGCATTGATTTTCCGCGCCCAACACCACCATAAATATAAAGGCCGCGCACTGGCTCAAACCTACGACCTAAAAGCTTTTGCCAAAAATTAATGGGCGGTTTTTTTAAAGCAATATGTAAATCCGTGAGCGCCTGCGCGACCAAATATTGCGCATCATCACCGCGTAAATTCTCAGCCTCAATGAGACTTTCATATTTTGCAATCGGTGTTTTTACCTGCTCAGACATAAAAAGGTTTTATCACAAAACCTTTACAGAACAAGTGTCACGCCCATCAAACGATATTGGCAAATCTAATCAGAAGATGGCGAGAATAAAAAGCGTGCCAGAAACCAAGCCAATAACGCGCCTAAAAATTGTGCCACCCAAAAGCTTGGCATATCAATTGGCCGAATACCGGAAAAACTATCTGTAAAACCCCGCGCTAAAGTCACAGCAGGATTGGCAAAACTTGTTGAGGCCGTAAACCAATATCCAGCCGTAATATATAAACCCACCAAAGCGGGTATTGCATCAGGGCGCCAGCGTACACCGCCTAAAATAGTCAAAACCAATCCAAAACTAGCCACCGCTTCGGCAATAAATTGCCCGCTTCCTTGCCGAATATTCAATGAGGGCGTAAGGGGGGGTAGCTCAAACATCACATGCGCCAACATTGTGCCAGCCATGCCACCTAAGAGCTGCACGATAATAAACAAAAGCAACCATGAGGCTTTTAACTCGCCGCGCAAAAAAAACACAAAGCTAACCGCCGGATTGAAATGCGCGCCTGAAAGCGGTGCCAAAATCGTGATTAAAACATAGAGGATTGCACCCGTTGCCAGCGTATTTCCCAAAAGCGCGACACCATTATTTCCGCCAGACAGGTTTTGCGCCATAATACCTGACCCAACAACCACACATACCAGCAGCAATGTACCAAGTGCTTCTGAAATTAAGGCACGTAAGTTTGTCATGGGCGCCCCACAAATTCATGGATACGCTGTTTAATAAGGCCAAAAACTTCTTCAAAATGCGCTTGGGTATCCGCCGCATTGCCCAAAAAAGCTGCTGGGTCAGGAAATGGCCAATGGTGTGTGGCTGGGTGACCTGGCCAAATCGGGCAGACCTCGCCAGCCGCATTGTCACAAACCGTCATAATAAAATCCATTGTGGGCGCCTGAAGGCCAGCAAACTCGTCCCAGCTTTTTGACCTTGCAGAAGGCGTGGTTAAACCTTCATTTTCCAGCGTTTTTATGGCCATAGGGTGCACATTACCCGTCGGCGCGCTCCCTGCCGAATAAGCTTTAAACCGGCCATCGCCAATATGATTGAGATAGGCTTCTGCCATAATAGAGCGACAGCTATTGCCTGTGCAGAGGAATAGAACATTTTTCATATTCACCCTCTAAACATGTTTTGTGACAAATATGTGAAAAGCGGGCGGTCAGGAAATCATGCTAGACTTCTCTGGTCACCATCATTTTCTTGATTTCAGAAATCGCTTTCGCAGGTGACAGGCCTTTCGGACAAGCTTTTGCGCAATTCATGATTGTGTGGCAGCGATAAACGCGGAACGGGTCCTCCAAATCGTCTAGCCGCTCGCCGGTTTTCTCATCACGGCTGTCTGCTAACCAGCGATAGGCCTGCAATAAAACCGCAGGGCCAAGATATTTATCGGAATTCCACCAATAGCTTGGGCAAGAGGTTGAGCAGCAGGCACATAAAATACACTCATATAAACCATCAAGCTTTTCGCGGTCCTCACGCGATTGCTTCCACTCGCCCTCTGGTTCTGGCGTATCTGTTTTTAACCATGGCTCAATCGATTGATATTGCGCATAAAGATTGGATAAATCCGGTACCAAATCTTTAATCACGGGCATATGAGGCAGAGGATAAATCTTAATATTGCCTTTAACCTCATCAATGCCTTTAGTACAAGCCAGTGTGTTTTGGCCATCAATATTCATCGCGCAAGACCCGCAAATCCCCTCACGGCAAGAACGACGGAAAGTCAAAGTCGGGTCCACTTCGTTTTTAATTTTAATCAAGGCATCAAGCACCATTGGCCCGCAATCTTGGGTATCAATTTCATAACTATCAATACGCGGATTATCCGGGTCATCGGGGTTCCAGCGATAGACCTCAACTGTGCGCGGCGCCTGCAAGTCACCTTCGGCTTTATGTGAGACGCCTTTATTTATTCTGGAATTTTTAGGGAGAGCAATTTCAACCATTTCTTTTCTCTTTACTAGTAAACGCGTGCTTTTGGTTCAATATAGCTCACCTCATTGGTCAAGGTGAAATTATGGACATCACGATAGCCAATGGTCGCTTTGCCGCCTTTGCGAGTATCGCTGACCCAAGCCAAAGTATGTTTCATCCAATCCGCATCATCGCGCTCTGGGAAATCTTCGCGCGCATGGCCGCCACGGCTTTCTTTACGCGCATTCGCGCCCTCAACTGTCGCCACGGCCTGCACGACCAGATTGTCAAACTCAAGCGTTTCAATCAGGTCTGAGTTCCAAACCAATGAACGGTCTGAAACAGAAATATCCGACATGCCCTCAACAACTTTAGACATGCGCTGGCACCCTTCTTCCAAAACCTCACCCGTTCTGAAAACGGCGCAGTTTTCCTGCATGGTGCGTTGCATTTCAAGGCGCAATTCTGAGGTTGGTGTATTGCCGTCCGCATGGCGGAAATGGTCAAGCCGGTCAAGCGCATCTTGACCTGCATTTGCGCCAATATCAGCATGGCTTTCACCAGGTGTTACCAATTCAGCCGCACGAATAGCTGACGCGCGACCAAAGACAACAAGGTCAATCAGGGAGTTTGATCCCAAACGATTGGCGCCATGCACAGATACGCATGCAGCCTCACCAATCGCCATCAGGCCTGGCACCGTCCGCTCCGGATCTTTGTCACTCGGGTTTAAAACTTCGCCATGATAATTGGTTGGAATACCCCCCATATTATAATGCACGGTTGGCAGAACCGGAATTGGCTCTTTAGTAACATCAACGCCTGCGAAAATACGCGCGCTTTCTGAAATGCCCGGCAGGCGCTCCGCCAATACATCGGGGTCCAAATGATCAAGGTGCAAATAAATATGGTCATTATTTGGACCCACACCCCGTCCTTCGCGAATTTCAATCGTCATGGAACGCGACACCACATCTCGTGAGGCCAAATCTTTTGCTGATGGCGCATACCGTTCCATAAAACGCTCGCCCTCAGAGTTAATTAAAATACCGCCTTCACCACGTGAGCCTTCTGTAATCAAACAACCCGCGCCATAAATCCCCGTTGGATGAAATTGGACAAATTCCATATCCTGAAGCGGCAGACCCGCGCGTGATACCATTGCCGAGCCATCCCCTGTGCAAGTATGCGCGGAGGTAGCCGAGAAATAAGCACGGCCATAGCCGCCTGTCGCCAAAATTGTTTGATGCGCACGGAAACGGTGCAATGAGCCATCAGCCATGCAAAGGGCTGTCACGCCCACACAACGACCCTCATCATCCATCAATAAGTCGAGGGCAAAATATTCAATAAAAAATTCGGTTTCATGGCGCAAAGACTGCCCATAAAGCGTATGCAAAATCGCATGCCCTGTACGGTCAGCTGCCGCACAAGTGCGCTGCGCGATACCTTCACCAAAATTTGTGGTCATGCCGCCAAAGGGGCGCTGGTAAATTTTGCCTTCTTCGGTGCGTGAAAACGGCACACCAAAATGCTCAAGCTCATAAACAGCTTCGGGTGCGTTGCGGCACAAATATTCAATTGCGTCTTGGTCACCAAGCCAGTCTGACCCTTTGACCGTGTCATACATGTGCCAGCGCCAATCATCGTCACCCATATTGCCCAAAGCCGCAGAAATGCCACCTTGCGCCGCCACAGTGTGAGAACGGGTTGGAAACACTTTTGAAATACAGGCGGTTTTTAACCCGCGTTCAGCAGCACCAAGAGCGGCTCTTAAACCAGACCCGCCGGCACCAACGACGACAACATCAAAATGGTGATCAGTAAATTCATACGCAGTCATATTCACTTATCTTTCTCTTATCAAGACGACTGTTACGCGAGAGCAAGTTTTATAATTGCTAAAATGCTCGCAATTCCGACAATCAAGGTGAAAAAATTATTCAGGACAATTGCGGTCAGCTTTTGAGCCTCACCATGAACATAGTCCTCAATGACAGTTTGCAAACCAAGTTTTGCGTGCCAAATGGCACTTAAAATCAGCAGCAACATTATAACGGCAACAATTGGGTGACTAAAATAAGCCACGACTGCCTGATAGTCGGCGCCACTATGCGCCACAAGGCTAGCTAAGAAGAATAGTGTTAACGGGATATTGGCAATCGCGGTCACACGCTGCAGCCAAAAATGTTCCGTCCCCTTTTTCGCAGAACCAAGCCCACGAACACGGGAAAGAGGCGTGCGCATATCAGTCATTAGAATGCCCCCATAAATTTATAAGCCACAACCCATGTGATGACAGTTAAAAGCAAGGGCATAAATGCCGTGAACCGGGCTAAGCGTTCAACATTCACGAGGTCAAACCCACGACCTGTATCCCAAACAAAATGGCGAATGCCGCCAAACATGTGGTGGAATAAGGCCCATGTATAGCCAAATAAAACCAGGCGACCATACCATGCCGTCCCGACTGACTGCACTTGCGCATAAGCCTCAGGCCCTGCAGCAACAGCCATCAGCCACCAGACCAAAAGCGCCGTACCCGCATAAAGAGCAATCCCCGTTGCCCGATGCAAAATCGACAGCGCCATTGTTAGTGTCCAGCGATAAATTTGGATATGCGGCGAAAGCGGCCGCGCTCCAATTTGTTGTGATTTTTCAGACATAATACAACCTTTAATAATTAGCTTTTTATAAACTTTCTTGAGCGAACTGTCATTAATTAGCCTGCGTTAAGGTGCCGCAGTTAGCGCATTTTAATCCATTTTTTGCCCATCAGCTATCTGATTAGCTAGGGCGATGAGCTGCAATGCGCGGTGGTAATGCAGAATTTCTACCATTTTCCCGTTCACTTTCAGCACTGCCGCACCAATATTTTCAGCCTGTTCAAAGGCCGCAATAATGGCTTTCGCTTCGGCAATATCATCTTCAGATGGGGCAAAAACGCGATTCGTCACTTCAAGCTGATTAGGATGTATCAGCGTTTTACCATCAAAGCCAAAGGCCGCCCCCTGCGCGCATTCATTTTGCAGGCCCGCACCATCTTCAATATCGTTAAAAACACCATCAAGTGCCAAAAGATTATAAGCTCGTGCCGCCAGCACCATTTGACTCATGGCAAATGCGAGCGGCGCGCGGTCAGCTTGATATTGCGCACGCATGTCTTTCAACAAATCATTAGAACCAAAAACCAAAGCTTTGAGCGGCGCTTGATGGGTGGTTGCGGCGATTTCAGGTGCGTTTAAAACCGCTTGCGGGGTCTCTATCATCGCCCAAATATCAATAGATTGCGGGAGATGGCGCGCAAGCTTCAACACATCATCAGCCGTATTAACTTTGGGCAATAAAATCGCGTCAGGCTGATGCGGCATGAGAGCCAGCACATCATCCATGCCCCATTGGGTTTCAAGTGCATTCACGCGCACCACCAGCATGCGCGCACCATACCCCCCCAATGCGAGGGTCTCACAAACCTGCGCGCGCGCCGCCTCTTTTGCATCTGGCGCCACCGCATCCTCTAAATCAAATATGATAATATCAGCCGCTAGGTTTTTGGCTTTTTCCAAAGCGCGTTCATGGCTGCCTGGCATATAAAGCGCGCTACGACATGGCTTGTTACACGGCCTGTCTGTGAGGTTTTGCGTATCTGATATTCGCTCTGGCATCATCTCAGCATCATCTCAGCATCATCTCAACATTATGTCTGTGACATATAGAATTAATGCGCTAAATGCTTTGCAATCAATGTTTCTGCTATTTGAACAGCATTCAGCGCGGCTCCTTTTCGCAGATTATCAGAAACCACCCATAAATTCAGCCCATTTTCGACTGTCGGGTCTTTGCGTATGCGCGACACAAAAGTGGCGTAATCACCAACACATTCAATTGGTGTGACATAACCGCCATCTTCGCGCTTATCCACCACCAACACCCCTTCGGCCTCACGCAAAATATCTCGCGCTTGTTTTTCTGACAGCGGCTGTTCAAATTCAATATTCACGGCCTCACTATGCCCAACAAAAACCGGCACGCGCACACAAGTTGCCGTCAGCTCAATAGTCGGGTCGATGATTTTTTTGGTTTCAGAAACCATTTTCCATTCTTCTTTGGTGCTGCCATCATCAAGAAACACATCAATATGTGGAATGACATTAAAAGCAATTTGCTTGGTAAAGTTTTCAACTTTCAGCTCATCATTTACAAACACACCGCGTGTTTGCGTGAAAAGCTCGTCCATTGCCGCATTGCCAGCACCAGAAACAGATTGATATGTCGCCACCACAACGCGTTTAATTTTTGCCACATCATGCAAAGGCTTGAGCGCTAAAACTAATTGTGCGGTTGAACAGTTTGGATTGGCAATAATATTGCGCTTTTTATAATCCGCCAAAGCCTCAGGGTTCACCTCAGGCACGATAAGAGGGATATCGTCATCCATGCGATAAAGCGAAGAATTGTCAATCACAACACAGCCCGCTTCAGCCGCTTTGGGAGCATATTCTTTAGTTGCTTTAGAACCGCAAGAAAAAAGCGCAATATCAGCCTGGCTCCAATCATAATGTTCCATAGCTGAAACTTTGAGCGTGTTATCCCCAAAGCTGACTTCTTTACCCTGCGAACGGCGGGAGGCCAGAGCATCGACCCGCGAGACTGGAAAGTCTCTATCCGCGAGTATGTTCAATATCTCACGACCCACATTGCCGGTTGCGCCTGCCACTGCAATTACATAGCTCATTTTATGTCTCTATATCCTATTTGCCAGTTACGGATTTGCTCATAATAAAATTAAGACTTGGCTTACCGCGTCGCGGCTTCAAGTTCCAGCAAAATCGCATCGCCCATGCCATCTGTGCCAACCTGAGTAAAGCCAGCCTGCATGATGTCGCCTGTGCGCACTTTATCGAGGACAGTTGTGACGGCCTGCTCCAGCAAATCCGCATCTGCCCCACGATCAAAAGTATAGCGCAGCGCCATAGCTAAAGACATAATAGACGCAATCGGGTTCGCTAGGTTTTGACCCGCAATATCAGGAGCGGAGCCATGCACTGGCTCATACATGGATTTCGACCGGCCATTCTCACCAGGCGCGCCTAAGGCGGCAGATGGCAACATGCCAAGCGAGCCTGTTAGCATGGCCGCAACATCTGACAATAGGTCACCGAATAAATTATCCGTCACCAGCACATCATATTGTTTTGGATTGCGCACCAATTGCATCGCGCAATTATCCGCTAAAACATGCTCCAGCTCAATTTCAGGATATTCTGCGGTGATGGTTTTGGTAACTTCCTCATTCCACAATTTGCCGGATTCCATCACATTACGCTTTTCAGCAGAAGCCAAACGCTTATCGCGCTTCATCGCCAAATCAGCCGCTACGCGTGCAATGCGTTCAATTTCATAAGTCTCATAGACTTGTGTATTCACACCCCGACGCTGGCCATTGCCCAAATCCTCAATGCCGCGTGGCTCACCAAAATACACCCCGCCCGTCAGCTCGCGGACAATCATAATATCCAGCCCTTCAATAATCTCACGCTTGAGCGATGAGGCATCGGCAAGAGCTGGAAAACAAATAGCTGGACGCAAATTGGCAAACAACCCTAACTCTGAGCGCAAGCGCAAAAGAGCCGCTTCAGGGCGCACATCATAGCCAACATTGTCCCATTGCGGGCCGCCAACTGCCCCAAACAAAACAGCGTCACTGGCTAGTGCTTTTTCCATGGCGGCATCGGTAATGGCCACACCATGCGCATCATAGGCCGCGCCGCCAGCAAGATCCTCATCAAGCGTCACATCAAAGCCGCGATGAGTACCAAACCAATCAATAATCCGCACAACTTGCGCCATGACTTCCGTGCCAATTCCGTCACCGGGCAAAATTAAAATCTTATCCATTATCTCAACCTTTTATGACGCTTTATGACCAAGCCAACGCATCGCGCGCCGATTCAAATGAGTCAATCTTCTCTTTTTTCTGCAGCGTCAAACCAACATCGTCCAAACCTTCTAACAGGCAGTTTTTTCTAAATGGGTCAACATCAAAACCAATCACCCCTGATTGCTCAGCCTGAATTTCTTGGGCCGGCAAATCAATTGTAAAGCTTGTGCCTTGCGTCGCTTCAGCCTCTGCCATTAAACGCGCATGATCATCGGGGTTCAGCTTGATTGGTAGAATGCCATTTTTAAAACAATTGTTAAAAAAGATGTCAGCAAAACTTGGCGCAATCACACAGCGAATGCCAAAATCTTTAATTGCCCATGGCGCATGCTCGCGGCTTGAGCCACAACCAAAATTATCGCCCGCAATCAAAATCTCTGCCTTGCGAAAAGCCGGCTGATTGAGAACAAAATCAGCGATTTCTTGGCCATCTTGCGCATAGCGCATTTCATCAAAAAGGTTTTTGCCGAGGCCTTCACGTTTAATGGTCTTTAGAAACTGTTTCGGAATAATCATGTCTGTGTCGACATTAATCATATTTAATGGCGCGACAACGCCTTTTAAAACCGTGAATTTATCCATTTTACAGCTCCCTAATATCCACAAAATGGCCCGCGATTGCCGCCGCCGCCGCCATTTCTGGGGAGACAAGATGCGTACGCCCCGCCCGCCCCTGACGGCCCTCAAAATTTCGGTTTGATGTGGACGCGCAACGCTCACCCGGCTCGAGCTTATCTTCATTCATTGCCAGACACATCGAACAACCCGGGTCGCGCCATTCAAAACCAGCATTGATGAAAATTTTATCCAGACCCTCTTCTTCAGCCTGTTGCTTGACCAATCCTGAGCCTGGCACAACCATTGCATTGACACCCGCAGCGACTTTGCCGCCATTGGTCTTTTCAACAATTTTAGCCGCCGCGCGTAAATCTTCAATCCGGCTATTGGTGCAAGAGCCAATAAAAGCGCGGTCAATCCGAACTTCTGTCATCGGTGTGTTAGGGGTTAGCCCCATATATTCCAAAGCCCGTTCTGTTGCTTTACGACGAGTTTCGTCTTCAATTTGAGCAGGGTCTGGCACATTGCCTTCAATTGACACCACATCTTGCGGACTGGTTCCCCATGTTAACAAGGGCGCTAAATTTCCAGCATCAATAGTGATTTCACGGTCAAATACCGCCCCATCATCAGATTTCAAAGTCTGCCAATAAGCCACTGCCGCGTCCCAATCAGCGCCCTTAGGGGCGCGGGCGCGGCCTTTGAGATAGGCAAAAGTTTTGTCATCAGGCGCAATCAAGCCCGCGCGCGCGCCAGCTTCAATCGACATATTACACAAGGTCATACGCCCTTCCATGCTCAATGCCTCAATAACAGGGCCAGCATATTCCAACACATAACCTGTGCCGCCTGCTGTGCCAATTTCACCAATAATGGCCAGCGCAATATCTTTTGCGGTTAAATGGGCTGGCGCATCGCCGACCACATTGATACGGAAATTTTTCGCCTTGCGCTGTTGCAGCGTCTGGGTGGCCAGCACATGCTCAACTTCCGATGTGCCAATGCCATGCGCCAAAGCTCCAAACGCGCCATGCGTTGAAGTATGGCTATCGCCGCATACAATGGTCAAACCTGGCATGGTAAAGCCCTGCTCGGGGCCTGTGACATGAACAATACCTTGTCGGATATCCGACATTTCAATATTTTCAATACCAAACTCTTCACAATTTTTGGCCAAAACTTCAATCTGGATACGGCTGTCTTGATTTTCAATACCGCCCAAACCTTTATCGCGATTTGTTGTCGGAATATTGTGATCAGCCACAGCAAGGGTTTTATGCGGCGCCCGAACCTTACGGCCTGACATGCGCAAGCCTTCAAAAGCTTGCGGGCTTGTCACCTCATGCACCAAATGGCGATCAATATAAATCAGGCAATTGCCGTCGTCTTGGGCATCAACAAGATGCGCTTCCCAAATTTTATCATAAAGAGTGGTCGCAGACATATTCGTCTCCCATGCAAAGGCACAAAATAAATTTCTCTTTCAAAGAGAAATAACAATCAGGTAAAGCGGCAGAATGCTTTTGAATTAGGCGTCGTTTTCCGTCGCAGCTGTATCCGCACTTGGCGCTGCTTCAGCTTCGGCAGTTGGCGCCTCTTTGCGCGCCACACGGCGTTCAGCAATACGTGCAGCCTTACCGCGCAACCCGCGAAGATAGTATAATTTCGCGCGACGCACACGGCCACGACGAACCAATTCGATACTATCGACCAATGGGCTATAGATGGGGAATACACGCTCCACACCTTCACCATAAGAAATTTTACGCACTGTGAAATTGGCATTGAGGTCAGAGCCTGAACGGGCAATGCAAACGCCTTCATAAGCCTGAATACGCTCACGAGAGCCTTCCTTCACCTTCACATTCACCTTAACTGTGTCACCGGCCTGAAATTCTGGAATGTTTTTTTCCGCCGCGATTTCAGCAATATGCTCGCTATTGAGTTCATCAATCAGGTTCATCGTCTTAACCCTTATCTTGTCCAGTCGGTTAAACAGCATGACAATATGCGCCAACCTTAAGACTGTTTGAAAAATGTTGACCGCAATTAACACAATAAAAGCGGGTTTGTCACCCCTAAAAGCGGGTTTTAAAGCATAATTATAGTGTTTTTAGTCTTTTTTTGGTTTTTGTGACCCTAAATAGCGCTTCCAGAGGTCTGGGCGACGCTTTTGGGTTAGTTTTTCAGCCTGCGCCTGCCGCCACGCAGCGGTTTTTTGGTGATCACCAGAAGTCAAAACCTCTGGGATTTTCAGCCCACGCCATTGCGCTGGTCGCGTATAATGCGGATATTCAAGCAAATTATTTTCAAAGCTCTCTTCATCTGCAGAGGCCATATCGCCCATAACACCAGGTAAAAGCCGCAAGGTGGCATCAATCATTATTTGCGCCGCCAAATCTCCGCCCGATAAAATATAATCACCAAGACTTACCTCTTCGATTGGATAATGCGTCAATACACGCTCATCAAGCCCTTCAAAACGTGGGCAGAAAAAAATCGCACCACCCGATTTCGCCAGCTCTTTGGCGCGGGATTGCGTGAATTGAGACCCCCGCGGGCTTGGCACAATAATGGGCAAATCTGGAGCTTTTGCCAGCGCATGATCAAGAGCGGCGCCAGCCACATCAGCCCGTAAAACCATGCCCGCGCCGCCGCCAGCGGGTGTGTCATCAACATTTTGATGCTTGCCATCACCAAAATCACGCAAGGCGGTCACATGCAATGACCAGAGTTTTTTCTCTAAAGCCCGACCATTTAAAGACTGCCCTAAAAGACCCGGAAAAGCCTCCGGCATAAGCGTGATTATATGAGCTTGCCAACTCATTCGGCATTTCCCTCTTTTTCATTTTCTTCGTTATTTTCAGGTTCAACCATAGAAACAGGCAAGGCGGTCAGCGTTCCCTTTTCCAAATGAATGTCAGGCACATATTCTTTGGTGAAAGGGATAAATTGTGTATCTGTATTTTTATCTGCCTTTATTTCAAGCAAATCCTCTGCACCGAAATTATGCACACCAATCACCCGCCCCCATGCGCCGCCTTGCGCATCTAATGCAACAAGACCCAGTAAATCAGCATGATAAAAATCATCTTCATCATCTGAAGCAGGCAGAGCTGAGCGGGATATATAAATACGCGTACCTTTTAAGCTTTGCGCTTGTTCGCGATTTGTAATGCCTGCTAAACGGACCCGCGCGCCAATTTTATCCGGCGTGATAGCCGTGATGTCAAAATGCTGGCGCCCATCCTCAGTCTGAACTGGACCATAAGCGGCCAAATCCATCGGGTCTTGCGTGAATGTTTTGACACGCACCTCACCCCGCACGCCATGCGCCCCAGCAAAGGCGCCAAGACAAATGAGGGCGGGGGTCGGTTTCGTGTCAGATGCCAATTACTCTGCCTTTTCTGCCTCTTCCGCAGCAGCTTCTTCGGCTGGCGCTTCTTCCGCAGCAGCTTCTTCGGCTGGCGCTTCGTCGGCGGGCGCTTCTTCCGCAGCAGCTTCTTCAGCAGCAGCTTCTTCAGCAGCAGCTTCTTCAGCAGGAGCTTCTTCCGCAGGAGCTTCTTCCGCTGGCGCTTCTTCCGCAGCAGCTTCTTCAGCAGGAGCTTCTTCCGCTGGCGCTTCTTCGGCTGGCGCTTCTTCGGCTGGCGCTTCTTCGGCAGCAGCTTCGGCTTCAGCGGCTTCTTGTGCGGCGGCTTCTGCAGCTGCTTTAGCATCTTCCTCAGCCTGCTTTTGGGCTTCTAAACGCTCTTGCGCCTTTGCGCCTGGCTGGCCTTTAATTGGATTATTGCGGGCTTCACGCTTCCAAAGACCCGCATCATCAAGAAAGCGCGACACTCGGTCTGATGGCTTAGCGCCACGCTCCAACCAATGTTTGGCGCGCTCCAAGTCCAGCTTCAAACGCTCAGCATTGTCTTTAGCCAAAAGCGGATTGAAAGTCCCGATTTTTTCAATATAGCGACCATCACGCGGCATGCGGCTATCCGCCACCACAATACGATAAAAAGGTCGTTTTTTTGCCCCACCACGAGACATACGAATTTTAAGAGCCATAATTTAGTTTCCTTTCATGCACTTAATTTCATTTTTTCTTTGGTGGAAAACCAAGCCCTGATGGCAGTTTTCCCAGACCCCCTAATTTCGAAAGGTCTGCATTTCCTAATTGTTTCTGGAGTTGGTCGAAATCTGGCATGCCGGCACCCGCATTTGGCTGACTGCCCAAACCACCCGATAAATCATTTGGCATATCACCCATATTGGGCATGCCGCCGCCCAGTGCGCCCATCAGGCCTTTCATGCCACCCTTACCCATTTTTTTCATCATATCAGCTGTTTGGCGATGCATTTTAATAAGCTTATTCACATCTTGCACAGTTGTGCCAGACCCCGCGGCAACGCGTTTCTTGCGACTGGCATTGAGCAATTTTGGATTGTCTTTCTCGGCTTGTGTCATGGACGATACAATCGCGGCCTGTCGGAGCAAATATTTATCGTCCATGCCCATTGCGTCTAATTGCGCGCCAGCTTGTTTTTTCAATTTCCCCATGCCTGGCAACATGCCTAAAATGCCGCCCATGCCGCCCATTTTGCGCATTTGCATCAATTGCTCGGCCATATCCTCAAGCGTAAAAAGCCCTTTTTTCATGCGGGCGGCCATTTTTTCGGCCTTTTCGGCGTCCATTGTTTCAGCCGCTTTTTCAACCAGCCCAACAACATCGCCCATGCCTAAAATCCGACCCGCAACGCGCGACGCATCAAACGCCTCAAGCTTATCAAGCCCTTCGCCCGTGCCTAAAAGTTTAATTGGCACACCCGTCACATGGCGCATAGACAGAGCCGCGCCGCCACGCCCATCACCCTCGGTTCGGGTTAAAACAATACCCGTCAGCGATACGCGCGCGTGGAATTGCTCCGCAATGGTGACTGCTTCTTGGCCTGTTAAACTATCAGCCACCAGTAAAACTTCATGCGGTGTCACCGTTTTGTGAATAGCGGTGAGCTCTGCCATCAGCGCTTCATCGGCATTGGTTCGCCCAGCCGTATCCAATATCACCACATCATAGCCACCAAGCTTACCGGCCTCCATTGCGCGCGCCGCAATATCCACTGGCTTTTGACCGTCTATAATCGGCAAAGTCGCAATCTCGGTCTGCTCACCCAAAACGCGCAATTGTTCCATCGCGGCTGGCCGTGAGGTGTCCAGAGAGGCCATTAGAATTTTCCGTTTTTCCTTTGTGGTGAGCATTTTGGCAATTTTAGCCGTACTGGTGGTTTTACCCGACCCCTGCAGCCCGACCATCATCACCGGCACTGGCGCTGCCGCTTTTAAAGAAATCGGCGCAGCCTCGCCAAGCATCTCGACCAAGGCATCATTGACAATCTTGATGACTTGCTGACCGGGTTTGACCGCTTTTAAAACTTCCGCACCTATGGCCTTAGGGCGGACAATCTCGAGAAAATGTTTTACGACAGGCAGCGCCACATCCGCTTCCAGTAAAGCTTTGCGGACTTCCTGCAGGGCTGTATCGACATCTTTTTCAGACAGCGCACCGCGCCCGGTAAGACGATCAAAAATTTGCCCTAAATTTTCCGACAATGACTCAAACATGTCTCAAAAATTCCATTTCATTTCTACTGCTTCGTTCGAAACATTAAAACCAACCAAAAATGCACCCGAGGACGAATATCGTTGTCGGGTGGTGATCCTGTTCCCTTGAACCGGACCAAATTAAATTTTCTCTTCTCACGGAAGCTGGCGCAAATTAAGCTGAATAGCCCAAATAGTCAAGAACCAAATCGTCAGGAGGGGCTGGCTATTGTTCCAAATCCCGCTTATATACTGCTTATGAGCAATGCGCAGATGACAAATACAAATAATCAAATGACCTTTACCAAAATGAATGGTTTGGGCAATGACTTTGTTGTGCTTGATGCCCGCTTAAATGAGCTGCACTTAACGCAGGCGCAAGTTCGCAACATTGCCGATAGGGATAACCCTGTAACAATGGGGTGTGACCAGATTATGATTATTCGGCCGGCGCGTGGCAATGGGGATTGCTTTGCCGAAATCCGTAATGCAGATGGGGGCGAGGTCGAAGCCTGTGGCAATGGTACACGCGCAGTCGCAGCTTATTTAAACAAAAAAGACGGGCTTGCGAGCTGTCGCATTGAAACATTAGCGGGCGAGCTAGACTGCGCCACACAACTTGACCGTGTCAATGTCACCATGCCCGCGCCCAAATTTAGCTGGCAGGATATTCCGCTGTCAGAAGATATTGGCAAAACCAATGGCGTGGTTTTGCACCCCGACTTGCCACCCGCTTTTTTGGTCAATGTGGGCAACCCACATGCGGTTATTTTTGCAGCTAAAAAAACCAAATGGATGGCGTCAAAATATGGCAGCGAGCTGGAGCATCACGAGCTCTTTCCCAATCGTGCCAATATTAATTTTGTGCAGCAGTTTCGCCAATTTGACCGCCCAACTTTAGGGGTCCACACATGGGAGCGTGGGGCGGGGTTAACGCAAGCTTGCGGCACTGGCGCCTGCGCGGTTGCCATTGCGGCCATTGAATTGGGCGTGACGCGTGACCCTAATGGCGCGCAACAAACCGAGGTTGATGTCATGCCGCCTTTCAACACAGACCGTAATGAGCATGATATCATCACCATTCGCTATCAGCCCGGCGCCAGCACCTTTGTCATGCGCGGGCCTGTGGCATTTGAGTTTGACGGGCAGCTGAGCTTTTAGAGAGATGAGCGCGAATGAGAATAAAATCAAAATGAGTGAAGCTGACACAAAAAAACCAGTCATTCATAATTTCGGCTGCCGCTTAAATGCGTTAGATGGTGATTATATTGATACTGCTATGGCCCAAGCTGGCATCACCAATGCGACGGTTATTAATAGCTGTGCGGTGACGGCAGAAGCAGTGCGCCAAGCGCGCCAAACCGTGCGCCGCGAAGCAAGAGCGAACCCAGAACGACCTATTTTTGTAACCGGCTGCGCCGCGCAAACCAATGCAAAAGAATTTGAAGCCATGCCTGAAGTCACCAAGCTGATTGGCAATGAAGAAAAACTTTTGCCGCAGAGCTATGTGACAGATGCGGCAAATCTGGTTAGCGATATTATGTCTTTGACCCAAGCACAGCCGCGCCCGCTCGCGCCCAAACAAGCCCGCGCCCGTGCCTTTGTGCAAGTGCAAACCGGGTGCGACCATCGCTGCACATTTTGTATTATCCCTTTTGGGCGCGGTAATTCGCGCTCAACACCAATTGCAGAAGTGGTGCGCGATTGTCAGGAATTGGTTGCGCAAGGGCATCAAGAGATTGTGCTGACTGGCGTTGATATGACCAGCTGGGGCGCAGATATTGGCGAAGCTGGATTGGGGGTGCTGATACAGGCCATTTTGAAAAATGTTCCAGACTTAATGCGCCTGCGTCTGTCATCTGTTGACGCTGTTGAGTTGGAGCCAAAGCTGTTAGATATGGTGGTAGAAGAGCCGCGCGTTATGCCGCATCTACATTTATCCTTACAGGCGGGGGATAATATGATTTTAAAGCGTATGAAACGCCGCCATACGCGTGAACAAGCCATCGCGTTTTGCGAAGATATGAAAAGGCGTCGTCCTGATATTGTGTTTGGCGCTGACATTATTGCGGGCTTTCCAACTGAAACGGATGACATGTTTGAAAACTCTTTGCGCCTTGTTGAGGAGTGCGAACTGGTTTGGTTGCATGTTTTCCCTTACTCACAACGGCCAGGCACACCAGCCGAAAAAATGCCGCAAGTTTCTGGCGAGGTGATTAAAGACCGCGCCGCCAGATTGCGGGCAGCGGGGGCGGGTGTGCGACAAAAATGGCTCGCCTCTCAAACGGGCAAAACTTTATCGGCGATTATCGAAAAACCCAATCTCGCCCGGAGTGAAACATTTGCGCAAATTACCTTTGCGACAGATGGCGACAAACCATTGGCGACTGGCTCGATACAAAAATTTATCATTAACGGTCATGATGGCCAGCGCCTTATGGGCGACCCTATTTAAGTTGGAGTGCTGATATGAGTTTATTTCGCCGCCTTAAATCAGGCCTGACCCGTAGCAGTCAAAAACTCAGTCAAAATATTGGTAGTATTTTTACAGGCAAGCGCATTTCTGCACAGATGCTAACAGAACTCGAGGACGCCCTTATTTCTGCAGATTTAGGCTTGAGCGCAAGTTCTGAAATTATTGAAATTTTAGGTAAGCAAAAAATGAATGCCGAGATGAACGAAGAAGAGCTGCGCGAAAATCTTGCGAGCATTATTGCTGACAGACTCGCGCCACTTTGCCAGCCGCTTGATATTACCAGCACCAGCCCTTTTGTTATTTTAATGACCGGCGTCAATGGGGCTGGCAAGACAACGACCATTGGTAAATTGGCACAAAAATATTTGGCCGAAGGCAAATCTGTCATGTTAGCGGCGGGGGATACATTTCGAGCGGCGGCGATTGAACAGCTGCAAATTTGGGGTCAGCGCACAAATGTGCCTGTCATCACCACCAAGCCAGGCGGTGATGCCGCAGGATTAGCCTTTGACGCGCTCACGCAAGCGCGCGCTCAACAAACAGATATTTTGATTATTGATACGGCTGGACGTTTACAATCCAATGAAAATCTAATGGCTGAACTGGAAAAAATCATTCGGGTTTTGCAAAAAATCGACCCAACAGCGCCGCATGCTTCCTTGCTTGTATTAGATGCCACAACCGGACAAAATGCGGTCAGCCAAGCAGAAATTTTTCAAAAATCCGCAGCCACAACAGGGCTCATCATGACCAAGCTTGACGGCACAGCGCGCGGTGGGGTGTTGGTTGCGATTGCAGATAAACTGGATTTGCCCATTTATTTTATCGGCGTTGGCGAACAGGCTGAGGATTTGCAAAGTTTTAATGCTGGTCAATTCGCCCAAGCGCTTGTCGGGCTTGATGAGCCAGCCGAGTAAAACACCCAAAACACATATAAATGGAGACAGGCGGATGCGGCAATTTTTGGAAGATTTTATCCCTCTTTTGGTGTTCTTATTATTAAACGCCAAAGCCGCAACATGGTTGGGCCGCCCTGCTGAAGATGGGTTTTTTATCGCAACAGCCGGGTTTATGGTCGCCATGCTCATTGCGATGGCTTCTGTTTTTATGCGCGGGTCGCGGCCAACACCAATGCAAGTCACCAGCCTTATATTAGTAATCTTTTTCGGCACCCTGACGCTTTACCTCCAAGATGAAAAATTTATCAAACTCAAACCCACCATTATTTATGTTTTTGCCGCCATCATATTGGTGCTTGGTTTGACTTGTCGTATCAGCTTTTTGCAAAAGCTCATTGGCGCGGCCTTGCCCCTGTCTGATGAAGGCTGGCTTATCTTAACCCGACGCTGGATATATTTCTTTATATTTTGTGCGGGCCTAAATGAATGGGCGCGGCATAATCTCAGCACAGATGATTGGGTAAATTTTAAAGTATTCGCTTATATTCCGCTTACATTTATTTTTATGCTGGCACAAACTCGTCTGCTGACCCGCCATCACTTATCACCAGATGATCAGGATGCGTCTTAAGCTTCACCGACAAGGTTTTCAAAACCAGGCGTTTTGAACCAGTCATCAGGCTCACGGGCGGGCGGAAAATAATGCAGCGCTTGCGTCTCTCGATAATATTGAAGCGCCCAATAAACACTTGGAAAGGCCAACTCGTCCCATGGGATTTCGTCCCAATCAAACAATCCAACCTCCATACTTTCAGGCCCCGCTTCAATCTGGGGGCTTGTGAGCTTGCCGCGATAAAAAATCTGCACCTGTGAAATGCGCGCAATATTATAAATTGCCAATAAATCGCCAACCTCAATATCTGCGCGCGCTTCTTCATAAGCTTCGCGCGCGGCAGCTTGTTGCGTGGTTTCACGCTGCTCCATAAAACCAGCAGGCAAAGTCCAAAAGCCTTTGCGCGGCTCAATATTGCGTTTACACATTAAAATTTTACGCTCCCAAACCGCGACCACGCCCGCGACAATTTTTGGGTTTTCATAATTAATAAAACCGCATGTATCACAAATCTGACGCTGGATATCGTCCCCATCTGCTTTGCGCTTAGAAAAACGCATTTCGGTTTCATAATCTCGTGATTTATCTTTAAACACTGCTCTTCCCAATCTGACTTATGTGGTGCGGTTTATCATGCGTGATTTTTAAGGATTAAAAACTGGCATAATTTTATCTTTTATCACCGCTTTGGTTAATGGCCCCGTATGACGATATAAAATAGTGCCTTGCGGCCCAATGACAAAAGTTTCCGGCACACCATAAACACCTAAATTCATTGACAGCGTGCCATCAATATCAGAACCAGAAGCCGCGTAAGGGTCGCCAAGATTTGTTAAAAACCGCGCTGCCGCTTGCGGGTCATCTTTATAATTCACCCCAAAAATAGGGATATTTTGCGCCGCAAGCTTCATTAAAAGCGGGTGTTCTTCTCGACATGGGGCGCACCAACTTGCCCAGATATTTATCAAGGCAGGCGCACGGTTTAGCACTTGCTCGCTTGTTAAATCAGCTAATTCGAATTCGGGCAAAGGCCGATTCTGCAAAACACTCGGCAATTTTGATGGGTCGCCCTTTTGCAGACCGATTGCGAATATTGCAATCAAGCCAATGAAAATCAAAAGCGGCAACAGGCGCAAAAAGCTTTTGGGCATCTCAATCATTTTTATTGGCATTCTGAACGGCCATCTTGTCAGCACGTTGCGCTTCATAAGCAAAATGGCGGTTTTTTTCTTCGCGATAGGCGCGCCCGCTCACCCCTATCAAACACGCAAGAATCCCAAAAGTGACGAGATAGCTGGTGGTGATGAAAAATCCATAACTCATTATCTGCCCCCTTAGTCGCGCTGACGCTCTTCATGAAATAAAACCACGCCTAGCCGACGCGCCCGAGCGCGTTGGCGCCAGATTTCAGTTTGCACGCGTGTCATCCAAAGCGCAAAAAACAAAGCCATAAAGGCCGCACTCATCACCAATAAGGGCCATAATAAATCTGCATGAATAGCGGGTGCCGCCAATCTGGATACGCTGGCTGGCTGATGCAATGTGTTCCACCAATCTACCGAGAATTTGACAATTGGCACATTGACAAAACCAACAATCGCAAGAATAGCTGCGCTTTTTGCTGCCTGTAAGGGCTCATCAATCGCCCGCCAGACCGCCATGTAACCAAGATAAATGAAAAACAACACCAAGACCGATGTAAGTCTTGCATCCCACACCCACCATGTGCCCCACATGGGTTGGCCCCAAAGCGAACCGGTGATAAGGCAAATTAAAGTGAAGCTAGCACCAATAGGTGCCGCAGCGCGCGCCGCAAAATGACCAAGCGGGTGACGCCATATCAACCCCGCTATGCTTGCTATGGTCACAAAGCTATAGCCAAATAAGGCCATCCATGCGCTTGGAACATGAATAAACATAATCCGAACTGTTGTTCCTTGCTGATAATCTTCAGGCGCAGTAAAGCTCATATAAAGCCCAATCCCGAGCAAGATAAAAGCCAACCCCCATAACGGGCGGTGCAAGCACGCGGCCAGTCGCATAAATTTTGTGGGGTTGGCATATCCAAACATATTGCGTCTTTAAATCCTTCTTTCACTCGTGTCAAACCTGCGCCAAAGCGGCAAATTGTGGCAGGTCTTATTCTTCATAATGATGGCGCGCCTTACATTAAACGGGCGCGCAATGCGGCAGCGGCGGCAAGCGGGGTGAGAAACCCTGCGGCAAGACCCATTAAAATCAAAAGCGTTAACTCAGCCCCAACAGCGCCACCCTGAAAGGCTTTTGCCAATGCCGTGCTACCAAAAATCAAAACTGGCACATAAAGCGGCATTACCAAAAGAGCCGCTAAAAATCCACTACGGACTATGCTCGCCGCTAAAGCCGCCCCAACCATGCCCAAAAAGCTCAAGGCCAAACTACCCGCCATCAGAACCATGATTAAAATGAACATATCTTGCGGGCGAATATTGAGAAAAATCCCCCCCAGCGGCGACACAATAACCAATGGCAAAGCCACCGCCACCCAATGCGCTAAAGCCTTGGTGAAACAAATTAGCTCAAGCGGCACGGGCGAAAGCAAAAACTGGTCGAAACCGCCCTCTTCTATATCGGCTTGGAACATATGTTCAAGCGATAATAAAACCGACAAACATAAAGCG
Source organism: Parvibaculales bacterium (assembly GCA_049889535.1). Lineage (GTDB taxonomy): Bacteria > Pseudomonadota > Alphaproteobacteria > RS24 > RS24 > JAYQKL01. Next base: position 10,175 of record JBMHDF010000002.1, on the reverse strand, counting down.
ACCCATAACAAGCCTGGCGCGAGTTTTTGCAAAAGCGCCAAATCAGGGCCCAAACCAAAAGGGATAAAAGTTAGGGCAATAAAGAAAAAGCCAAGTGTCAAGCCAGTGCTATTGCCACGAAAACTGAGTTTAATATCTCGCCGCAGCAAATATATTAAAGGAGAAAAAGAACCTCCATTAGACGTCATGAAGCTGCCCTCCCAATTCCGGCAATTGAATGTTTTGACCTATATAAGGTGGCTGGTCATGCGTGGCCATCACCACCAACCCATTAGCATCAAGGTGGTTTTCAATTAAATTTTGCAACTGTTTTTGAGCGGTGGTGTCTAAAGCGTTAGTTGGCTCATCAAGTAACCAAATTGGGCGCGGGGCAACCAATAAACGCGCCAAAGCCAGCCGTCGCATTTGCCCTGCCGATAAATCCCCACTCATAAAATCTGCCTGCGCGGCCAACCCTAAATATGCCAACGCCGCCTCGACCCCCATAGCCTGACTTGCCCCCACACTGAGCCAGTTTTTCCAAAAGCTCAAAATCTCTGACACCGTCAGGCGGGGCGACAGGCCACTTTGATGCGCAATATAATGCATTGACATATTGGACGGGGTTTTTAGCTTGCCGCTTGCTACGGGCAACAACCCCGCTATCATGCGGAGCAGAGAAGTCTTGCCACTCCCATTCATGCCGGTAAGCGCTGCTGCCTGTCCGGCTTCTAGCTCAAAATCAAGCCTTTGAAACAACAGCCGTCCGCCGCGTTGGCAGCCAAGTTGTTGAGCCGACAAATACACATTGTCTCTATCATAAGGCGCAAATGTTACCGCATCATCCATCATCGGTTTAACATACTCAATCTTCTTCTAAACGGCTATGTTTATCTAAATCTATATTTCATTGTTTCCATAACTGGGCACTTCTGTTTGGGTTTCGCTTTCGCTTATTTTTTAAATTGGATTTTTTATAAAAGACCAGTATATTGCGCCCACGTTTTAGGCACATTTTTATTCGCGCTTGATGATAAGGAAATAAACCATGGCTACAGGCAAAAAAGCTTCTCGCAAAACCGCTGCAACAGACACGCATCCAAATAGTTTTGGAGCGCGCAAAACCCTAAAGGTTGGCAATAAAACTTATGTTTATTACAGCTTAAAGGCTGCAGAAAAAAATGGTCTGGATGGCATTTCCCGCCTGCCAAATTCAATGAAGGTTTTGCTTGAAAATCTTTTGCGCTATGAAGACGGCCGCACAGTGAAAGCGGCTGATATTAAGGCTGTTAAAAGCTGGATGACACGGCGTAAATCAAATCGCGAAATTGCTTATCGCCCTGCCCGTGTTCTGATGCAGGATTTTACTGGTGTGCCAGCCGTTGTTGATTTGGCGAGCATGCGCAACGCAATGGCTGACATTGGTGGCGATACAAAAAAAATCAACCCACTCACACCTGTTGATTTGGTGATTGACCATTCTGTCATGGTGGATAATTTTGGCACTAATAATGCGCTTAAACAAAATGTAGATTTGGAATATCAGCGTAATGGCGAGCGCTATGAGTTTTTGCGTTGGGGCAGCGAGGCCTTTGAAAATTTCCGCGTTGTACCGCCGGGTACAGGTATTTGCCACCAAGTTAATTTAGAAAACCTTGCCCAGACTGTTTGGACACGCAAAGAAAAAATCAAAGGTAAAACCGTTGAAGTGGCCTATCCGGATACACTGGTTGGCACAGATAGCCACACAACAATGGTTAATGGCATGGCTGTTTTAGGTTGGGGTGTTGGCGGCATTGAGGCCGAAGCGGCGATGCTGGGCCAGCCTATTTCAATGTTGTTACCAGAAGTGATTGGCTTCAAGCTTAGCGGCAAATTGCCTGAGGGCGCGACAGCGACAGATTTAGTGCTGACCATTGTTGAAATGCTGCGCAAAAAAGGTGTGGTTGGCAAATTTGTTGAATTTTATGGGCCTGGCCTCGACCACTTGTCTTTAGAAGACCAGGCAACCATTGCCAATATGGCGCCAGAATATGGCGCGACATGCGGTTTCTTCCCAGTTGATAGCGACACATTATCTTACCTTAAAGCAACAGGGCGCAAAAAAGCCCGTATTGATTTGGTTGAGAAATACGCCAAAGCACAGGGCATGTATCGAACGAAAAATTCACCTGACCCAGTCTTTACTTCAACCCTATCACTCGATTTAAAAACCATTAAGCCAAGCTTGGCTGGTCCGAAACGTCCGCAAGATCGCGTTTTACTTGATGCCATGCCAGAAAGCTTTGCAACCGCATTAAATGATTTGGGCGTTAAGAAGAAAGAGGCTGATAAGCGTGTCAAAGTACGCGGCACCAATCATGATTTAGGTCATGGTGATGTGGTCATCGCTGCCATCACATCTTGTACCAATACTTCAAACCCATCTGTTATGTTAGGGGCGGGCTTGGTTGCTCGCAATGCAGCTGCTCGAGGGCTTAAGGTTAAACCTTGGGTTAAAACTTCTCTCGCACCTGGTTCTCAGGTCGTCACTGACTATTTGAAAAAAGCAGATTTGCAAAAAGACCTAAATAAACTTGGTTTTAATCTAGTCGGCTATGGCTGCACAACCTGCATTGGGAATTCTGGCCCATTACCGGCACCTATTTCAAAAGCAGTAAATGATAATGATTTGGTTGTCACTTCTGTACTATCAGGCAATCGGAATTTTGAAGGTCGGGTCAGTCAGGATGTGCGCGCTAATTATCTAGCCTCCCCTATGCTGGTGGTCGCCTATGCGCTGGCAGGTTCAGTCAATATCAATCTGGCTACAGACCCGATTGGCACGGATAAAAAGGGCCAGCCTGTTTATCTTTCTGACATTTGGCCAAGCACAAAAGAAATTGCCGATACCGTGCGCAAATGTGTGACGCCTGCCATGTTCCGTGAGCGTTATAAAGATGTGTTTAAAGGCGATGCGGGCTGGCGGAAAATCAAACCCGCCAAAGGCCAGACTTTTGCATGGGATAAAAAATCAACCTATGTACAAAAACCAAGCTTCTTTGATGGGCTTGGCGAAGGCCCGGCAGCGGTTGCGCCTGTTGAAAATGCGCGCATTCTAGCTTTACTTGGTGACAGCATCACCACTGACCACATTTCGCCTGCGGGTGCAATTAAAGCGGATAGTCCGGCTGGCCTTTATTTGAAAAAGAATAAAGTGAAAGCCATTGACTTTAATTCTTATGGCTCGCGGCGTGGTAATCATGAAGTCATGATGCGCGGTACTTTTGCCAATATCCGCATTCGCAACCATATGGCACCTGGTACTGAGGGCGGGTTTACCAAATTGCAGCCGGCGAATAAGGTGATGCCAATTTATGATGCCGCTATTGAATATGCGAAAAAATCAACACCATTGGTTGTGTTTGCTGGTAAGGAATATGGCACAGGCTCTAGTCGTGACTGGGCCGCTAAAGGCACCCGGCTTTTGGGTGTGCGGGCCGTAGTTGCTGAAAGTTTTGAGCGCATTCACCGCTCGAACCTTGTTGGCATGGGTGTCGCGCCATTGCAATTCATGGGCGATATGAGCTGGGCTAAGCTGAAACTTGACGGCACAGAGACCGTCACGATTGAGGGGTTAGACGGCACGATTAAACCACGCCAGAAATTCACAATGGTCATCACCCGTAAAAATGGCAAGAAGCAAAAAGTCGAATTGCTTGGCCGCATTGATACGGCTGATGAAGTGGATTATTTCCAAAGCGGGGGGATTTTGCAATTTGTGCTGCGCCAGCTTGCAGCAGCTTGATCCCAAAACCAAATATGATAATGAAAACACCGCCCTCGCAGGCGGTGTTTTTATTTGCACTCGCCCCCAAAACAGGGCAAGCTTTTGCTATGTCACAGCCACTTGCTCGCAACCAGATATCTTTCATTGGCAATGCTTATGAGCGTGAAGCACGCGCAAGAAGGATTGCGCCGCGACAGATTATGTGGAGCCGCGAGGAACTCAACAGACTTTTAGGTTTATATGGGCGCCATGTCGCGCAAGGACGCTGGCGCGATTATGCCATTGACGCGACCAGCAATATGGCTGTTTTCAGTGTTTTTAAGAATGCTCATGATATGCCACATTTTCGAATTGAAAAAACCCCCGCCCTGCGACGGCAAGGCTTATATGCCGTTGTCAATGCACATGGCCATGTACTCAAACGCAGCAACCATCTTGAGCGGCTATTGGTGTTTCTAGATAAACAGGCTGTAAAAATCAGATAAAGGTGACATCAAATAAATGCCCTATACTGAAGAAGATTTAACCGCCGCAGAAAAGGCAGGCATTCTTAAACCCGCACAGGTTGAAAGTTTTCGTCGTTTTGTTGCCGAGCGCCATCACGGCCCGGCCATAGATGAAGAAAATTTTCGATTTATCACAAGCTTTAACGATATTTTCGTCAGCTTCGCCTGCCTGTTGGTCATTTGGGCAGGGCACGGGTTACTGGGTCTTTATTTTTCAGAGCAAATTAATTTTATTCTGACGGCGGGCTTAACTTGGGGTCTGGCAGAATATTTTTCCCGCAAGCGGCATTTGGCGCTGCCCTCCATCACCTTGCTTTTCGCTTTTGTTTATTGCGCGATGAAGGCGACAGATGTCGCGCCTGGTACTTTCTCAATCGATACAGAGCGCGTCAATTTAATGACCTCTTCTCTTGCAGCGGGTCTCGCGGCTTTTCTTCACTGGTATCGGTTTCGCGTACCCATCACACCCGCTCTTGGCGCGGGAGCCGTGTTAGCCCTTGGCATCAGCTCGCTGCTCTATGCTTTTCCCAGCCTGTCCGAATATTTTCGCAGCATTTTATTTATTGGTGGGCTTTTGGTTTTGCTGGCAGCCATGATGTGTGACTTAAGTGATAGGGACCGCCTGACCTATCGTTCCGATAGCGCATTCTGGCTACATTTTTTAGCCGCACCATTACTCATACACCCACCTTTTACCTATTTATTAGAAGGCACACAGGCTGATGGATTGATGGGCGCTGGTTTCATCATCGGAATCTATTTATTCATATCACTCATATCGATATGCATAGACCGCCGCGCGCTCATGGTATCAGGACTTATCTATGCACTTTATGCGCTGCAATCTATTTTCCTTAATTATGGATTGGTGGAAACAGGCATAACCCTCACCGCTTTTGTGATTGGCAGTGGGCTTTTATTGCTTTCGGCTTTTTGGCACAGCACCCGCAAGTTTATAGTGAGCAAACTGCCGCCATCCATACAGGCGTTTTTGCCCGCGCTATAAAAAAACCCCCATTGTCGTTTGCATAAAACAATGGGGGTTTGAATTGATAATCTCAAATAGGTCTATTCGCGATTGCCCAAAAATTGCAACAGGAACAAAAACATATTGATGAAATCAAGGTAGAGACGGAATGAGCCATAAATCGCTTTTTTCTCGGCGACTTCACGACTATCACCAGCATGGTAAATCCGCTTAATATCTTGCGTGTCATAGGCAGTCAGGCCAGCAAAAAGCAGCACACCCAAAACTGAAATAGCAAAATGCAGGGCTGAGCTGGCGATGAAAAGATTGACAATAGACGCTAAAATAATGCCAAACAGACCCATAATCAAAAACGAGCCAAATGCCGATAAATCACGCTTTGTGGTATATCCATAAAGGCTGAGCGCCCCGAAAGAAGCGGCGGTGACCAAAAATGTGGTTGTCACGCTCTCACCCGTATAAGCCAAAAACACATAGGACAAGGACAGCCCCATCATGGCTGAATAGGTGTAAAACAGACCTCTGGCTTTCGCAAAGCTCATTTTCATAATGCGCACAGAGAAATAAATCGCCATCACAAGCGGGGCGAACATCACCACCCAGATAAGGGGCGTGCTTGCGATTTGGTAATAAATACCAGAAGATGCACCAAAATAGGCCACCAAAGCCGTCACCAACAGGCCAATTGCCATATGGTTATAGACTTTACTCATATAAATACGAAGCCCTTCATTAACGGCTTGGGCTTGACTGGATGCCGCTGACGTTTGGATATTGTCAAAATCAGACATTATGAACCTCTTTCTGTTAGATATAGATAATATCAGAGCAAAAGGCGCAAATTTCAAGGCTAATCGGAGAATTTTTGTCGAAAACTTAACCCGCCCGCAAAACAGGCACAGATTTTGCGCCCAAAATTTGCCATGTACCAATCAACCCCAAACAAATAGTCAGGCTGGTCGCCCCAAAGATTGTGACCAAAAGCGCTGAGGGCAGTAAAACAAATTCAATTTGCATCAATTTAACGATGATAAGATAGGCGGCAAACCCGCCCACACTGGCCGCAATCAGAGCAGCACCGAGCCCGAGCAATAAATATTCGAGTAAATAAACAGCCAAAATTTGCCGGCGCGATGCGCCTAAAACTTTCAACATCACCGTATCAAAAAGCCGCATATGATGACCGCTGGCCAATGCGCCCGCCAAAACCAAAACCCCCGCTATAATGGTAATCACGCTCATCACCCGCACGCCGAGGTTTAAATCCGCCAGCAAATCAAAAATCTGCTCTACCGACTCCTTAACCCGAATAATCGAAATATTGGGAAACTGTCTTAATAAATTTTGGCGAAATGTTAAAACAGCCTGCGGGTCTTCTTCATCTAAAGTGACCGTCATGGCGTGTGTATGCGGCGCGGCCATTAACATATTCGGCGAAAACACAAAGACAAAATTAAGCCCCATATTTTGGTAATCTACCTTGCGCAAGCTCGCAATTCGGGCGCTCATGTCGCGCCCCAAAATATTAACGCCAATTTCGTCACCAATTGACAGGCCAAAACCATAAGCTACGCGATCTTCTATCGAGACCAAAGCTGGCCCCTGATAATCTTGTGGCCACCAGTCACCTGCAACCAGCTCAGAGCCTTGCGGTAATTGTGCCGCATAAGTGATGCCGCGATCCCCACGCAGCACCCAATCCACATCTTCAGAGGGGCTCAATTGCGCAGCCGGCACACCCGCCATATGCGTCACCCGCCCGCGCAGCATGGGCACAGCATTTAAACCTGCAAAACCTGGCACCGCTTCTGCCTGCGTTTTGACATCGGCCAATTGTTGGGTTTGCACATCAAGTAAAAAATAACTTGGTGTATCGGCAGGCAGGCTTTTGCTAAATTGCTGGTTCAAATTGCCATCAACCAAAGTGATGATGGACAAAAGCGTGACTGAAAGGCCAATGGTTAGCATGGCGGTTTTTGTCGGCGCCCCCGGGCGGTATAGATTGGCTAGCGCGAGACGCAAAACTGGATTGCGCGGACGCCCCAAAGCGCGCGCCAAACGCATCAGCAAATAAGCCGCCAACCGCAATAAAAGATAAGAGGCTAATAAGCCCAGAATAAAATAAAGTGTTACATCAACGCGTTGCACAACATAAAGCGCCACCAAAACCAACCCCAGAGCCGTCGCGATAAAGGCAAATGGCACAAAAGAAAAACCCGCCAATTGTCGCTTTGTTGACGCCATTAAATCGCGGGGCTGGAACAAATTTGTTGCTGGCACCGCGCAGGCATTTTGCAACGGGCGCATGGCAAAAATAAATGCTGTCAAAACGCCAAAAGCGGCAGCAGGCAACAGCGCGTTGGCATGCGGGCGCAAATTCATTTCAAAGGGCAATAAATCTGCCACAAAAAAATGAGCCATATAGGGAAATACCGCCCCAATAGCGAGACCAACAGCTATGCCGATAAACGCCATCAGGCCAATCTGGCATAAATAAATTAAATAAATCAGCCGCGCGGAAGCGCCAAGCGATTTTAAAATGCCAATGCTTTGCCGTCGGCGTGCCAAATAGGCAGAGACCGCATTGCCAACCCCAACGCCGCCTACCACCAAAGCCGTCAGCCCAACAAGAGTGAGAAAAATTGCAATGCGCTCAATGCTGCGCCGCAGAGAAGGCGACGCGTCACGCCGGTCACGCAAATGCCCGTCCGCATTCGGAAATTGCGCTTTAATCTGGGCCACCGCATCGGTTAAATCCGATTGTGAAGATGTTTCAGGCTGGGTCAGTAAGTAATGATGCTCGGTCAAACTGCCGGGTGTCGCCAAGCCAGTTTGCGCCAATAAAGATTGTCTTAATAAAATACGCGGCCCCAAAGCGAACCCACCAGCAAGGCGGTCAGGCTCATTATCTAAAACCCCTGTAATCACAAGCTGGCTTGTGCCAAGCTGAAACGCCTCACCAAGCTCTATCTGAAAACGGTCAAGCAAAGCCTGTTCAACAACCACCCCATTTTGCAGGGCTGTCTGGAAATCATTTTGTGGGTTTTTAAGGGTCACGCGCCCGACCAGCGGATAGGCATTATCAACGGCTTTGACCTCAGCCAAAACCGATTGAATATCTCCCGCGCCATCAGCAGAAATTGTTTGGGCCATGCCGCGCAGACTTACATAATGGCTTAAGGTAAATCTTTGCGTGAGCCAATCGCGCTGTGTGGGTGTGAGTTCGCGATTATGCACATGTAGCGATATATCACCGCCCAAAATCAGCCGCCCCTTTGCATTGAGACCAGCCACCAGAGATTCCGAAACCGAACCGACCGCCGCAATCGCCCCAACGCCAATGAGCAAACAGCCGAGAAAAATCCGAAAGCCATGAAACCCATTACGAAATTCACGAAAAGCAAGACGCAGCCCAAGCGCCAAAAATGGCAATAGTCTCAATGTATTATCGCTTTTATCTTGAGCCGCATCTTGGGTTTGGGACATTAAGCTGTCTCCGAATTGGAGGGCTTAGCACCAACAGAGTCATCTTGCATGAGGCAGCCATCTTGCAGTCGGATCATGCGGTCACATCTTGCCGCCAGCTTTTGGTCATGCGTGACCAGCACCAGCGTTGTGCCTTTTTTCTCACGCAGGCGAAATATCAAATCCATAATCTGTTGGCCAGATTTCTGGTCGAGATTGCCCGTCGGTTCATCAGCCAAAAGCACGGCCGGGTTGCTTATCATTGCCCGTGCCAATGCCACGCGCTGCTGCTCGCCGCCCGAAAGCTGGCTGGGATAATGCGATTTGCGATGCAATAAGCCGACCTCGTCAAGCGCGGCTTCGGCTTTTTCCAAACGCGCATTTTTATCATTGGCTAATTCGAGTGGCAGGGTGACATTTTCCAGCGCGGTCATGGTCGGCATCAAATGAAAAGACTGGAAAACAATGCCAATATGATTACGCCGAAACCGCGCCAGTGCATCTTCGCCCTGCCCCTGATACGCCATGCCGGCAATGGTTATCGCGCCTGTGCTTGGTGGCTCCAGCCCAGCCAGCGCCATTAACAAAGTGGTTTTGCCGCAGCCTGAAGGCCCGGTAATCGCCACCACCTCGCCAGACTGAATGGATAAATTAATTGATTTCAAAATATTGACCTCGCCGGCAAGGCTCGGCAGGCTTATATTGAGATTATCAACCAATATAATGGGAGATGTCATTGTGTACCCTATCGTTATTTCTGCCGACATCCAAAATCAGGCCATTCATCTATATGCCAGAACCATGCGGCAAATCATAGCCCTTGCTGGGTTTTATCAAAAAACGCAACTGTTTCCTTTTACGGCGTTGCTGATGTTTTGGATGCTGTTTTGGCCAGCACTGGCACTTGCTCAGGGGGTGGCTCAGGGGGTGGCTCAGGATTTGGCACAAGACAAGCCCAAGCAGCAAACATTGGTGGTGCTGGGCGACAGCCTGACGGCGGGCTATGGGCTGGCGCAACAAGACGGGTTTGTTGGGCAATTGCGCGCGGCTTTAAAAAGCGATTATCCGCATCTCACCCTCATCAATGCGGGGGTTTCGGGCGATACCTCCGCTGGCGGGCTGGCGCGGTTTGACTGGTCGGTGCCGCCAGAAACTGATTTTTTAATCGTCGCGCTAGGCGGCAATGATTTGCTGCGCGGGCTGCCGCCCAAAGCGCTGTCGCAAAATCTTGAGGCCATTATCACCAAAGCCAAAACCAAAAATATGGCGGTGCTGCTGGCTGGCATGCGCGCGCCCGATAATTATGGCGCCGCCTATCAACAGGCTTTTGATGCGGTGTATCCGGCGCTGGCCGAAAAACACGGGCTGGCGCTGATGCCGTTTTTCCTAGACGGCGTGGCGGGCGACGCACAGCTCAACCAGCCCGACGGCATCCACCCGAACCGCGAAGGCGTCGCAATCATGGTCG
>JBMHDF010000001.1:0-99644 GCA_049889535.1 Parvibaculales bacterium | reverse complement strand
GTGATGCCTGGTGATAATGTTGAGATGGAAGTCGAGTTGATTGTGCCGATTGCGATGGAAGAGAAGCTGCGCTTTGCGATCCGTGAAGGCGGCCGCACAGTCGGCGCTGGCGTCGTATCTGCAATCATTGAGTAAGTGATAAAGGGCAGGGCTGATATAGCTCTGCCTTTTCAATTTGTTTGAAAGATTTAACTAGGGCATTGGCGTAAAGCCAAAGGACATAAAATGGTACAGAGCCAAAATATTAGAATACGGCTTAAAGCTTTTGACCACCGCGTTTTGGATAATTCCGCACGTGAAATTTTGAACACGGCAAAGCGGACGGGTGCCGATGTGCGAGGTCCCATTCCGTTGCCAACACATATTGAAAAATACACTGTGTTGCGTGGGCCGCATATTGACAAAAAGAGTCGCGAGCAGTTCGAAATTAGAACGCATAAACGGATGTTGGATATTTTGGATCCAACACCACAGACAGTCGATGCCCTAATGAAGCTGGATTTGCCAGCAGGTGTTGATGTTCAGATTAAGTTGTAGCTTGACGTAAAACGTCAGCTTTTGAAGGAGAAGAGCCATGCGGTCCGGAATGATCGTACAGAAGATTGGAATGACTCGCTTGTTTAACGAGGATGGTCAGCATATCCCAGTGACAGTGCTGAAACTCGATAAATGCCAAGTTGTTGCCCAGCGCACCCAAGAAAAAGACGGCTATAATGCTGTCCAGCTTGGGGTTGGGTTTTCAAAGGTAAAACGTGTCTCAAACGCCATGCGTGGGCATTTTGCAAAAGCTTCTGTAGAACCAAAACGTAAGCTCGCTGAGTTTCGTGTATCAAGTGATAATATGATTGAGGTCGGTGCTGAGCTGGCGGCCAATCATTTTATTGATGGGCAAAAAGTTGATGCCACAGGCGTGAGCATTGGTAAGGGTTTTGCAGGTGCGATGAAGCGCCATAATTTTGGTGGTTTGCGCGCGTCGCACGGTGTGTCGATTTCTCACCGTTCTCACGGCTCTACAGGGCAGTGTCAAGATCCTGGTAAAGTTTTTAAGGGTAAGAAAATGGCCGGTCACATGGGTGATGCGCGCGTTACCATCCAAAACTTAACCGTTGTGAAAACAGATGTTGAGCGCGGTCTGGTGATGGTTAAAGGTGCTGTACCTGGTGCCAAAGGCGGTTGGATTTTGCTGCGCGATGCAGTTAAGCGTCCGGTGCCTGCTGATGTGCCGCTGCCTGCTGCTTTTGTTGAGGCGGCTGTGCCAGCAAATGACACGGAGCCAGTGGAAGCTGAGGCTGACGCAACGCCAGAGGTAGAGGCTGAAGAGGCGGTTATTGCTGAAACGGCTGATGCGCCTGCTGAGGAAGCTCCTGTTGAGGAAGTTCCTGTTGAGGAAACTCCTGCTGAGGAAGCTGAAACCGAAGAAAAGGATGCGGAATAATGAAAGCGGATATCCTATCGCTGAGTGCGAAAAAGACTGGCACCGTCGATTTAAACGACGCTGTTTATGGTCTTGAGCCGCGTGCTGATTTGCTCCACCGTATGGTCAATTATCAATTGGCCAAACGCCAAGCTGGCACGCATAAAATTAAAAACCGCTCTGAAATTGCTGGCACAACCAAGCGGGTTGGTCGCCAAAAAGGTGGTGGTACTGCGCGTCATGGTAACCGCAAATCAAATATTTTTGTTGGTGGTGGTAAGGCGCATGGTCCGGTTGTTCGCAGCCATGCCATTAACATGCCGAAAAAGGTGCGCGCCCTTGCATTGAAAAATGCGCTTTCAAGCAAAGCGAAAGCTGGTCAGTTGATTGTGTTGGACAAGGCTGAGCTGAAAGAGGGTAAAACCCAAGCTCTGCGCACTCATTTGGCCAAAATGGGTATTGAGTCGGCTTTGATTATTGACGGTGCTGAAGTGAATGAAAACTTCTCCCGTGCGGCTCGTAACATTGAGCGTATCGATGTGTTGCCTGTGCAAGGCATAAATGTTTATGACATTTTGCGCCGCGACCATTTGGTCTTAACAACAGCAGCTATTGAAAGCTTAGAGGAGCGTTTGTCATGAGCAATAAAGTAAAACATTACGACATTATCCGCTCGCCAGTCATAACCGAAAAATCAACAATGGCATCCGAATATAGCCAAGTTGTTTTTGATGTGGCTCCAGATGCAGATAAGCCAGCGATTAAGGCTGCTGTTGAGGCTTTGTTTGATGTCAAAGTTAAGGCTGTCAATACGCTTGTGCGTAAGGGCAAGGTCAAACGCTTCAGAGGTATTAAGGGCAAGCGTAGCGATGTGAAAAAAGCCATCGTTACTTTGCAGGATGGACATTCGATTGATGTGACAACCGGACTTTAATCCGCACATTAAAGGTATATAGAGATGGCACTTAAGACATATAAACCAACTACACCCGGACAACGTGGTCTCATTCAGGTAGACCGCTCGGCGCTGCATAAGGGGAAACCTGTCAAACAATTGACCGAAGGTCTCACCAAATCTGGTGGCCGGAATAATGCGGGACGGATTACAGCTCGACGTCGCGGCGGCGGTCATAAGCGGACATATCGCTTGGTCGATTTCAAGCGGAATAAGTTTGATATTGCAGCAACAGTTGAGCGTTTGGAGTATGACCCAAACCGCACCGCTTTTATTGCGCTGATTAAATATGACGATGGCGAGCTGGCCTATATTTTGGCGCCTCAACGTCTGGCAGCTGGTGATAAAGTTATTGCGGGTGATAAGGTGGATGTGAAACCGGGTAATGCGATGCCATTGCGCTCGGTTCCTATTGGTACGATTGTCCATAATCTTGAAATGAAGCCTGGCAAAGGTGGTCAAATTGCGCGCTCTGCGGGTGCTTTTGCCCAGCTTGTTGGTCGTGATGGCGCTTATGCCATTATCCGTCTTGGCTCTGGAGAGCAAAGACTTATTCATGGCGATTGCATGGCAAGTGTTGGGGCGGTTTCAAACCCTGATCAAGCCAATATCAAACTCGCCAAAGCTGGTCGGAAACGTTGGTTGGGCAAACGCCCATCTGTGCGTGGTGTGGCCATGAAACCGGTTGATCACGCGAATGGTGGTGGTGAAGGTAAGACCTCTGGGGGTCGTCATCCTGTCACCCCGTGGGGTAAGCCAACCAAAGGTAAGCGGACGCGCTCAAATAAAGCATCGGATAAATATATCCTGCGTAGCCGTCACATGAAGAAGAAACGCTAGAGGATACAATCATGGCACGTTCAGTATGGAAAGGCCCATTTGTTGATGGTTATTTGCTTAAAAAAGCAGATGCCGTTCGTGAATCAGGTCGTAAAGATGTGATTAAAACTTGGAGCCGCCGCTCCACGATTTTGCCAAATTTTGTAGGTCTCACTTTTGGTGTGCATAATGGCCAAAAGCATATTCCTGTTTTGGTCACTGAAGAAATGGTAGGGCATAAATTTGGTGAATTTGCACCATCGCGCACCTATTACGGTCATGCCGCCGACAAAAAGGCTAAGAGGAAGTAGTTATGGGTAAAGCATCAACACCACGCAAGCTTGCGGATAATGAAGCTAAAGCAGTTGGTCGGATGATCCGCACCAGCCCGCAAAAACTCAATCTGATTGCCCAGCTTATTCGTGGCAAGAAGGCAGGCACAGCCGTTGCTGACCTGACCTTCTCGCGTCGTCGGGTTGCAGGTGAGGTTAAGAAGGTTTTAGAAAGCGCAATTTCAAACGCTGAAAACAATCATAATCTTGATGTGGACAGTCTGGTTGTTGCCGAAGCTTATGTTGGCAAAAACTTGGTCATGAAGCGCTTCCGCCCACGTGCGAAAGGTCGCGCAGCCAAGATTTTAAAACCATTTAGCCAAATCACAATTGTTGTTCGCGAAACGGAAGAAAACGGGGAGACAGCCTAATGGGACAGAAGGTAAATCCAGTTGGCCTACGCTTAGGCATTAACCGTACATCAGACTCACGTTGGTATGCTCGAAAGGGTGAATATGCTGGTCTTTTGCACGAAGATTTGCAAATCCGGGATATGCTGACAGCCAAGCTGAAGCAAGCAGGTGTTTCAAAAATAATTATTGAGCGTCCGCATAAAAAATGTCGTGTGACAATTTATTCAGCTCGTCCTGGTGTGATTATTGGTAAAAAAGGCGCTGATATTGAAAAACTGCGCCGTGAAATTGCCAAGAAAACAGACAGTGAAGTTCTTTTGAATATTGTTGAGGTGCGTAAGCCAGAGATTGACGCCCAGCTTGTTGCTGATGGTATTGCCCAGCAACTTGAGCGCCGTGTTGGTTTTCGCCGTGCGATGAAGCGCGCTGTGCAATCTGCTATGCGTCTTGGTGCCTTAGGTATTCGTATCAATTGCGCGGGTCGTTTGGGCGGCGCAGAAATTGCCCGTACGGAATGGTATCGCGAAGGTCGCGTGCCATTGCACACTTTGCGTGCTGATATTGATTATGGCGTTGGTTCCGCTCATACAGCCTATGGTGTATGCGGAATTAAAGTTTGGATTTTTAAAGGCGAAATCATGGAGCATGATCCGCTGGCACGTGACAAACGTGGCGAGCAGCTTTCTGATGGCGCTCAAGCGGCTACGAGAGGTTAAGCAAATGTTGCAGCCAAAACGAACAAAATTCCGCAAAGCCCATAAAGGGCGGATTAAAGGGGCAGCCAAAGGCGGCACAAGTCTGAACTTCGGTTCACATGGCTTGAAGGCGACAACGCCAGAGCGTGTGACAGCTCGCCAGATTGAGGCTGCGCGTCGTGTGATTACGCGTCACATGAAACGGGCAGGTCGTGTTTGGATTCGTGTGTTTCCAGATGTGCCAGTCTCTAAAAAGCCAACAGAAGTGCGTATGGGTAAAGGTAAAGGCTCGCCAGAATATTGGGCATGCCGTGTGAAGCCTGGTCGCATTATGTTTGAAGTCGATGGTGTGCCAGCAGATGTTGCCCACCAAGCTCTAAAATTAGCAGCGGCTAAATTGCCTGTGCAGACACGAATTGTCTCGCGTCCAGGTGAACAGAGCTAAGCGGGAGTAGAAGTGATGAAGATTAGTGATGTACGCGCAATGACTGTGGACCAACTGACTGATGAGTTGGAAAAGCTCAAAAAAGAGCAATTTAATCTGCGTTTTCAGCAGGCTTCTGGCCAGTTAGAAAACCAGTCTCGCATTCGCCAAGTCCGTCGGGATATCGCTCGCGTTCAAACAGTTCAATCAGAGCTGGCAGCGAAGTCCGAATAAGTCAGATAGGTGTGAAAGGTTAAATTATGCCAAAACGAATTCTACAAGGAACTGTCGTCAGTGACAAAACCGATAAGACGATTGTTGTGAAGGTCGAACGCCGCCTGACAGATCCTGTTATGAAAAAAACGGTTCGTAAATCAAAACGCTATCATGCGCATGATGAAAACAACCAATTTAAGAATGGTGATACAGTTCGCATCCGTGAATGCCGACCTGTTTCAAAGCTGAAAAGCTGGGAAGTAATCGCTGAGTAATTTTAACCGATCCATTTGGATCTAAAGAGGAAACAGAACAATGATACAGATGCAAACCAATCTGGATGTTGCCGATAATTCAGGCGCTCGCCGGGTGCAGTGCATCAAAGTGTTGGGTGGTTCTAAGCGCAAAACAGCAGGTGTCGGTGACACAATTGTTGTGAGTGTGAAAGAAGCTATTCCACGCGGGCGTGTAAAAAAAGGTGATGTTATGAAGGCTGTTATCGTGCGCACGGCGAAGGAAATTCGCCGGCAAGATGGCAGTATTATTCGTTTTGACCGCAATGCGGCTGTTTTGGTCAATAATGCAGGTGAGCCGATTGGCACACGTATTTTTGGCCCAGTTACGCGTGAATTGCGGGCAAGCAATCACATGAAAATTGTTTCACTTGCCCCGGAGGTGCTGTAATGGCTGCCAAAATTAAAAAGGGCGATAAAGTCATCGTATTGGCTGGACGAGATAAGGGTAAAACCGGCGAAGTGCTGGGTGTTTTCCCTGATGAAAAGCGCGCATTGGTGCAAGGGGTGAATATTGTTCGCCGCCACCAGCGTCAAACAGCTCAAAGCGAGGGCGGGATTATTGCCCGTGAATCAAAAATTGATTTGTCTAATCTTGCTGTTTCTGACCCAAAAGATGGAAAGCCAACGCGTGTTGGATTTCAGGTTCAAAAGGACGGTAAAAAAGTGCGCGTTGCCAAACGCTCAGGAGAAGTGATCGATGGCTGAAGCTAACTATATTCCGCGTTTAAAAACGCATTATTCAGAAACGCTGCGTGGCCAGCTTTCTGAGAAATTTGGCTATAAAAATGTCATGGAAATTCCTCAACTTGATAAAGTTGTGTTGAATATGGGCATTGGTGAGGCAACGACTGACACTAAAAAGGTGAAATCAGCTTTCGCCGATATGGAATTAATTGCTGGTCAACGCCCAGTTGTCACTCGTGCGCGTAACTCAATTGCGGGTTTTAAAGTGCGTGAGGACATGCCGCTTGGTGTTAAGGTGACTTTGCGCAAAGCTAATATGTTTGAATTCATTGACCGCTTGGTCACAATTGCGCTGCCGCGCGTTCGTGACTTTCGGGGCCTGAATCCAAACAGCTTTGATGGCAATGGCAATTATGCACTCGGCCTGAAAGAGCATATCGTGTTCCCTGAAATTGATTATGACAAAGTCGATACAATTTGGGGCATGGATATTATTGTATGTACAACCGCCAAAACGGATGATGAAGCACGCGAATTACTGCGTGGGTTTAACTTTCCGTTCACGGATACACAGTAGCGCGAACGGAGGAAGGTTGATATGGCTAAGAAAAGCGCAGTCGCTAGAAATAACAAACGCAGAAAATTGGCAGATAAATATGCCAATAAAAGAGCAAGTCTTTTGGCAATGGCTAAAGATGAGTCTTTGTCCAATGAAGATCGCTTCAAAGCGCGTTTGAAACTCGCAGAACTTCCACGTAATTCGGCAAAAAATCGTATCCGCAATCGTTGCGGTGTGACAGGTCGTCCACGTGGTTATTATCGTAAACTTAATATGTCCCGTATTTCCCTCCGTGATCTTGCTTCACATGGCAAGATTCCCGGAATGGTGAAATCGAGCTGGTAGGAGATTAAACATGTATGTGACTGATCCTCTCGGCGATATGTTGACACGCATTAGAAATGCTCAAATGCGTGGCAAATCCACCGTCCACTCACCTTCATCAAAACTGCGCCGTTGGGTGCTCGATGTGATGAAGGAAGAGGGCTATATTCGCGGTTATCAGGAAAAGCCTGTTAAAGGCACACTTTCTGAGCTTGAAATCGAGCTGAAATATTATGAAGGCAAGCCTGTCATTCAAGAAATTCAGCGTGTCTCAAAACCTGGCCGTCGTGTTTATTCATCTGTCAAAACTATGCCAACAGTGCAAAACGGATTGGGGATTTCCATTCTGTCGACACCAAAAGGCGTTATGTCTGACAGTTCAGCACGCGCTAACAATGTCGGCGGAGAAGTTCTCTGCCGGATATTCTAACGCAGGAGTAGGAATAGATATGTCTCGTATCGGTAAAAAACCTGTTCCGGTGCCAAATGGGGTTGAAGTCACTCTGTCTGGCAATGCCGTTGCAGTTAAAGGGCCTAAAGGTGAGTTAAACACTGTCTTGTCTGATTTGGTTTCGGTTGAAATGAATGATGATGGTGTGTTGGTTTCACCAAAAGATAAATCGCAACAAGCCAGAAGTTTCTGGGGTTTAAGCCGTTCAGTTGTCAATAATTTGATTGTTGGTGTCTCAGATGGTTTCTCAAAAAAATTGGAGCTTGTTGGGGTTGGGTATCGCGCCCAGGCGCAAGGTCAAAAACTCAAGCTGAGTCTTGGTTTTAGCCATGATGTGGATTATGAAATCCCTGAAGGTGTGAAGGCCGAATGCCCATCGCAAACTGAAATTGTTATTTCAGGTATTGATAAACAAAAAGTTGGCCAAGTGGCTGCGGAAATCCGTTCTTATCGTACCCCTGAACCATATAAGGGCAAAGGTGTGCGGTATGAAGGTGAATATATTTTCCGCAAAGAAGGTAAGAAGAAGTAGGGACGAGCTATGGTTCAAAAACTTTCGACAAATGAACGACGTAAACAGCGAGTGCGTGCACGTCTTCGCAAAGTGGCCAATGGTCGCCCAAGACTTTCAGTGTTCCGGTCCTCTAAGCATATTTATGCGCAGGTGATTGACGACGCTCAAGGCCAAACTTTGGTATCTGCTTCTAGCTTAGAAAAAGAATTTTCAGGCGATAAAGGCGGCAATAAAGATGCGGCTAATGTGGTAGGTAAACTTGTTGCCGAGCGCGCGATAAAGGCGGGCGTCAAAGATGTGGTCTTTGATCGTGGTGGCTATCTTTTTCATGGCCGTGTAAAGGCTTTAGCTGATGCGGCCCGTGAAGCCGGTCTTAAATTTTAAGGAGACGAACTGTGGCAAGAAATGACAAGCAACAGAACGAAGAGCGTGACAACGAGTTTGTAGATCGTCTCGTTAATATTAATCGTGTGGCAAAAGTGGTAAAAGGCGGGCGTCGCTTTGGTTTTGCTGCGCTTGTGGTTGTTGGTGACCAAAAAGGGCGTGTCGGTTATGGCATTGGTAAAGCCCGCGAAGTGCCAGAAGCTATCCGCAAGGCAACTGATAATGCCAAGCGCAATATTATCCGCGTGCCGTTGCGTGAAGGGCGCACTTTGCATCATGACATTAAAGGTCATCATGGTGCGGGTAAGGTGGTGCTGCGTGCAGCTCCTCCAGGAACCGGAATTATTGCTGGTGGTCCAATGCGTGCGGTTTTTGAAGCACTTGGTATGCAAGATGTTGTTGCTAAATCAATTGGCACATCGAACCCATATAACATGGTGCATGCAACAATTGACGCACTGAAAAAGCAAGCCAGCCCACGCATGGTTGCTGCACGACGCGGCAAAAAAGTTTCTGACATCATCTCTCGCCGTGCAAGCGAAGATGACCAGGTCGAAGCCTGATAAGGACGAGGAGAAAAAAGATGGCTGCAAAGAAAAAAGCTACCGTCACAATTGAGCAAACCGGAAGTCCGATTGGTCGTCCGGCGGACCAGAGAGCCACTTTGGTTGGTCTCGGCCTAAACAAAAATGGTCGCCGTCGTACATTAGAAGACACACCGGCGGTTCGGGGCATGATTAATAAAGTTGCCCATCTTGTCAGAATTGTTGAAGACGCTTAACGCGCAGGAATGACACTCATGAAACTCAATGAACTCAGAGATAATGCTGGAGCCCGAAAATCTCGTATCCGTGTTGGGCGCGGGATAGCATCTGGTAAAGGCAAAACAGGCGGACGCGGCGTGAAAGGTCAAAAATCACGTTCCGGCGTCGCCATTAAAGGTTTTGAAGGCGGGCAAATGCCGATTCACATGCGTTTGCCAAAGCGGGGTTTTAACAAACCAAACCGCTTGAAGCTAAATGGCGTTAATCTTGGTCGCTTGCAGCAAGCTCTTGAGGCTGGCAAGCTTGATGCCAAAGCCCCTGTTACGGCTTCGAGCCTAAAAGCGGCGGGTGTTATTCGCCGTGAGCTTGATGGTGTGCGTATTCTTGGTCATGGTGAACTAAAAACCAAGCTTGATTTTGAAGTGCTTGGTATGACAGAGAGTGCAAAAGCCGCTGTTGAAAAGCTCGGTGGCAAAATCACATTGATAGCGCCCCCTGTTGTTGAGGAGGCTCCTGCTAAGGCATCAGCAAAGGCGAAGTCTGCCCCTAAGGCAAAAAAGACTGAAGAAGCTCCTGCGGCGCCCGAATCACCAGAGGCTCCAGAGGCTCCAGAGGCTTAAGCAAACCAGTAAAGCGGATCGTATAAATGGCGTCAGCAGCAGAACAATTAGCGGCAAATTTGAGCTGGTCCTCATTTAAGGGGGCAACAGAGCTGAAACAACGTATTTGGTTTACCTTGTTTGCTTTGCTCATTTATCGTTTGGGAACTTATATCCCATTGCCTGGCATTGACCCGGCTGCTTTATCGTCGCTATTTGAGCAAAATCAGGGTGGCATTGTCGGCATGTTTAACATGTTTGCTGGTGGTGCGGTTGGCCGTATGGCGATTTTTGCCCTTAATATTATGCCTTATATTACCGCTTCTATCATCATCCAGCTTTTGACGTCGGCAGTGCCGCATCTGGAGCAGTTGAAAAAAGAGGGCGGCGAGCAGGGGCGTAAACAAATCAACCAATATACACGCTATGGCACTGTGTTTTTGGCAACTGTTCAGGGTTATGGCATGGCTGTTGGGCTGGAGCGCGCAGAAGGTCTGGTGCTGAATCCAGGTCTGTTTTTCCAAATCAGCACGGTCACAACGCTTGTTGCTGGTACTGTATTCCTAATGTGGCTTGGTGAGCAAATCACGGCACGCGGCATTGGTAATGGCATTTCGTTGATTATTTTTGCAGGTATTGTTGCAGAACTCCCAAGTGCTTTGGTCAGCACGCTCGAGCTTGGCCGACAAGGCGCCATCTCAACCCCAATCATTTTGGGTTTGCTGGTTATGGTTGTCGTTGTCATTGCTTTTGTCGTGTTTGTTGAGCGGGCGCAAAGACGCTTAATCGTGCAATATCCCAAACGCCAAATGGGCAATAAAATGACCGGTGGTGAGAACTCACATCTGCCGCTTAAGCTGAATGTGGCTGGGGTGATTCCACCCATTTTTGCTTCATCGCTCCTCCTTTTGCCGATGACAATTGCGAATTTTTCAGCTGGTGGTCCAGAGTGGCTGACGAGCATCACGGCGTTGCTAGGGCAGGGGCAGCCGTTATATATGGCAGTTTATGCTGGTCTGATTGTGTTTTTCTGCTTTTTCTACACATCAATCGTGTTTAACCCAACCGACACAGCTAATAATCTAAAACAGGCTGGTGGGTTTATTCCTGGTATTCGCCCGGGTGAGCGCACGGCTGAGTATATTGATCGGATTTTGACACGCCTGACCGTTGTCGGCGCTATATATCTGACGATTGTGTGTTTGATACCAGAATTCCTGATTAATGCTTACAGCGTGCCATTTTACTTTGGCGGGACTTCAATATTGATTGTTGTCAGCGTGACAATGGACACAGTTGGTCAAATACAGGGGCATTTATTCGCACACCAATATGAAGGCTTGATTAAAAAGTCAAAACTTGGGGGGCGGCGGCGATGAAACTGGTATTTCTAGGGCCTCCTGGTGCGGGTAAAGGCACGCAAGCCAAACTGCTTGAAGATAATCACGGGCTGGTTCAGCTCTCTACTGGCGATATGCTGCGCGCGGCTGTCGCGGCAGAAACAGAGATTGGCAAGCTGGCTAAAGATATTATGGAAAAGGGCGATTTAGTGCCTGATGAAGTTGTGGTTGGAATTATTTCAGACCGGATTGAGGAAGACGATTGTGCCTCTGGCTTTATCCTTGACGGTTTTCCGCGCAATGTGGCACAGGCAAAGGCGCTTGACGCAATGTTGCATGATAAAGGCATGGCACTTGACCATGTTTTGGGTTTGGTTGTGAATACAGATATTCTGATTGAACGTATTAACACACGCGCGGCTGAAAATGCGGCTGCTGGTGGGCAGACACGCGCCGATGATACGGCTGAGGCCCTAGCCCATAGAATTAAAGTTTACGAGGAGCAAACCGCTCCCGTTTCCGCCTATTATGCGGAGCAAGGCCTGCTGCGAGAAGTTGATGGCATGCAGGGAATTAATGCGGTGACAGACCAGATTAAACAGGTTTTGTCGCTATAAAAGAGGAGATTGAAACACGCAGAATTCTTGTAAAATAGGTTGACTGGAGCCGTGATAATCCTATAATCCGCCGCCAGTGTAGAGATTCAAATCTTTAAAAACCCTTTGAGCAAGAAATCTTGGAAATAAGCAGTTTAATGCAGTTTTCCGGGAGTTTTTCGGTTTCAAAAATGGACACGAGGAGAGACGAGTGGCTCGTATTGCAGGTGTAAACATTCCAACCGCGAAGCGCGTTGTAATCGCACTGACTTATATTCACGGTATTGGGAACACAAAAGCGAAAGAAATTTGTGAAGCGGTCGGTATTTCTGCTGAACGCCGCGTGAATGAATTATCTGATGCCGAGGTTATCAAAATCCGTGAAACGATTGATGCCAATTATATGGTTGAGGGTGATTTGCGTCGTGATGTGGCAATGAATATTAAGCGTTTGCTTGATTTGGGCGTCTATCGTGGTTTGCGCCATCGCCGGAATTTGCCAGTGCGCGGTCAACGGACACACACTAATGCGCGTACGCGCAAAGGCCCCGCCAAAGCAATTGCTGGCAAGAAGAAGTAAGGATTAAGATAATGGCTACTGATACACGTGTAAAACGTCGTGAGCGGAAGAATATTTCTTCAGGTGTTGCCCACATTAACTCTACATTTAACAACACCATGATTACGATTGCAGATGCGCAAGGCAATGCGATTTCTTGGTGTTCTGCTGGCGCAATGGGCTTTAAAGGGTCGCGTAAATCAACACCCTATGCAGCTCAGGTTGCGGCTGAAGAAGCTGGCAAAAAAGCTATGGATCATGGCATGAAAACACTGGAAGTGAATGTTAAAGGGCCTGGCTCTGGTCGTGAATCTGCACTACGTGCTTTACAAGCCGTTGGTTTCACCATTACCAGCATTCGTGATGTAACGCCGATACCGCATAATGGGTGTCGTCCTCCAAAGCGTCGTCGCGTATAAATTTGGATTTTATTTTAAAGAGGTATCACCGTGATACAGAATAACTGGCAAGAACTGATTAAACCAACGAAGCTCGAAATTATTCCGGGTGCTGATCCAGAGCGTTCTGCGCGTATTGTGGCAGAACCGCTTGAGCGTGGGTTTGGTCTTACATTGGGCAATGCACTGCGTCGTATTATGTTGTCTTCTATTCAAGGGGCTGCTGTTACTGGCGTGCAAATTGATGGTGTGCTGCATGAGTTTTCATCTATTCCAGGCGTGCGCGAGGATGTAACGGATATTGTTTTGAATATTAAACAAATGTCTGTTGATGTGCATTCAGAAGGCATGAAGCGCCTGACACTGTCGAAAAAAGGCTCAGGTGTGGTGACAGCTGGCGATATTGAAGAAACCGCCGATGTTGAAATTAAAAACCCTGATTTGGTGCTGTGCACTTTAGATGAGGGCGCGGAAGTGCGTTTTGAATTTATTATCAACACAGGCAAAGGTTATGTGCCAGCAGAGAAGAACCGTCCGGAAGATGCGCCTATTGGGCTTATTCCTGTGGACAGCCTCTATAGCCCCGTGCGTCGTGTTTCTTATAATGTAGAAAACACACGTGAAGGACAGGTTTTGGATTATGACAAGCTGACTGTGGATATTGAAACAGATGGGACGGTCACTCCGGAAGACGCATTGGCCCTATCTGCGCGTATCCTACAAGACCAGTTACAGACATTTATCAATTTTGAAGAGCCAGAACCCATTCAGGAAGAAATTTCAGTGGCAGAAGAAGTTGGTTTCAACCCTGCACTTCTGAAAAAAGTTGATGAGCTAGAGCTTTCTGTACGCTCTGCCAACTGCTTGAAAAACGACAATATTGTCTATATTGGTGACTTAATCCAAAAAACCGAAGCCGAAATGCTGCGGACACCAAATTTTGGTCGTAAATCACTGAATGAAATTAAAGAAGTTCTTGCAGAAATGAGCCTGCATCTTGGTATGGAAGTACCAAGCTGGCCGCCAGAAAATATTGAAGAACTTGCGAAACGTTTCGAAGAAACTTACTAATCAGCGCGACTCTCGGAGACTAATATGCGACACGCTAAAGCTGGAAGAAAATTAAACCGCACACACAGCCACCGTAAAGCCTTGCTTGGCAATATGGCTGTTGCGCTTATCAAACATGAGCAAATTGTTACGACTTTGCCAAAAGCAAAGGAATTGCGCCCATTTGTTGAAAAGCTCGTTTCTTTGGGTAAAAAAGGTGATTTGCACGCGCGTCGTCAGGCCTATGCCAAGCTGCCAGATAATGAATGGGCTGCGAAGCTGTTCGATACTTTGGCAGAGCGTTATGCAGACCGTCAAGGGGGCTACACACGCATTATGAAGGCAGGGTTTCGCTATGGTGATAACGCCCCATTAGCGGTGATTGAGTTTGTTGATCGCGACGAAAGCGCACGAGGTCAGGACTCAGGCCCGGTGATGATTGATGAAGAAGGCGAAGAAGCAACCGCTTAAAGTTGAAGCTATGCCTTATTTGAACATGAAAAAGCATCCGATTTTACGCGGGTGCTTTTTTGTTTTTCTCTTGATGTTTTTAGCATTTAGCGCACATGCCGAGCCATTTTCGAATGCACCAAAAAACCAGCAGCAGCTAAATTTAACCTATGCGCCTGTTGTGGCCCATGCCGCGCCTGCCGTTGTGAATGTTTATGCCAAGCGGATTGTCCAAAACCGGCGTCCATCTTTGTTTAATGATCCGTTTTTTAATGATTTTTTTGGGCGTCAAAGCCGCCCCCGCCAACAATTACAAAACTCATTGGGTTCGGGGGTTTTGGTGCGTGAAGATGGTATTGTGGTTACTAATAATCATGTGATTGAAGGCAGTGAGAGTTTAACTGTGGTTTTGTCTGACCAGCGCGAGTTTCAGGCTGATGTTTTATTGGCTGATGCGCGCACTGATTTGGCGGTTCTGAAATTGCGCACAGAAAAGAAAACCCAGTTTCCATACCTCATTTATCATGATGAAGATGAAGTTGAGGTTGGTGATTTAGTGCTGGCAATTGGTAACCCATTTGGTGTTGGCCAGACTGTTACCAGCGGTATTGTTTCTGGTTTGGCGCGCACGCAAGTAGGGGTGAGTGATTTTCAGTCCTTTATCCAAACCGACGCGGCGATTAATCCGGGTAACTCGGGCGGGGCGCTGGTGACAATGGACGGGCGGCTGCTTGGGGTGAATACGGCTATTTTTACCCGCAGTGGTGGCTCGATTGGGATTGGTTTTGCAATACCTGCCAATATGGTGCGACGGGTTGTTCAAGCGGCATTGGCGGCAGATGGTGCAGGACGGGTAAAACGGCCTTGGCTTGGCGCGCGCCTACAAAATGTAACACAAGAGCTGGCAGAAACATTGGGGCTGGCGCGCCCTATGGGGGCTTTGTTATTAGAAGTGCATCCTCAAAGCCCGTTTGCGCAAGCTGGCTTGCAGTCCGGCGATGTTGTGACAGCTGTTGAAAAGCGGCAAATTAATCGGCCAGAGGAATTGCGCTATCGCTTGGCGATACAAGAAATCGGCGCGACTGTGACTATTCACTATTTGCGCAATGGCACAAAAATGAAAGCGCGCGTGATGATGCGTGAAGCGCCTGAGAACCCGCCAAGAAACCTATATCGCGGGCATTTGAAAAATCTATTTTTTGGGATTGAGTTATCAAATATTAACCCTGCCGTGGTGGAAGAAATTGGCTTAAGTGAGGGGGTGCAGGGTGTGGTTGTCGTAAAAGGGAACCCGAAAAGCCGTTTGGGATTGCAGGCGGGTGATTTGCTGCTAAAGCTCAATGGGCAAGATATCAGAAAAGTGGCCGATGCGGTGGCAAAGATAGAAGAAAACCCAAATCGCTGGTCTCTTGAAGTGAAACGTGGCAATAGAATAATCCGAAGCACAATTCGATAAGGTGGTATAGCCGTTAAGGCGGTAGGGAAACGACATGAGCGGCGTTCAAATTTTAGAAATTCAGTCTGACCAGGAAGGCATGCGCCTTGATCGCTGGTTACGCAGCCTGTTTCCGCAATTGCGACAGGGTGAGATTGAAAAATTATTGCGCAAAGGGCAAATTCGGGTCGATGGTGCGCGGGCAAAATCCAACACAAGGCTTAATCGGGGGCAACATGTGCGTATCCCGCCCCTAAACACAACATCTAACGACAAAAAAACCCGCCGCCAGCCGACCGCCCCTGCTGAATTGGTGGCGCAAGTGCAAGATGCAATCATTTATCAAGATAAAGATATTTTAGTGCTGAATAAGCCTGCTGGTTTGGCTGTGCAAGGGGGGAGCAAAACCCAATTTCATCTTGATGGCATGCTTGATGAGTTGCAATTTGAGGCCGATGAGCGTCCGCGATTGGTGCATCGCCTCGACCGCGACACTTCTGGCGTGATGGTGCTTGGGCGCAGCCGAAAAGCGACGGCATTTTTAACCCGAAATTTTGCGGACCGGCAGACCCGTAAAATTTATTGGGCATTGACGCATGGCGTGCCGCGCCCTGAGCAAGGGGATATAAATGTGCCACTTATCAAACGCGCGGCTGGCGACGGGCAGGAGCGCGTGCGCGTTGCAGGCGATAAGGAAGCTGGCGCGATGAAAGCGATGACAAGGTTTGCAGTTTTGCAACGTGCAGGTCAGGAGTTTGCATGGGTTGCATTTCGGCCTATGACGGGGCGCACACATCAAATCCGCGCGCATGCATTGGCAATCGGTCACCCTTTGGTGGGCGATGGCAAATATTTTAATGCCGAGATAGAGACAGGTGGCGCATTGGCGGCCAAATTGCATTTGCATAGCGCCGCATTGACCATACCCCACCCTAAAGGGGGGATGTTTCATATTGAGGCGCCATTGAGCGGGCATATGCTCGAGAGCTGGCAGTTTTTAGGGTTTGAGACATCAGAAGCCTATGATCCGTTTCCTGAGGATGAGGTCAAAAGCTGATGCGACTGGTCTTGTTTGATTGCGATGGCACGATTGTCGATAGCCAGCAAGCCATTATTACGGGCATGGCGCAGGCCATTCGCGAGGCTGGCCTCACGCCGCCGCCTGATGCAACCATTTTAAAATCGGTTGGTTTGTCTTTGGAAGAGGCAATTGCTAGCTATTTGCCAGACATTGCGCCTGCTTTGCGCAATGATATTTTGGCAAGATATCGTGATATAGCTCAAGAAATCGCGAACCGTGAAGACCGGGGCGAGGTTTTGTTTGAGGGCATGTCGGAGTTGATACAGACACTTGCCCAAGAGCGAGACACATTTTTGGGGATTGTGACTATGAAATCCCGCCGCGGGGTAAAACGTGTGTGTCAAACACATGGATTTACGGAGGTTTTTCAGGTTTTAAAAAGCGCAGATGATGGGCCGGGCAAGCCTAATCCGCAACTTATATTTGATGCCATGGCTGAGCTTGGGGTTGCGGCTGACCAAACCCTTATGATTGGCGATACAATTTATGATATGGCGATGGCGACCAATGCAAATGTGCTGCCGATTGGGGTTAGTTGGGGGTATAATCCGATTGAGGAGCTGCAAAATTACGGCGCACAGCATATTGTTTCAACAGCGCAAGAGTTGAAGGTGCTTCTTGAACAATTAAGAGTGGATAAAGCCTAAGCGGATAAGTGAAATTTATGTCAAAGCGATTTTATGAAAATGTAACAGTCGAAGAAAGCCCAGAGGGCTTTGTGCTGATGCTCGACCAACATTTGCTTAAAACGCCTGCGAAAAATAATCTGGTTTTGCCCAATGAACAAATAGCGCAGCTTCTCGCGCAGGAATGGGCGGCGTGTGAAGAGAAAATCGACCCAATGGCTATGCCCTATAATCGCCTTGTGAATACTTCTTTTGACCGTGTGCCAGACAATATTCAAGGCCTTGCTGATGAGTTCATGGCGTATACGAATAATGATTTATTATGCTATTTTGCCAGTCATCCCGACAGTCTAGTTGCCCGCCAGCATGAAATCTGGAAACCTTTGTTAGATTGGTGCAATGCGCGTTTTGATGTGTCTTTAAAGATTGTTGAGGGGATACAGCCGATTGAGCAAAGCCCTGAAACCCTAGCCCGCATGCGCCATGTTTACTTAAAACAGCCTGAATTTACGCTGCGCATGGGGGCGTTAAGCCATGCCACAGCTTTGATGGGGTCAGCTGTCTTAGCGCTGGCTCTAGAAGCGCAAGAAATTAACTATGAGCAGGCATATCAAGCTGCTTTTTTAGATGAACATTTCCAAATGGAGCAATGGGGAATCGACGAAGAAGCGCAAAAACGCCTTCTCAGTCGCCAGCAGGAAATCGACGAAGTTTCGCGCTTTTTTGGGGTTTTAGGGTAGAACTCTGGCTCAAAACCTATTAAATAAATATATCATTAAAATAACAATTTTCTGGGTAGCACTATGAAAAATATCATAGAAGAATTAAATGCGAGACGTGCTGAGGCCCGTCTTGGTGGCGGTGAAAAGCGGATAGAAGCGCAGCATGGTCGGGGCAAACTGACCGCCCGCGAACGCATAGAACTCTTGCTTGATGATGGTTCTTTTGAAGAAATGGACATGTTTGTTGAGCATGATTGCCATGAATTTGGCATGGAAGATAAAAAAATTCCTGGCGACGGCGTTGTGACAGGCTGGGGGACGGTTAATGGCCGCCCAATTTATATTTATGCAAAAGATTTCACCGTATTTGGTGGGTCGCTTTCTAAGGCTCATGCGCAGAAAATTTGTAAGGTTCAGGATATGGCCCTGCGCAATCGCGTGCCGATAATTGGCATTTTAGATGCGGGTGGAGCGCGTATTCAGGAAGGCGTTGATGCGCTTGGCGGCTATGCTGAAGTGTTTCAACGCAACACACTCGCCTCTGGTGTTATCCCACAAATCACCATGATTATGGGCCCATGTGCGGGCGGTGATGTTTATTCACCCGCCTTAACTGATTTTATTTTTATGGTGAAAAACACCTCTTATATGTTTGTTACCGGCCCTGATGTTGTGAAAACTGTGACCAATGAAGAGGTCACCGCAGAAGAGCTGGGCGGCGCGAAAGTACACACCACAAAATCATCTGTGGCAGATGGGGCCTATAATAATGATGTTGAAGCGCTCACTGATTTGCGTCGGTTAATTGACTTTTTGCCAAGCTGTAACCAATCAGGTGTGCCCTCACGCGATTTTTATGATGATCCAAAACGTCAAGAAAAGTCGCTTGATACGTTGATACCTGACAACCCAAATCTGCCTTATGATATTAAAGAGCTGATTTATAAGGTGATAGATGAGGGCGATTTTTTTGAAATTCAAAAAGATTTTGCCGCCAATATTGTTTGCGGCTTTGGCCGCGTTGAGGGCAAAACAGTCGGTTTTGTCGCCAACCAGCCCATGGTGCTTGCCGGTGTTCTAGATAGTGATAGCAGTCGGAAAGCTGCACGGTTTGTGCGTTTTTGTGACTGTTTTGATATTCCTATTGTGACGCTGGTTGATGTGCCAGGGTTCTTACCCGGTACATCGCAAGAATATGGCGGCCTGATTAAGCACGGGGCTAAGCTGTTATTTGCTTATGCAGAAGCTACTGTGCCAAAAATCACCATTATCACTCGTAAGGCCTATGGTGGCGCCTATGATGTGATGGCCTCGAAGCATTTGCGCGGCGATATCAATTATGCATGGCCAACTGCGGAAATTGCTGTAATGGGCGCGAAGGGCGCTGTTGAGATTATCTTCCGTCAGTCGATAGGTGATGATAAAGAAATCGAAAAGCAAACCAAAGCTTATGAAGATCGTTTCCTCAATCCTTTTGTAGCCGCAGAACGTGGTTATATTGACGAGGTGATTATGCCACATAATACGCGAAACCGAATTGTGCGCGCGCTCCAGTTATTGAAAAACAAAACGCTGGAGAACCCTTGGAAAAAACACGATAATATTCCCCTATAGGACCGGCTAATGTTTAAAAAAATTCTAATTGCAAACCGTGGTGAAATCGCATGTCGGGTTATCCGCACAGCGAAAGAAATGGGCATCAAAACTGTGGCTGTTTATTCAGATGCAGATGCACAGGCTTTACATGTCCAACAAGCTGATGAAGCGGTTCATATTGGTGCTGCTCCAGCCTCTGAAAGTTATTTGATTATTGATAAAATTATAAAGGCCATCAAAGACACTGGCGCTGAGGCGGTGCATCCGGGTTATGGCTTTTTGAGTGAAAACAAAGCTTTTGCAGAAGCGCTGGATAAAGAGGGGATTGCCTTTATTGGCCCGCCCGCTGGTGCGATTGAAAGCATGGGCGATAAAATTACGTCGAAAAAACTTGCGGCTGAAGCAGGTGTTTCAACGGTGCCGGGCCATATGGGGTTGATTGAGGATGCTGAAGAAGCAGTGAAAATTGCTACTGAAATTGGATATCCGGTGATGATTAAAGCCTCTGCTGGTGGTGGCGGTAAAGGCATGCGGATTGCTTGGAACGATGATGAGGCGCGTGAAGGGTTTCAATCCTCAAAAAATGAAGCGGCAAGCAGTTTTGGCGATGACCGTATTTTTATTGAAAAATTTGTGACCCAGCCACGCCATATTGAAATTCAGGTTTTGGGCGATAAGCACGGAAATGTGATTTATTTGGGCGAGCGTGAATGCTCTATCCAGCGACGCAACCAAAAAGTGGTAGAAGAGGCGCCAAGCCCATTTTTGGATGAAAAAACCCGTAAAGCAATGGGTGAACAGGCTGTCGCTTTGGCCAAGGCGGTGGATTATTGTTCGGCAGGCACGGTTGAATTTATTGTCGATGGCGATAAAAACTTTTATTTCCTCGAAATGAACACGCGCTTGCAGGTGGAGCATCCTGTGACCGAGCTGATTACAGGTGTCGACTTGGTTGAGCAGATGATTAAAGTCGCTGCTGGTGAAAAACTCACCCTGCAACAAAAACAAGTCAAATTGACGGGCTGGGCGATTGAAAGCCGGATTTATGCCGAAGACCCTTATCGCGGTTTCTTGCCATCAACGGGCCGATTAACGCGTTATCGCCCGCCCGCAGAAGGTGTTTATGACGATGTGGTTGTACGCAATGACACAGGCGTTTATGAGGGCGGAGAAATCTCGATTTATTATGACCCGATGATTGCCAAATTGGTCACTTATGCGCCAAAGCGTCTCGAGGCTGTGGATGGTATGCTCAATGCGCTGAATGATTTCCGTATTGATGGTATTCGCCATAATATTGATTTTCTGGCGGCCATTATGCAGCATGAGCGTTTCCGCGAGGGCGCGCTGACAACGGCCTTTATTGATGAAGAATATCCAGAAGGATTTGAGGGCGCCCCGCAAACTGAAGACGCGCTCAAAGTTAGGGCAGCCATTGCCACGCAAATGCAGCATTTTGAATTGATGCGCGCGGCCTGTATTGATGGCAATTATGAGATTGAAGAAAACCAAATAGCGGAGAGCTTTGCTGTCCAAATCGGTGAAACGGTCTTTGGTTCGGAAATAATTGATGAAGGCGTGCGGGTTGAAGGTGTGGACTTCTCAATTGACTCAGATTGGATGCCTGGCGACTTATTCTTTAAAGGCCGAGTCAATGGCGAGGCTGTTGTCTTTGCCGTTGACCGCGTTATTGAGGGGTATGTTCTGACAGGCAATGGAGCGGCGCTGGAAGCGTGCGTGCGCACCAAGCGGGCGCAAGAACTCATGGCCTATATGCCTGAAAAAGACGATGGCAGCACGGATAAAGCCCTACTTTGCCCAATGCCAGGTGTTGTGGTTTCTGTTCAAGTTGCAGAGGGCGATCAGGTAAAACTAGGCCAACCGCTTGCCGTTGTTGAGGCCATGAAGATGGAAAATATTTTGCGTGCCGAGAAAGACGTCACCATTGCTAAAGTGCTGGTGCAAGCAGGTGATGCGCTTGCGGTAGATGATGTTATGATAGAGTTTGAGCTTTCAGAAGAATAATATAAAGAGCTTGAAAATGGATATATTGGAAATTTACTGGGCGCCGACACTTGTCGGGGCTGGACTGGTCTATTTCTTTGGCGCATTTTGGTATTCGCCTTATGCTTTTGGTGAAAGTTTTAATCAATTGCATGGTTTGTCTGATAAAGGCTGGCCAGTTCCGGGATTATTTGTTGAAGCAATTTACACGCTTTTATTAGCCTGGTTGATTGGCTTGTTTTTCGCGCTGCAATTTGAGCATGCCATCGTCATCGGAATTGGACCTATCTTTTTTCTGACGGTGGTTTTTGGCCGACTTGCGGGCGCGATATGGAAGCAATATCCAGCTAAAGCCGTGTTGATAGATATTGGCCATTTTGCTTTGAGTGTAGCTATTTTATTGGCTATGCAATTTGGTTTTAGACTGGTTTAGTTATTTCCGTCTGGTGATGATGGGGCGCATTCCGCAAAAGCGTGTTCGAAAGTCTTTAACAAGGCGGCATCAGCATCAGCAAGGGTAACGGGATAGCCTAAGTCAACCATGCTGGTCACGCCGTGATCTTGAATGCCACAGGGAATAATGCCGTTAAAATGGCTCAGGTCAGGGTCAATATTAAGTGCCAAACCGTGAAAGCTCACCCAGCGCCGGACACGGATGCCGATGGCGCCGATTTTATCTTCTCGGCCTGCACCAAGCTCAGGTCGTGGTACCCAAACACCAACGCGTCCCTCACTAATTTTTGCCTGAATATTAAACTCAGCAAGTGCTGCAATCATCCATTGCTCAACATTACGCACAAAACATTTAATATCCGCGCCGCGTTTTTTTAAATCCAGCATCAGATAAACCACACGCTGGCCAGGGCCATGATAGGTATATTCACCCCCGCGCCCCGCTTTAAATACTGGAAAACGCTCAGGGTCCAGTAGGTCCTCGTCGCGCGCACTGGTGCCAGCTGTGTAAAGTGGGGGGTGTTCTAAAAACCAAAGCAGTTCATCAGCCGTGCCGTTACGGATTTCAGCCACACGCGCTTCCATAAAGTGCAAAGCCTCTTCATAAGGTACCGGAATAGCTGAAAATCGACACTCAGGACGTGACGCAGTTGGGTTTGCTTCTATATAACTATCTGAATACGCCATAAGCTGGTTTTATCATATGTAAGCAGCATTAAAATACATTATATAAATGTATAATTATATTATTTACACTAAAAAGATGACAAATAAAAAATTCTGCTTTATACAAGGGTTGAAAGGAAAAATCATGTTGCCGTTAATTCTCGATGTTACGCATTTATCGATATTTGTTATTGGCGGTGGCGCGCAGGCGCAGCGTCGATTGCGATTTTTAGATGAAGCCCAAGCGCAAAATGTCTTAGTCTATTGCGATGGAGAGGTGCCAGAAATGCAGGCGCTGGCTGGGCAACGGTTTCAACATAGATTGCCCGATGACAATGAAATCGCAACAGCTGACCTTATATTTGTTGCCAATCTTGATGAGGCGCATGCCGCGCATATCACTGAGATTGCCCGCGCGCATAAAACGCTCATTAATGTTGAGGATGTTAAGCCGCAATGCGATTTTCATGTGCCAGCCATAGTGCGGCGCGGTGATTTATTGCTCACGGCATCAACGGGGGGGCAGTCTCCCGCTTTAGCACGGCGTTTAAAAGATTTTTTAACCCAGCGTTTTCCCGAAAGCTGGTCTGTTTGGACTGATGAAATCGCCCAAGCACGATTGAAATGGCGTGAGGAAGGGCTTGGATTTTCTGAAGTAACTGAAAAAAGCAATGCGCTTATAGATGAAAAAGGATGGCTTGAATGTCATTGTCCATTGATAGAAAAACAGAACAAATAAGCCGCATCGAGGCTTTGCGCGCGCAATATACGCCCCTATCTGCTGATGAGACATTGCGGGCTATGATTGAAACCGAATTTTTGGGTAAAATTTGTGTGGTTTCGTCATTTGGTTCAGAATCGGCTGTTTTATTGCATAAGGTGGCGCAAATTGACCCCAGCGTACCGGTAATTTTTCTCAATACAGGCAAGCTGTTTGGTGAAACATTGCGCTTTAGAGACCGGTTACAAAACCTTTTGGGGTTAACGGATATTCGAGCCATTGGTCCGCACCCAGATGATTTAAAGCAATTGGATGCCGCAGGTGATTTGTGGTCACGCGATGCCGATAAATGCTGCCATATTCGTAAAGTTCTGCCTCAACAGCGCGCGCTTAAAGATTTCGATGCGGTTATTACAGGTCGCAAACGCTTTCAAACAGCGGCGCGTGAAAATATGAACATGAT
The DNA here is from genome assembly GCA_049889535.1 of Parvibaculales bacterium. Classification (GTDB taxonomy): domain Bacteria; phylum Pseudomonadota; class Alphaproteobacteria; order RS24; family RS24; genus JAYQKL01. The sequence goes on along the minus strand of JBMHDF010000001.1, from coordinate 75,701 downwards.
TGAGCTTGAAGACGCCGCGACAGGGCGTGTGCGGATTAACCCGCTGGCTGATTTTGATCTCAGCGCATTAGAAACTTATATTGATGCGCATCAGCTACCGCGCCACCCACTCGTGAAAGATGGATATTTATCCATAGGTTGTATGCCTTGTACCGCGAAAGTGAAAGAGGGCGCGGACTACCGCTCTGGTCGTTGGGCGCAGTCAGAAAAAGAAGAATGTGGTATTCATACGACAGAATTTGTCGATGGAGATGGGATTTAGTCGCTTTTCAACTTGTGAAGCGCGCGCGATTTTGTTACACCCTCAAAGTCTCAATTTAATCACGCGGTCGTGGCGGAATTGGTAGACGCGCAGCGTTGAGGTCGCTGTGGGGTAACACCCGTGGAAGTTCGAATCTTCTCGACCGCACCAAATTGATATTATGCAGCTTGTTTTTCATTCAGGAAAAAAGCTTCAATCCAGTTTCTGACTTCAGTTGTGCGCTCGTCAAATCTGACCAATTCATAGGGCATATCGTATTTATCGGCAATGTGAAGCCGGTCTGGGTGGTAATAAAACTCAACCAATTCGCGTGACATGGTTTCAATCGCTTCTGCATTGGGGTATAGGCCATCAGCCAGCAGCCCGTTTTTACGCGCCAAAGATAAAGCGGCCAATTCTTCATAGTCATATTCAGGGTGATATTGCGTGGCCCAAAATTCACCCTGAAAATATTTTACTGCAATCGCTTGATAGGGGCAGACCTCGTTGCTAGACAGAACCTCAACATGGGCTGGCGCCTCGATAATCATATCGCGATGTGAGGTGAAACCGTTATAAACCGCGCTCTTGCCTGCCATCATAGGGTGTGTTTTGCCTTTTGGTGTGATTTGAATATCTTTAGAAATTCCAAATTCACGCCCCTTAGGGTTTATGCCAATTTTTGCGCCAGCTACATGGGCTGCCAGTTGCGCACCCCAGCAACTGCCAAATTGTGGCGTTCCCTTCTCATAAAACGTGCGGCATAGCTGGATATGGCGATTGGCTATTGGTTCTTTTTCAGACAGGAACAGGTTAGAGCCTGTCCAGCAAACGCCATCATAAGGCGTGATATCAAAATCAACCTCGTGCAATGAAATGTCAAAACAATCAACATCAAAAGCAGAATTAATGCGCTTGAGCATATTACAATAAAGGGTTGAGGCTTTGGTCATACCAACTTTTGCAAGTTCGGCTTGACCTGGCCCATCATAACAATCTAGCACCAAAAATTTTGTCATGGGCGTTTGCCTTCTATTTGAGTTTTTCACCATTTACCGTGATGCGATAAATCAAGCGGTCATAATTTTCATAATCGTCAAGCGCGGCATGCTGGACGATACGATTATCCCAAATCACCACCATTTTTTCTTCCCATTTATAGCGACACTGGAAATCTTCGCGCACCGCATGGCGACAAAGATAATCAAGCAGGGGCTGGCTTTCTTCTATCGTCCAGCCTTTAAAATGGCTTGTGAACATCGGGTTAACATAAAGCGCTTTGCGCCCTGTCACGGGGTGACGGATAATCACGGGGTGTTCGGTTTGGTCTTTAATCACATCGCTGCGTGTATAGCTAATCGGCGTATCCGCATCATATTTTTCCAATGCGGTGTCCGATGTATAGGCTTCATAGGCTGTGTGAATTGCTGTCATATTCTCCAAAGTGTCTTTCAGCCCGTCAGACAGCATGTCGTATGCCAATTGCTGGTTGGCAAATAGCGTATCTCCGCCCAAAGGTGGAATAGTTTCAGCATATAAAATCGACCCCAGACTCGGTTCTTTAAAAAATGTATTATCTGTGTGCCAGCCAACCCCAAAACTCGCTCTGGTCCCAGCGGGTTTATACATTTTAATAATTTCAGGGTGGTCTGGCATACCCTTTACAATTGGGTGAACCTCAAGGTCTCCAAATCGTTTAGCAAACTGAACATGCGTGTCAAAATCCAGCTCCTGATTGCGCAGGCCAATGACGCCATATTTAAACAATGCGGCGCGCACTTCTTCAAATTGTGCGTCGGAAATATCTGAAATTGTAACCCCTTCAATCATTGCGCCCAACGCAGCGCTAATTGGGGTTGCCTGAATTGCCTTAAACTCATTATCAATAATATTTTGCATAGTGAACTCCTCAACAGCTAAGCCGTTTTAAAGTGAAAAGATTGAGGTCGGGTTAGGGACTCATAACCCAATTGCGACAAGGTACAGCCACGCCCTGAGTTTTTAACGCCAACCCAAGCTAATTCTGGATCAAGATAATCACAACGATTCATAAAGACTGTGCCGGTTTCCAAGCGTTCGCCAATTTCGGTGGCACTAGTTTGGCTTTGTGTCCAAATAGACGCGGTCAGGCCATAGGCGCTGTCATTCATCAGCTGCACGGCTTGCTCATCATCTGTCACCGCCATAATACCAATGACTGGGCCAAAGCTTTCTTCGCGCATGACGTCCATGTCATGGCTCACATTAGTGAGAACTTGCGGGCCGAGATAGGCGCTTCCCCAATTTTCATCAATAGGTAAATGTGCGTTTGCACCATCAGCGCAAGCATTGGCAATTTGCTGGCGGACATAATCTGCTGCTTTGGCGTTAACCATCGGACCCAAGCTTGTTTCAGGATTCAAAGGGTCACCGAGTTTTAGGGCTTTGGCTTCAACAATGAAGCGCTCAAGAAACTGCTCAAAAAGGCTTTCAGCGACATAAATCCGCTCAATCCCACAGCAAGATTGACCGCTGTTAAAAAACGCACCATCGGCAAGCGCAATCGCGGCTTGCTCAGGCTCAGCATCAGCGCGCACATAGGCGGGGTCTTTACCGCCAAGCTCCAAGCCAATAGCAGGGAAGCCAATCGATGTTTTCTCGGCCACGGCCTTGACGACGGCTTGCCCACCTGCAACCGAACCAGTGAAAGCGACATAGTCAATTTCTTGGCGGGCGATTAAATCAGCCGTGCCTGCATGGTCTAAATACAAATGTTGAAAAACCCCAGCTGGCAGGCCCGCATGGTCAAAGGCTGCTTGCCAACGCTGTGCGACAAGTGGGGTTTGATTTGAGTGTTTCAAAATCACGCTATTACCTGCTGCCAAAGCTGGAATAATGACATTGACTGAAGTCAGATAGGGGTAGTTCCATGGCGCCAATACCGCGACGACACCAAGCGGGCGGCGTTTGATGTAACGCTCAAAATTAGCGCGAGGAGCAGGTTTTATATCGGCCAGCGCATTATCAGCCAGCGCGAGCATGGCGGTAGCGCGTTCAACCACACCATTTATTTCACTCGGGCTATATTGGATAGGCCGCCCCATTTGGCGGGTGATTTCTGCCCCGATTTCTTGCTGATGATCACGCAAATAATCTAATGCTTTTGTCAGCAGGGTTTTACGCTGCTCTAGCGGTGTTTTTGCCCATTTCTGTTGCGCTTTTTTGGCGGTATCAACAACACATGAGATATCATCCGTTTTTGCCAGTTTTCCGGTAAAAACAGTGCTGCCATCTATTGGTGATTTGCACGTAAAATCAGCCATTTTAATCCACCTAAATAAAAGGATTATAATGATGTTATATATCTACCTCATAGAAGCAAAATAGGCATTTGAAAAGCAAAATCTTGCGCAAAATGACAGAAAATTACGCCTTCATTTTTGGCAATATGGTGGGGGTAAAAACCCATTAAGGCTTTACCATGCTTGGAATCATGCAAAACTATTGTCGATAAACGATAAATGGCAGGGTTGATACGATGAATAAATTTATAAGCTTCCTTTTGGTATTTTTAAGCCCGATAGCGGCTCACGCAAATCAAGAGGGCGCGCAAAGCTTAGATGATCAAATAAACGCCCTGTTTCAGCCTATCACGGATGCTCTCTCCGATTTTATTTTCTATAGCGTGCCAATTGGCAATGCCGATGTGCCGCTGATTGTTTGCTGGCTTATATTGGCGGCCTTTTTCTTCACGGCTTATCTAGGCTTTATCAATATTCGCGGCTTTGGACACGCGATTGATATTGTGCGTGGCGCTTATCATGATGACCAGCATAGCGGGGAAATAACCCATTTTCAGGCTTTAACGGCGGCTATTTCTGGCACGGTTGGGATTGGTAATATTGCCGGTGTGGCAATCACCATTTCATTGGCTGGGCCAGGCGCTGTCTTTTGGCTTATTGTTGCCGGATTAGTGGGGATGACCACAAAATTCGTTGAATGCACATTAGGGGTCAAATATCGGGTTTTGAATGATGATGGCACTGTTTCTGGCGGCCCGATGTATTATTTGCGCGATGGATTGGCGAAAAAAGGCATGCCGTCTTTGGGTAAATTTTTGGGCGTTTTTTATGCCATTAGCATTGTGATTGGCTGTCTTGGTGTTGGCAATATGTTTCAATCCAATCAGGCTTATGTCCAACTTGTGCAAGTCACTGGCGGCGATGAGGCCAGCCCGCTCATTGGTTATGGCTGGCTGGTTGGGCTGGTCATGGCGGTGCTGGTCGGTTTGATTATTATTGGTGGTATTCGCTCCATCGCCAATGTGACCTCAAAGCTCGTGCCATTTATGGTTTTGCTTTATGTTTTTGGCGCGCTGATTGTTATCGCTATGAACGCCGCCGCTTTGCCCGCTGCGATTGCGGCTATTATTGAGGGTGCCTTCACCTTACAGGGGGCTGCAGGCGGTTTTGTTGGGATTATGATTCTCGGCTTCCAACGGGCGGCTTTTTCAAATGAAGCGGGGCTGGGCTCTGCGGCTATTGCGCATTCAGCTGTGATGACGGATAAACCCTTAACAGAGGGTTTTGTCGCCCTTCTTGAGCCGTTTATCGACACGGTTGTGATTTGCACGCTAACGGGCTTGGTGTTGGTGACAACATTTCCACCTGAAACACTCACATCTGGCGGGTTATCGGGCATTGAATTAACTTCAGCCGCCTTTGCGGATAATATTTCATGGTCGCCTTTAGTGCTTTCTGTTGTGGCTTTGTTATTCGCTTTTTCGACCATGTTGGCATGGGCTTATTATGGCACAAAGGGCTGGACTTTTGTGTTTGGAAGCAGTCAAAACAAAGAGCGCTTTTTCGGATTTATTTTTTGCCTCTGCATTGTCATTGGGGCATCGGTTCAACTTGATGCTATATTAGGCTTTGCCGATGCGCTAATTTTTGTGATGGCCATTCCCAACTTACTCGGCCTTTATATTCTGGCCCCTGAAATTAAACAGGATTTAAAAGACTATATGCATGAATTGTCGCAAGCACGTGCGCGATAGGGGGGCATGTGGAGTTAGAGCGTCTTAAAGTTTATAACAGCCCGCGCCAAAGACTGGCTTGGCAGCAACACTTAATCAAAGCGCGGTTTAAACGCCCGCACAAGCATACAGTTTCACTTTGGGCGCCTTATATTAAATCCAAAGGCATTGCCTTAGATGTGGGTGCGCATTTTGGCTATATTGCCAAAGAGCTGGCGGCTTTAAAAACACATGATTTGGATATTATTGCCTTTGAGCCAATTGAATATTGCTACACGATTTTGGAGCGCATCAGCCGAACTCGTTCAAAAATAAAAATCGAGCCCTTCGCTTTGTCAGATAAAAATGGCCAAGTTGATATTTCAATACCTGTCAAAAAATCGGGCCGCATGGGGATTGGCTTGTCGCATATTGGGGCAGAAAATAATCGCGATTATATTATTGAGACTGTGCGGGTTCAGAAATTAGATGATTATGTTCAGGCTGAAAATATTGAAAATATTGTGCTGATAAAAGCCGATGTTGAAGGGGCAGAGGGGCTGGTTATCAATGGTGGTATTGAGCTTATCAAGCGTGATTTGCCGACCATTATTTTGGAAATTAGTGATGAATTTTGCCAGCGTCTGGGCTATCGCGCCGCAGATATATTCACCACATTAAAAACCCTCGGCTATCAAAGCTTAGCTTATCAAACCGAGGGTGATTTTAAAATTACCGACGGCTATCAAGGGCCGACGGATTATTTGTTTTATTGTCCTGACTAAAAAATTTCAATCAGGCCAGCAGCGCCCATACCGCCACCAATACACATGGTAACAACGCCATATTTTGCATTGCGCCGCTTGCCTTCGAGCAGCACATGACCAACTTGTCTGGCACCGGTCATGCCATATGGGTGGCCAATTGCGATAGACCCACCATTGACATTCAGCTTGTCATTATCAAGGCCAAGATGGTCGCGGCAATAGACAACCTGAGAAGCAAAGGCCTCGTTTAGCTCCCAAAGGTCAATATCATCTTGTTTAAGGCCTGTGCGCTCGAGCAGTCTTGGGATAGCGAAAACTGGACCAATCCCCATTTCATCAGGCTCACAACCTGCTAGAGCAAAACCGCGCAGAGCGCCTAAAGGCTCAATATTGCGTCTCTCGGCTTCTTTGGCTTCCATCACCACAACAGCCGCCGCGCCATCAGATAATTGTGAGGCATTACCTGCTGTCACAAAATTACCTTCCCCGCGCACTGGCTGGAGTGCTGAAAGGCCTTCTAATGTCGTGCTAGGGCGGTTGCATTCGTCACGGTCCACCACATAATCAACAATGCTTTCTTCTTTGGTTTCCTTATCAACCACTTTCATTTTTGTGGCCATTGGAACAATCTCATAATCAAATTTATTTTCAGCTTGCGCCGCCGCCATGCGTTGCTGGCTTTGCAGGCTGTAAATATCTTGATCTTCGCGAGAAACATTATAGCGCTTCGCAACCACATCTGCGGTTTCAATCATGGGCATCCAGTGGCCTGGATTTGCATTGTTAAGGTCTTCTTCAACAAAGTGGTTCAGATTGATGCCCTGCATTTGCACTAATGAAATACTCTCAACACCAGCACCAATCGCAACGGGCACGCCTTCATTTACCACGCGGCCTGAAGCCATCGCAATGGTTTGAAGACCTGATGAACATTGACGGTTCACAGTAGAGCCTGAGACTGTGACAGGGCAGCCCGCGCTCATCGCCGCGACACGACCAATATTGTGTCCAGTCGCACCTTCAGGTATCGCACATCCCATCAACACATCTTCAACAGCACCGGCTTCAATGCCAGCTCGCTCGATTGCGTGTTTAATGACATGCCCCCCCATTTTGGCGCCATGTGTCATATTAAAGCCACCACGACCAGCTTTTGCCAGACCCGTGCGGGCGGTTGAAACAATTACAGCTTCTCTCATTTGGTAATCCCCCTAATAGAATGAGCGCAAGATAGCATATTTCCAAACTTGCGAAACCCTTAAAGCTTATTTTTCTGGGGCAATTTCAAGATTTTCCAGAAGATAGGCGCGTTCAAAAATATCTGCTGTTTCTGCGCCTAAAACATTTTTTAAGAGCATCAAATGGGCGCGCAAAAATTGCGGGCCGTGTTTTTCTTGAAATGGATTCACGACATGGGCCAATTCGTGCAAAATTGTGAAGTTATCGAAGCCGCCGCGACTGCCGCGCCAGATTTCTCTTGGTGCGAGGGAGATATGAGAAAATTCGTAATTACCCGATGGCTTGGTGGCTTTGTATTTTGTCAGCCCCAATGCACGGCGCCGGATGAATATACTGCGTCGCCCCAATCGCGGCATGGATTTTATTGGTACAATCTGCGGGCCATTGAGACTTTGCCAGACTGGCATTATTGTGATGCTATTCACAAAGGCGCGGCACGCATTGATGGTCTCAAAGCGTTTTGTGTGTTTTTTAAGTTTTTTGAGAGCCGCGCGTTCTGCCCGATAAGTTTTGGTCTGGTTATTATCATAGGCGCGCAGTTGCGGCTGTCGTGGCACGGGTTATATATCCCTAACGCCAGCTGCTTTCAACTCTGCATCAAGCTTGCGAAAAACCCATAAGAAGAACATGCGAAAATCACTAAAAAGGGACCAAAACGGATAGGTAAAAGTCGCTGGTTTGTTTTTTTCTATTCTAAAATGCCCAAACCACGCAAAGCCATAGCCAACAAGTGGAATAGACAGCAGCCATAGATATTTTTGATTGAACAGGCTCGCCACCAGTATCAGCAATACCAATGCTGTGCCAATAAAATGCAATTGCCTGTTTTTAGGATGGCTGTGTTCACGCAAATAATAGGGCCAAAACTCTTTATAATTTTGAATTTGATTGCTCATGATTTACCTGCCTGTTCGTCTGTTATAGATCATATATTTTAAGAATTATGTGCGGTATTGCAACAAAAACAAAAACTTAAAAAAACAGATAAATTTGACTTTTTTTAGGATAAGACTTTGAAACTTAACCGAAGCATTGTCATAATGGGACAACCTTATTTCTAAATGAAACCCAAGATTGTTAGGCGCATGGTCACGAAATCGACAGAGCAGGAAAAACATCATGAGCAGGACGTTGTGCCGGGCCCTGCCGAGGAACAATCCTTAGCCAATTCATTGGTTAAAACAACTCTACATGCCATGCGCAATGAAGATGTTGAGGCATTGTATGAGATTGTTCAGGAAACCCATGAAGCCGATTTGGCGGATATGGTCGCGCTTTTGTCGGCTGACGCGCGTCAAGAGTTTCTCAGCCTTGTGGGTAATCATCTAAATTCAGAGGTTTTAGCGGAGCTTGATGAGGGTATTCGCGCTGAAGTTGCTAGCGCTCTTGATACGGATAAGCTTGTCGCTGTCGTTCAGGAGTTAGACACTGACGATGCAGTTTTTGTGTTGGGAGAATTAGATGATGCTGGGCAGCAAGAGATTCTCGACCAAATTCCTGAGACCGACCGGTTGGTGCTGCAACGCTCACTAGATTATCCTGAAGAAAGCGCGGGCCGTTTGATGCGCTCTGATGTGGTTGCTTTTCCACCTTTTTGGACGGTTGGTAAAGCGATTGATTATTTACGCGAAACAGAAGACTTGCCAGATGATTTTTATGAAATTCTGGTGATTGATCCCAGTTTCTCGCCAATTGGTGTTGTGCAATTAAATAAAGCCATGCGTTCTGCCCGACCCGTAAAATTAACAGATATTATGGACGAGCATCTGACTTTAATACCTGCAGATATGGACCGCGAGGATATGGCACGCCGATTTGAGCGGTATAATTTAGTTTCCGCTCCTGTCATTGATGCGGATGGCCGCCTTGTTGGTGTGGTCACAGCGGATGATGTTTTTGAAGTCATTGTTGATGAGGCTGAGGAAGATATTCTTTTGCTAGGTGGGGTTGGTGACGAGGCAGTCACGGACAGTGTTATTGAGGCTGCGCGTGGGCGATTTAACTGGCTGTTTGTTAATTTACTCACCGCTATATTAGCCTCAATGGTCATTGCTTTTTTTGAAGCTTCCTTAGAACAAATGGTCGCGCTTGCCGTTTTAATGCCAATTGTTGCCTCTATGGGTGGCAATGCTGGGACACAGACTTTGACGATTACGGTTCGTGCTTTGGCGACAATGGATTTAATGTCGGTAAACGCCATGCGCGTTATTTCGCGTGAGTTTTGGATTGCTCTTATCAATGGCGGTGTTTTTGCGATTTTAATGGGCGCAATTGGTGCTTTTTGGTTTGATAATACAATGCTGGGCGCGGTTTTGGCGATGGCAATGATTGTCAATATGCTGGTTGCGGGTTTGTCAGGTATTCTCATTCCCATTGGCTTGAATAAGGCTGGTATTGACCCTGCTTTAGCATCCAGTGTTTTTGTCACAACAATTACGGATGTTTTTGGTTTTATGGCCTTTCTTGGTTTCGCAAGTTGGATTTTATTATAAATGCAGCACTTAATTTCTGTCCTGTTCAACCTTATTCTGTTTTTGCCGCTTTCTGTCGCGCATGCTGAATGGCGGCAGGGTATGAAACTTCCTGCCAGTCTCGCTTATGCTGAGGCGGTGGTTATTGATGGTGAAATTTATGTTCTGCGCAATAATCGTCACGCAGGCAAAGATAAATTTTTTGAAGCCTATGATATTCGTGGCGATGGCTGGCGGCCATTGTTACCTTTACCCGTTGACCGGCATGATTTTGCAATGGCGGTGAGCCTTGACCAGCTATTTGTTACTGGTGGCATCAATCCTGAAACCGACGCAATGAGTAATGGCATGTGGATGTATTCAGCGCGCAAGGCGCAATGGTATCAGTTTCCACCAATGCCAGGCAAACGAGCGCATCATCGTAGTGTGATTATTGATCCTTATTTATATATTATAGGCGGGCAGGGCGATGATATGGATAAAATATATCGCTATCATCTTGCAAGCTCGGTTTGGGAAAGTTTGTCCCTGAATATCAAATTACCCATAAGAGCGTTTTCGGTAGTAGCTGATGGTGATGAGATTATCATTGCCGGTGGGCGTGATGAAAATAATGTCATGACGGATAAGGTGTGGTCTTACGACACGCAGGATAATGATTGGCAGCAACTTGCTAATTTACCGCGCCCGATGAGTGGGGGTGGTTTGGTGAAACAGTCAGATGGTTTGCATTTTTTAGGCGGTTATTCTCAAAACCCTGAGAAAACTTGGGATTCGCATTATTTATTGACCAATAACCGTCGTGACTGGATTGCGTTAGAGTCTATGCCTGCGCCGCGTCATCATGCAGCAGTTGTGGGGTTTGAAAATCGAATCTTTATGCTTGGCGGCGCTGTTGGTGTCGGGTTTTATGCTTTTTTCACCGCAACGGATAATATTTTTATCTATCAACCTTAATTGGCAAATGACGCCCTGAGACCTATAATTTTACTATGAGCCTTAACCTTATCAAATTGGCGGCGGGTGCGGACAGTCTTGATGACTTGCTGGACTGGCAGAAGCATTTAATGGCCACATATGGGCGTGTATTCAACACCACGCGCATGATACCCAAACAGGCCAATGAACTGGTAAATGGCGGCTCTTTATATTGGGTGATTAAGCGTAAAATTATGGCGCGGCAAATCATTTTGGATATTGAGCCTTTCACAGATGGGGCAGGCATTCGCCGATGCCACATTCATTTGCAGCCAGATATGATATTAACCCGTCCGCAAGCGCGTCGCCCATTTCAGGGCTGGCGATATTTAAAAGCGGGTGACGCACCGCCCGATATGCCGCAAGGTGTGGAAATTGACGCGGATATGCCAGAAAGCTTAAGAGCAGAGCTCACCGAATTAGGTCTACTTTAAGATTGGATTTCCATATTATCCAATAACCGAACCGCACCCAAACGGGCCACAATCAATAGGCGACGCGGGGTGTCTGGCGCGGGATTGGGGGCTAATGTATCGGCATGGCGGAGTTCGAGATAGTCTATGTCATCAAAGCCAGCTGCGAGGATTTCTGCCTTGCTACGCTCTATCTCTATTTCTATATCCTCGTTATTCTCAATGGCTTGGCATAGTTTTCTAAGAATTTTATTAAGCTTACCAGCAATCACTCTTTGTGGCGCGGAAAGATAGACATTGCGTGAAGACATGGCCAGACCATCACTTTCACGCATAATTGGCGCGCCTAAAATTTTAATCTTTCTTTTTTGCTCATCAACAAGATGGCGGATTACGCAAAGCTGTTGATAGTCTTTTTCGCCAAAAATTGCGACATCGGCTTGTGTGTGGTCAAACAGGCGCGCGACAATGCTGGCCACACCACTAAAAAAATGCGGACGCGCGTCGCTTTCTAGCCCAAGTGCGGGGCCTTGCAATTTAATATCTGCCACTGCTTCATCACCATACATATCCTGTGTGGCGGGTGTGTAAACGAGTGCGGTTGGTGTTGATTGGAGTTTTTCTAAATCAGAATCCAGCGTTCGAGGATAGCTACTGAAATCTTCGCCTTCAGCAAATTGTGTAGGGTTCACATAAATTGAAACAATCACCTTATCGCAATGTGGCGCGATATGGTCTATCAGCGACAAATGGCCCGCATGCAACGCCCCCATTGTCGGCACAAGGCCAATTTTTAGCCCATCATTTTGCCAGGCGGCAATGTGACTGGATAATTCGGAAGGCTGACTGACCACCAACATGTGCTTACCCATTTGGCGTTGCGTCGCCATTTTCGTCTTTAATGACATAGGCATTGGCAATGCCGCCATCTGCCAAAATCGAGGTGCCGGTGATATAGCCCGCATCATCGCTGAGCAAAAAGGCAATTGTGCCAGCGATTTCATCAGCTTTGCCAAGTCGCCCCATTGGAATATGCTGGCGGCGGGATTGCCATTTTTCTTCATTATCAAAATAATGCTGGTTTCGTTCAGATAAAACCGGCCCTGGCGCGACGCAATTTGCCCGTATGCCCTGACGCGCATAAGCCATGGCAATTTCTCGTGTCAGAGCTTCTATACCGCCTTTCGCGCTGGTATAGGCAAGTTGCGCTGTTGCAGATGCGGCATGCGCGACCACAGAAGAAAGATTGACTATGGCGCCCTGCTGCCCCTTTAGCAAATAGGGCAAGGCTGCTTGGCAGGTTAAAAACGTGCCGGTTAAATTGGTTGCTAGGCTAGCGTCAAATACTGCTTGAGGGGTTTCAAGGGCGGCGTCCTCAGGCATAAGAATGGCTGCCATATTGACCAAGCCATCAATGCCGCCAAGTTTTTCTTCGGCATATGTCATGATTTTGGACACTTGCTCCGCCTCGCGCACATCAGCAACCAACGAGAAACACGCGTCTGTTGGTGCGTTTTCAGGTAATGCGGTGGTGTCGAGGTCAACCAAAACCAGGCGGCAATTTTCGGCAAGTAAACGGGAAGCAAGCGCCTGCCCGAGGCAGCCATTTGCTCCAATAATAATAATTCTTTTATCTCGTAACCCATTCATGCTCGCACCATACCTGTTTCCGAGAAACTATGCAGTAAAAACTCGTGTAAAAATATTTCTTCTCACGCTTTGGGCGTGGAATCATTATATTTTTATCAAGAAACTTTAGATGTGGTGATTATGGGACTTTTTGGCAATCAAAAAAAATCAACCGCGCCTTATGTCATTGTGGTTGGTAATGAAAAGGGCGGGTCAGGCAAAACCACAACCGCAATGCATATTGCAACGGCATTGATGGATAAGGGCTATAAAATTGGCACAATTGATTTAGATGTACGCCAGCAATCTTTCACCCGTTATGTTGAAAACCGAAAAGCATGGTCACAAAAGGCAGGGCGTGAGGTTCATATGCCGCAACATATTGTGTTGCCAATTGCCACCGCTGGTTCAGTCGCGGACCGCCAGAATGAGGATAAACAAAATTTTTTAAATGCCATTAATGCATTGCGGGAAAATAACGATTTTATTGTCATTGATAGTCCAGGCTCGGACACGTTTTTATCGCGTCTTGGCCATGCCAGCGCCGATACGCTGATTACCCCAATTAATGACAGTTTTGTTGATTTTGATTTATTGGGAAAAGTCGATCCCGATACGCTCGAGATTTTAGGCCCTAGTATTTATTCCGAACTGGTTTGGGAGTGTCGTAAAGCGCGCGCGGCTGCCAATAGTGGTGCCATTGATTGGGTGGTTATTCGCAATCGCACAAGTCATGTTTTTGCCAAAAACCGCCAGCGCATTGAAAAAGCGCTAAATGATTTGGCGGCGCGTCTAAGGTTCCGTGTCGCGCCAGGTTTATCGGAGCGGGTGATTTTTAGGGAAATGTACCCAGCTGGGCTGACTTTACTTGATTTGACTGAAGAAGAAGCAAATATGAGCTTGACCATGTCGCATGTGGCGGCTCGAGCGGAGGTTTATACACTGCTTGAGGCGCTCAATTTACCCAAATGATTCAAGGGTGTGCCAGAACAGTTTGTGGTGGCATAGGGGCAAGCGGCTGACAAGCGAGATTATGCTTTTTTAAGACGGCGCAAATTTGTTTTGCCTGCGTTTTGTTGATGTGTCCAAATCGCGCGCGGTAAAAAACTTCCTGTTGTTTGCGCACTGGCATGGTGAAGGCCTTGGCCTGTGCCAATAAATCAGGGGCCAAATTATGGGCTGTTTCAATTTGCGATAACGCACTGTTTTTATTACGGAATGCACCAATTTGGACAGACCAATTTTTTTGTATGGCTTGCATTAGAGGCGCTTCTTTAGCGCGTGCTTGGGACATTAAATACCCGCCAAGTCGCCATTGGGTGCTGTCTGATTGGCGGTTTAAAAAAGTGTTATTCTTATCTTGTGCGATGGAGCGGGCAACAAAAATTTCACGAGGCGGTGTGGTGTTCAGGTCAAGCTGGGCAGACTCTTCAGGATTTTTATATTTCATTAAAAGCGCCGCCATCAAATTATCTCTTTGAGAGGCTGAGTCGCTGCCCATCACTACGCCAATCAGTTGTTTATCTTTGCCAAGATATAGGGAGATAAGATTGTAGCCAGAAGATTTCGTATAGCCAGTTTTCATACCCGCCACATTTGGCATGAAACGCAATAAATGATTATGCGTCACATGGGTTTGCCCGCGATAGTGAAAGGATTGGTCTTTGAAAAAATAAAGATAATGCGGAAAGTCCAATATTAAGCGATGAGCCAGCATGGCCATATTATGAGCTGTGGTGAATTGTTCAGGGTGATGCAGACCGCTTGCATTTTTAAATTGTGTTTTCCGGAGGCCCATAGCGCGTGCAGTGGCTGTCATTTGTGTTGCAAATTTTGTCTCCTCACCATGCACAGCTTCGGCAAGGGTGACAGCGGCATCATTTGCAGATTTAATAATCAAGGCTTTGAGTGCTGTTTCAACAGTTATGGTTTCACCTTTTTGAAGATATAATTTACTTGCTGGTTGCTCGGCCGCCTGTTGCGAAATGTAAATTTTCTGCTTTAAGTCAAGTTTTCCATCATCAAGCGCCTGAAAGACCAAATAGGCGGTCATGACTTTGGTAAGAGAAGCTGGGTATCGATAGCGCTCGGCCTGATGCGCGTGCAGCGTTTGTTTGGTCAGTGAGTCTAAAACAAAGCTTGCCGGTGCTGGGCGGGCGATGGCTGGTGTTAAATTGCCTATTAACATTAAAAGTGCGAAAATAGCCATAAGGCGGCGTGTCAAAACACAACCAAGATTGCTCAATAAAGCATAAAAAGTGAATATTGGAGCCATCAACACACTTATAAGCAGGGCGAATCACGCAAAATACACATTTAGATTAGTGTGTTTACCTTGTAAGACCAAGTTTAAACCCTACATTATGAGTAATTGATTTTTTGAAGCTAAACAGCGGCAAATATGTTGCAATGACAAAGAAAAAAACATCTCAACTGGCGCATGATATCCTTCTCACGTCACAAAACCGTCCGCCATCAGGCGCTGATGATTTAAATGATGACACGGGTTTGGCGACCAAAACCAAGCCAAAAACCAAGAAACCCTCGCTTTATAAGGTTCTTTTGCTAAATGATGATTACACGCCGATGGAATTTGTCATCTATGTTTTGCAAAAGTTTTTCAACAAGGACATGGAAGAGGCGACAAAAATAATGTTGCATGTGCATCAAAATGGTGTTGGAGTTTGTGGAGTATTTACTTTTGAGGTTGCGGAGACAAAGGTAACTCAAGTCGTTGATTTGGCACGTCAGCATCAACATCCGCTGCAATGTACGATGGAGAAGGACTAAATTATGCCTGCGTTTTCGAAAGGGTTAGAACAGGGACTTCATGACGCTCTAGAACTTGCCAATGAAAGAAATCATGAATTTGCGACATTGGAACATTTGCTGCTCGCGCTTTTAGAAGATGCAGACACAAATGCTGTGTTGGAAGCCTGTGCGGTTGATATTAAGCAGCTGAAAGAAAGTCTAACCAATTATATTGACCAGGAATTAGTCGGTCTCATTTCTGATGAAGATGAAGATTGCAAACCAACGGCTGGTTTTCAACGCGTGATACAGCGGGCGGTCATTCATGTTCAATCATCTGGGCGCGATGAGGTGACAGGGGCCAATGTTTTGGTGGCTTTGTTTTCTGAGCGCGAAAGCCACGCCAATTTTTTCCTACAAGAACAAGATATGACCCGTTATGACGCGGTTAATTTTATCGCGCATGGTATTTCGAAAAAGCCTGGCTATCAGGAGGACCGCCCGATTTCAGGTGTGGAAGACGAAGAAGACGGGATGGGCTTGCAAGATGGGGAGTCTGCCTTGTCGACCTATTGCGTTAATTTGAACGATAAGGCGCGCGAAGGAAAAGTTGATCCGCTGATTGGGCGTCAAAGAGAAGTTGAGCGCACCATTCAAATTTTGTGCCGTCGCAATAAAAATAACCCTTTGCTGGTTGGGGATCCAGGTGTTGGCAAAACGGCAATTGCAGAGGGCTTGGCGCGTAAAATTGTTGAAAATGAAGTCCCTGATGTGCTGCAGGATAATGTCATATATTCTCTTGATATGGGAACATTGCTTGCAGGTACGCGCTATCGAGGTGATTTTGAGGAGCGCATTAAGCAAATTATGAAAGAGCTTGAAGATTTGCCCGAAGCGGTTCTTTTTATTGATGAAATACATACTGTGATTGGGGCAGGGGCGACTTCTGGCGGCGCGATGGATGCTTCTAATTTGTTGAAACCCGCTTTGCAAAATGGTGGTTTACGATGTGTAGGTTCAACAACCTATAAAGAATTTCGTCAACATTTTGAAAAAGACCGCGCCTTGGCCCGTCGTTTCCAAAAAATTGATGTCAATGAGCCAAGTCTTGATGACAGTATTAAGATTTTACGGGGGCTTAAGCCATATTTCGAAACTTTTCACAAGGTGCGCTATACGCATGATGCGATTAAAGCGGCGGTTGAACTTTCATCGCGTTATATGGCAGATAGAAAGCTGCCAGATAAAGCGATTGATGTGATTGATGAGGTTGGGGCGGCACAAATGCTATTGCCGAGTTCCAAACGCAAAAAAACCATTGGTGTTAAGGATATTGAAAACACTATTGCAACAATGGCGCGGATACCTTCCAAAACGGTCAGCAAAAATGATGAAGAGAAATTGAAAGACCTAGATACAGGCCTCAAACGCGTCGTGTTTGGTCAAAATGAAGCCATTGATGCGCTGACTGCGGCGATTAAATTATCACGCGCTGGATTGCGCGAAGAGAATAAACCAATAGGGTGCTATTTGTTCTCTGGCCCAACAGGTGTGGGCAAAACAGAAGTGGCGCGGCAGCTCTCGCAATTATTGGGGGTTGAATTGCTGCGCTTTGATATGTCGGAATATATGGAGCGGCATACGGTTTCGCGCATGTTAGGTGCGCCTCCAGGCTATGTTGGTTATGATCAGGGCGGGTTGCTCACTGATGGTGTGGACCAGCATCCGCATTGTGTGCTGTTGCTTGATGAAATCGAAAAAGCGCATCCAGACATGTTCAATATTTTGTTGCAGGTTATGGATAATGGCGCGCTAACAGACAGCAATGGTCGTAAAGTTGACTTCCGAAATGTGATTCTCATCATGACAACAAATGCAGGCGCGGCAGATTTGGCTAAAGCGCCTATGGGCTTTGGTCGTGAAGTACGCAAGGGCGATGATGAGGAGGCCATTAACAAAATGTTTGCCCCTGAATTCCGCAATCGCTTAGATGCTGTTGTTCCTTTCGGTCACTTGCCACCAGAGGTTGTGGCGCGCGTGGTTGAGAAGTTTATTTTGCAGCTTGAAGTGCAGCTTGCTGACCGCAATGTCATAATTGAGCTGGCGCCACAAGCGGCTGAATGGATTGCCGAGCAGGGTTATGACCACAATATGGGTGCCCGCCCGCTTGCGCGTTTAATACAGGAAAAAATTAAAAAACCGCTGGCTGATGAAGTGTTGTTTGGCGCGTTAAAATCTGGTGGTGTGGTGAAGGTTGGTGTCGATAAGAAAAATGAGATTAGCCTGTCATATGAACCGCCAGAAGATAAAAACCCGCCGCGGAAAAAGAAGACTAAAGTCAAAGCCTAAATCATAGTGCGGCGCGTATTTTAGCGGCGTGTTTTTCTAATTCTGCAGGGTCCGCCATATCTTTGGCGTGAAAGCGCATTTCAACGCCATCTTCGCGCGGGATAATATGAAAATGTGTGTGAAAAACAGTTTGCCCCGCCGCCGCCCCATTGAGTTGCATAAGCTGAACACCAGACGCCTGCATTGCTTCTTTAACAGCACGAGCCAATTTTAGCGTCGTGTGCATTACAGCTTCTGCATCTTCTGCTGCAATATCAAGCATATTGACGGATGGGGTTTTGGGAATAACCAATGTATGGCCATCCGTTTGCGGCATCACATCCATAAAGGCGAGTGTGTGGTCGTCTTCATAGACCTTAACGCAAGGTAGCTCGCCGCGTAAAATTTTGGCAAACACATTGTCATTGTCATATGTTGGCATATCGGCTGGTGTCATTTTGTCCTCTTTTCGCTTTTTTATTCAGCTTGGTCTAGCTCATTTTTTTTCTTAAAGGGCGTATATTGAGCCAGGTAATTTATGTCATTGTCAACATGTCGGCGTTCTTGTTCAAGATAATTCTCAACCGCAATCCGAAAGTTTGGATGGGGGATATGATGTGCGGAATATGTTTTAACCGGCTCATAACCGCGCGCTAATTTATGCGTGCCTTGTGCGCCAGCTTCAACACATGCCAATTTATGCGCGATGGCATAGTCAATTGCCTGATAATAACAGCATTCGAAATGTAAAAATGGATGGTCTTCAATGCAGCCCCAATGGCGCCCAAACAGCGTATCACTGCCAATGAAATTGAGCGCCCCTGCAATATATTTTCCTTCACGTTTGGCCATGATGAGCAATGTTTGTTCTGGCATTGTGGTGTGAATTTGATGAAAAAATGCGCGGGTCAAATAGGGTTGCCCCCATTTGCGATAACCCGTGTCCTGATAAAATTCGTAAAACACGTCCCAATGTTCTTGGGTTAAACTGTCGCCGGTCAGCCATTCAATCGCAATATCATTTTCAAGCGCTTTGCGGCGTTCTTTTCTTAAATTTTTTCGTTTGCGTGAGGCAAGGCTTTCTAAAAACTCGTCAAAATGCTGGTAATTTTTATTTTGCCAGTGAAATTGCTGGTCAATGCGCTGTAAATAGCCTTGTTTGCCTGCCATATCCCACTCGTTTTGGGGGAGGAAGTTTATATGCAGACTCGAAAGGCCCAACTTTTCAACCAACTCACTGGCCCCCTGCAACAGTGCTTTTTGTGCAAGTTCTGTTTCTTTATCGGCCAGTTTGCGCACTAATAATCGGCGTCCGCTGGCGGGGGTAAAGGGGACGGCACAAAGTAATTTTGGATAATATTGCCCGCCTGCTCGATGAAACGCGTCCGCCCAACCATGGTCAAAAATATATTCCCCTTGACTATGCGCCTTTAGATATAACGGCATGATTGCGTCAATCTGCTCATCATGCTGCAGGCTCACATGTTGCACGCCCCAGCCCTGATTGGAACAAACAGATTGGCTATCCTCAAGAGCCGCAACAAACCGAAAGTCTAAAAAAGGGTTATATGGCTTACCATCGGGATTCGCACAGGCGTCCCAAATAGATTGTCCAATTTCATGTATCGTGTCATGTACACAAAGACGCCAATTTTTACTCGTCACATTTCACCTCGAACAGCGCGTCTATTTCAACTGCCCAGCCGAGTGGTAAGCTACTGACACCAATGGCCGAGCGCGCATGTTGACCTTTTTCACCAAGCACATTTTTTATGAGGTCAGAGGCGCCATTAATAATAGCGGGGTGGTTTTCAAAATCTGGGGTTGCGGCAACAAATCCATTTAATTTGATGCAGCCAATGAGGCGCGACCAATCACCATTAAGAGCCTGACGTAGCTGAGATAAAATATTAATTGCAGATAAGCGCGCCGCTTGCTGACCGTCTACAAGCTCTATATTTTTGCCCAAACAGCCGCAAATCGCGGCGCCTGAGGCGTCAACCGGCCCTTGACCAGAAATATATAAATCTTTGCCCGAAAACCGGTAAGGCACATAGCTCGCCAAGGCTGGCTTGGGTGTGCCAAGCTCTAACCCTAATTCAGCAATTTTTTGTTCAATGTCCATTCCATGATCCATTTCATGCCTCATCTTGAAAATGATTTAAGTGTCTTTGGCGGAAAGACCACGCCCTTTTTTAATTTTTTCACTTCCAAACTTATCACGCACTTTGTCCATCGCCAACTCGGCGGCATGGCGTTTCGTTTTTTCCGGATCTGCCAAATCATATGGGTCAGCTCGGTTTTCAGAGGTTAAACCCGCATAGCCAATACCAATCAGCCGATAGGCGCGTTGCGGGTGAGCGGATAATTCGCGTTTGAGCAAATCAAGCCCTTGTGCAAATAGTGTGTCGGCCATTTGGGAGGGGTCGGCTAATTTTCGATTGCGCGTCAGGCTTTTAAAATCTGATGTTTTGAGTTTGAGAACCACAGTCTCGCCAGCTAGATTTTTAGCTTTGCAACGGCGCGACACTTTTTCACAAAGCTTCCAGAGCGTTTTTTCTAAAAAAGCAGTATCTTTGGTGTCCATCTCAAAAGTTGTTTCTGCCGAAATGCTTTTTGCTTGTCTGGTTGGGGTGATGTGGCGGCTGTCTATGCCATGTGCAAGACGATGAAGATGCAAGCCAAACTGCCCATAGCGCTTAATTAAGTCGGCTTGCTCCATTTTTTGTAATTGCTGACAATTTGTAATCCCATCACGGGCGAGTTTCTTTTGCGTTTGCTTGCCGACGCCCCATAATTTATTGACGGGCAAAGCGGCCAAATATGAACTGGTTTCTGCACGACCGATGATTGTGTAACCATTTGGCTTATCCATATCAGATGCTAGCTTGGCGAGAAATTTATTATGGCTCAGGCCAATCGAAACTGTGATACCGATTTTTTGTTTTATATCTTTAGCAAGTCGGGCGAGGCGGGCTGCTGGCGGTTCACCATGCAAGCGCTCTGTGCCAGTCAGGTCGAGAAAGGCTTCATCAATGGAAACTGGCTGAACTAAAGGCGTAATATCGAGCATCATGGCGCGTATTTCTTGCCCCACCTGCTGATATTTTTCACCATTAGGCGGCATGATGACGGCTTGCGGGCATAATTCAAGCGCTTTAAACATGGGCATGGCCGATGACACACCATAAATGCGGGCGATGTAACAACAGGTGGAAACAACCCCGCGCTTGCCGCCTCCAATAATTAAAGGTTTATCTTCCAAGTCAGGATTGTCGCGTTTTTCAACGGCGGCGAAAAAAGCGTCGCAATCCATATGGGCAATGGAAAGGCTGGTTAATTCTTCATGTGTGATAAGGCGCGGGCTTTTGCAAACCGGACAACGCGTATGGGCGGTTGCAAATAAATGCATGCAATCCCGACAAAGACGCGAGGGTGAGTGAGGCGTAGAAGAAACCATAAACTATTTTGTTCTTTGCGATGAAAAAGCGCAAGCTTTGAAACAAAGATTAGCGCGAAAGTGTTTCTAATATCCAATTGCGCGCAATAGGCCAATCATCAATTCGCGTGCTGGCTTTTTCGGCGGCATTCATCATTTTTCGCAAACGCTGGTCAGCAATCATATGAATACGATGGGTTTGGGGGACATGGTCAGCCACGCTGTTAATATTATGGAAAATATCATCAAGAAAGAAAATCGGTGCATCAACATTTTGTGCAATCCATTTCACCGCAGGTCCTTTTGGCCCGCTGCCGACAATGACCGGATAATCCATACCATTTTGCTTGAGGTTTTCTTGACGCGCTTGTCTTTGCGCAAGCGGCAAATTCGTCAAGACAAGGATTTGGGCATGTTCAGCTAGCATGGACAGGCTTTCAGCGGCGCCGTCAACAGGTGTGAAATGCGGGGTTTCAGCGGCAAAAAAAGCATCAAGCAGGTCAGGCATGTTCACATCGGCCTGTTTTTGGCTACCTTTATGTTTAATATTGCCGTTTAATTTAAAGCTTTGCAGGTCAATCCACAAATCTTGCTTGTCAAGATAATGCTCAAACTGAACCATGAATTGGAGCAAAACCTCATCAGCATCAGAAATGATTAAAGGGCGCGCGGGGTCAAAGCTCACCTCAGCGCATTGTTGTTTTATTTCATCACTTACATCAGACACAATCTAACTCCTGTTTTTATTAATTAGTGTGTTCTTGGTTTATGTCCAATGGGGGATGTCGCCGCCAGGAAGCAATTGACGCGCTTGTGCTGGAGACTCAGGGTGGATGTCATTTTCTTCGCAAAACGCCAGTAATAAGGGTTCATCAGATAGCACAAAGTCCATCATCCCCCCAAGCATGGTTGGATCGCTGGCATGCGCGAGCAGCTCAACTGGGTCAAGGCCTGAAAGAGCGGCAAAACGCGACATGGCCTCTTCCTGACTTGCCAACCAGCCCAGCATTTTTAATCCCATAATTTCGGCATCATTGGATGTCATTTTAAAACTTTCTTTTTGTCTATCGCTCAGCGTAGTTTTATCAAATTATAGCCCAAATGCAAAAAGCCGACCCGAAGGCCGGCTTTTATTGTGGTTTGTTAGAAAGCTATTTTATCTTGCCTTCTTTAAACTCGACATGCTTGCGGACAACCGGATCATATTTTCTTACAACCATTTTTTCAGTCATGGTGCGGGCATTTTTCTTAGCAACGTAAAAAAAACCAGTTCCGGCGGTGCTTTCGAGCTTAATTTTAACAGTTGTCGGCTTCGCCATGAGCTTATCCTCAATCAATTCAAAATCTGGCGTGAAACTACCCGATTTCTTGGTGAAGTCAAGCTGGTTTTATCTTAATTCAGACATTGCCGGCTTGCCATTCAGGGTACGATAGAAAAAAGCCGGTTTTTGATAACGCTGTGGCAAGGGGTGTTGCAGGCGTTTTTGCAGCTCCAATAAGACAAAATGGGTAATCGAGGGCAAATCTTTTTTAATGGCCTCGTCAAAATTCAGCCAGTGTAATTCCAGCAATTCTCCCGTGCCGCTCAGATTTTGCGGGTCATTATAAAGTTCTGATATTTCGGCTACAAAAAACCGCGTATCAAAGCGTCTTGGTCGGAATGTTGGGGTAATGGCGCGGCCAATGAAATCGATATTTTTTAGGCTTGGAGTGATGCCATGCTCAAAAAAACTTTGCCATTCAGGTGATTTTGAGGTGAGGGGCGCGTGGCTCTTACGCCCAATCAGCAGGCCAGTTTCTTCATATGTTTCCCGAATCGCAGCTAAAGCCATAGCCCGCAAGCGGCTATCGCGCATGCGGGCGCTCGTGTCTGCCCGCAAGCGTTGCATAACTGGCGCGCGTAATTCCTCATCAACCCGCAAGCGCGTATCGCCAATATCAACCCGCCCGCCTGGAAACACAAATTTATTCGGCATAAATTTATGCGCAGCCGAGCGTTTGCCCATCAGCACTTTCGGTTTGTTATAAGAACTATCTACAATAATCAGGGTCGCAGCGTCCACCGGCCGAATATAACTAAGCTGCGCATCATACCCATCTTGCGCATCTTTCAGCAGAAGTTTTTTGTCCAGTTTTTTATCTGTCATAGTAACCCTTAAGATGATTTGGATGGCGTGTTTAATGGCTCCGGTTCATCGTCACAATCACCAAATCCATGCAGTCTCAATGCCCATTGTAGCCCGACAATCCCCCCTTTGGTAATTGGCAAGCTAATCAGGCTGGTGATAATGGCTATCGTGCCAAATACGGTAATATGTATCCATAATTCGGGCGCGTAACTGCGTTCAATAAAATACATCAGAGGAATAATAACATGACCAACAATAAAAATTGTGAAATAGGGCGGTGCGTCATCAGCACGATGCCCATCAAGCGCCTGTCCGCAATGGGCGCAATTATCAGTGACTTTAAGATAGGATGAAAAAATTTTTCCCTCGCCACATGCGGGGCATTTAAATTTCATGCCACGCCATATGGCTTGTTTTTTTGAGCGTTCGGTTTCCATCACAATCTCTATTTCTGGTTTTCTATTTCTTCAAACCTGCTTTTGCGCGCCGTCGCCCCGCGCGCGATGTGCTTTTTTTGCGAGAAGCATTCTTTCGAGGTTTACCTTTTCTTTTCCCTTTGGTTTCACTTGGTGACTTCTTTATTCCTTTTACAAAAGATTGGCGGCTTTTTCGATTCTTATTTTGTGAAGGCTTCGTATTGATAGGGCTGTAATCGCCGCCTTCCATGAGTGACAATAACAATCCACCTTTGACAGGTTCGGCTTTTATCAGGCGCACCCTTACAGTTTGGCCGATTTTGAATGTGAGGCCAGTGGTGCCGCCAGTGAGGGTCATGCCGTCTTCATCTTTATGAAATCGCTCGCTCCCAAGCCGGGAAATGGGTACAAGGCCGTCAGCGCCATTATCTGATAGTTTGACAAACAAGCCAGCATTGCTCAGCCCGCTTATGGTGGCGTCAAAAACATGATCAATTTTTTCTGCCAAATAAGCTGATAAATACCGATCTTTGGCATTACGCTCAGCGACCATTGCCCGGCGTTCTGTCATGGAAATATGCTCAGAAATGCTGATAAGGTTTTCATCTAAGTCAATATGGCCGTCATCACCTAAGCTTAAACTCGCTATCAAAGCGCGATGCACACTCAAGTCTGCATAGCGGCGGATTGGTGAAGTGAAATGCGCATAATGGCTTAAAGACAAACCAAAATGGCCGATATTATCTGGGCTATAGACCGCTTGTGCTTGTGTGCGCAAAATCGCCTCTTGCGCCATTTGGCTGTGGTTTTCGTCTTGTTCGTCAGTTTGGTTGCGGGTGCCAAATAAAATGCGATTAAACAGTCGCGCATTGAGCGGTTGCCCCAAATCAATCGCAATACCAAGAGGTTTCAAAAAATCAGCCAAGGCATGTAATTTATCCAAACTCGGCGCATCATGGATGCGATAAATGAGCGGAGTTTTGTGCTTTTCAAGGCTTTTGGCCGCACATATATTTGCACTGACCATAAATTCTTCAATCACCCGCATGGCCTCTAGGCGTTCTGGCACATAAACATCTTCAATTTCTTTTTGGGCATTCATCACGACTTTATATTCGGGTAGGTCGAGGTTTAGGGGTGCGCGTTTGTCCCGCGCCTGTGCCATGCATAAATAAGCCTGCCATAAAGGAGTTAAAATGTTTTCTTGCAGGGGCTGGCAGGTCGCGTCAGGCGCGCCGTCAAAAGCGAGTTGGGCTTGTTGATAGCTAAGTCGGGCGCGTGATTGTATCACCCCGCGCATAAATTCATGCGCCTTGATTTGACCTTGCGCGTTAATGGTCATTTTGACAATCAGCGCCGGACGGTCCTCTTCAGGCCGTAAAGAGCATAAATCCGTTGAAAGTTCTTCAGGTAGCATGGGCACCACGCGGTCTGGCATATAAACAGAATTGCCGCGTTGGCGTGCTTCAATATCCATGGCTGATTGGGGTCTCACATAAGCCGCCACATCGGCAATAGCAACATATACATGATAACCACCTTGATTTTTTTCATCTGTATCGGCAATCGCGAAAACCGCGTCATCATGGTCGCGCGCATCGCTTGGGTCAATGGTGATAAAGGGAATATCTCTCAGATCTTTGTAATTTTTATTATTATTGAGATTCAGTGGCTTAATAAGAGAAATCTCATGTTTAACCTCATCATTAAAGCTGAGAGGAATCCCTTGTTCAGCCATCGCAATCAGGCTGTAAGCGCCTGGCTCATCCGCGCCGCAAATCACTTCATCAATCACCGCTTTTTGGTCAGACCTGCGCCAATTTTGATGGCCGCGCTTGTCGCTTATTAATTTCTTGGCCCAAACCATATCGCCAGCATTTGGGGTCTGTTCGCCTGTTTCCAAAGCAAAGTCATAACGTTGGCGCCGGTCAACAGGGGTAAGGCGAAAATGCGCGCCCTCTTGAATGACCAAAGCAATAAAGCGCTCATTGGCTGGGGCGGCGATTTTTTTCATAACCGACGCCTTATACTGCGCCTCATTAATTCTTTTTAGCCGAGCCAGCACTCGGTCGCCAATGCCAGGTGGGTGCAAGCGGCTGGTGATAAGAATTTCTGGGTGTTCCCGTAAAACACCGTTTAGAATAATTTTGCCAAATATATCGCCATCTTGATTTTTATGTGTCACTTCAATCACGCCAACATTTGGTAACCCATCTGGTAGGCGCAATCCTTCGCGTCCATGCCCAACAATTTCTCCATTGCTAAGCATTTCTTTCAAGATTTGCTTGAGGATGATTTTTTCAGAACCTTTTATATGAAACGCTTTGGCAATTTCTCTTTTGCCAATTTTGCCGTCAGCTTCTCTTATAAAATCAATAATTTTCTGACGGCTAATACGCTCACTCACGGTCTATCCTATCCTCACTAACGGTTCGGCTTATAAATCAGGCTGACCAATCCGCTATGATTTCTTTTTGCGGGTTTTTTTCTTACCGGCTTTTGCCGCACGCGCGGCAATCAATTCAAGAGCGCGCTCTAAAGAAAGAGACTCTGGCTCTTCATCTTTCGGAATGGTCGCATTGATTTTGTTATGCTTCACATAAGGCCCAAAGCGTCCGTCCATCACATTAACCGGTTTGCCATCATCAGGATGCTCGCCGAGTTCTTTAATGACCGAGCTGCCGCGTTTGGCTGGTTTTTTCTCTGCCAAAACTGTGACGGCACGATTGACACCAATTTCAAATAAATCATCGACATTTTCAAGACTGGCGGATTGTTTGCCGCAGCGCAAAAATGGGCCATAGCGACCAAGACTGGCCGTGATTTCCTCAGAAGTTTCTGGATGCACACCCACAAGGCGGGGCAGTGAAAGCAATTTGAGGGCATAAGGTAAATCGATATCGGCAGGCATTTTACCTTTGGGTAAACCAGATCTTTTTGGTTTTTCGCCGCCTTCTTCCTGTTCGCCTAGCTGCACATATGCGCCAAAGCGTCCATCTTTAAGATGCACATCAAGGCCTGTCTCAGGGTCGGTGCCTAACAGGCGTTCAATATCGCCTTCACGGCCTGCTTCTTGGGCAAATGGGCGCGTGAAACGACATTCTGGATAATTGGTACAGCCGACAAAAGCGCCAAATTTTCCAGTTTTTAAACTGAGTTGGCCTTCGCCGCATTTGGGGCAAAGGCGGGGGTCGCCATTGCCTGTATCTTTGAAAATATGCTTGCCAAGCACATCATTCATAGTGTCCAGAATTTCTGTGTTCCGAATTTCCATCGTCTTTTCGACGCTGGCATGAAAATTTTCCCAAAACCTGCTCAAGACTTCCTTATAACCAAGCTCACCAGCAGAAACGCGGTCGAGATCGTTCTCAAGTTCAGCGGTGAAATCATATTCCACATAATCTTGAAAGAAACTTTCCAAAAATGAGGTAACCAATCGCCCTTTATCATGCGGCATGAAGCGATTGCGATCCATATAGACATAATCGCGGTCCCTTAGCACGCTTAAAACATTGGCATAGGTAGAAGGGCGGCCAATGCCAAGCTCTTCCATTTTTTTCACTAAAGAGGCTTCGCTATAGCGAGCTGGCGGCTCTGTGAAATGCTGCTCAGGGGCAACAGAGTTCAATTCCATCATCGCGCCTTGCTCCACCTTTGGCAAGGTTGGCCCTTCTTTATCGTCTTGTTCGTCTTGTTTCTCGTCTTTGCCTTCTTCATAGAGCTTTAAAAAGCCAGCAAAGGTGATGACGGTTCCAGATGCACGACATCGGGTTTGCATCGTGTGGTCTACCAAATCAATGCTGGTGCGCTGCACTTTCGCATTTTCCATTTGGCTGGCCATAGTTCGTTTCCAAATCAGTTCATATAATTTCGCCTGATCAGCATCCAAAAACCGAGATAAATGCTCCGGGCGTCGCTTAAGTGAAGTTGGTCGAATGGCTTCATGCGCTTCTTGGGCATTGGCTGCTTTGGTTTCATATAGGCGAGGATTAGTCGGCAAATAATCTGGTCCAAAATCCTCAACAATCACATCGCGCGTTTCAGCAATCGCTTCAGGTGCGATTTGCGTGCCATCTGTTCGCATATAGGTGATGAGGCCAGTCACTTCGCCGTCTAAATTAATACCTTGATATAAAAGCTGCGCGATTTGCATGGTGCGCTTAGCATTGAAGCCAAGTTTTCGCGCTGCTTCTTGTTGCAATGTGGAGGTGGTGAAGGGTGCAGATGGCTTGCGTTGGCCTGGCTTGCTGTCCACCATCTCAACTTTAAATTGCCCGCTTTCAATAGCTTGCTTGGCTTCTTCTGCGAGCGTCTCATTATTGAGGGTAAATTTATCAAGCTTCTGTCCGCGATGAAATGTGAGCCGCGTGGGCAGGTTTTTGCTATCTGGTGTGGTGAAGTCGGCTGCAACAGTCCAATATTCACGCGGTATAAAGGCTTCAATCTCAAGCTCTCTTTCACAAATCAATCGCAAGGCAACCGATTGCACGCGTCCGGCTGAACGCGCACCTGGTAATTTACGCCATAAAACAGGGGAGAGATTAAACCCAACCAGATAATCAAGCGCGCGGCGCGCCAAATAGGCATCGACCAGTTTTTCATCAAGCTCGCGCGGTTTTTCCATTGCCTCTAGAACTGATTTTTTGGTAATCGCGTTAAAAACAACCCGCTGAACTTGTTTGCCTTTGAGGACATTTTTTTTGCGCATGACTTCAAGCACGTGCCATGAAATAGCTTCCCCTTCACGGTCCGGGTCAGTGGCAAGGATAAGCCGGTCTGCTTTATCGACTTGGTCCGCAATTTCATTTAAGCGTTTGCTTGAACCTGATTGAATTTCCCATTCCATCGCAAAAGCATTTTCAGGGTCAACAGAGCCATTTTTCTCAGGCAAGTCTCGTACATGCCCAAAGGAGGCATATACTTTATAATTGCTACCCAAATATTTGTTAATCGTCGTTGCCTTAGCAGGTGACTCAACAATAACAACGTCCATTATCGCCTCATAAATTCTTTCTGGCACCTGTTTTGGTGCTGTATAATTCTCTCTCTTGCATGATAGAAGAAGAAATATCAAGTCTTTAAACGCAAAATAACAAAAGCGCTGGTTTGAGGGAGGGGGACATGGCTGGTTTTTAATGCCTGCCTCCAACCATTTAAGTTACATAAAAATCAATAGGTTAGCGTTTGTTTTATGTGTCCATATTGAGACTAACCCCAATTTGGTCACGAATAAGCCGTCCCGCTAGTTCCAACTCAATAATCACCATATGGACAACAGAAGGGGGATAATGTGTCTGAGCGATGAGTTCATCAATTGTCACCGGACTGGGTCCAAGTAGCTCAATAATTTGGTTGCGCGCGGCATCGCTTGTTTGTGTGTCGATTGAAACATGAATTTTGTCAGGGCGTTCTGGTTCTTCAATATGTTCACTTAATGGGCGCACAACGTCTAATATATCATCAACATCTTCAACTAATGTCGCTCCTTGTCGTATCAGATTGTTGCTGCCACGACATCTCGGGTCAAGCGGTGAGCCTGGCACAGCTAAAATTTCTCTGCCCTGTTCGCCCGCAAGGCGCGCGGTGATGAGTGAGCCTGAGCGTTGCGCGGCTTCGGTGACCACAACCCCGAGGCAAAGTCCAGAGATAAGGCGGTTTCGGCGCGGGAAATGTTGTGCGAGAGGTTTTGTGCCTGGTGGGTTTTCAGCGATGATTAATCCTTCATCTTTGATACGCTGGTATAAATCCTGATTTTCTTTCGGGTAAACAATATCCACCCCACCGGCCAAAACCGCAATGGTGCCATTATGTAAGCCCTGCCAATGCGCCGCCGCATCAACACCGCGCGCCATGCCTGATACAATACCAAAACCTTTATCCGCAAGCCCTGCGCTTAGTTTTTCTGTCATTTTTAAGGCATTCATCGATGCATTACGCGAACCAACAAAACCAATTTTAGGCAGGCGGAGTAAATGAATATGGCCCAGAGCTGAAATCACAGGCGGCGCATCAGGAATAGCTGCTAATTCGCGCGGGTAATCTGGTTCACCATGAACCAAAATGCGTGCGCCGAGCTTTTCATTCGCAGCCAATTCTTTTTCTGCCGCTGCAATACTCATTATTTTAAGTTTGCTCTTGCGTCCACCTCGCAGTGCAATATCGGGTAAATGTTTCAAAGCTTCGCTGGGGTCTTTAAATACCTCAAGCAGCTTATGAAATGTCACAGGCCCGACATTGTCTGTCCGGATCAGGCGTAACATATCGCGTTTTTGTTCAGGAGAATATTTGGTCACGGCTTAATATCCCGTGATGTCAATTCCCGATTTTGTGTCATATAAAATCATGGAAACATTCTTATTCTTATTTATTTTGTCCAATTTTTGGTTCGTTGCCTTTAACTAGTCTCATAATGTTAGCACGATGCGCCCAAAAAGCGAGTAAAGAAAGTGTGCCAGCTATTCCGGCCAGAGGCAGATTGCCCGACCACCAAATATAAGCAGGTGTCACAGCGCAAGCACATAATGCCGAGAGTGATGAAATTCTGAAAAGAAGTATCATGCCCAGCCATATTGCGGCAAACACCAGGCCTGCCATAGCCTGAGCCGCCAGCAAAAACCCAATATAGGTGGCAACGCCCTTACCGCCGTTAAATTTTAACCAAACAGGATAGACATGCCCGATAAAGGCGGCAGCGCCAGCAAAATAGCTGGTTTGTGGGTCGGTGAAGAGTTGCGCTACAATGACGACAATTCCAGCTTTACTGGCATCTAAAACCAGCGTGGTTGCGGCCAATGCTTTATTGCCGGTGCGCAACACATTGGTAGAGCCAATATTGCCAGAGCCAATTTGGCGAATATCACCAAGCCCCGCCATTTTTGTAAGTATCAAGCCAAAAGGAATGGAGCCAGACAGATAGCCGAGCAACGCCCAAAATAAAATTTGCTGTGAAACCTCTATCATGCTGTGCTGTCAGCCTTAAAGACAGTTTTGCCCTGAATGAAAGTCTGGCGCACAAGACCTTGTAATTTGCGCCCCTCAATGGCTGTGTTTTTAGACTTTGACCTTAATTGTTCAGCTGTGATGGCGTAAGGGTGGTCTAAATCTACCAAACAAAAATCGGCAGGGCTGTCGGGCATCAGCGTACCAAGTTCAAGCCCCAAAAGTTTCGCTGGGCGGTTGGTGATGGCGGCAATAATGGCCGACAAATCAGCCATGTTTTCGTGATACAGCGTGAGGGCGGCGCCGAGCAATGTTTCCACCCCAACCGATCCAAAATGTGCTTGGTCAAAGGGGCGGCGCTTGGTGTCATCATCTTGCGGGTCATGGGCTGACACTATGATATCAATCGTGCCATCGGCCACGCCTGCGCATAATGCCAGCCGGTCATCTTCGCTGCGCAATGGCGGGGTTAATTTGGCATAGGTGCGGTAATTCTCGACATCATTATCATTGAGCATCAGATGATTGGCGCTCACTCCGCAGGTGATAGCCAGACCGCGTTGTTTGGCGGCACGGATAATCTCCAAACTTTCAGCACAAGAAACCTGTGCAATATGCAGGCGTCCACCAGTCATCTCTACCAAGCGAATATCGCGCTCTATCATAATTAATTCAGCGGCTTTAGGGATGCCCGCCAGCCCTAAACGCGTGGCTTTTTCGCCGCTATTCATCACGCCAGAGCCCGCCAGATTAGAATCTTGCGCATGGTGAATAAGCAAGGCATCAAAATTTGTGGCATAGGCGAGGGCGCGGCTCATGGTTTGCGCGTTCATCACTGGTTTGTCAGCATCGGTAAATGCGACAGCGCCTGCTTCTTGCAATAGACCAAATTCGGTCATCATATCGCCGGCCATAGCTTTGGTGATGGCGGCGGTTGGAAAAACCCGAACCTGTGCTGTGTCACGGGCGCGGCGGGTGATGAAATCCACCAATGCGGCGTCATCAATCACTGGGTCAGTATCTGGCATGGTCACAATCGAGGTCACGCCACCAGCAATGGCGGCGTCAGAAACAGTGGCAAGGGTTTCGCGATATTCGCTGCCAGGTTCCCCCGTATTGACCTGCATATCAATCAGACCGGGTATCAACAACATGCCCTGCGCGTCAATTTTTTCAATCTTAGCAGGCAGTTTAGATGATTTCCCTATGGTTTTAATCTGGCCATTTTCAACAACCAAATCTCCATGCTCATCAAGTCCTTGTGCCGGGTCAAACAGGCGGGCATTGGTTATGGCAAGACTTGGCGCAATCATGATACTGTGCCTTCTGTATCATCAATTTTTGGTAAATTTCGAGCCAGCATATCCAAACAAGCCATGCGCGCGGCAACGCCCATTTCGACCTGCGTTGCAATTAAGCTTCGGTCCGGGTCATCGGCAAGCGCGCTATCAATCTCTACCCCGCGATTCATTGGGCCCGGATGCATAATCATGGCATCTGGTTTGGCAAAAGCAAGCTTCGCATGGTTTAACCCAAACAGGTGATAATATTCCCGCTCAGATGGGATTGACGCCCCATGCATGCGCTCTTTTTGAATGCGCAACATCATCACAACATCGCATCCTTCCAGACCTTTTTCCATATTGGTAAAGCAGGTCACGCCCAGCCGCTCAATGCTTTTGGGCAGCATGGTTGATGGGCCAATTAGGTGCAGCGTGACCCCCATTGCCGAAAGCAAATGAATATTTGAGCGCGCCACACGCGAATGCGCAATATCCCCGCAAATCGCCACGCGCAGGCCTTGCAATTTGCCAAAATGGCGGCGAATGGTGAGCGCGTCGAGCAGAGCTTGTGTCGGGTGTTCATGCGACCCATCACCGGCATTTAACACCGCGCAACTTACTTTTTGGGCCAGCAAATTCACAGCTCCTGACGAGCCATGCCGCACAACCAATAAATCTGGATTCATCGCATTAAGGGTCACAGCCGTATCGAGCAGGGTTTCGCCCTTATTGACCGAGCTGGTGGCGATGTTCATATTCATCACATCAGCACCCAGCCGTTTGCCAGCCAGCTCAAAAGAGCTTTGCGTGCGGGTGGAGGGCTCAAAGAATAAATTGATTTGCGTGCGCCCTTGCAAAACATCAGATTTTTTATTGGCGCGGCGGTTTTGACCGACATAACTATCGGCTAAATCCAGCAGGGCGCCAATATCAAGCGGCGACAGGCCCTCAATGCCGAGCAGATGTTTATGGGCAAAAAAAATGCCCGTCTTGTCATCAGATGATGACGGCGCGGACATATTTTCAAACTCAGTTTTCATTAAAATCTGATTATATACGCTTTGCACCGTGTGTTGGCAAGAGAAAAGACAAACCGCAAAATCAGAAGTGCAAAATCAGAAGCGCTGCCGGTGGTTATTTTTGTTCCTGTAAAAAATCGAGGAAGCCTTGCAAGATATAGGCGGCGGCCATTTTATCGACCAGTTCGGCGCGTTTGGCGCGGCTGGTGTCGGCCTCAAGCAAGGTGCGGGTTACGGCCATTGTGGACAGGCGTTCGTCCCATAAAATAATTGGTAATTTGGTGCCGCGATTTTCAAAATTTCGAATAAAAGCGCGGGTGGATTGCGCTCTGGGCCCCTCTGACCCGTCCATATTGAGCGGCCACCCCATGACCATTGCGCCTATTGTTTCTTGCTTAATAATCTCTTCAAGCGCTGTGGCATCGGCCCCAAATTTCTTGCGTTTAATGGTTTCAAGTGCGCTGGCAATTGTAAAATCTGTATCTGAAATGGCCAGACCAATGGTTTTATCGCCTAAATCAAGTGCCAAAATTTTTGACCCTTTTGGCATTTGCTGAATGAGAGAAATTTTGTCATCAATAATGGGCATAGAAGCTTTTAGCATTGTTTGATTTTTTTTGCATCATCTGCGTTCGGCTTGCTTGCACTTGTGCGGTGTGAGTGATAGGTTCGCCACGGAAATACAAGGCTTTTATCTGCCTTGTGCATCAGTCAAAACCTTGATGGGGTATTTCATGTCCGCAGATAAAAAAGTAGATGATAAAACGGTTCGCCATATTGCGAATCTTTCGCGCATTGCGGTGCCGGAGGCTGAGATACCAGCCCTTGCAGAAGAGCTAAATGCGATTTTGGGATTTGTTGAGCAATTATCCGAAGTGGATACAAAGGATGTGCAACCTATGACCAGCGTTGTGGAAACACAAATGAAACGCCGTGAGGATGTGGTCAATGATGGCGGTTATGCTGAGGATGTGGTCGCAAACGCCCCGATACAAGATGAGCATTATTTTGCCGTGCCGAAAGTGGTGGAATAGTTATGAGTAAGCTAACCGATTTAACACTCGCCGCCGCGCGCGATGGGCTTAAGAAAAAAGACTTCACCGCAACTGAGTTGACCAAAGCGCATATTGAACGCGCCGAGGCGGGTTCAAAACTCAATGCGATGGTTCTTGCAACGCCGGAAAAGGCGCTGGCCATGGCGGCTGCCTCTGATGAAAAACTCGCGCAAGGTGAGGGCGGGGCGCTTGAAGGATTGCCGATTGGGGTTAAGGATTTATTCTGCACAAAAGGCGTGCGTACAACGGCCTGCTCGAAAATACTTGGCGAATTTACCCCGCCTTATGAAAGCACTGTGACCCAGAATTTATGGCAAGCAGGGGCGGTTCATTTGGGTAAACTCAATAATGATGAATTTGCGATGGGGTCGTCCAATGAAACATCTTTTTTTGGCCCCGTTCTAAACCCATATAAGCGGCAGGGTGATGAAACACCATTGGTGCCGGGTGGTTCTTCAGGCGGGTCGTCTGCGGCAGTGGCGGCGCATATAGGGCTGGCCGCAACCGCAACAGATACGGGCGGGTCTATCCGCCAGCCCGCCGCGTTTACTGGAACAGTTGGCCTGAAGCCGACCTATGGCCGGTGTTCGCGCTGGGGCATTGTCGCGTTTGCGTCTTCGCTGGACCAAGCGGGGCCGATTGCCCAGACAGTCCGTGATGCGGCGATTATGCTTGAGGTGATGGCGGGGCATGACGAAAAGGATACCACCTCTGTCGATGTGCCTGTGCCAAATTATGAAGCAGCGCTATCGGGTGATATTCGGGGCTTAAAAATTGGCATCCCGAAAGAATATCGTGTGGATGGCATGTCAGATGAGATTGATAAGCTTTGGCAGCAAGGTATTGACTGGCTGAAAGCAGCCGGAGCAGAAATTGTTGATGTGAGCTTGCCGCATACAAAATATGCATTGCCCGCTTATTATATTATCGCGCCGGCCGAAGCGTCTTCAAATCTGGCGCGCTATGACGGTGTGCGTTATGGCATTCGCGAAAATGGCGAGGATATTGCGGATATGTATGCCCAAACCAGAGGACAAGGTTTTGGCGCTGAAGTGCGGCGCAGAATTATGATAGGCACTTATGTTTTATCGGCTGGATATTATGACGCTTATTATCGCAAGGCTTTGCAGGTGCGGCGTCTAATTTCAGAAGATTTCACGAAAGCTTATGAAAGCTGTGATTTGCTGCTCACGCCAACCACGCCATCGGCTGCTTTTGGACTTGATGAAAATCAGGACGACCCATTGGCGATGTATTTGAATGATGTGTTTACGGTCACAGTAAATCTTGCTGGCTTGCCAGCGATTTCAATTCCTGCTGGTTTAGATGCAACAGGCTTGCCATTAGGGTTGCAATTGGTTGGGCAGCCTTTTGGTGAAGAAACTTTATTGCGGGCCGCAGATGTGATGGAACAGGCGGCTGGTTTTACCGCAAGACCGCAAGAATGGTGGGTGTAAAATGGCTGAAAATAAATTAATTTCAGGCGCAACAGGTGATTGGGAAATCGTGCTTGGTCTCGAGGTGCATGCGCAGGTTTCATCAAACGCCAAACTATTTTCTGGTTCATCAACTGAATATGGCGCCGAGCCAAACAGCCAGGTGAGTTTTGTTGATGCGGCGATGCCCGGTATGTTGCCCGTAATCAACTGGAAATGTGTTGAACAGGCCGTTAAAACAGGGCTCGGTTTGCAAGCCCAGATTAATCGTTTCTCGGTATTTGACCGTAAAAATTATTTTTACCCCGACTTGCCGCAAGGCTATCAGATTTCACAATTCCAACAGCCGATTGTTGGCGAGGGTGAAATCTTGATTGAGCTTGACGATGGCGAAACCAAAATGATTGGGATTGAACGCCTGCATTTGGAACAGGATGCGGGTAAATCTATGCATGACCAACACCCGAATATGAGCTTTGTTGACCTCAACCGTTCTGGTGTGGCGCTGATGGAAATTGTGTCTAAGCCTGATATGCGTTCGGCGGCTGAAGCGCAGGCTTATGTCAAAAAATTGCGCGCTATTTTGCGTTATCTTGGAACTTGCGACGGCAATATGGAAAAAGGAAGTATGCGCGCTGATGTAAATGTTTCTGTTCGCAAACCAGGCGACGATTTGGGTACGCGCTGTGAAATTAAAAATGTCAACTCAATCCGCTTTATTGGCCAGGCTATTGAATATGAAGCCCGCCGTCAGATTGCTTTGATTGAAGATGGGGGCGTTGTTGATCAGGAAACGCGTTTATTTGACCCGAATAAAGGTGAAACGCGGTCTATGCGTTCTAAAGAAGAAGCTCATGATTATCGCTATTTTCCGGACCCTGATTTGCTGCCTTTGACTTTTTCTCAAGAATTTGTTGATGACATTAAGGCGCGCTTGCCGGAATTACCAGATGTTAAAAAGGCGCGCTTCATTGAGGCGTTTGGGCTGAAAGATTATGATGCTGGTGTCTTGGTTTCAGAAGCCGAGAATGCTGATTTTTTTGAAGCCATTCTGAATTCTGCTGATAAGCAACGCGATCCAAAAGCGGTGGCCAATATGGTGATTGGCTCTGTTTTTGCAGGCTTGAATAAAATCAATAAAACCATAACTGAATGCCCTGTCACACCCGAGCAGGTTGGGCAATTAATTGACCTTATGGCAGATGGCACCATTTCAGGTCGGATTGCAAAAGATGTTTTTGATCTGATGTTTTATGAAGGTGAAGATCAAGGCCGCGACCCTGCCGATATTGTTGAAGAAAAGGGGTTAAAGCAAGTCACAGATATGGGAGCGATTGAAGCCGCTGTTGATGAGATTATCACCAATAACCCTGATAAGGTTGAGCAAGCGAAGGAAAAACCAAAAATGGCTGGCTGGTTTGTCGGGCAGGTGATGCAAGCAACGGGTGGCAAAGCTAATCCGCAAGCTGTTAATCAATTGGTTATGCAAAAGCTCGGTCTTGATGATTAAGCTTTGACTTTTCATGCATGAGGTTTCAGTGCCACATCTGGTGATTTTTTTCTTATTGGGATTTTTGAGTTTGCTCTCGGCTTGTGTTCTAGGCTAGTGTTTATTTGGGGAGAATTTATCATGACACAAGAAACATTGAAAACCATTACCAATGGAATTGGAAAAATGAAAATGAAGGACACATCTGTTGCCGAGATGAAAAGACTCGTGGCAGCTCAGAAGAAAGCGCATCTTGATGAGGGGGCGCCAACAGCGGATGTTCGTATTGACCGCATAAACCGGACAATCTCTCTTTTGAAAAACCATTCTGATGATATTGTAGATGCTTTGAGTGCTGATTATGGCACGCGCTCTGAGCATTTATCTTATTTGGCCGATGTAGCGGCGCCAGTGATTGGGTTGAATCACGCGAAGAAGCATTTGAAAAAATGGATGCGCTCAGAAAAGCGTAAAACGAATTTTCCGTTTAACCTGCTTGGCGGGCGTTCACGGATTGAGTATCAACCGCTTGGCTGTGTTGGTAATATTGTGCCATGGAACTTTCCAGTCGGCTTGGCGTTTTCACCTTTGGCGAGCATTTTTGCCGCTGGTAATCGGTCTGTTATCAAGCCCTCAGAACATACGCCTGCGGTTTCTAATTTGATTAAAGAACTGGTTGCACATTATTTTGATGAAACAGAACTGGCTGTTGTGACGGGTGGGGTTAAAACAGGGGCGGCGTTTTCGCGCTTGCCATTTGACCATTTGCTTTATACTGGCGGCACTCAAATCGCACCTTATATTATGGAGGCAGCGGCGGAAAATATTGTGCCGGTTACACTGGAACTTGGCGGTAAATCGCCGGTGATTGTGTCTGATAGCGCGGATATGCAGTCAGCCGCCAAGCGGATTATGCTCGGCAAAACAATGAATGCAGGCCAAATTTGCCTTGCACCAGATTATATTCTGGTTTCAAAAGAGCGGCGCGATGAGCTGGTGGATGCGTTGCAAAATGCCTCTGCCGAATATTACCCGACCATGAAGGACAATCAGGATTATTCTTCGATAATTAATGAACAGCATTATGACCGCTTGCAGGGATATATTAAAGACGCGAAGCGTAAAAAAGCTGACCTTATCGAGCTGAAACCAGAAAATGAAGATTTCACCCAGCAAGAGCATTATAAAATTCCGCCAACGCTGGTGCTTGACCCATCTGATGATATGAAGGTCATGAAGGAAGAAATTTTTGGGCCGCTTTTGCCAATAAAAACATGCGAGAGTGTTCAAGAAGCGATTTCATATATTAACGATAAGCCGCGCCCATTGGCTGTGTATTATTTTGGTGAAAATAAAGAGCAGGAAAACCGCGTGATACAACAAACTACTTCGGGTGGCGTTTGTGTCAATGATGTGATTAGCCATTACCAGCAAGAGGATTTACCTTTTGGTGGGGTCGGGCCGAGTGGCACAGGTGCTTATCATGGGTTTGATGGTTTTAAAAATTTCAGCCATGCCAAATCTGTCTATCGTCAAAGCCGCAATGAAATGCTTGTTGGCATGATCCGGCCACCTTACACAGATAAGCTATATAAGATGATGCAAACCATGATGAAATAAACGCGTCTTTTTATAAGAAACGTTTTATTTTGTTTTGATATTCATAAAAGCAGGCACATTGTCGCCAAAGCCTTTGGTGTTTTTTGAGGCTGATTGACTTTCGTGCGGTTTTGGTGTGCTTTTCCTTGCAGGCTTTTCAGCTTTTTCAGTATCAGTTTGTGCTGTGTCTTGAGCTTGGTCTGGCTTGCTGTCATCGGTTGATTTGCGTTTACGGCCGAGCAACCCTTTCCGGCGACCTGATTTTGGCTCTTCTGGCGCAGCTTCATTTGTTTTTTGGCTCTTATTTGTGTTTTGATTAAGGGCAACTTCTTCAATTTCAATTTTCTGTCCCAGCATTTTTTCTATGGCCTGCACATATTTATCATCTTGTGCGGTACTCAGCGTAAAAGCTTCCCCTGTTTTGCCGGCACGACCTGTGCGTCCAATGCGATGGACATAATCTTCGGCATGGGTGGGTACATCAAAATTAAACACATGGCTGACATCTGGAATATCCAGACCCCGCGCTGCGACATCACTGGCAATGAGAAATTTGGCTTGACCGGTCTTGAACCTGTCCAACATATCCATGCGTGTATATTGGTCCATATCGCCATGCAAACAAACCGCGGCAAAACCATGCTTTGTCATGGAGCCGTTGAGAATAGAAATATCTTTTTTGCGATTACAAAAAATAATGCCGTTTTTAACCGTGTCGCGCCGCAAAAGGCTGCGTAGGCTGGCTCGCTTATCAGTGCGTGTGGTTGGCACTAATTTATGGGTCACAGTAGCATTGGCCGATGAAGGGCGCGCGACCTCTATGCGCTCTGGCGCGGACAGAAACTGGTCAGCTAATTTGGTAATCTCTGGCGGCATGGTAGCCGAGAAAAATAGGGTCTGTCTGGTGAAGGGCAATAATTTGACAATGCGCTCAATGTCAGGAATGAACCCCATATCCAACATGCGGTCTGCTTCGTCAATAACCAAAACTTCAACACCGCGCAACAACACGCCGCCGCGCTCAACATGATCTAGCAATCGGCCTGGCGTGGCAATTAACACATCAGCCCCGCGCATAATCGCTTTTTCCTGATCGCCAAAGCTCACACCGCCAATTAATAACGCCTTGCTTAGTTTTGTATTTTTGCCGTAAAGATCAAAATTCTCTGCTACTTGCGCCGCTAATTCGCGTGTTGGCTCTAAAATTAGCGTTCGCGGCATTCGGGCTTTGGCACGCCCTTTCATCAGCCGGTGTATCATAGGCAGCGTAAAGCTGGCTGTTTTGCCTGTGCCTGTTTGCGCAATCCCCAAAACATCTTTGCCCTGAAGAACAACTGGAATGGCTTGTGCCTGAATAGGGGTGGGTTCAGTATAGCCAACAGCTTCGATGGCTTGCATAATTTTGGGGTCTAACCCCAATTCGTTAAATGTCATTGAGAGCCGCTTCTTTCTGTTTTTGTACCCTTTAAGATTTATCTAAAGTTTAAGGGTGATTTCTTTTCAGGCCCACGCGGCCTGAGCCTTCTGCGTGTAAAACGCTATTCGTTCGAGATGAAACATAAAGTTTTCTCAGTGTTTGTCAAAGTTTTAAATATCGAGCAAATTATCATCAGCAAATACAGCGTTTTCCTGAATAAATTTGAAGCGCATTTCCGGCTTATTACCCATCAAGCGATTGACTGTATCTGCCGTCATTTTGTCTTCGGACTCTGGAATATCAATTCGCAAAAGCGTTCTTTGACCAGGTATCATGGTAGTTTCCTTAAGCTGAGCAGGGAGCATTTCACCCAGCCCCTTAAAACGTGAAACTTCAACTTTTGTCCCAGCCCGAAATTCTTTTTGTAAAATTTCTTCTCGGTGTTCATCATCTCGGGCGTAGAAAGTTTTTCCGCCATGCGCTAATCGGTATAAAGGCGGCACAGCAAGATAAAGATGTCCGTCGCGAATAAGTTGAGGCATTTCTTCATGGAAGAATGTGATAAGAAGAGCCGCGATATGCGCACCATCAACATCTGCATCAGTCATGATAATCACGCGCTCATAACGTAATTTTTCCGTGTCGTAATTTGCGCCAGTGCCACAGCCTAAAGCCTGCACCAAATCACTGATAAGCTGACTTTGTTGTTTTTTGGCGGCAGTCGCGTTGGCCACATTCAGAATTTTACCCGCAAAGGCAGAATGGCTTGGGTGGCGCGATTTCGGGCTTGCTTAGCAGAGCCGCCAGCGGAGTCGCCCTCAACAATAAAAATCTCAGAGCCTTCTTTGCCATTTTGCGAACAGTCAGCCAATTTGCCGGGCAACCGCAATTTTCTTATGGCAGATTTACGGCTCACTTCGCGCTCTTGCTTACGCTTTATGCGTTCTTCGGCGCGGTCAATAACCCAGCTTAATAATTTTTCAGCGTTTAATTTATCCCCCGCCAGCCAAAGCTCAAATGCATCTCTAACATTTTGCTCGACAATTTTTGTTGCTTCAGGCGAGGCAAGTTTGTCTTTTGTTTGTCCTTGAAATTCTGGCTCGCGGATAAAGACAGATACGAGGGCAGAGGCGGTTGCCATGACATCATCAGCCGTGATGATATTTGCTTTTTTATTATTGATTAACTCTCCATAGGCTTTCAAACCTCTGGTTAATGCGTTGCGCAAGCCTTGCTCATGCGTGCCGCCTTCAG
Organism: Parvibaculales bacterium; assembly: GCA_049889535.1. Classification (GTDB taxonomy): domain Bacteria; phylum Pseudomonadota; class Alphaproteobacteria; order RS24; family RS24; genus JAYQKL01. The sequence continues at coordinate 34,416 of JBMHDF010000001.1, read as the reverse complement.
GTGTTGGCACGGTGTTACAGTAAGATGATACATGGCTGTCACCGCCACCAACCCAAGTGACCGCCCACTCTACACTGCCATGCGACCCATCTTTTTGAATATTGCCCGCAAAAGGCGTTGGGGTCACAGTGGTGCGCCCGCCAACCCGCTCGCTCAGATAATCTTTCAATCCTTCAGGAAAATGTAAAATATCTTCTGCCGGACATTTTTCAGGGTCGGTTATGAGTTCTTCAGCACATTTCCAGCGTATCTCGACGCCACCAAATAAATAGGCTTTGGCTTTGGCCATGGCGTGAAGCCGCACCGGATCAAATTTTGCTTTATCGCCGAAAATTTCTGGGTCTGGATGAAATATGACACTTGTGCCGTTGGCATTGGCTTTGCCAATTTTTTTGATTTTGCCTTGCGCCAATCCACGCGAGAACTTTTGTTCATATAAAATTTTATTGCGCGATACTTGCACGCTTAAATCATCTGAAAGTGCATTCACCACCGACACACCAACCCCATGCAAACCGCCAGATGTATCATAAGCGCCAGAACCAAATTTACCACCTGCATGCAAAGTCGTCATAATGACTTCAAGGGCTGATTTGTCTTTAAACTTCGGGTGCGGGTCAATTGGGATGCCGCGCCCATTATCGGTGACGCGCAAATATCCGTCGGCCTGAAACTCTACCTCAATATAGCTGGCATGACCGGCAACAGCCTCATCCATTGAGTTATCAATTACTTCTGCAAATAAATGATGCAGCGCGCGATTATCTGTGCCGCCAATATACATGCCAGGCCGGCGTCGAACGGGTTCAAGCCCCTCTAACACCTCAATCGCAGAAGCATCATAATCGCCTGTTTTACGCGCTGGAGCAGATTTTTTAGCTGATGCTTTTTTGGCTTTAGAAGTCTTTGCTTCTGCCGTGTCATTATCCGCAGCATTCGCGGTGGCAAATAAATCTGGTGTTGTATCTTGTTTTTTCTTGGGCATGAAAAATCTTAAACCATTCAGATGAGTAACGAATCACTCATTAGTTTACCCGCTTCAGCCTGTGAACGAAAAAGAAATCCTTACCCTGATAATTTATTAATTAAATCTGTGTGATTTTTCTTAATGGCGACATAGTAAGCAGGTTTGAAATTTTCATTTTTTTTATCATAGGGACCAAACTCTACCCAGCGCGGCATAAGCTTGCCAATTTCATAGTCTGGCAGCATGTCATAAAAATCTTGTAAAAAGCTGCGCGCCGAAATGTTAAACTCACCATATTCAAAATACACAATGTCAATTTTGCCCGCCTTCAAACTATCTTTAAAGCCCTCCAGCACTAGTTTTTCAGCACCCTCAACATCAATTTTTAAGAAGTTAATATGTTTAATTTTATGTGTTTTTAGGTAGCTATCGCCGGTGATAACCTTACCTTTTACAATTTGTGATTCTTGTAATCCGGTGCGTTTATACAACCCCGCTGTTTCGCTGCTCGAGTTTAAGAAAATATCGACTGTTCCTGATTTTGCCGATAATCCTTTATTATTGATATGAACATTTTTGAGGTGCTTGCAATTTTTTTCGAGCAATTCATATGTGTCTGGCACCAGTTCAAAAGCATGCGCTTCAAGCCGTTCGTTTAGACTGCAGGCGCATAATGTCCACTCGCCTTTATTGGCGCCAACATCAAAAACCACATAATCTTGAGAGGCCTGGGTCATGACTTGTTGCATCAGCCAATATTCCCCATTGCGCCCCATATGTCGGTCTTCATTGTGAAATGCCTCAACATTTTTTTCCATCCAACGGCCAAGCCTATTGATGAAAAAATTGCGCCCCAAACGACCCATGACAAATCGGCGGGGACGAAAAAATTTAATTTTACTTTTAAGGGAACTTGGATTGTCCATTATACAAGCCTTTAAACGCAACGGGATTTCACTTTATTGGTTTAAAAAGAAATAATTTTACTAAAAAAGCAAGAAAAAAGGGGCGGCCAATGGCTACCCCTTTCTAAAAATCCATTAGGATTAAGCTTTGGTTTAGACAGAATAATACATGTCAAACTCAACAGGGTGAGGTGCATGCTCAAAGCGATACACTTCTTCCCATTTCAGATCTAGATAACCATCAATCTGGTCATCATCCATGACGCCGCCTTTTTTCAAGAAGTCACGGTCAGCATCAAGGGCGACTAAGGCCTCGCGCAATGAACCACAAACTTGTGGGACATTTGCAAGTTCTTCGGCAGGCAATTCATATAAATCTTTATCCATTGGATCGCCTGGATCGATTTTATTTTCAATCCCATCAAGACCTGCCATCAACATTGCCGTGAAGGCCAAATATGGATTCGCGGTTGGGTCTGGGAAACGAATTTCAATCCGTTTCGCAGGGGCTGATGTCGCAAATGGAATGCGGCATGAAGCAGAACGGTTGCGGGCGGAATAGGCCAACAAGACTGGGGCTTCAAAGCCAGGAATCAAACGCTTATATGAGTTTGTTGATGGATTGGTCAAAGCGTTAATGGCTTTGGCATGTTTGATAATACCGCCAATGTAATAGAGGCAATCTTGAGACAGGTCAGCATATTTGTCACCTGCGAAAAGTGGCTTACCATCTTTCCAGATTGATTGGTGGCAGTGCATACCTGTGCCGTTATCACCTTGAACTGGTTTTGGCATAAAGGTTGCTGTTTTACCAAATGCATGCGCAACATTGTGGACTACATATTTATATAGCTGCAAGTCATCGGCAATTTTTGTCAATGTGCCAAATTTCAGTCCGAGCTCATGCTGTGCGGCCGCCACTTCGTGGTGGTGTTTTTCAACTTCCAAACCGATTTCACGCATGACGGTAAGCATTTCACCACGCAGGTCTTGCCCGCTATCGATTGGGTTCACTGGAAAATAGCCGCCTTTAGTGCGCGGACGGTGGCCCATATTGCCAGCCTCATAATCGGCGGCAGAATTAACTGGCAATTCTGTGCTGTCTAGGCTGTAACCACTATTATATGGATCTGTAGAAAAGCGCACATCATCAAAAACGAAAAATTCTGCTTCTGGTCCAAAATAGGTTGTGTCACCAATGCCAGTAGATTTGAGATATTCTTCTGCACGGATGGCTGTTGAACGTGGGTCGCGATTGTAACCTTCGCCTGAGCTTGGGTCGACCACATTACAGAATAAAGTGAGTGTTGGTTGCGCATAAAATGGATCCATTTTCACGGTGCTGGTGTCTGGCATCAAGCACATGTCGGATTCATTAATGGCTTTCCAGCCCGAAATTGAAGACCCATCGAACATGGTGCCTTCATTAAAGAAATCTTCATCAATGAGTGAAGAGTCGAGGGTCACATGCTGCATTTTACCGCGCGGGTCGGTAAAGCGTAGGTCAACATAGTTGATGCCCTCATCTTTGATTTTTTTCAAAATTGTAGAAGCGTCTGACATTATTTATCTCCAATATGTTAATCAAACTAAATTGCTTCAGCACCCGTTTCACCAGTTCGGATACGAATGGCTTCTTGGATGTCTGATACAAAAATTTTCCCATCGCCAATGCGCCCAGTATGGGCAGATTTTTGAATGGCCTCGACAGCTGAGGTGACAGCATCATCCTCAACGACAATCTCAAGTTTTACTTTGGGTAAGAAATCCACGACATATTCAGCCCCACGATATAGCTCTGTGTGACCTTTTTGTCGACCAAACCCTTTGGCTTCAGTGACGGTAATGCCTTGCATTCCGGCCTCTTGAAGCGCGTCTTTTACTTCATCAAGCTTAAACGGCTTAATGATGGCCTCAATTTTCTTCATAAAAAGCGCCTTTCATTTCTGTCTGCTGCATCATCATATTTATGCATGTGGCGTGCCAAATTTTCATTTTTACATGAAAAGAAAAACATCGGGGTGGAGATGCTTTAAATAATAAGAAATAAGACAAAAATTCAATCAGTGAAGCTGCTTCTATTAGCCGAAGTCCGCTTGCAATGGGGCGTGACATGCCGCTTTGGTGTCTAATTATGCCTAAAATATAGCCAATTGTTTAAAAATAAAGCATATTCATCAAATTAACAGGCTGGAATATGCTCATTTCTAAAGCTATTACGCCGGTTTGCGCGCAGGAGGTGGGGGTTCATGCAGTAACCTGAGATATATCATCAGATATATCATCCGGCGTGTCTTTATAAAAAATTAACAATCAGAGGCATTTTATTAAAAATGTGGCTGGTAAAACCGGCGTAAGACTGCTATACCCCCGCTAGTTTGCCGACTATGCGGGTGTGGTGGAATTGGTAGACACGCTAGATTTAGGTTCTAGTGCTGAGAGGCGTGGGGGTTCAAGTCCCTCCACCCGCACCAAACATGAAAAATAGAAAATGCTGGATTGAAAGATGAATGTACAAGAAATAAATGCCGAAGGCTTGTCACGCGAAATTAAAATCACTGTTAGTCGTGATGATTTGAACGCACAGCTCGATACCAAAATTGATGAGCTTAAAGACACAGTTCAGTTGAAAGGTTTTCGCAAAGGCAAAGTGCCTGTCGCGCATTTGAAAAAGCTTTTCGCGCAACAGGTCATGGGTGAAATTGTCCAAGAAATGGTCAATACACGCAGTCAAGAAGCTTTGACGCAGCGTGAGGAGCGCCCAGCTCTGCAGCCAGAAGTGAAGCTAGATGGTGAAGTTGAAAAAGTCATGGCGGGCGAGGCGGATCTCATTTTTGACATGATTTATGACATTATTCCGCCAATTAATTTAACGGATTTTTCAAAAATCAAACTTGAGCGCCAAAAGGCTGAAGTATCCGAGCAGGAAGTTTCTGATGCGCTGGAAAGATTAGCGCAATCACGAAAGCAGTTTGAGCCAAAAGGCAAAACAGCTAAAGCAAAAGAGGGTGACAGCGTTAAGATTGACTTTTTAGGCAAAATTGATGGTGAGGCTTTTGATGGCGGTGCTGCTGAAGGGTTTGATTTGGAGCTTGGCTCTGGTCAATTCATTCCAGGCTTTGAAGACCAACTCATCGGGGTCAAAGCTGGCGATGAGCTTGATGTAAATGTTTCTTTCCCAGAAGAATATGGTGCTGAGGCTTTGGCTGGTAAGGCAGCCGTGTTTGAGGTCAAAGTGCATGAAGTCAGCGCGCCAAAAGCGGCTGAAATTAATGACGAGTTTGCGACCAGCCTTGGTATGGAGTCGCTTGAAAAACTGCAAGAGGCCATTAAAGAACAAATTGCGAATGATTATGGTCAGTTTACCCGCGAGCGTTTGAAGCGCGCTTTGCTGGACCAGCTATCTGATTTACATAGTTTTGAATTGCCAGAAAAAATGGTGTCATTAGAGTTTGACCAAATCTGGCATCAGTTCCAACACGAGCTGGAAAATCAAGAGAAGAAAATTGAAGATCTTGATAAATCTGAGGATGAGCTGCGCGCGGAATATCGCGAAATTGCCGAGCGTCGTGTGCGCACTGGTCTGGTTTTAGCTGAAGTTGGTAGCACGCAAGAAATTGAAGTGACACAAGAAGAGATTAATCAAGGTCTGATGCAGCGCGTTCAGCAATTCCCGGGCCAAGAGCAGCAGGTGTTTGAATATTTCCGTTCAAACCCTGAAGCGATGGCTCAAATTCGTGCGCCAATCTTTGAAGATAAGGTGATTGACTTTATCGTTGAGCAAGCTTATGTGACTGATAAGACCGTGAGCGTTGAGGAACTGACAAAAGACCCTGATGCTGATGCGACGCCTAAAAAGGCAAAAGCCAAAAAAGCGACAAAGAAAGCGCCGGCAAAGAAAACAGCTGCGAAAAAAGCACCAGCTAAAAAGCCAGCTGCGAAAAAAGCACCAGCTAAAAAGCCAGCTGCGAAAAAGCCAGCCGCGAAAAAGACAACGAAGAAAAAAGACTAATTTTTCACAATGTCTCAAAAAACCGGCTGTATCCCAGCCGGTTTTTTTATGCCTAAACAGGTGAATTTGTCACACATAAGCTCTTGGTCTTTTGAGCGAACACCCCCATATTAATTTTATAAAGATTGATTAAGGATATGAAAATGGACAATCCGATTGATACATATATGAATGCTTTGGTACCAATGGTTGTGGAGCAGACCAATCGTGGCGAGCGGGCTTTTGATATTTATTCGCGGCTATTGAAAGAGCGGGTGATTTTTGTCACTGGGCCTATTGAAGATTACATGGCGAGTTTAATCACCGCACAATTATTGTTTTTGGAGGCGGATAATCCAAAAAAAGAAATATCAATGTATATTAATTCACCAGGCGGTGTCGTGACGGCGGGCATGGCGATTTATGATACAATGCAATATATCAAACCGCCAGTTTCTACCTTATGTATAGGCCAGGCCGCGAGCATGGGATCTTTATTGCTCTGCGCGGGGCATAAGGATATGCGTTTTGCGCTACCGAATGCGCGGGTTATGGTGCATCAGCCTTCAGGTGGTTTTTCGGGGCAGGCTTCAGATATTGAGCGCCATGCGAAGGAAATTCTTGATATGCGCTCGCGTCTTAACAAAATCTATGTTGAGCATACGGGTCAAACGCTGGCGCGCATTGAAGCTGCGCTAGAACGTGACACATTTATGACGGCTGATGAGGCGAAAGAATTTGGAATTATTGATCAGGTCGTTGAAAAACGCGATGATGGAGATGAGGCGAAAAAGTCTTAAGGCATTGTTATGACATGGTTTGTAAAATCATTTTACTTGCCGAAATGGTCAAAAATATGTTCGAATATGTAATGTTAGCGCCCGAAGGTCGGGCTAAAAGGAGAACTGGGTGAGTAAAATTGGCGGCACAAGCAATAGTGGTGACTCGAAAAGCACCCTATATTGCTCATTTTGTGGCAAAAGCCAGCACGAAGTCCGTAAGCTTATTGCGGGGCCGACCGTTTTCATCTGTGATGAATGCGTTGAATTATGCATGGATATTATTCGTGAAGAAACCAAATCGGCTTCTTTGAAAACAAGCGAGGGCGTCCCGACTCCGCAAGAGATTCACAGTGTTTTGGAAGATTATGTTATTGGCCAGCCTCGGGCAAAGCGCGTTTTGTCAGTGGCGGTGCATAATCACTATAAGCGCCTAAATAATACCAGCACGAATGATGAAATCGAATTGGCGAAATCAAATATTTTGCTGATTGGCCCTACCGGCTGTGGCAAAACTTTATTTGCGCAAACATTAGCGCGTATTTTAGATGTGCCTTTCACAATGGCAGATGCCACCACACTGACCGAGGCTGGTTATGTGGGGGAAGATGTTGAAAACATCATTTTAAAGTTATTGCAGGCAGCCGATTATAATGTTGAGCGCGCGCAGCGTGGGATTGTCTATATTGACGAGGTCGATAAAATTACCCGCAAGGCCGACAACCCCTCAATTACACGCGATGTGTCAGGTGAGGGCGTGCAGCAAGCTTTGCTCAAACTTATGGAGGGTACAGTTGCATCTGTGCCGCCACAGGGCGGGCGCAAACACCCGCAGCAGGAATTTTTGCAAGTGGATACCACGAATATTCTATTTATTTGTGGGGGTGCGTTTGCTGGGCTTGAGAATATTATCACGCGTCGTGGGGGAGAGACCTCTATCGGTTTTGGCGCCAAAGTGGCTGACCAAGATCAGCGTTCAACAGGTGATTTGTTGAAGTCACTTGAGCCTGGTGATTTGCTGAAATATGGGCTGATACCAGAGTTTATTGGGCGTTTGCCAGTGGTGGCAACACTCGAGGATTTAGACGAAAACACTTTGGTGCGTATTTTGACAGAGCCTAAAAATGCTCTGGTGCGCCAGTATCAACGCTTATTTGAGATGGATGGCGCGAAGCTGACATTTAAAGAAGACGCGCTGGCCGGTATTGCGCGCGCGGCGATTGAACGCAAAACAGGCGCCCGTGGCTTACGCTCTATTATGGAAAATATGCTGCTTGATACGATGTTCGATTTGCCAGCACTTGAAGGTGTTGAGGAGGTTGTTATCAGCGCCGAAGTTGTAGATGGTAAGGCGCAGCCACTCATTATATATGCAGATAAGGAAAAGGAAGAGACGGATAAAGCTTCGTAATTCACTTAATTATCTCTTTTATATTCAATTTTTTAAAAAGCTGTCTTCGGGCAGCTTTTTTTATACTTTGACAGGCAAAAAGAGTAACAAAATCAGACTTTTTATTAAGAAAAAGGGAAAAAGTGTCGCGCAGGGTTGAAAATGCTGTGTATGAAACCCACATCTTTAAGTGAAGGTTTTGACTACAGACTGGAATCATAAGTTAATTAAATAAGACAGTTAGGAAAAAGAGATACCATGACCGAAATATCCTCATTACCACCACAAAACCCCGCTATTCCCGAAGTATTGGCTGTTTTGCCTTTACGCAATATTGTTGTTTTTCCGGGTATGATTGTGCCACTTTTTGTTGGCCGCGATAAATCTATCAAAGCGCTTGAAGAGGTCATGGAAGATGATAAGCAAATTATGCTTGTCGCGCAAAAAGATGGCGACCTTGATGACCCAACCATTGAAGAGATTTATGAGTTTGGCACGATTGGGACCATTTTGCAGTTGTTGAAACTGCCTGATGGAACTGTGAAAGTGCTGGTTGAGGGCCAAGCACGCGCCAAAATTTTAGAATATTTGCCCAATGACGCATTCTTCCAAGCCAGCGTTATTGAGCAGCCAGAGGAAGATACATCTCATTCTGAGTTGAGTGCTTTGGCGCGTTCTGTTGTCAGTCAGTTTGATAATTATGTGAAGCTGAACCGCAAAATACCGCAAGAGGTTCAAACCACTGTTAAAGAAATAGATGACCCGATTAAGTTGTCAGATACAGTTTCTGGCCATCTTAATGTGAAGATTTCGGAAAAGCAGGAATTGTTAGAGACCACATCTGTATCTACCCGTTTGGAAATGATTTTAGGTCATATGGAAAATGAGGTGGGCTTGCTTCAGGTGGAAAAGAAAATTCGTGGTCGGGTCAAGCGTCAAATGGAAAAGACGCAGCGCGAATATTATCTAAACGAGCAGCTTAAGGCGATTCAAAAAGAGCTTGGCGAAAGCGAAGACGGTATGGATGAGCTGGGCGAGCTTGAAGAAAAAATTGAAAAAACAAAATTGTCGAAAGAGGCGAAAGACAAAGCATATGGCGAGTTGAAGAAGCTGCGCAATATGAGCCCAATGTCGGCAGAAGCGACTGTCGTGCGCAATTACCTTGATTGGTTGTTATGTGTGCCATGGGGCAAAAAGAGCCGCGTTAAAAAAGATTTGAATCTGGCGCAAAAGACACTGGATGCTGACCATTATGGCTTGGACAAGGTGAAAGACCGGATTTTGGAATATTTAGCGGTTCAAAACCGTGCCAATCGTTTGAAGGGGCCGATACTTTGTTTGGTTGGCCCGCCTGGTGTGGGGAAAACCTCATTGGGTAAATCTTTGGCAAAAGCCACAGGCCGAGAATTTGTCCGCATGTCTTTGGGTGGGGTGCGTGATGAAAGCGAAATTCGTGGGCATCGGCGAACCTATATTGGCTCTATGCCGGGCAAAATTATCCAGTCTATGAAAAAAGTCAAAACCTCTAATCCGCTTATCTTGCTGGATGAGATTGATAAAATGGGAATGGATCATCGCGGTGACCCTGCTTCAGCATTGCTGGAGGTTTTGGATCCAGAACAAAATAACAGCTTTAATGATCATTACATGGAAGTTGATTATGACCTATCCAATGTGATGTTTGTGACAACGGCAAACACGCTGAATATTCCGGGCCCATTGCTTGATCGTATGGAGATTATTCGGATTGCGGGTTATACCGAAGATGAAAAAATCGCGATTGCCGAACAGCATTTATTGCCGCGTGTGGTTAAAGATCACGGACTCAAGGATGGCGAATTCCAACTTGATGGAGAGGCCTTGCGTGAAATTATCCGTTCTTATACACGCGAAGCGGGTGTGCGGAATTTACAACGCGAATTGGCGAATTTGTGCCGCAAAAGCGTGACCAAAATTGTCCGTGATAAGATTGAGCAAATTAAAGTCACAGCAGATAATATTAGTGACTTCTTGGGTGTGAAAAAATTCCGCTTTGGTTTGGCAGAGCAAGAAGACCAGATTGGAGTTGTCACCGGGCTTGCCTGGACAGAAGTGGGCGGTGAATTGCTGACTATTGAAGGGGTGATGTTGCCGGGTAAAGGCAAAATGACCACAACTGGTAAGCTGGGTGATGTGATGAAAGAGTCTATCGGCGCGGCCTCATCTTATGTGCGCTCCAAAAGTCCTGAGCTTGGTGTTGAACCGCCTGTTTTTGACCGGCGTGATATTCACGTCCATGTTCCAGAAGGGGCGACGCCAAAAGATGGCCCCTCTGCCGGAATTGCAATGGCCACTGCGATTATCTCTCTCATTACTTCTATTCCAGTGCGCAAAGATATTGCCATGACCGGTGAAGTGACATTGCGTGGGCAGGTTTTGCCAATTGGCGGGTTAAAAGAAAAACTGCTTGCGGCTTTACGCGGTGGGATTGCGAAAGTTCTCATTCCGCATGAAAATGCGAAAGACCTTGCAGATGTACCAGACAATATCAAAGAGGGCCTCGAGATTGTGCCAGTCAAAACAATGGAAGAGGTTTTAGAGCATGCGCTTATTCGCCAGCCCGTTGCTATTGAGTGGGACGAAGCAGCTTATGACGCGCAGCGCGCGGCAGTTTTAACGGGTAATGGCGGCGATGTAACGGCGCATTAGGCCGTCTAAATATGCTGTCAAAGGGGTTAAATTTGAAAAAAATACCCTAAAAAGTGCGTTTTTCTTAAAAAATTCCCTGTTTTCTAAGGTTTTTTTTAAAAAATCAGAGAAAACAGGGGTTTTTGTTTTGACCCCTCTCCGAATCGAGTCTTTACTAATAAATGTCGATCACATTTTAGCCCGATTGGAGGGGTATGCAGATGAATAAAAATGATCTTATCAGCAAAGTAGCAGGCGATACTGGTCTTTCAAAAGTGGATGCCGGTAAAGCTGTAGATAGCGTATTGAACAGCATTGAGGGTCAACTGGCATCAGGCGGCGAAGTTCGTCTGGTCGGATTTGGAACTTTCTCAGTTTCACATCGTAAAGCCACAACAGGCCGGAACCCACAAACAGGCGCAGTGATTCAAATCGCTGCTTCTAACCAAGCCAAATTTAAGGCTGGTAAAGCATTGAAAGAAGCTGTTAACAGATAATCTCTGACAGTTTTTAAATTCGCCGGCTGATTTTTTAATCAGTCGGCGTTTTTCGTTTTACTTTTCGTAAAGAGTGTATTAACAAAACCTTCGAAGGGCGGTTAGCTCAGCTGGGAGAGCATCTCGTTTACACCGAGAGGGTCGGCGGTTCGATCCCGTCACCGCCCACCATGTTTTGGTTTGCAATTCATGGTTTATAGATTGGAAGATTTTTTGAAGTCTTGACTTCATGTTGGCTTTATCTTGACACAACAGGGTAGGGCATTTAAATCAGACCAATCAATTATCGCTGGGGGTGTAGCTCAGTTGGTTAGAGCGCCGGCCTGTCACGCCGGAGGTCGCGGGTTCGAGTCCCGTCACTCTCGCCACTCCCAAACCTCTTTTTTTAATAAAAATTGTGCTGCCTGCGGCATTCTGCCAGTGCCAATTTAAATCGAATTATGTTTATTTAGAAATGGCTTATTTTTTAGGGTGTTTCCTTAAAAAATTGTCGTTTTTGGATATACGCCAGACCTTTTTTGGTATATATGCCTGTAAACGTTTTATTCTGTTTTTCAGAGGCAAAAGAGGAATCGAATGCAGGACTTACTGCTCTCATATCTCCCAATCCTCATCTTTATGGGGTTGTCAGCTCTCATCACTTTATTGCTGTTGGTTGTGCCGGCTCTTGTGGCACCCACAGACCCAGACCCAGAAAAGCTTTCACCTTATGAATGTGGCTTTGAGGCTTTTGACGATGCGCGTATGAAGTTTGATGTTAAATTTTATCTTGTCGCCATTTTATTCATAATTTTTGATCTTGAAATCGCATTCCTTTTCCCATGGGCAGTTGCTTTTGGTGATGTCGGTGTTTTCGGGTTTTGGTCAATGATGTTCTTTTTGGCTGTGCTGACTATTGGCTTTGCCTATGAATGGAAAAAAGGCGCGCTGGATTGGGATTAGACAAAATGGATAAACAAGAAAACAAATCAGCCAACTTAACCACTGCGCCCATGCAAGATCCATATTATGAGCAGGTTTCTGAACAGCTTGCCGATAAAGGTTTTGTTGTTACCTCGCTTGAAGATATTGTGAATTGGGCGCGCACGGGCTCGTTGCATTGGATGACTTTTGGTCTGGCCTGTTGTGCTGTTGAAATGATGCATACATCTATGCCGCGTTATGATGGCGAGCGTTTTGGATTCGCGCCGCGCGCCAGCCCCCGTCAGTCTGATGTGATGATTGTCGCTGGCACACTGACCAACAAAATGGCACCTGCATTGCGCAAGGTTTATGACCAAATGCCCGAACCACGTTATGTGATTTCAATGGGGTCATGTGCCAATGGCGGTGGTTATTATCATTACTCATATTCTGTTGTGCGTGGGTGCGACCGTGTTGTTCCGGTTGATATCTATGTGCCGGGTTGCCCACCTACGGCTGAAGCCTTGCTCTATGGTGTTTTGCAATTACAAAAGAAAATTCGAAGAAAAGGGACCATTGAAAGATAATATTATCTTTAGCGGTTATAAATATGTCTGAGTTGATTGCCTCTCTAAATGAAAAAATTCAATCTGCGCTTGGGGATGTGATTCTCTCGGCAGAGATTGTGCATGGTGAATTGACGCTCCATGTCGGCAAAGATGATATTTTAACAGTTCTTAAACATTTGCGAGACGATGCCAATTGCGCCTTTACGCAATTATTGGATGTGTGCGGTGTCGATTATCCTCAGCGTCCGCGGCGTTTTGATGTTGTTTATCATTTGCTCTCAATGACCATTAATGCCCGTATTCGCGTCAAGGTGGAGCTGGGTGAAACTGAACAAATCCCGAGTGCGACGGAGTTATTTTCTTCCGCTGATTGGTTTGAGCGTGAGGCTTTTGACCTTTATGGCATTTTGTTTGTGGGGCATCCGGATTTGCGGCGTCTGTTAACGGATTATGGTTTTGAAGGGCATCCTTTGCGAAAGGACTTCCCACTCTCTGGGCATGTCGAGGTTCGTTATGACGATGATGTGAAGCGGGTGGTGTATGAACCCGTTAAGCTGGTGCAGGATTTTCGGGATTTTGATTTTGAGAGCCCTTGGGAAGGGGTGCAGCGTCAGGTGGCGGATGTTTTGCCTGGCGATGAAAAAGCGACAACTGCGCCAGAAGATGCGGCAGGGGAGTAAAGATGTCACAGGCTTTTGATAAAGATCGCAAATTTACCATTAACTTTGGGCCACAACACCCAGCCGCGCATGGCGTTTTGCGACTGGTCATGGACTTGGACGGTGAAGTTGTTGAGCGCGTTGATCCGCATATTGGCTTATTGCATCGCGGCACTGAAAAGCTGATTGAGCATAAAACCTATTTGCAATCTGTTCCTTATTTTGACCGGCTGGACTATGTGGCGCCGATGAATCAAGAGCATGCCTTCACTATGGGTGTAGAGCGTCTTTTGGGTGTCACTGTGCCAAAACGCGGGCAATATATTCGCGTGATTTATTCAGAGATTGGTCGTTTGCTTTCGCATTTGCTGAACATCACAACGCAAGCAATGGATGTGGGCGCTCTTACGCCGCCGCTTTGGGGTTTTGAAGAGCGCGAAAAGCTGATGATTTTTTATGAGCGTGCGTCTGGCGCGCGCCTGCATGCTGCATATTTCAGACCAGGTGGGGTGCATCAGGATTTGCCCGCAGATTTGATTCAGGACATTTATGATTTTTGTGACCCATTCCTTAAAGTCATGGACGATATTGAGGGGCTGTTGACCGATAACCGCATATTTAAGCAGCGTAATGTCGATATTGGTGTGGTCACGGTGCAGGATATTCAAAACTGGGGGCTGACAGGCGTGATGGCTCGTGGCTCTGGTCTGGCATGGGATTTGCGTAAATCTCAACCCTATGAAGCTTATTCTGATTTTGATTTTGATATTCCAGTTGGCAAAAATGGCGATTGTTATGATCGCTATTTGTGCCGCGTTGAAGAGTGCCGTCAGTCTGTGCGCATCATCAAACAAGCAATTGAGAATATGCCAGATGGCCCGGTTTCATCTACTGAAGGCAAAATTGTGCCGCCCAAGCGGGCCGAGATGAAGGGGTCAATGGAATCGCTTATTCACCATTTTAAGCTCTACACAGAAGGGTTTCATGTGCCAGCCGGTGAGGTTTATAGCGCGGTAGAAGCGCCAAAGGGCGAGTTTGGAGTGTATCTTGTGGCCGATGGGTCCAGCAAACCTTACCGGTGCAAAATTCGCGCGCCAGGTTTTGCGCATTTGCAGGCTCTCGATTATCTCAGTCGTGACCATATGTTGGCTGATGTATCAGCAATTTTAGGGTCTTTGGATATTGTGTTTGGGGAGGTCGACCGATGAGTGTGCGCCGTTTACACGACGAGCAGCCCGAAAGCTTTGCTTTTACGGCCGAGAATCTCGATTTCGCGAAGCAGCAAATTAAAAAATATCCCGAAGGGCGTCAGGCCAGCGCGATTATTCCGCTTTTATGGCAAGCGCAAAAGCAAGCGGGCGGCTGGTTGCCTGAGCCAGCTATTCGCCATGTGGCGGATTTGTTAGAAATGCCTTATATGCGCGCATTGGAAGTGGCGACTTTTTACACCATGTTCAATTTGTCGCCAGTCGGCGAGCATTTTGTGCAGCTTTGTGGCACCACGCCCTGCATGTTACGTGGCTCTGATGACTTAAAAGCGGTTTGTGAAAAACATATTGGCCCGCAAAACCGAGTCACCGATGATGGCAAACTCTCATGGTTGGAAGTTGAATGTCTTGGGGCGTGTGTGAATGCGCCAATGGTACAAATTAATGATGATTTTTACGAAGATTTAACCGCAGAAACTTTTGATCAAATCTTGACTGACCTGCGTCAGGGCAAAGAGGTTTCAACCGGGCCTCAAAACACGCGACAGGCTTCAGAGCCAGTAAGTGGCCGCAATGTGCTTAAGGGAGAGGTTTAATGTTACAGGATAAAGACCGCATTTTTACCAATATTTATGGCCCTCATGGTGGCGATTTAGCCTCTGCACAAAAGCGTGGGGATTGGGATAACACCAAAGCCCTTATCGAAAAAGGGCGTGATGGCATTATTGAAGAAATCAAAGCATCAGGCTTGCGCGGGCGCGGCGGCGCTGGGTTTCCCACAGGTCTGAAATGGTCATTTATGCCCAAAGAAAGTGATGGTCGCCCGCATTATCTGGTTGTCAATGCTGATGAGTCCGAGCCTGGCACATGTAAAGACCGTGATATTATGCGCCATGAGCCGCATAAGCTTTTGGAAGGCTGTTTAGTGGCAGGTTTCGCGATGGGGGCAAATACTTGCTATATTTATGTGCGTGGTGAATTTATCCGTGAGCGAGAAGCCCTGCAACGCGCGGTTGATGAGGCCTATGACGCTGGTTTACTTGGCAAAAATGCCTGCGGTTCGGGTTGGGATTATGATATTTACGTGCATCATGGCGCGGGCGCCTATATTTGCGGCGAAGAAACTGCGTTGATTGAGTCGCTTGAAGGTAAAAAAGGCCAGCCGCGTTTGAAGCCACCTTTTCCTGCAAATATGGGGCTTTATGGTTGCCCAACTACCGTGAATAATGTTGAGAGCATTGCGGTGACGCCGACCATTTTGCGGCGCGGCGCAAGCTGGTTCTCTGGCTTAGGGCGCGAAGGCAATACAGGCACAAAGCTGTTTTGTATTTCCGGACATGTGAACACCCCATGCAATGTTGAAGAAGAGATGGGGATACCGCTCAAAGAGCTACTCGAGAAGCATGCTGGCGGTGTGCGTGGCGGTTGGGACAACTTGCTCGCAGTTATTCCAGGCGGATCGTCTGTGCCATTACTTCCAAAAGATATTTGCGACACGGTTTTAATGGATTTTGATAGCCTGAAAGAGGTCCAGTCCGGGCTGGGTACGGCGGCGGTGATTGTGATGGACAAATCGACAGATATTGTTAAAGCGATTGCGCGTATTTCGCATTTTTATAAACATGAAAGTTGTGGGCAATGCACGCCATGCCGTGAGGGCACAGGCTGGATGTGGCGCGTGATGGAGCGCATGGCCAGCGGTCAGGCTAAGCCGCAAGAAATTGACACGCTCTTGAATGTTACAAAACAGATTGAAGGCCATACAATTTGCGCGCTTGGCGACGCAGCGGCTTGGCCAATTCAAGGCTTGTTCCGTCATTTCCGTCCGGAAGTTGAGGCGCGTTTGGCCAAAAATAATGATGCACCCAAAGAGGCAGCTGAGTAATGAGTGATACGATTAAAGTCAAAGTTGATGATATTGATGTCGAGGTCGCACCCGGCACAAGCATTATGCAAGCTTGTGAAGAGGCTGGTGCTGAAATCCCGCGTTTTTGCTATCATGAACGGCTTTCTGTGGCGGGGAATTGCCGCATGTGTTTGGTGAATGTCAAAGGGGCGCCAAAGCCTGTGGCCAGCTGTGCTATGCCCGTTGCACCAGACATGGAGATTGATACAAAGTCTGACGCTGTACAAACCGCGCGCAAAGGTGTGATGGAGTTTTTGCTCATCAACCATCCACTTGATTGCCCAATTTGCGATCAGGGCGGCGAATGTGATTTGCAAGATCAGGCTTATGGTTACGGGCATGATACAAGCCGGTTTGAAGATAATAAGCGCGCTGTTGAAGACAAAGAAATGGGGCCTTTGGTTAAAACCATTATGACGCGTTGTATTCAATGTACGCGCTGTGTGCGGTTTTCAACAGAAGTTGCAGGGGTTCCGGAAATCGGTGCGATTGGACGTGGTGAGGATATGGAAATCACCACTTATTTAGAAGCGTCTTTATCGTCTGAGCTTTCTGGAAATGTGATTGACCTTTGCCCGGTCGGAGCGCTGACCTCAAAACCATATGCTTTTAAAGCCCGTTCTTGGGAATTAAAAAAGACTGAAACCATTGATGTGATGGACGCGGTGGGCAGCCATATTCGTGTTGATACGCGCGGGCGCGAAGTCATGCGTATCATGCCGCGCAATCATGATGACATAAATGAGGAATGGTTGTCTGATAAGTCCCGTTTTGTTTGGGATGGCTTGAACAGGCAGCGTCTGGATACACCTTATTTGTGGCGCGGAAAATCTTTAGAGCCTGTTTCATGGGATGATGCTTTCGCGGCAATTGCTAATCAGCTAAAGGGTAAAGAAAAGAAAACTGCGGCGCTGGCTGGTGATTTAGCGTGTGCTGAAAGCATGTTTGCCATGCAGCAACTCATGACCAAGCTTGGCAGTGGTGATATGGATTGTCGCCAAGACGGCGCCAAGCTTTCCGGTCCACGCGCCAATTATATATTCAATTCAAGCATTGCAGGGATTGATGAAGCAGACGCTTTGTTAATTATTGGTTCTAACCCACGCAAGGAAGCGCCAGTTCTTAATGCGCGTATCCGCAAGCGTTGGTTGCAAGGTGATTTCGCGATTGCGGCTATTGGCACACCAGCTGATTTAACCTATGCGCATGAAGTTCTGGGGCAGGGGCGTGACACGCTTGAGTCTTTAGCCAAAGGAGAGGGCGCGTTTTTTGATGTCTTGAAAAATGCGGAGCGCCCCATGCTTATTATCGGTCAAGACGCATTGGCGCAACAAGACGGCGCGGCTGTATTGTCGGCTGCGATTAAGCTTGCTGAAGCAACCGGCATGATAAACGATGATTGGAATGGTTTTAATGTCTTGCATCAAGCGGCAGCACGGGTTGCAGGGCTGGATCTTGGGTTTTTGCCTAAGGATTCAAATCGCGATGTGGCGGCCATTCTTGACGATGCTGCAAATGGCAAAATCGAGACAATGTTCTTGTTGGGCGCTGATGAAATTGACACGGCCAAATTGACGGATTGCTTCACAATTTATATTGGCTCGCATGGTGATGCTGGGGCGCATTGTGCTGATGTGATTTTACCAGCCGCAGCTTATACTGAAAAATCTGCCATTTATATTAACACTGAAGGTCGGGTGCAGATGACGGAGCCAGCTGGTTTCCCACCTGGTGATGCGCGTGAGGATTGGAAAATTTTACGGGCGCTTTCTGATAAGCTGGCCAATATTGATGGGGCGTTGCCTTTTGACACGCTTGATGCATTACGGGCCAAAATGTTTGAGATTCATCCACATATGGCCGCGATTGATGAGATTGCCCCAGCACAAGCACCTCAAGCGCCCGCGAAAGAAGCAATCACGGATTTGCTGTCAGCGCCTTTTGCTGCTTACACAAGAGATTTTTATCTGACCAATCCGGTCTGCCGTGCATCAGCCATTATGGCTGATTGTAGCCAGCAGGCAAATCATCGTGAAAAGGGAACCGGAACAGATGGATAGCGTTTTTTTTGACACATATGTTTTGCCAGGTTTGATTATTGTCGCCCATAGTTTGGCGATTATGTTGGCCTTGCTACTGGCGCTTGCCTTTTTTATGTATGCGGACAGAAAAGTTTGGGCAGCGGTGCAATTACGGCGCGGTCCGAATGTTGTGGGGCCATTTGGTTTGCTGCAAAGTTTTGCCGATATTTTGAAATATCTGGTTAAAGAAATTGTTATACCGACGACTTCAAATAAATTTATTTTCTTGCTGGCTCCCTTTGTCACCATGTTTTTAGCTTTGAGCGCATGGGCGGTTATCCCGGTGAATGAGGGCTGGGCTGTCGCGGATTTAAATGTCGGCATTTTATATATTTTGGCGATTTCCTCATTAGGCGTTTATGGCGTGATTATGGGGGGCTGGGCATCAAACTCAAAATATCCATTTTTGGGCGCATTACGTTCTGCGGCTCAAATGGTGTCTTATGAAGTATCCATTGGCTTAGTTATCATCACGGTTTTATTATGCGTCGGCTCGCTCAATTTGACCGATATTGTTTTGGCGCAAAAAACCGTCTGGTTTTGCATTCCGCTTTTCCCAATGTTTGTCGTGTTTTTTATTTCAGCCTTAGCTGAAACCAATCGGCCGCCATTTGATTTGCCAGAGGCTGAGTCTGAGCTTGTGGCGGGCTTCATGGTCGAATATTCATCAACCCCTTATGTGGTCTTTATGATTGGGGAGCTGGCGAATATTGTTTTGATGTGCGCTATGACAACGATTTTATTTTTGGGCGGTTGGTTGCCACCTGTTGACATTGCGCCGTTTAACTGGGTGCCGGGTGTTGTTTGGTTTGTTTTGAAACTGTGTTTCATGTTTTTCATGTTCGCCATGGCTAAAGCTATGGTGCCGCGTTATCGCTATGACCAGCTTATGCGTTTGGGCTGGAAGGTGTTTTTGCCGTTCTCGCTCATTTGGGTGGTGTTGACGGCTGGTGTTTTACAATATTTCAATCTGGCGCCTTAAGAGAGAAGAGGATTTGAATATGGCTTGGCTTGATCGCACTGCACGGTCACTTTTTTTAAGCGAGTTTGTCTCGGCATTTGCCTTGGCAATGCGTTATTTTTTCGCGCCCAAAGCAACCATTAATTACCCATATGAAAAAGGTCCTTTGAGCCCTCGTTTTCGGGGTGAGCATGCGCTACGCCGTTATCCAAATGGGCAGGAGCGTTGTATTGCCTGCAAATTATGCGAGGCGGTTTGCCCAGCTCAAGCCATTACAATTGAAGCGGGTCCTCGTAATAATGACGGCACGCGCCGCACAATTCGTTATGACATTGATATGGTGAAATGTATTTATTGCGGGTTTTGCCAAGAAGCTTGTCCGGTGGACGCTATTGTCGAGGGGCCGAATTTTGAATTTGCAACCGAGACACGTGAAGAGCTGATTTATAATAAAGAAAAATTGCTGGCCAATGGTGACCGATGGGAAATCGAGATTGCTAAAAACCTAGAGCTGGACGCGCCTTATCGCTAATCAGGAATTGAAACCATCATGATGTTAACAAGCTTTGTATTTTACCTTTTTGCCAGTGTGAGCGTTGCCAGCGCCCTGATGGTGGTTGCATCGCGCAATCCTGTGCATTCAGTTTTATATTTGATTTTGACCTTCTTTAATGCAGCTGGCTTATTCGTGCTGATGGGAGCAGAGTTTCTCGCTTTGTTGATTGTCATTGTCTATGTCGGCGCGGTGGCGGTGTTGTTTTTATTCGTAGTAATGATGCTGGATATTGATTTCAGCCGCATGCGCGAGGGCTTTTTACAATATTTGCCAGTTGGCGGATTGATTGGTCTGGTGCTGTTAATTGAGTTGGTGCTGGTGCTTGGTGGCGGCAGTTTTAATTCTGAAATCGCATTAACTGGACCTAAAGCAACACCGGAAGGCATGAGCAATGCCGAAGCTATCGGGCGCGTTTTATATACAGATTATATTTTCTATTTTCAGGCCGCAGGCGCGGTTTTACTGGTCGCTATGATTGGTGCGATTGTGCTGACGCTTCAAAAAACAGATAATCCACGCCGCCAAAATATTGCGGCGCAAAATGCGCGCACAAAAGAAGATGGTGTGGAAATTGTTAAGGTTAAGCCCGGTCAGGGTATTGGGACAAAGGGTTAGGGTGATAACACTATGGAATATGGAATGAATATCGGGCTGGGGCATTACCTCACTTTGGCCGCTATATTATTAACCATTGGTATTTTTGGTATTTTTCTGAACCGGAAAAATATCATCATTATCCTGATGTCAATTGAGCTGATGCTCTTGGCTGTGAATATCAACCTTGTCGCGTTTTCCTCTTATATGGGAGATATTACCGGGCAAATTTTCTCTTTGCTTGTGTTAACCGTCGCGGCTGGTGAAGCGGCGATTGGGCTGGCTATTTTGGTGATTTACTTCCGTAATCGCGGCGATATTGCCGTTGAAAATGTCAGTCAGATGAAAGGTTAAAAAACTATGTCAACAGCGATTGTTTTTCTGCCTTTAATCGGCGCCATCATTGCGGGCTTGTTTGGCCGCTTGATTGGTGCGCGTGCCAGCGAATTGGTCACTTGCGGCTTGATGGTGAGTGCTGCCATTTTATCAGGCGCGGTTTTTGCCGATATATTATTTAACGGGCCACAAACTGTTCAGGTTTTGGATTGGATTAAATCAGGAAGCTTTGAAGCGAATTGGACCTTGCGGGTTGATATGCTTACTGCTGTGATGTTTGTTGTGGTGAATGGTGTATCAAGCCTCGTGCATATTTATTCCATTGGTTATATGAGCCATGATGCACACCGTCCGCGTTTCTTTGCTTATTTATCTTTATTTACTTTCGCCATGCTGATGTTGGTCACAGCCGATAATTTTCTGCAATTATTTTTTGGCTGGGAAGGTGTTGGTCTGGCGTCTTATCTATTGATTGGGTTTTGGTTTAAAAAGCCATCTGCAAATGCGGCGGCAATTAAAGCCTTTGTTGTCAATCGGGTCGGTGATTTTGGCCTTATTCTGGGGCTGGGGGCGTTATATTTTTCAGTCGGGTCCATTCATTTTGATGATGTATTTGCCGCCGCGCCTGTATTGGCTGATGGTACATTCCAGTTTCTCGGATTTAATGTCCCCGTGCTCACGACGATTTGCTTGCTACTTTTTATGGGGGCGATGGGTAAATCTGCGCAATTTTTATTGCATACATGGCTGCCTGATGCGATGGAAGGCCCAACCCCTGTTTCTGCGCTTATTCATGCGGCGACAATGGTGACGGCGGGGGTCTTTTTGGTCGCCCGCTGCTCACCTTTATTTGAACTGTCGCCAACAGCATTGGGTGTGGTGACAATTTTTGGCGCTATTACCGCGTTTTTTGCGGCCACCGTTGGGCTTGTTCAAAACGATATTAAGCGTGTGATTGCCTATTCAACTTGCTCACAGCTTGGTTATATGTTTGTTGCGCTTGGTATTGGGGCTTATCAGGTTGCGATTTTTCATCTCTTCACCCATGCGTTTTTTAAAGCCCTGCTGTTTTTAGGGGCTGGGTCGGTCATTCACGCGATGAGTGATGAGCAAGATATGCGTAATATGGGCGGTCTCAGAGAAATGATACCTTTTACTTGGATGTTAATGCTCATTGGCACTCTTGCCTTAACCGGCTTTCCATTGACGGCTGGTTATTATTCCAAAGATGCGATTATTGAGGCAGCTTTTGCAGCTAATGGCGCAGGTCATATGTTTGGCTTTGTGTTGTTGGTGGTTGCGGCTTTGTTTACGTCATTTTATTCATGGCGATTAATGTTTATGACTTTTCATGGTAAGACACGCTTAACCAGCGATCAGTTAAGCCATGTGCATGAAAGCCCAGCTGTCATGATGGTGCCGCTTATTTTGCTTGCTGTTGGGGCATTGGGTGCTGGTATGGCGTTTAAGAGCCTGTTTATTGGCGAGGGGCAACTTGGCTTCTGGGGCGCAGCGATTTTCACCAATCCGGATAATACAATTCTGGTGGATTTGCATCATGTACCCAAAATCGTTATTTACGCGCCGCTTATTTCAATGATTTTAGGGTTTATCACGGCTTGGTATTTTTATATTAAACGCCCTGATGTGCCTGTGCAGCTTGCTAAAGAGCAAGATATTCTCTACCGCTTTTTGTTGAATAAATGGTATTTCGACGAGCTGTATGATGTCATTTTCGTGCGTCCGGCAAAATGGCTGGCGCGCAAATTCTGGAAAATTGGTGATGGTATGTTAATTGATGGCCTTGGCCCTGACGGTGTGGCGGCGCAGGTGCAACGCATGACGCAACGTATTGTCAAATTGCAATCTGGATATGTATATCACTATGCTTTTGCCATGCTTCTCGGTGTCGCAGGCCTGGCAAGCTGGTTTATGCTGACGGGAGGTCACTAATGCTAGATTGGCCCATTTTAAGTACGTTGACTTTTTTACCTCTTTTGGGGGCTATCTTCATTATGCTCATTCGTGGTGATGAGGAAGTTGTTGCGCGTAACGCCCGCGCGGTTGCGCTTTGGACAACTGTTACCACGCTGATTTTGAGCCTAATTTTATTATTTTCTTTTGACAGCTCGACTGCCGATTTTCAATTTATCGAACGCTTTGACTGGATTGGCGGCGGTATTGATTATGCGATGGGGGTTGATGGCATTTCGATCTTGTTTGTCATTTTGACGACCTCGCTTATGCCAATTTGTATTTTAGCGAGTTGGGATGCCGTAACGCATCGCGTGCGTGAATATATGGTGGCTTTCCTAATACTCGAAACACTGATGATTGGTGTTTTTTGTGCCTTAGATTTGGTTCTTTTTTACCTCTTCTTTGAGGCTGGCCTTATTCCAATGTTCTTGATAATTGGCATATGGGGTGGGGCGCGCCGCGTCTATGCAAGTTTCAAGTTTTTCCTTTATACCTTGCTCGGCTCCGTCTTGATGCTGCTTGGTGTGATGTATATGTATTGGCAAAGCGGCACAACTTATATTCCTGATTTGCATAATTTTACCTTTGATGCAGATGCGCAGACATGGTTATGGTTAGCGTTTTTTGCCAGCTTTGCTGTTAAAATGCCAATGTGGCCTGTGCATACTTGGTTGCCAGATGCGCATGTGGAAGCCCCAACGGCTGGCTCGGTTATTTTGGCTGGTGTTTTGCTGAAAATGGGTGGCTATGGCTTTTTGCGCTTTTCACTGCCAATGTTTCCGCTCGCCTCCGCCGAATTTGCAGATTGGGTTTTTGCGCTCAGTGTGATTGCAATTATCTATACCTCACTTGTCGCGCTTGCGCAGGAAGATATGAAAAAACTCATTGCCTATTCTTCAGTCGCGCATATGGGCTATGTCACAATGGGCATTTTCTCTCTAAATGAACAAGGTGTGCAGGGAGCGGTGTTCCAAATGCTCTCGCATGGCTGGATTTCGGGTGCCTTGTTCCTGTGTGTTGGGGTGGTGTATGACCGCATGCATACGCGCGAGATTTCTGCTTATGGCGGGCTTGCCAATCGCATGCCGGTTTATGCTTTCTTCTTCCTACTATTAACGATGGCCAATGTTGGCCTGCCAGGTACGTCAGGGTTTGTTGGCGAGTTCTTGACTATTATTGGGACATTTCAGGTCAGTACCTGGACCGCTTTATTGGCGGCGACAGGCGTGATTTTATCGGCTTCCTATGGTTTGTCGCTCTATCGGCGTATCAGCTTTGGCGAGTTAAGTAATGAGTCACTTTTGGATATTAAAGACATGAACCGCCGTGAAATATTTATCATTGTGCCCTTAGCCATTGCGACGCTTGTTTTTGGGTTTTGGCCAATGCCAATTTTAGATTTAACAGCAGTTTCTATCCAGAACCTGTTGGAAAACTATAATAATGCCTTTTTACCTTCGACCACCGGAATGTGAGGTCATAAAATGTTAATGCAAGATCTGATTATTTTTCTTCCGGAACTGACGCTCTTTATTGGCGCGATGGGGCTGCTTATGTTTGGCGCATATGCGACAGGCGATAGCTCACGCGTGGTGAATTGGGGGGCGATTATGCTTGCTTTGGCGGCGGCTGTGATTGTGCTGGTTGAGGCGATGCCCAAACAAACCATTTTCAATGGTGCGTTGCAGGTTGATGGTTTTACCAATCTAATGAAAGTGCTGACACTGGTAAGTGTGGCTGTGGCGTTGTTTATGGCGCAAGGCTTTATGGAAAAAGAAAAAATCGCCAGATTTGAGTTTCCTGTTCTCGTCATTTTAGCGACATGCGGCATGCTTATCATGATTTCTGCGAATGATATGATAGCATTATATATGGGGCTTGAGCTGCAAAGTCTGGCGCTTTATGTCGTGGCAGCGATTAATCGCGATAGCGGGCGGTCAACAGAAGCAGGCTTAAAATATTTTGTTTTAGGTGCGCTGAGCTCAGGTATGTTGCTTTATGGTATATCGCTTATTTATGGCTTTACTGGCACTGTCAATTTTACTGATCTTGCTCTGCTCGCGCCGCAAACAGAAGGTGCAAATCAGCTTGGTTTGATTTTTGGTTTGGTGTTCATGTTGGCGGGCCTTGCGTTTAAAATTTCGGCTGTGCCGTTTCATATGTGGACACCAGATGTCTATGAGGGCGCACCAACACCAGTAACAGCATTTTTTGCTGCCGCGCCAAAATTAGCGGCAATGGCTTTGTTTCTCCGCGCTGTGATGGTGACATTTCCAAACTCTGTTGATATTTGGCTGCAAATTATTGTGTTCATGTCTTTGGCCAGTATGGTGCTTGGGGCGTTTGCGGCAATTGGCCAGAATAACATTAAGCGCCTGATGGCTTATTCTTCAATCGGGCATATTGGCTTTGCGTTAGTCGGCTTCGCAGCTGTTGGCCATGAGGGTGTGAGTGGGCTTATTATTTATATGATTTTATATGTCATTATGACCATTGGGACATTTGCCTGCATTTTGTCCATGCGCAATAATCAAGGGGTTGTCGAGAAAATTTCGGGTCTGGCGGGGCTTAGCCGCAGCCAGCCTGTGATGGCTTTTTGTTTAGCGGCCTTTATGTTCTCGCTGGCGGGTATTCCGCCATTGGCTGGCTTTTTTGGCAAGTTTTATGTGTTCCGTGCGGCAATCAATGCCGACCTTTATCTGCTCGCGATAATTGGTGTTTTGGCCAGTGTGGTTGGGGCTTATTATTATTTGCGAGTCGTGAAAATCATGTATCTAGATGAGCCACAAGAAGATGCAATTATTGCTATGCCAACGAATTTACGCTTTGTTTCTCTTATTTGCGCGGGCATTCTGATTTTGTTTTTTGCTTATCCGGCGCCTTTGATTGATTTGGCTCAATTTGCTGCAGATGCATTATTGGCTGATGTTGATTTTGCACAAATCCAACTTGGGCGCTGATGGCTGGTTTTCCAGAAGGCATCAAATATTTTTCCTTTGCGGAACTTGATAGCACAAATGAATATGCGCGTCGTCTGATTGCGGATGGTCATAATGCTGGCGAGCAGCCAGTGTGGGTGCGCGCTGACGTGCAAACCGCAGGACGCGGGCGTTTGGGGCGTCATTGGACATCCACCAGTGGTAATCTAATGGCCAGCTATGTTTGTGCGCCTCAATGCGCGCGCGAAAATCTGGCGGAGTTGGGTTTTGTGGCCGGGCTTGCTGTTTATGACGCATTGGCAGAGGTGCTGTTAAATGACGTTACAAACGACTGGGCAAATGACAAATCCAAGCTAACTCTTAAGCTTAAATGGCCTAATGATGTATTGCTGGAGGATGCCAAAATCGCCGGACTTTTACTTGAAACACTTGATAAAGATATGCGCAATTTAGCGATTGGTATTGGTGTGAATCTTGTGTCAGCACCAACCGATACGCCATATCCCGCTATTGCATTGAAAACAGCGATTGGCGTTGAAGTGTCACCAGATACATTTTTGAAAAATTTAGCGCATCATTTGCAAGCTTGGTTCATCAAATGGGAGCAAGAAGGGTTTGCTGCGCTTAAGCCTGAATGGTTATCACGAGCCAAAGGTTTAGGAGAAACAATCAGCGTCCGTCAGCCGCGTGAGACTGTAACTGGCAAGTTTATTGATTTAACCGATGATGGCCGATTATGCCTTGAAACTGCGGCTGGTGAGGTGATGACAATTTCAGCCGGTGATGTTTATTTTCCGCAAAGGGCAGAAAATGAGTAAGGACACAAATTTAGTTTTTGTGCCGCTTGGTGGCACTGGCGAAATTGGTATGAATTTGAATCTGTATGGCTATGGCACCTCAGGTGAGCGCGACTGGATTATGGTTGATGCGGGGGTCACTTTTGGTGATGAGCGTGACCCAGGCATTGATGTGATTATGCCGGATACGCGGTTTATCGAGCAGCATAAAAAGCGGCTTAAGGGGCTGGTTTTGACGCATGGGCATGAAGACCATATTGGCGCGGTGGCATATTTATGGCCACGATTGCGCTGTCCTATTTATGCGACGCCCTTTACGGCAGAGTTAGTGAAGTTGAAATTAAAAGAGGCAGGGTTAGAAAATGAGGCGCCGCTTCATATTTTATCGCTCGATGCGTCTTTTGCTTTAGGGCCGTTTCAGATTGATTTGATTGGCCTGACCCATTCGATTGCGGAACCATTTGCGCTGGCCATACGCACCCCGCTTGGTAATATTTTGCACACGGGTGATTGGAAAATTGATACTAACCCATTAATTGGCAAAGTCACGGATAGTGAGGCGCTTAAGGCATTTAGTGAGGAGGGGGTTGAGGCGATTATTTGTGACTCGACCAATGTTCTCTCGCCAGGTTTTTCTGGTTCAGAGTCTGATGTTGCGGAGGGTTTGTTAGAAACCATTAAAGATTGCACGGGTCGTGTTGTGGTGACGACTTTTGCTTCCAATGTATCACGACTGGCTGCGATTGGCCGTGCCGCCAAAGCCTGCGACCGTCACCTGACGCTTGTTGGGCGGGGTATGCATCGGATATATAATGCGGCGCGCAAAACTGGTTATTTAAAAGATTTTCCCAAGCTGATTTCAGAAGAAGAAGCGGGATATTTGCCGCCCGATAAATTGCTTATTCTTTGTACGGGGTCGCAAGGTGAGCCCCGCGCGGCTTTGGCGCGCATTGCCGCTGGCACGCACCCGCATCTGGTTCTTGAAAAAGGCGATACGGTTATTTTTTCATCTAAAATGATACCGGGTAATGAGACTGGTATTTTAGATTTACAAAACCATCTGGCGGGGCTTGATGTGACGATTTTGACATCTGGTGAAAAATGCCTGCATGTATCGGGTCACCCGAATCGCGAAGAATTAGTTCAAATGTATGATTGGGTGAAACCAAAATATGCCGTCCCTGTTCATGGTGAGCACCGGCACTTGCTTGCCCATGCGGATTTAGCCGAATCATTGGGCGTAAAAAAAGCGATACGCGCCCGCAATGGCGATATGGTTAAACTCTTGCCGGGTGAGGCCGACATTATTGATGTTGTGGTGAAGGGGCGTGTGCATCTTGATGGTGATGTGTTTATGTATGAGCATGAAAGCCCTGCCATTGCGCGGCGTAAATTGGCTTTTGCGGGCGTGGTGAGTGTTGCTATTGCGCTTGACCAGAGCAATCGTGTGGTGGGTGCGCCAGCCATTAGCTTAATGGGTCTGCCTGACGATGATGGTTTAGGGGTGCGACTTGAAGATTGGATAAGCGATGCTGTGGAGCGGGCTTTGCCTGAAAATGGCAAAATTTCGCCAGATCGTGCACGCGAAGATGTTAAAAATTATGTGCGGCGCGAAATGCGACGTCGATGGGGCAAAAAACCAGAAGTTATGGTAAACTTTTGCGAAGTCTAAAGTTGAAAGAGGTGAGACGTGATTGAAATAAATTTCACTTTTGGTTTGGCGATTTACGGCATGATTTGGTTTTTGTCTTTATTTATCATTCTTCCCTTTGGTGTTGTCACCCAAGAGGAAGAGGGGGAGATTGAACCTGGCTCACCCAAAAGCGCGCCCCACCAACCCAATATCTTAAAAAAAATGGGCTTCACGACACTGCTAGCCAGCGTGCTTTACGGGTTGGTATTTTGGGTTTTGACTTCTGGTGTTTTAAGCGGTAATGCCTAAAAGTTGATTAAATGAAGAGATTGAAATGCGCTTATCGAAATATTTTTTGCCAACATTAAAAGAAAACCCTGCTGAGGCTCAAATTGTGTCTCACCGCCTTATGTTGCGGGCCGGCATGGTGCGCCAATCAAGTGCTGGGATTTATAGCTGGTTGCCGCTCGGGCAGCGCGTTTTGACCAAAATCGCGAATATTGTGCGCGAGGAACAAGACCGCGCTGGCGCGTTGGAAGTGTTAATGCCGACCATTCAATCTGCTGAATTATGGCAGGAGTCAGGGCGTTATGAGGATTATGGCAAAGAAATGCTGCGCATCATCGACCGCCATGACCGCGCTTTGCTTTATGGTCCAACAAATGAAGAGCAAATCACCCAAATTTTCAGAGATAATGTGCGCAGCTATAAAGATTTACCGCGTAATCTTTACCATATTCAATGGAAGTTTCGGGATGAAATTCGGCCACGATTTGGCGTGATGCGCGGGCGTGAATTTTTGATGAAAGATGCCTATTCATTTGATTTGGACGAGGCATCGGCGCGACAATCTTATCAAAAAATGTTTGTGGCTTATTTGCGCACTTTTGAACGCCTTGGCTTGCGCGCCATACCGATGGCGGCTGATACAGGGCCGATTGGTGGCGATATGAGCCATGAATTTATTATTTTAGCTGAAACCGGCGAGTCTGAAGTGTTTTGTCATCGTGATTTGATTGATATAGCTGCCCCTGGCGATGAGGTGGATTATGAAAGTGATTTGGCGTCAGTCATTGAGAAATACACTTCTGCTTATGCTGCAACTGATGAAAAACATGACGAGGGACGTTTCTTTGAGGAGGTACCCGAAGATAAGCGCGTGCAGGCGCGTGGTATTGAGGTGGGGCATATTTTTTATTTTGCAGATAAATACTCCAAAGCCATGAACTGCACTGTTGCGGGTCCAGATGGCAAAGAAACACTCGTGCATTCAGGCTCTTATGGTATTGGTGTGTCGCGTTTGGTTGGCGGTATTATCGAGGCTAGCCATGATGATGATGGTATTATTTGGCCTTTTGCTGTGGCGCCGTTTCATGTTGGTTTGATTAATTTAAAAACCGGTCATGAATTGACGGATGAGCTTTGTGCCAAGCTTTATACCGCTCTTGAGGGCATTGGTGTTGAGGTATTATATGATGACCGTGATGAGCGCGCGGGGTCAAAATTTTCAAATATGGATTTGATTGGTTTGCCTTATCAGGCGGTGATTGGCCCACGCGGGGCAGAGGCGGGCGAAATTGAGATTAAAAATCGCGCCACTGGCGAAAAGCAAAGCTTGACCCTAGACCAAGCAGTTGAGATGTTTCGTCAAATAAAACATAATCATTGAATGGCACAACTCAATTAAGGGGCTAAGAGAGGACAAGCGCAGGGTATGACGAAACGTCGAAAACAAAACCCCTTTGCCAGTTATGAATGGCTTCTCGCACTTCGTTATATCCGCTCGAAGCGACGGGAAAGCGTGATTTCTCTCATTTCTTGGGTTTCTTTTCTCGGGATTATGCTGGGTGTGGCGACTTTGATTATCGTCATGGCAGTCATGAATGGCTTTCGCACAGATTTACTTGACCGCATTTTAGGGGTTGGCGGGCATGCAACAGTGCACTCTTTGACTGCGAGTTATGATGATATTTATCATGTTCAATCGAAATTAAGCGCGGTTGAGGGGGTGGTGCGAGTGACACCTTTTCTGGAAGGTCAGGTGATGGTCTCCTCTGGCAATGCGGCGCGCGGGGCGATTGTGCGCGGGTTACCGCAAAAAAACCTTGAAAGCTTTCCAATATTAGCGCGCAATATTTTGGCTGGTGATTTGCAAAATATCGCAGCGGGTAACCAAATCGCGATTGGCAGTCGCCTCGCGCAAAGATTGGGACTCGATATTGGTTCATCATTAGCACTGATCGCCCCGAAAGGTGCGGTCACACCTTTTGGTACCACACCGCGTTTACGCGCATATGAAATTGCTGCGATTTTTGAGGTTGGGCTGTCTGAATATGATTTAAATTTCATTTTTACGAATGATGAAACGCTTGGCGGGTTGATAGGCGCAAAACTCAATCAGGGAGCGCTTGAGGTTGTGGTGTCTGACCCGGACCAAATAAGGCTCATGCGTGATAGACTGGAAGCGGCCAGCCCAGAAGAAATTTATATAATTGATTGGAAGCAGGCCAATGCAACTTTGTCTGGTGCATTAGAAGTTGAACGCAATGTGATGTTCTTAATCCTGACCTTGATTTTGCTCGTCGCAACCTTAAACATTGTTTCGGGGCTGGTCATGCTGGTGAAGGATAAAAGCCGTGATATAGCGGTTTTGCGGACCATGGGGGTTTCGCGTGGCGGGATATTGCGCATATTTTTTATGGCAGGTGCCTCAATCGGTATTGTCGGGACATTGGCTGGGCTTTTACTCGGGGTTGTGTTTTGTGAAAACATTGAGGCTATCAGGCAGTTTATTACTGCGGTGAGTGGAGCGGAATTATTCCCCGCCGAAGTATATTTCTTACGCGAATTACCCGCGACGATGGTGTTTGAGGAAGTCGCTTTGGTGGTTATCATGGCGCTGGGATTGAGTTTCTTATCAACGCTTTATCCTGCTTGGCGGGCAGCGAAGCTAGAGCCGGTGGAGGCTTTGCGCAATGAGTAAATCAGACGCTATTTTATCTATCACGGGATTGACGCATATATATCAACAGGCCGAGCGTCAGGTTGAGGTGTTGCGCGGGGTCAATCTTGAACTAGCGCCAGGTGAAATTGTTGGTCTTGTGGGGCCGTCAGGGGCGGGTAAATCGACCCTTATGCATTTGGCTGGTTTGCTTGAGGCTGTTCAAAACGGTGTGGTGCGCATACAGGGGCAAGATATGTCTCGTGCGCGTGAGCAAAAGCGCACCTATTTTCGCCGCCATCATATTGGCTTTGTGTACCAGTTTCATAATTTGCTGGCCGAATTGACGGTGATTGAAAATGTAGCCATAGCGGCGCGCATTGCGGGAGATACGAAACAAATGGCAGCTGACAAAGCGGTGCCGCTGTTAACCGCATTAGGGTTGGGGGAGCGGTTGAGTCATTTTCCTGCTGAACTGTCTGGCGGTGAACAACAACGCGTAGCGATTGCGCGCGCTTTGGTTAACCAACCAGTTTTGGTTCTGGCTGATGAGCCGACTGGTTCGCTGGATAGTGAAACGGGGCAAGCTGTGTTTGATTTAATGATGCAAGCATTGAAAGCGCAGGGGGCAGCGGCGTTAATCGCGACGCATAATATGGCGCTGGCGCAACGTCTTGACCGGATTGTTCGGCTTGAAGCGGGCCTGTTAAAATAACCCCCTAACTTTCTCTATTAATTTCAATAGCTTAAAGATTTATTTGAGGCGTAAAAAAAGCGTTTGACAAAAAGAACAAAACATGAACATAATAGAAAATATTTAGGAGTTATTGATGAAAAAATATATTGAAGATGTGTTGGCGATTTTATCCCTTTCTGCCTTTGGCTATATGGTCATGTTGTGGGGGAGTGTGGCCGAAGCGCTGATTAACTAACTTGGCCATTGCGTGGGAATAGATTTGTGCATTTTGTTAATAAAGCGCAAATTTACCCCCAGTTTTTTGGGCAATGAGCTGAGGCAAAACGTGACAAATCTTGAGCCGCGTCAGACAATAAAGGGAGATTCGTTTCTAACCTTTGAGCCGTAAAGGCATTTGCAAATGACTGATTCTGTCCCGCATAAATTACTGGAAAGTTTGCCGCATACGGCAAAATTTGTTCATTTGCGTTTACATAGCGCATATTCACTTCTCGAAGGCGCTTTGAAAGTTACCAATATCAATAATGCCTGTTTGCGGTTTGATGCGCCCGCAATTGCGGTGACAGACCGTAATAATTTATTCGGCGCGCTGGAGCTTTCAGAAACATTGGTTGAAAAAGGTGTGCAACCAATTACTGGCGTCACGCTGGCGCTTGTCGGCGATAAAGAGATTGCCGCTTTGCCTGACACGAATCCGTTAACGAGCGGGCTTTTGCCGCATTTGGTGTTTTTTGTGCAAAATGAACAGGGCTATGAAAACCTCATGGCTTTGGTGAGCGCCGCGCATTTACAAGAAAATGAAACAGGTCATGCGGGTGTACCTCTAGACAAGATAGAACAACACCATGCTGGATTGATTTGTTTGACGGGCGGACCTGAAGGCCCTGTGAATCGTCTTTTTGAGGCTGAAAAACCCGAGCAAGCTCAGGCATATTTAAGCCGCTTAAAAGCTGTTTTTGGGGATCGGCTTTATGTTGAGTTGCAGCGTTATAATTTGCCCAATGAAGGCATTGTCGAAACCCAGCTCATTGATGCTGCCTATGCGCAAGAAATTCCGCTTGTGGCGACCAATCAAAGTTTTTTCGAGTCGGAGGAAGATTTTGAGGCTCATGACGCGCTTTTATGCATTGCAGCGGGCACTTATACAGTTGAGGAAAGCCGGCGGCGATTAACGCCAGACCATCGATTGAAATCGGCAAAAGAAATGCTTTCTTTATTTGCTGACTTGCCAGAAGCAACAGAAAACACAATTGAAATTGCGCGTCGATGTGCGTTTCGGCCATTGCAACGCGAGCCTATATTACCGCCATTTGATGGAGGGGAAGAGGCCGAAGAATTAAAGCGTCAGGCAGAGGAGGGGCTGCGACAGCGCTTAAAAGAAAACCCGCCCGCGGTTGATGTTGAGGTTTATGAAAAAAGACTCGCTTATGAGTTGGATATTATTACCAAAATGGGTTTTCCTGGCTATTTCCTGATTGTTGCTGATTTCATCAAATGGTCGAAAGAACATAAAGTGGCGGTGGGGCCTGGTCGCGGGTCGGGGGCAGGCTCGGTGGTTGCTTGGGCGCTCACCATTACAGACCTTGACCCTTTGAAATTTAATTTACTGTTTGAGCGTTTCTTGAACCCTGAACGTGTGTCCATGCCGGATTTTGATATTGATTTCTGCCAAACGCGGCGTGATGAGGTTATTCGTTATGTGCAGAAAAAATATGGTCAGGCCCAAGTGGCGCAAATAATCACTTTTGGTAAATTACAGGCGCGTGCCGTGTTGCGCGATGTGGGGCGCGTTTTACAATTGCCTTATGGGCAAGTGGACCGAATTTGTAAAATGGTGCCGAATAATCCGGCAAACCCGGTTACGCTTCAAGAGGCGATAGAAGAGGAAACGCGCCTACAAGAGGAGCGCGACAGCGATCCAAAAGTAGAGCAGCTTATGGATATTGCGCTGAAGTTAGAAGGGCTTTATCGCCATGCCTCGACCCATGCGGCAGGCGTTGTGATTGGTGACCGTCCGTTAGAAAAGCTCGTCGCACTTTATCGTGACCCAAAATCGGATATGCCTGTTACTCAATTTAATATGAAATGGGTTGAAAAAGCGGGTTTGGTGAAGTTTGACTTTTTAGGCTTAAAAACCCTGACCGTGATTGAAAAAACCATAGAGCTTTTAGCGCAAAAAGGCATTTCGGTTGATATTAATAAAATTCCTTTTGATGACCCGAAAACATTCGAGCTGCTCGGTGCTGGTGACACAGTCGGCGTGTTTCAGCTTGAAAGCGCGGGTATGCGCGATGTTTTGAAAAAAATGCAGCCAGATAGTTTTGAAGATATTATCGCGCTTGTGGCGCTTTATCGACCCGGCCCGATGGATAATATCCCGACCTATATTGCCTGTAAAAAGGGCGAGGAAGAACCTGATTATATGCATGAGATGTTGCAGCCCATTTTGGAAGAAACCTATGG